>NZ_JFZT01000039.1:52500-387814 GCF_000632495.1 Candidatus Acidianus copahuensis | reverse complement strand
AATTGGAAGAGGAGTTGCATCCTAGAAGGAATTGAAAGTCAGAGACTATTTTTGCAAGAGTATTAAGTATATTGGCCCGTTGCATCCTAGAAGGAATTGAAAGTTTGTTTCGTTTTCCTCTTTCTCCCTCAATTATCTTGAGGTCTTTTCTTTTGTTGCATCCTAGAAGGAATTGAAAGACTATAACTTTTTGCGTGGTTGTGGGTTGACTTAAACTAAGTTGCATCCTAGAAGGAATTGAAAGAGGTAGAACTCTATATCTGCATACTTTTTAGCGTATTTCGGTTGCATCCTAGAAGGAATTGAAAGCTTGGTGACGTAATCAGTGTTACTGGTGTGCTATATGTTGCATCCTAGAAGGAATTGAAAGTTTTTTCATCTCCTTAATTTTTTGACTGAACATGCCCCGTTGCATCCTAGAAGGAATTGAAAGATATTTATCGTGTTCATATTCCACTCTTTGTGCCATACCCTGTTGCATCCTAGAAGGAATTGAAAGCACACTATTTCTTTTTCTCTATTAGTGCAATATTTTGCAGTTGCATCCTAAAAGGAATTGAAAGCCCATATATATAGCGGGAACCCATTCCCGCATTAAGAAAGTTGCATCCTAAAAGGAATTGAAAGAAAGACTTTAGAGCCAATAAACATAAAATATATATATTGTGTATTTTTTAATGATGACATTGATTATCATTACCTATTCCTTTGTTCCTTCTCATGAAGTAATTGTCCAGCCTTTTTCATCAAAATTTTCACGGACTGCCCTTCTCTCATTCTCTCAAACCTATTCAAAGCATATTGAAAATCCTGAAGAGGGAAAACCTTTTCGTGTGACCGCAATAAAGAAGGAAGGCAAACCACTTTATTCTAGGAAGGGGAGATTTGTAACTCTTCGCGCCAATGAAAAGTACACATTTAACGTAACCTCACTTGATAACGACTTCATGCAAGAGGCAATCTCTAACCCTTCCTTTTCATTTGAGATTTATAATGAAAAATTTTCAGTTGAGCTAGAGAAGATGGAAATATACGATGAGGAGAGGATTACTGCACTTATTCCCGACGATAGGCTAATTAGAATAGATTTTCTCACTCCTACCCTTCTCCAGCCTCCCCGTCCTTCCTTTAAAAGGAAAAAGAACAGATACGTCATTTTCCCTTATGTACCCCTCTTAATGTCATCCATTGTATCTCATTGGAATAAGAATATGGAAAGAAAAATAACAAACGTTTTAGGTCTTAGAACGCTCTATTACCTAAAGGAAGTTGATTACAGGCTTTTCCCCATTACCGTAAAATACGATAAGGGTTTTGTTAGAGGATTCACGGGTTGGTGTCTCTTTTCGCTTGAGGCTAAGAGGAACTCCAAGTTAAGAAACAACATCCTGACCCTCTTATCATACGCTAACTTCGTCGGTGTAGGTAAATCAAGGGCCATAGGCTTTGGCGAAATCAGGGTTAGATCAGCAGATCAGGGACGAAAGGAGAAATCTAATAGCGAAGCGCAGCAAACGTAATTTAACCCTTTCATTTGGGGTTGCCCTAAATTTAAATATGAGAATAATAAGTATAAAATAGTAGATAGGTGATAAAATGGTTGTAATTAATTTATGGAATCCACAAAACGTAGACTTTCTTAGTGCGCTTGTGATCTCATATTTACTTGGAATTCTTCACGGAGTAACTCCTGACGAACACACGTGGCCAATAACTTTCTCTTATTCTGTTGGAACGTTTAGTGGAAAAGGAGGTGCGAAGACGGGGCTAATATTTTCCTCAGGTTTTACTTTACAGCGCTCAATTCTCTCTGAGCTAGCTTACTTGGCACTGGCTGGGATATTTATGACAACTGCAGCCTTTGGAATAACCTACATAATAGTTGGTTTAGCTATGTTTTTGGCTGCAATCTACATGATAAGGACTGGGACTTATTTTCACGTTCACGCGCTAGAGAGAAAGCTTGGAGTAATGACCGGTGTGCATAAGAAGGGCAGTGCATTACAAGAGGAGGAGCTTTCCCATAAGATAAATCCATCTGGCATTAACGAAAAGGATCTAACTAAACCTGTCCCAGTAAAGTTAGCGTTAATTCACGGATTTGTAGCTGGTTTTGGATTTGGAGCATTTGCATTAATAATTTACACAGTCCTAGCTCCAACTATGCCAAACGTGTACTTAGGCTGGGTACCTGGATTTCTGTTTGGTATCGGCACTCTGACTGCTCAGGTATTGTTCGGAACGTTTTTTGGGAAATTTATGGAGACTAGAAAGCACTTGACCATGAAGGGGATAGCTTTAGTAGGGAAGACCATAACTATTACAATCCTGGAGTATGGAGGGTTGGCCTTCATATTGGGAGGATTAGGAGTTCTAGCTTTTCCTCAAGTTTTAGCATATAACATTATAACTCCAATTAAAGTCCATAACCTTCACTCTTTAGGTATAGGTTTCTTCCTAGTGATCATAACTGTCATAATCTTTGGGATTTACGGATATTATAAGGGCACAAAACTAGCCGTAAAAATGGGTTACGTTAACGAACGTAAATGAGGTGAACCTCTTGCCCGCATTGACACTCCTCGACTGCCTTAAGTTTTAGTAAAGGTGAGATCTTGCCTGGAAATCCTTCACCCTGCGCTAGGCTTACGCCAGAACCAAAGATTCTTGGCGAAATTGTAACCCTTATCTCGTCAAAGCAGTCCTCCCTGATAAGACTCCATATTGTTTTACCTCCTCCCTCAACCATTAGTCTTCTAACCCCTAGGGCATAAAGGTCCTCAGTTAAGGATTTCATAGTTAAGGGGTTTATCACTCTTACCTTAACTCCCTTTTCTTCGACCTCTTTTTTAATAAGGGGATTTGGATTTTCACTGTAAACGATTGTTGGGGGAGGCGTTTGAAAGATCTTGAAAGAAGGGTTAAGGTTTAGGTCTTTACTGATCACTACTCTAACTGGGTCTTTCCTAACTGGAGATCTCCTAGAAGTTAATGAGGGATTATCTAACCTAACAGTGTTTCCCCCAACAAGGATTGCATCTACCTCGCTTCTAAGTATGTGTTGCCTTTCCTTATCGTATGGACAACTAAGTTCACTAAAGTGATCTACGGAGGCGAGTTTTCCGTCAATTGTTATTGTAGAGAAAATAATAATGTAAGGTCTCATCAGGGTATATTTAAATTAGGCTTTTTAAAAAAATATTAACTATTTACACGAGAAGGAGATGACGTTTATCAACAATTTTTTTCAATGAATACTTGTTAGGAAAAAGTAAGATGTTAAGTTAACCTACGAAGGTAAAGTTTTGCCTTCTGAAGGGGTTCTTATTTAGATTATTAATTGAAGTTTAATGAGTTTTTATTATAAAATTCTCTATACGCTTGGAAAGAACAAGAATCTTTCAGTTTTTCTAGTGATCACGCTAAGAATACCCTCCAGACGAGAGGTGAATTGACGTTTCCTCATAAATTCTTATATGGTATACTGCGGTTCTACAATATGACGAGGGGTCATGACAAAAAGCTGTTCTCTAATTTAAGCTGTTCTCTAATTTAAAAAGTGTTAATTACGTCTTGCAGAATTAACTCGTATTTGTTTACGCTCAGTTCGTTACCTGACACCTCAACTATCACTACGCTCTCACCCGAGTGCGCTACCCCTAGACTAACAGTAACGTTATTTATTACTGGACTAGTTACGGCGCCAGAGTATCCGCTATAGCTCAGGTTTTGATAAGCGACATGATAAGCGTGAGCCGTCTCGTTTATAACGTAAAAGTAGTATTGAAAGAAACCAGAGGCAAACGAGGAGTTTGTAAAGTTAAATGCCACTACAGTAGCGTTTTCAGATCTATCGGTCAAAGACGTTATGACGTATTCTTTGATTTGCGTACCTGCAGGAAACGTAGACGATGAATTTTCGACTTCCTTTGTACCGTTCAATATTGACAAACTTACCGTTCCGTTGTTGTTAACTGTGATAATGCCACTGTAGTTGTCGTTGATTGCCCAATCTCCTCCATACAAAACACTGAACGTCTGAGGTAAGGAATCACTAGAAGAGCTGTGAGTGGAGGGAGTTAAATTACTTGTACTCCTATGTAAAAGTAAGAATCCTCCTATACCTAAAGCTATCAACGCTACTGCAAGAGCTATGATGAGGAATTTTTTGTTCCTATCCGGTTGTGGATTTGACATGGTATTGCGTTGTTTTCCTATGTAATAAATGAAGATCAATGTGAGAGTGGAAACGTTTTGTTCCACATTACAGCGCTTTCTCCAACTGTGAACTTGATTGGGGGTTTGGGCTTTATGGACAGTAATTGTCATGTTCGTGAACCCTTAGGCTTCACCACGTTCTGAGCCCATCATAACGATCAATTATTTGAAAACCTCGCCTTAAAAATGAATACTTAACCTTCTTCTGTTAGCAAGGCCCAGTTGTGGAGACGAGCTAAAGGATTTTTTTAAAAAAAAAGACCTATTTTATTCAAAGGTAAAATCACTGGAAGGTTACGACAAAGGTAAATTATGCCTTAAAAACCAATTGAAAGTTGTTATAAACTGTTCATCCCTTTTTCTTGATCGTGAAAATTAACAGTGAAGCTATCGCTATTATCAAAGCTATAATTACATACTCAAGAATGAATAAATTCTTTAGTTTGTCCTTCTCATCCGAAATTGAATGTTGTAATTTTGAAATACTATTCTCGAAGTTTACCTCTATTGACGATGTAGAGCTAATTTTATCTTGCTGTATTGCTTTCACGTAAATTGTGTACGTTCCATCAGGATATTGGGTAGTGTTGATCTCTACTTCTAGTCCTCCTCCCTCATTGAACGTCTTTATCAGTTTCCCGTCTATGTATACTTTCACGGCGCGTATATCGCTTCCATTTACATATACTTTTATGTGAACTATTCCAGTTAAGTTTGATAAGGCTTTAGGAGAAATTATACTGATTATAGGAACATGTGGTTTGATCCCTGTAACGTTAGAGTTTATTGTAGTTATTGTAGAACCGTTAAGGGTAACGTTTTGCACACGGCTATTTATTAACGTTATAGAACCATTAATAACTCTTAACCCACTTAAAGTTGAAGATATAACAGTTAAGTTCTCGTCAATCACCGTAACGTTTGAGGCGTTAACATAGTCTAGCGTTATTCCCCTTTCTATTGTTACGTTATCAAGAACGGAATTAGATATTTCTCCACTCATGTTAATAATGTCATTTGTTAGGTAAAGGTTGAAAGGTTGTATGCTCTGTATCACTTCTCCTTTAACCTGAAGGTAAGGTAATACATAAAATACATCCTGATAGTTATAGGTGTTTTCCGTTGGATATCCGTTATACGCATTACCGAAGATTACGATGCCAAAAGGTCCCGAGGCATATGGGTTATTGTAGTAGGACAAGTTACCAGAGGAGAGATCTGAAGGTAAAGTGAGGTTGCCTTCCCATAATCCTAGAGTTGAATTAAAATAAAGTGGAACATCAAATTCGTTATTTAGCTGAATCGTCGTCTCTTCCTCCTTATAGATCTCCGGGTATACCATTGCAGTAAATATACCGTATTTAACCTCCTTACCTGATTCAGCAGTTATGTTTGCGTATATCTTGATAGTAGACCCTTCATAGGCTAGCTTATTTATCAAGTAATGAACTTCAGAAATGGATGGAGATACGTAAATTTCCCCATAGAAGAGTCCAACCTGAGACCAGTTATCACCGTTAGGGACAGTAGAGTTTATAATAACGTAATAGTAACCGGGAGGAGTTAAATTAGGTACATCAAGAAAGTTTTGCCATGTGAGAAATTGCAGCCCTCCCTCTATTACAGGAATTGGGGGAATTGCAGTTTCGCTTATAATCTGCCCTCTTTGATTTACTAACTCTGCAGTTATGTTAGCCCCGAAATTAGTGGGGACTCCATCTACATATATGCTTTGTCCAGGAGCGACTACACCTGGCATTGAGGCTATGTGTGAAAGGACTATCCATAGTCCTTGCTGGAGATCTCCATTAATCCCAAATGTGTAACCAAAGAACTGTGAGGAAGCCCTCAACATATACACTCCAACAGGTAATTTTACCTTACTGGAGTAGCCGACTATACCTAAACCATAGTAAGTGTTGGGAATAATGGAGAAGTTTGCTTCCCCAACCTTGGTGTACGTGTTGTTTACAATGTTATAGGAGAATATAGAAGCGTTAAAGGTATAAGTAACGTTAACTGGTTTTCCGTAGATGGTATATACCATTGCGTTTACTGTTGGATCGCCTAGAATAATTATTTTAAATGGTGGTATAAATTTTACTAAATAGCCTAGAAATGCTTCACTCATACCTATAACTTTTCCATCCAAAACCATTACAAAGGCTATTCCAGAAGCATTAGGTATCTTAACTTTTCCGGTCCACAGCGTTCCGTTGTACTTCAAGTGTACTGAGGTAATATTGCCCTCCCACGTCTCAACTATTGCCGTGAAGTTCCCCTGCGTTACTTCCTTCCCATTCCAACTAATGTTTGAGATTATGTTCATCGTCTGACCTGGGTAAAACACTTCAGATTCCGTGCTAGAGTTCTCTAAAGTTACAAGGGCTGTTGGAAGCAATTTATTGTTAGTTATATTGAGGTAATGTGCAAGGTAACCTAAGTTTAGCGTCCCCCACCCAGTTACGTAATTGTATCCGTACTTTGCTTTCCATGGTATATTATAGCCGAAGTCTATTGGGGTTATTGCCTTTCCATATATGGATAAATTCTCAGCGATAGAGTAAATTATAGGGTTTAGAAGACCTAGCCTATGCCCGATATACTGATCTAAGAGAACAATAGAACCGGCAACTAGCGGAGATGCCTCGCTAGTCCCTCCTATGATTTGACTTTCATTACCTGGAAGGATAACATATATGGCTGGGTATATATTTGAGTTTGCCGATATATCTGGCGTAGTCCTTCCATTGGGAAAAGTAGGAGGAGTATGCATTCCTATTTGATACCAAGGTTTCGGCTCAATTACACTAATTCCTCCAGTGGAACCACCGTCATTGACTCTGAGAGGGATAAATCCATAACTAGACCATGCAGTCTGATAGGAACCGTTAGGAAAATCCACATACGTAGTAGTTCCTCCAACCGCAGTGACAAAAGGAGAAGAAGCTGGATAAACCACTCCTCCTAGGGGACCATAACTATAACCCGAACCTCCTCCATCTCCACTGCTAGCTAAAAAGGAAATTCCCTCAGAAGACCCTAGCGCGTAATACATATCAGTCATCATTATAAGGCTATAAATTGAGGATGGATCCTCTAGAATTGAAGACTCGGGAAAACCAAAGCTTTGAGACAGGACGTCAACTCTGTCCTGTTGATCTATGAACGCTACGATAGCTGGAAGGCTCAAGCTAGGATTTGCTACGTAAAGATCGATGTTCGCCCTAGGAGCCATTACGTGAGAGATTTCTACGTCCAGACTAATCTCATCTGCCCAACCAGATATTATCCCACAATTCGGCTCATATGAACCTACGGGGATGATAGTGAGGTTTGAATTAGGAAGATTGTAGACCCTGTCGAAGTAGTTAAGTTGTTCAGATATTAGGGGATCTCCCTCAAAATCTAGAATACCTATGGTGTAGTTGTTTCCATCAATCCCTTTTAAGTAAAGTGATGTTGCGTTGTAAACCCTCTGCATTACTGTAGGCGGATATCCTTCTATAGGTTCAGTAATGTTTCTAGAGGATTGCATTTCCTCTGTAAGAGAATGAGTGATGAGGAAATTAGGTTTAGATAGAAAAATTGAGGTGTAGTTAGATGAAAAGACGTAGGCTGAAACGCTTGAAGTACCATAGGAAGTATAATACGTTAATGTGCCATTTCCGTAAACTGAAAAGTGCAGTCCAAGGTACTTCTCTGCTTGCCCTGCAGTTCCCTGAACGACTATAATTGAATCTAGTGCTTTCAGGTCGATTTTAAACCCGTGATCGATAAGGAAACTCTCAATCTCATCAAATCTTTTAACGGGATAAAACATTCTTTTCACTTCACTCTTAGTCAGAAAATGATGATATAGTGGAGAATACGGGTCTGAAGTAGATAGCGCATAATAGAAGATCTCACTTACGTCCTTAGGTGTTACGAAAACGGTTATCGTAACATCAGTTGATGAGCTAAGTGGACCTAGGTAATGAAAACCTTTCAGAAGTACTGGTGGGCTGTTGGCGGATGAAGTTATTTCGGTTGAACTATAGCTTACTGGAATACATAAAATAATCAAGATTGCTAGCGATAGAATTTTTAAATTTAAATTATACATGATTGTTAGATAAAAAGTGTATATAAAAGTTTTATCGCTAGTCTTTTTCTCCCGTTAACCTTTCATTGATGTAGAGTTTTGACTAGTTTATAATCGTTAATATACAATGCTTTATCGTTATCAAGGTGTTTTCAAGCTAATTATGACGTTAATTAAATTAATCTTTTTTTTATACAGGAAAAATTAAGATAGAAATGCGAACACAATGATGAGTTTACCCAGTTTTAGGTGTGAATAAGATAGTTTTTAATCCAAGTAAAGTAATGTTTGCATGGACTACTCTTTAGCTTACCAAAAAGCAATAGAAGATCCCTCCTCTTATTGGGATTACTTCGCAAACAAGCTAAAGTGGAGAGAAAAGTGGAGCAATACTCTCTTAGGAAGAAAATGGTTCGTAAACGGGAGGGCTAATATAGCTGAAAACTCGTTATCCCATGAAGGTAAAGCCTTAATCTGGTTTGGTGAAGGCGGAGCAAAGAGAGAGATAACTTACGCTGAATTAAGGGGAATTGTAGATTCCATTGCCTCAACCCTAAAAAGTAAGGGGGTAAAGGAAGGGGATCGAGTAGCAATATACATGCCAAATATCCCTGAAGCTATAGCGTCTATTCTTGCCTGTGCGAAGATCGGTTCGGTTTACACGCTACTATTTGCGGGTTTGGGAGAAGAGGCTATCTCGTCTAGACTTGCCGATCTGAATCCTAAGATAATTATCTCAACCGAAAAGTCTAGCAGGAGAGGAAAGGAGATTAAGCTGTTCGATTTAGGAGGTATTAATTTACCTAGGGGACTGGAACCCAGTGACCTTAATTTACCATATTATTACCCAGAGAGTAACGAACCACTTAAGATCATGTATACTTCTGGAACTACGGGAAGGCCAAAGGGCATTGTCTTGCCTCATGGTTCGTGGATGGTTGGGGACTATAACGTATTTGACATAATGTTCTCTCTAAGGGAGGGTGACGTCGTATTCACCACAGCCGATGTTGGATGGATAACGTTCTCCAGGATAATGTATGGCACTCTGATCCACGGCGGAACACTAGCTTTCATGGAAGGAGCCCCAGACTTTCCTAGGGATAGAATACCTAGAATAGTGGACGATGTAAACCCAAAGGTGTTCTTTACGTCCCCAACGCTTATTCGTCTCTTAGCGAAATTAGACGTAAAACCAAGAAGGATAGAATACGTAGCAACAGCAGGAGAAATAATGAACGAGGAAGCTTGGAAGTT
Source organism: Candidatus Acidianus copahuensis (assembly GCF_000632495.1). Lineage (GTDB taxonomy): Archaea > Thermoproteota > Thermoprotei_A > Sulfolobales > Sulfolobaceae > Acidianus > Acidianus copahuensis. The sequence goes on along the minus strand of NZ_JFZT01000039.1, from coordinate 378,255 downwards.
CGCCGAGAGTTTTGCGGATAATGTTACGGACGTTTATGGTCAAACTGAAGCTGGATACATAGTTGGCACTCCATTTGCCTTAGGAGTTGAACCAAAGAAAGGTTTTGCGGGCGTACCATTCCCTGGAGTTGTTCTAGAGACTGTTGACGAACAAGGTAAACCTTCCTCTCCAGGTATTCTATTAGTTAAGACACCGTTCCCAACTCAATTCCTAGGAGTTAATAACAATCCGAGAAAATACGAAGAGTACTTCTCCCTAGGTGGACACAATACCGGGGATATAGCGATTATCGAACACAACTACGTCAAAATCGTGGGTAGATCTGACGACATGATAAAGGTTGCAGGCCATCGTCTCACTAGTGGCGAGATAGAGGCACTAATCTCCTCAATACCTGGAGTAGTGGAAGTAGCTGCAATTGGTATTCCTGATGAAGTCAAAGGAGAGAAAATTGTAATATTTTATGTCGGGGATCCAGCGGTAGACATTAAAGGAGAGGTAAGAAAGAAGTTAGGTCAGATTTACGTCATAGATAAAGTGTATAACGTTGAAAGGCTTCCAAAGTCTAGAAGCGGGAAGATTGTCAGGAGGGCTCTTAAGGATTTAATGTCAGGAAGGGAAATAGATAAGACAATCCTAGAAGATCCAGAGGTTTTATCTGAAATAAAGGCTAAGATAACCTCTTCTTAAGCAACTTTAACACTTCCTTAGCAACTTCTATGTGAATAGAGATGTCCTCTCTAGAGTGTGCAACTGAAACAGTCCATTCTCCGTCATAATCGGAGGATGGAATTATCCCTCTTTCAAGCATCATTTCTGCGTAAAGTCTAAACTTGGACGCCGATACCTTCAGAAAGTCTCTATAGTTTCTTGGTCTACTTCCAAAGAATAAAGAGGAACTAATACCCCATGAGGAGATATTAGCGTTTATTCCATAATCAAGGATTAGCTCTTCATAAGCCTTGGTCAAATCCCTGTTAAGTTCTATAGATTTATTTATGTTTTCCTCAGTTACTACATTAGTAAGGACAGCCTTTGCCATTACCGCCGGAAATTTATCGACTTTGAAGTTAATTACCTTAAGGATATCGTGATCTCCGCCAACGGCATATAAGGACATCCCATTGGCTAAAGATGGACCGAAGATAACCATGTCCGGTTTTATTCCTAGTGATCTTAAGGCTCCTCCATAGGTTTTAGTAGAAGTTTTTGTCTCATCGAATATTACAGTTATACCTTTTTCCTTAGATGTTTCAACAACTTCTCTAAGGAAATCATGGTCTGGTGGTACTATACCCATATTCATTGGAACCGGTTCAAGAATTACCACAGCAACTCCCTCAGATAATCGCTTAAAGGAATCTATATCGTTCCAAGTAGCGTAAACTACGTTTCTAAAGAAGTGTCTATGGAAGTGACCTTCAAATGACAGAATCTTTTTCCTTCCAAGTGTAAGCGCTTCTACCAAGCGTTTTATGGGATCGCTGTGGGATATTTTAACTTCCTTCAAGCCATATATGTTCCTTATTAATTCTTCAACTTCCCTCCTTCTCACGGAACTAGCGAGACCAAGAGAGTCTACAATCTCGCTATTACCAAAACCGGCAATTATGTCTCCTTGCACCATGTTAAAATCTATGTATTCCTTTCCTTCAACGTCTACTACTCTACTTCCTTTTCCAGACCTTATTAGAACAGGGTACGTGATCTGGGCAGAATTCCCCAGTCTTTCTTCATAGAAAGAGCTGGGCTGTTGTCGAGACGAACTCATTCACTCACAATATATTTATCGAGTGGGGGAATAATATACTTATCTTATTTATCTTAACGGAGGACATGAAACTTTTTCCTATTTTAAATCAGAAATAAGTTTTTTATGTGTATATAAATGCTATTATTTTCAAAATGATGGATGGCAATTTTTAGCTACTTGGAAAAAATGGTTGTTGATAATCTTTTTCCTATTTCTCAGATTGAGCTAATTGTCTTGATCCACTTGTTTAGGTAGAGGGGTCAACTCCACAGGATCTAAGGTGACCCCTCCCTGCACGGAATAACTGAGTATCTGAAACAGTTTCTCTCATCAAACCCTATAGAGATCAAAAAAAATTTTTAAAACTGAACAACTTAATTAATTCTGTATGGAGCCAAAAGGGTTTACAAGGGATACAGGTAAAGCTGTTGTCTCACAGTTTATAGGTTTTATGTTAGACTCATATGACCTTACTATGATTCTTTCAATAGCTCCAGTAATAGCCAATGTTTTATTACCTCCTCAAACACCTCTTTTAGCAGCGTTTTCTGTAATTTTAGCCTACTCCTTAACAATAATATTTAGACCAGTTGGATCTGCAATATTTGGTAATTTAGGAGATAAGATAGGGAGAAAAAACGATCTAATAATTACGATTCTAGGCTTAGGTATATCGGGTGCTTTAACTTCAGCTTTACCTACGTATGCACAAGTTGGGATACTATCTTTTATTTTATTTGTAATAATAAGAATTTCAGTTGGTATATTTGCTGGTGGAGAGTATGCTGCCGGACATCCTTTTGCGATGGAATGGACTCCACTAAAGTGGAGAGGATTAATAAGCGGAATTATCCAAGGAGGATTTTCTTTTGGTGCAGCAATAGCTGCAGCAGTGGAAGGAGCATTTATAGCAATATACGGCGTTAGCGGGTTAGAGGATTTTGCCTGGAGGTATCTATTTCTCACTGTGCTAGTTATAGCCGTCCTCGCCCTTATAATTAGACTGACTATGAAGGAAACCCCTATTTTCGATGACGTTAGGGAAAAGAGAATAATTAGAAAAAGTCCTTTCTTAGACCTCTTTCGTAAGCCGTATAGAAGAGACTTCCTTCAGGTAATGGTTTACATGACTGGGATGTTCTTCTTTGCATATTCGCTTTTCGCGTTTGTCCCAACAATCCTGGAGCATAGCCCGTCAGTATTCAGCCTTGGAACAGCTGACTCAATTTACGTATATGGCACTTATGCTGCTTTTGCCGGTGCGGTTATCTTTGGAGCTATATCCCAATACGTAGGTAGGAGGAAGTTAACTCTAATTTGGGCTTTAGCAACTGCGATAATCGCTATTCCGATTTACTATCTTTTAATTCGTGGAGCTACAATCAACAGTATACCATTAGCTCTTATAGCATCAATAGTTATAGGTATAATAACGCAAGGACCTTGGGGAATAATTCCAGTCTATCTTTCTGAGAGGTTTAAAGCGTCAATGAGAGCCTCAGGAGTAGGATTTGGTTACTCTTCAGGTATATTCTTGGGAGGATGGTTCAGCATTTACGTACCTCTCATGCATAACTATCTATTCAAATCAATAGATACTCCAACTAACATTTGGTTCTCTACCGCTGTACTTCTAATCATAGGTGCTATTCTTGTAGGAATAGGACAATTCCTAGGACCGGAAACTGTAGGAACTAAATTGACGGAATCGACCCCAGTGGAAGAAGTCAACAAGGGGTGAAATTTTTTCCTCTATTTTACCTTCTTCTATTTAACATTTTATAGGAAATCTTAATAAGTTTCTTATTACTTTTTAGTTATGGAGCTTAAGGAGTTAACGAGTAAGCTCATACAATTCAAGACAATTAATCCTCCCGGAGAGGAACTTTTTGATTGTGCAGGTTTTATAAGAGACTATCTAACCGATAATGGGTTCCAGGCAAGGATTCAGGAATTCGTAAAAGGTTGGCCTACAGTTATCTCAGGAAAAGATGGGGGGATAATGTTGAACGGACATTTTGATGTCGTTCCTGCTGGAGAAACTACTTCATGGAAAGTTGACCCCTTTAGAGGATTAGAAATAGATGGCAAAATATATGGCAGAGGGTCAACTGATATGAAGGGAGGATTAGCTGTCTTAATGAAGACATTTGTTGAGATTTCTGAATCGCTAGATTATCCAGTTTTATTTACTGCAGTTCCAGATGAGGAAATTGGAGGGAAAAGTAGCTTAGAGATCTCAAAGATTTTTTCTCCTAAGTTCGTAATTATAGGTGAACCAACTGGCCATGACAAGATCATGGTAGGAGAAAAGGGAATCTTACAGTTTAGGATATCAACTAAAGGAAAAACTGCACACGCAAGCACCCCCACATTCGGCGAGAACGCTATAAATAAGCTAATAGACGACTTGATATCCTTAAGAAGTCTGGAAAGGGATGTTGAACCCGAGAACGCACTAAAGGAAGCTATGGAAGGAGTTAAGGAAGTTAATGAGAACCTATATAAGGATGTAAAAAGAGTAACTGTTAATGTAGGAACAATAAAGGGAGGATTAAAGGTAAATGTAGTACCCGATACGGCTGAGGCTGAGATTGACATCAGAGTTCCTCCAGGCTTACTAACAAAATCTATTCTAGAAGAGGCTAAGAAAAAAATTAAGGGAAATTTAGATCTAATTGATTTAGCTGAACCCTCGTTCTCTCAGGGAGAATACGTTAAGAAATTTATGAAAGAGAAGGTTCCTCTCATATCAACTTACGCAACTGATGGAAGACATTTCAGAGAAAGGGGAATAGAAACTATTGCTTACGGACCTGGAGAACTTAACTTGCTTCATTCCACAAACGAATACGTTTATGTAAGCGATTTGGAATTGGCGTACAAAAACTTAAAGAGTTTTTTTGAGGTGTTAAAATGAACGCGACGAGGCTCTTCTTAAAACTCTTGAAGGAAAGGGGAATTGATAGGATATTTATGGTTTCTGGAACAGATTACGCAGCGTTCATAGAACAAAAGGTCGAGGATCCCTCTCTCCCCGAGTTTGAGGTCATACCTCACGAGATAACTGCTGCGTCCGCAGCTCTGGGCTATTCTCTAGGAGGTAAGATAGGTACTGTTGCAGTTCACACAGTTCCTGGGACAGCTAATGCCCTAGGCATAATAATTAACGCTTATACTTCAAGGATTCCACTAATCGTGATCGCTGGGAGGTCTCCTTACACAGAATCCGGAAGTGTGGCCAGTAGAAACTTAAGGATTCACTGGACTCAAGAGGCAAAAGATCAAGGTGGAATATTAAGGCAGTGGGTGAAGTGGGATTTTGAGGTCAGGGACCCAAATCAAATACCAGAGGTTGTTTCTAGAGCAATACAAATAGCCACAAGTGAACCGAAAGGCCCAGTTTACGTTGAGATTCCCAGAGAAGTAAGCATAGCTGAAGCAAAGGAAAGAAAAGTAAATGCAGCGAGCTTTGAACCTGGACCTACAAGAGAAAGTGTAGAAAAAGCTAAGAGGTTGATAGAGGAGGCTGAGAACCCTGTGATAATTACGTGGAGAGCTGGAAGAAGAAAGGAGTGGTTTAACTCTTTAAAACGGTTCGCTGATTCGTCAGGTATTCCAGTAATAAACTACGTGGGGGAAACGGTAAACTACCCAACTGATGGACCAATGGCAATTTCAAGGAGTGTTAGTGATTCGGATCTCTTGATTGCAGTTGAAGTAGAAGTGCCTTGGATCCCAAAGAGGGAAAAGGTTGAAGGAAAAGTAATTAAGGTAGACGTTGAACCTTCGTACTCCTATATACCATTTTACGGATTTCCGTGCGATCTTTGCATTCAGTCTACTCCTTCTGCTTTCTTCGACCAACTTGACATTAAAAACGAAGAAAGAAAAGCAAAAATTCTAGAAGAAAAGAGTCTTCAAGATAAGAAAAGGGAGGAAGAAATCCAGTCTCTGAAACTAGAGAGGAAGATCCATCCCAAGGTTCTCTCATATTATATAGGTAAAATAAGGGAGAAGATCAACGCTACTATAATCGATGAATATCCTCTTAATCCTAAATATTGTAAATTGAGTTTTGACGAATATTATGGAGATCTCTCAGAAGGCCACTTAGGATGGGCTTTAGGTTCAACAATAGGATATAAGATGGCCACGGGAAAGGACGTCATAACCACTGTTGGGGATGGCTCGTTCATATTTGGAGTTCCAGAAGCGTTCTACTACGCTCAAATTCCTTCTCTTGTGGTAATATACGATAACGGTGGATGGTTAGCTACAGCAGAGGCAGTGGAAGAGGTTTACCCTGAAGGATTAGCCAAGGCGAAAAAGGTATTTCCTGGCGCAGACTTTAAGAGATACGACATAGGCGGAACTGTAAAAGCTTTCAACGGTTACTTTAGACTAGTGGAAAGTATAGACGAGATTGAACTTGCCTTAACTGAGGGAATTCAAGAGGTTAAGAAGGGAAAAATAGCTGTAGTTCAAGTTATAGTAGAAAAAACTAGGTAGTTAAGACAAATTTCTAACAACTTCTTCTATTTCCTTATAGTTTGGTTCCTTTCCAGGATCGTCTGATACCCACTTATACCTTATTTTGCCTTCCTTGTCTAGAACGAAAACAGATCTCTTAGCTGTAACGTAACCTGGTAGAAAAGGAAATTCCATCGGTATGCCAAATTGCTTAACTGCTTCCCTATTATAGTCGCTGAGTATTGTGAAATTTAACTTGTTCTGATCTTTAAAAGCCTTGTTGCTAAACGGAGGATCTACGCTAATGCCAACAACCGTAGCGTTAATCTCGTTAAATTTAGACATGGAATCCCTAAAAGTGCACATCTCCTTTGTGCAGACTGATGTAAAAGCTCCAGGATAAAATGCGATTACTACTACCTTTCCTCTAAAATCCGAGATTTTAACTTTCTTTAAATCTGTATCCACGAGTTCTACATCAGGTGCTTTTTGATTTATTTCAACCATAGTTTACATCTTGGGGAAAAGAATTTAAATAATGTTTCAAAAAATTTTAAACCTACTTTTATCTCTTTAAGATCGAATTGAGGTCTAATTAAAAGCTCATGAATTGAGTAAATTCCGCGATTAAGATTACGTAAATTTCTTCGTATTCTATGAAATTAACTATTTATAAAATTAATTGTAATAGATTCACTAAATGATGATTAATATTGAATAAGATACTTCGATCTCCTTTGTAAAGGATATCCTAATATTATAGAATCTAAAGATTACTTTCAACAAAATAAGATAATAAATATTAAATGTGATATGAACTTCAATTGTTAGATAAGATCGCTTTATCAATTTTAAGAGTGTACCTAACTTCATCTCCGTTCTCTCTCCTTGTTACATCTAGTTTAAAGTATTCAATTAAATTAACTATATCCCTCTCCTGCGAACTTCCTTTTTCAACTACGATTTCTAGAACATCTCCTTCTTTCAATTTTTTAATCTTAGAATATGCTAAAAGTTGGGGAACAGCACAGCATAACCCTACCAAGTTTAACTCTACTCTCATGAGTTTAATTTCTAATTAACCTTTATATTTTTAGGGTTAACTGTTCTTTAACAAAATTTTTAATAAAAGAAAAAAAGCTTATAAATTTGGCTTCTAAGGTTACTCTATGAAGGCTAATATTTACAATGATAGTTATGAACCTCTACTGGATCTCAGAAAAAGCTGGAAATTCTATCTACTTAAAGATTTAAAAGCGTTAGACTACGGCTACGTCGCTAGGTTTAGGTGGTTAGGGAAGGATTATTGGGTATTTGCCTGGACTACAAAGGACTCAGTAAAAATATTGGAAGAAAATGGGAAATTCTCAATAACAGTTACGTTTAGCAATATTAAGGGAAAGATAACAGCAGAACTTGATTACGAGGGGATAGCTAGCTTTGCCTCTAGAATAATTTTAGGTAAAATTACAAAAAACCTAGAAGAGTACTCAAAGTATTTGCATGCGCAAACAAATTCCAGTTCAGGGAGCGTCCTCCTAATGAACGCTCTAAGTCCTAGAATTTCTAAGACATTGGATCTAAGAGGTACAACTTGCCCTATACCCGAGATAGAGACAAAAAAGGCTATACTTAAGTCGTCTCCTTACGACGTTATAGAGGTTCTAACAGATCACCCTGCAGCAATATTTTACACTCTTCCTGAGGTTGCTAAAGTTTTTAACTGTAGATATGAGGTTCGCAATAAGGGAGATTACGCGTCTTTTATTATTTACCTTAGTAGGATGGAATGGAAGGAGAACAACTTCTCCTTGGAAGATATAAAAAACCTCATAAGAAACGAAGGATCTTTAGCTAGACTTTACGTTTACTTCGATAAGATAGAGAAACAAAAAACAATGCAGAACTTTTCCCCAGAAATTTTGAATTATCCAGGATTAACACTTATTGTTGCTGCTTCGCAAGGTAGAGGGTGGCTCCTCACTGCAATAGAAAACGACGGAAAGCTGCTAGCAGCTAGACTTGAAAGAGGAAATACCAAACTGTTTGACGATGATGCAGTTAACGATCTCTCTGAGGAAGAAGGAACATTTAATGTATATTATCTAAAAACATCAAAACTTATTATAGACAAATACTCAATTTAGTTATGATTGATTCTTGTGGTTGTAATATAAAAAGAGTTTACGCATCGGATTTCCTAATGAGGAGACTGTTTAGACAAAGTAAACCTCCTAAAGATTATAAAAAGCTAGGAGATGCAGAAGTACAAGGGAGGCATTTTTCTATATACTATAAACCTCCCTTGGAATTGGCGTATACATCAAACGAGTGTCCACTGGTTATAATAACGTTAGAGGCTTTATGCGAGGCATTCAAGGATAGAAGGCTTAAGACAAATAACGCTGTTGATCTCCTTAAGGAGATAAGGGGATTCCAAGTAAATGAGTTATCTCAGCAAACTGCTCAGGAGTTGGTGAAGATCCTTGAAAAGAGTAGCTTACTTAGTTGAATCCTCCCTAGGAAACTACATACTTGGACAGATGATAGTACCTCAAATAGAGGAAGGAAGACATGGAGTTGAAGTTGTTGGAATGTTCTTTATAGATAATAACGTATACTTACTAATCAAGGGAAATCCGCTAGCGGAAAGGCTTGGAAAATTATCTAAAGAGAAGCAAATATATTTGCAGGCGTGCGATCAGTGTACTTATATGAGGGACTTGGCAGGAAAACTTATAGACGAGGCAAAAATAGGTTGTTTCCCTGACTTCTATAAAGCGGTAATAGATAAAGTGGACTTGATTATTACAATATAATGTTTCTTTACAATCAACTACAATAAGGGTTTAAAAGTCCAATAAGCTTTTATAAGTTATTTTCGTTGTTTTCTTTATGAATTATAAGTTAATTTTGCTCGCTGGTTTCATTGTAATAATTGCTGTAGGCTTCGGCGGAGCTTACCTAATGCTACATACCCCATCAACAACGAGTGTAAAAAGTCCTATAACTTCCTCAATCTCGACCTCTCCTACATCTAAGGTTTTCACTAATTTCGACCTCTTAGTATTAACTCAAAAGGGGATTTCTATGGTGATTAATCCGTTCTCGACAACCGATAGCTTTCTGGGTTTCCAACATGTAGTAAATATTTCACCTAACGTTCCAGACCAAGTGTTCTATTGGGAAGAAATGCCATACAACATGAGTTTATCCCAAGGAAAGGTAGTTTTTATGCCGTTAAATAATGGAACAGTATTTGTGGTAAACGCTACTACACAAAAAACCGTAAAGACGTTTAGCGTCGGAGATAAGATAGGCTTTATAGGCGTAGCGTATTCTCCGAACGGCGAATACGTAGCAATAGCAGACGGACCAAACGGAATAGTTGAGGTAATAAATACAAGAACGTTACAGGTTGTTTGGACTGATACTTTTGTATCACCTACAGGTAGGACGTATTATCCATGTGATATAAGATGGAGCCCATCAGGGAATTACTTACTAGTACCTATGAGATTTAATAATAGTATTGATGAAATTAATCCAAGCAATGGATCGGTTGTCAAAGTACTTTCGGCATCCCCTGGATCTCAGCCTTATATGCTAAGTCCTAACGTACAGGGCACAATGCTAGCAGTTGAGTTTGCTGGAAACGATTCCATAGGTTTTTACTCATTGCCTAGCTTAACGTTCCAGGGAATGGTAAAAATGCCTAGCGGGTTAATCCCCCAGAGAGGAACTTTCACACCTAACGGTGACTACTACTTAGAGGCTGCAGCTAACGAGAATGAAGTGGTAGTAATATCAACGTCGTCCTTCACCGTAAGTAATACGATAACTTTACCTTCCACTTCCTCTCCAGGACTAGCAGAGATAGGTCTAACTCCAGGTGGGAGTTACGCATATGTAGTAATACATGGAAACGTTAAAACTGGAGGTATGATAGTCTTGATTTCGTTAAGCACTTTTAGCGTAGCATATGAGGTTCCCCTTACTACAGCTCCAGCTATAGTATTACCTCTGCAACAAAGCACGGCTACATATCTAGTTGATAACGTGATGTTACCCCCAGTTACTGGACTCCACTGCTAGGTGATCGAATGAAGGCATTAAACCCTTTTTTCTATTATTTCATTTTCTTTGAAGCAACAGTTATAGCTCCAATAATTGTGAATGGAGCAAGAATTTATAGTATTTGGTATTCTCCATTAGCAGATACTGGTAGGTCCACGTTTCTTTTACCCTTTCTAATATTTGTCGTGATCGTTATAGCAGTATCAATAGTCATTGGTATGATAATCTTCAGAATCAAAAAGGGAAGATTTATCCTAGTTACTGGACCAATGAGACCAAGATCAGTCATAAAGGCAGTAACTAAGGATAGCTTAGGTAGATGGTTAGTAATCGGTTACTTTTTATCTTACCTAATTTCTTACCTCGTAGTTTCTGGAATTCTACTAATACCTAACTTAAACGTTAGTCAATACTTTCTAGACTTAACCGCCATTACCTACTTGGGAGAGGGAATTAACGTAATCCCATTGGGATCTGCATATTTGGTTATTAACTTACCTTTAATACTGCTTGGTTTCGCAGTGGACTTTTTCCTTACAATATCCATGATACTTTCCTATTATTTAGTTTCTCTCGTTTACGTATCAGCTAATATCTACAGTTTCCCTGTGCCAAAGAGCATGAGGATTTACTCCTTAAGTACAGCTGGAGGATTTTTGACTGCCTCTGTTCCTTCACTAGGAACTATTGCTGGAATATGTTGTTTAACCCCAACGGCTATTAATTCCTTGCTATACTTAGCTTCAGGAACTTTACCTTTAACAAAGGGATTAGCCTGGAAATATGGAACTTTTATAGCAGGAGCATGGACAGGTGGAATCTTACAGGTATTAAACTTGGTCTCTCCAATGATCTTAGGAGGATTAATGCTAGGGATTTCAATATATTATATTTACTTGATCTCGAAAAGGTTAAATAGGGTGCTACAAGGTGAGTAGAGTAAGTTCTGTGTCCTTTTGGGAAGTGGCTATGAGGTTAATCGTAGCGTCAATATGGATTAATGCAGGGGTATTTGATAAATTGCTCAATCCTGGCTTCCTAAACCCTAATTCTAACTCGTACATAGGTTTTACTATACTTTACTTCTCTCAAGGTTCGATCATAAAGGGCTTCCTTTACGCTGTTGCTTTTCCTCATCCTATTCTTACTGGTCAACTAGTAATGATAGGAGAGATAACTTTCGGTACTCTTCTTTTCTTAGGTTTGACTACTAGAATGGCTGCTACTGCAGCCTTTTATACCAACTTAATTTACTTTCTTTCAGCAGCATGGACTGGAGCAGAGGAATATGGTATAAACTTGTTAATGATGGCAGTTGATGTATACTTAATTCTATATGGTTCAAACGAATTTTCAGTTGACTCTCTGTTAAGCCATAAGATCAAGATAATAAAAGATCCAAAGCCTTGGATAATTGTTGCATCCTTAGTATATATCTCTGTTGTGATTTACCTCTACTTAATGGGAATCTAGATCGCTAAGATAAACATTACCCCTTTATACTATGAAATTTTAAGTTTTTATCCAACTTATAAAATAATGAGCTTATAAATCCGAGAAATTTATAAACGTTATTTTCATTATTTTATTTAGGTGTGAAAAAGTGGGTTCGGAACTAACAACGAGAAATCCCGATCAAGTTCTAGACGTTAGAGGTGAATCATGTCCTATTCCCGAAATGGAGGCCCAGAAGAAACTGAAGAAGATGAAGGGAGGACAAATATTAGAAGTTCTTACAGATCATCAGCCTGCTGTTGACGTTACTCTACCTTCTCTATGTAAATCTCACGGATATCCCTACGAAATCATAAAGGATGGTGAACAATATAAGTTCAGAATATTAAAGGTGGGCTAAGTGCCCGCTCAAGTCCTTGAACCCGTTTTTTCTTACGGTTGGCCAATTGTTTTCGCTGTGTTTGCTGCCTCCGGCTTTATTCTGGGTTGGGCAGCCCAGAGAGGAAACTACTGCTTTGTTAACGCTATGACATCTATTTTTACTACGAAAAGTTTTGAGAGATTTGGAGCACTTCTATTGCTTTTTGGACTATCAGCTCTTGGAACTGGCTTACTTGTAGCTACTGGATTCATTCCAAGCAGTGATCAATTTTACTTTAACTACTTTGGTGGGTGGTATATTTTAGTTGGTTCCACAATATTTGGTTTTGGCGCAGCCCTTGCAGGAGGATGTAATTTATCAATGCTATACAGGGCTGCGTCTGGTTATGTGCAGAATTGGATAGAACTCTTCGGCATGATGATTGGTACTTACATCTTCGCTATAGGTATATGGCCATTCCAACTCTTCACAATGGAAAAGGGAATTCTATCCACTACTGCCGGAGGATACGTAGAGTATTTACCTTACTTAATTTTCCATTCTGTTTCAAATGAAGCTGTACTCCTCACAACATTAATGCTAGCCATCCCACTAATATTCTTAGGCATCTACCTTCAGATTTATACAAAGAGAAAATGGAATAAGGTAGCTAGAGGTGAGAGGGGAATTCCAGGAATATTTGCTGTCCCAAAGCTTGGGAACTCTCTAGGACTTCCTTCTCCTACAGTTCTTCCAGAAAAGGTAAAGCTTAGTAAGGAAATAAAGGATTTAATTCTGCTAAGAAAACCTTATGGGACAAACTTAACAACAGTTATTTTAGCTTTAGACATAATTCTTGTATTCATAGTTGGGGCTGGATATACTTTTAATTACTTAGTCATCACTTCGTCTGATGGAGGTAGATTCTTTGAATATATAATGATGATGTTTGGACAAAACTTGTTCATAACTACTCCCTGGTTCAACGACTCTCTTCCAATAGTTGATACTAGCACATTAATGGTAGTTATGTTGTGTGTAGGGGCTTTCACTTCCTCGTTCCTGAGCGGAGACTTTAAAATAAGAATTCCAAAGGACAGGAGGAGGTTGCTTATAGGTTTTATAGGTGGAATCCTCGTTGGTATAGGCGTTAGAATGGCGTTAGGTTGCAACGTTGGATTGATGTGGACAAACTTTGCTCAACTGGGCTATGACGGAATAATATTCCTGTTCGGCATGTTGTCTGGAGTATATCTTGCAGTAAAGGTTCAGGAGAGGTTGTAGGCTATGTATTTAAGAAAGGTTTTAGCTCCTCTAGTACTTTCGCTTTTTGCAATGGGCTGGTATAGGTTTAGTGAAGTGTACATTGTTGGATCAGATCAGATAGCTCTATGTCATGGGAATTACGCCGTCTACGTTATACCAGCGCAATTAGACGGGTATTTAGTAGCCAATCTTTGGATATGTTATTCCTTAGTGTTTGTAGGATTGAGCATGTTCTGGTATAACCTTGTTAAATACGTAAAGGATAAAGGCTTTTTAACTGAGGGAAAGGGAAGTATTGACTTAGCTTTTCCGTTGGCAATAGCTGCTGAAATTATAGCTCTTTTCACTATAGGTAGTTCAATCATAGGAGGGGATATGACCATAAGACTGGCAGGATATACTTGTTTAATAGCTTGTTTAATGTGGTTCTGGTACTCATTAGTTAATATTATAAAGGTGAGAACTCTTGCCTGATTATGCTTTCTTCATAATATCCGGAGAGAGGGAAAAGCTATACATGGCGTTCATTACAGCAATAGGTTACGTTTCTGCTGGTAGCAAAATTTACATGTTCTTCACAATGGACGGTTTGAATGGCATAACAAAAAAGGGACTAGAAGAAATCAAGCTAGAAAACGTAAAACCATTAAAGTACTACGTTGACAATTTAATAGAACTAGGAGAGAACGACATAGAGCTAGCTGCATGTGAATTTGGAATGAAAGTGAAAGGAATAGGAGAGGAAGATCTTATTCAAGGAGTGAAAGTAAGTGGAGTTTCAGAATTCGCGTATAAGAGCTCGACAGCAAAGAGCATTCTTGTTTTTTAGCTAAACGCAAGTTATAACCACTTCCATTTAATTTTTTATTTTTATAAAAATAACTCTCTTTTTAAGGAGGTACTATCAAAGCTAGGATATAGTGATTAAAATGGCAAAGATACACTAACTGCAGAAAACTGAAAAACTGTTAAAACCTCTTGAGTTGAAAATGTAGTATTTAGATCCTTTTATTCTAAATCCAAATCTAAAGTTAGCCAAACTTTGGGGCCTAATGTGGAAAGTATTATACTTTGTATTGTTCCGCCTTTATTTTGTGGTTAAGGAGTTATAACTATACCATGAACAAAATGAGAAACCTAAGGCATGCTCTCCAAAAACCTTAACCTCTACACATCACTTTTTAGTAGGAGGCTATTTAAACGGTTTTTATATTTACCATAAGTTTACAGATACATTTATTTTAAATATAGTAGAATTAACTCATATGTTAAATCATCGTAGTTTATGATTATTTTTTCAAATTATATTGAAATACTATATTAGTTTTAGAAAATGGTCTTAGACTTCACGCTGTAGTATCTATGAAACAGCAAGTTAAATAGAACTAACGAGCTAAGCTAATAAAAGTTGGTGCATTTTATTAAGATTAGCTTTTTAAGGCATTAGAAAAACCTTTTAAAAAAAGCGATTACGATTGCAATATTGTATACAATACCGTGCTTTATAGTAGTTAGTCTTATATTTAGAAACATTATTTACGTTTTACCTGCTCTTCCTTTAATTTACATATTATATATAAAGAATAAAATTCCTAGAATTAATAATCAGAAAACTTTACAACAATTTCCCAAGAGATTATACAATAAAAATCCTAACAACATAAAATTTGATAAAAAGGGGATATTTATGCTTTCCTTCAATGCTTAAAGACGAAAGCACTATTGTTTCAGATGATGATGCTATATTTAAACGTAATAACGTGTTAGAGATATATACTAAATATGAAGGAATAGATGCGTTCATAAATGATAAGTAAATGAAAATTTTACATATATGTATGGATAAATCTTCTATCCTTCATTAATTCAACGTCCTCAGGAAACGCTAAATTCGAAGATAATCTAAATGCATAACTAGTCTCTGAAAAGTTTTCTTTCACTAATTCCATAGTTATTCTTCTAACCTCCCTTTCATCGGCTATCCCTAACAAATGAAGGTATTCATGAAGTAGAATTACGTACAGGTATTCATATGCGTATTGAGTATTATTAACAATTCTATAGTATGGAATTTCATTCACAAATATAACATTACTTCCGGCCCTTACAAACGCCAATACATTCGGATTAAATTTAGCAAATTGAATTCCATCAACTACTATCTCTTTTCCCATCCTTGCCTTTACGTCGATACGCACTTTTTCTAATACAGTGTCTGGCAGTACGGAAACTGTTGGCATAGTTTTGCTTTTGATTTGATAAATAAAACTCTTTCCAGCTCTAGTTTATAGATCAAATTATGAGGATTTTAACTTAATGAGGATAAGGGGTTAAAACTTCATTAACGCGGATTCCTTATAAAAGTATATAAGGTCCCTTTTACGTACAATAATTATGTGTTCACCATAGCGTTATTTTAGGGCTTACAGTGATGAACAGATATAAGTAAGGATTGGGAGTTTTACTAGGTCCCTTATTTCCTCTCTTAGTTTCTATGAGATGAGAGAGATCTTCAGAGAGCAAATGAAAAAGGAGGGAAAAGAGGTCAGTAGTTATCTAAACAATCCAGGGCTCCTCTAAAATAGTGAGATTGATCGTAAGGTCAGATAGTTTACTAGTATACCCTAAAGGATGATAAAACTTGTCTATAACATATTTTAAACCAGTTCGCTATTTATAATCAATGCGCAGAAAGTACCTAGCGTTCATGCTTTTATTCTTGAGTTTAATACCATTATCCTCTATGGCTGGACTAATCCCAGTTCAGCATGCAGAATATGGAGTATTTCAGGGGACTATTTTCTTGAATAATGATAGCTTTGTTGCGTCAAACTACGAAGGATTTAATCCAGGTCTTGGTACAGATCGCCTAGCATTTAATCCATTAAATAATTATATCTATGTTACAAATTCATTTAATAATAGTGTTTATGTTATAAATGGAACTAAAATAGTTGGAAGGCTTAATATCCCTAGATTCCCAACTGACATCGTTTTCAATCCCATAAACGGTTATATATATGTAGCGGACGCAGGTTCAAATGAGGTCACAGTCATAAAGAACATGACTATCATAGCCAACGTTAAAGTAGGAGATTCTCCTCATGGACTAGCGGTTACGTCTTCAGGTTACGTATATGTAGCTGACTCTATCTCAAGACAAATAACTGTAATTGATAATACATCAGTAATTAGAGAAATTTACCTAAATTTCAGCCCATATGAGATTGTATATGATCCCTCTAATGGAGATCTCTTTGTGACATCTACCAACTTTAATGGCGTTTACATTATACATAATGGAAGTATATCAGAGATCCATGGAAATTCTCAGCCTTACTCGATCTCTTATGACGAAAAAAATGGCGAGGTTTACATAGATGGTCTATTCAAAGGGTTTATCTCAGCTATTTCTTCAAAGGACGTCATTATAGAAAACATCTCATTTCCATATCCGTCTTACGGCTTAGCTTTTTCATCAAACGGATATATTTACGCTACATCTATCAATGGTAGCGTTTTTGTAATCAATAATCTAATATTAAAGAATTTCCATGTTGGGAAATACCCTAAGGGAATTGTACTTGCTAATGACAAGGTATATGTAGCTAATTATGACTCGAGTACAGTTTCGGTAATTAACCTTAACCTTAGTTTCTTTCATTTTCTAATGATTAAGGCTATACCTGACAATATCACCTTCTCGGTAGAATATAATGGAGAGATATTTAGCTCGATAAATGGAGAACTCTCTTTTATCTCAACTCCAGGAAATTACTATCTAATAATTGAGAACACTTCTCTTTACTACACAACAAACACGTCTCTTGAAATATCTCTAGGTAATAGCAATAGAACAGTATATATCTACTATTTAAAATATGCTTTCATTGAGGGACATGTTAACCCATATAATTCCTTGATTTTCCTAAATGGAAAGAAAGTTGCGACCACGGGAACTTTTCTCTTAGAGTTACCTGCAGGCAGATACAACATAAGAATAGAATCTCCTGGATATCAGAATTATAGCATAAACGTGACTCTTTCTAATGGACAAATTTATATCCTTAACACAACATTGAAGATTTTAAATACAACATATCTAAATCCTGAATACCACATTACTCTCGTTGATAAACCAAGTTCACACAAAAATTTTATAGAAATTTGGCTTATAATCTTGGGAACGAGCATAGGGATTATCTTGTTCTTAACTAGAAATAAGATTTAACTTTATAAGAGATTTTTTTAAAAAAAAGTTAAATATATTTTTATGATAATGCTAAAGGTTAAAAACTATAAAAGGGAAAAAGAATTATGAAAGTTGCGGTAGTAGGTTGTAGGGGATTTGGAAGAGTCCATTTGAACGCACTTAAGGAATTAGGGGAAGAAGTTTACGTTTTCAGTAGGGAAAAGGATTACGCTAAGGAATGTGCGGAAGAGTTTAACGCTTCGCAATACTTCACGTCTTTTGAGGAAGTTATAAAATCAGATGCTGACGTTATTGACTTAGTCGTGAGTCATGAATCACACTGCTTTATGGCAATAAGATCTATGAGTGCAGGGAAAAACGTAATGGTGGAGAAACCCATTGCTATTAACATGAATGAAGCTCGTTCTATGATAAACGCCTCAAGTAAATACGGTGTAAAATTCATGGTTCTAGAAAATCACTACTTAGATCCAATGGTTTGGGAAATCAAGAAAAACATGAATAAACTAGGCAGAATATCCCTAATAAACGTAAGGAACTTAAGGTTAAATAGACCTGAAGGATGGAGAAAACACAAGGAGTTAATGGGAGGGGGAGCTTTAATCGACGGAGGAATACATTACATTGATTCTCTTCTGAACCTAGGGGGAGAATACAGCGAAGTGAAGGCAAGCTGTAAAAAGTTTTTCTCAGGATTAGAAGGAGAGGACACTGTTACGGCAGTTTTTCTCTTCAAACAAGGTATGATCGGAAATTTCACCTACAGTTGGTCAACTCCCTCCTGGAATCTTCCTCACTTTGAGGTATATGGAGAGAATGGAAATATAATGGATGAAGGAGATGAAGTGGTGTTGAAAATTTTAGGTGAAGACGAAAGGAGATTTAAGATAGAGAAAGTTAATACTGTAAAGGAAGAGATCAGACTTTTTCTGGACTCAATAAGGAAGGATAAAGAACCTCCAATTCCCTTAGATATTGCAATAAGAGATCTAAAATGCGTTCTAGACATTTACACCTCTTGCGGGGAGAACTAAAGACTGCACGTAAGCTAGACCCCTCATTATCTTTGCCATATCTCCTTCTATGTAAGAGTTCCCAAAATCTCCAAAAAAGAAATTATTAACTCTTAAAATTGTTGCGGTTCTTCTAGGAATGAACGTATTTTCTTCACCTAAGGCGTTTCTCATAGCTATTTTTCCCGCTGATATCGCTACTTCTGCTGACATAGGGATGTCCTCGTTGGAAAAAGTCGCACAATCTCCTGCTCCAAACACGTCTCTGTAATCTATGGATCTCAGGTTTTTATCAACTATCATCCTATGGTTCTTGTTAGTATGCCCAAAGTCCTCTACTATACTAGGCCCCTTTAATCCTCCTGCAAACACTGTCACCTCTGACTTAATCTCACCGTTAGAAGTTACCACTGAATTCTTTTTTACCTCTAACGCTTCAGTTCCTAAAAGCAATTTTACTCCATTTTCCTCTAATAGAGTTCTTGCCCTTTCTGAAGAAGCTGTTGACATTGTAGGTAAAAGTCTATCTCTTCTCTGAACTAATGTGACGTTTTTCCCCCTCAAATTTCCTGCGATCTCAACACCAGTGGCTCCTCCTCCAATAATTACTATATTCTTTGAAGTTTCTATTTTACTTTTCAAATTTACCGCATCCTCAAAAGTCTCTATTTTGTGGGCAAACTCTTTTGCCCCCTTTAATCTCGGAAGATTCTGATGATGCCCCAAAGAGACAATTAGCTTATCAAATTTTATCTCAGTTTCACCTACAATTACCCTTTTCTCCTTGTAGTCAATTTTGGATACTTCTCCCTTGATTACCTTAGGATATTTTGCCTTGACCTCTGTCTCGTTCCTGATCCCACAAACAAAGTCAATTAGCCAAGGAGTCAAGGTAAAATAGCTCTTCCTATCCACCAAAATTGCATTACTATTCTCAGAAAGCGCAGAGAGACCTGCATATCCTCCACCTAAAATTACTATCACTCAAATCCCCTGGAGTTTTTCTCTAAATATGGATATAACATATCCTTCTGCCTGCTTAAAGGTCAATTTAGGAGGCATTGGTCTCTCGTTTGGGTCTATGATTGCATCTAATAAAGCTGGACCTTCAGTCTTCAAGAACTCATCAATTGTTGTTTCAGCATCATTAGGATCAGAAATGGAAAAAGCCTTAAAACCTATAGATTCTGCCAACTTACCTAGATCCGGATTATAAAGGTCTACTCCCCACTCAGGGTAACCCATTACTTCCTGCTCAAACTTTATCATTCCTAACTTTGAATTGTTATATACTATAATTTTAACCGGGAGATTGTACCTCTTTGCTGTTATCATTTCCATCATTGTCATAGTAAATCCTCCATCTCCAACGAAAGAGATAACTTGTCTTGAATTCCCCACTGCAAACGATGCACCGACTGCCCCAGGGACACCTATACCCATTGAGCCTAACCATGATGAAAATACAAACGTTTGCTGTCCAGACGCCCTGAAGTGTCTCGCCGTCCACATTGTTACGTTGCCAGTATCAGTAACTATTACTGCATTCTTTGCGCATTTCTGCGAGATAAGGTACGCAATTTTTTGAGGCTTCATTGGTTTATCATTGCTCTCCTCTTGTTTCCTTAAGGAGTTTAACCAATCCTCCTTTGAACCTTTCATCTTCTCATAAAACTTCTCATCTTTCTCCTCTACGTCAATCTTTAAGAACGAGTCAACTGGTATTGGATAAGATAAATCAACATTAATTCTTTTACCTATGTGAGATGGATCTATGTCGACTTGAATTGTCTTCACGTCCTTTGGGAGGAAGTTCACGTATGGAAATACTGTTCCTAGCATTATGAGAAGATCTGCCTTGTCAATAGCGTCAATAGATGGTTTACTTCCTAGAAGGCCTATTCCTCCCATAACCTTTGGATCGTCATCAGGCAGAATACCCTTACCATTAAGGGCATATATTACAGGAGAGCCGATTTTCTCGGCAAAGTCGTTTATACCCTTAGATGAACCCCTGGAACCCCCTCCTATCATAATAACAGGCCTTTCGCTTTTCTTTATAAGCTCCTTTGCTTTTGTGAAGTCTACCGAATACTCTACCTTAGCTTCAACTGTATCCTTAACCCCCTTATAATTTACGCTTTTCCTTAGAATGTCAACCGGCAGGTTAAGATGTGCAACTCCTCTCTTAGTTTTAGCTTCTCTTATGGCCCTTCTTATTAAATACTCTGCATTATCTGGATTAACTATCATCTGGTTAAACACTGAGACATCATCAAAAAGCTTCAGCAAGTTTACCTCCTGGAAGTAATCATGACCAATCATATCTGACTCTACTTGGCCTGAAAAGGCAATAACTGGAACGTGATCCATTTTTGCGTCGTAAAGGCCATTAAGTAAGTGTATTGATCCAGGTCCCGAAGTGCCCATAACTGCTGCGGGCTTTCCTGTTATTTTCCCCTCGACAGAAGCAGCAAAAGCAGCCCCCTCTTCATGCCCTACATGAACATATTTAATATTGGACTTTCTTATTGAATCTACAAGAGGATCTATAGAGTCCCCTGGGATTCCGTATATTCTTTCTATTCCACTCTCTTCAAGTACTTTTACTATAACGTCTGCAACAGATGTCATAATAATCTAATCGAGAACTCTGATATAAAATTAATCGAGAACTCTGATATATTCGTATATTATGAAAGTCTTAAAATCTTTCTAAGAAGATTAATTCTATGTCATCAAACCTAATAAATTGAAATAACTATCTGGAGATAAGTTAAGAGGATAGTACACAATAGATATGTACAGACAATTCCATGAAGGAATCAGTTGCATAAAGATAAGGTGGGATACCTCTAGGGACAAACGGAAAGTGCAAAATACCCTCTTCATAGACGAATTGATAAAGCTTAAACCGAAAGGCGAGATGGTTTTACTTCTCTATCTAATTTCAACTGATCTTTTAACCTCAATGTTTGTTATCCGTGTACGAATAAATTTAAAGATTCTAGTGAGGATATCAAATTATTATCTAAGAAATGACTTAATACTTTCTATAAGGAGATTTTCATCCCTATAGTCTTGATGTTTTAGTCCATGATATCCCGGAGATTGAAAAAACACTAGAAAGGTTTAAGATTTTTGCTAGCTAATTCAATTCATGAAAATCCAAGACATTGAACCAATTGTTCTAACCTCTAAGGAAAAAGGAGGTGCTACATGGGCCTCTAGTGCTATTTTGGTTAAAGTAACAACTACTAACGGTATAGTTGGATATGGAGAGGCAGTTCCGACTCTGAGGATTGTGTCAGTATATAATGCAATAAAGCAAGTAGCCAAGGGATATATAGGAAAAGAAGCTGAGGAAGTTGAAAAGAACTATCATGAGTGGTATAAACAGGATTTTTACCTTTCTAGGTCTTTTGAATCCGCTACAGCCACAAGCGCTATTGATATAGCGTTATGGGACATTTTAGGGAAGGAATTGGGATCGCCTATCTATAAACTACTTGGAGGTAAGTTTAGGGAACAAGTTAAAGTTTACGCTAATGGATGGTATTCAGACTGTGTTACACCTCAAGATTTTGTGATGAAAGCTAAGGAAGTTACTAAAATGGGGTATAAGGCGTTAAAGTTTGACCCGTTTGGGCAATACTATGACTGGATAGACGAAAAAGGATTAAGGGAGGCTGAGGAAAGGGTAAAAGCAGTTAGAGAAGCTCTTGGGGACGATGTTGAGATTATGATTGAACACCATGGAAGGTTTAACGCAAATTCAGCAATTGACATCGCTAAGAGAATAGCTAAGTATAATCCTCTATTTATGGAAGAACCAGTACATCATGAGGATATTGAAGGATATAAAAAATATAGGACTTCAACCAGCGTTAGAGTTGCGTTAGGGGAAAGACTAGTCAGCCTAAAGGAGGCAATGTTCTACATTGATAACAGGCTTGCGGACGTATTGCAACCAGACCTAACTAATGTAGGGGGTGTTACAATAGCTAGAAAGGTTGCAGCATTGGCTGAGGCAAATGATGTGGAAATAGCTTTCCATAATGCCTTTGGTCCTATACAGAACGCTGTCACACTTCAGCTTTCCTCGGTTATACCAAATCTGCTTATCCTTGAAAGCTTTTATGATTTCTTCCCTCAATGGAAGAGAGATCTAGTTTATGGAGAGACACCTATAGAAGGAGGATATGCAAAAGTTCCAGAAAAAAGCGGAATAGGCATAAATGTAAACGAAAAGTTAATCGAACAACTCAAGGCAGAACCAATCCCACTAGATGTAGTTGAGGAACCTGTTTGGGTAGTAAAGAATACGTGGAGGGGATATTAATGGAGATCGTTGTCCCTATAGTTACTCCGTTTACTAGCGACGGAAAAATTGACGAAACTAAGGTAAGGACACATGTTGAAAATTTGCTAAAAAAAGGAGTAGATATTATATTTGTTAACGGTACTACTGGATTAGGTCCCGCCCTTTCTGCAGAGGAGAAAAGGAAGATGTTTGACGCAACTATTGAGGTCACTGACAAGGTAATATTCCAAGTAGGTTCTCTGAACTTGAGCGAAACAATGGAATTAGTAAGTTACGCTAACAAGAAAGATTTGATCGCAGTAGCATCTTATCCACCTTATTATTTTTCTATACCAAAAGAGTTTATAGTCAAATACTTTAAAGATATATGTTCGAAATCATCTAATGCCGTTTACCTTTACAATTACCCTTCAGCGACTGGAAAGGACGTAGATGCAGATATGGTTAAAGAAATAGGATGTATTTCGGGAGTCAAAGATACTAATCCTGATTTCGCACATACTTTGCGATATAAAGAACTCGGTATAAAGACATACAATGGAAGCGATAGTCTGGCTATGACTTCGATGGCTTCCGGGTTAGACGGGACAGTGTCAGGGGCCGGAAACTATGCACCAGAAATCCTTAATCAGATAAGGGAATCGCTAAGAAATGGAGACGTTGGAAGTGCAATCAAAAATCAATTCGTGTTAATTGACCTAGTAAACCTCACTAAAAGGGTAGGGCAATTCTCTGCAATATATGAACTAGTGGAAGAGTTTCAAGGCTATTCAGTTGGATATCCAAGAGATCCAATTTACCCGCTTTCTAAAGATAGTAGCGAAAAATTAAGAGAAGAAGCAAGAAAAATCTGGAAAAAATAATTTTTTAAAATTTAGGATTTTTCCTTGACTTCGCTCTTTTGACTTTCCTTTTTTGGTTTACCGAGTATAGAATCTGGAAACTGATTGTAAACTAATGCGCCTAAGAACAGCAGAAAGACGGCTATAAACCCAACTGCCGCAACTTGAGATCCCGTTAAAGGCTTTGTAGCAGTATCGTTGGTAACAGCTGCAGCCACGACAAGCATCAATATAAAGCCGACTATCAAGATGGCCTTATACGCTTTATCAAGGGAATCTAGGTTTGTTCTACTCATCATTTTCTCTCACCTCTTCCTGTAAACGTAATGAGCTGTTATCAGCATTGCCGCGAATACTGCTGCAGTGAACTCTAAACCGCTTATTGCCATCTGTAGATCACCACTTAATATATGTCCAGATGCGCACCCATCAGCCATTCTTGCTCCAAACAGCATTAGATAAGCTCCGCCAAATGATCCTAGGAACCTTGTAATCTGGCTGTTTCCGAATCTAATGCTCCAGCTAGGAGGTATAATGTTCCTAAAGGAAGTAAACCTCCTAGTTAAGAACACTGATGCAAACAATGCTCCCATTAAAGTTCCTATATCGCTAAATGGTTCCCAACCTATTCCAGCAAACACGCTTTGACTATACTTAAATGTCGGGAGAAATAACATTCCTGCTAACCATGAATCTGTAGTGCTCTCTCCAAAAATCTGGTGTAAAAACATCTCTAGAACAACTGTTAGTCCAACAATCCCAGCAACCGAAACCATAAACCACCTAGTTACATTACTTTCTGTTGCGTAATACTCATTTAACTTCTTAGCAATGCTATTTTCAGAATAAGGCAATCCACCATCGGTTAGGAACATTGCTGTCTCTTTATGTTTCTCAACTTCGTATGGAGTACTTCTCTTCTCAATATTTTCCCTTAAGCAACTTCTTACTCCACCTTTATATCTTGGTAAATAGTATGCAACTAAGAATAATCCTACAGCGTAAACTAAAGAAATACCAAAAATAACGGCAGGGGTACCATACCACGGTCTAATTATAAACTTGTCTACATGAGTACCTCCAATGACTACGCTCCCGAAGTTTAGCGTATTTACTAACCACTGGCCAACAGGTGTCTGATAAAGAACTGTCCATGTCGCAGCTCCAAGTATAGCGCCAAATACTGCATAGATTGCATCCCTTCTTCCCTCACCTAAGGCCATCCATATAGAACCAGGGAAATAACCGCTTATCGCCAAACCGCTCCCAAAAATAAGACCGCCAATACCGACTCCTATTACGTAAAGAGGCTTTGGACTAAAGTGGAAACCTATACCTAAAGCATATAGTCCGTAGAGAACAGGTGCAGATATTGCTAAACCAAGAGCTATACATATAACAAAAAGTCTATCTTCCCACTTTGCCAACCTTATCAACGTCTCTGGATTAGCTATTCCCCAAATTTCCGCAGCTGCACCGATTATAAAACCTATTAGTATTCCAACCCACATAGGGGCTGTATAAGTTATCATTCCGTTTCACTAACTTTCTTTTTTCTTGTTGTTACTAAAGAAAGTAACATATTATAAAAAACCTAAGTGTATATTAACAATGTTAATTATCATTAGAATTTATTTCAAATAGAAGTATATATATTAGTGCTAAAGGAAGGAATTATTTCTATATAACAAAAAATATTACTAATATAGTAAAAATAAAATGCTTTTAAATAAACATCGGATTGTTCGGTATGAAACTTTAGCGTAACGTCTTTTAAATCTTTCCATATAGATATAAGCATTCCATATTATGCATAAATTATGCATTTTTTCTTCTTTTTACAATAGATTAATTAAGTGAGTATTTTCTCTAGCAAGGGTATTAAGCTTGCTAAACAGATTTTTAGATATGCAAGGAATTCCAAACTTAATAGCAATCTCTAGAAGAAAAAGGATGATAAGAATTATACCAATAGTTTTCTTTCTTTATCTAATAAATTTTTTAGATCGAGTAAATATATCTTATGCGATAGATGCAGGGATGTTTAATTTTCTTGGAGTACCATCTAAGGAAGCGGACTTCATAGCCTCTATAGCTTCATCTCTGTTTTTTGTGGGTTACTTTATACCTCAGATTTTCTCCAATCTTGGAATAAATAGATATGGAGTAAGAAAAATTTTCACTATAGCTTTCACGGCCTGGGGGTTAATAACGATTGCAACAGGTTTCGTAACCTCAGTCCCAGAGGTTTACGTATTAAGGTTTTTGCTGGGAATAGCCGAAGGACCTTTTTACGCTGGAGTAATCTTTTACCTAAGTCTATGGTTCTTAAAATCAGAAAGGGCGACAGCAAATAGCCTATTTAACGCTGCTATACCTATAGCCGGTATTGTGGGTAGTATAATAGCTGGTAGTATATTTTCGTTTTATGGAGATTATCCTGGTTGGAGGATCCTATTCTGGTATGAAGGAGGTCTAGCTTTAGTTGGAGCTGCCCTGGCTTTTTTCCTGTTGACTGATTTCCCCCATCAGGCAAGTTGGCTTTCTAAAGACGAGAAAAAAGCGTTAGAAAGCGCCATAAACGAGGAATCTGCTCAAAAGGTAAAAATTAAGTGGACAAGATCATTAAAGGATAGAGATGTCATAATTTTAGCTCTTGTTTATTTCCTTGGCGTTACTAGTTTATATGGATACTCGATCTGGTTACCCAGTATAATATCATCAATCTCTGGAGTTTCAGCCGCTGAGTCAAGTTTTCTTTCTGCTATACCTTATGTAATTGCATCTATATCATTGTTCTTCATTGCGACTTATTCAGACAAAAGACAAAATCACAAGATCACTACTTTTCTAGTCTTCATTGTTGCTGCATTAGGACTAGCGGCTAGCGCTGCGACAGTTAGCATTGTCGTAATTTCGTTTATATTATTTTGCATTGCTGCAATAGGCATATTTAGCTTTCTATCTCCTTTCTGGGCTATTCCAACAAAGTTTTTAGAGGGGGACTCAGCAGCTGCTTCTATAGGTCTAATAAATGCCGTTGGAAACTTGGGTGGAATTGTAGGGCCAATAGTAGTTGGTTACTTAGAGTTAATCACTAACTCTTTCGTTTCAGGAGTTTACGCAATGGCTCTATTTTCTTTACTTGCGGGTCTAATACTTCTACTCGTTAAGAGGGAAAAAATCAAAACTAAATAATAAAGTATTATTTTTTTAACATAATTTCAATCTTTTTTAGTATTGTGCCCTGATCCGGAAAGTCATACATAACTTTTCTCTCTAGTAATGAACATAGATCTTCTTCTCCCCTTTTTCTACACCAATTAAGGGCCTCATTATACTTTCCTTCCTTAACCAAATAATAGATGAGCTCCAGGGTAGCTTCCTGAGTATGGGTAAGGTTATTGAATAGGACTTTCTCCTCTATCTTCTTTAGTTCAGACTCTAGGTCGTCCTCATTAATTCTACTCTCCGCATTATTAGTTAGACACGCCAACATTACCCCATCAATTGGCTTCAACGAAGGATCAATCAAGGAAGGTAAAGGGAAAGTAGATGAAAGCTTATCGGATACAGAATTAAATGGCTTCCTTCCTGTAGTAACTTCATACAAGACCTCACATACTTGATAGATGTCGGAAGAGGGACCAATCTTTCCTCCAGAAATCTCCTCAGGAGAAGCGTATTCTATTGTGAAACGCGAGTTAGTCATCTCTCTTGATAAATAACTGGCAGAATCCCAATCCGTAAGCTTTCCCCTACCCATATCATCTATCAATACGTTTGATGGTTTTACATCTCCGTGAACTATTCCCTTCGAATGAGCAAATTTAAGAGCAGAGATTACATCCCTGGATATTCTTATTGCGGTAATTAGATCTAGTTTTTTTATCTTATCTAAACTCTTTTCTACGTATTCCATTACCAAGAAGGGAGGATCAATACTATAGTCTATGAGCTTAACTATGTTTGGATGTTCGAGACTTAACCAAATACCAACCTCTTTTATAAAGTCTTTATTTAGTAATTTAGGAATCTTAATAGCATAAAACTTTCCTTCCCTTTCGACCTTGTAAACCTTTGATGAACCCCCTTCACCTAAAAGAGAAACTATTCTATACTCCCCTATATTGTCAGTGGATTTCGTCTTTGGAGATGTATTAGGTTGATTGCTCGATCCATGTTGTGAAACACCTTGATTAAGTGAACTCAAAGCAGACGCGTACTTTGGATTATTTGGGGAAAACCTCAATGCTTCTCGAAACTCTACTTGAGCTTCGTAAAGTCTCCCCATAATTTTTAGAACATTTCCTAACTCATAATGATATTCTGCAATATCTGGCTTTAATGAGATTGCTCTTCTCAAATCTTTTTCCGCATAACCCAATTTCCCAATTCTTTCCGCGCAAAGCGCTAGTATATAATAGGCATCAGCATTAAACGGATCTATTTTAAGCGATCTAAGAAGAACCTTTGATGCGTTATAATAATCTCCATTATTGTATAGCCTTAAGCCTAGCTTAAAAAGATAAGAAGCCATCGGCCTTTTAAAAAGTGAAGATATCTCGTGGTCAAATATATCAGAAAACATTCTTGAACCTCCCCAACTATTCCAAATTATTGAGAAAGTTATCATTACAAAAAGAGAAATCATAAATAAGAAAAAAAAGAAATCGAACAAGGGACGAAATGGTGCACTGAATGCCATACCTATGGCAAATAGGGCAACTAGAACACCTAAGGATCTATAGATCGCTGACAACTTTATATCCCTTTAATAGACAAATTGAAAACCATGGCATAAAAACATTGTGTAAGGTCAAGCGTTTCTTATAACTTCACGATTTATCCTTAAATTCCTTACTTTTTCTCTCAATTTATTCAATCTATGTATTATATCTTCAAGTCTTCTTCCTCCGACTAACTCCTTCATTATGTTCATATATTCCTTGAACTCTTGTTCTCCTTCAATATTTTCTATTCCTATTCTAATATTTTCAATTTCTTTCTTTAACATCTCCCTCCTTTCCTCCAGAGATTCTGGAATTTTAACTCCTTTACTCTGTAATAACTCTATTTTCCTCTCTACTTTGTTTAGTTCCATTAGCAATTCGTCTAATATGTAATAGAAATTAAGCCCTTTATTGAGAACCATGGCTATCACTCCATTCCTCAAATTTTCGTAATACATCTGAGGTTGTAGTTGGCTTTGTCTCTTTCAATGCCCTTTTAATTTCATCGCTCTTTATAACGTCAAACTTTATGATCTTTTCACTAAAGTCGTTAACCCTTCTTATCATGTACATTATTGCCTTTTTACAAACGTAAGATATCTCCCTTCCGGTATAACCTTCGCTATTTTCGGCTAGTTCCTTATAATCTGCCTCCGTCGTAAATCCCCTTCCCTCTATCTCATGCCTAAATATTCCTTCTCGAGCATTCGCGTCTGGAAGTGGTACGTAGATTCTATAGTCAAACCTGTTAATTATTGCTTCGTCCAGATCCCAAGGTCTATTTGTACTCCCTACCACTAATGTAAAGTTCTGTTGACTCTTAAATCCGTCCATTTCAACCAGCATTTTTTGAATTAGCCCTGTTCCCACATTTTGCCTTTGTTCTCTACTTATTGCAATACTATCAATCTCGTCTATAAAGATAATAGATGGACTCATTTTTCTAGCTAAAGAAAAAATAGTCCCTATCATTTTTGGAGCGTCGCCAACATATCTTGATAGGACGTTAGATATGTTCACATTAAAAAAAGTGGAGTTCAAGGAACTAGATAGAGCAGACGCAAGTAATGTCTTTCCGTTCCCTGGGGGTCCATAAAGGAGAACAGATCTTGGTGGATCTAGCTTTACTTCCTTCTCTGGTTTACTTGTTGCCATGAAAATTACTTCCATAAAAAGTTCCTTGATACTTTCCATCCCTACGATGTCCTCGAACTTTACAGAGGATTTGACAATCATTGATCTAGCTATAGAGTCGAAATCTGGCTCTTCCTCTTCTACTATTGTAACTTCCTTATTCCTTCCTAATAATGTCCTTGATTTTGCCCTTAGTCTTCTTGAATTTATTCTATAAATCTCTCTAGTCTCTGGCGAAACCTTTTCCGATGCTCTTTCATACATTTCAGCTGCTTTTCTATAGAAATTTGCTGCGCTCTCCTTATCGCCTTCCTCTTCCGCTATTTTACCTTTATTTATTAGTACGTTAGCCTCATTAAGAAGGAGGAATTCTAAGGACATTACGCCTCTTCCTTAGTGAATTCCTTCGTAACCTCCTCTGGCTTTCTTTCACCCTTTTCTACCTCAGTCATGGCAGAGAGTATTTCTCTCTCATCTTGTGATACGTCTTGATCCTCTAGTCCTTGAGGTCCTTCCGCATTATAGATTTGCCTTAACTTGCCTATTATCTGATCTTCTGACATCCTTTCATCAATTAACCACCTCTCTAGCGTTTCGCTATCAACGTCATTTACTATTTTAGCCCAAACTTTAGAACTAAATGTTTTTTGAGCTTTTTCTTTAATTCTATCTATTTTGTATAAGACTCCTAATCTTAGATTTATCTCTTTTAGATCCTTATCTATATCTGCTATCCTGTCCTTTATGTTCTTTATCTTTGTTGCGTTTAACCTCTTTGTTGCCTCTGACTTACCAATAGATTCGTTAAAAAGCTTCGTTGCGTCTTTCTCCAACTCAGCCCTTGTTGCCTCTAGCTTTTTCTGCTGTAACTCTAAGTATTGAATTTCTTGTCTGACGTCCTTTTGGTTCAGACTCTTTAGCATGCTTTTCCTCCTGAACAGTGAGACCATTTTTGATCAAACTAAAGTAGAATCTGGAAAATAAAAACTTTTCTCCATTTTGGAGATTCTTCCTTATATCCGATTTTGAGAATAAGTATAAAATGAGAAAAAGGAAAATTTTTATGTATATCCGTTATATAGTTATTGTGTACTTAATAGAAGTGAGTTACAGAAACGAACAGGAGAGAAAGAGACTTGATTACGTTTTAGAAAAGTATAGAGATTCGACAATGGGCTTAGAAGGATATGCCTTTAAGGTATTTGACGATAGATATAATGAGGTAGCTAGCGAAATTATGAGGAAATTTCCTCAAGAGATTGTTAAAGTTTACAAAGTTGAAGAAGTCGAGTTTAAGGAGGAGGTTTATTCATTAAAGGCAACTTTTTCCTTCTCTAAGGGAATTTCAGAGGTTAAGTCTTTTGTAGATTACCTTATAGCAAAGAACAAGGGAATATATCTGGGAAAATTTTCTGGAGAGGAATATGAAATTTATACTAGGAAAGGGTTGGTAAGACTAACAGTGAACTTATCTCAAGAAGGAAAAGTAACGCTTAAGCTAGAAATGAAAGGCCCAAAGGACGCTGTAGATAGAGTTTTCCAAGAGATCTCTAAGGAACTAGAGATCTTCGGTGGGGAAAGATGATGAATTGTGAGGAAGTTTTCAACAAAGTACTTCAGGTTGTTAGAAGCGACGAAATTTCGCTTTCCAAAATGTTAGAGGAAATAAGAGTGAACGAATTTAACGAAATGAAGAGGAACAGGGAAGAATATGAGAAGTATTGCCTAGGGAAGGACTTTCACGATAACTCTGTAATGTTGGGTTACTTTGATTTAGCGTTATTAAAATTGGCATTTTCTATTGATAATCCTGGAATTAAGTCACAATTTACGAGAGATGAAATTGAGGCCTTCCAAAAGCTTGACAGATTCATAAGGCTGGATTACGTAACTGATAAGGAAATAGTTTCCGCTCTACTGAACAAGAAAGGCCAAATTTACGACGTAATCAAGACCTGGTATTATATGCAGATGTATGAATACGAGAAGCTCATAGATCCCCTTAGCTATAATGTAAGGGAAACGCTGGCTTCCGCACTAAGACAGGAATATAGAAGAAGGATGGAAAAGATAAAGCTAGGGATAAGGAATTATATGGATATTGACCCGGGATCAACAAGAAGGTTATTTGAGGAGTACGAATCAGCAATTCTCTCAAGGGCTGAGCTCGAAAGACAGAGGGCTGAGGATCTCCTCAATGAAAATCTAGAGGAAGGAGGTTCTGACCAGATAGTAATTTCTATGCTTGAACGTAGGATATCTCAGTTGAGAGAGGAAAGGGACAAACTGCAGGCTGAAGTAGAGGAACTTAAGAAGAAAATAGAAAATGTCGATGAAAACACGAAAGTAGTCCTAAAGGGAGAAATAGAGAATTTACAGAGAACGAACCAGGAATTAAGAAAGAAAGTTCAGGAATACGAGGTGAATCTCTCTAAATTGAAAAGCGAAAACGAAGAGTTAAGATTAAGAGTGGAGAAGGCTGAAAATCCCTCAGAAAGGTACGTAAGATTTGATGAAGCAAGAATAATGGAAGTTAACTTCTTAGGAAGATTTGAAATGAAGATGAATTCTCTACCGAGAAAATTCTATGATCCTATTAGAAGGGGAGAGTTCTTGGTAAAAGAATTAAAGGAATATTACGTTTATAGATACGACCAGAAGGGACTTCTCAGTCAGTTAGGAATAAAGGACATAGCTGTATATCCCCATAATAGTGAGATATTATTTGTAGCAAAGAAGAACAGAATTTTTGGTGAACCATTAGAGATTGTTGTAAAGGGCATATTTCTCTCTCACATAGAGAGTTTTATTAAGTCCTCATTTGATAACAACCCAGTTAGTCTAGCAGACCTACTTAACGTTTTAGATAGAGCCATAGAGAGCGGTAGGCTTGGAAAGGTACACTATGTCGTTGGAATTGGATCTCCTACAGGATTCGATGAGAGAGTTAAAAGATATGTCACGTCTCAAGAGTTCAAGGAATCATTTGTCAACTTCTATGTCACATTAATCCTCGTTGATCTGGAGTCTGGTGAGGTTTATTACAACAAAGGAGACAAGTTAGTAGATCAATACTTAGAACTATTTGAACCAGATATTGAATCAGAAAAAATTGAAAAAATAATAAATTACCTTAAGGAAAAAATAGCTTTAGAGAAAGCTCTCAGCTTGGAGAGAGTTATTGAGGAGACAGGATATTCTAAGTTAGTTGTAAAAAGAGCGTTCTTAGAGGCTGAAAAGGAAGGGATCGGAAAAGTAAAGAGAATAAAGGATAAGCTATTCGTGGTCTCTGAATGAGGATTTTGCAGAAAAGAGTTCCTGCAATCTCCAAAACATTTTATCATAATAAATAAGAGATGCAGAATAATTTGTTACATTAATCTTTTTCACTTCCCCTACTATAATTTTATGATCTCCCTCGCTTACTATATCCTTCACTTTTGCCTCTATGTACGCATAAGCTTTACTAAGAATTGGGCCGCAATTTCCCAATATATACTTTACCTTAGAAAAACGTTGATGAACGTCCTCTGAAGAGAATATCCTTGCTATCTCTACATCGTCAATAAAGTTGACTACAAACATTCCACTTTCCTCATAGGGTTTTTCGTTTCCTTTAGTTACATCAGCTAAAAATAAAATTAAAGGAGGATTGAGAGAGACCGAATTAAACGTATTAACAGTCATTCCTATTGGTAGATTGTTCCAGAATGTTGTTACAATTACAATCCCGAGAGGCAATGTCCTCATTACATCCCTTAAGTCCATAAGTACTTTTACTTGTTTAAGTTAAAATAGTCACAATTAAACTGATTAAAAAGCTAACATGGATAGCCTTGCGATGTCCTTATCCCACTGAAGTGGAAGTGCATCTGCATAGGAGGAGGTAAAAAGATCTCTTTTTTGAAGAGGTTATCTATTCTTACAACTGAAAGCCTCGCTCTTTAGAGCGGGGAGGAGGTCAGCTTTACGACCTATATCCTATCTAATCCCAATAGAGATAAAATTTTGCTAATTTATAAATCTCTGATGAAGTTAAGTATAGAACCTTGGGGGGTAAATATTCCATTTCTTCTTTTGGCAATGGTCTTCTGGATTATTGGAGGTATATTTCACTATTCCCATCCATACTTTATGATTCTCGGGGCATTTGAGATCTATTTAGGCATGATAATCCGTTTATTTTTCCCTGCTAGAAAATACATTCCAGTTCAGTTACTAATTCTCATTTCTTCGGCTATACCAATGCATGTGATGCAGATTTTTTCCTCTTTTATGTTAGTTATTTTGGAAATTTGGGCCTTTAAAGATGTGAAAAATTATGGAGGAAGGATAATTAAAAACTTTCTAGTTTTCTCTTCCCCTTTCGCATTTATCGTAGCTTGGTCAATTTTTAATTATTGGTTTTTGATTTGTGCACTTTCTTTGTACTTATTAGGAGTTAATATTGGAGTTTTTTCTGCTACATTAAATAATAAGGCTATATTTGGATTTAAACAATTTCCACTAGTAATTCTAGTAATTGTTATGGCATTTATAAAACAGATGCTACCTTTCTTGATCGCCTTTTATTTTGCCTATACTTTTAATGAATTTAAATTAAATAAAACTGGAAATTTTACAAAATATACCTCTATTATTGTAACTTTTTCGTCTTTATTTCTGGGAGATTTCACCCACGCATTCACTCTTGGTGTAATGGCCCCCCTATTTTCTTCTTGTATCTTATATTCCACCTCAAAGTATAATTATGTAAAGGCTTGGGTCATCCCCCTATTATATGCCCTATCATATTATCTAAGAATTATATCATTACCCTTATCTGAAATACCTTTTGGGATCGCGAGTCTTTATTTTCTCTGGCTATTCAAAGATAACTTAACTTTAGAATCACTAAAACTCGGAATATCTAAAGTATTTCTTCAAAAATAATTTTTTAAAAAAAAATTACCTTCTTCTTATAGCTAAGATTGCTAGAGCTATACCGACTATTGCCAAGACAATTGCCACTATTGCTAGATCTATGGCATAACTCTTAACCGAGTCTACCTCATTGTTTATTGAGGATATACTGGAGGATAAGTTACCCTTCAGGGATGAGATATCGCTATTTGCCGTAGCGTTAACATTTGAGACTTCTCTAGATAGGGAACTCTCCTTAGAACTTAAACTACTAACGTTACTGCTTACGTTAGAAAGGTTAGATGATAGGCTTGAGATTGAGTTCTCGAAGTTCAAATAAGTTACATTTGACGAATGTAATCCATCGCTCTGAAGAGAGAAGACAGTTAAGTTATACGTACCGTCTGGATATTTTGCAGTATTTATAGAAATTACTTGGGTGCCGTTTGTGAAGGAAAATATTGGCATTCCATTAAGATAAACTATAGTCTTCTGAACTTCTTGTCCTATTACTGAGACTTTAACGTTTATTGTTCCAGTAAGATTACCAGTGGGAGCAATAATTGAGATAGACGGGAGAGTTGGATATACATCCTGTAGTAATGACTGAGATGGTACTATAACCGAGTTAATTAGTTTAATATCTTTTGCAGAGCTTGAGAAGAGATATACAGTGCTGTTATAGAACGTTAAGTTATAGGCATTAACTTGATATAGACTGATGTCGCTATTCTTGAATATCGCATTTGTAACGTTACTATCTATAAACCTTATATTGCTATCAATAAACGTATCATTAACAAATACATCATTAGAATATGTCCCGTTTACTTCTATCGTATCGTTAACAAAGGCAGAATAATAAGTTAACGGATCGGTTATGGTTTTTCCTTCAGTTAGCAAATATGGCATAACGTAAAATACGTGCGCTGCAGACAAGCTTGTTGTAGTCGGATTGCTCATAGCCGAAACTCCAGTTACTAGGATATCGAAAGGAGCTCCATCATATAATCCTAAGAATAATCCTTGAAGGCTTCCCTCAGAAACTACAGAAGGTGTAGTGAAGTTACCAACCCACTCTCCTATTGCTGGATTATACCATAGAGGAACCTCAATTTCGATACTAAGAAGAGAGTATTCGCTAGATAACACTGTTGGATAGACTACTGCTGAATACATTCCGTATTTTACTGGAGATCCTCCTGAAGTAATATTAGCATAAACATAGACGGTTTGTCCTTCATAAGCGTACTTTGTTGAGGAAACTTGAACTGATGAGTAGGGTGAGACATATATTTGTCCATAGAAAGATCCGTTCACATAAGTATTTAGACTCAATGAGTCATAAGATGCTTTTAGAAGGACTGTATAAAGACCTTGAGGTGCAGATGTCGGAATATTTAAATATCCTAGAAATATTCCTGAGGAATTAAGAGGTATTAACGCCTTTGAGATTACTTTACCCTGGGAGTTAACTAGGTAAGCTGTTATATTAGTTCCAAAAAGCAAATCTTCAGCAGTAGACGGCGAGATCATTGCCAAATTTAAAGGACATTGTATACTTCCTTTAATAATAACCTGTTGTCCTGGAGCTACCGAACCTGGCTCTGCTATTACTGGAGGTAAAATAAATAAATTCTGAAGATATATTCCATTAGTAAATGAGACAAATCCAAACGCATTTATGCCCTCTAACATATCGTTACCTACAGAGGTTGTATTAGGTAAAACTCCAACGTAAATCCCGAGTTTTTGATTAAATTGAAGAGTAAGTTCCTTTATTGGCAAAATAGTGTTTGTTGTTATATTATAGGAGTACAACATTACTGAAATAGTAGGAGAAAGTGACGGCATTCCGTATACGTTGGTTATGCTTGCCTCTATATAATCGTTTCCTAATTGAGCGTATGTAGGAACGAACGTTTGTGGACTTATAAACGTAATAAAGTACCCAGAGAAAGTTTCTGCCCAACCTAATCCTGATATTCCATCCGAAGAACCAGTAACGTAGATGTAAAGTATACCTTGGGCATCTGAAGGTAGAGTAACGTTACCTCCCCACATTCCATTTATAGAGCTATACTTCAGGCTTATCTCGGATATATTTCCTTGAGTTGACTCGATAATAGCATTAAACGTTCCGGAAGTAACAGGTAACTTATTATAGCTTATGCTAGCCTCAATATACATTGTTTGACCTGGACAAAATTCAAGTGGTGTTTTACCCGTATCGTTCTGTAAAACTACGGAAATATCTAATGATGTTGGTGCAGTGCTTGTAACTTGCTTTGCGTCTAGGGCAAATTCTCCAACGTTTATTGTTCCCCAACCAGTAACGAGATTATATCCATAGCTGGCAGTCCACGGTATGTTATAACCAAAAGTAATAGGTGTGATAGCTTTTCCGTAATCAACGTTAGCTAAGTCGTAAAGCAGGGGATTTAACATTCCTAGGCTCGTATTAAGATAGCTATCTATTAGAACAACCATGCCCGCAGTTAATGGTGAGGCCTCACTAGTTCCACCAATAATAGAAGTTATATTTCCAGGGCAGATAATATCGATTCCAGGATATACATTAGCGTTAGCAGAAATATCTGGCAATAGTTTTCCAGAGGGATAAGAGAAAGGAGTTTTCAAATTCCATTGATACCACGGCTTTGGTTCTATTTCACTAACTCCACCTGTAGATCCGCCGTAATTGGCATCATTGGGGATGAAGCCATAATTCGACCATGCCGTTTGATAATATTCCTGTTCTGGGAATGAAATATATGTGGTTGTTCCACCAACAGCTGTCACAAATGGAGAGTCTGCTGGATATCCTACCGTCCCAAGTGGTCCATTACTATATCCTTGTCCTCCTGCATCACCACTACTAGCCAAGAACGTTATACCCTCTGCAGAACCTAATGCATAATATTCGTCCGTAAGTACAACACATGAGTAAAATAAGGGGCCATTAAAAGTAGAGAAAGAGGACTCTGGTATACTAAAGCTCTGAGACACCGTGTTAACATTATCTAAACTATCTATACATGCAATAACTGCGGATAACGGAAGGTTAGGATTAGCTATGAACAGAGTAATGTTTGCCTTAGGTGCGATAGAATGAGAAGCTTCAACATCCAAGCTTATTTCTCCAGCCCAGCCTTTCTCTATTCCGAGACTAGGATTATAAGGACCTATCGGGTAAACGGTAAAATTAGTTGATGGTAGACCAGTAACTTTATCGAAGTAAGCCAACTGCTGGAATATATAAGGATCACCATAAAAGTCCAAAATGCCTATTGTCTTACCTTGCCCCATATCCCCTAGAGAGTATAAATAAGTTGCGTTGTAAACTTTTTGAAGCGCTGTAGGCCAATATGCCTCTATTGGCGCTGTTTGGTTAACTTCTTGTGATAACTTCTGAATGTCATGCTTAGTGATCAGAGTAGATGGATGAGAGAAGAAAATATCTGAAATGTTGCTTGAGTAAACGAACGCATTTACAGTTGGTTGTCCATACGTGACATAGTAAGAGGTTGTGCCATTAGAGTAAACGGCGAAACTTACTCCAAGATCCTTTTCTATTTGAGAAACTGTACCTTCTCCAACTATCACTGAGTCTGCTGCAGTATATATCACCTTAAACCCATCAGAATTTAACTGGGACATTATTTTATCAAATTGAGTCTTTGGGTAGAATTGCTGTACCTGAGACTTTGTGAGAAATTTATGATATAATGGATTACCAAGTTGAGATACTGCCAAAGCGTAGGAGTAAAGTTCATCAAAGTTCTTTAATGGGATGTAAATTGCAAACATTACTTTATTATCAGGATTAAGTGAACCCTTATATGCAAAGCCTTGAGGAGCTTTAGGTAAGCTAAATGAAGGTGTCTGTGAATGTCCAGCTAATACGGTAAACCCAACAGTTAAAAAAGAGAGTAACAAAAGAATAGATAGCATCTGACCTAATATATTTTTTCCATGCATTATCAATAATGAAGGGAATCGAATTAAAAACCTTTTCATATGTAGATTAATAAATTGCTAAAAACTTAGTCTACTTAACTCTTCATTTCTTCATTGGCTTGGTTACTTCCTCCAAAAATCTGTCCGCGTCTCTTAAGATTTTACTTAAAGTCTCGTCTTTTTTGATGAAATACTTAAAGGAAGGCCTACCTTTGCTGCCAGTCAGTATTTTTTCCCTTTTTGCTAGACCTATATAATGAAGCTTATTAAGGGACTTCATTGCTATTAGCTTATGAAGATTTAACTTTTCTGCTATCTCTTTTGGAGTAAATTCCTTTTCAGATCGTATAAGAAAATCAAATATTCTATAGTCTACTTCGTTTAGTTGGTATGTGAGTGACATATACCTAAATGTTAAATCCTGATTCATTGTAGTATTGATAATTTTGATTCCAGCTTAAAAATCTTTTGTTTTAATTAAAAATTATCATTATCAAAAATGTTTAAGTCATTTATACATTCTTTATTTTATCATTATTTTTAAAAAGGAAAAGAAGAAGAAGTATAACGTTTTTTTTTAAGATTGTGCTCTTAAATCAGATCTTCCGGCCTTACAGGTGTCTTATTTATTGGCTTATTAACAGCGTTTTCGATTGCTCTTACTATAGCCGCAGGGCCCACAATTAGAGCAGCCTCTCCAACTCCCTTAGAACCAACTGGATAAGCTGACACATGCGGTTTTTCGGCAAAGAACGAGGTTATCTGAGGAACCTCAACAGGGGTAGGGATAAAGTAGTCAGCATAAGTTACAGCAAGCCCTCCATCGTCATTTATTATAGCTTCCTCATATATTGCTTGACCAACAGCTTGTACTGTTCCCCCCATAATTTGTCCCTCCGCTAGGGCAGGATTAATTACATTTCCTATATCATCATATGCTTTATACTCTTTCACTCTGACTATCCCATAATCGTCAACCTCAACTAGGGCTACGTGAACTCCATAGGGAAAAGTAACGTCTCCTTGTAAAGTAACCTGGGCATATATTCCTGGATCTGTTCCAGTATATCCTGCCTTAGCTACATCGTCCCAACTAACCTTGACTCTTTCGTCTTTCTTATTAATGAACTCTCCTTCCCTGTATTCTACCTCTTCAACATCTACTTTCATGATTCTAGCTGCAACTTTCTTCATTTTCTCTAAAACTTGGGAAGCCGCAACTTGGGCAGCGCTTCCAGCTGCAGATATTGTCCTTGAACCATATGTCCCCATGCTCGACGCAACTATCTCAGTATCACCCCAAACGATCCTTATCCTGCTTATGTCTACTTGAAGAGCATCGGAAACCAATTGAGCAATTGCTGTTTCAGTACCTTGACCATGAGGAGTCCCACCTGTAATAACTATTACATCTCCGTTTTCATCTACTCTTACTTCACCGTATTCCCATGGTCCAAAACCGCTAATCTCTAAGTAAAATGCCATTCCAACCCCAACTTTTCTCCCTTTTTTCCTTTCTTCTTCAGCATATTTTCTCATATCATAATATCCTAGTTTATTTACCCCGCTCCTTAGAAGAGAAATGTAATCTCCAGAGTCATATTTTAAACCAAAGACATTAGTGTAAGGTACTTCATCCGGTTTAACTAGATTTTTCTCCCTAACTTCAACATCATCAAGTTTTAGTTCATCTGCGACAGTGCTCATTATCCTCTCTATTATGAATGTTGCCTCTGGTCTACTAGCCCCTCTATACATTGTTATTGGTGGAGTATTTGTGTAAATTGCCCTACTTCTTATACTTGCAGATCTTATCCTATAAGCGCTCGGAATCATTAGCGGGATTATAGCCGGTTGAAGTGGTGCGGTATAGGTCAAATAGGAACCTAGATCAACTAAAAGATCTCCTTTTATTCCTAGAACAGTCCCATCGCTTTTTACGGCAACTTCTCCTTTGAACGTATTATGCCTAGCTTCAGATGCTAACATTTCCTCGCTTCTCGTAGCAACCCACTTTACTGGCCTTCCCAGCTTTATTGATGATAAAACTACGCTTAGATCCTCAGGCATTATATTAACTTTGCTCCCGAAGGCTCCCCCAACATCTGGCATTATAACCCTAATCTTACTAGAAGGAATTCCAAGGACCTTAGAGAACTCCGATCTAGCTGCGTGAGGAACCTGCGTTGAATACCAAACGTTTAATGTTCCAGACTCATAGCTAGCGATTATTCCTCTTGGTTCCATGGGAGAAGGAATAAGCCTGTTATTTGTAATCTCTACAGAAATAATCTTATCTGCTTGCTTGAAAGATCCTTCCACATCTCCTCCAGAAAAAGTTGAGTCGAAACCCACGTTAGTCCCTAACTCCTCGTGAATGATCACTTTGTCCTTTAGAGCATCCTCCATAGATACTGCGGAGGGAAGTCTCTCATAATCCACATTAACCTTATCAACTGCGTCTCTAACAGAATACTTGTCACTTCCTATTACTATTGCAACTGGTTCTCCAACGAAACGAACCTTGTTGTCAGCCAAGGCCTTCCTTGCTACAAACTTCCATTGTTTTGGATCTTCATATGTTTCCCATATTCCTATTCCTCTTTTCAGTAAGGGAGAGAAGTCCTTATAAGTAAATACCGCAACAATCCCTGGACTTTTTAACGCTTCGCTTGTATCTATTGATTTTATCTTAGCATGGGCATATGGACTTCTCACAAAACCGGCATGCATAGCTGAGACCTGAAGATCGTCAACGTAACTGCTCCTACCAGTGACAAATTTATCATCATACAATCTCTTTATTGATCTTCCTGAGTATTTCATTATCTCATCCTCCCAGCAGCATCCTTAACAGCCTTTATTATATTCTGATAACCAGTACATCTGCATATATTTCCATGTAAACCGTCCTTTATTTCTTCTTCAGTAGGATTTGGATTAGTTTTGAGAAGGAAGTAAGTTTGCATTATCATACCCGGAGTACAATATCCACATTGAAGGGCAAAATTGTCCTTAAAAGCCTCTTGTATAGGGTGAAGTTTAGAATCGCCAATACCCTCAATAGTTGTTATTTCTGCACCATTAGCTTGAAACGCAAATAACGTGCACGATTTTACAGACTTACCGTTCATTATAATAGTACAAGCTCCACAGGTACTAGTATCGCAACCAATCTTAGTTCCTGTTAGACCTATATCTTCCCTAATAAAGTGAACAAGAAGCTTTCGTGGTTCTACTTCCTTTTCATACCATATACCGTTTACCTTGACTTTAACCTTTACTTTCTCTCCTGGTCTAACTAACAACTCCTAACACCTCACTAAGGGTTTTTATTGTAGCTATCTTTGCCACCTTTTTCCTGTAAGACGAACTTCCCCTAGAATCTGAAGGTGGAGTTAAAGTTGCTGAAACTTTTTCGGCAAACTTCTCTAAGTCGTCACGGGTAACCTTTTTCCCGACTAGTTCCTTCTCTAATTCGTATGGCCTATATGCCTTTTCTCCTACGCCAGTGTATGCGATCCTTAAATCCTCAACCTTGTCTGAAACTTTAGCTAGAACTGCAATACCTACCATTGCAAAATCTCCTGCCCTTCTTACTATTTTTTCATACTTGTAAGCGTAACCTTCAAGAACTGGAAATTCCACCTCTCTTAAGATTTCGTTATCCTTTAGTTCTGTTGAGAACGGCCCCTTAAAGAACTCTGATGCCTTAACTTTCCTTTCTCCTCCTGATGAGATTAAGGTTAAAGTGGCATCATACGCTAAAAGGACAGCTGGATAGTCTGCAGAGGGATCTGCGTTACTTACGCTTCCGCCTAATGTTCCTAAATTTCTAACCTGCATGTCGCCTACTTTAGATGCAGTAACGGATAGTAAAGGTATCTTAGATTTTACTATCTGATCTGTTGAAATCTTGGCGTGAGTCGCTAAAGATCCGAGACCTATGCTTTTTCCTCTATCCTCAATGTAATCTAAATCCCCTCTTAATTTATTAAGATCCACAAGGAATTTTGGCTGTATAACCCTTAACTTAAGCATTGGAATAAGACTTTGCCCACCAGCAATTATCTTAGCGTTACCGTTATCGAGAAAATCTAAGGTATCATAGATAGAACTGGGCTCATAAAGACCAAAAATAGTTGGGTACATATTACATCTCATGAAAAACACGATATTAAATTTTCTTGATAATTAATATAAATATTTTCATCTATACATATTTCAGTCTTAACATAATTAAAATCCTAAAATGGTATGTGATCAACTCATCCCATATATCATAATAGGTTAAGAAAGTAGGAGACATTAATATTCAACTATCCGACCTTTTGGGGTTTGAGTTTTACGGACATTTTTGTTATGTCCATAAAACCCTTGGGCTTCACCACGTTCTGAGCCGAAGCTCATCATCACGATCCGCCCCATTAGCGGGATAACCCCACCCACACCACCGAAGACCGGGGTGTGGGAAAACCCGCACATGCTTAGTTCATCCTTCTCCCTTTTTTTGTCCCTTCTTCGGGTCTACACACCCACATTTGGGACGATATAAGATTGATTTTAGAATATATATTAAGTATTTTGGTTTGAAGTGAAAATCATGAAATGTATATAAATGTCACGATCTAAGCTAAACTGCTGACAACGGCTCAAATAATTCCTGGATCTTGGTCACTTTCCTCCTAGAGATAATATAAATCAATACAGTAATAGCTACGTATATTGCTAGATCAATAAAAATATTGAACGGTAGGAGAAGGAGAAATAACAGAAGTACTGGATATATGAGAAGTAGTTGTCTTCTGTAGGCAGATCTTCCCCTATTCGGTTTTCTATATGGAGAAACTCCAATAGAGGTCATAATTAGCATTACAGCAAGCGTAGGAATAAGAGAATCCGCATATGAAACTTGTGCTACTAGACTTCCATCTTCCTGGCTTTTAATCGTAGAAACCTCGCTTCCATTCTCATAAAGTTTTACCTCATTGGAATATCCTCTATGGTAGGCTATTAGTTGGGGCTTGCCTACAAAATACCTCCTTCCATATACTTCTATGTATTCATTAGAGTCTATCTCTCCTATTACGTTATCATCTTGAAGTATTCTATTTCGATTTAGAACTAAGTTTAGGTTTCCAGCTATCTCTAACCTTTTACCTTTTACTGTCAATGTTGCAACTTGAACGTTATCCTCATATAATTCGTTACCTTGAAGTTTGATTTCCATAGCGAAGTATTGCATAGATATTATAAAAATTCCATTTCCATGTTGTCATCAAGCGTTTTAAAGCCTTAGTAAACGACGTTAATTGTACTCTCTAATGATTTATCATAACGTGATGACACTAAATCCAGTTACATCAAATTATTACTATTCATCCATCTAATTTCTATAAAACTTATATAGAGATCTTGGAAGTTAAATATGGAAAAATTAAAATATAGAAATGAACTTATTCATGTAATGAAAGTCTACGAGATCCCTCTTAGATTCGTAAAGTCCTTCCTTATAGAGGATGATATATCGATCCTAATTGACTCAGGAACTCCAGGAAGTGGTAAAAAGATAATGGAGTGGTTAAAGGAAAGTGGAAAAGATCCTCTCAAAATAAAGTACGTTATATTTACTCATACACATATCGACCATATAGGCGGTGCATCAGAGATAAGTATCCCTAACGTCACCTTTTTAGTTCATCCCAATGGTTTAAAATATGCAAAGGAAGGAAAGGCAAGAAAACCTATTCCTCGAAGTATTCCGACTAAAATCTTTTTCTTGTTTGGAAAGGCAATGATAGAGAAAGAGTTACCGGGACTACAAAACGTTAAATCCATAGATGAAGTTGACTTACCTGATTGGATAGAGATTATATATACGCCAGGACATACCGATGACTCAATTTCCATTCTTCTCAAGGAATC
This sequence comes from Candidatus Acidianus copahuensis, assembly GCF_000632495.1. Classification (GTDB taxonomy): domain Archaea; phylum Thermoproteota; class Thermoprotei_A; order Sulfolobales; family Sulfolobaceae; genus Acidianus; species Acidianus copahuensis. The sequence goes on along the minus strand of NZ_JFZT01000039.1, from coordinate 333,823 downwards.
AAGAGAGATATTAGTAGGAGATCTTCTACAAGGTAGTAACAATGGATTAAAATATCCATCAATATACGAAGACGCTAGCTCGCTATATAAGAGCGTTGACTCAGTAAAGCAACTAAAACCAAACATGGTCTACGTTTCACATGGGAAAAGTTCAAGGACTTTCTTAGTCTAACTCATTTCTTCAATATCCGAAACATTTATATTAATTAAAAAGAAGAATCAACTATGAGGTCTAAAGGAACATTGAGAAAACTAATAATAATACTCCAAATTCTAAGATTGTGGAGGAAACTAAGACGGTGAGGTTTTTAATCTATAGTGCAAATAATAGCTTATGGAAATCCTTTTATCGGAAGTTACTAAACAAATGAATAGCTTAAACAGGCAATTCTACGAAAGAATATCCCCTCCAGTAGATATGTATGAGGATGGAAATAAACTAGTTGTTCTAGTTGATCTACCTGGATTTGATAAGAATAAAATAAGCGTAAGAATAACGACAGATGGCGTACTTCACATAGAAGCTTCAAGAGATGTAGAGATGCCAGGTATTAAGCACTTAACCCAGAGACCTGCTAGGGTTGGGAAAGACGTTAAACTGCCGGTTAAAGTTCCTAAAGATGCAGAAGTATATGGGAAATATGAAAATGGGGTACTCACATTAACGATACCGATTGAAGGCTTAGCTAGGGTAAAGATAGAGTGATTGATAAACCCAAGATAGATAAAAGTATTGCCAAATAAGCATCATTAGTAAAAAAATATAATGGTAGGGAAATAGCTATGATTAAGCTACCTATCCATTTTTTACTCCTCTTCCTTGATGGTTCGCCCTTTCTTAGCATTGAAGCCTTTATAGCATTATTTGCAGTTCTAAAGTAGTCACTTAACTCATCGATCAAAGCTAACCTGGCCAATCCCTCCTCTTGCATAAGCCTGACAGTATTTTGAACAAAGTCAAAATCTGGATCAATCATCTTACACGTACCTTCTAGGACACCAGACATTCTAAGATAAAGGGCTAATTTCTCCGGTAGTCTTAAAGGAAACTTATAGAAAGCTTGGGAGGCCAGTCTATTGAAATCTTCGAGTTCTATTTGCTCTACTTCCCCTTTAGCCTGCCTTATCATTAGATCAAAGCCCTTAACTAGAACATCTCTATTAGCGAAAGGTTGGATAGCGCCCAACTGATCTAAGACGTTAACTACCATTATTGCGTCTCCTCTACTCAAACTTAAGTAGAGTCTGACCAACTTAATCCTTGTCTCTGGATCTATTGAACCTACCATACCAAAATCGTAAAGTATAAGACTTCCATTTTCGTCAACTGATATATTACCTGGATGAGGATCGGCATGGAAGTACTTTTCCTCAAATAGTGGTACCATAAACACCTTAAAAACTCTCCAAGCAAGCGCTCTCCTATCGTTATTCCTTAACGCCTCATCCGAAGTTATCTTATATCCTGGTAAATACTCCATTATAAGAACCTTCTTTGTAGCCTTTACTATTTTAGGAATTTTTACGTTAAAGTCCTTCAATTCCTCCTGAATTTTATCGTGGTAAAACGCTTCCTTAGTGTAGTCTAATTCATCAAATATCCTCTTTGAAAAGAGATCAACAACAATTTTTATCGACTCAACAAATGATGAGTCAAAGATTAGCCTAAGAAAGGGAAGAAGTCTTTTCATGATTTTTATATCTGTCCTCAGAATTTCTTCAACTCTGGGCCTATTAACCTTGACCGCTACGATCTGTCCTTGAAAATAGCCGATGTGAACTTGACCAAGGCTTGCTGCCGCTATTACTTTGTCCGTGAGTTGAACTCCAGCTTCTTCAGCATATGTTTTAACTTCTTCAAAAGGAGCTGGAGGTACTTCATCCTGAAGTCTCTGTAACTCCCTTAGATAACTATCCGGAAGTACATCAGCTCTTACCGAAAGAACTTGCCCAAACTTTATGAACGTTGGTCCAAGAGAGATCAGAGCGTCTGTAAAGAGTCTAGCCTCCCTTTCTAATTCCGTCTCACTAACTTCTTTTCCCTCAATTATTCTGTTCCTTATATCTCTATATTTCAGCACTCTAGGCGCAAGTTTCCTAACTATTGTTAACGTCCTAGAAAAAGTGTTCATATGAAATCTGCTTTCATCAAAGTTAAAGTGTTATTGCGACATCTTCATTCGACTGAAGTAGAGTGCGTCCGAAGGATTAGAAACTAAAGTGCGCGGGTTTTCCCAAACATACTTCAGTGGTATAGGTTGTTGGGTTAATTCTCTAATGGATCGTGATGATGATCTTTGTTCAGTACGTGGTTAACCCAAGAGTTTTATGGCAATAAATGTCCGTAAAAACCCAAACCCCTTGCTCTCTGCCCTATAGTTAACTAGCTTTTTAATTTATCCATTTTCTGAAAAGTACTGTATCCTAACTTTCTCTCCCAAAACTTATAGCGTTTATAAATCCAGCCTTAATTGCGCTTCCTATGTTCCACTGATTTTTTAGATAACCCTTAAGAGTAACATCTGCTTGTATAGGTTTATCCACAACCTTTACTCCTAATTCACCATAAATTTTAATGAGAAAATACCTCCTTGTTCGATCTAATTCGCTTAACGAATTAGTAGTTATATAAACTTCATTATTTTCCGCTAATTTAAACGCGTAATCCTGGTACGCATAGATATTTGAGTCTATGAGAATCGTTTTCCTACTCACTTGAGGAAAAGTAGGTGAAGGATCGCCTATAGCCCATATACAATTCTCACATTCTGTAACCTCTTTCTTTATCACTCTTACTTCAAGTCTTTCAAGTTCCTCCTTATAGTAATCAACTAGTGGTAAGAACTCCTTTCTTTTGTAGGGATCAATAAAATCATTAAACTGACCTCCTAACTCAGCCCTTTCGTATAGAGTAACGTCAAATCCCCTTAAGGCAAGAGTTCTAGACGCTTCTAGACCTTGTACTCCTCCTCCGATAACGTAAACCTCACCTTTACCCTGAGGTAGACTAAGCCCCTCCCATCCTAGCAGAGGATTCACATCACATCTAACTTCCTTAATCACTACTCCTCTACATGACTGATTACACCTTATACATGGCCTTATAGGATCTCCCGATTTCATTTTTTCGGGAAACTTTGGATCGGCTAGCATTTGTCTTCCTATAACCACAACATCTACAACTTCGAGTGCCCTTTCCACATCTGCTGGCGTTAATATACTTCCAGCAAGAAACACTGGAATCTTTAACCCTTCCTTAGCTTTCATAGCCTCTTCGATAAAGCTTACCCTCTTATAGTAGAATGGCATACTTGCATTGTATGGTCCATCTCTACCTGCTGAGAAATGCACATAATCTAACATGTTTTGAAGTCTGTAAACTATTTTGGAAACCATTTCTGGATTAAGCCCTTCGTTATCAAATTCGGTGGAGCTTATCCTCATACCAACTGGAATGTTCACTTTTTCCCTTATCCTCTTCAGTACTTCCTCTACAAATACTACGCCGTCAGAATACCTATCTTTTCTTTTATTAATAGCAGGAGAGAGAAATTGTGCAATTAAGTAACCATGCGCTCCATGAATTTCTATTCCATCAAAACCAGCCATTTCTGCCCTAACTGACGCTTCAGCAAAATCCTCCTCAATTCTTTCTATATCATCCCTATCCATTTCCCTAACCTCATCCATTAGCTTTTCTTGAGAAGGAGATACAGGAGTATTATTCCATATTATGTTCTTCCTAGTTTTTCTCCCTACATGAACTAATTGGATAAATACCTTTGAACCTGTACGATGAATCATTTCCGTTAATCTGAAAAATTTTGGTATAAGCTCATCAGAGTAAATTCCTAATTCATTTACAGAACCTCTAGAGTCTACCTTATTTATGTAAGTATATTCGGTTATTATTAGTCCTATACCTCCAATAGCTCTTTCTAGCATGTAAAGAATATGAGAATCGGTGGGATAACCATCAGGTGCTCCTAGATTTGATATCATTGGAGACATTGCCAACCTATTCTTTAGTTTAATTCCCCCTACTTCTATTGGGGAAAAAGCCCTTTGCATGAGGAAGATTAAAAACCCAATAAAAGAATCTAACTTAACAAAAAGTATATACTACTTAAAGATTATCTTTAAACCCCTCCAAAGATCTTAATACTCTAGGGCCCCTAAGGGCCCGTGTTTCCATTTTAGCCCGCCTTCTTCTTTGGAGGAGTTGTTTTTCTTAACTTGGGAGATTTTTGTTCTCACACCAATATTATATAAATGTTTATTAGAATATAGTCAAATCGTACATAATACTTAAAAACTTTTAATTCAAGCAAAGAACTAGCTGAGCAAGATCTACAATGATTTTCTTTTTAAGGCTTTAATACTTGTATATTTTTTATGAAGAAGATAAAGAAACTGATATCCATAACGTAAAGTTAAATATATATATGACTATTGAGGATAAAATATATTTTTCTCATATTAGCGGTAAAGAGTATACCATTTAAAACGAGAATATACGAAATATAACTTAAGGAAAACGTCAAAAAGCTAGTCAAATGATTGCGGAAGGAATTTTATCCTACCAACATTCCAGATAGTTGTGAAACCCCTTTACTGCATAAACAACGAGTTCACTGGAGCCCTAATAGATGGAACAGATATAGTATGGTTACCTCTGCCTAGATATGATTCGCCTCCAGTATTCCTTAGCCTTCTAGATAAGGAGAAGGGAGGTCATTTTCTTATTTCGGGCCATATAAAGTCGCAAGAATACATTGTACCTAACGTGGTTAAAACAGTATTAGAGGATGACAGCGAAATAACAGATCTTCTCTTAAGAGGAGAACCGGCTATAGTAAGAAAAATAAACGCTAAATCGCCGTTAACCATTCAAATATCTCCAGTCTTTGATTATGGACGTTCTAAAGGGGCTATAGAACCGCTAACCAAGAACGTGTATAAATTTACGAAAGATCATGGAGATGAATTCTTAGAAGTACACTTCCTCTTTGATCAAATTGAAAAAATATCAGATTATTCTTGGATAATAAATGGAGAAGGTTACGTGTACGTTGGATATTTCCCTGATGAAAGGTTTGGAATATTTGGAAAAAGGCAACTTACATTCGATATAGGAAAAGGCTTCGATAGAACAATAATCTATTGGAAAAATGAAATGAAAAGAGGGAGAAGTAAGGGAAAATTACTAGACATCGATTTACCGAATTATACTGGAGAAGAAATAGCAAAAGCTTATCAAACGTCAGTAGGGATATTGTTAGGCCTCCTCTATAACTCTACTGGGACAATAGTTGCTGCCCCTACTACTTCTCTACCAGAAGTTGAAGGAGGGACTAGAAATTGGGACTACCGATTTGCATGGGTCAGGGACTCATCTATTGTAGCTGAGGCTCTTATTTCTGCTGGTTTTTCATCTGAAGCTAGGAGGATAATTGAATTCTTCTCTAGAGTTGTATCTTTTACATCTAAGCCCTTCGTTTACCCATTATACAGTATTGATGGCTCTGTACCTCCAAAGGAGATAGAGATCAACTGGCTTTCTGGATACGCAGGGTCTAAGCCAGTTAGGGTCGGAAATGCAGCAGCAGCTCAAATTCAACTAGATTTAGAAGGATTCTTTTTAGATGCAATGTATAAATACTTCGAGGCTACAGGAGATAGAAATTACGTTAAAAATCATGCCGATGTTATAGAATACATAGCGGATTGGGAGTCAGAGAACTGGAAGATAAAGGACGTTGGTATATGGGAGGAAAGAGGAGTTCAAGAACACTTTATTCACTCAAAGGTTATGATGTGGGTAGCCCTAGATAGAGCCGGAAAACTAATGAAGGCAATAGACAGGGAGAACAAGTGGAAGGAGGCTAGAAACGAGTTAAAGGATTGGATTATGGAAAATGGAGTTATTAATGGAAAATTTGTAAAAAAGGCGGGTAGCGAAGAGGTTGATGCTTCACTCCTAACTCTGCCCATTTATGATTTTGTTGATGTAAAGGATGAGACTTTCGTCGCCACTCTCAAAGCTATTGAGGATCAGCTTCTCTATAATGGATTACTAAGAAGGTATAAAATGGACTTTTTAGGGGAGGCAAAACATCCTTTTACGTTAGCGTCTTTATGGTTAGCAAGAGTTTATGTAAGATTAGAGAAAATCGATGAAGCAAAAAGGGTAATTACTAACGTAATAAATCCATCAAAAGGTGTTTATCTACTGGGAGAACATATAGACGTAAATAAAGGAGAATTTACCGGCAATTATCCACAGGCTTTTGCTCAAGCAAATCTGATATTAGCCTTGGATGAACTCGCTGATTATACGGTTAAGAAAGACGAAGAACAAAATGGCAAATGAATTTAATTTTTTTATATATAAAAATACTTTTGTATCTACATGAAAATAGAAGTAGATGGTACATCAATCGATATTAGCGTTCCAGGTTTAATACATGAAAAAGTTACGCAAGTTTATAATGCATTGAGGTTTATAGATCCTTCTTGGTCCTCTAAGAGAGAAGTAGAACAGGACATAGGTATAAGAGTCAGATATATTGATAAAATAGCCGATACTACTCAAGAGTTACTCTCCCTTCTTTTGGGAGATAGCAGGAAATTTTCAGAAGAAATAACATTAAAATTATTAGATATCTTAGATATAAATACAATAAAAATAAATAACGTAAAATATCCACGTGAAATTAGGAAGGAGTTTGATGGAGAACTCATTGTTTACCCAGAGATTATTTCGCTCTCACTAAAGGGGTTTAGAGAAATAATTGACTATAAGGTAAAAGTCAAGGATTATGAGGTTCAACTTCAGTTGGCAGTTTCGATTTTAGGTACTCCATCAAGATTCACAGTAAAGGATAAAGTTTTCCTAGAATTTCTAAAGGATAGAATATATGCGCTTAGCTTCATGAAGATATTTGAGAAAATCATTGACAAAATAGGAAAAACATATGCGGAACAATTAAGACAATTAGGATTAACTACTGTAGAACTAAAGGATAATAATGTTATTCTCAGATAATATTTTATTAGCTAATAACCAAGAGTAAAGAAAAGAATTAATCCTTAAAAAGTACCTCACCATAATTTCCTAAGTCTAGAAGGCCATGTCCAGAGAAGCTTACTAAAACTGTCTTTTTCTCCCCATTAGCGCGTTCAGCTATCTCCTTAAGTATAGGTAGAGCGTGAGAAGTCTCTGGGGCAGGTATATATCCTTCAAGTTGAGAGAATAATTGAGCCCACTTAAATGCCTCATCTTGATTGTAATCCCTAGATTTTACAATTCCTTCCTTCATAAGTAAGCTTAAGGTTGGGGCAACCGCATGATATCTTAATCCCCCAGCGTAAACTGGAGGAGGTACAAAATCAGAACCTATTGTATACATCATAAACTCAGGTAATAGCTTAGCAGTATCCGGATAGTCATATTTATAAACACCTTTAGTCATCTTAGGTACTTCGAGAGATCCAGAGGCTATATATGTCCTTCTTACATTACCTTTAGCTAGCTCTCTGCCTAAGAATGGATAAGCTAGGGCAGCGTAATTGCTACCCCTCCAACAACTCCTATAATGTAATCTGGATCCTCACCTATCATTTCCATTTGCTTAACTGCTTCCATACCTGCAATTGTCTTAAACATTATATCGGCATTTGTCACACTTCCAACAACGTATTTTCCTCCATGATCTCTAGCATAAGTTATTGCCTCACTTATAGCTATTCCCAAGGATCCTGGATGATTTGGATCTTGTTTTAATATGCTTCTTCCATAGTCTGTCAAGTCTGAAGGAGATGGATGAGGATATGCGCCGTACATTTGCATCATGTATTTCCTATAAGGTTTTGCAAAGAAGCTTGTTCTAACCATAAAGACGTGAGCTGGGACTTTAAATAGAGCAGCTGCAAGAGCTACTGCTGAACCCCACTGACCTGCGCCAGTTTCAGTAGACACAAAATTCGCTCCATCCTGCTTTGCAAAGAAAACATGAGCCAAGGCGCTATTTATCTTGTGTGAACCAGTATAAGTAAACGCCTCCATTTTTAGGTAAATTCGTAAATTACCTCCAAGATATTCCTCCAATCTTTTTGCCCTAATAATAGGCGTAGGTCTATTCACCTGAAGATATCTCTCTAATACTTCTTCAGGTATCTTTACGTATTCCTCATTAGAAAATTCATATTCAAGAACTTTGCTTGGTAGAACAGTTTTTAATAACTCAATTCCTTTTCCAGAATCATCCTTCGGTGGTGGAAGTTTCTCTGGAAGCCTTGGGACTATGTTATACCATTGCGTGGGAATTTCGTCTTGTGGAAGATCTATTCTAATTTTCATATTAGAGGTTTGTTTAGCAAGTTAAAAAAGTGTTAAATCAAACACGCATCATGAAGTGAACTACTTAACCTTTCGGTACTGCCTCACAGACAAACTAATCTTAGCAAGATAGGAGAAACTCCACAGAATCTAAGACGTCTACAAAACGACATACGATGAGATGTTGAGCGAACCTAGAACTCGTGATCAGTAGTGTAACCGCAATTATCGTAAATGAAAGTCCTTTGCAAAAGTGAGAGGTGATATTTTACGTAACCCCAACTTATACAAGTTGATAATATACTAGAACCATTTTCTTATTATCGTTAGCGAATTACTCGCGAATGAAAAGAATCCTGAACGTAGACTGTTTTAAAGAATTTTAGGTTTATTCATAAAATAATTAGACAAAATATTTTATTAATTTTATGACTTCTTCATAACTCTTTTTCCTACAATCTCTTCCGTAATATCCACGCCCTTCCAACACTGAGAAGAATCTACAACCTCCCATACACATTGGCAAGAATGGACAATCCTCACACTGTCCTTTCCAAACTTCTCTAGCCCTCTTACTTGAGAAACTCCCGTTGAACTCTACCTCTCCATCTTCCCTTAACTTACCTTTTACGTACAGAGGATTTCCAGTAAAAGCCCAACAGGGATAAATAAGACCGTTCGGATCAACTACAATATCGTCCTCAACATGAGCTACACATAGACCTAAACGGAATACCTCTTGAGGTATTTCATATCCCTCGTCTCTAGCTATTTCCCAAACCTTAGTCAAAACTTCTCCTTCACTCTCTTTAGGAAGTACGTTCTCCCAATATTCGTTTCTAAAGACATTTTCATGGACTATATGAGGATCTACTCTTATTTTAGTTATATCCTTTTCCTTCAGGTATCTAAAGAGTTCTCTAACTTCACTGATATTTCTCGAATCAACGTTTATTCTTAAAACAACATTAACGTAATCTTGAGCATATCTAAGGTTATCTAGAATTATATCAAAGGAGCCTTTTCCACCTACAAAATATCTCCTTTTGTCGTGAATTTCTTTAGGACCATCTAACGTTATTTGAACATGCGAAAGACCAATGGACATTAATCTATCTAAAACGCTAGGTGTTAGAAGAGATCCGTTTGTCACTACACTAAACGAGTAATCAAGGTCTTTTAACTGCTGAGAAATTTCTTCGATTTTTTTTATTTGTAGCAATGGCTCCCCTCCAAAGAATGTAACTCTAACTTTCCTCCCATTAATTCGTTTTCTAATATAGTTTACAAATCCCTTGATAACTTCATCTCTAACTCCTCCTTTTTGCCTAAAGCTCTTCTGGAAGCAATAAGCGCAATCAAAATTACAATCATAAGTGAGGAGAAGTGTTGGTTCAAGAACGTTCTTTTTAAGAACCATCTTTTCTGGATCAAATTCCTGATCGCTAAATCCCTCTTCAATTATGTCACGAATATCTTCTGGAACTTCTCCCTGATTTAATTTTTCCATCTGTTCTTCTGATACCTTTATAGCATAACCCGTTAATGTATTAAAAATTATATTTTCATTATAAAGAAAAATATTGAATTTAGATAGTTTCGTATTTTTCCACCTCACTGCCCCCACGAGGGAGAGTAGTTACATCTTCCTGCTTTCCTTTGTATCTTGACTACTTTGGCTTTCATAAAGGATAAGGGAAAAAATAATATATAACCTGGTTTTATATATAGAAACCTATCTTTTCTTAAACGACGTTTTACCATTCTGAAATCACCTAAGGCTAGACCTATCAAAATACGCTAAAACAATGAAAAAGCAATTTTAGTATTAGCTCATATATGAGCCTATGAGTTTGGAGGATATAGGCGAGAAGTTCTACGCTCTTCCAGATGACATTAAGGAAGTACTGCTAACCTACATTAGGGGAATAATATTTACAAGACCTGACATACCGTTTAACATCTTTGACTTAGGTTATGGAATTGGAAAATCTATACTTAAAATGAATGACGATTGGATTAGAAAAATTACTAAAGAGTGTAAAGCATCTCCAAATTTTTGTGAAGGCTTGGCAAGAGGTGTAGCGGACTCTAAGTTTGAAGACAAAAGAAAACTTATAGCGTTCTTAGACTCTGAGGTTAGTGCATCAATTTTCTATCTTTCATCTGCGGATTTATCTAACAAGGTAATTAAAGATGCAGTACTATTTGCTATACAAAAAATTAAAGGAGAAAAGAACTTAGGAGAAGTTGGAAGAAATTTCGGATTACACTATAAAGGAATACCTCAGGAAATTAGGGAAAGAATGATGGATCTCCTAAAAGTTCCTTCATTTGCTTATGAATTTCTTAAAGAAATAAAATTAAAGGACTTTAGTGAGTTCGAGGTTTTTCTTAGTAGCCAAGAAATCTCAGAGCTAATAGGAGAAAAGTTTAATGAGCTCAATGACTTTCAGAAAAGGAAGGTCTTTTTACATCCTACTCTTGGGTTAGGGAGAGGTATTGGAATTTCATTTGATCAATTAGAATTTAAATGGAAAAAAGAGATTTTACAAACAATCAAAAATAATAAGGAGATGGCAATGGGCTTTCTCGAAAAAGTTGATCCAAACTCATTAGAGGACTTTTTCCAGATAATAATAGAGATCGTAAGCAGAGATGAGCAATTATCCTTTGTTTTAGGAAGGAATTTTGGAGAGAACTTCTCTAATATTTCATTCCGTTTAAAAAGTAGCGCAATAGATCTCTCAATGAAACTTCCAAAATTCGGTGAAGGCCTAGGATTTGGTTCAGCAAATAGTATGGGTAACGCTTTTGGTTTTATAAAGGAAGATAAGATTTTATCAGAAGAAGATGAAGAATTACTTTTTGAATTAGCAGGGAAAAATTGTCATATAGCAAAGGGAATGTTAGATAACTTGGAATCTCTAATTTTTGCTAAGAACAAAGAGAAAGTACTCGAACTAGTAAAGAGATATAGAGATTACTCTCCGAAATTTATTGAACTCATAGAAAGGAGAATAGATGAGTTCAATATAGACTCTCTTTTATCCTTAGCAGAAGGAAATGTAGCATACGAATTAGGAAGAATTCTCTGCTCGAGATTTCCATACATAAATCAAGCAAAGAGAACTAAGGTTATTGAATTCCTAGGAAAAAATAGAGAATTCTATAACGGTTTCGTTATATGTAAGAATAGGTAAGAGAGTTATTCACGTTCAGATATAATCTCAATATATGTCATGGATAACCAATTAACCTTGAATTATGAATAATACTTATATTAAAGAGAATTTTTAAATCTAGATCATATTAAAATCAAGAATAACTTATCTTAAAGAGTTTTGAAACGACATTTAAAACGACTCTTTCTCTAAATCAATATATGGTGTGTTAATTTCGTAGTCATAGATTATCATAACGTCTGCATCTTTATCAATATTTCTAGAAATTTTAACATAATCCTTTGCCTCATCCATGCTTCCCACAAGACATATATTAATCCCTGCCTCATTGTCAGAAATTTCTATGACTTTACAATTTTCTAAGATCTTTCCAACTTCCTTAACTTTCTTAGAAAATATAGAAAACATCACGATACCGCTTTTTGGGATGTTAACTCTAGGAAAGGTGACAAAGTAACCTCTTTTCTTCAATAACCTTAATCTTTTTATAACTACTTTACTATTAATGCCAGTATCTCTAGCAACATCTCCTGAATTCTTTCTAGGATCCTTAATCAGTTGGTTAATGATTTTTATATCAATAAGTTTAGGGACTATTGGTTGCTGGTTTGGTTTATAAACCATCGCTGGTTCTCCCAAAGTCTTAGTCATTAAAGATATTCTATCCTCTATTTCATTCACCGTTCTTCCTCTAATTCCATATACGTTTAGCCATTCAATGCATTTGAATTTTAAAAATATCCAGTCCTTGCTCATATCATAATAATTTTTAAACGCAACAAAAGAGAAATAATTATTATAAAAATTAGGATTAATAAATAGGGTAAATCCTTGGAGAATGTCTTCATCCATTATTTTCTTTAATCTATACAAAACCGTAGGTGGAGTTAGGCCTAAGAGAGACGCTATCCTTCTCTGAGACATTCTTCCGTCTCTGAACAAGTAAAAAAGCATCTTCCTATCTACTTCATCCATCCATGTATACTGTTCTTTTAGGCTATTAAATTTCACATCTCTAAAAGTATAAGTCTTCCTTCGAATTTAGAATATTATAAAAATCGAATATCGCACTATCTCTGCTAATCTTCTACTTGAGACTTAATCTTCTTATCATTGCGCAGAGATCTCTCTGAGAACATAATGTAAACCCTTGTAGCGTGGAATTCCCTAGTCTCGGATAACGGCATAAGTTGTGCTCTTTCTATTCCGTTAATAAACATATTACCTCTTAGACGTTAACAATGTATTACTCCCTTTAGATGTTAAGTGTTATTAGGAGATTTCAATTTTGCTTTTTAGATAGATTATTAACCTATGCTATACGAGTTTTATGCTCCTCTAATATCAAACAATGTTAATTTTATTTTATAATTTCTATTTAAAAGGTAAAAATTATCTATTTTTAGTATTAATTTGAGAGAACAGATTTACTCAATATATTACATAATCTCCATATTTTCACTACAAGACTATACTTTTTAACATTTCAAAGCTATAATGCTATATGGAAATTATATCTCCATATAACGGGGATCTGTATGAAGGACCTATTTGGCATCATGATGAAAAGGCACTTTTTTGGGTAGATATATTAAGAGGAACAATACATAGGTACGATTTAAAAGGATTCTACTCAGAAATTAGACTTCAAGATTACGTAAGTTCTATTTCTCCTACAATCTCTGGAGGTATAATAGCAACTAGTGGAAGGAGTTTTTTCATTGTTTCCTTTAATGACGGAAGCGTTAAAGAGATATATAAAGTCCAGGAATGGGATCAGAGAAATAGATTCAATGACGGAAAATGTGATGCAATGGGAAGATATTGGATAGGGACAATGAATTTGGAGGAAAAAGAACCAACAGCTGGGCTTTACGTTTTGGATACAGATATGAAGTTTAGACAAATCTTAGATAATGTAACTATATCCAACGGGTTAGCTTGGAATTCGGATAACTCGGTTCTATATTATATAGACTCTCCTACAAAGAAAGTGTTTTCATTTGATTTCGACATTAAAACAGGCAAGATTAGCGATAGAAAGACTATATCAGACTTGGCATCAGAACCTGGCGTACCAGATGGCATGACAATCGATTCAAGAGGTATGTTATGGGTCGCCCTATTTGGAGGGGGTAAAGTAGTGGTTATAGATCCTAAAAACGGGGATATTATAGACGAGGTTCCAGTACCTACACCAAACGTTACATCAGTAACTTTTGGAGGTCAAAATTTGTCCAGGTTATTTATAACTACTGCAAAAATTCATTTAACTAATCCAGATAAAAACGCTGGATATGTTTATTCTGAAAAAGTAAATGTTACCGGAACAAAGGTAAACATATGCGGTTTTTAAGTCCTAAGAACTATAGATAATTTCTCTTCTATCTTCTTGAGCCTATCTTTACCTTCTGGTAAAACGTTATCCCAGTTATCTAATATATAGTCAACTAGTGACTCAAGCTCTGTTATAACGTCTTCAATCCTCTTTTGCTTAGATACAAATTGAGTGGCCTCCCTTCCTTTATCTGTAATTCCATAATACTTTTTTGTCCCCTCACTTCTCACAACCTTGATTAAGCCCTCCGACTCTAAGTTTCTAATCATAGGATACACAGATCCGGGTGAGGGCCTCCATACTCCTAAGCTGTTCCTTTCAACTTCATCCATTATCTCGGCACCTGTCATAGGACCTTTCACGAGAAGTAGGTGTAGTATGATGTACCTAAGACCCCTACCGTAATTCACATGATAGCCATAATCTTTGAGATATAAAACTTTTATTACGCAGTTACGTCCTTACCCACTGAAGTATGGCACACCTCCTATGGGGTGGTTAACCCAATCTCGCCAAGTTCACGATAGACATAACAGGCGGCCATGGAGTTTGAGTTTTACGGACATTTATTGTGATGTCATTGAAACCCTTGAATTTCACCATATTCTGAACAAAGATCATCTTTCTCGTAAAACATTACATCTTCACCTGGATAGAGATAAGAAAACTCCTTTGTATTTTCACCCGTAGCAAGAACCTTTGATTCTCTTTACTCCTCTCTTTCTTAGCTTTCTCTCTAAACTTCACTTAAAAATATCTAAATAATACGGTATTATCTAGTACAGTTTACTAGATTAGAGTTTTAAAACTAAACTCTTTTAACTTTAAGCATACAAGAATTAAACATAGCATAACAAAATAGATATAGCTAAGCAAGATTTTTCTCTTCTATATATAAAGATTAACATTAAGAACCTTCATGTTACCTTATTTGGCTCCATTATATATATAAAGAATCTTAAAAATAGTATAGATTAATATCACGATAATGAAAAAGATTAAACAAGAATTTGGTCTATAATTTAAAATTATATCATATCTTCCATCTGTTTTAATGTTACTGTTAAACATTTCTGATGTTCATAATTCTTTTAAGGTATATGTCATTCTCATCTCTTAGACCTATATGGCAAAGAAAGAGAAGAAAGGCGCTAAGCAAGGAAGCCAATCCGGTCAACCAGCACAAAACAAATAAACAATAATGAAATCTAATTACCGATTGAAAGTTATAATATTTTTTATATTATCTTATACTTTTTTGGTATAAGATAGATAAATATTAGAATAGGAAATAAACCTTAATATTAAAGTGAAATAAAAATGCCTCATCATTAGATGTTAGCTCTTCAATTATATATAATAATTTTGATTTAAATCATAAGAAAATACTAAAACCCCTAAAACTTTTTATCCTCAACTATCAAGACTCTATTTCATGCTAGACATTGCCGTATTTCTAGCAGCATTAGCAATTAGCCTTCTTGAGTTGTCAGAAGCAAGCGCTGTGGCTGTAATATTTACAGGGATAACTAAAAACCTAAAACCCTACCTATATGCTATAGCCGGCATACTATTAGTACTGATGCCAGTATTCATATTTGGAAGATTAATTACACTTTTACCAATTAACTACGTTCTTATAGCCGCTTCTTTTATTTTAGCATATTTCGGTTATAGGATGATAAGAAGCGCCAGGAGATCTTTTAAGAAACTGAAGTGGAAAAGAAAAGACGAAAAAGAAGAGGGAATAATTACTGTATTCGTTGTTGGAGCAACAGAAGCGTTTGAGGCTGGACTAGTAATTATTGCACTAATTCCCCAAAGCTTTAGCTCAGCTTTATTAGGAACAATAACAGGTGCTGTTGCAGTAATTGGTCTTACTGCTGCGCTAAAATCAAGAATTATGAGAATCAGAGTTCCTCAATTGAAGTTCGTTCTCTCTGCCTTATTATTTGCGCTTGCTTCCACTTTCTTAGGTGAGGCTCTTATAGGGATAGACGAAATTTATTTAGTCGGATTCTTTTTAGGATTTCTCGGACTAAATTATGCTATAGTAAAGCTATAGATCACATCTTCGTTTAAACCGCTTAACTATTTAATTCTTATTATATTTTAGTGAAGACTAAATGGTTGAATTAAATGGCATTTTTACTCTCTTAGTATCCTTTGCTTCATTAGCATTTGCTTCCGAACTCTTAGCTATGGGAGCAGAAAAATTGGAGGATAAATTAGGTCAAGGCATTGCAGGAGGAATAGTCCTAGGTCTAATGACGGCATTACCAGAGACATTAATAGTAATTGAAGCGTCAGTTAAAGGTGAGTATCAGGTTGCCCTTGGATCAGCATTAGGAGGAAATGTCATTCTTTTTACTTTAGGAATAGGCCTTGTAGGTTTAACTCACTGGTCAAGATGGAAAGAAAACATAAAAATGACAGGCGATTACCAAGTAGAAAATAAATTTCTACTCTTAAGTACGGTTATAATGATCATAATAGTAATTTTTGAGAAATTGAATTTTATAACTTCAATCATAACCGGTGGGACTTATATAGCTTACTTTATATACAGATTAAAACAGGGTTACAAAGATAGCATAAAAAATAGTAAAGGATTACTTATTTCCAGCTTCGAAATAGGGGTTGGAGGAATAATAATAGTAATCGCCTCAAATTACTTTGTTACCTCTATTTCTTGTCTATCTAATTCATTAAGAGTTCCAGCAATTTGGTTATCGCTAGTCATTACCCCTATAGCAGCAGAACTAGAAGAAAAGATATCAGCTATAAGATTAACAATGAGAAGGAAGCAAGGAAGCTCCATTGCCCTAGTAAGCTTTATGGGAAGTAAAATAGAGAACTCTACTCTTCTTCTCGCAATTATTGGCGGTTTTACAAGTCTCAGCATGTTATCAAGTTTACCTGAATTGCTAGCTGCTATCATAGCGAACTTTATTGGGTTTTCTATACTCTATGATGGAAAACTTGGAAAATTAGAGTCAATAATCTTAGTCTTATCATACTTTGCCATGATATTTATCACTTTCATAGTATAAGCAAAGCCAGAACAATGGAAACTATAAGGATAATTACCGCAAATAAAGCGTTGGAAGCTGTTTTTGGTTGGAAAGAGTTTTTCGTTAGTTGTCTTTCATTTATAACGTAATTGTATAGTCCATAGGCTATTACCATCCCTCCCATCAATATCATTACCTCTCCGTAAGCTACAGAAGAGGAGGCATGAAACGAGGACTGTGAACCTGATGTCTCAATCTTTAGCAACTGAAGAAATATAGCGAATTTAGCTATGACGAACCCAAATCCTATAAGAGCTATACCTGTCCTTATCCAAGCTAGAAAAGTTCTTTCATTAGCAAAATGATCGGAAGGAGAACCCATAAAGAAAAAAATGGAATTTATCTTATAAATACCTCTTCAGAACAGTTAGAGGATTCGTTATATTCGCGGTCAGTAAAGTTTCCTCAGGACTATGCCCAAAAGCGAAGGCCATTAATTGAGTAAAGTAAACTAAAGGCATTCTTAAATTTTCACCGTATTTTTCAGCAATCTTATTCATATTTGTCTCTATCGCTACATGGCCTAATGGGCAATCGGTTATCAGTAGATCTGCTCCATTTCTCTTAGCCTCCTTGAGTATTCTGGCCTCTAGATGTATTGACGTAGGAGCATCTGAGTACACATGAGGCCCTCCACAGCACATAGTCTTTGCCTCGAACGGAACTACTTCAGCACCTAACGCTTCTAATAATTCATCCATGAAATGCGGCCTCTCAGGATCGTCCTTGATTTTCATATATCCAGTTAGTGTATAGGCTTTCGGTCTGTTGTATAAACATCCATAATAAGGAGCTACCTTAAGTCCAGTTAGAGGTCTCTTTACTTTAGCCTTAACCCCTTCAGGACCTATAGCATTATAGATAAATTCAGTAACATGAATCATTAATAATTGCTCATCATACTTTTGGACTCCCATCTTTTCTAGGTATGCATTAACTTTTTCGTTAAGTTTGGGATATCTAGACATAAAGTACTGTGTCCTCGACAAAGAGTAATGGCAACCAGGACAAGCGGACATAACAGCATTTGCGCCCATTTGTCTAGCTAGAGCTAAATTTCGAGCTGGAAGAAGCAACCCAGCCATCGTATTAACGTTCTTTACTTCAAGAGCTCCACAACAATTATAATCCTCAATCTTCTCATACTCTAGGCCTAAATCTTGTGTGACTAGCTTTATCGATACTTCGTAAGATCTTCCTAAACCGTCTAAAGCACAACCCGGATAAAATGCTACTTTACCATACGGATTCATCATTCTGGTACCACCTCCTCCTTCATAGCTTCTTCAAGGACAGACTTTACCTTATCCCAATCTTTTACCCTATTAGGTTTCATAACTTCCATAACCAGACCAGATCTAAGGAGAGCTCCTCCCATAGATACTAAATCCTTTAAGCTAAGGGTCACAAATCCTGCTTTTGCTGAGGCTGCCCCTAAGGTTAATTCGCTTATTCTTCCACCGTTCTTCATTACAGTATCAAGGAATAAATCATCAAATACTGTACCTGGATCTTTCTTTACAAGTCCATGCTTTAGCATGTAATTATGAATAGAGTGAACTACTTCCTCAACTAATACACCCTTTGGACATCTATGTGTGCATTTCTGGCAGGAAACACATCTCCATAAACTATCCTGAAGTTCTATTAACGACTGCTTATCTCCTTTCCTTGCAAGATCTATAAACCTCCTAGGGCTGTAGTTTGCATCGTATTCCCTCATTGTACATCCAGAAGTACAAGTACCACATTGCCAGCAAAGGCTTATTGTAGCTCCTTCTACAGTATTAGCTATTTCATCCCAGACCGTTGGATCGTATCCCGTCTGTGTTCTTTCTATCATGAAAGCGTTCCAGGTTCCATCAAGTTCTACTCCATCTACTACTACTTTATCTTTTTCAATTAAACCTTTTATTATGGGTTTTTCAAGTTCAGGAATTGGCAAGACGGATCACCTTTAGATATGGTTTTAGCCCCAAAACTAGGGCTGTAGTTGTGAGGTGAGTTGGTACCAACCCAGCTGCTCTTTTATCTACAGCTAGGTGAGTAGTGTAATCTAAATACCTCACATACGAATAAACAAGAAAAATGGAAACTAAATAATAATTCGGGTAGTTACCGGCTCCAAAAACTTCAAGCACCTTCTTTAATTCATCTATTGCAGCAAATAGCTCACTAGGATTACTTATCTTTACATCATCCTTAAGAGAATAATTTATAGAACCCGTTCCTCTTTCTTTATTCCATATCCATCTAGTCCATAAAGGAAACTTCTCCGGATGTAGAAAGTGAATAGTCTCCTTAGCCATATCTTCTATATCTGCTCTTTCTGCGCCCCTTATATTATTAGCAAAAAAATCTACAGCCTCGAAATAATCTATATCTTTACCCTTAAGATGATCAAGTGCTTCCCCTATCTTTGGAAGGGGAGTAGAGGAAATAACGGAGGAAAAGTGTTTTTTCATGTAAAATACGGAATCAAAAAACTTCCTAGCGTCCTCCTGAGTTGCTATTTCAAGATTTCTTAAATCAGAGGACTTTAGATCCATTGCTCTCAAGATCGTCTGAAGAGCTTTTTTAGCGTCCCCAGACGCAGTATTATTTACATCAACATCTAACATTGCATTAAAAATTTCTCTAACATAATCAACGTTTAAAAAAACTAGACTAATGCTTTACCACCTCAACGGCTTTGCCAAAACTCGACTCATCCCAAATGCCCTTAGTTACATATTCATATGCCTTCATAGCTGCAGCATATCCCTCAGTTATAGAGTCGGATATCGTCTTAGGTCCAGTAAGTGCCCCTGCTAAGAATATACCCTTCCTAGTAGATTGAACAGGTAGTCTATCTGGATCTGATGGTCTAATAAATCCATGCTCCTCAAATTGAAGTCCTAAGGCTTTAGCGACTTGCTTTGAACCTAAACCTACTTCCATTCCATTAGCTAAAATTACCATATCGTACGGAACAACTAGAGCCCTGTTAAGGTTCATTGTATCCTCACCTTTTATGATTACAGTATCGTTAGGACCTCTCATAAACTCTGAAATTCTTCCTCTAATGTAACCAACTCTATACTCAAGCTGTGACTTCCAGTATAGCTTATCTTCCATTAATCCGTACGTCCTTATATCCATGTAATATATATGGACAACTGCGTCAGGTATTCTCTCTTTAATTTCCATAGCCTGCTTAACTGAAACTGCGCAACATACTCTTGAACAATAAGTGTTTCCTACAGTAGCATCTCTAGAACCTACACAAAGTAAAATAGCCACTCTCTTAGGAGGTGTTCCCTTAGTTGTTACCAACTTATTTTCTGATAGCATTCTCTCTATATCTGAGATCTGATAGATATTTGGAACTATACCATAACCGTACTCATATTTTCTCCTAGAATCAAAGTGCTCGAAACCGGAGGCTGCAATAATAGCGTTAACCTTTTCACTCGTAACTTTTCCTGTTTTGTCCTTTATGTTAACTACAAATCCATTTCCTTCCTCTTTAGCACCTTCTACTATACTCTCCATATAGAACTTTACGTTCTTAGATTCCTGCACTGATTTCACTAAAGGATCTATTACCTCAGTAGCTGGTCTAAGTTCAGGGAAAAGCAGACTATACTTTAACTTTTTAGGAGTTCCCCCCAAGTAGGATTCTCTTTCTACCAGAATTACGTTAAAACCCATGTTTGTTAATTCCTTAGTTGCTGAAAGGCCAGCTGGACCAGAACCTATAACCATTACTCTTTCTCCTGCCAAACTTCCACCCTCACATAAATTAAATAAAATTAATTAAAAAGATTTGCTTAACTTGTTTTTTGATTTGCACCTTTATCTCCCTTATACCACTTTACTCTTTCTGGTACTGATAAGTAGAAGTCTATCTTTCTATGTGGAGTGTAAAGATACTGTGGTTCTGTCTTACCTTCTCTTATATCAGCTAGGTACTGTATAAATTTCTCCTTATAATCATCAACTGGTACACCTATCTTTCTTAGGAATCCTTCTACATCAGTTGCATGCCAGTGTATCTGAGCTATCGTGTACGGATCAGCTCCCATTGCAATGGCTGCGAACTGTGCATCGGCTAGAACTGGTAAATTATAGTTAAATCCTTGAGCTTTTCCAGCCCACTGACTCTTATCCAAAGTTGTCACACATCCTGTATCAGATGTAACGAACACGTCAGCATGACCCTCTTCTACTGCTGGAATTACCTTCTTGAATAGAGCAAAACTTCTAGAAAACTCTCTTTCAGTTAATATATGCCTAAAGCCGAAACCACAGCAATCCCACCATGTTGAGTAGTCAACTAATTTTGCTCCAAAGTTCTGAACTGTACCAGAAGGAGCTGCAGGTCTTCTGCCTTGGAATACATCTGGATCGTAAATTGTATCCTCTGGGACTAACTTATAAACGTGACACGGGGTATGAACAGCGGCATTAACCTTGCTCAGATCGTACTTTTTCTGCTGTACGGCCTTCTTGCTCATCGTATATAACCACTCAGAATAGTGCACCACCTCTTCAGGAACGACTATATCCATATCCATTTTCCTCATTATGGGCCTTAATTTATCCCTAATCTCCTTATGCAAAACTATCATATTTCTGATTTCCTTATAGTGGCCAAATGAAGTCCCACAATGAATTAATGGATAGTAATCAATCTCGTAGGCCCTCCACATGTTCCTTACATAAACTCCAGCTAGAGCAACTGGGTTAGAGGCACCAGAGGCATGATAGTTCCAACCAGTACACGAAGTCTGATGGGGTTCGTCCATGTAGTCTATCTCCATTTTGTTCATCATCCAAAAGACTGAAGTAGGATATCCGGGAATATGACCACACTGCCCACAACTCTTATGTTGCCATAACTTATTGGTTGGAATTACCTTAGGAGTGCCATTTAAGCTTTGCATCTTCACGGGATTATTATAAGGCTTTATATGATGTACGATTATCTCCCCTTCATCTTCGAGCTTGTATAGCTCTTCCTTAACGTGTTGTAAACCGTGAGGAGTGCTATATCTGTAAATAATTCTTTGATAAACCTCATTCCAGTCAACGTTATCTGCCATTGGGAAGGCTTCCTTAACGCCTTCTTCTATTTTTTTGTTAACTTCTTGTTCTGTACTCATGTTTTCAACCTTTGTTAAATCTATACGTTAAAAAGGAATAAAAACTTTACTTATTAAACATTTTATGGAAGCATCAATATTTTTGGGAAAAGTATAGAAAGATCGAAAAAATATTAAAAAATAAATTTAGATTATAAATCTAACCAGCTATCTGGCAATTCGTTCTCGTTAAGTTCGTGTTTTTCCCACTTTTCCTTGATCTCCTCTAACTGGCTCTTTCTATCTTGATAGATATCTTCAATCATATCATAAAGGTCAGGATCTACTTTCTTTATTGAGTCCATTACTCCAGACTCAAACATTATTGTCATCATTTCAACAGCTGTTTGAAGAGATGGATGCCAACCAATGTCAGTCCTCTGCATAAGATCTACAGGGATCGACTTCCTATAGACGTCCATGTTCTTTGATTCCTCAACAGCTTGTGGACCCCAGTCAGGGAACGCTTCGGGTTGGATCATGTCTGGAGTAACTTGGTTACCCATTGTCATTACAGTATATAGTACTCTTCTGTAAGGAGCTAAAATCTCCTTAGCTGACTCTAACGCAAACTGAACTGAGTACTCCCTTAAAACCATGATTAGTCCAGCAATCTCATTATTGAAAGGACATCTCATAGAACAAGTATAGCATTGTACACATGCCCAAACCTTCTTGTTTACGAATTCCCATATCTTGTCTGCCTCGTCTCTCATCATATATTGTATCATTTCTCTGGGTCCAAAATCGTAAAACTTAGCTGCTGGACATCCTGATGTGCAAACTCCACAGTTTAAGCAACCCCTTAAATATTCGTCAAATCTAAAGTCAGACTTTACGGCTTGCCAAAACTTTACTGCAGTCTCTCTATCTTCCGGTTTTAAACTAGATAAATTCCTTTCTTCTTCACTAACAGCCCCTTGTTCTTCGTATGCCATATCCATAAACCTTGGATCGTCTGGTAATTCAAGTACAGACCTAGTTGCCATTTTTTTACCCATGAACATATGGAAAAGCGAGCTTATAAATATTTTGTTAAAAAAAATCTAAAATTAAATAAGTTATTTGACTCTTTTAATGACTACCTTAAGTACACCGCCCTGCTGTTCAACATTTACTATCTCATTTCCTGTCCTTCTAGCCCAGGCCTCTAGATCAGGCTTTGCAGCTGGGTCAGTAGCGTAAACTTCTATTGCCTCTCCTACATTTACTTGCTTTATTGCCTTAGCGGTCTCTAATACTGGACCAGGGCAGTACATCCCCTTTAGATCTAGAGTTTTAACTATTCTTAATTGGGACATTTAGATCACCTCAAATAAATAGAGTAGTACCTCCTTCTGCTCTATCAAGAAATGTGGCTACTCCTACCACATCATCTACAAATTCAGCTAAATCTTCTTTCTTTACTCCAAAGAACTCCATAGTTGTTGAACATGCGTAAACTTTGACTTCTCCAACTTCCTTTGCTTCCATAACTAATTGGTTCCACATTGGAAACTTCATTTCTTGCATTCTTGACATCATCATGGGGCCCATTTGCTCGTAGTTCTTGTCAATTGATGGAACACTTTGCATTGCTTTCTTCGTAATTGAATTTAGACCCCAGAAAGTAAAGAAGAGATTTACTTCATATCCAGCAGCTGCTGCTCCAGAAGCCAATATCCCAACAGGCATTAACTTATCTATCGTCCCAGAAAATACTATTATAGAAAGTTTTTTCTGTGCCAATTTCGCACCCTTTATATTGTTTCTCTCAAAAATATTTAAGCTTTACGGTATTCATTTATTTTTTAGAAAAAGTTATAAAAATCAAGTAAGGGTATCTAACATCGAAAAAGAGCTAAAAAGAAACATACTTAAAACTACGTAATATTTAGACTTAATCATTTTTATCATTCGTGTATTAAGAATGTTTTGACCTTTTATTTTCCACACAACGTTATGATTTTCATGCCTTATTAGGTTCATCTGAGATTATGCTAGTTTTCGTTCAACATAACCTTTATTCTGTTAAATTAAGGGGTTTTCGTTACGACATTATATTTGATAAAAAATATAAGTAAGCATATTTAAAATAAAGATGATCAAACATGAGTCAGGCACAAGCTGAGCAAGATACTGAAGAACAAAAGAAGAAAGTCCTAATAGTCGTAACACATGGACCTGAAGATCTTGATAGAACATACGCACCTCTATTTATGGCTTCAATATCGGCTTCAATGGAATACGAGACTTCAGTATTCTTTATGATAAAGGGGCCATTATTACTCTCAAAGAAGTGGCAAGAAGATGAGAGAAAGAAAGAGGGGGGAAATCCATTTATACACTTCTTCGATATGGCTAAAGATAATGGCGTTAAGATGTACGTTTGTGTACAGAGCCTAAAGGATATGTGCCACATGAATGAGAACGAAGTAGTAGATGGAGTAGAACTAGTAGGTGGATCTACCCTCATAGACCTCACTATGGACGCTGATAGAACGCTATTCTTCTGATGCATAATGAAATATGACTATGTAGTGATTGGCGGAGGATCAGCAGGTTACGTTGCAGGAAGCGTTTTAGCTAGAAAGAAAGCGAAAACACTAGTAATAGAAAAGGAAAAGTTTGGAGGAGTATGCGTAAACGCAGGATGTGTTCCAAGTATTTTTCTTTCAGATATATCTTTTATTTTATCTAGATTTCAAGAAATTGGGAATTATAAGGGATTAAGCGTAAGCGTAGAAAATGGAAACTTCTTCAAGAAGAGAGATGAGATAGTAGAGTATTTGTCATCAGCTGGAAGAAAACTAGTTGAAGATGCTGGAAGTGAAGTTGAACTAGGCGAAGCAAAAATTTCAGGAGGAGAAATATTAGTTAATGAAAAGAAAATTGAGTTTAATAGACTAATACTCGCGTCTGGTTCTATTCCAAATCCCCCCAGAATAAGGGGAATTGAAAATGCAATTAGTGAAGATGAAGCGGTAAATCTTCACTCGGTTCCAGAATCTATGGTAGTTATAGGGGGAGGATATGCTGGAGTCGAAATTGCACAATTCTTCGCCCGATTAGGATCTAAAGTTAGCCTTCTGACAAGAGGAAAGATAATAAGCGAACTAGATAGTGAGGCTAGGAGCATCCTGCTTGACTCGCTTGAATGGGATGGTATTGAAGTTATAGAAGGGTGTTGTATAAGATCAATTGAAGGAGAAAAGGTTCTTACAGATAAGGGAGAGTTTAGAGGAGAGATTGTAGTTTACGCAACAGGTAGAAGACCTAACCTGCCTGTAGGTATAGGCGAATTAGGCTTAGAAATTAGAGAAGATGGTATAGTAGCTAATCAGGAAATGAGGACGTCTAATCCTAAAATTCTTGTAGCGGGAGATGTGGTTAATAGAAGGAAAAAAGTTGCTCATGTTGCTATGCTAGAAGGAATTATTTCTTCCTTAAATGCGATGGGTGGGAACTATACTATTGATTACCTTCACGTTCCACAAGTAATATATACCGATCCTCAGATAGCAGTAGCGGGAGATAAGGGACGAGCCATTAAGATCTCAAAGTTCCCCCTGACCGCATCTACAAGAGCACTAATCCGAGGAGAAAGGGAAGGCTATGCAAAGATAGGCATAGATTGTGATGGAAAAATTGTTTACGGAGAAGTAGTAGCGGATACGGCTGAAGATTTAATAAACTTGATCTCTCTTGCTATTAGGGCAAAAATGACGTGCGAGGAAATTGCCTTTTCTGCATTAACGCATCCATCCCTTTCAGAAGCTATAGAAAACGCTTGCAGATCATTCTTTAACTTGGATGTAGATAGATTTAAGGGGATGAAGGATTAACCTTGAGGAACTAATAGAAAAAAAGAACTTCAAGCTGGTAAAGGATAAAGATAAGGAAAGGATCGTAATGGACGATTACTGTTTTTACGTAATAGGAAATTCAATTATCTTACCTATCCCACTACCAACTGGAAATGAGAGTCTAGACGATCTTGTAGGAATGGGAGTAAAATATAGCAGAGCCTCCAGAATAGCTCAAGGTTTAGGTTCGCCTTTACAATACAGAATAAACGGCGATGTTGTGGAAGTTATAAAGGATTTTTCGAACATGGATGAACTAGTTGAGAAACTAAGTAAAGCTCTAGAAGGAATAGAAAGCTTGAGGTACTTTATATGAGCTACGATTATATTATCAAACAATACTTACAAGTTATATCAAATATTTCTATTGTCCAATGTAAAGCAAACGAAATAACAGATCAACTTAAAGAAAAAATAGAAATAGAAAATATTGACTCCTGTAATAAACCTTTTATAAAGGTGAATAAGGGAAAGAGAACGTATTTTACATATTATGGTGTGCCAACAATGAATGAGTTATGGCCTTTCCTAAACGCATTAGCAAGAATTAGTCAAGAAATAACTCAACTGGACGAAAAGGAAAGAGAACTAGCTACACAAATTTCTGGAAATATTAAACTATTTGTAACTCCAGATTGTACTAAGTGTCCTATTACAGCCGAACTCCTTTATCAGCTCCCACTAATAAATGATAAAGTAGTTCTAGAGATTATAGATGTAGAAACCTACCTAGAACTGAGAGAAAAATTTAGAGTTATGAGCGTACCTAAAATAGTATTAGATGATAAAAAAGAGCTCCCTGGAGGCTTTCCACCTCATATTCTGCTGAAAATGCTTGCTAAATCATCAGAACCTTAATCCCTTCTTTTTCAGCTGCCTTTTTAACATTCTCATCTGAAGTTACAAGAACAGAATTTAGCTCTCTAGCAACAAGAATTGCTTCAGATTCTGGCATATCGAGTCCTTCAATTGGTCGAAAGTTATGTGAAAATGCCCTTACTTTAATTCCTCTATCAAGTATTGAATCTATATCGATCCCCCTGCTTAAGGCATAAGAAACCCCATATGTAGTGATGTAAAAAGTAAAGCCTGAGAGTTCTCCCATAATTTTAGAAATTTTGGGAAACGCACTTGGAGAGATTACCGCATACATCGTAAATTTATTTAACTTTAACTATATAAGTAAGATAGATAGTTATGTCGCAAACAGATCCTTTAGAAGAGATTTTAAAAAATGAGAACCTAGAGAAAATATCTGAGTTAATTAAAACTCTCCCAACTATTGAAAAACTTACAAATAAATTGAGTGAGCTTGACAAGAGAGGAGAACTTGACTTACTTCTTGACCTTGCTGACCAAAGTTTATCTATACTTGATGCTGTGCAGAAGGCTGATTTAATAAACGCTATTATCTCGTTTGGAATGGATCAGTTACCAAAGATTCAAGCTCTTTGGCCTCTTTTAGAGAAGCTAACTAGCGAGAAAACTCTTAACATAATACAAAAAATTGATATAGATAATACGTTAAACGCATTGGATGCCTTAACTCCAATAATGCAGAAGATGACTAGTGAGAAGGCGCTCTCTATTCTTCAAAAAATAGACATGGATGCTACTCTTACTGCAGTAGAAAAACTTACTCCAATAATGCAGAAGATGACTAGTGAGAAAACTCTAAAAATCTTAGAGGGAGTAGACTTAGATACTCTCCTCTCTACTGCGGAAAAGATGACACCAGTACTAAACAGGATGGCAACAACACTTGACGAGATGCAAAAGAAGGGTCAAATTGATCAGCTAATGAACCTAATGGTACAAGGTATAGACTTGCTTGATGCTGTGCAGAAGGCTGATTTAATAAACGCTATTATCTCGTTTGGAATGGATCAGTTACCAAAGATTCAAGCTCTTTGGCCTCTTTTAGAGAAGCTAACTAGCGAGAAAACTCTTAACATAATACAAAAAATTGATATAGATAATACGTTAAACGCATTGGATGCCTTAACTCCAATAATGCAGAAGATGACTAGTGAGAGAACAATAAAGCTCTTACAGCAGTTAGACTTAGATAGCTTGCTCTCCGCAATGGAGGTAGGTATACCAGTAATGCAGAAGATGCTGAACGAAAAGACAATAAAAATGATATCTCAAATGGACATTGACTCGATGATGGGAATGATGGATAAAGTTGCTGAACTTCAAAGAAGCGGAGCGCTAGATAGAATGATGAAGCTCTTAGATATAATGGCTGATCCACAACTAGTAGATTCAATGGCTATGCTAATGGAGAAGATGTCTAAAATGATGAAGTTATGGACTAGTGAGCTAGGAAACGTTAAGCCTGCTGGTGGAGCTGTATTAAGATTAGCAGGATTCCCGCAAGATCAGGACACAAGAATGGGACTTGGAATCGCTTTCTCTCTTCTACAAGCAATGGGTAAAGCCTTCAAAGAATAATGTCTTTACAACGTCTTTTGTTTTTTTAATATCTTCATTTTTACTCTGCGTTGGTTTTTCATCCCTTTTATTTACTCCTTGTAAACCATATAAGAACGATATCATACATAGAGAGGAGTATGGACCATAACCCCCTCCACCATAAGACAACACCTTTGCATTCAACCTTTTTCTTAATCTTTCCACTCTAATCCCAAGATTTAAGTAAGAATTTGTAGTTAAATTCAAAGACTTTAAATTATCGTTTCTGTGCCCATCAACTCCAGCAATTACAACTAAGTATTCAGGAGAGTATTCATATACCAGATCCAACATTCTTAACGCGTATTCGAAGGAATCGTCTCCGGAATCCAGCGGTAAACCAACATTAAAGTTTAAACAACGACCTTTACCTTCTCCCCTCTCCTCTAACCTGCCAGTTCCTGGAAAGAACTTACCATCATATCCAAAAATATTTACCTTTAACACTGGATCTCGATATAATATTTCCTGTAAACCGTTCCCGTGATGCGCATCGACGTCAATTATTGCTACTCTCTTTCCTTCCTTTAATAAGGTCTTAACGCCTAATGCAACATCATTTATTGGACAAAAGCCCATTGCTCTATCCGGAAGGCTATGATGAAAACCACCAAGCGGTATATATACTTTTTCTAAGAATTTTAGATATTTTATCCCTGTAAAAGTAGAACCTAAAACAAGAAGAATATCGCTAAACATACCAGGATAATGAACAGTGTCCCCTCCGTCTAAAAACCCTATAAACTCCTCATTGCTTACCTCCTTCAATTTTTCCACGTAAGACACTGTGTGAACTTCTAGGATATCATCCTCATTAGCCTCCTCCGGCTTTATGATAATAATTCGAGGCACATTGTCTAACATCTCTTTAAACTTCTTTATTCTCTGCATAGATATATCCCTTATCATAGGATGCGAGAAGGAGATCTTGTTAAACCTTTCGTCCCATATAACTCCCAATAATTCTCCAGACATTTACTACATCTCCTTCTTTATATTTACTACTGATGAAAAACCTTATTCTAGGTTTTCCTCCCCAACTAAGAATACTCTCAAATATTGGTTTTCCGTAAACTGGTTCTCCAGCTAATACCTTAAATGAAGGACCAAATTCCCAGTTTTCTACGAGTCCTTGAATAGCTTCTACGATAGTATAATTCTTTCCAATTTTTGAAACATAAAATGGAATTCCCAATATACTTATCTCTTTGCTAATTATCTCTTTACCTATTATCCCTGCATAACCAGCGTAAAGAAGAGAGGCATTAAGGATTCCGCCACAACAACCTAAACCATGAAGTTCTCCAGCTTCAGCGTACTTAGAGAACTCTACATCAAAATAAAACTCACTTACATTAACTACTATAGCTGAAGCTTCCTCATCATACTTCTTAATTCTTGGTAGTTCTATTGGTATACCTTCTATATGAGCATGAGGAAAATCACCTCCTGTATATGGATTCTCAAGAAATTTTCCCACAAAGCTTCCAATCTTAACTTCTTCTCCCTCCTTAACTTCTGGTTCAACGTGAAGGAGTTTCAATTTTCCTTGTGGTGTATCCATGTAAATGACATAGTCGTAATTTACCTTAGCGAACTTATTAGGTCTGCCTATTTTCACCTTGATGATTTTCTCAACTTTTCCTTCAATAGGAGAGAGAAAATTTTCCATATCTGGAGAAGAAACATCTATGGCATTACCTCTTACATGGGAGGGAAATCCAGAAGAGAAAAAACTAATCAGAGTTCCTCTCCTTAAATGTAACATCTAGTTAGTAAACCTCCTAATTAAACCTTCTAACTTACTTGCCTTAATTGCCGAAATGGTTTCCCTCCTATTAGGATACCAAGGAATATTTCTTAATCTTCCTCCAGGCCTTTCATTTGAGTAAGGCCTATTGCATCCTGGACATCCGCTTGTCATAAACGCTGGGGACAAGTCTTCTAATGCTAAATCATTTGGAATATCAATATCGATCAACTTACCTTCTTGATCGAATACAAATGAACTTGACATCACTATATCATTCTCTATTAACCATCTAGCTAACTGCATCCTCCTATAAACGTCGAGTGGAACAGGCTTCTTTTTCTCCATAGGCGTCTGCTGTTCCGGATAAAAGGCAAATAAGCTAATTTTAGCACCTCTACTATGAGCATATTCCATAATTTCTACAGCCTCTTTTTCAGTTTCCCCTAAGCCTATAATTAGATGAATTCCTGCATTCATTTTTCCAAATACATCAACTGCCTCATCGATGGCTTGAACGTATCTTTCCCACCTATGCATACTTCTAACTTTCTTTCCTCTAGTTTCATCAAAGACTCTCTTACTTGCCGCATCTATTGCAACATCTATCATATTTGCCCCAGCCTTTCTCATCTCTTCCATGTGAGTCTTAAAAGTATATGTAGCGGTAACTAGTTCAGAGATTTGTAACTCAATTCCACTTTCCCTTATTCTTCTTGTTATTTCTATAGCGTCTGGTGAAGCCCTAGGATGAGCTAGTTCTCCTACGCATATCCTCTGTAATCCATATCGCGTATCTCCTTGCCTTTCCTTTATTCTTAAGATTACATCATCAAGTTTCCTTAGAGGCCATTCCACTCTTATTAGAGTCTTGCATTCAGGCCCTTGAGATACTTCCCTGGCTTGACCACAATAGACACAATTTGCTTTACAACCATCTGGATAATACTGTAGGAGGTTTATAGTTGTATTTAATGCTCCTTTTAGAAATACTCCGGGGCTGAAACCTAAAACCATATCTGCCCCAAAGCTTAGCCTTACCCACTCAGGGCTACTTATTACTTCTGAACTTCGAATCATGTGGACACCCGTGAGAGAAAGTCTAGGACAATGTTTCCACAACACGCGTTACTCAAAAGGATTTCCCTTTTTCCCTTTGCGTATTCAATAGTCTCTTCCTCAGGAAAAGCTATACCGTCTACTTCATTATCTACTGCAAATTGCTCAACTTTCAAATATCTCCTTCCTCTTGGTCTAGCGCACCCTAACATAACTGGAACATCAAAATTATTCCTAGCTCTTGATAAACCTTCTATCATATGATCTGGTTCTGGAGGTGAAAATAAACTGTAAGACGTTTCTGGCATGGGCATTAAACCAACTATTATAATAGCGTCAGGATTAACTTCACTAAGTAGAGAAATCGCGTGTAAATCGCCCTCTTTCCCTTTCTTACTCAATCCCATTATTACGTGCGGGACTACCTTCATCCCCTCAGATTTAAGATATTTAAATGAATTTAAATAGTCGCTAACAGTGAAAGGTTGGCCAAGAACTTTTCTAATCGTTTCATCATCTCCTACCATATCTAGTAGAGCTATTTTTACTCCAGCTTCCTTGAACTTTCTAGCTATCTCTCTATTCTTGACAATTCCTGTATGAGCAATTATTGTAAGGTTTTTGGAAAATCTCTTCAAAATTTCAGAGTATTTCCATATCGGTACATCTCCTCTTGGCGTTGAACCACCTGAAATTATTATACCTCCCTTTTTTGATGCTTCCTCAAGTTCCTTAGCGAACTTCTCATCCGTAGAACCGTCTGCCATACCTTCTAGAACTCTTCTACCACAATGCTTACAGTTAAACGCACAAGAAGTGCCTGTAACCGAAATAGCATTCCATCCAGCACTGGAAGATAGGTAATCTGTTTCATATTTCTTCAATGCTGGTGCATAAAAATATATTGGTTTCATCTTATTGCTTCCTCCACTAAATTCACTAAGCCTTCCTTTGGTATTCCAATGATTTTTATCCCGTTATACCAATCCTCGATTTCTTTCTTTACTTCATCCGATTTACTCCACTTAAGCCTTGATTCAAGGTCAAATATTGCTCTTCTAGGCTCAACAAAGAAATCCCCCGTTATCAATATTGACTCTATGAGATTCCCAGACTTTTTAACTTGAACCTTTACTAATCCTCCAGGAAACTTCTTTTGGACGAATCTAATATCTCCATTAAGAGATTTTCTCAGATCGTATATCCATGAAGGAGATGAGTACTTCACCTTTAAGTTAGATATCTCTTCTATTTCCTTTTGATTATATTCTCCATCCTCTAGATCAACACTTAAAACATGAGAGAACGATTTTCTTGCTAAACTAATTAATTGTTGCATTTCAATTTTCTTCCCAATTTCCCTATTTATCCATGTAACCCTCTCTTTAAAATCACTTATTACCTTATCCCTAATTTTTTCTGAGCTAAGCTTAAGGACAGACACCATAGAATCAACGTCAAAATCAAGGAGAATGGTACCGGTTATAGCCATATATTGACCAAAGGAAAAAGCGCCTATTCCTGAAATTTTCCTTCCATTAACTTCAACGTCGTTCTTAGGTCTAAACCTTGCTTTAACTCCCAATTGTTCTAGAGCTTCAATAACTCCGTTTCCCATCTTCCTCATTGCTTCCTCTGGAGTATACCCAACCAAAGAAGAGTTAGTGTAGATTTCCCATCCGAGCTGTTCGGGACCCATAATAATGGTTCCACCTCCAGTAGGTCTCCTACCAATTTCCCATCCTCTTCTCCTGACCTCATCTATATTTACTTCGTCCTCTACAGCTTGGTGATAACCTAGGAGAACTGAAGTAGGATCAAATATCACAAACCTGAGAATAGGATCTGAACCTGAAGAGACAGAATCTAAAAGTGCTTCTTCTCCAGCTAATATTTTCGCTTGATCGCCTGTCTCAACCATAAATCTAAAAGTTTGCATCGAAATATAATGAAATTAATAATATAAAAAAATTACTTTTATATTGTTTAAGACATACATAAGTCAGTAATAAAGAATGATATTTCTTTTGACGTGAAATTTAAAAGTTTAAAGTAACTATAAGTAGTAGGAATTGTTATAATTTCTAGTAGTAACAAATAATTTAATAAATGGTAACAAACGTAATGCATGACGTTAAATATAAGCGATATATTGTTAGTTATATTTCTTGGATTAAGTCACGGTCTTGATCCGGATCATGTTGCCACAGCTAGAATGATGAAGAGGAAAGGAAGTATTCTTAAATTTTCTCTATTTCACTCAGCAGGTTTTCTAATTATAGCATTACCTCTTAGTTTAGTCGTAACAATCGAGAGCATAAAACAAATAATCTTAGCCGGATCCTTTATTATAGGTATAGGTATAGGAGGTCTTCTTCTCTTTTCAGCAGTTATGGAAAAGGAATTTGATCTAGAGCCTAAAATAGGGATTTTACAAGGATCTTTAGTATTAACTCCATCAAAAATCTTGGCAATTCTTATTGCGATAAATGCAGGGGAGATTTTTTTATCCGTCTTTGTCCTCGCAATTTTCGTTATAACATCGACCCTGTCTATAGCATTGTTAGCTTTTCTAAACCTTATACCAAGGAAAGTTTCACGAATATTTAATATAGGAATCGCAATATTTACTATAATATTTCTAACATATCAATTAATTTTTCTTATAAGCTGAACTATATAAGTGACGTCCTCACCGTTTGTCCCTAAAGGGTACCTTGGGGTCATTTAGTGCATTTCAAGATACCCTCTAGGGACTTTCTCCTCACCCACACCTTCATCAATAGCACAGCTACTTCCAGTGTGAGATCACAGGGCATCGGGATCAACGGCACGGAACCCTTTAGACATCACCCCACACCTTTGTGCAGTGCACAGCATCACTGTGGGACTCATCATAAAAATTTCTTAAAACACATTTAAAAACCATTTGTTACCCTAGAACAAGAAACAGTTTCACGACCCCATTGGGTGCATCCCACTCAGGAGGAGATTACGAGTAGCGGTTTCACTACCTCGCCACACTCTGTTATGTCTGCGAGGGACATAACAGGTGGCTCCTCCAAGGAGCAGATCTTCACGTCTAGGAAGTAATAGCGGATATCGTTGAGGGTTTTCTCCTTCTCCTCTTTCTTCATAAAACGAAGCTTTAGTAGATTGGATTGAGAAAAGAGAGAGAATAGTATCATTCAATTTAAGCTTACCATTGTTTTCCCATGTTATCAGAACTGTTAACATCCCTATCAGTCGTGTAACCACATCTAGGGCAAACAAAATCACGCACATCTGGTGGCGCTTTAGGTAAACGGTAACCACACTTAGAGCACGTCCTTGACGTGTCCTTCTCATCTAAGCCCTGAATTAAAGGGTTAGGAAAACAGTAAGGTTAGATATATTGAGTTGGGTCAATTAACCCCAGTGCCTTAAAAGCTAGCTTTCTATGAAGACATTGCGAGCACTTACCGCAGTGCTTCTCATGACCTAAAAGACAAGAATATGTTTTAGCCGGATCCATACCATGAGATATACCAATTTTAAGTAACAGAGACTTTCCAAGATTTATATACGGCGTATTAACTTCTATTCCCATAACTTCGCCAAGCCTCTTCAATTCTCTGATTATATTAGGTTTGTTTGTCTCGTAATCA
Organism: Candidatus Acidianus copahuensis; assembly: GCF_000632495.1. Lineage (GTDB taxonomy): Archaea > Thermoproteota > Thermoprotei_A > Sulfolobales > Sulfolobaceae > Acidianus > Acidianus copahuensis. The sequence goes on along the minus strand of NZ_JFZT01000039.1, from coordinate 298,980 downwards.
CATTCCTCATTTACTGTGGCTAGGATTACTTTGTCATATCCCTTCTCCTTCGCGTAGGTTATCGCTATTGCAAGAAGGATTACGTTTCTATGAACTATAGGTTCATGGGGTCTCATCCAGTAACCTTCTGCAAAAAAATCACCTAACTTTTTAATGTCTAATTCTATGACTCTCTTCCCTAACTTTCCACAATTCTCTTTTACATACCTTCTTTGCATTTTTGCAGATCTTTGACCATAGTCTAAAAATAGACAGTCATAATCTCTCTCCTTAATCGAGAAAGCAACAGCAGTTGAATCAAGTCCTCCTGACATGAGCAAAAGGCTTCTCATGATTTTAAATTCATAAAACTAAAAATAAGTTCATGGCAACAATCGAAAATGAGGCAAAAAAACTAGCTGCGACTTATGCCAGATGGCTCAGATTACCGGAGGATGCACTATTCGGAAGGAATGGAGAAGGACCAATTAGAAAAATGTATAAAAAGATAAATGAAGCGAAAAATAAAGACGATATACGAGAAATACTAAACATATCGCAATACGAAATGCAAAGACAAACCTTTAACGACTTGACTAGATTTGCCAATGAACTACTTTCAAAGATAGGGCAAATGTCTGACGAAGATGCCTTAAAGTTTACGAAGGAAGTATTCAAATATTTTCAGATAGATCTAGCAACTAAGATTGAAAATATAAGAAGTGGTAATTGGGCTTAAAACCTTTTTTGCTAAAATTAACAAAGATTTATATATACGTTTTTACCATATATAACATGATATAGTATGGAAGTCCAAAAACTAAAGGTTAGGTTACCTTCAGGGAAAGAAGTTGGACTTGTTGAAGCTTTAGGTTTTTGCTACGATGTCTCAGATACAGATTTTCAAGTACTATTAACCCTAACTTCTGGAGGACCGAAAACAGAAGATGAACTATCAGCTTCACTTAAGCTCAGCAAGGCTTCGGTTAACAGATCTGTGAATAAACTGATCTCAATAGGATTTATAGAGAGAGCTAAAGATCAAAATTCTAAAGGAGGGAGGCCAAGATACATCTATAAGTCTATTGATCCCGAACTTATGGTGTCTAAGATTGGAAAGGACTTCGAATACTGCGCTAAATTGTTTGGAGATTTAGCCCATGTTGAAATTAAGAATCCTGAGACTGGCATTTCACGATGAACTTTGCAGGGTTTTGCATAAAGGCAAGTTGACATATCTCTGTATCAAAATAGTAAACGATATCTCCATTTTTTTGCCTATAAGGAGAACATTCCGCTTCAAAAAGTCTGCTACAAACAGGGCATATAACTTTCATACTTTCTAATGAATACCCAAACTTTTTTAATTTTCCTATTTTCATTTAAAGCTATGGAAGAGCTTAATTTGGTTGATATGGAGTGTCCTGAGCCTTTCTTAAAAACGGCTGCAAAACTTATGACAATGAAAAAAGGGTCTATTAAGGTAGTCTTTAAAGATCCAAAATGCGATGATATGATAATGGAAGCTCTTAAACTAATGGAATGCAAAATCATCTCTCATGTTGAAAAAAATGGAATATTCGAAATAGTAATAGAAAAAGAAGATAAGAAAACTAATAATGAGAAAGTTGATGAAAAACTTGGGTTAGGAAATTGCTGACAAAATCTTGTTAGCGCAATCCTTAAGATCTTTACTTACTTTATCCCAGACAGTGCTTTCTACCGCATATAGAAATTTAGGTCTACCTATTTTCTTTTCATCTATTTTTATCCGTTGAACTAATCCAAGCTCTATTAATTTCTTTAGACTGCTTTCAACAGTAGTCTTACTAAAGTTCATTTCACTAGCTAATTCTGTCGAAGTTACAGCTCTACCCATATCAGCTAACTTGAATAGACAATCTACATCTGTTTCAGATATCTTATAACAGCACTTTATACTCTCTTTCTTGTTTTTTAGATCAAAGACTACTTCCATATAAGAATAAATGTAAAAAGAAATTTAAAACCTTTTCCTTTTTCTTAGAAGTAGCTTATCTTTATCATAAAAATTACTAACGTTTAATAATTATATTCTGGACTAATCCCCTAGGAATAAATACCGTTAAACCATCTTTTAGAACAAACACGCAATCAATAGATTAGCTAATTATTTAAGTCTATTTATAACCCAGTACTTATACAATCTCTTCCCCATAACCTTCCTAATCCTTCCCTTATGATTTTTAAATATTCTTCTGAAGGCTTCATATTTTTGTCCTTAATATCATATACATACGTTGAAGCAAAGTAAACCTTTCCTTCTTCATCCTTTACCTTAACAATGTCTCTGATATACTTGACCAAGTGCTCTTCTGCTTTATCAAGAACGCTTAATTCATCCTCAAGTACAACATAAATATATCCGCATACCTTTGCTTCATGTTCTTCCTTTAGGTTTGCGCAGTAGCCATACTTACACTTAACATTAAATATTAACCTATATCCATCTAAATATCCCTTTAATTGTGCTAATATGTTCTTTACTCCTCTTTCCTTCAAAATTTCCAAGTTTGTATTCTCAGCATATGCAAAGTAATTCGTTAGGACAGGCATCCCGCTCCATCTACTATAATCGCCTGACTCGATTTCCTTAAATCCTGCATTATATTGATTATATTTATACATATAGACATTATCTAAATAGAACCTTCTCTTTTGATCAAAGAATACTGTAGTTTTCTCTCTAACATAAAGATCATCTGGTTTTCCTCTGTAGTCTTCAACTTCGTCCAGTAACATAAGTAGCTGTTCATCAATATCATAAACTTCTCCCCAAACTATTCCATCTCCTCTAATTATTCCAGGATAATTACCAAGATCTAACATCTTATAGCCCTCTATGAAGCCTAATCCAACAAGCCTCTTATCTTTTAATAGATGATGTAGTTCGTACCCATATCTGAGACTCCCATATACAAAGATATACATTTACTCTCCCTCTATAAATTGAAACCATAAGTCTAATTCTTCTTCGCTCATTTTTCTTATTACACGATCTCCTTCTAAGACTTTAGCCTCAATAAAGGTTAAACCGTTATTGTCTTTACCCAAAATTATTTCTATAGACCTATTCCCTCCTTCTTCTGTAGTACCCGAGGCCTCGCCTATTGACGGCGCAAAATAGAATATAGTAATTAGATCTTTGCTTTCATGTATGGAATAGTTAGGCATGCTCCTTAATTTATCTAATGTAGAGTATGATATCCTCATCCATCTATTTTTTCTTAACAACTAGCTTTAATTCTTGCATGCCAATAACTACTATCTCGTCGCCAGCAACTATTGTATCTGATGAGGTAGCTTTCCAATACTCACCATTAACAATCACATATCCCGTTTTAGATGGTCCTATATCTTCTATAGCTTTTCCTACTTTTCCTACGTATTCATAAAGGCTCCTTTTTCTAGTCTTTATAATAACGTACGTAATCCTATATGATAAAAAACCAAGGAGCGCAATTGAGGGAATATCAACAATCGGATCTGAAATATAACCTGTAATAACTAGAATTATTATTAATACGATCAATACAATTATGGGTATAACTACAGGATGTGCCACAATTTTATATTAAGTCGTGACAATTTTAATCTTATGAGAAAGTGGTTGAGGTTCATTTTAATATTGTTTATCGTCTTTCCGCTAGCATCTAGTTTTCTAGTATCTTCTCAAACTACTTTAGCTTATCCAACTGGACTCGCATATTTTCCACTTACATCGATAATTTACACTAACTTCGTGGAAGGAAAGATATACGTTTCAAATATGACTATAGGAAACTCATTCCTCCCCAATGGTCAACTAATATCTAGGCATAACGCTTCTCTTCAACTAAACGCTATGATAGACGGTCGATTTTGGGCACAGAACGTCGCGCTAATGCATCAAATAAGCAGAGACGAGTTCGAGATAACAATGGTGGTTAATTTCTGGAATTTGACAGGTCCTTTTACTTCAATTGTAAAAAATACCACAACTTATCAAGGTCTAGGAGTTTATTGTTATCAAGGTCCGACTTTTACTCTAAAGACACCCTTTACTCTTTTCATCTTTATGAACGCTTCTAATGGATTATCTTTTGGTTTTACCACTAATGGAGTGAAAAGAGTTTACCTAGAGTTGCCTCATTTTGGAAACTTCCAAATAGGTGGACTGTCCTTAGCTGGAATACCTAATGACTTAGAATTCGTTTTAGGAGGACCGGGTGGAGGTAGTGAGGTCCATATGAGTCTAAATGGTTCTGAAAATCTTTACTATTGGAATAATGGATTGAAGATAGTTCCTCAAGCCTTTTCTGTTGGTCTAGATACAGCTGAATCGGCTTATGGCATTTCAGTTACAGGTAACTTCACAAACATCTTAAAGCCAAGTGCTAAATTAGTTCCCGGAACTAATTCGCCAGCCATAGTTTGGCCAATTCCTCCAACTATAACAATAAATAATACACATGAAGGAGAGATTGTAAAAGCGTTTATCAATGGACAGCCTTTACAAGGGCAGGAAATTGAGTTACTATCGATCTCTGACAACCCCACATCAAGCCCTCCATTTACGAAGGTAATTGCTATTAACTTTACGAATCTACAAGGGGCAACTTTCTTTAATGTGTCTTCTGGGACATATATAGCATATTTTCCAGGAAACTTCAGCTTATCCTCATCCTATGCTATAACCTCACCTGTGTTAAGTACAATAGTGTCCTCGATAACTCACGGATATAATTCGCTAGTAAAGTTTATTACCACTTACAACTTTAAAAAGTCATTATCCTCCAGTTTTAACAATGTTAAGTATAAATCTAGTGGAGTTAGCATAAACTACTTAATCTTAGAATACATTGGGGCCTTTGCCATAGGTATTGTAATTTCAGCTGTTCTTATAAAATACAAGCTTTAAAAATCTAAAATACATATTATAATAATGTCGTTAGATATCATAATTGGCCTAGTTTTCCTACTGATCATTATCTTGATATTCGTAGGACTATCCATTAGACAAGTTAAAGAATGGGAAAGGGCTGTTGTTTTAAGGCTAGGTAGGGTATTGGGAATAAAGGGGCCAGGTCTTATTTTTTTAATACCCTTTGTAGATAGGCCGATAATCGTGGATCTCAGGGTAAGAACGATAGATATACCCCCACAGACTATTATAACAAGGGATAATGTAACTGTTTCTATAGATGCTGTTGTATATTATAAAGTCCTAAAGGAAGGTGTAATAAGTGCAGTTTCCCAAGTTAGCGATTATAACAAAGCAGTTTCTAATATTTCCCAAACTTCTTTAAGAGACATAATAGGACAGATGGAACTTGACGAAGTACTGAGTAAAAGAGAGGAAATAAATAGGAAACTTCAAGAGATTCTAGATAGTTATACAGAACCATGGGGAATAAAGGTAACTGCAGTGACTGTCAGAGATATAAAAGTTTCTCCAGATCTTCTTTCTGCAATGGCAAGACAAGCTGAGGCTGAAAGACAGAGGAGAGCTAAAGTAATTTTGAGTGAAGGAGAAAGACAGGCCTCTACAATTTTAGCTGATGCATCAAAATCATATAAAGAAAATCCCATAGCTTTACAACTTAGATTTCTCGAAACCCTTTCAGATATTTCTCAAAAAGGAGGTTTAATAGTAGTAGTGCCAGCAGGAAATGAGATCTATCCTACTATCTCTCCTTCTCTTAGTGTTACATCCCTAGCTACTTATGTAAAAGATAAGCAGAAACCAACCCAGACGTAAAAATTAAATTAATTCAAACAAGTTTTTTAAATAAAAACATTCTACCTTATTAAGTCACTGCCTTATTGAGTCAAAGCCTCTAATGTTATGTATTCATCTAAATCTATCTCGTAAATCATGTTTATCAAATAACATATTCTCAAATTCATTTAAAAATAATTGCAATGGAACCTAATAGCTAATTGTCTATACTTAATACATATGCTCCCTGATAAATTCATTATATAGACGAAAAATACTAATATCCTTTCTTCTCTAAAAGTTCCTGCCAAATAATTCCGTTTTTATCCATACCAGATTGTGTTTCATAACCCATTGCCATCCAGCCCATCATTCCGTACATCATATGTATTGCTCTTCCTTTGTATATGTGTGGCATTCCATATGTAGCATACATAGCTCTATTACCGTGTTCACATATTACGGCTATATCTCCTTTGGGAATATACTCAACTAATGTCTCTAGGTAATCCAGCGGTATAAGTATTGAACCTGGAATATGATGATCTTCATATTCTTGGGGTGTCCTTACGTCAATTAGTGTTATTTTATTACTCTTCCATAACTTCCTCACAGAGGAAGGAGGCAAGCTAAGTATATGTTTATAGTATGGAGAAACGTACTGCTCAATAACCTGCATATTAACCCAGTTAATGAGTGTTAACGAAGACTTATATTTCTTACTTAGTATACTATTGTTATAAAATTAAACCAATAAAAAGTTTATTTTTAAGAAAAAGTTATTTCATATAACACTAGATAACCTCATTGGTAAGCGCGTGATCCTTTTGTTTAAAGCTTTCTCCGTAGCGCGTACTACTGCTGGAGGAGTTCCTATTGTTGCGCCTTCACCTATTCCCTTAGCAGGTAATGGAGCTGCAGATTTACCTTTCTCTAGGTACTCCCACTTTATGTTAAACGCTTCCATAGCTGTAAGTATTCCATATTCAGCGAAACTTCCAGTAAGCAAGTTTCCCTCCTTGTCGTAGATCACTTCCTCACTAGTAGCTTCACCATAGCCTTGAAGAACTCCACCCATAACTTGTCCCTCCGCTAACATGGGATTAACTACTGTGCCTATGTCGTCTATAGCATAATACTCAAGAACATTTAATAGACCGTCTTCTCTTACCTCAACTAGTGCCATATGACTGCCATAAGGGAATGTAAGATTATCTAAACCAAAGTATGCTGTACCTTCAAGTCCAGGCTCTTCCTTATAATTCCATGTTCCTCCAAGAGTAGACATTGATTTTGCAGCTATCTCCCTTAAGCTCATACTCTCACCAGATTTTGGATTAATAACCTTACCATCGTCGTACTTTAATTCCTGTACGTCACTTCTCATAAATTGGGCAGCTAATCTTATTGCCTTATCCTTGACTTTCCTTGAAGCAATCAGTGCAGCGTTACCGGCTAAGGTTAAGCTCCTGCTACCATAAGTCCCGTATCCTTCGCCTATTAAACTCGTATCTCCCCATACTACTTCCACATCGTTTATATCTATTCCTAGCTCGTCTGCAACTATCTGGGCTATACCAGTAGCAGTACCTTGTCCATGTGGAGAAGCACCTATAATTACGATAACTTTGCCATCTCCTCTAACTCTAACTGATGCGCTTTCCCATGGGCCAAAATTGTTCTGTTCCAGATAAAAGGAAAATCCAGCACCAACTCTTCTGCCCTCTGATCTTAGAACGCTTTCTCTTTCCTCCAATCCTCTAAACGCCTTCTCTGCCTTTTCAAACAAGTTCAGATAATCCCCATTATCATATTTTAATCCAAATGGATTAATATAGGGGGTCTCTCTTACTATATTCTTCTTCCTTAACTCAAGAGGATCCATTCCAATTTCATCAGCAGCAATATCCATTATTCTTTCAATTACAAATGTCGCTTCAGGCCTCCCTGCGCCCCTGTACTGATCTAAAGGAGTCTTATTTGTGTAAACACCATATACGTCAACCACTATATCTTTTATTTTGTATGGCCCAGGGAGCATAGTGGCCGATATATCAGCCAAATAAGTTCCGTGAGACGCTGCACCCAGATCAATTACCAATTGATCATTTATACCAACTAGACTACCATCTTTATTTACGCCAAATTTAACCTTATGTATTTGGCCTCTCCCGTGATACGTTGTTCTTATGTCTTCGCTTCTAGTTGCTATCCACTTTACTGGTCTTTTTGTCTTTAAGCTAGAATAAACTGCAATGTAATCTTCGGCGTATGGAAATAACTTTGAACCGAAAGCTCCACCAACATCAGCTTGAACTACCCTTATGTCCTTTACCATGCTGCCAAATACGTCTAGAAGATACCTTCTCATATAATGGGGGGATTGCGTAGAAGCGTAAATAGTTAATAAGTCTGGCTGATATATACTTAAGATTCCTCTTGGTTCCATTGCAGACGGATATACTCTATTAATTTCTATTTTTTCTTCAACTTTAACGTCTGATGATGATATCTTTTCTTCTGGATTTCCACTCGAGTACGTTTTCTTATAGGCGATATTGGATTTCCCTTCAATAGCTCTTTTTTGGTCCTTTAAGCTTTCCTCAGGATCAATTACTGAAGGTAATACGTCATAATCTACCTGTATCGAATCTAAAGCATCGTATGCTGAATACCGATCTGTAGACAGAACTGCAGCTATAGGTTGCCCTACATATAGAAGTTCAGTAGAAGCCATTGGAAAGTTATCTGGCCTATTTTCTACCTTGAACTTTAAACCAGTTATTACGTCAACAACCCCATTGATCTTTAACGCGTCAGATACATCTACTCTGTTAAGCTTAGCGTGAGGTACTGTACTCCTAAGTATTGCAAGATATAAAGTCCCTGGAAATTCCAGGTCGTCAACATATCTCCCCTCCCCTGTAATTAACCGTGGATCTTCCTGCCTTTTTATCCGCTGCCCCACGTATTTTTTCATAAGGTAAGTAGTGTTCCATGATATAAAAATTTCAAGTATAACTGAGTATCTCCTCTTTTCCAGTTATCCTTTTTCTACCTACAAATCCTTCCTCAATGTAATGCCAATACATGATTTCATCTTCGTCAAATTTCCAGCACAGAAAAGCTGGTCTACCGTTTATTATTGCAGGGAAATCTACAAGGCCTAATTCTGGATCTCTAACTATAATTCCTTTTTCGGATATCTCTCTAATTATCTTATCGACGTGCATAACATAAACCGAAAGGGATTCCTTACGACCGTCTACTAAAGCTCTCTCAGTATCTCCCTTTAGTTCTTTCAATTCCATTAACTTCTCTTTCAGCCAAGGCAGCAGAGACGAAGCGGTTTGTAAGTCGAAATAGGAGTAACTCATATATTTTAGTTAAACCGTTAGAATAAAAACAGATGATGAACCTTACAAGGTCCGATAAGTGACGAACATCTTTCCCTGAGTTAATCATTTAGTAGTTCATTTAACTCATTTTCTTTGACGGTAACAAAGAGAAAAGCCTTACAAGCTTTTATTAGTTGAAGAGCTTCGACTTTCTGCCTGTCTGTAAGATGAGCAAATAAATCCTCTATTATAATAAACTGCTCTTCACTTGAGTTACTTAGGAAATACTTTAACGAAAAAAGGTTTAGTATATCTGCTCTAGCATTGAAGGCTGGCATATCATCTACAAAAAGACCTTCAGATGGATTTATCCATATCTTATGACCATCGACTATCTCGCTAAAATTCTGGGGAAGAACAACAGAATTTACAAACTCAGATATTAGGCCTAACGTCCTAGGTATACCTGGTGCGCCCTCGTCTTGCATCATAACAAACTTGTAAAATGAGGATAGAAAACCTGATCTAGCTGCAGGTAAAAAGAATGGAGTCTTTCTTTCCATATTAGAAAAATAGAAAGAATCAAGTTCTACAAGACCCCTTAACCCTTTCTCAACTTCAGGAATATTATGCAATGAGACTTCCACTTTTACATCCTCTTTTTTATTTATATTTCCCTCTATTTCAACTGGGCCAAAATCAAGGCTAAAACCCAAGTCTAGTTTCACTCTACCCAACGATAAGTTAGATTTTATATTATCTATTATATTTTTTTCAAATAATCTCTTCCACTCATCTACCACGTCCCCCTTTGGGACTACACCATAGAGTCTTGGTATCGATTTAATTCCTTTTAACAAGTAATATAACCCTCTCGATATCTCATAGGAATTTTCATCAATTGTAACTATCGTAACTCGATCCTTTATCGTAATATCCTTGCCGTTTGAGGAAAGAAATGCCTTCATTATCTGATAGTGTGTAATAATGTAATAGAAATCTTTACCCTTTTTCTTTAAACGCTCTGAGAACTAGGTGAAAAAGAATTCGTCTTATTGACTTCACTATCCATATAGGTTAAAATTTCGCTTATAGCCTTATCTGCCTTTCTTAGAACTTCAATATGATTCCGAAAGAACTGTAAACCAGCGTCAGTTAACCTGTAATACTGTTTTCCATCTTTTTCGTAAACATCGAGTATATTGTTTTTCCTCATCCTTCTTAAGGTTACGTAAATCATGCCTTGAGGTATTTTCTTATTGTAAAACTTTTCCACATTTTTCTTGATTTGATAGCCGTACATATCTCCATATCTATACAAAATATAGGAAATTATAATTTGAATAAGACCTTTAAGAACCATCATCCTTGGTTTTTCATTATAGCTCATAGTTGGATCACATGATTTCTAATCTAATATTTTTATGTCATCCTTAATTTTTGATTTGACTTCAAATATACAATACCTATTTAATTGGTTCTTTCAAGTAACTTAGATATTCTAGAAGAACTCATCAAAATAACGCATGAACAAAAATGGCATTCTTTATATGAACTAGCACATGAACTAGTAAGACCTTTCTTACTGCTTTACAACTGAAAGCCTCGCTCTTTAGAGCGGGGAGGAGGTCAGAGCACACATCTTTTGTGAAGGACACTATAAAAATCATGTCAAAATAGGTGTAAGAACGTTTTCCTTTTATAAAGTTAGAAACAGTCTAACTAACCGATTTCCCTTATAGACTATATCTTTAGATTGTTCAGGGTATTTAAAGATGCCCTTTAGGGACTCACTACTCACCCACACGTTCGACAGTGATACAACTATTTCCAGAACAAGATCATAGGGCATCGAGATCAACGGCAAGGATCCCTGCGAATATCATCCCTCACCTTTGTGCACTGCACATCATTGATGTGGGACTCATAATAAAAATTTCTAAAACCACATTCGAAAACCTTTTGTTACCCTAGAATTAGAAACAGTTTCACGACCCCCTAATAAGATCTTGGTCCTACTTTTCTTTCATTTTCAGCCCTTATTTTAGCTATTCCGAAGTGTACAGCGCAGTTTACACAATAGCATTTTCTAACTGGATATCTAGGAATTATAGCTCCCTTTTTTTCAAGTTCGTTAGCAAGAGCAGCTTCAACAGGACTATACATTCTTGTAACACATATTGCTTTATCCTCTGGTACTCTAGCGCCACAATTATCACAAGTTATGTAACCAACATGACCCTTATCGCCTTTTCTTCTGCCTCTGTTCTCCCTTTTTTTAGGCAAAATTACACCCAACATATTCTCGTATAAATACATCTAATAAGTTTTTGCTATTCTAAGGGTCGTCTTAGCTGGTTTTTTACATACTATACAACTCTCATTTATTTCCTTACTCTCGATCGGATAGCCCAGGACTTTACCACCTGTTATTTCCTCGACTTTGAGACCACAGCTGTCCTCTCCACACCATGGAACTTCAACAATTCCACCTTCTTCTAAAGATTTTTTTGCGCTATCTGGATCTGTTGAAAATTTTACCTTCTGATTAAAGAATATCCATGCTCTATCTCTAACACTTCGTCTTACTTCATTTAAAAGTCCTTTAACTTCATCTACCATTTTCTCCTTGATTACAACCTTTGAAGTAAGATCATCCCTTCTTTTTATCGTAACAGAACCGCCGTTTGTCTCTCTCATACCGAGTTCTATTCTTAAAGGAACACCCTTAAGTTCCCAGTAGTAAAACTTCTCTCCAGGAGTCTTATCTTTTTCCTCATCTAGATATACTGAGATATTATTTTCGTTGAGGATCTGTGTAATCTCCTTGGCGTAACTCATTATTTTAGTTGTGTCATTCTCGTTCTTAGCAGGTATTGGAATCACAACAACTTGAATTGGAGCAACTAATGGCGTAAGAATAGGACCATGATCGTCTCCATTGATCGAGACTAGAACTGCAATTACTCTGTCTGAAATACCGTAACTAGTTTGATGAGGATAATCAAGATTCCCATCAGCTTTCTGGATTTTATAATCAAATGCTTTAGTAAAGTGTTGCCCAAGATGATGTACTGTGCCTATTTGCAATACTCTTCCATCTGGCATAATTGTATCGAAGGCATAAGTGTGAAGAGCCCCGGCAAACCTATCCCATGAAGGTCTTTCTGAGATAATGTAAGGTATACCTAACTCATCAAAGAACTTCTTATATATACTAATTGCCTCTTTAACTTGGTTATCTGCATCCTCATATGTTTCGTGAATTGTATGTGCTTCCTTAAATGTACTAACTTCTCTAACTCTTATTAGTGGTCTAGTGGATTTTGTTTCGTATCTAAATATACTAACTATTTGATAGTACTTCTTTGGAAGTTGTCTGTAGCTTTTTATCCAGAGAGATTCCATGTATGTAATGGCTACCTCAGATGTAGGTCTAAGCGCTAACTTTACATCAAGCTGTTGCAAACCTCCTTTTGTTACCCAAAATACCTCATTCTCAAAACCTTCAATATGTTCAGTTTCTTTTTGCAATAAGTCCTCAGGAATTAGCATTGGAAATAGAACTTCTTCGTGACCTGTTCCGTTCAATAAATTCCGTATTAAAGAAAGAGCTTTTTCTCTTATTTTAAAACCGTAAGGCATCCAAACGCCCATACCCTTTACAGGATATCTTCCATAATCGTAAATTTCTGCTTCAAAAATAACCTTATCAAACCATTCACCAAAATTATGGCTCCATTTTTCTCTAGGTATTTGCATAGGGGAAAGAAATAGTTTTACATAAAAAAATTATACTATTATACGTGGGCGAATAACATTAAGACTGCGAACACTAGACCGTATACTACTATTCCTTCACCGATAGCTACAAATATTAGTACAGTACCGAACATGTCTCTGCGTTCAGTTAAGACTCCAATTCCAGCAGCTGCTGCCATACCTACAGCCAATCCTGCACCAACTGCTGCCAATCCTATAGCCAAGCCAGCACCTATATTTATACCTTCAAATCCTTGTGCAGTACTAGACGGCGCTATTGCAGACGAAGCTGTAGCACCATATGCAGATGTAGCTAAGCCCACTAATATTGAAAGCAAAAACAACCCGTACAACGTTCTCTTCATATTCAAACCACCAACTACTTGTTTATTATCTCCTTTAAAGCCTTTCTTTTTATATCTTCTAAATCTTTCTCCTTGTTTTTTAGGATGGTGTTAAATTCATCATTCAGCCTTTTCTTTCCATCCTTTAATCTATCGTCAAGGACTGATTTTAATAGTTTAACAAATTTCTCATATTCCGACATTTTCTCTCCTCTTCTGTAGAAGTCTTCTCACAACCTTAAGTCTAACGAATTCCTCCCTCGACTTATCGTCAAGGACTGATTTAATGAATTTGACCGATGAGGTATAGAAGGGTAAAATAGACTTATCAATAGCATTAATTAATCTCTGTGTTCTCTTAAGCTCACTAACCAGTGATCTTATAGTTGATTCAAGTTCAACTAATTGAATTACCTTAACTAATGCTTCTCGCATTTCATCAAAGGATTGAGATAGGTAAGGTGAAGTTTCAACTTCGCTAAACGGTTTTTTGGGTATACTATTTTCATCTAACTGAACAACTGGTATTTTTACACCAAATATAACCTTAGTTGAACCAGAAACTCTAAGGGAATGACTCTGAGATTCTGCAATATTCCTAGTATTATTTATCCCTTCATCTACTACACCTTGCAAAAAGCTGGAATAGGCTCGCTTTAGTGATTTATTAACTTCGTTATACAGCTTTTCATACTCTAAGATGTACGATCTCAAGTATATGAGTAAAACTTCCCTTTTATTCTCTAAAAGTCTCTTAATGTTTCTTATTAACTTTAACTGTGACTTAAAGTTAATTAAGTTAAGCTTTGTTGGCAAAACCTTGTTTGAACTCATTGCTTACCACGATACGCTGGAAGATACTTCTTTATTAAGGATTGCTTAATATTTGTAAGTTCGCTTTCTGGCAATATTGACACAATATCCCATCCAATGTCTAGCGTTCTTTCTATTGATCTATTTTCATTAACACCCTGAGTTACGAACTTTCTCTCAAAAGCCTCCCCGAAGAGTAGGTACTTCTTGTCAACGTCAGAAAGACTGTCCTCACCAATAATTGCAGCTAATCCTCTAGTATCAACTGCCCTGGCATAGGCCGCAAACAACTGATTCTGTAGATCTTTATGATCATCTCTGGTTTTTCCCTCACCTATTCCATCTTTTCCAAGTCTTGATAGACTCATTAGAACGTTTATAGGAGGATATATTCCTTTGTTATAAAGAGATCTATCTAGCACAATTTGCCCTTCGGTAATATATCCGGTTAAGTCAGGTATTGGGTGGGTCATATCATCGTTAGGCATGGTCAAAATAGGCATTTGAGTTATAGAACCTTTCTTTCCCTTTACTTTTCCTGCTCTTTCATATATTGTAGCAAGATCAGTATACATATAACCTGGATATCCACCTCTACCTGGAATTTCCTCCTTGGATGCACTAATTTCTCTCAGAGATTCACAATAGTTAGTCATATCTAGTAGAATTGCTAATACGTGCATATCTTTTTCAAAAGCCAGGTATTCTGCAAGCGAAAGAGTAGTTCTAGGAGTTAGGATTTTCATCATCGGTGGTTCGTTAGCTAAACTTACAAACATAGCTACCCTATTTATTGCCCCTGTTTCCTCAAAGAACTTCCTGAAGAACATCGCATCATCATATCTTACACCTATAGCTCCAAAGACTACTGCAAAATTACTCTCTTCTCCTATAACAGTTGCTTGTTTAGCTATTTGAGCAGCTAAGGTATTAGATGGAAGCCCACTTCCACTGAATATTGGAAGCTTTTGTCCTCTAAGAAGTGGATTCATGCCGTCTATTGCAGAGATCCCAGTCTGTATAAATTCCTCTGGATATTCTCTCATAGAAGGATTAATAGGCCCTCCATTTATGTCTGTTTTCTCGCCAGAGATAATGGGCGGACCGTTGTCCAACGGATCGCCTAATGGATTGAATATTCTTCCAAGCATTTCATCTGAAATTTTAACCTCTAAACCTCTTCCTAAAAACCTCACTGTTGTCCCGGTAGGAGATACTCCAGAAGTCCCTTCAAAGACCTGAACTACCGATGAACCTAGGTATGAATCAACCACTATTCCTCTTCTTCTTTCACCATCAGACATCTCAACCTGCACTAATTCATTATACGCAGCATCATTTACTCCTTGAACTATTACTAGAGGACCTTTAATCATTGATATATTCTTGAATTCTCTTATATTCATCGTAGTTTCCATTATTAAATCACCTTCTTCTCTAGTTGTTCAAACTGTGATTTTAATGTATTCTCCAATTCGTCATACTTGTTAAGCTCGTCATTCTTTATAATTGCCTTTGATTTTATTATGTCTGTAACAACAGTTATTCCTTCAGATATTTTCTTTACCGGCATTCCCTTTTCCACTAAATTTGTTGCAAATTTGTTATAGAAATCTATTAGTTTCATTATCCTATACTGTTTTTGAGGGGATGAAAAAGCGTCTATGTCATCAAACGCGTTTTGTTTGAGAAAAGCTTCCTTAATTAATCTAGCTACCTCTAATACAAGTTTATCTCTTTCTGAAAGTGATTCAGGTCCAACCAGTCTGACTATTTGCTTTAATTCGTCCTCTCTGATCAAGGTCTTAACCATAGACTCTCTAATTTCCTTCCATTGAGGATTCACGTTTTGATCCCACCACTTACTTACTAGATCCGTATAAGCGGAGAAACCTTGAAGCCAATTAACTGCAGGGAAATGCCTAGCATGAGCTAAAGATACATCCAGAGGCCAAAAGACCTTTACAAATCTTAGAGTATTGCTAGTTACTGGTTCTGTAAAGTCTCCACCAGGAGGAGATACTGCAGAAGCTAATGTAACTGAGCCAAATCTATCTAAATTACCTAACGTTCTAACCTTTCCTGCTCTTTCATAATACTCCGCTAATCTCGATGGCAAATAACTAGGAAATCCTTCTTCTGCTGGCATTTCTTCCATTCTTCCTCCTAAATCTCTTAATGCTTCTGCCCAACGAGTCGTAGAGTCTGCTACTACTAAAACATCGTATCCTTGATCTCTGAAGTATTCTCCTATTGTAACTCCCATGTATATACTTGTTTCCCTTGCAGCCACCGGCATATTGCTTGTGTTCGCAACCAATATAGTCCTTTCTAGCAATGGCCTTCCTGTCCACGGATCCTTTAAGGTTGGGAAAGCTCTGAGCTCATCAGTGAGCTCGTTTCCGCGCTCCCCGCAACCAACGTAGATTACGATCTTAGCGGAACTCCATTTTGCTAGGCTTTGCAATGTAACAGTTTTTCCAGCGCCGAAAGGACCTGGGATCGCAGCAGTACCTCCCTTTGCCAAAGGAAATATAGTATCTAAAACCCTTACACCAGTTAAGAGTGGCTCACTAGGCTCAAGTTTTTCCTTAAATGGCCTCGGAATTCTAGCCGGCCACTTTTGTATCATCGAGACAGGTACTTCATCCCCGTTCATATTAACTATACCAATATTTTCCTCTACAGTATATTCCCCTTCGCTTGCAACTTCCTTTAGAGTACCTTGAACATTTGGAGGTACAATAATTCTATGCTCTATAAGCTGAGTCTCTTGAACTGTTCCTAAAATATCCCCAGGATAAACCTTATCTCCTTTCTTAACCTTAGGGACAAAGTGCCACTTTTTCTGTCTATCTAAAGAAGGAACTTTAACGCCTCTTTGAATAAACGGGCTTTCACTGATTTCCGCTATACGCCCTAACGGTCTCTCTAAACCATCAACTATTTGCCCAAGGAGTCCAGGGCCTAGCTCTGCTGACAAAGGCGCTCCCGTGCCTAAAACTGGCTCACCAGGCTTTATCCCGCTAGTATCCTCATAAACTTGAATGTAAGCCCTATCTCCCTCAATTCTAGTTATTTCCCCAATTAGTCCTAGATCTCCTACTTCTACTACCTCAAACATTTGAGAGGCTTTCATTCCCTCTGCTACAACTAGTGGGCCATTTACTCTTAATATTCTCCCTTTTGTTGGCATTTAGTCCTCACCAAATAAAATTGAAACTATTTTAGGCTTAACAGATTCAAAAACTTGATCTAAAATTAAGTTTAAGGAATAATCCATTGTCAGTCCCTGATCAGGGTAAGTTATTTTTATCCCACCAATCACTGAATTGTCTATTTGGATATTTGCCTTAATTTTAGCCGACTTTACTAAGCTTCTTATAAGGTCTTGATCTCCACTGTTGCAGTAAATAATAGAACTATCCTTAGCCTTATCAGAGATTATTTTCCTGATACCTTCTGTATATTCTGAGGAAGATGTAATATCTCTAGCTCTTTTTAACACTTCACCATATACTTTCTTTATCCAAAAATCTTGCTCATTCAGTAAAGTTCTCTTATTTTCAACCTCTATTTTTGCTTTTTCTCCCCCTATTTCCTCTTCTCTTTTTGAGATCTGTTCTTTTATTTTATCTGAGTACTGAGAGAGAATGTCATTGTATTTTTTATCTAAATAAGAATTTGCCTCCTCAACTCCCTTAGATAGATCACTCTTTATTTGTTGAAATATATCTTCTATTTGATATTCAAGTAATTGTTCAAACTCCACTTTTTATCACCCAAAACCTAAAGCTCTTAAAACCATTTTCCTTACATCCATTGGAGCTGATTCACTATATGGAGAAGGAATTACTGTAATTAAAGGTTTTGTTTGACCACTTATAACAGGATCTACCTTTTCCCTTACAGGATCATAGATATCCTTTGTAACAAGAACTAGATCAACATCTTCTCTTTTTTTCAAAGAGATCAGGGAGTTCTCGAGTTGATATGGATCTTCAAGTATTATCCCCTCAGCTCCCATTATTTCAAATAATGAAACAGTATACTTATCCCCTACTAGTACTATTTTACCCATTGGGAATTCGTAATGTAGATTAAAATTTTAAGCGTTTGTGACTATCATAGAACGATATATAGTGATCTTTCCAGAGAATATGGTTAAGGCCGAAATATTCTTTCAGAAAGAAAAAATAGACGACATAGTAACTAGTATTCTAAAATTTGGAAAACTCGAGCCAATAGAGGCAAACAGCTCAATACAAGGAAGAATGGAGGAAGCTAGAAAGGAATTAGGTACAGTTCAAGAACATGTAAACAAAATTAAGATCATCATGGATATAGGAAAAGTGATAATAGAACCTAAGGGAAAACTTACAATTTCTGGAACATGGATAGACATGGCAAAGAAAGTTAATGAGAAAGCTACAGAGTTAGAGGGGAAATATAGGTTCCTTCTTGAAGAGATCGGAAGAATTAGAAGTGAGATAGAAATTCTAAGAGCCCAAGAGAAGGAAATTCTGCCTTTCAAGGAGATAACTGTAGATCTAAGCTCTCTATACTCTCTAGAGCTTTTTGATGTTCTGCTAGGGACAGTTAATGAAACAAAAATAGATAAGCTTAGACAAGAAATAGCTGTAGTAATATCAAGTAAGATAGATCAAAACAAGTACGCTGTAATGCTTATAGACAAAAAAGGAAAGATTAACAAAGAGAAAATCCAAAGAGAATACGGAGTAAGGATATTAGAGTTACCTGAGAATAACTCGCCACATGAGATCTATGTCGATATAGAAAAGAGAATATCGGAATTACAAGATATTCTAGAAAGGAGTAGAACAAAATTAGCAAAAAGTTTACAGGAGTCCCAAAACGAAATTAAGGAAGTATACGGACAATTATTAACCATAAGAGACGCATTAACCGTAATGTCAAAGGCAAAACTTTCTGATTATTATGGTGAAATTCAAGGATACGTACCAGAGAAAGACATAAAGAATCTTAAGGGACTACTTGGAGATAAGGCTTTTCTTAGTTATAGAAGACCTAAATATGGAGAGAAAGAAGAACCTCCAACTTATATAAAGCTTCCTAAAAGAATGAAAAGTATAGAATCAATTATCGAACTCTATGGTTCTCCTTCTTATTGGGAAATCTCGCCTATGATTTTCCTTGTATTTACATTTCCATTCCTGTTTGGCTTAATGTTCCCCGATTTTGGAAATGCTTTGGTTCTTTTAATTTTCGCTATATGGTTCTTCAAATATGGAAAGAAAAAAGGAAGCCTAAACACAATTAATCTATCGTTAGTATTAATATATTCTAGCATCGCTGCTATGATAACTGGACTATTAGCCAGAGAGTTCTTCGGACCTCTTCTAGTTGGTGGACCTAGGGAAATATTAAATAGCAACGCTTATCCTGTAGGACCTCTGTACTACGTTTGGCCAGTTCCAGTAAGTGTATCAAACGCATTAAAATACATTCTACCATTTGGGCACTACACTGTACTTTCAACAGAAATTGAGAATGCAATGATACTATCAATTCTTCTTGGTGCAATCCTCCTTTTTGCAAGTTCCTTAATAGGGGTAATTGACGCAGTAAAGAAAAAAGATAGAGAATTCATTTATTTTGAGAAGCTTCCGCTTGTTATACTTTACACAGTTCCACTAATTATATTCGGATACGGCATAACTAACTTTTCCAACTACTTTGGACAAGTTGAGAATCTGCTGGGAGCTATATTGTACAATCTCTTTCATTCCTTTTCACCAAATCTTTCTACACCTACCTACGCCTTAGCTTACATTTTACTGTTATGGGTTGAAATAGGACTGATTTACAACTGGGGAGCAAAGACTTTACTTGCAAAGAGACATGGCGGAGTAAGCTTAGGCGGGGCTGTAGGTATAGGCTTTGTAGAGGGAGGATTTGAGGCTGGAATTTTATTGCTTTCAAATACGATATCCTTCATAAGGGTCTTAGTATTCGCGCTGTCTCACTACTACATTTTATACGCTTTCTCATATATGGGACTTCTAGTGTTCTCATATAAGGGATTACCATTTGCAGTCGACGCAATTATTGGAGGTATAATAGTTGTGTTAGGAAACTTGCTTGCAATCGCACTAGAAGGATTAATTGTCTTTATACAAGACATGAGGCTTCACTTCTATGAAATGTTTAGCAAATTCTATGAAGGGAGAGGAAAGAAATTTGAACCAGTCGCAGCTTACGTTGTTCTTGAAGAAGGAGCTGAAAAACAAAAACTTGAAGTTCCAGTAGTTCTATCTCAATAAAGTTGGTCTTGTTTTTTCCAATTCCTTTCTTATACTACTTAGTTTCTCTTGAACTTGCTTCTCAAAATCCAAGTCTATCTTTTTGAAGAGCGGAGAGGCCTTTCTCACCTTATGTCCAGGTTGCAATGACAGAGAGAATATATTATCCCACATTTCTTCTTCAATGTTAGTCAAATTCAGATGCGAGTAGATAATCTTGGCATAAGATGGGATTATTGGATAAAGCATTATAGCTAATTCTCTAATTAAATTTATACCTATATATAAGGTATTTTCTGCAATTTCTTTTCTATCTTTCACCCTATCCCAGGGCGCTTTTAGGTTAAGGTATGCGTTTCCCTCCCTAGCTAGTTCAAGAATATAATCGGTCCCAGATTTTAACCTTCCTCTTTCAAACTCTAGTGACACCTTGGATGGAGTATCTCGCATTAAAGCAAGGAGTTTCTTGTCATGTTCATCCTCAAGTTCAACGTGATATCCAGGAACAACTCCTGAAAAATAACGATTTATCATACTTAAAATTCTATTTTCGAAGTTTCCAATATCATCATTAAGTTCAGTATTAATTATCCTTAATGTTTCTCTCCAGAGGAAGTTAGTATCCTTCTCTTCTGGTCTTAATCTTACTAATACAAATCTCCAGTACTCAACATCCATAATTTGAGGCGCCTCGTCTATCCAGATACCAATTTTCCTGCTTTTGCTAAACTTCTGTCCTTCATACATTAAGTATTCAGTTGCGCTGATAACTGAAGGAAGAACGTAGTTCTTTTCCGACGCTAATAACATAGCTGGAAAGATAACAGCGTGAAACGGTATGTTGTCTTTTCCTATGAAGTAAAAGCTCTTTACGTTTCCAAACCAGTAATCTGACCACTTCTCATTATTTCCATTATTCTCAAAATATTCTATAGTTGCGGATACATAGCCTAATAGAGCCTCAAACCAAACATAAATTGTCTTTCCTTCCGATCCCTCGAATGGAGCTTGAATTCCCCATGAAGTATCTCTAGTTAAACTCCTTGGTTTTAGACCTTCTTGAATCCAACTTAGGGCCACTGATTTCACATTTTCAGGCATTGTCTTTGAAAGGCTTAACCAGTCCTTCAGTTTTTCACTGAACTGAGATAAATCAAAGAACCAATGTTTAGTTTTCTTATAAATTGGTTTACTTCCACATATGGCGCATTTAGGATTTATTAGTAATTCAGGTGAAAGGAGCCTTCCACATCTGTCGCACTGATCTCCTCTCGCATCTTCAAACCCGCAATACGGACAAGTTCCCTTTATAAACCTATCTGGTAAGAATATTTTATCATTCTCACAGTACGGTAATACTTCTTCCTTTACTTTTATATATTTCTGAATGGAGAGAAGAAACTCTGAAACAAACTTCTTATGTACTTCCGATTCTGTTCTAGTATAGTTGTCAAAACTAATTTCCCACGTATCCAAAAACAACTTTTTAACGTATTCGTGAGCTTGGCTAGTAAGTTCTTTTGGGTTAACTTTCCTCTTAATAGCTTCTATCTCAATTGGAGTTCCATGTTCATCGCTTCCGCTTACAAATAAGACGTTTTCCTTGCCATATTTTAACCTCGCATATCTAGCAAATACATCAGCCGAAAGTATAGATCCTATGAGGTTTCCGAGATGAGGAACTGTCTCAACATATGGCCAGGCTGAGGCAACAAGGACTTTCATACTGAGGTTATGGTAGTAGCGGATATATAAAGAGTAACCTAAATTATATCTGTGATTAATCCCTCAAAATACCCTTTTCTGGTTCCAATAGAGAAGGTACTAAAAGATCAGGGAGGTATTAGTATTTTCGATATAATATCTGTTGATGGAGATTCTTTGAAGTCTGCTAAGGAAAGAATTTCATTAATAATAGAAAATAAGAGACCTATACCATCCTACAACTCATATAGAAATCCTAACTTAGTGTTCTATTCTTTACTTCTAATCCTATCCGTACTTTACGACAGAAGACTAATGAAAAGAATAATCCAAGAAGAAAGCGAAATGTTTGTAGCTGAATTAAAAAAGGAGAGTGAGGATGATTTACTTTCAATGGCAAGTTACTTGGGAGTAAAAGTAGAAAGGAGGGAAATATCTTATTGGGAAAAAAATAGAAAGAAGATTTTGTCATTTACATTACCTTTCTTAAATTACATAAGAGATTTACCTAAAAACATCGAAGATCTTAGGTTATGCAACCAGATCGTAAAAGATGGATATGTTTATATTGATAAGGTAAGATTAGTGGAATTATTAAAAACCAAAATTCAAGAAAAAATCCTCTCATTAGTTAAGCCTATATCTCTATCTAAGATACCCGACAGCATAAGGGATATACTTTCTCTTAAAGGCGGAAAAACGCCACCCTGTATTGAAGTTATCATGAGAAAAAAGGAACGAAATCCTGAAGAAGTAAGAACTTTAGTAGTGTATATGATTGATATAGGAATAGACAGAAGTACTATTTCTTCCACAATTAAAGACAACATTGAAAATCCAGACGAGTTCATTAATTCATTCCTTAAAAGAAAGGAAAAATTTATAATTTATTCATGCAAAAAAATGAAAGAATTAGGGCTTTGTATAGATGACTGTAATGTAAAAAATCCATTACAACTTTACTTCGGAAGAGCCGAAAGGACTAGTTGAAACCTTTGAATAACGGTCACTATTGATAAAATGATAAAGATGTAAAACATGTATTGAGCCAAGTATGGAATAATTATTAGCATAAGAAGTAGTATAACCACAAAAATTAGCCTTTCCCCTCTCTCTATAATACCTCTTCCCTCAGCTCTAATTCCTAGAGATTCAGCCTTTGCCCTTAAGTAAGGTATAGTCAAAGATATTCCTACAAGTAATGCCACGAGAATTGGACTGAAGTAAAGACTTAAGGGAGATATAAATAGTGCGTCTTCTAATCTATCAAAAGAGGAATCAAGAAAAGCTCCTCTAGACCCAGCTTTATGGGTAATTCTGGCTACTTCTCCATCTAGAGCGTCTGATAGGGAAGAAAGTATCATTAAAATTAAAGCTATCAATATATCTCGTGTAAAGTAAAATAATACAAAATATGCAATAGAAAGTAAAAGACCTACTGTGGTCAACGCATTACCGGTTAGACCAAATTTAGCGAGACCTAGGGCTAAAGGAGTTAAAATACGCTTAGATTCTTTTCTAAGTCTAGTGATCAACTTTTTCCAATACGGTAAAAGTTATTCAGAGTTTAATATTTTCCCGTGACGTCCTAACACAACTGAAGTGTGATGGAACTCATTCTGAGTGAGGTTACGAGAATCGGTGTCACTATCTCATCACACCAACTTATGTCCTTCAAGGGCATAACAGGTAGATCCTGCAAGAAGCAGAATTTAAAGTGGAAAGAAAACTCCGCAGGTGATCTAGGATTTTTTGTAAAATACCACGTCGTTGTTAGGATAGAAAAGAAAGAGAGTAGTAGTTCCCTTAGATCTTTTCGTCTATTTTCTTTAACTCTTTATAGGAGTCGAATTCAGCATCAGTTGCATTAAAATTGTGTGTAACAATGATTTTAGTTGGCTTAGTTAAGAGAATCATTATATTTATTATATATAGAGAAATAGTCAAAATTTTTGCGTTAAATTATACCTCCTCTGGAGGGGGATTCTTGACGGATAATCCTAAAATCTCTGATGTTTTCATTTAACCTCAACCACTACTGTTTTTAACTAGGTAAGATAGTGTGAATTAGAGCCCATATGAAGGCAAAAAAGTTGATACTTGTGACATCAGAAGCTCATCCAATGAATAAGGCATTCATAAATATTACCGAAGAGTTATCCAAAGAAATAGGAGTTGAAAAAGAAGTCAGGAATGAGGATTATGCATTCTTATCAGACTATGGAGAAAAGGATGAGTTCGGTATGTCTTGGCTACCTCAATTGTTTCTTGTTTTAGATGATAATAGAGTATATCCAATATTAACGCAGATGCCACTTGGACCAGACTTAAAGGCTGATCCTGAAAAAGGTAAAAAAGAAGCTCTTGATAAAATTAAAAGTCTTGTATCCTAACAAAAATAAGAAGTGATGAAAAAGTGAGTTATATTCCACACGTACCATACGTTCCTACACCAGAAAGAGTAGTAAGGAAAATGCTCGAAATCGCGAAGGCTGGTCCTGAAGACGTTATTTACGATTTAGGATGCGGAGATGGAAGAATAGTAGTCACGGCAGCTAAGGACTTTAACGTTAAGAAGGCTGTTGGAATAGACATTAATGATGAAAGAATAAAGGAAGCTACAGATAATGCAAAAAATAACGGTGTAGAAGGCAAGGTTAAGATACTTAAAGCAAACTTCTTTGAAACCGATCTTTCTGAGGCTACAGTGGTTACGATGTTCCTTCTAACTAACGTAAATGAAATGCTTAAGCCAAAACTAGAGAAAGAGCTTAAACCTGGGACTAGAGTTGTTTCCCATGAATTCGAGATGAGAGGATGGACTCCAAAAGAAGTTATTAAAGTAGAAGATGGGAACATGAATCATATAGTTTATCTATACATTATAGGTGAGCATAAGTGACTAGCGTAATTGTTCTTAGAAGTGAAAGCGGGAAAGTAACATCGGAAAAGGTAATAGAAGGGGATATTGGCGACGTAGTTCGTAATACAGCAGCACAAGCGTTGAAGGAATGGAATGACATGATATCTGACTTCATAATCATGAAGGACTCACAGGAATGGAGAGTCCCCTTACCACTTAAACCCAACGACTATGAAAGATTAAAGAACTTCTTGAGCGGAAAAGAGAAAAACGAGGCCATATTAAAGTTGCCCATCTATATAATTAGCTTTGACAATCAATGGTCAGGAGAAGATTTTCAGGATAAGAAGGTTTACGTTGTTTCCTATTATCTGGATGATGAAATGAAGAAAGAATTAACAACTTACGCTATAGATGTAACATCAGAGAATAAGGGAGAAAACGAAGGAGAAGAAAGTGAAGAAGGAGAGGAGGAAGAATAGAAATTAATTAGATTAAAAATAAAATTAATAAGAAAAGATTATTCTCCTTATCTATTTACGCATTCTATTATTGCGTAGTTTATTTACTCTATTAGGTTAAGGATAGACAGCCTACTTGTAGAAAGCGCGGAAATTTTTCCTGCAATAATTATATGTTGATTGTATCACTCTGTTTCGAACTTATGTAGGTGAACATGATGTTAAAAGCAAAGCTGAAGTTAACTTGTGAGATTTATAACATACTGTTGAAGGTATCGCTTCTATGAAGGGAAAAAGCTAAAACAGGAAGAGTTAATCTAGCTAGTTTTTCCCACTCTTGTTTAACTTGACAGAACTAGTTTTACCTTATATTGAGAAATTTCTAACGTCTCCTTAACTTGAATTTCTCCAATAGGGAGGTATAACCTTAATCTTCCTAAAATGATTTATTAATCTACATGATAGAAAGAGAAATTCGCCTTTTTCCTTAGGAATCTAACCACTCTTTAAAAACCTCTCTAATTTATGAGAGCTATAAGCCAAATGCTTTGAACAAACTGAGAGCGGAGTTGTTAATTCCTTGTCTTGTTTTTTGTTTAAAGTTACTGGACTTTCTTAGTGAAACATGCGTTTCCTCAAATAGAAAAAGGAATTTTGCTACTCTCTAATTTCTACTGTGGTTGCGTTCCTAATTGTTCAATGTACAGTATTGTCAAGGGAGAATAACATGAATTAAACAAAGATCTCAACATACGCGTAGTAAGGGAGCTAAAAATTATCGTTTTGAACCTTAAGGAAAAGAAGTAAGCCAAATCCTTTTAACTTTTCTTGAGTCATTTAGTAAATCTAAATTCAGTAAAGCTCTTATATTTTGATATTTTTGCTATACCAAGTTTTAGTCTAAGGTCATTGATAAGAACTCTCAATCATAATCTCTCCTTCAGATATAGAAAGAAAAAGAACTTCAACTCTTTGCTTGAAAATAGGACTCTATTGAAGTAGTTGATTCGATTTCGTCCCAACTTATTCCTAATGACTTAAGCATCTGTTCAAATGTACTTCTTACCGCATCGTAATATTTATCTACGTCAATCCCATCTAGTCTAGCAAGCTGTACAGGCTTTACTCCTTCTTTACTTTTCACTTTTACAAAGCTTACTATGTCTCTTGGTAAGACTTGAATTCCCAACGAGGCTAACTGTTTTGCAGCCTTTACATGTTGAGGAGTATTCTTATCATACGAAGATATATCCTTAGATAGCATAACTCTAAAGGCTAGTTCGTCTAGGTTATATTCCTTGTTCCTTAGCTTTTCATAGATTTCCTTTACCTTGTCCATAACGCTTTTCTTAGCTTTTTCCACATCTTCTGGACTATTTATAGTCCCCATTAGATCCCTTACTTCCTTAAACGCTTTCTTAAGGAATTCTGGAGTATTTCTCTTCTTTGCTAACATACCTTTTATATCAAATTTAGAATCAGTAAATACTCCGAAGTAATTTTTCTTCAGACCAGAAAATGCTACAAACCTATAACTCTTATCTAACTCTAGATCTAATCTGAACTTCTCTTTTACCCAGTTAACTACCTGGTCTAACTGTTCCTTTGTTGGATTGTAAATAAATAAGGAGTCAGTATCACCATAGAGCACCGTTAACCCCAACTCTCTGGCTCTCTTAACAGTATTGGTAATAACGAACCTCCCTAACGCCGTTACGCTTTCAGCAACAGCAGGGGCATAAAGTGGGAAACTTTCTGCTCCAAACACTCCATAAGTGGCATTTATAAACACTTTCATACCTCTCTGTACCACATCATATAGCATTTTACGTTCCTCATCACTAGCCTGTTTCGCCTTCTTCTTGTATATCTTTACTCTAAAGTCTCTTAGTAATCCTGTTATAACTGCAGTAATTCCTGGTTTTTCCATACATACCTGATGAAGTTTTTCACCTGTTTCATCATTTATATTCGCAAATTTTTTACATTCCTTAATATCTACAGTCTCATAGCTTAGATTCCAGTTTCTAATTATTGATGGATACAGGGAGGCAAAATCTAGTACAGTCACATTAAAAAATAAACCGACAGGAGGATCAATAACAACCGCCCCTTTATATCCCTTGCCTTTAATTATGGCTGCAGTCTTCAAGGCTGAAGATCTCTGAGAGATATCCTCCTTTAGAGGAATTAACCAATTTCTCCTTCTATGTTCCCAGTAATATAAGTTCTTCACCCATGCAGATATCTCTGTCCTAGTCATTTCCTCTATACCTAGCTTAGAAATCCTAGCAAATAGAATTATTAGCTTCCACGTCAGATCATTATTAAAAGTAGTTAATTTTAGAGTTATTTCAGAATCTCTGAAGTTATATTGTATTAGCTTACTCACATCTAAATCGCTAATCGTTGAATCAACCTTTACCTTTGACATACCTAGTATAGCTTGTGCAACAGCATCAAGGCTATATTCGCTGTACTTACCTTCGAAGGCGTAATTCCTTACCGCTTTATTAAAGAAGAACCTGTAAAGATCTACATGTATTCCAGGGAGAAAAGTAGTTGAACTTTCTCCTTGCTGGAAAGGTATCTCCTCTGGAGAAAAACCGAGTTTATAAGCTCTTATTATCAGATAAGGTATATCAAAGTCATCTCCGTTAAACGTTAAAAGCAGTGGATAGTCCTTAATTTCTTCAAAAAAGGATCTCAGCAATAATGTTTCAGAATCATAATATTGAACTAATATTCCTTCATTTTTTACACTACCTAAATCTACATCTGGCCTCTTTAATACGTAAACTTTCTTCTCGCCATCACTTCCAGCCAAGGCTATACTTATAACAGGAAATTCAGCTTTTTTTGGGTCAGGAACTCTTCCCTGCATAGGAGTAAAAACCTCAATATCGATAGCAGCTCTCTTTATTCGTGGTATATCGCTCTCAAAGAGTGGTGCCCAAGCTATTGCCATTTCCTTTGTCATCTCGTCAGATTCGGAAAATGCCTTCTTTACTTCATCTACCTCTACCTCAGGAGTAACAGGAATAAGCCTTCCCTTGGAAACTTTGTAAGGCATTCCTGGGATTAGACCTAGGTCATAAATATAATTGTTAAAATACTTAATATGAGCTTCATATGCCTTTGGAACGTGATCTCTCATCCTCCTTACAGCTAGAGGATCCTTAACCACAATTTTAGTCAAAGTAATCTGCTTTCCAGAATAAGGATCAATTTTAGGTACTGTTTCCAGGTGATCAAAGGATTGATCCTTGATCACCTTATTTATTTTCCTAACTTTTTCCGGTTCAATATCTACGAGAAAGTAAGGTTTATGCCCAGTTTTATCATAATATACAGCAAACTCATGTTTATCTGGGTCGTAAAGTTTAAGTATGGCTTTATTGGACTTACCGTCATAGTCAGCGGATAGTAGAAAATAAGTCCTTCCCTCAACCGCTTCAGTAACCCATTCCTTTTTCTTCATTTTCCTTTCTGGCTCTGTGACTTGAATTTTTTCTTCGTCCTTTTGTTGCTTGTTAGTTGATTGTGATGGTGCAGAAAAATCAAAGAGAGTAACTTGCTTAGCCACGTTTTATATTTATATAAACGATCTGCTATAAGCGTTAGGGTTATGAATGCGTAAAATAAATAGTAAACGAGATACTATAGCCAAGTGAGATATTTCCAGAATGAACTATCTCAGCTATTGAAAGCAGTTTCACTTAAATTGTAACTTTTTTAAGTATTTCATGATTTTCCCCTTTTTAAAATACTTATATTTTTAAAACACAAATTAATTTGTCTCATGGAAGAATATTGTAGACCTGAAGGGACTACAAAGGAGTAAAGGATTAGAAACTAAAGTATGCGGTTTTCCGACAGTTGCTTCAATGATGTAGGTTTGGGTTATTCAGCTAATGGATCGTGATGATGGGAACAGAACATGGTGAAGCCCAAAGGTTTTATGAACAAAACAATAAATGTCCGTAAAACCCGAACCCCCGTTTTTCTAACAGTTGCTTCACTTGAATGTCCTTTCTCGTTAGAGTATCATATTTTCACCAAAGTATTCTCCTAACTTGAACTACGGATTTTTACTGAACTCCTTAATTAGCATAAAGCTTGCGATCTTCGACCTTGTCGGCTCAAAGCTCTTTGAAATCTCCTTCTTGGAGAGAGATTATTGGATCCAATTAAATCTCTTTAATATTCTCTCGTATATTCTAGAGTTTTCTACGTGTTCACTATCAGAGGTTATGATCAGTCTATATACATTTATATCTATACTTAGGACTTTACCTGTCTTTCTGTAGAAGGGAACCTATGGTCATCTAAGAAAACCGCATAGGTTTTCTCATTTGTTTAACTTGACAGAACTAGTTTTACATTATTCAAACGTCTCCTTAACTCTAATTTCTCTAAGGGAGAGGTATAACCTTGATCTTCCTAAATACTAATTTACATAGTAGAAAGGGAAATTCACCTTTTTCTCTAATTTATGAGAGCTATAAGCAATGCTTTGAACAAACTGAGAGCGGAGTTGTAAATTCCTTGTCTTGTTTTTTGATCAGATTTAGCTGTCTTAACTATATTCCTGTTTTAGCTTTTTCCCTTCATAGAAGCGATACCTTCAACAGTATGTTATAAATCTCACAAGTTAACTTCAGCTTTGCTTTTAACATTATGTTCACCTACATAAGTTCGAAACAGAGTGATACAATCAACATATAATTATTGCAGGAAAAATTTCCGCGCTTTCTATAAGCGGTTCATCCTTCTGATAGGGCCATTTTACCCCCTTAAAAATAAACATGAGTTGATAGGAATATTTGATGTTAATTCCTGATAGGAAGAGAATGAGTGGACTTTTAATCGTAACATTAATTAATAGTGTATGGATCCGTAGCTCAGCCAGGACAGAGCGCTGGCTTGCGGAGCCAGTGGTCCCGGGTTCGAATCCCGGCGGGTCCGTTCTGGGAGATACCCCCAGACCCCAGATTCCATTTTCAATTTTTCGTAAGATTTTATTACGTCAATTAAGGGAGCGACGTAAGTCTCCCTTTCATCAGCATTTACATTCTCTAGCTTACAGACATAATACCGACCTTTCTTTTGACGGATTATTATGCCTTCAAAATTATAATACGTCTTCTTTTCCGTCATTTTAAGATATAGTTACCGACTTAGATTTATAAGAACTGGCAATACGTCAAAAATTACCGACTTTTACGGCGTAAGTAACGTTAGCCGGTAAAAATTCCACACGTGTGTATAAAAAACTTGACGTACAAACTGGTAATAACTTAAGGGTACTCGACATTATATCAATCTATTTTACCGCTTTTTATTGTGGGGATTTGTCTTGGAGCCCCTTAAAAACAAACTGGAAATACACGTAGGATTTAGGAAGTTAGGACAAGAGAAAGATACGTAAAAGTAAAAATCTCAAAATCATAAAAACGAAAATTTGGGTAAATGCTTATAAATACAAGATAATCACCTATGAACGAAGGAAAATGGCAGATACAAAAATAATAGGTTTTGCAATAATTATAATTGTCCTTCTAGTTGCAGCAGCAATAGGTTTTTATGAGTATGCCTCCGTCTCATCAAAATACACAGGTCTTGAGAGCTCTTACTCTTCTTTAAGCAGTAGTTACTCCTCATTAAACAGCAGCTACTCCTCTCTCTCAGCGGACCTGAAGCAAGCGCAATCCAATGCTTCTTTATACATGAAACTTGCAGAATCTAATTACTCGGAGTATCAGAGTCTATTAACAAAGTACATGACCTTAGAATCAATGTATAAAGAGCTAGAACAAAATTACTCTCAGTTGCTCTCACAGAAGGTTCCTGAACAGTATAAGGAGGGGTCTTCTCTTGATACTGCTTACTTAGTGTGGGATGGAATAGCGATAGAATCACCTAACGATGTTACCCCTTACTTGGCTCCTAACTTTACAGCAGAAATAAAAGGAGTTCCGTTCCCTGGAAGCTACAACTACCAGACATTTAACAGTACTTGGTTATCCAACTTCTTCTCAGAATATGAGACTGTATACTTCTATACTACAGCATTACCGACTGTAACCTCATTAGGGGGAAATACTTATATGATATCAGCTGTGTTACAATACTTTGTCGCACCGACTGACGACCCAATATATCTTCAAGTATTTAATTCATCAGTGCAAATCACAGTCCAAATAATAAATGGAAAGCCTCTCATAACATCAATGATATGGAATGGAAATGAAGTACCTCCGTCTGCAGTTATATCTGGATATCCATCTCAACACTCCCTTCAAGCAAATCAAGTTTCTAGTGAAATACTCTCTGAAATAAATGGCTTAGGAGCAGAATTTCCAAATTCTACTATTGCACAATACTTTAGTCCCAACGCACAATTATCTATATCTGGCCCGTTACCTGGTATCCTTAAGAATGGAACTTATTCTGGAATAAGCAATATAGAGCACTTCTTCTCTAACTGGGATACCTACTTCATATTCGTAGCAGAGTACTCACAAAACCTTCTACCTAGTGGAGTAGCTGTACCACCATCAATATCTGTTACTCTAACCCCAAATATGACATCAGCAATGGTAGTAGCAAATGTAACACCGTTTATAGGATTTGTAAACCAAGGAGAACCAGGATTTCCAGCCATATACGACATTCACGTAAATATGGTAGCATATCTTCAGTATAACGCTACTGTATCATCATGGCAGATAACCAAGGAAACATGGAACGTATCTACCATACCTATTATGCAAGATACAATGTTCTATAACTTAAATCAACCAATATTCAAGGTAATTAATGAGACTACAGTAACGGTAAATGCTTCACAGGGTGCAGTTCTACAAGCTGGAAATATAGTAAGTATCATTCAACCAGGAACTTACGCTGAGCTTCCAAACGGAAGCTTAGAATCAATATATAACTTTTCGCTAGTGGTATTTAGCGTCCAAGCAGTATTCCCTCCAGCTGAAGACTTCTATAACTTAACTCCGAGCTACGCATTCGCGTTTGCAATCAACGGACATATATCCCCTCTTTACTCGATGGTTACAGCAAGTAAACTAGCCTCTCCTGCAATAACTATAGTCTATGGTTCTGATACGTGGACTTCATGGACCTGGTTCGGTGGTACATTTAATGGCACGGCGTATATAGGAGGAAGCTATAAATTTGCAGATAATTGGATATACGGAAACAACGTTTTAGTAAATTATCAATTCTTCAAACCAGTTCTATGGATATTTGAGAACTCGCAAAGTCCGATAAAAGCACCTCCATCTCCTGTTAACGTAAGTGTTTCCCAAGCCTATGGTCTAACACCAGTAAACGCATACTCGTACGAAATAAACGGAAAGAATGGCGGTGTAATAGTAGCTGGAAATATAATAACAGTAATTAAGCCTGGTACATTTATAATGACTGGAGCCCAGAACCTAACAATGTATAACTTCTCAGTTGTATATTATGCAACATCTAACTTACCATCGCCTACTACTGGACAGGAACCGTTCTTAGCTTTTGCATACGCTATTAATGGTAATGTAACCTTCAGTTATACAGCCTCCCAACCGTTTATCACTATAATAACAACTCCAGATCATGGAGCACAGATGTGGACCTGGGGAGCTAAGGGTTATATCTTTAAGGATCCGATAGTACTAGGTAATGGAATAGTGATAAACTTAACTTTTATCAAGCCTGTACCTTGGATATTAACTTTACCAGAGATAACATCTACTACAACATCCACTACAACATCTTCAACTTCTACAACATCGTCATCATACTGGGGAGCATAAATTTTTATATTATATTTTTTTTAATATGATCTTAATTCATTCTCACGCTTACACTATTTCTCCTCCTACCTTATTCTAAAAAATATGAAGAGTTTTTCAGACAATTTCTTGATACAACTCAGAGATCAGTCTGGTGAAGATGCTCTGAACCTCAAGAACTAGGAAGTTAAGTCAGTACGCTTCGAGATCCCATAACTTACGCATCACACGAGATTAATGAAACGTTTCCATAAAGGATACTTTTACAGTGGTGATAGGAAGTTTAGGTCTGCAGAATGGATTAGAACTCTACCATTAAAAATGATTTTCTAACTCAGAATAGGAAATGGTTTCTATACCCTAGAATTCGAAACAGTTTCACGACCCCAACCTTTCAAGGTAATAAAAATTTTGTAATGAGTCCTACTACTGTTTGTTCATAGAGGGCTTTAGTTAGTTTAGTGTGTTTTATTTCATAAGGACTTACTTCTTTTCCATGCATTTAAGTGTAGCATTGCTAGCTGAAATGCCGGATTATAGAGACCCGGAACAATAACATGTATCTCTTTAGATCTTCTATCACTGAGAATCTCACGTCATCACTAAAGGCTGAAAGTACAGAATGAGAGAATTGATTAAATCTCTCGAAGATCGCGGATTATGTACTAGCCTACAATTGCATATTTTCTCTCATTCTACTATAATATTATCTATAATTAAAGATTTTTCTTGTAGTTCAAATTTAGTGCATTTTATCGTTTGATACTTTATAATAAAAAAAATTATCTATATCCTCTAAGTGATCTCAAACCTTACCATCTATGAAATAAACTTCAGTCCTCACACGGTCGCATCACGTATCAGACCGGGGTTCTATCATCACTTTCTTAAGCCATTCCATAAGATTTCTTTTGGCTTCGTCTATAGAACTATATCTATTCTTAGAATTCTTAAAGTAAGTCCCGCATATTTCTGGTATTGGGCCACCTATATTTCTTATCCTAGCAATACTAGAAAGTCTTACTAAATCTAAAAGAGGTTGAACCGCATTAGGACCATCCAAGCTTTTCATTGACACGTCTATTCTCACTATATTCCCTAAGCCATATTCACCCTCTATTACCATATAACTTACCCTTCTATCTCCCAAAAATTCCACATAATCTGAGGTACCAGCCACTATTTCAGCATTTTCAGATCTTCCAGAAATAAATGATGATTTTATTTTCTTCTTTAGGTCCTTTCTATTTTCTTCAAGAGTTGCATAAGTTTCAGTGTTTCCACCTATATCAACTTGATATGACCTTAAAACTTTCACTCCTCGCTTCTGAAGGAATTCTATTAGTCCAGAGTGTAAGGCAGTTCCCCCTATCTGACTAAGTAAATCATCTCCGAAAAGAGGTATTTTCCTTTCAGTATATTTGTCTCCCATTAATTCCACAATAGGTGATGGAGCAACATTTATGAAAGACGATCCTGATTCTAAGCTTTGCTCTGAGTAAAATAGACTAGCCTTATCTGACCCCACAGGGAGGAGATTTAATACAACGTCAACGTTTTCGCCCTTTAAGACGTCTACTACATCAACAGCAGATTCCTCCGACTCGTCTATAATTTGTGAGAGATGAACATCCAAACTATCTAAAGTTGGACCTCTTAAAACAGTTACATCGCTCTTAACATCAAAGAAGCGAGGAACTACATTTGGCTTCTGGAAAATTGCTTCTGATAGCTTCTTACCAACTTTTCTTTTATCGACATCAAATGCGGCAACTACATCTATTTCATGAAAAGAAATCGGTAGATCTAAGGTCCCATTAATTTTAACCCCAACTTTTACCATCTCTAAACCTTGAAGAAAAGCTGAGGCTACGTTACCTACTCCTATTATTGCAACTCTTATCATAATATCACCAAGAGTAGAGGAGATATTAAACCAATCCCTATACTTAAAATAGCAGCCATTATAACACTATCTCTCTCATCACTTTTTACGTATTGAGAGTTACCTTCTCTAAACATTTCTCTAATTATTGGAATGTAATAACCCGAAGATATTGCACTATTTATTACTGCTATTATTATAAGCCAAGGAAAATCGAAGGCTGATTCAAACAAGAAAAGCTTCCCCCAAAAACCTAGTATTGGAGGAAGACCCAATAAGCTAAGCAAGAGAATAGTTGAAGCTGCAGTAAGACTCTTATCACTTTTCGATAGTCCTCTGATTCCTTCTAACCTTGAAGTCCCAGAAACCTTTTCTACGTGATTTACAAGGTTGAATAACCCAGCCTGAGCTAACACATATGCTAGACTCTGAATAACCAAACCTGCTTCTGCTAATTTAGGATCTATCTCAATTGTAGCGAAACCAATTGCTATAAAGCCCATTTGAGCTACACTGCTAAAGGACAGAACAGATGCAACGTCATTTCTTGAGAAAGCAATTACGTTTCCTACAGTCATACTAGCTATTGAGATTGCGGAGAATAGAACTACTGTTAATATAATCAAACTATGAGTAGGATCGCCTAAAGAAAGTACCTTGACTAACGGTATTATACCAATTAATTTCCCTATACTAGATATAAAAGCCACGGATATTCTGTCAGCTTTTGTGTAAACGTCTGGCAACCATCCTTGGAAGGGGAACGCACCAATTTTAAATAAGAAAGAAACTGCGAGAAATGCTATAGCCATGAACATCAATGAGGAATACTGCACTTGATAATGAAGAGATAATGTACCGGTAGCTACTATATAAAATGCAAAACCTAGAATCATAAATGACGATGAAACTAATCCCATAATTAAATACTTTATGCCCGCACTAACTGAATTTTCGTCCTTCCTAAGCATAACAATTGCGTAAGATGCTGCAGACGATATCCCCCAAGCGGTCAATATGACCAGTACATTATATGCGAACGACATGTAAATAATTCCTAAACCGCTAAGTAATAGAAGCGAAAGCATTGATGATCTAGTCTTCCACTCATGTATATGTTGAGATAAGCCAACTAGAACAACAACTAGACCTATCAGAGATGATATTGCAAATAGGTATCCTAATTGATCGACGTAAATGGTATTGGAAAACAAGGTGAAACCGTATACACCATAACTCCATAGAAAGATAAGCGAAAACAATGCTAGAATCGACGATATTATTGCAACTTTATAAGCATTGGAAAATCCCTTATCACTTCCATTATCAAGATACAAAATTGAGATTGAACTTGCAAGTAAGAAAATTGAGGGCAAAATTAGAGTCAGGTAATCTAAAATCATTTACAACACCTCTATAAGAACAAGTATTATGAGAAGAATTATTGCTAAACCAGCCATATAATATCCTAGGTAGTCCCTTAAAACTCCTGTCTGTATTCTGCTGAAAAGCCTTGAACCATAGCTAATTATACCACGTGGAAGCTTTACATTTAAAGAACTATCTATTATCCCTGTTTCGACGTTTCTATATATTGCTTGAGCTGCGTTAAAGGAAATAGAACCAAATTTATCCGTTAATGGATATACGTACCAACCATAATAAAGAAAATCAATCACAGGTCTTAGATACCTATAATAATTAGCTTCGGAAGTAAAAGCGACAAATGCAATAGCTATTCCCACAAGAGAAGCTAAAAATTCAACAGAATTAAACACAAATAGCGAAGATGGAGCGAAGAACTCTACCTTAAAGAATGAGACTAGATAACCTAATACGCCAACCAATATTATGCTAATTGCAATTAGTATTGCAGGAGAAACTAACATGATAGAACTTATATGACCTTCTCCGTGACCTTCTCCTTTTCCGTACATAAATACCTTGGCAACATATCTAATTATGTAAATTGATCCTGCAAATTCAAGTAATAAATAAAGAATATCAATATACGGAAAGTATGCGGTCATGTATGAGATAAAGGAGTGAGCCCAAAATCCTATAAATATGGGGATATTCGCCAGGTTTAGAGCTGCAAATAACTGAAGAATGAAGACGGCTTTAAGTTTCTTATAAAGATTCGGAAAAGAGGCTACATATCTACTTTCGGTATAATGAATTACCGAACCAGCATTCATGAACAGAGAGGCTTTATAGATCCCATGTGCTATCATCTGAATCAAGGCAGCAGTTATTCCTGCATAAAGAAAGAGAAGATTATTCATGTCTAAAGCTAACAATGAGCCAAGACTTACAGAGAATATTGCTAGGCTTATTTGATCAGCAGTGGAGTTTGCGAGAATAACCTTTTGTTCGTTTGAAACAAGAGCGTTTAAGCTAGTATATATAGCTGTGAACGCTGTTACCCCAATAATTATCTCTAGTAGTTCCTTTACTGCGAAAACGGGCTGAACAACTAGAAAAGGATAAGTTATTAATGAGAAGATTATTCCAAGATTAACCATAGTAGCAGCGTGAATTAGTGCACTAACTGGAGTAGGACCTGTCATTGCAGTTACTAACCATTGAGTAAATGGAAATTGAGCGCTCTTTGATAAACCTCCAAGATACAATAAGATTAGTATCGGAAGAGCAAATGGAAGAACAGATAACGCTGAAAGTGATATGAAAACCCCGGAATAAAGGGCAGAGTTAGCTGTGAAAAGAGAACCTCTAGTTAAGAAAAGCAGGTAGCCAAAAGCAAGGAACATTGCTACGTCAGCGACTCTAGTAAATACTAAAGCCCTTATTCCACTTGTTGTTGGCTTTGATAAATACTCCACACCTAAGACTTTCCTCCCTGGATCTCCTACAACGTTCTTCATATCATCATTTAACCAATAACTTATTAGTCCGTAAGATGCAAGTCCAGTACCTTCCCATCCAGCTAGGAATAGGAACAAGTTGTCAGAGAGAACAACGGCCAACATAGAAGTGACAAAAAATCCAAAGAATCCCCAATAACGTCTAAGAACAGTATCCTCTCTCATGTAACCTATACTGTAAACGGAAATAAAGAAGGATAATCCTGACACAAAGAGAGCTAATAGCGCTTGTAGAACAGAAGAACTAAATGAGAAGTAAGTAAAAGATGTATACTCATAGACTGGTACGTAAAAACTTGTATGGGGAAGAGATAAGGTATAGTAAAGATTGTAGGCTGAAAGTGCAGTAGAGATCCCTATTAGAGCAACCACTATAGACCCTCTTAGATCTTGGTTCAGTAATCTTGGAGTTACAAGCGAAATTAGAGAACCTATAGCTGGAAGAAATACAATTAAAAATGGAATATAGTATGTTCCCGACAAAATAGTTATAAAATTATTTAATGAACTAGAAAGAATGTTCGGGAAGAAGAAAAAGAGCATACTAAGTAAGGCCATAAGAATCATTGGAATACTATACTCTACAGCTTTGTCCATGCTGATATCATGCCTAGATTTACCACCATAAACTTTCTTGAATAAGTATGCTAAATACGAGGAAGATATTCCAATCCCTATTGCTATAAATAAGGCCATAGCGATAAACAGAGGTATTCCAATTTTACTAACAGTTTCTCCTACAGCAAGTAAAAGTAATGCTTCTCCAAAAAAACCTACTGTTGGAGGCATACCAAGTAAGTTTAATACGCCAATAAAAGAGAGGCTAGAATGCAGGGAGGAGTTCATATACAAACCACCTAAATTGTCTACGTTTCTCTCATGAAGTTCCGTTATTGATGCCCCTGCACTCATGAAGAGAATAGCTTTGCCGAAACCATGACCAGCATATATCAGAATAGAGGCTAGAATTCCTAAAGGTAAGGCTATTGCGTTATTAGGCAGACCTAATAAGTAGGCTATAGAGGACCCTAGTAACATATAACCCATTTGAGAAACAGTTGAATATGCGAGAAATCTCTTGAAATCCTTTTGAGATATCGCGTTAAGACCTCCATATATCATTGTTATTATTGCCCAGATTATGAAAATACCTGCAATAAAAGTATAGATTGGAAATAAATAATAGTAAATTATTATTACAAAAATCCCTAATCCAACTAAATTAGGACTTAGAAGTATTGATATAGGTGTAGGGGCTTCTCCATGGGCATAAGGTAACCATATATTGAAGCCAGCTTGAGCGCCTTTTACCATCATTCCAATTATCGCCGAAATAAATATTAATAAAGAGAATGGTATTGTTGAATAATGATAAAATGTACTAAAGCTAGAGTAAATATTCATTGTTCCAGTCTCTATACCTATTAGGATTATAGACGCTAAGAGAAGGATTGTACCTACATGAGTCCAGATAAAATACATTAAGCTAATTCTCCTTCTATCGCCATAACCGTAAAGCATTATAAGAAGAAAGGATGTAATTAAAGATATTTCCAGGAAAACATATATCTCCAAAAGATTTATTGAAAGTACAACATACATCATTGAAACAGCAAATAAGGAGTATAGACCGAAGTAAAGTCCCCAATTCTTTCCAGTTTCAGCAAATCTTTCTTCCATATATCGCGTAGAGTAATAAGCTGTAACTGCAGTTACAGACAGAATAACAATTAAGAAAGCAAAATTAAGATCATTTACTGTAAACCCAAAGTCTCCGACATCAGTGGTTACGTAAAACTTCTCAAATGAACCAAGCCTAACTAAAAAGTAAGAGTTAATTAAAATTGCTATAATTGAAGAAACAAATGAATTCCATTTTCCTTTCAAGAAGAAAGTAAAAGAGGCAATTATTATGGATATTATCATGATTCCTATCTCTATAAGCACCTCATTCC
The DNA here is from genome assembly GCF_000632495.1 of Candidatus Acidianus copahuensis. Taxonomy (GTDB): domain Archaea; phylum Thermoproteota; class Thermoprotei_A; order Sulfolobales; family Sulfolobaceae; genus Acidianus; species Acidianus copahuensis. The sequence continues at coordinate 259,165 of NZ_JFZT01000039.1, read as the reverse complement.
ACCTCTAGAGAACCTTTAACTCTATAATATAAGATTATTGAGGCAAAAGCAACTACAACCTCAGTTAAAGCCATACCTATAGCAAATACAGAAAAAATAATTGGATTATATACTTTCCCTATCAAACTAGATAAGGAAAATACAAAAAGAATTGATGAATTAAGTATTATTTCAGATGAGAGTAAGATCCTTATTATATTTTTGCTATTAAGAAGACCATAAGTTCCTGCTCCTACTAGAATTATTGAAAGAGCTATACCATAATAAGAGACAAGGATCATTATTATTCCCTCCTGGCTAAAGCTATAGCCTCTACTAATGTTGTTAATAGACCTACAATTAGAATGAACGCTGGAAACCAATAGGTATTAAGTACGTCCTGAGCTAAAACGACGAGATTTACTGGCTTAGGTTCGACAGGAGGAACGTTACTGAGTGACGCTAAAACTGCTACAAACACAAAAGCTACAACTATTAGAGAAACCACTGGAGCCCACGATATTCTCACTTCTCTAACATCTAAACCTCTAAACATTACTAAAGAGACTGAAAGAAACACAACCGTTGCCCCAACATAAAGCAGAACATGGAATACTGAGTATATAGAATAGGAAGATGGATCAAGTAATGCGATATCTGCAGCTATACTAATCCCAAGGATAGCTAAGGAAATCGCAGAGTAAAAGACGTTCTTTGACGAGACTATGAATATCGATGCTGCAACAGAAGATATAGCAAAAATTGAAAATAATGTTAACTGCAGAGCTTCAGCTATCTGGTACATATCTTATCCCCTTTTTCTCGTCTACCTCGGCCCTAACTTTCCTTACAACTCCAGTAAATGGAACGTCATAATTTTTATTAAATTTATCAGGATCAAAGATTAAATCTCTCCTATTAGAGAATGCTACGTCATGTACTCCTGTTTCCTTTAACGCATCTACAGGGCAGATATCTACGCAAAATCCACAAAATACACATCTACCATAATTTATTATAGGCAATTTCTTTCCTTCCTGAGTCATCATCTTCATAGCATCTGCTGGGCATATCATAGCACATAAAGTACAACCGATACAAACGTCCTTGTATAGTCTTATCAATCCCCTATAACCCGTGGGTAAGCGAATGGACTCTTCTGGGTACTTCAGAGTTATTCTTTGAGGTTTAGCAAAGTACTTAAGTCCAGTAGCTATTGCATTTAAATGATCTCCAAAAAGACCGATCGGATTTTCTTTTTTATATTCTTTAGGTTCTTTTTTTACGCTATCCATAGGAAACCCACCACCATACCAAATATTAATGCAAAAAGAGAAAGAGGGAATAGATATTTCCAACTTCCCCTTAGAGCTTGATCTAATCTATACCTTCCATATACTGATCTCATGAATACGGAAAAAAATAACACAATTACCGCCTTTAGAGCGGTATAAGCGGCTCCAGGAAGACCAGTAAATGGCAACCAACCACCTAAAAATAGATCTACGAAAATAAATGAGTAGATGAAGTTACCTATATATGCAGGGGCCATCGTTATTACAAACAGAAATCCGCTATATTCTGTTGCTGGGCCTACTACTAGTTCTGTCTCAGCCTCGACTATGTCAAATGGGAATCTAGAGCTCCCTATCAACATTCCAATAAAAAATACTAGAGCTGCAAATGGATTTGCTAGTATACCTGGTATACCTCTTTGAACAATTTGGGCAATATCTAGGGTATGAAATTCTAGCGCTAAGGAGACCGTTGCCATAAATATTAATACATCATAGCTTACTGATAGCATCGTCTCCCTTACTGAACCTAAGATAGCAAATCTGTTATTTGTAACCCAGCCCATAAATATAATGAAAATAGGATATATCGCTTCAAGGGCTAACACTAGAACTAGGTTGTATTGAGTGAAAAATCCTGACAACACACCCATTCCTATATTCGGATCGTAAAAGTCGTGAAAGTATGGTGAGAAAATTGAACCTGATTTGGGTATTATAGACACTGGAACTACGGCAAAAGGCAATATAGAAATCATTAGGAGTAGTGCTGGGGCTAACACAAAAAGCGTTGGGTTAACTTGATCTGGTATAATCATTTCAGAGAAGACAAACTTAAGAGCATCAGCTACCAGTTGTAGAAATCCTCCTGATCTCTTAGAGGCATAATAGGGACCAACTCTCATTTGAACTCTGGCCGCTGCTTTTCTTTCAAACCATATAGCAGTTAACAATATAACTGCAAATAATATTAATCCTGGAAATATTATTATATCAAAAAAAGATGGATAAAAGAAATAAAATCTTAATATTGATATGAAATCCATCACCTATCTGCCTCCGGAGGGAAATAATCTAGGCTACCGTAAATGGATACGACATCTGCATATCTAACTCCCTTACAAAGATTCTTAAAAACATAAATTAGTCTATAGGAAGGTGTTATCATTCTTAGCCTATACGGTTTCGCAGATCCGTCGCTCATGACGTAATACATTAACTCTCCTCTTCCTGCTTCTACCCTCGATGTAGCTTCGCCCTTTGGAGGTCTAAATGAGGCATAATAACCTGGAAGGACTATCCTTCCTTGTCCTTCTACCCACTTTTTCATTCTGGTAGGAGGTATCTGTTTGAGAAATCTCTCACTAAGTATTGGACCTTGAGGTATATCCTTTATTATTTGCTCTAAAATTCTCATGCTTTGTTCTATCTCTTCTAATCTCACCATTGATCTTGCATAACCATCTCCCTCTTTGTAAACTGGAATATCAAAGTCTAGCTTAGAGTAAGCAGCGTAAGGTTCAGCCTTTCTAACGTCAAAGTAAACTCCAGACGCCCTAAGGTTAGGACCTACAGCTCCCCAAGCTATCGCCTGATCTTTTGTCATAACTCCTACATTTTCGAGTCTAGCCCTAATTGTCGGATTGTTGAAAAAGATTTTTTTCCAATCATTTAATTTTCTCCGTGTGTAAGAAATTGCCTTTTTTGTCATCTCAATAATTGATGGTGAGATATCTCTTCTTACTCCTCCAGGGATAACATAGGAGTTTGTAACTCTTGCCCCAGTTAATGCCTCTAATATGTGTACCCAAATCTCCCTGTCCCCAAAACCCCACATAAAGGAGGTTGAGTGACCTAAGAAAATTCCTAGTATTCCTATTCCATAGAAATGGCTTGCTATTCTATTAACTTCAGCGGCAAAACTCCTTAAGTATAGAGCCCTTTCAGGAACGTCGACATTAATTATTTTCTCCACTGCCATAACATAGCCCATGTTCATGTGTACTGAATCGAGTATCGCCGGTCTTTCCACTAAAGGTATCAAATGCATGTAGTTTCTATTCTCTCCCAATTTTTCTACTGCTCTATGAACATAACCTACATCAAGTTCTACATCGTCAACTATATCACCACTTAGCTTTACTAATATTCTCATATGTCCAGATCCTGGATGCTGAGGACCTACATTAAGCTCGCCTGTAACTGGAACTACTTCTACATCCATAAAGTCATTCTGATTTGTCAACGAACAATCCCTCCAACTTAATCTTAAACTCTTTCCTTAGAGGATAAACTCCATCAAAATCTTCTGGTAAAAACAACCTTCTCATATCAGGATGTCCTTCAAAATAGACACCTAACATTTCATGAGTCTCTCTTTCACCTGTCCAAGAGCTTTCCCAAACTGTAATTAGACTAGGCATAACACAATCCTTGTAGGAAGTAAAGCTCTTTATCTCAAATATAATATTGTATAGGTTTTCTGAATATGAGGATACATGATATATCAGTTGAATTTTCTCTTGTTCGGGAAAATCTATTCCAGTAACAGCTTTAACGTGATCAAAGCCCAATTCCTTTAACTTCTTTGCGACTTCCACAATTCTATCTTTAGGAACTTCTACATATCCTCTTGTATCGCTTTCCGCTTTTGCACTTACCTTCATCTTTTGTAATTCTGTTACTATTAGATCTATTGCTCTCTGAGTCATCTGTTCAACACCCAATTTAAAACAACATTTATTTGTTTTATGGAATAATACAAAACTGGATATACAAGTACAATAAACGAACCTACTACTACAAACAAATTTCTAAATTCTATAAAATTATTGTAAAATGGAGCATATGCTATTAAAAATAAGAGGACTATTATGGGTTCTATAGTAGTATAGATTAACAAGTATCCATAATATTGTAGAGGAAACCAAATTCGACCTAAGCCTGTAGGTATATTTCCAGCCTCAAATCTACTCATCTTTACTGGTGTTCTCTCGCTTGGGACAACTAGAGAGAGTAGTTTATATCCTCCATAGCCTGCCCCTAGAGTAAGGACTATTAATAAACCTAAGGATACAAGAGGCTGTGTTAATGCCATATTAGTAGTTAAACAACTTATGCTCCTTAAATATTTTTCTTAACAGAATTTAGACTTGCTTATAATGTATATACAATCTAATTTTAGATAAGGACAATTTAATTTGTAAAAAAGAAAACATAATTTACTTCCACTTTTATGAGAATTGTTTAACTTTATGATATAGTTCTGTTGATTTTATCAACTGAAAAAATGTGATCTATGTTAAAGCGTTAAGTATCATAAAGGAGTAAGGGAAATTTGTCTAGCATTTAACACGCATTTAGGAATACCGTCCCTTTTTACACCTTCTATACATCGTTCAGAGACTATCTTTTTACTAGAAAGCTCGTCCAAGGTTATTGGTTCTTCTCTAACGAAGTTTTCATGAATTAAGCAGTTAGGCCCAGCGTACTTAAAGAGGATAGGGTGGACTTTTTTTACTTCCTCAAGCATCTTCCAAGCTACTTCTCTTATTTCCCACTGAGCCCTACTACACAGACGTAAAGCAAAGAAATTATACAACTCTCTAGCATTCATTGTCACAACAACGTTTGTGTTTACCCCGTTTGGTAAGACGTACCTAGCGTCTTCTTCTGGGACTCCTTCTTCCAAAAGAGAAAAATAAGCTTCGTAAGCTGAATTATACGCCTGTTCTGCCTGTTCTGATCTCTTTTTTATAGATGGCGGGATGACTGGTTTGTAATACTCATCAACAGGTTTAGCGAAACGGTGGCTCATCTGTGTATATGATGCTATCCTATGTCTAACAAGCTGATGTGAAGCGACCCTAGAAATCCCTTCTATAGAAAAAGTGTAAGAAGAGTGTTCTAAAACGCTCCAATAACCGTGAGTAATAGCGTCACGAATCCAGACCTCTATTTCTTCCTTTGGCATTTGCTGATGAGAATCCCATCCTTTCCTTGAACGAGACATCTTTGAGGCAATAGCTATAACCTTCTCCCCATCAGAAGTAAAAGAAACAAGCTCGACTTTCATTTAAAAATCTATTTATCCTAAAATTAAAAAAGTGCTTGGAGTTGATGTTACTCTAGAACTCTGGATAGTTTCTCTACAGCTCTCGTTAACATCGCTGAGTTTTTTTCAGCGTCTTTCTCTGCTTGTTCCATAAACTTCTTTACCTCTTCATCAGTCACTAGTGGAATTCTCTGCTTATATAAAGTAATCATCTTAAGTTCGTCCTCTAGAGAGTCAACTATAGCTCTAATCTGTTTTTCATCAATTTTAGTAGTTTTTAATGCTTTATCCTTAAAACAATTGAAATGCACTACATTTTTCTTTGACGTATATGTGAATAATTCGTCCCAATATATGGCGTTATTACATAGATCACATTTCCATTTTGTAGGAGCTCTACTCATAGGCAAAGAGTAGAATTATATACTAAATAAATATTACGCTATTGATGATAGACGAAAGACTTTTCCAAGATGCAAAGTTCTATGATAAACTAATAGGACTTTTCATGACAGCTGACGAGTGTGACGAATGTGAAAAAGTATTCAATGAATTATCAAATCTTCCTATATTTGGCAGATTTTATACTAAACAAATAAATCTTAACGAATACCCAGAATACCTTTCTAGGTTCAACACTTATTATGTACCATCATTCGTTATATTATCTCCAGAGGCTAATCTTTTAGGCATTATTCAATCTAGTGATGCTAAATTTATTGAAGATAAAACTAGGGAAATTGTAGAAGCGTACTTAAAGGGATATAACGGAGAAAAACTCAAGGACTATATACCGACACCAGAAGAACCTGTTAAACAGGAAATAATATACGAAGTTATCGGAGACATACTTAATGGAATTCCAGCAGATCATAGAGCTATACAGCTATACAGATTTATAGAAAAGTTAGATGAAAAATATAAGTCAGGAGAAAAAGAAATAAAACCGTTAACTCCTGAAGCTAAATTTCTAATTAATGGAGATGAATTACAGCCTAGTCCTTACGCACAGAACATAGCTTTTTCAGTTGAAGCAGGGAAAGAAAATGGAAAAGTTCTCTTTGAGTTAATCAAAGAAGGATCTGTTTTTAGAAGCAAAAAAATGGAGAACAAGGGTTTGCTTATAGATGAAGCCTCAGTAGGGAACGCCTTATTAACAGAATATGAAAGAACAGAGGATCAAGAATTTCTTTCGAAGGCATTGGAAATCCATCAGTATATAAAGCAAAACCTAACCCATGAAAAAGGTTTTAAAGATTCTCCTCCAAAAGACAGGTTAACACAAGTAACTTTCTTAGAACCTTTAGCTAACGCAGAAGTTTCAATATTCTTAGCTAGGCTTTACGCTATTACGGGTGAACAAAATTACGTAGAAGAGGCAAGAAAAGCAATAAATTGCGCTTATGCTGGTTCAAGAGATCTCAAGGTTTTAGCTAGAATAGCTATATCTCTCATAAAGATAGAGGATCTAGTCAAGACGAGTAACAAAGGACCATATACTGACATTAGGTTAGAGTTCGTTAAAAATCTCGAATGTAGATATAAAAGAGGAGATAAGTGTTACGAGAAATTAGAGGATATACAGTTTATAATTTAATGAACATTCTTGTAATATATTTTGCTAATTTTCTTGAAGTTCCACCCTCACAAATTGACCTAAAAGCTTTGTACTTATCTACAGGTATAACCTTACCTATAGCTTCAAAACCATACTTCTTTAACGTAATAGGCGCTTCTACTGAGGAGACTCCTTCTAATATTAAATGTTCAGCTTTAACGTTCTTTACAATCTTATCTATAACGTTAAGAACTAGTGACGAACCAAATATTACTGCGACATCGCATGTCTCACGAGTAAACGACGAGAATGCCTTAGCTTTTTCCATAGGTTTATCAGAAAAGTCATAAGTTATTATTTCTTTAAAATTTGCAGTTATTGAAGGAGAGTAGCCAAAGACACAGAGAGTTTCACCTGAATATAGGGATATGGGATCTCCTGGATTTAGCTCCATAAAATTTAGGGCATTTAAAATAGCAGTAGATATACTTCTTTGAATTGGGGTATCTATCTGTGAAGCTAAGTCGTACGCAGTTTTTCCTATAATCTCTCCCGAATATTCTATTTCTCCCTCATTTATTGTATTCGAAACTCCCATAGTTTGGTTATCTAACAACACAGATGTATAGTTAGTACCTACACATACATTAATTATCTTCCTTTTCTTAAGATCAAATGATAATTCTTCTATTATCTCATTTAAAATCATAGAATTATTCTTCCCTCCTTATATATTGATTCTGTAACTTCTTTATTTGGGAGTATGATTGTGTCTCTATTACACATAATGCCATCATAAGTTAAAACTTCCTCTCCAAGTATTGTGCCTTCGCTTATTCTATTCCACTTACCTATCTTGCACTTATCAGCAACTATAACACCGCTCAAGTAACTACTCATTCCAATTTCTACATCATCCATTATTATACTTTCCCCGACATATGAACCCATATCAACCCTTACCCTTCTACCCAAGACTGTATTTGAATCTATATAGGAGTTTTCTGTTACTATCGAGCCTTCAGATATATAATACGGAGGAGTTAATTCTGCCTTCTCACTAACCTTAGCTTCGGTCGATATAAACCCCTTCGGGAATTTCTTAGATAAAAGCTCAATATTTAACCTCATATAATCTCTTGGTACTCCAATATCTGCCCATATACCATCATATTTATAGACTGAAATACACATAGAATTGAGGGCTTTGGGTAAAACATTTTTACTTATTGAAGGTCCATCTATTTTGTCAAGGACGCTTTTTTTAAACGCATAAACTCCAGCGTTAACTATATCTGAAACAGGATTCTTCGGTTTTTCTATTATCTCTTCTAGTTTATCATCATCGTTTGTAACTAATACCCCATATCTTCTCGGATCTTCTACCTTAGTTCCCATAATTGTTATTGGACATTCGTGTTCATCATGAAATTTCAAAAAATCATTAAAGTCTACTTCACTATATATATCTCCATACACTACCAAAATTGTATCGTCCAAACGATTTAAAGAATTCACATATTTTAGAGCTCCTGCATCACCTAGAGGTTCACTTTCTACAGCTATCTTAGCTTTAATCCCTTTAGATGCAATATAGTCATTTATCTTACTATACATTACTCTCAAGGAAAAATGAATATCTTCAATTTGTGCTCTCTGTAGTCCCTCTAATATATATTCTATTATAGGTTTACCTAAAACTGGAAACAATGCCTTCGGTTTAGTTAGGCTTAAAGGTCTTAATCTTGTCGCATATCCACCTGCTAGAAGTATTGCTGAAACCATATAACAATTACGAAAAGGTATAGAAAAAAGTTTACTTTATGTAGTTCTGCAGTTTCTTGTCAGCAAAATCCCAGTTTACTACATTCCACCAGTTATTGACATAATCTGCTCTCTTGTTTTTATATTGCAGATAGTACGCATGCTCAAACTCATCTAATATTAACAGAATAGGTAACTCAGCTATATGGTTCTGGAAATGGTTCTCAAAGGTCATTATCTGTAAATTTCCATTCTCTACATCATAGTAAAGAACCGTCCATCCTGTTCCTGGAAGCGAGTTAGCTGCCTCCGTAAATATTTGCTTAAACTTTTCGAAACTTCCATATTGTTTATCTATCAAATCAGCTAATGAACCGCCGGGCTTTCCACCACCTTTACCTGATGGGGTCATATTCCTCCAGTAAAGATCATGGAGCTTATGTCCATTTATATTAAATACTAGACCTCTCATTAATCCCATCATATCATATTGTCCTGAGGCTAATTCTCCTTTTAGAACTTTGTTTACTCTATCTAGAAAGGCGTTAGCACCATTTACATATCCCTTATGATGTCCATTATAATGTACATCTATAATGTCCTTACTTATGTATGGTTCCAATGCATCTAGATTATACGGAAGGGGTGGTAATTCGTATTTTTTGAAAGAAATTCCGGAACTCATATCAACATTTAAATCGTAGTTACTTTTATTTCTTTCTGACGTAAATATGTCTTCCTTTTGGAATAATATACGAATATATATTTCTTAAGGTGAGAAAACTACTTATCCTTTAGAAAGGATTTTTCATATTTACTCTCTATATTTATTCCAATTAGGATGACATAAGTCATCAGATATTTTGTGAAGAGTACTACTGTAGGATCTACCTCGCACTTTACCTTAGATCTAAAATCATAATGGTAAAAAAAGATCTGAACAATAAAATTTAATATTTAAAAAATTTAGATTTTAATTAAACAATTAAAGAAAACTTGAGAGGGTGAGGGGAATTGGTATTACCAAGGGGATTAACATGAGCAAGAATAAACTCTCCCTAACCGACGTATAATAAGAAAAATAAATAATTTTTTCACCTTGAAGTTCGAGGGAAGGGGAGAGAAGTAGGAAAAACCCTTGCACAAGCGCTCTTAGCAAAAACGTCAGTTGAAAGGATGTCAAAAGTATAACGTATCACCAAAAACAGAAAGGAACTACGTTGAGGAACAAGGGTTAGAAAATCCGGAGAAAATGATTGAGGAGACAATAAGAAGATAAATAATCATGTAAAAATGGACAAATGGTTATAGTAAATAGGGGGAACATGATAATTTCGGATACCACAGTCCTAATAAACTTCATCGCTATAATTAAACTCTATATTATAATTTATCCTAACTGAATATGGTAAAAACAACAATGCTTTTTGTACAATGGCAAAAATTTCACTTATGACTAGACGAAGTTTTATAATCTTATAATTCTCATATTTAAGCGTAGGCTATGAGCAAAGACAACCTCGCAGAAGAAGTAACAATTAAAGTTGAAAAGTGGATTGAAAGAGTAATAGTAGCACTACTTAATTCATTGCTGATTTACCTGATTCTTTTACATTTCGGCCTAACTAACTATATATATCTTGGGATACCTCTTATTGCGATAGTTTCAGGAGCCTTACCTCAAATTATGGCGCCTGCCATGGTCTTATTTATATCAATTCAATACCTTTATCAGAATTTTAATACAACAATTGAGGGATTACTATATGGTGTTATATTTATTATTTTAGTGTTCTTAGTACCTCTCATAGTAGAAGTAAAATTTAACACTGTTCAAGGTTTTATTACAGCCCTAGCTATTTTTAGTATACCTCTAACTCCTTTTCTCTTATTATCTGGTATATCTGAGAAAAAACAGAGCATAATAAACCTCGTTTCTTCAATACCTTTCATTTACCTAGCATTAAAAGATATAAATCCAAATAGTATAGATATAACTTCACCACTAATTTATTCCATAATTAGTATAGCTCTCCTATTCATAGCTTCTATTATATTTGGGCTAAGGAACTATTTCAGCATTGTAGGAATAATTCCTAGTATATTTGGTGCTTCACTCTTGCTGAATACTACATACGTTCCTAATCTGACAGTTATAATAATCTCAATAATTGCTTTAGTTATAAATACAATTTTTATATCTGTTGAATTACTATATAAAAATAAAGTTACTCGAGAAAAAGTATCCTTTGAAACTGAAAATTTAAGAGAAGAAATAGAGGATTACCTAACACAACTAGGAAGAATAAAACTAATTAGTGAATTCGAAGAAAATGTAAAAGATATAGTTTCGCAAGGTCAAAACAACTTAATTGCAGCTGAAAAAGAAATTGAGGAATGTAAAGATATAAAATGTATATCAGCTCTAAATGATAAAATAAATAATGAGATTTCAGACATCGAAAAAAGTATAAATGACGTTATTTTCAGTACTGTCGTAGAATATAATAATATAGTTGTTAAACTAAAAAAAGTAGGTATTCTGATGGATGAATTACAGTATCCGAAGGACAAATTTAAATTAAAGGAGGCAGGGATAGATTATATTCAAAGATTAATCTTAGAGATTAATAAGAACGTAGGCTTTGCTCTTAATCAAATAAATACAGCGGTTGAAAACTTAGAGAAAATAACCGGAAAGAAATTTAACAAGTTCTATATAGTCGATTATAGGGCACTTGGTGACATAGTACCTTTATTTTCAGATAAGCAACTTATGAATGAATTGATCTCATGTCATAATGCGGAAATTCAAGTAGTTAGCGTTATAAATATGCCTGGTAATGAACAAAAGAAACTCGAAATATCTAAACGTATAAACGATATTCATCAGGATAATTTTGCTATTCAGGATTTAAACAAACTTTATGAAACGATGAAAGATCTGCTTTCTCTAATAGGGGAATATACTGATTATCTTATTAATGAACTAGAGAAGATTATTAAAAAAGGAAAATTACCATCTATATCATCTTCACTAGAATCATGTAAGACAATTAAAGAAAATCTATCAGAAGATTCAACACTTTGTGATAAGATGTTATTTGTAATGAACCTTTCTGCAAAATTGAACGATGCCTCGGATATAATTAAAAATAAAGAAGCAATAATAGCACTTCTTGAGATATTAGAGGATAATACTGAACTTCTAACTGATAAGCTATATGAAGAGAAATGCATAAGCCTTGAAAACATCGGTATTAATTCTAAGCTTTCAACATACGTGTCAGAGTGGTTTAATGTTAAGGGGACAAAGACAGTTATAAAAGGGGAAAGAATTTGCCTACCTTAATCTCCTTATAATTATCTCTGCATGATCACCCTTAATATCCCCCTTAAATAAATATCGGGGAGCATTACGTAAGAGCTGATGCGTACATAGTATTCTATCGGGATCCGTTATTACTGTTATTGATTCTCCTGGTTTAAGAGATATCAAATACTTTGATAGTTCCATTATGAATTCGTCACACGATTTCCCTCTCAAATCAAGCTGAGTTGACATAAAATGAGATTCGCTGGATAGATTTTAAAAGTATTTATAATATGATTTAGAAATAACCAACTTAAGAAATCTTAACATTTTAAACGAACAAGAGTTATAATGATAAATACCTTTCAGCCTCCTTTGGTGAAATCGCATCCTGTTCTTTCTTAACTTTTTCCCATAACGTATCATAATTAGTTAGCGTGAAAATGTAAATCTTTTTTACTCTTTCAAGTAAATCTTTTTCTGTTAAATTATGAATTCTAAGGCCCACTCTTCCTACAGCCCCTCCTCTGACCATTAACCAATGAGCAAAGGTTTCAAGAGGATATTTCTCCATCACTTCCTTAACGTTTAATTTTATACCATAGAGCCAATAAAGCTCTCTAATAAAATTAGACGAAATATTCCTTATCATACGTTCCTCCCACTTAGATAAGTACTTTTCACCTTCTTTTATCATGATATTTCTTAGATACTCATATGCCTCATCATTATTCTCTACTAAGACTAACCCAGTTACTGCTTTAACGAAATCCTTTTGCGCCATAAACGAGTCAAAGTCTCTGTTAACGTAAATCCAGGCTGTTGCAGCGAAAGAATCCGTTATCCCATACATTAGTTTATCTGCTAAATCTTCCTTGTCTATTCTTTTTTCTACCTTATTTCCAGAAAGTAAACTTGCAAATTCTTCAAAATCTACAGTGCCAGCGTAGATAAGTTTTCCATCAATAAAAACTGATGGGGTCGATATTACTCCTCTCTCTAATGCTATGAACGGATAAAGTTCAGTATCAATTACCTTTACTTTTCCTAACAATCCTTTCTGTTCAAGAAATTCTAATAGAAGACTACATTCAGTACAGTTTTTATGAGTAAATATTTCCACATTCACATTATAGTCTTACTTTTTTCGGGTTAAAGCAATTTACTTTTCCTTTCCACCAAGTAGTCTCATATCTTTTGTCTAAAAGCCATACATTAACTCTATCTGATGGATCTCTAATAGCCCTTCCTATGGCTTGCTTGACTGCTATCACTGCTTGAGTTCTTATTACTAAGTCCGTTATATCAGTTTTAGTTATCCTTTTTATTGCATCGGCCTGCATCTTAAAATAATCGTCTATGGAAGGATAAGGGATGCCTGCTAAAATTACGTCTGAAATTAAGCTCTTCCCTTTATCCGTTATCTCTATTCCTTCAGTCAACTTACCTCTAGCTACTGCAGCAATGAGAGTTTTCTCCTTTAAATTAAGTACTTGTTCTATGTTACTTCTTTCACCTTCAACAAATTTCGGAATTGATAAAAGGCTCATTACATCTTCCATTATGCTATAGCTAGGGAAGACTGAAAGAACGTTTTCTTTAGCCTGGTAATATATCTTAAGAAGATAACTGGCGTATTTCTTCCACATCTCTTTCCCCCTTCTGGAGAAAGCTGAAGTTACATCGGAAGCAATAAAACAATCATGTGTTCCTGTAATTCTTTCCCTTACCTCCTTTTCAACATCCACATAGTATATTTTTCTTGTTATTCCAAGAACTTTTTCAAGATATTCCTTTGGCTGTAATGTACCAGACATCAGTAGAACTGATACTTTCTCGTCATTAAGAAAGGAAGTAAAAACTGAAGATAGGATCTCTTTTTTAACTAAACTACCCTTGTAGGAGAATATTTGCCCCTGCTTTTTGAAAAACTTAAGAATAGAACCGACATAAATCTTTCTTATTTTTTTCTCTTTTACCATCTTATCCCTAATACTCTCATATTCTTCCTCAAAGAGTTCTAATACATCCTCGTCTAACGTTAATGGACTATCTATCTTTATATATTTTTCGTCGGGATACACAAGCTTAGACACTTGGGACTTTAGTTTATCTAAATAACTTTTGACAGTATCATTGCCGGATTGTTTTATTGCACCTTCTATTGTCCCATGAGTTAGTCTGACTTCATCTAGATCATTTACCTTATCCAAATTATGAGCTTCATCTATTATTAAAACATATTGTGAAAGATCAAGACTTAAGGATTCTCTTAACCTAGGGATAAATATATATGGATAGGTCATCGCAATTACTTCAGCTTGTTCCATCGAAGAAAATAGCGAATAATAAGGACAAAATCCTTCTTTAATACCATTTTCCTTTAATTTATTCAAAAAACTAAACGGTGGTTGATCCACATATACATTTGTTGAGGTGAATAATTCACAATATTTACAATTTATATCTTCAGGATCAACATCTTCTGAGGCTAAAGGGCAAGCAGTAGTTTTACCTACAATGAAGCTAAACCTTCTACCTAGTCTAACTGTCTCTCTATATGCAGGGTAAATCTCGTTTTGAGTTCTAACAAGATATAGTACTTTATCCTTAACTTCTAGAGAAACAAGAATTGAAAAGAGAGACTTACCACTTCCTGTAGGCGCTTGTAAGGCTACTAAAAATCCTTCTTTTAATTGTACCTTTACTTTATCTTTTAACTTTGCTTGCCAATTCCTTAAATCCACTCTTCGTTCTTTACAAGTATTTCATCTAACATAATATAAGTTACGAATTCTTTTTCCGCTAGACTTACAACGTCTTTAGCCTTTCCCCTCACTTTTATGGTTTGCATAAAATTAAAGGTCTTTTCTACTTTGACATCACCAACTTGCTTAATAATATCCTCTGAGGGTGGAGAATTAAGGATAACAGTAGCTAAAATCTCTGTACTAGGAGAACTATTAGCGATTTCCATAATTCTATAGTCAACCTTTGATTTGTAAACTTCTTTTATACTTGACATTCTGAATACCACTAATATATGTAACTGTTTTAACATTATAAAATCTTATCTTCAAATGGCTTATGTAACTGAGGAAGAATTATAACTTAGTTAATAACTAAGTTATATACGTAAAACATTAGTTTTCTCTAAAATAGTAAGAGCTAGAAACATAAAAATAATATTTTCTATTAATATTAAAAAAATAAAGATATAAAAAACAATCAATCTAATGTCGTGCCAAATGAATGCTAAGATTTAGGACTTTATGGAAAAGAGTCAAGAGTACCCCCTCCCACGGAGGGATGAATTGACGCGAATTTATAAGCTATTTTTAATTTGATATCTGCGTCCACTGTAGCATTCCGGTTTGGATCTTATGCGGATGGAAAACATTAAGGATGTTAAAAGCCTGGCCAGTTTGCGCGTGAGATGTATAATACATTAACGTGGGTATCATTCTACTTCTATAAACGAGGTGAAAAGGGATTAAGCAAGACAGAACTAAAACAGATAGCTCTACACCTGAGAGAAACAGTAGAATGAATGTCAAAAACTTTTCTCTCAAGTAGCGCAAGCTGTTGCTGAGTGTTTTTCATGAATCACTAGAAAGGTTCCTAGAGAGATAAGCGAATTTTCCAGAGGAAAATACTCTGGGTAAGTTTTACTCTCTAGTTTACACCCGTAAAGCGGTTGGAAATTTAAAGACAAAAAGAAAGTTAAATATCCTTCACCTATCTCATCTAGGTGACTTCAAAGTTAGAGTGAACAGAGACATTTTAATAAACAAACGCTTTGGTAGTGATGTTGGTGTGTATAGACTACTCACAAAATCAATAATTACGTGGAAAACCATGGAAGGCATGAGAAACTATCAGAAAGTTGAAGATACTTCACAAATCACTACCTAGGAAAGTTAAGGGATCTAAAAACTTTGAGAAAGCGAAAGTAAAAATAACCAGGACTTTTGAATCAAGTTAGCTTCCTTCGTGACTTAACTTCGAGATAGGGAAGTATAACGCTAAGAACTATAACACGTTGGCTATGGAGAATATAAAAAGTTAAGTAAAAACTTGTTTCACGTTCTATAAGTCTCTTTTACCTTCACTTACTGACATCGGTTTTTACGAGATGAGGAGATATTCACTTGATAGATGAAGAATGGGAAGAGGTGAAATTGGTTAATCCTGCAACTACTCTAGAACTTATTCACGTTGTGGTTACATGGAAAAATGAAATTCCTCTTTCGCAGAGGACTTTCGTCTGTAAAAGGTGCTGTTATAACGCCTGACCGTTTTCTATTTGGTTTTCTAAACGTTTTTCCGCGGTAGTGGGAGTCACATTAGATCCTGTGAAGTTGACCCCTTGACCTTGACCAAGGCAAGAATTAACGATGAAGTAGAAGCCCAGACATTTATGTTAGGGTAATTCATAATAGAATTTTTTATCCGTGTATATATCTCTCCTTAATTGGGATATCCATTGATTGCGATAGCTAAACCAGAAATGAAGCCAGGGGAAAAGAAAAAGATCAAAACAGAAGAGGGGGAAGTTTTACTCATATATCTCGGTGGAGATAAATATATTGCGACTGAAGCAAAATGTCCACATTTAGGTTGTGATTTGGAAAAATATGGAGTCCTAATAAGAGAAGAGATTGTATGTCAATGTCACTTCTCTCACTTTTCCATTTTAGATGGAAAACCAATAAAGGGTGCCTCAAAGAAATCACTAAAAATCTTTAAGGTAATTACAGATGGAAATTTATTAAAAATCACTTCGAGTTAAATATACATGATAGAATTCTATTAACTGTGCAATAATCCATCTGACCTGGAGCAGTTGATTCTCCTGCATGGGCATAAATTAGTTTCGAGTTCAACAACGAAAAGGCTATCCTTTCTATTGGATCTACACCCATTGGAACTATTGTAACATTATCAAAACTTGAGACCTTACCTAAAAATTCCCTATAGTTATCTTTACCTGTTATTGCTACCTTTACTGTAAAAGCGTCTTTACTGTATTTTTCCAAGATTTCCTTTACCTCTTGGAAATTAGGCACTGTATTAAAGTAGTGTACAGAAACTACTTTTCCCTTATAGTTAACATTATTCCTCTTTAAGAAAGATGCCTCAACATCATAAAGTACTCCTAGTTCATCAAGCGATCTTAAAATTTTCCTTTTCAACTCGTCGCTAATGGGATTTACACCTCCTTCATTTTTATCTCTAATTGTTACCAACAATTTCCTTAAATGCCCTTTAATGAAATCAGTATCAACATACGGTTCATTCATATAGTCTAGTCTTAACTCTACTAAATCAGAATTTATTTGATCAACCTTACTGAAATCCGCCCTTGTCCTAATAGGCAAAGAAGCTACTACTAAAGGCTTCATGCAATGTTTATTTTGCCTCCAAGCATTATTAAGTCTTCCCAGAACTTTGGATTGCTTTTGTTCACACATTCAGCTTTTTCTATCTCCCCACCGCTAAGTAGCGAAAGATCTCCTCCCATCATAGCTATCCTATGATCTTTTGGACAAACTATAGAAGCAAACTGGGGCTTTCCACCGTGTACTATGATAGATTCCTTATAGGAAGCGCAAATGTTAAATGATTTAAGAGTTGAAATAATAGTAGATATTCTATCGCTTTCCTTTATTCTAAGTCTTTCAACTCCTTTAAGTTCTGATACACCTTTAGCAATTGAAGCTATTGTAGCTATTGATGGAGCAAGATCGGGAGCATCATTAACGTCAACCGTTACCGGATAATATATCGGACTGGATTCAATAATCCATGAGCCACTATAGAAACTCTTGGCATTCATTTTTGAAAGAATCTTAACAATGCTATGATCTCCAAAGTAGTTAGGAGGTTCATAAAGCCCTGTTATTTCTAATTTTCCTCCAGTTAACAAAGATGCTATAGCATAAAACGATGCTAAGGCAAAATCTCCTGGAACATACCCATTGTACTGTTCAAGGTTTCCTGGATTTACGTATATAATGTTATCTTCCATTTTTACGTCTGAACCTAGTTTATTGAATACATCAATTGTCATTCTTATATAACTTGTCGAAGATAGTGGTGGGTTTATCTTTATCATGCCTCCACCTAGAATATGGTAGGCATATATTAGACCAGAAATATATTGACTACTTTCCCATCCATCTATTTCTATTTCTTTTTCAAGCTTTCCCTCTAAAGTAAGAGGGAGTGAAGTGGAGGAGAACTTTACTCCCTTTAATGCTTTAAATATTGTTACGAGAGGTCTTCTCCTAAGTGTTTCGTCTCCATCAAGAGTAACCTTCTTTCCTAATGCTGAAACTATTGGAATTAACATCCTCAACGCGGTAGCTGAACCGCCAAGATATATGTAATCTCTCCCTTGTTTAATCGCGTTGACTGCCTCAAGTGCAACCTTAATATCATCTGAAGGGTTTTCAATCTTTATATTAACTTTAGTCAGAAGCGATAAGAATATCAGTCTTATCCCTATGCTCTTGGAAGGAGGAGCCTTTATTTTGCCCTCAATTAAGGAAGGATGAACTTTAACCTTCAAGGGTAACTGCCCTAGTTACAATCACTTTACCCATGGTATTTAATACTTCTATTACAGGTCCTTCATCTCCCTCCTTAGTAACTGCAAAATAAGAAGGGCCATTTCCAGAGATTCCAGCAGCAAGAGCTCCTTTTCTCAACAACTCATCAACTATATTCATTGAATATCCTAGTATTTCTCCTACAGCGATTCCATTTAACCTCATTGCTTTCAATGGATCATTTAAGGATATTCTAAAGAACTCCCTAAAAAGGGTTGAATAATTCCTGAATGCCCACGGATTAAAATTAGGCCTATTCCCTTGAGGCAAGACTAAAATAGCTATATCCTTTGGTGGATTAGCCTTTCCTATAACTTCAAATCCCTTATTATACGTATATGAAATACCGCCAAAGTATGAGGATATTGCATCATCTAGTGCACCCGTAAATGAGACTCCTGCCTTTATTGAGAGTATTGCAGACATCTTTGGAATATCAATCTGTATATCATATTTTTTGCTAACTTCTGCAAGCAAGGCAACAGAGACTGCGCTACTTCCCTTAAGTCCACTCTTCTGAGGTATCTCAGAATTAATCTTTACGTCAAAATTAATACCATATTTCTCATTAATAAATCTAACAATTTCCTTAATTAATGAACTATCTCCTTTATATTTTCCTGGTTCTATAGACACATCTACCTTAAGATCTATTGCCATCGAAGAACCGTACCATGAGGGTAACGCATTAACTACCGAGATTCCGCCGTATGCCCGCATACTTTAACATACCTCTCCCAACGTTCTTGAATGCCGGTAGCTTGTTCTCTGCTTAACTTTACTAACGGAATAATACCTGACCTCATTGAATGATCGACTAATACTAAGGCAGCCATTGCTTCAGCTACAGACACTCCCCTTATAGCGACAGCAGGATCATGTCTTCCTATAACAGAAATAGTAGTTTCTTCCCCAGTCCTTAAATCAACAGTTTTCTGCAGTTTCCTTATAGAGCTAGTTGGCTTAAACGCGCATCTAAAGACTATTGGCTCACCATTCGTTATTCCTCCTAGAATTCCTCCAGATTTGTTTTCCTTCCATCCTAACCTACCTTCCTTATTCACTATTTCATCATTAGTCTCGCTTCCCTTCATTTCGGCAGCCTTAAAACCTAACCCATATTCAAAACCAACAACTGCTGGTATAGAAAGTATAGCTTTAGCTAAATCTGCCTTAATTTTATCAAAGACTGGCTCACCAATTCCGATAGGAGGATTATTGACAACTACTTCCGCAATACCTCCATAGCTATCTCCTTCAATTGTTGCCTGTTTTATAAGTTCTTTGAATTTCTCTTCCAAGTTAGGTGTACTAGCTCTTACCAAACTATATTTAGAGCAAAGTATTGAGTTAAAATCTACTTTTTCTTCTAGTTTAATTGGGCCAAGAGCTATAAGATGCCCACCGACTAGTGTGTCGGAAATCATTAGTAGCTTCTTAGCTATAGCTGCAGCTGCTACTCTTCCTACAGTCTCTCTTGCACTTGATCTCCCACCCCCTCTATAATCCCAGTTCTCATAACCAAAACGCATAATAAATGGAAGGTCAGCATGTCCAGGCCTTGGCTTGTACTTAATTTCTTCATATAAAGAAGATATTACATCAGAATTTCTCACTACTACTGCAATTGGAGATCCTGTTGTCTTACCCTCAAACACTCCACTTAAGATCTCTGGTTCATCTTTTTCTCTCCTACCTGAAACTAAAGATCTTCCAGGCCTTCTAAACGATAGTTCAAACTTTATATCATCCGTTGTAAGTGGCAACCCTGCAGGGACTCCGTCAATTATTACCCCTACTGCAGGACCATGACTTTCCCCAAATGTGGTTACCCTAAATAAGTTACCGAACGAGTTTCCTGGCATATAAGTAATTCACCACTTCCTCTTCGTTTATTGACTTTCCAAACCAAATCTTTTCTGCTTCAATAGCCTGAGATACTAAAATTCTTAGTCCGTCGATGGTCTTCAGGCCTCTTTCCATAGCCATTTTCAAAAATGGAGTAATAACAGGGTGATACACGAAGTCCAATGCAATTTCTCCTTTTATACACTCGCTAGGAAATGAAGAAGGATCTGGAGTCGCATTGACCACAAGATCAAATTTTAAGTCACAACCCTTAACTACGGTTGCATCGTATCCCAACCTCGTTAATGAGCTAACTAAATTCCTAGCTTTATCTACCGTCCTATTTATGATATATATTTTCCCTCCAAGACTACCTATAGCATAAGATGCTGCCTTAGCTGCACCTCCTGCACCAAGAACTAACGCATCTACTTTACCTCTAGATAACTCTAAAATTAGCTTCCTTACCGCAATATAGTCAGTATTATACCCTCTTTCCTTATATACAGTATTCACGGCACCTATTTCTTCTGAACTCTTGTCCAAACTGTTTAAGTGCGGAATTATCTTTTCTTTGTAAGGTATAGTGATGTTAATTCCCTCACTAACCTCTAGGATTCCTTCTATCCCTTTGTCGAATTTATCTTGGTCTTTTATATCAAACGCTAAGTATACTCCGTTTATTCCCATTTTCTCGAAGGCAAAATTGTGTATTGCTGGAGAAAGAGTATAACTAATGTTTTTTCCAACTATTGCAAAGAGTTTTGTTTTGTAATCTATAAACATTGAGATACAAACCCCATTAGAGTGTCTAGAGGTACATCGACAGCTTTCCACTCTCCTATTCTAGTAGGAAAAGGCATCATAACTTTGCTTCCTCTAATCTTTTTATCATGTTGAATTGAAGAAATGGCAATTTCCTTAGAAACTGGAAATCCAAGTCTATCCACAGATAATGGAAGTCCATAGAGTTGAAGCAACCAGATTGTATCTTCTACTACTCCTTCTTCTGAGTATCCCATTTCTTCAGCGATCTTGGACTCACACACCATACCTACAGATATTGCATGACCGTGGGGAATCTTAAAACCAGAACCGGCTTCTATCGCATGACCTACTGTATGCCCGAAGTTTAGAACTATCCTAATTCCCTTTGTCTCCCTTTCATCCTGCTTTACAATGGTTAACTTGTCCTTTATAGACTTATATATAATCTCCTCCATTGCAACTGGTTCCTTAGATAAGATTTCGTTCTCATGAATAGAAAGATAGTCGTAAAGTTCCTTATCTAGGACTATCCCGTACTTTATCACTTCAGCTAATCCCTTTCTAATCTCTTCCTTAGGTAAGGTCTCAAGAAAGCCTAAATCGGCTAGTATAGTTGACGGCTGATAAAAAGTACCTAATACGTTTTTTATTCCCGAAAAATTAACACCGTTTTTACCCCCAATGCCTGCATCTACCATTCCTAATAACGTCGTAGGAACATTAACTAGGTTTAGTCCTCTCATGTAGATTGACGAGGCAAAGCCTACCATATCTAATACGGTTCCTCCTCCTACTGCAATAACGTAATCTCCTCTATCAAATCCGGCTTCAAATAATTTTTTTACTAATACTAAAACATTGTTTATATCCTTTGTCTCTTCTCCATCTTCAACCGGCAATACTAAATCGGCCTTAGGATTTAATCTAAGATTTTTTGAGTATATTACAGCTATCTTTTTCCCATGAATAGATGATAAGAAATCCTCTATTCTTTCTCCGATTATTACATTTACTGAAGAGCAACATATATTCTCCGATAAATTTCTCATACTGACCTACCTATAGCAGACGCTAAGGCTTTTATTCTCTCCATAAGTAGTGCAAATGACTCTGGGGTTAATTGCTGTTCAGAATCACTTAATGCTTTTTCAGGATTTGGATGAACCTCAATGAGTAGCATATCGGCTCCAGCTGCAACTGAAGCTAATGCAAGAGAATGAACTAACTCTCTTTTACCTGCAGGATGACTCGGATCCGCACACATTGGTAAATGCGTCATGAGCTTAGCTGCGATCATCCCACCTACGTCAAGGGTAAACCTTGTTGCTTTCTCAAAAGTTCTTATTCCTCTTTCACAAAGCACTACATTTCCATCTCCTTCAGAGAGAAGATATTCTGCACTTTGCAACCATTCATCTACAGTATTTGCTAGTCCTCTTTTAAGAAGGACCGGCTTTCCAAGCTTTCCTACTTCTTTAAGCAAACTAAAGTTCTGAGCGTTTCTGGCTCCTATCTGTATCATGTCAACATAATTTCTGAATAGTTCTATATCTTTAGTATCCATTATCTCAGTAACTATAGGAAGACCAACTTCGTCTCCGGCTTTTCTCAAAAGCTTAACTCCTTTCTCTCCTAATCCTTGGAAGGAATACGGATTAGTTCTGGGCTTATACGCTCCTCCTCTAAGAATGGAGGCTCCAGAACTTTTTATAGCTTTAGCATCTGTTATAACTTGTTCCTCATTTTCGATCGCACATGGTCCAGCTGCCACAACAATCTTATCTCCACCTATTTCGACATCTCCAACTCTAACTCGTGTGGGTTCTTTCTTCCACTTGTTACTAACTAATGGATATGGTTCCTTTACTTTTACCTTGATTTCTATTGCTGGATCGTCTATTGTTTCTGTTTCAGTGTCTGGCCATGCTAGGATTACTTCTTTACCGTAGAGATTTAGCTTTTTATATGATGCTGAGGAGCTATTTAACTTTTCTAGAAGAAGAGAGTCGTTACCCTTTACCACGAATAGAATCATTTTTATCTCCCTTTAATTCAGAGAAAAGGTTATTTAATTCTACCAATCCAGTATCTCTCGCCATCTGTGAATATGGATTTGTTTTCTGTATCTCAAGAACCACGCCCTTTATACTGTTTAATCTTTCTATTAGCCGTAGTACTTCCTTGAAATTAGTAGTCTTGAATTTCTCATAGTCTATTCCAAGCTCTTTAGATAGTTTCTCTATTCCTAAGCTTAATGCCAAAAGGTAGAAATGGGGTAAAACTTGAGCTACTGCCATAGCTTTGTCATGCTCGTCTACCGTAGATCTCACTGGAACTAATCCAAGATCTTCAACAAAACTTTCTACTTTTGAAATGCATTCATTAGATGAAGTTCTTGAAGGAATAATCACAACCTTTTCGCCTACAGGAAAAAGATAAGGACCAAAAAGGGGATGCAAAGATACGTAGGAAAAGCCATATTTTATTGATTGTTCTTCAATCCTACCAAAAGTGCCACTTTTTGTTGATGATATATCGCTTATTATTTTTCCTTTTGCATAAGACATCAATTTATTGGAAAAATCCGAAAAGATTGCGTTTGGAGGCAAAGTAAAAATAATGAAGTCTCCCCAATTTATAGCATTTTGCGGATCCATATAGACAAGATTAAATTCGTTAACTAGTCTCTCTGCCTTATCCTTATCCCTTCCAGTTATTACTACCTCTTGTTTTGCTAAGCTTAAAAGGGAGGAAAGGGATTTAGCCATCCCACCATAACCTATAACAACAACTCTCCTCTTCTCTTTGGGATATATTTGAAATGTCTTAGAATAAGAGAAGAGAAGGTTGAGAATAGAGTCTATAAAGGGCTCAGGAAAACCTAACTGTTTAGCTTTCTGCAACCACTTTTCTCTAACAATTATTTCCCTTTCTTCATTCGTAATAGGTAGCCCTCTTTCTTTTTTTATTTTCCCAATTTGTGAAGAAATCTGAAATCTAGAAAATAAAAGTCTTATTATACTTTCGTCTATTTCATCTATCTTTTTCCTTAAATCCTCTATTTCATTCATCTGATCAACTCTAAAACTAGACTCTCTATCGACTTAGGAGTTAGTCCAAAATAATCTAGTAAATCTCTTTGGCTTCTTGCAGATCTACCATATCCTGTTGCACCTAAAAACCTCATTGGTACTGGATACTTCTTTACTACGACCTCAGATATAGCTGAACCTATTCCTCCATATATGCTGTGTTCTTCAACTGTAACTATTCTACCAGTTTTTCTTGCATAATATTCTATTGCTTGCTCATCTATTGGCTTGATAGTACTAACATTGATAACAGCTGCCGAAATTCCCATCTTTTCTAATTCTTCTGCAGCCTTCAATGCATCCCAAAGGAGAACTCCGGCTCCCATAATTGCTATGTCATCTCCTTCTCTTAGAACAGTAGCCTTACCGATCTGAAAGTTATAGTCCATGGAGGAAGTAATAGGAGGAGAGTAATCTCTGCCTATCCTATAGTATAAAGGACCTTGAAGTTTAAGTACCTCTGGCAAACTTCTCTCTACCTCTGCTGCATCAGCTGGAACTACTACAGTCATATTAGGTAAAACTCTCATAAGAGCTATATCCTCTAATGCTTGGTGGCTAGAACCATCTCCACTATCGCTGTAACCGGAATGTGTGACCATTATCTTTACGTTGACATTCATTCTAGCTATTGTATTTCTTATTTGTTCCCAGGCTCTCATAGCAAACATGGCGAAGTCAACAACTACTGGTTTTTTACCTACAGTTGCAAGTCCGGCGGCAAAGTTAACCATATCTTGTTCTGAAATCCCTACATTGAAGTATCTATCGGGATGTTTCTCCTTAAAGTAGGATGCTCTACTAGAATCTCCAACATCAGCTGTAATCACTATGATATTTTTGTCGTCTTCTCCTAGCTTGGTAAGAGTCTTACCAAAAGCTTCACGAGCTGAAGAGAAACTCCCTCGTAACATCTGGCGTCGCCCTTTGCTTCTTTGAGTTTTCTATAGGTGTAAATCCTTTTCCTCTTAAGGTTTTAGCGAATATTACTGCTGGTTTTTTTGCCTTTTGAGCTTCCTCCACTGCATTAATTATACTTAAGATATCATGGCCATCGCAAGAGAAAGTTCTCCAACCTACTGCTCTCCATACTTCTTCTAGAAACTCTTTAGGCTTTACATTACTAGTGCTGTCATCTAATTGGTATCCGTTAATTTCTATGAATGCGATAAGATTATCTAGTTTTCTAGCAATTGCGTGAGTCATCGCTTCCCAAATCTCTCCCTCATCCTGTTCTCCATCCCCCATCATAACAAACACTCTTCCGCTTCCTCCTGCCATCTTTATACCTGTAGCCACTCCGATACCGAAACTTAGACCCTGGCCTAAGCTTCCGGTAGACATATCAACACCAGGGATAAAGATCTCTGGATGACCTTGTAACAGACCGTCTATTGACTGTATCTTCCACAGCTCATCTTCCTTAATCAATCCTTTTTCATGTAGAACAGAGTAAAGAGCTGGAGCTGCATGACCTTTGCTTAAGATTAACCAGTCTTTGTTTATCTTGTCCTGACTATCTCTTATATACCTAAACAATAGCACAGTCAAAATATCTATACTGCTTAATGAAGAACCTACATGTACAGATTGATCATAGAACTGCATCTTAATTACGTTTTTCCTAGCCCTTTCAGCTATTGCTTTCATTTTATTTAACTCATCTATTGATATTGGAATTCCATCACGCTCACCCATTGGTGGGACATCAAAACCCCCAAAAATAGCTAATTTCTTATTTTTTAAGCTTTTATGTTACTTGAATGGAGAGGTATTCTAGGCAATTACTCGCCCTCGGAATAGATGTACAAGAAAGAATAATGGAAAGTAAAGTAGCTGTAGTTGGATGTGGAGCTTTAGGTAGCTCTTTAGCTGAGCTATTAGGAAGATTAGGAGTTGGAGAGATTACTATTATTGATGCGGATATCGTTGAAATGTCTAATTTACACAGGACTCATCTATTTACGGAGAAAGACTTGATGAGACCTAAAGCTATAGTATGCAAAGAAAAGATTGAGGAAATAAATTCTGAAGTAAAAATCAACGCTGTCCTCGATATAGTTGATCAAACAAATGCCTTAGATATTGTTAAAGGAAAAGATATTGTGTTTGATGCGCTAGATAGTGTAAATTATAGATTGATCCTAAACGATGCCTGTGTAGCTAATAAAGTTCCGTTAATATACGCAGGGATTTCTGGGGAATATGGAACTGTTAAGCTTATAGTTCCAGGCAAAACCTCTTGCTTATCATGTTTTATGACTCCAGGAGAAGGAAGTAATTCATGTGAGATAATTGGAACTACTTCCATCGTTCCTACTGTTATGGCTTCACTTCAGGTTCAACTTTATTTAAATTACTTAAGACGAGAAGTCCAAGACGAGATGATACTCTTCGACTTTAGAACAATGAATATGGAAAAAGTCAAAATAAATATGAATCCGAACTGTGAGGCATGTGCTTTACATGAATATATTTACATTAAAGAAAATATTTCTCAGAGCTGTGGCATTTCAAGAATAAGTAACGAGACTCTGTCAGAAGATAGTTCATCAGAAATAAAGATTTCTAAGACCCAGGATGGGTTAACAATATGCTATGGAAGTAAGTGTTTTAAAAAAAGAGTATGAATGGATTTGTCAAAGATGAGAGAAAAGAAATGGCTGTTGATATTTTTACCTATAATTGTCCTTCTAGTATATTCTGAAATATTCAACTTAAATATAGTTTTGGCTCTGGAAAAGATTAATCCTTCAGCTATATTATCATTTTTAGGTGGATACTTCGCCCAAATCATAATAGTGTCTTTTAGAGATAAGAAAATAGTAGATACTGATCTTAAAACAGCGTTTAAGGCAAGATTTTTAGGATATGCAGTGGGGCTAATTGTTCCAGGATGGGCAGGGCAAGAGCTAACAAGGAGTATTGTCTACAATCGTAACGGAAAAGCCTTAGTAGAAGGATTTAGTTTGTCAGTTACAGAAGCATCGTTTGACGTTATAGCTGGCTGTATCCTTTTTATTACACTACTCCCAATTAGGTTTTACATAATAGACGTTATTTATATTCTTGTAGCTTTAGGAAATATAGTTGGCTGGAGTACTGGAATAGCTTACCTCTACTCTACCGCCGGTAAAACTGTAAAAATAGAGGTTAATCTACTTAAGCTACTTAGAATGGATAAATATTACTATATCCTAGAAAAGACCAAGAAAAGTATAAAAGTTGCCCTAAGTATTTCTAGGGCACTCGCGTATTTAGGGATTACAATCTTAGGTTATGTTATTTTCTCTCTAGGACTTTTCCCTCTTTTGCCTAACGTTTACCTAGATTTACTTGTGGCAATGAGCTATTTCGTTTCAACTCTTATTCCTATACCAGGTGCCTCAGGCGTATCTGAGTTAGCTCTCGCAATCTTTCTTCCTCCTTCTCTAGTATTTGACATTGTTACACTGCAACTCTTTGCCTATAGTCTTGGATTTTCCCTTATAAGAGAAATAGATCTTAATGAGCTTAAAAAGGAACTTGATAAAATAAAAAGAGATGGAGAGTTACATCAAGGACCCTTCTCCTGAAGAGGCTAAAAAGCTCATAGAAAGCATCAATAGAAACAAGGAAATTTGCATTTCTACTCCTTATGACCCAGACGCAATGATGTTTTCAGCTCTAATTTTGAAGTACATGGAGTCCCAAGCTGGAGTATCTTTCTCTTCAACTGATTGTGAAGTTACAGTTGCAATCACTCCTCAAGGAAGAACTATAAAGTATAACAATTCCGAAGTATTTATAGGTCAGTCAGCTCTTACCTCAGTTTTGCCATTTACAGCAGAAGATATCCTTCCAATCTTAGCTGGAATAGGAAGTAGCGTGTTCCTAGAGAGGAGAAGACTTACTGAATGGGAAATTTCAATGTTAAAAAAAGCTGAGAACCTTGGAATAACAATAGAGAAGAACTTTAGAATACCTTCTTACAAGGAGCTACCTCTATTTCTCTCCCTTATGGAGTCAATTGATCTCTTCATTCCGGAAATTACAGGAAATAGAGATAACGCAATAAGAGCAGTAAAAGAACTAGGTGTAGATGAACTAACCAAATTAGAGGAACTTAATGAAACTCAGCTGAATACCTTACTTTTCAAGATAATAACGTTGATTATGAAGTTTAACTCGAAGGTCAATAGAGATGATATAATCTCAGACAGGGTCTTTTACTTAAACTATGACTTGATAGAACTAGGTATAGTAACAACATATTTCATGGATGTGGTTGGTTCTAAAATAATTTTACAATCTGCCTTATCTCCTTCAATATTTAGTATATTAATTGAAAAATTTAGAAATGAATTGAGCAAAGGATTTTCATTTGATTTAACTGAAGATAAGAAGTTTTACATTGTTGAAGGTAATCTCAAATCACCAAAAATAGCTCAAGTAATTCTCTTACAGTTACAAAAGATAAAGAAGGAAAAACCTATAGCTATAAAGATAAAAAATGAGCTATTGACCTCCAGATTTTTTATGGATGGGAAAGAGGGATTAAAGCAAGTTGAAGTTTAAACTGACTATCTCTATAGATACAAAGTTCGCTAAGGAAATAGAGGAGAGTCTTAATGTAGATAATGTTAACTTGCCAGAAGGCATGGAAATTAAAACTTTTTCAAGTTCAGATAGGCTCATAATTGAGATTTCAATTATGTACAAATCTCCCAGCTCCCTACTAACGCTAAGAAATACTGCTGATGAAATACTTCAGCAGATTGATGCGAGCATGAAAATTACTAACACTATTAGAGATAGCTTAAATACTAAGAAAGATCATGTTTAGTCATGCCTCTAAGACCAGGTAGATGTTATAGGCACTTCTCTGGGCCTCCTTATACTAGGAAAGAATACATACCAGGAGTTCCAATGCCAAAAATAACTAAATTTACTATGGGAGATCCTAGAAAAGAATATGACTATGAAGTTAAATTAATTCTAAAACAAATTGGACAAATAAGGCATAATGCTTTAGAAGCTGCTAGAGTTATAGCGTTTAAGCAGATTGCTAAGATGATTGGAAATGAAACAGACTTCTTCTTATGGGTTCTAAAATATCCGCATCACGTCATTAGAGAAAATAAGATGATGGCTTTTGCTGGAGCTGATAGACTGCAAGACGGAATGAGATTATCTTTCGGAAAACCCATAGGTACAGCGGCTAGAATACTAAAACAAGGAGATACTTTAATGGTTCTAAAAGTTAAAAAGGAACACGTGGAATTTGCCAAGAAAGCGTTTAAGGTTGCGAGCTCTAAATTACCTATCGATACAGAAATAATAGTCTCTCCACTTAAGGTAGGGGCAAAAAGTCAGTGAGTTATTTCTTTGAACAAGAATTCATTATCAATGAAATAGTGAAAAGAGGTTCAAGGAAAGTTCTTTTACAATTTCCAGAAGGTTTAAGATATTTTTCTACTGAGATAGTTTCAACTCTAGAAAAATCTTTGCCAGATGTTCAATTCATAATATCTGGAGAACCTAGTTGGGGTGCGTGCGATATAGCTGAAGACGAAGCTCAAATTCTAGGAGTAGACCTAATTGTTCATTTTGGTCACACACCTTACACTTGGTATTATCCAAAGTTTCCGACTCTTTTCGTAAAAACAACAAGCAAAATAGAAATTAATGAGAGATGGATAGATGAAATTTTAGGAAAGGTTAGGAAATATAATCCTAAGGTAATATCGCTTTCAAGCACTATTCAGCACTCTACTTTACTTAGTGAAATTAAGGAAAGGTTAACGAATAACTTTCGGATAATTATCGGAAAACCCTCAAATCCTTTCATGATGGACGGACAAATATTAGGCTGCGACTATAAGGCAATACCACAAGATGTTGATTTACACTTAAATGTATCAGGAGGAGTGTTTCATCCAATTGGAATAGGATTAACAACTGGCAAGCCAGTAATAAACCTTGATCCATATTCAGGGAAAGTAGAAGATCTTACGGAAGAAATTAGGAAAATCCTCAAGATAAGATATTCGAAAATTATGCAAGCTTTTGACGCTAGAACATGGATAATAATACAGGGAATTAAAGTAGGTCAAAATAGACCCTTGATGGTAAAATATATGGAAAAGAAGTTAAAAGAAAGAGGAAATACTGTATATATTATGAGTAATAAGGTACTTAATATTGATACTTTAAGGAACATAGACAGGAAATATGTTGACGCATACATTGTAACATCATGCCCTAGACTACCTACAGATGACTTATTTAGCTTTGAGAAGCCTGTTTTAACTCCAGGGGAAGCTAAAATGGTTATAAATAATAGCTTAGAACCTTACATATTCCCGTGGTAATATTGAGGACTCAGGGAGAGATAACTTTTCCAGGGGAAGAGCTAGGAGTAATAGAAGAGTTTATTCCAGGGGAAAATACGTACGAAGAAGACGGATTTATAAGATCTGCGTCCGTAGGAAAAGTATTCTATGATATGATAAATAGAAGAAGTAACGTAATTTCCACAAAAAAATCAGCGATAAGCGGATTAAAAAAAGCTAGATATGTCTATGGCACTGTAATATCCATAAAAGAGGATTCAGCGTTAGTTAACATATCATCTATAGAGGATAAGTTCGTTACATTAATATCTGGAATTCTTCACGTAAGTCAAGTTTCTGGAAAGTATATAGAAACAATTACAGATGCTGTCAAGTTAGGAGATATAATAAGAGCTAAACCAATTACGTTCGCCTCACCAGTGTATTTAACTCTAAAAGGAAAGGATTTAGGAGTTGTGTTGGCTTCGTGTTCAATATGCGGTCATTTAATGATTAAAGCTGATGAGGAACACTTAAAATGTCCAAACTGTGGAAATGTAGAAAAGAGAAAGATAGGAAATTACATGGTGAAAAGGAATGGAAGTTAAGATCCTTAAGTCTACAGATTCTTATCTAGAACTCGAGATACAAGGAGAAGATCATACCCTGGGTAACTTGTTAGCTGGATATTTAAGGAGAATAAATGGAGTAAAATTTGCCTCTTATTTTCAGCCTCATCCGTTATTAACTAATATAATACTCAAAATATTAACTGACGGCAAGGTAAAGCCTTTAGATGCACTAAAAACTGCAATAGAGATGGCTGAAGAGGATAACAATAAATTTATTTCAGAGATATCTAAAATATGAAAGAGGAAAGTAGAACTGCCATTTTTTCGAATTATGATGGGATATTTGGGATTTGTGTCTTTAGAGGAAATTATTTAGAGCATATATTTTTTGGATTCACTGAAGATGACGTAAAGAAGAAATTCGAGGAAAGTACAGTCTTTCAGGAAGTTTCTACTATCAAAGCAGATCAAGCAAGGAAAACAATATGCGATCTTATAATTAGAAGAGTAGGGCAAAAAATAAATAAAATAAAATCGTAGTTTATGCTATTGTCGGGCGATATACATGAAGTTCTGTCCAAAGTGTAATTCCTTAATGACTCCAAGAAGAATAAATGGCAAATCCGTACTTAAGTGTGTTAAATGCGGTTACGAGATTGATGCTAATGCTGGAGGAAAAAAAGACGTAGTAACTACAAAAGTACAGCACGCCGAGTCAGAAAAGATCTTAGTTATTGATGAAGAAGTTCCAGAAAGGGCTCAAAAAGTAAAAGGAGTTGTATGTCCAGCATGTAAAAACGACGAGGCTTATTTTTGGATACTTCAGACAAGAAGTGCTGATGAACCTGCTACAAGGTTCTATAAATGCACAAGGTGTGGAAAAGTATGGAGGGAATATGAGTAACCCATAGTAAATCTTATTTAATCTTCTTCTTGTATAGGTATTGTGGACCCGTAGCTCAGCCAGGATAGAGCGCCGGCCTTCTAAGTAGGAGGTCAGTCGGTGGTCGCGGGTCCGAATCCCGCCGGGTCCGCCACACCATGCAGGCTAAACAGTAAAGGGCCCAGAAACACATTATATTGATAATGATAAAAATTTTGAATTTGTTGGTGCTTATGGATAAACTAATGACTTGGCTGTCTATTATTAGGATTATTAATAACGAAATGCCAAATTAGGAGTTAAATTTTGCTTATGTAATATGAAATATTAAAATTGATAAAATTTAAATTATAATTAATACATATACCCACTTACTCTACCAAAGAACACAACGAAGACCTTCAAAATGTTGGGAGTTCGCACGATCTTAAAGGAACATTTACCCCAACGTTTAATCTATGAACACCTTCAACCAATACCATCATCAGCAGTTTCACTTTAATCATGACATTTTTATGCATTTCATGATTTTCCCGTATGTATCTAACTATTTCACCTCTCTGAGATGAATTTATACAATTCATTGTAGATTGTGAAGAATATTTTCATCCCTTGTTATTGTCTCCTTTGTTGACCTCGGTTTGAAGTGTTTATCTATGCTAGCCTGTGCTTTACAATCCTAAACGCTTGTCCTACCGTGTTCCTTATCTCGAATTTCTCGTGTTTGATACCTCTTGTCAGCATGTTATACCAAGGTCCCTTATCGTATGTGTAAAGTATGTCTTCCTCTAGTTGGCCTATTGTACACGTTAATACCACTTCACAAACCCGTTATGTAGAAGCTTGTCACTTTCCTCGTATCTAGATCAACTATTACCCATAAGTAGTATTTTCAATTAACGTTTTGTCTCGTCAACCCTCCTTGGTTTTTGTAATTACTTGAAGTATTTCTCTGTTTTGCGGAAGTAGTAGTATATATGCTGTACTATGTGGTAGTTTTATCTTGTAAAATGAGTGCAAGGTAGTATGATGCAAGGGAATTAGCTATCCTCAAGCGTGTAAAAACGTGGGGGAAACAATTATTTATGTTAGAACAGTTAACATAATCTGGTTAATGGAACAGAGAGTTTTCATCTTTCCTCATTTTCTCCAAGTATTACTCCCCTTCCCTTAAAATCAGCAAAAATTGGATAAATATTATCCAAACAAAATTGTTGGATACACTTTTTCCCTTCAAAAATACTTACTAACAAAGAAACAATATAAATAGCCCCAAATGTTGGTGTATAGACCTGAAGAAGGGACAAAAAGGGTAAGGAATTAAGGATGGATGGGTTTCCTCACACCTTAGTGGGTGGAGTTATCCCACTAAGAGGGCGGAACGCGATGATGATCTTTGTTCAGAACGTTGTAAAGTCCAAGGGTTTCACGAACAAGACAATAGATGCCCGTAAAGCCCAAACCCCTCCTAATACTAAGACCTTTTTGAACCTAAACTTAGGCCTACATATCGACGTCTGACCCACATATCTATACCAGGAGGTTTAAGGTAAAAACTCTGTTAACAACGTCTAACAGCTATTTCCATAAATAAATATCATAAATTAACTAAAAAACATATTCTTAGAAAAGATAAAGGTACTTTTCTGGTAAATTGAAAACCAGGAAAAATCATTTCTTCGAACTGGAAATTATGGTAAACTTCTCGCTTAAAAGATCGCTATACTTTCCTCCTATATCTGCCTCAAATTCCTCTACTATTGGCATTAGCTCCTTTATTTCTCCCTCGTTAAGCTCCCTATACTCATAGTCTGGTATCCCTATTTTTTCCTCAAACATCCTTCTAGCGTATTTTTTAGCCTCTCCTTGAAGTCTCTTCATTATTTCTACATATGGCCGATCTATATATTCTAGATATTCTTCCTGCGTAATTAACTCTTCCATTACTAGCGCTTTTAAAAACCTAGTTAACTCATACTTATTTGGTTGTAGGCCTATCTTCAGTGGATCTACTTTCCCCCTTATGTAAATTCTACCTCCAACCATCCCAGTTCCTACAAAGTTACCAACAGGTTCTCTTCTTACTCCTTTTCCTAAAACTAGTATAACCCCGCCAGCCATATACTCTCCTAAATAATCATCTGTGACACCGCCTATTACTAAATATGGTCTCCTATCTTGATATTCCCTCATCTGAATTCCTACTCTGTTTCCTGAATTACCTTTTACAAATACCTTTCCTCCCTGCATTGCTTGTCCAATCACATCTCTAGCGTCTCCATGTATAACTACTTTACCACCTTGCATAGTATCACAACAATCATCAGCGACATTGCCATAAACTTGAAAAATATTTTTCTCATTTAGATTTGCCATAGCGTTCCCAACAATACCATATAGCCTTAACGTTAATCCTTCTCTAGGAAAATTAATGCCTATAAACCTATGTCCCATTACGTTAGCTATAGTTATATCTCTTTTTATCTTAGCAAAATTTAGAATTTCTTTGTTAAGATCTTTATAACCCACATTACTAGCATCAATATCGTAATTACTTGGGATAAAAATAGGAATTGAGTAATTTTTTACGATCTCCGGATCACGACCTAAAGATATTACACCACGATTAAGAGATGCAATGAAATATCCTCCAGGCGTTAAAGTCCAAACTTTAGCCTTAGGATTAAAGAGTCTAATTTGAGTCTCCTCACTTGCAATATAGAAGTTATTTTCATCTTCCCCAATAATTGCTGGTCTAAACTTGGATCTGTCAGCTATTCCAATAAGGTAAAGATCGTCTCCAGAATCATATCCTATCACTGCAGTAAAAGGACCGTCAAGTCTCGCATTTCTATATAAGTAATCTTCGTGAGATGACAATATCCTCTGTCTTCGTGGTGGATTCAACAGCATCTTTACTGCTTCCTCTACGCTTAAGCCATCATTTATTAATTCCTCAAATAAAAATGCCATTACCTCACTATCTGTACCTACAAAGCCTTCCCAACCACGAGATCTCAAGAACTCTACATTGGCTCCGAAAGAGCTAACATCTCCGTTATGAACTATTGCGATATCAAACGAGGAAAACGGATGAGACCAATAGGGATAATGACCTGGAGAATTAGTAGGTTGCCTAGTATGGGCTAACCACATATCTCCATCCATCTCATTTACGTTATAAAGTGAGGCTATATCGCTAGGATATCCAACGCCCTTATATACTTGAAGAGACCTTCCAACACTATACACCCTTCCCTCCATATCTTTCCACATTATTTCGTTAAGATTTCTAACAGCCTTCCTCAGAGAAGCTACACTAGATATCGTTATCTGAAAGTTACAATCGCATACTTCTCCTATTTCTTTTAAGCTCTTGTCTTCAATTCTTAACCCTTGTCTTCTAAGCTCTTCTTCCAATTCCTGTGAATTTCCTGAATAAAATGCTTTTACTAAATACTCATTCCTTCGATTAAGGTTAAATACCGCAAATCCTGCTCCTTTATCACTACCCCTATATCTTACAGAATCAATTGCATTAACTACTAACTTACCCTTAATTTTTCCTGAATTCCTTTTCCTTAATACTCCAAAAACTCCGCAACCAGATGGTGAAATCATAGCGAACCAGCCTGCCTTACTCTAATTTTTGAAGCAATGTAAGAGTTCAGATTTACTGCCCTCAAAATCTCTCTGTTCCCTGTAAGAGAAGATTGGACACCATACATGCCTGCTGCACCAGCCATTAAAGCAATCTCCTTCTTGAACCCAGCTATTAAGTTAAAGGCTCTTTCTCTTAAATCCCTCTTACTTCCTTCACCTATTGCGATTTCAAGCACCTTGTAAGGCATTATAACAGCATCAGAACCTAGAGATACTAACTTAAATACATCTGCGGAATCTCTTAGTTTTGAAGATTTAGCGATTATATCAAATTTGTTTCTAATTCCTAAGTCCTTTAATTTGGTATCTAGTTCAGATACTAGAACTTCTAGATCTTCTCCAACAATATCCTCATCCAATATAAAACCAGGAATTCCCTTTTCATTACTCAAGGATTCTGCCTCCTCCAAAGACCTAGCGATAACGTATTTCCCTTCTGACGGAGTATAACTCCACGTCATAACTCCTTTGCCATCGGAAGTAAACGAAACATCCTCGAACCCTTCAGGAGTTTCTGGGGAGAATATCATAGAACTTAAAGCTAAAGCTGCCCATCTAAGAGGTCTAGAAAACTCCTCAGGGGATCCAGTTATGTCAAATATAACTGGAAGAGAGAGGTAAACTTTTCCTCTATTAAGAAGAAAACTAGTATCTATTTCCTCCCTATATGGATCTATAGAAGGTCTAGTAACTTGCGCTCCGTCTACTCTAAGCCAATCAACTATTCTTGCAGGAGTTTCCACATCTGGAGGAGCTACACTACCCATGCTAGTTATCACAGGTTCTCCTAAGTTTATGAGTTCATGAAGATGAAACTTTCTCCTTTTGTTCCAGAGTTCGCCCATTTTGGGGTTTATCTCTTCCGCTTCTCCTCTTATTCCTAAGATATCGATCAAATCTCTAGAAAGTCCTTTTGCAAAAAGTAAATCTCTTTTTCCGTGAAGTTCCTGTATCGATGATATACCCAGATTATCTAATATATTGGCTAATTCTAGACTAAAACCTCTTATGAAATTAACCATACTTTTAACCCCAAATTCTACTTCTAGATCTCTGGTTCCATCTATTTTGTTGGTAAGAGCAGTAGGACATGAACCTATATGACATTTATGGACCATAACACAGCCCATAGCTACTAGTGCAGCTGTTCCAACGCTAACTACATCAGCTCCCAACGCAATAAGTTTAGCTGCATCAAGGGCATCAGCTACTCTTCCAGCTGCAATTATAGTGAAGCCTTCTCTAAGACCTTCCGTCTTGAGTGTTGAATCTGCTGAAGCAACTGCAAGCTCTGTCGGTATTCCTAGATTATCTCTAATTACTTCAGGAGTAGCCCCTGTACCTGCTCCATGACCATCAATTATAATTCCAGAAGCTCCCATTCTAGCTACACCTGAGGCTATATAAGGAATATAATTAGTTGCTGCTACTTTAACAAAAATTGGTTTTCCTGTTGCCTCTTTTAAAGCTTCTATTCTTTGCCCCAGGTCTTCAATTGAGTAAATATCGTGATGAGGAGCAGGTGAAATTGCATCTATACCTTCAGGAATCCTCCTTGCTTTAGATATAGGATGAGTTACCTTACTTCCAGGAAGATGACCTCCTATTCCTGGTTTTGCACCTTGACCTATCTTTATTACTATACCTAAACCTGAAGATAGAGTGTCAATATCAACTCCAAATCTAGCAGAAGCCCATTGAACAAATATTCTTTTGCTCTTGGCTACTTCAGGATGTAATCCCCCTTCTCCAGTTCCTGCTAACGTTTCTGTCAATTCTGCAGCTTTTGCTATAGCTATATTTGGATTACCGCTAAGTGCACCATAAGACATATCCCCTAAATATAAGGGAGACGACATTGGTATGCCAGCGACATACGTCTGTAGATTCGCTTTCGGATTATTAGTTAGATCTTGAGCTATGTTCAAAAATTGAATCTTATCTAAAATTCTTAGGCTATTCTTATTCCTTGGAAGTTCAGTAGGTAAACCGTTTATAGCCAACTTTCTGATATGTTCAATTCTTTCTAATGTCCAAAATTCAGAGTCAGTCTGTTTAGGCAAAGGTATGTAGTTTCTTATGATCAAATGAGACCGCAGAGATATTTTGTTAAAGTTATTATATATTTGTTTATGAAGATGAACTACGTCAAAATGAGTTTTTTCTTATGATATTAGTGGTTTAACTTTAGAATTAAATGGAACGATCTTTCCATATCAATAGTTGATAGAAACGTATAGATATGTTATACTATGGGTTTGGCTAAATGTTTTTAAAGGTTATACGTTAGATAATGAACATTGTTAAATCATGCATGAAAAGGTAGAGGTTAAAAAGAGATAGTGTATCATTCAAACTAGTCTCCTTTTTAAGAAACTGGAAAAAATATAAGTAATAACCTACATTGATACTAGTTATTAATATGTCGTAATAATTACATTAATTATAATTAATTATGCTTACAGTTAGAGGAATAAAGCTATTATACTACTATTTTTCTATGCGCAATGTAATTACTCCACTCGTCTCTAGGTTTACATAAGATTACAAAACAACATATGCGGCCGCCGGGATTTGAACCCGGGATCATCAGCTTGGAAGGCTGACGTCCTATTCCATGCTAGACGACGACCGCACATATCAATTAGAGAAACCTATCTTTAAAGTTTACTTTGTTTCGACATTATGTGTCCAGTTCTCTATCTCGAGTTAAAAAACCAGGAAAAAGTTATAAAAATTCTTGTATACTATAAGAAGCTCATAAATTTTTCTTCAGAAAAATTTATTAAATTGAGTAATATATCATCACAATTTATAATGTTCTCTTAAAAGTTATTAATTCCTTTTTAAGTGATTAATATTAAATAAAAGACCAAAAAACTAAATAATTTGATAGATTGTTATGAAGGTCTTAATTTAAAGACAGATCTTTATACTAATAAGTATTATATTCTCATTTAATTCAAAGAATATATTAAAAATTAATTTTTCTACAATGACCTAGAGATACGAAGTTAGATTTTAAAATATATAGAAACACTAAAGTAAGAGGGCCCGTAGCTTAGCATGGTTATAGCGCCCGGCTGATATTCTTACCAGAGACCGGGAGGTCGAGGGTTCAAATCCCTCCGGGCCCATCATTCGAAAAGGGAGTATTTGGAATAAGATTTATATTAAGACCGTTCAGTAAACCTTTATGCAATCTTTAAAAAAATCCTCAACGATTCTGAGAAAGAGTAACATAGTTGACGCAACAATTGTCGCAGCCATCTCGCTAGTATCAATTCTGATAAGAGGTGTAAGCGCGTCCTATCCTCTTACAATAAATGGATTTGACTCGTGGTACCTGTTTTATAATGCCTTATTAATTGCCCAAGCACATGGAAACTGGTATGCGGTACCTCCTGACGTTCATGCTTGGTTTCCTTATGGATATTTTATAGAGCTAGGAGATACAATAGGTTTGCCATTCCTAGTTGCATTATTTTCTTTGCCGTTTTTCTCAGCATTTGGCGCTAATGCTGTATATACTGTGACAATATTCTTTGATATAGCCTTAGCTGGATTAGGTGTAGCAGCAGCGTATATTTCCGTAAGTGGGATAACAAAAAGTAGAATTGCAGGCTTTATTGCTGCAGCCGTAATTGCAGTATCACCAGCACTAACTTATAAGAACATTATAGGTGGACTTCCAAAGGACTCTTGGGGTGGTGTGTTTGTCCTCTTCTCCATTTATCTTCTTAATTATGCAATAGAGAAAAAGAAACCACTATATGGAGCAATAGCAGGAGTACCGCTATTCTTAGCTGAAATAACTTGGGGAGGATCTACATATATAGACCTTAGCCTGCTGGCTGGCGCATTTCTTCTAATATTACTTAATAGAAATGACGAAACGACAGCAAAGTCTTTTACACTAATGGCTATAGTAACTGCATTCCTCACATCATTTGCACCAAATAGCATAGGCTTCTTCTCAGGCCTCGCTCATGGTTTCTCCCTTCTGCTAATTGGAGCTTTACTTTTCTTTGATGTATATCTAAAGCAGATTATTCCTAGAGAAATTTCAGAGTCTAGAACGCTTATCCTAACAGCAATTATTGTCTTGATTATAGTTATTGGGATACTGGGTCTTTCATTCTTAGGTATTTCACCAATTCCTAGTAGATACTATGCCATTGTAAATCCTTTCTTCCAATTTACAGTACCCATCGACAGAACCGTAGCCGAGTATATTCCCCAATCTATAACTTCTATGATTCAAGATTTCGGAGTAGCGTTATTCCTTTCTATCGTTGGAATGTATTATTTATTAAGGCAAAGTAGTCTTGCGGGATTATGGTTACTTGTATTAGGAGTCCTTAGCATTTATGGAACTTCTGAACAGCCATATTTATTTAACTATACTGCTTACATGATTGCTCCATTGGCTGGAATTGGAGTCTACTTTATCGTAAACAAGGTTAGGGAGCATGGAAATAAGCTAATACCTTTGCTAATTCTTGGAATAGTAGGAATTTCTTTAGTAGCAGATGCTAGTGCAGCGATAGTTTATAGTTACGAACCAAATGAAATACTAACATCTGCATCTCCGTATCCAATCACCAATTATGCGTGGGTATCAGCACTCGATTGGTTAAATTCTAAGACGCCAGAGCATTCGTTTGTAATGTCTTGGTGGGACTACGGATATTGGGTAGAAGTAATAGGAAATCGGAGCGTGATTGATGAAAATAATACACTTAATGGAACTCAAATTAAGTTAATGGCTGAGATGTTCCTCAACAATGAATCTTTTGCAGCTACAGTATTAGAGAAAGACTTCCACTTAGCACCATATGGAAGCCCAAATTATACTATTCCCGCCTATATAGTGGCTTATGACGCCGTGACTCTAGTTAACTCCTCAACTGGAGATGAGTGGTTTATCGGATATCCAACTGATCTAGGAGGAGAATTCCTAGGCTATACGACTTCTCTAGGAGACATCGGAAAAGCCTTTGGGGCAATGACTGTAATAGCTGGCTATCCAATAAGCGAGTATCTAAACTCTAGTCTAATACTTCAAGAAGAGGAAAGTCTAAACTCTTCTCTTGCTCCCTTAGCGCAAACTAATCCTTCTGTAGCAAGCGAGTTAAGCACACTAGAAAGCTATGTAGGTAGCGCATATCCCTTCGCATGGACACAAAAGGCTTACCAATCGCTTATCGCAAATATGTTTATAGAAGCACTTCAAGGATATAATGGATATCCAGTAATAGCTCCGTTTAGTAGTTCCTT
Organism: Candidatus Acidianus copahuensis; assembly: GCF_000632495.1. Lineage (GTDB taxonomy): Archaea > Thermoproteota > Thermoprotei_A > Sulfolobales > Sulfolobaceae > Acidianus > Acidianus copahuensis. Next base: position 218,168 of record NZ_JFZT01000039.1, on the reverse strand, counting down.
ATCTATAACAAGTTCAGGCATTCAAAGAACTCCGGGAACTCCACTAGAACCAGTTCACTTAATGTACTTCCAACCAGTTTATGTATCTCTATATCCTTGGATTACAGGACCTGACTATCAGACTTACATTATGGTAATGATATATCAGTTCGTTCAACCAGGGACAATAATAAACACTACTTATGTTTATGGCTAACAATCTAGTTTATGCCCTTTTTTTAACTCTATTCTATATTTTACATACTTATCTACAGGAGAGAATCTCGGTGGATGAGAAAAAACGGTTGGTTTCCCACATATAGGGCAGTAATCCCTTAATGTATATGTCCCATCATTTGGACATTTTCGTATTTTCCATCCCATTATTTAGACTCCCCTACTTCAAGACCTTCTTTCTTTCCTTCCTGCACCAATATTGATAAAACATTAGTAAGTTTTTCTGAAACATCCTTGGGGTCATTCCCTACTACTTCTATTCTGTATCTAGGCGCACCTATAGTGTATACTCTTATCGAAAAACCGTCATTAGTTTTAGTTACTAGATCTACAAGGTGCTTTATTTTTTCAATACCAAGAGAATCCTTACATCTAATAGAAATTATTTTACTGTCCTTTACCTTCTTCTCCTCACTAAATTTACTAGTCTCTTCTACAATAGGTTTAATCCAAATCTCTGGTACTCCAGCATCCAATAAGATCTTTTCTCCTTCCTTGGATGACTTTTGCATAGCGATATAAACATCTCCATATTTATCCTCTAGTCTCCAAGCTACTTGCTCCCAAGCCTCCTTCTCTGTCTTACCTAGTTTTTGAGATACTATTTCTAAGATCTTGTCTACTTTTTGAATTTTTTTCCATTCTGCATTTTTCTTTCTTCTCTCGTCGTCATTTACTTTTTTTAAGGAAACATCTACAGTGCCTTTCCTCTGATCTACCCTAATTACTTTAACAATGACCTTTCTACCCTCTTTTACCACATCCCTAATATTCCTTACCCATCTAGTACTAATCTCACTCCAGGGAAGAAAAGCTTGCATTCCTCCATATTCATCTAGAGTTACATAACTACCGTAATCAAAAATTTGTTTTACGGTTGCTATTAAAATATCTCCTTCTCTAGGTAACCTGTGCCTGTTATAAATCATTTTTAGCCAAGTTCCTTTAACACTTCAGCTATTATTTTTGCTTTGCCCCCATTAGGATAAGCTAATTGCGTACCACAAGCTAGACACCTCACTGGAAATGTCGGATGGCTAAATATTACTTGTTCATTCCCACAATTAGGGCATTTAACTCTTATGAATCTGCTTTTTTGCTCTGGAATTAAAACTCTAAGTTTCCTCATTTGATCACCTCAGTAATTTCAACTTTCTTTAACCTTATTCCTGGTTTCATAATAACGTACCCGCACTTAGTACACTTTAGATCCAAGACTACTTTCTTTGTAACTTTAGCAAACTTATGTTGTTCAGGCTTTCTCTTTCCTCCATATCCAATATTCTTTCTATCATATCTTCTTTGTCCCTCTGCAATTGTCCTTCTTTTTCCAGATTTATATTGAGACACACTATGATCAGTATAAGTCTTACATTTAGGGCAGTAAACCCTCATTGTCTTAGGAACTTTCATAGCAATCTAACTTATTTTATACGGAATTATATATTCAGCGATCAATAAAGCAGACACGTTTCTCAAGTCTAACATTACTATATCTCCTGGATGCATTATTCTGCTCCCTAATGTAAAAGGTTTTTTAATTTCGCATAAGACAAAGTGCCCTTTTAATATGAGGTTTCCTGTCATCATAGAGATATAAAATTCCTTTATCTTTTTCAGAAAGTCAAAAAGAAACGAATCTAATGAACCGCCATCCTTTCCGCTCTCAATATATTTTCCGACTCTCATCTCAAAAATCGATTCCGCTAACTCCTCATAGACCTTTATTTCCCTTTCATGCAAGTCATCGTTATACTTTAACCTTAATTTTCTTAAAACGGATGACTGTCTTTCTATATCATCTAAGGTTATAGTCACAGGGTCTTCAGATTGTAATTCCCTACTTAGAATATCATCTAACGTAAAGCTTCACCTCTCCCAATCCTTTTAGATGAGCGTAAATTGCCAAACATACATCCAACTTAATAGGATCACCTCTTATCATTTTAACCTTTGAATCTAAAAGTTGAAACTCTCCTGTTATTAAGGGGAAAAATATTGCAGAACCGGCAAAAGGACATAGAGAGGAATCAAAAGAAAAATTATTACTCTCTACCTTCTTAACTATTAAACCGGACTTCCCGTGAATTGAACCTGGTATTCTAACTAACCTCTTTACATCTATTGTTACCTGCTCGTCAAAAACTGTTTTCTCTATACCCTTTGCTAATCTTCCAATCCATCCAGGATCGTTTTCTCTGCCTCCCTTGAACTTCTGCGAACACTTTCCAGAAATATAATCAACAATCTGCTTTCTCTCTTCAGAATCCATTAATGCACAATCACCAGAACATTCTACATATACGTGAAATCCTCTATTGCCTGAAAAGTAAATCTTTGAATCTAAAGCAAAGTCATCCTTTAGAATATCTTTTATGGTAAGAGCTTGTTCTAATGCCTTACTTAGACATTCTCCTGTTATTTCAGAAAAAGTGGTAGCCATACCGTGCTCTTCACACTTAGAATTAGTTAATACCTTACCGCAAATTGGACAAAAACTTATAGTCTTAGGATTACATATTTCATCAGCGTCAATATCGAACTGAAGATCTGCTCCAATCCAGCCTTTAAGTTCCATGTCATCAGCGGATGGAATCTGATATTTAGCCGAAGAGAAGAAGAGATGTAAGGGTATATTGTGAGTTATATAGTCAAGCAATTCCTTCTCCGAACCAAAAGAGAGATGTCTAACGTATGTATCCTTCCCAAAAGGTTGGTAGGCAAATTCTCTTAATTCCATATCGAAAGGTAATTCGAGTTTTGACCTAGAGTAGTAGTCCTTAAAAAGAAGGGTAATTATCTTATTCAACTCTTGGTGCGACGTAAAAGTCACCGTATCCCTCTTGAGGTAACTCATAGTGAAGTTTTATAGGTATTTGTGAACCGAATGATACCTCAAGTATATCTGAACTGGATTTCATTTTAGATATTTTTGTTATGTAATATATACTATACGTACTGCTAGCATCTGAACCTTGAGAATCAACTAAGTTTCCGCTTTCTGTAGATAGCTCTACTTTAGAAGTTCCCATATCACCTTCAACTGAAATGTAAAGCTTTCCTCCCTCTGACGTAAAAGTTACAGCTTCCCCCATATCTTCCATTATACTCATGACATCTGAAAATGCAGAAGTTAATATTCTAGCCTTAAAAGGAAACTGCAGATTTAATGTAGGGCTCTTCTGCTCTTCTGGGTTGATTAAAGGTAATGAAAAACTTCTTTCAAATTCTCCTTGTAATGTAAAATTTATCTTACCTTCGTTTGTCTCAACAATTAAACTGTCTTCTTTAGTTGTTCTAGAGAGGACTGCAGAGACATCAGATAATTTAATTCCAAGGTATTCATCACTTGTCAACTCAAACTCTTCAAAGTACTTTGATGGAAGAAAAATGTCTATGAAAGCAACTCTAGAAGGATCTATTCCCCCCATTTTGATACCTTCTTTCGTTACAATTATTGTTACCGTATCCATGAACTCAGATAACACATCAAAAATTGTGGATAGTGCCTTTGCGTCTATAACTTTAAACTTCATAATTATCACCTATCTAAAACAGTATAAAACTTCAAAGGGGTTTGGGTTTTTACGGACAAATATTGTTATGTCCGTAAAGCCTTTAGCTTCAACATATTCTGGGTAAACGGTCATCATAACGATCCATTAGCGAGGTAACCTCACAATATCCTTGAAAGTCTTATCAAAGACCTAAGAGATGTTGGAAACCCGTACATTCTTAGGATATTTACACTCTTTTTATTCCCTAATTCGGGTCTACATACATATATCTAGTGCAAATTAATATTGTTCTTTTCAATATATAACCGTTTTAGGAGGAAAAACATGAAATATATAAAAATGTCATAATTTAAGTGAAACCACTATTAACGGCTTATCTAGGTGAATTCTCTTCTGTATAGTAATCCTCTCCTCCTGCCAGAGTCCTTTGGACTTCAGCGTAAAGTTCATCCATTCCTATCCCTTCAGTAGCTGAGACCGGAATGGGTGATGTATCTAAGCTTTCAACAAGAGTTCTTACAAGCTCAAAGGAAAAATCATCAATTTTCCCTAGATTATCAATAAGTTCTTCTCCTTCTCCCCACGCCTTTATTTTTTCTAGTTCTGCATTTGATAGTAAATCTATCTTTGATAAGACGTTGATCTGTGGTAACGACATTCTAAATCTTATTGAGCTTGAAAGAAGGAGAAGCGAAACGTAACTCTCTGCATCTCTAGCTAGAAACGAGTCTAGAAGAAAGATATTTATAGCCTTACTTTCTCCGACTATTAACGAAACTAATAACCTGGATGTATCCCTATAAGCAAAAAGCTCTACCTGTCCAGGAGTATCAATAATAACGTAATTGGACTCAATCTCTCCAAGATCTTTCTTTACCTCTGAGGCTTTAGACATTAAGAGATCCATAGAGACGATGAGAGAAGAATTTGGTCCAAGACCGTATTTTTCCATAACTTCTCTAGCATCTACATAGTCTCTAATGTCAAGATCAGGTGTGTAAGGTAAACGCTCTACTGCTGGGTCAAGGTTTATCACTGCTGCATCCATCTGCTGATCTAGTAGGTATTGCTGAAACTCATTAACCATTGTAGTCTTTCCAGAACCAGCAGTACCTGTAAAGAAAATGTAATACATCTTTAACTTCTACGATTTTAATCTTAAAAACCTCTTCCATAAGTATATTCAAATGATAGTAATAGGTGGAACTGCATCTAATAGTATTGATGACAAAGTTGCTAAGATATTGGGTTCAAGGAGCAGTAAGGTTGAATCTAAGTTATTTCCAGACGGTGAATCATATATAAGGATACCAATAGAGGTAAAGGGAGAGGAGGTTGTTATAATTCAGTCAACTTATTATCCACAGGATAAGCATTGGATGGAACTATTCTTCATGATAGAGACATTAAAGGACTTAGGAGCAGAAAAAGTAATATCTGTTATACCATACTTGGGCTACGCTAGACAAAACAGAAGATTTAAAGATGGAGAGGCACTAAGCCTAAAAACAGTTTTAGATCTTCTTTATCGCTCAGGATCAGATGAGCTAATAACAGTTGAACCGCATGACTATGATACTGTAATTTCCTTCTTCAAGGGAAAAGTTAAGATAGTGGATCCAGTACCGACCTTAGCTAAGGAGCTAAAGAAAATCACATCTAATCCATTTGTAATCGCTCCAGATAAAGGGGCATTAAGTAGAGCGGAAAGAATGGCTAAGGAGCTTGAGGCACCGTTTAGTTTTATTGAAAAGGAAAGAGATAGAAATACTGGAGAAGTTCGAGTAAAATACTCACATATTTCTGGAGTAGAAAACAAAGACGTCATAATTGTAGATGATATAATAAGCACTGGAGGAACAATGGCGCAAGCGAGTAGAATAGCGTATGAAAAAGGAGCTAAGTCCGTAATAGCCAGCGCAGCACACGTACTCTTAATTGGTGACGCTAAAGATAAACTTAGTTCAGCTGGTATAAGGGAAATCATTGGAACCAACACAGTTATACCTCCAGAAACGGTAAAGGTGGTTGACGTATCAGAGCTAATAGCAGTAAGGATTTAACGTATGCAATACTTTCGGCCGATGAGATATTTTTATCTATAGCAGAACTTGAAGCTTTAGCTAGAACTAAAATAACTTATTTTACTGGGGTCGGGATAATTGAGGGAAATAGGCCTGGAATTGCACGAATATCAGCTAACATTAAGGCAACAGGAAGAGTTATCTCTATCTCCAATGATCCTCTGGAAATTAACGCGGAACTAAGAGGAAATTGCTTTAACGTAAAACCTAACGTAATAATGAGATCAAACAAGGATAAGTTTATTGCATATTACAACGAAATAAAGAAAGGAGTGATAATAAAAAAGGAATGCCCTATCCTAGATCTTCTCTTTACAGATGGAATAATAATAGCAGGAAAAAGAGAGGAAGAAAGAGATTCAAGGAGTTTAATGTTACACTCAAAAAAACCATATTCCCAGTCAGGGACCATGGATCCATACACCGCTAGAACTATGATAAACCTTGCTTTAGCTAGAAATAGCATCCTAGATCCCATGTGTGGAGTAGGGTCAATCTTACTTGAGGCTTCGTGGATAGGAATTCGTTGCATTGGAGAGGATATAGATAGAGTTATGCTGAAGAAAACTAAGGAGAACTTAGACTACTTTAGTTATTCTTGTGACCTAGTTCAGTCATCTATAACAACGATGCCCATACGTAGAGTTGATTCCATTGTAACGGATCCGCCATATGGGAGATCAGTAAATGCCAGAGAAGTTGATTTTGAAAGACTTTATGAGGATCTTTTCCAATATTCTGCAGAGGTTCTTCCTAAGGGCGGAAGACTTGTTTTTGCTACTGACGCTAAGTTAGATTGGAGAGAAAAAATAAAGGAAGCAGGTTTAAAGCCTATACAAGAGCATTTCATTTACCTTCACAAGAGTTTATCTAGGTCAATTTACGTGGTGGAGAAGCCATGATTAATGTATTCTTTATAGGAACAGGTGGAGGGGCGCCAAGCGTTAGAGGTCTTCCCGCTTACTTAGTTAGAAAAGAAGGTATAAACGTTCTTTTAGATTGCGGAGAAGGAACTCAGATCACAATGATAAGACACGGGATTAATATTATGTCCATTAAAGTTATAGCAATAACTCACCTTCACGCAGACCACGTTCTTGGTTTACCTCCACTTATTCAGACGCTAAGTATGTATGGAAGAAAGGAAAAACTCTACATACTTGGTGATGTAAAGAAATTACTAGAGGAGAGCTTTGAAGACACACACTTTTCACCAACGTTTGAAATAAATTACGTTAATAGCTACCAGGATACCTCTATAAAGATAACCCCTTTTCCCACGTGTCATGTAATAAAGTCACAAGGCTATATAATCGAAGAGAAAGAAAGGATAAATGTAGATGCGGAAAGGTTAAAAAAAGAAGGAATAACGGATTGGAAGATACTAAGATCGTTAAAAGAGGGTAAAGAAGTAGAATATGAAGGAAAGAAGTTAATTCCTGAGGATTACGTGATAAAGAAGAAGGGATTAAAGATAGCATATACTGGTGATACAGCAATCTGTGAAAGGGTGATTTCTGCAGTAAGTAGTTCAGATCTGTTGCTTCATGACTCTACGTTTACTATGGATATAAACGCATCGGATTATGGTCATTCAACTGCGAGTGATGCGGCAGAGGTAGCTATAAATTCTGGGGTAAAGAGATTAGGTCTAATTCACATAAGCGGAAGGTATAAGAGCGCAGAACCTCTGTTAGAGGAAGCAATGAAAAAGTTTCCTAAATCCTTTGTTCCAAACGATCTATCATATATTATCCTTCATTAATCCTCAGGTATAGGGTTTTCCCATAATGGATGGCCATGTGAAGTTCTTGGAGTAAGCCAATCTATAATCTCTCTCGGATTCCTACACTCTATTGAGAAAGTTATTGGCCCTAAAGGGGATTCTGTCGGATCGTCAACAAAGGCTAGAACACCTGATGCTGCTGCTTGTTTATGTATCATGAAAAACAGAGAATTATCGGATATTCCTCTGAATAAGTGCTTCCTAGCAGCATCCAATATTCTCTCTTCTCTCAATGCTCTATGTAACTTTACTAAACTTCTTAAAGTAGTTGAATTTCCTACAATAATCTCCCATTCTCCTCCTTTTTCTTTAGAGATCATTTCAAAGTCAAAGAAATTTACTATTGCCTTAATTACTTTGTCTTGATCTTCTGATGGTCTTAATTCCGCGGTAACTACTATCTTTGTCATAGCTTATTCAAGATATCTTCTGCTTGCCTTTTAAAATCCTCTATTGTCCCGGTATTTAGTATAACGTAATCAGCCATCGCTATGACTCCACCTATTCCTATGGCTATTTCTTGATAATCCCTCCTTTTTAGTTCCTCAATTTTAGTTGAATCATCGCTTCTCTGCCTAGCCATTAGTCTACTATACCTTAATGATGGCGGTGAGTGAACCGATACTACTATAGGATTTCCTAGTCTTGCAAATTCCTCAACTTCAGCTAAACTCCTAACTCCTTCGAAGGCTACTCTCTTAGCTTTTGGATCTACTTCTTCTAAGCTTAATCTTGCTACAACGCCATCTCCATAAATTTCTCTAATTCTCTTCGCATAATCCATTAGTCTTTCTCCTATTTTTGCATCTTTCTCATATCTTTTCCTTAAAACGTCGCCCATTGAAACGACTTGATATCCTCGCTCTTTCAATATATTTCCAAATAACGTTTTTCCAGATCCAGGCATTCCAGTTATAAGAATTACATTAATTAGTGACCACCTTACTGTTCAACATAGAGGCTTAAAAACATGAGGCTATTTATTGCTATTAAAGTAAATCCTTTTCAAAAAATTTTAGATCTCACTAATAATATTAATTTAAGTGGAGCTGATATAAAACCTGTTGAACCAGACAATATACACATTACTCTAGCGTTTCTTGGAGAAGTCAATGAGTATAGAATTAAGGATGTGAACGAAGCGCTTTCCTTACTAAAGTTCAAAAGGTTTAAAATAACTCTTTCTGACACTGGCGCATTTCCCAATAATATTAAACCTAGAGTAGTATGGGTTGGAATTAAAGAAGGATTTCAAGAATTAAAAAACTTAAGAATACAAATTTTAAGAGAATTATCAGCTAGAAGAATACATGTTGAAGATGAGAAGGAGTTCTTGCCTCATGTAACTGTAGCTAGAGTTAAGAGCTTAAAAAATTTACAAAATTTAATAAAACTTTTACAAGAAAATATGTCTGAATACTATGGAGAGGAAGAAGTAGATAGAGTTACACTTTTCAAGAGTACGTTAACTCCTAAAGGTCCAATTTATGACAAAATATATGAAGTGAGGAGCATTGATTGACGAAATAGAAAAGGAAGTTTTAGAGAGAATAAAACCTAGCAAAGATGATTTTGAAAAAATTAACAACACGGTAGAAGAAGTCTTAGAAGCACTAAAAGGATTTGAAGCAGAAGTTCACGGATCTTTTAGAAAAGGAACATGGTTAAAAGGGGATACGGACGTTGATATTTTTGTGTTTTTTCCGAAAGAATTAGGAAAAGAATACATGCCTAACGCTCTCAAACTAATAGAAGATAGATTAAGGAAATTTAATTATCAAATTAACTACGCTGAACATCCCTATATTATAATAAAAAATAATGGGATGGAAATAGATGTTGTTCCAGCACTAAGAGTAGATAGCGGAGAAAATGCAGTAACTGCAGTTGACAGAACTCCTTTCCATACTGCATTAATAAACTCTAGTTTAACTGATGAACAAAAAGATCAAGTTAGACTACTAAAGAGATTTATGAAAGGGATAGGAACTTATGGAGCAGAAATAAAGGTTAAGGGGTTTTCAGGTTATGTCTGTGAGTTACTCATATTAAATTATGGTTCCTTCAGGGAAGTTCTTAAGGCCTCATCTGATTGGAGACCTCCAGTTAAAATTCTAATTAGACAACCTACAGTAGTTTTCGATTCTCCATTAATTATTGTCGATCCTGTGGATCCAAGAAGAAATGCAGCTTCTGCAGTATCGCTAAAGAAATTGGGAGAATTCTCCATCGCATCAAAATTTTACTTAGAAAAACCTTCAATTGATTTCTTCTTTCCTCCCGAAGTTAATGAGGTAGACATAAAAGGAGAAGTCCTAGTTAGTGAGATACTCCTTCAAGAAAATGTCTCACAAGATGTTCTCTGGGGTCAAATCAACAGTAGTGTGACAAGGATAAGAAATCAGCTTAAAAGTAAGGGATTTGAGGTAATCGACGTTCAGGCATATGGGAATGACAGGAAAATTATAATAGCAACACAAATATCCTCTAGGTTTCCACCACAATATTACCTTAATCTAGGACCTCCTTTTTACGTTAATGCAAAGGGATTTTTTAAGAAGAACGAAAACGTATGGGTAGGAGATGATGGTAATTTATACAGTATAAAGAAGAGGGAAATAACTCCAGCAGAAGATGTAGTCAAACTTTCTATTCAAGTAAAACATAAGTACTCCCTAAGAGAGTATTGGCTTAGTGAGAGGCCTAAGGATCCTTGTCTGAAACAGTTCCTCAGAAAGACCCCAGCATGGTTAAAATAGATAAGATCATCTATCCAAGATTCGACATAGAAATATACAATGAACTTAAAAGTAACGGAATAACTGAATTTATTTCATTTGGAAAAACTTTTGTGAACGATACAAGAGTATTAGGAAAAGGTAAACAAGGTGTAATAGCCTTACTTGATGATAAAAAAGTGATAAAAGTAAGAAGAACAGATTCGCCTAAAAATGACATGGAATTAGAGGCTAAACTACAAATGAAGGCCTATCCTGCGTCACCAAAAGTTTTCTCTTTTGGAAAGAACTTTATTATCATGGAATATATTAATGGCGAACACTTGAGAAATAAGTGTATTCCCTTAGATCTATTATTTAAGGCAAGATATCTTGAAGAGAATCATATACAACATATGGAGATCTCAAGACCTTGGAAGAACGTCTTAATTTTCGAAAAGAGGGCTTATATCATTGACTATGATTCAGCATCAATAAGGGAAAGAGCGTTTAATGTTAATAAGATACTTAGTGCTTTCAGAATGTATGACTTAGCATACCTTTACAAGACGAATAAAATTAGCTTCGACGAACTTATCTCCATTTTAGGCCATAAGCGTAGTCTTTGCTCCTTTCCTTAGCGTAACTCCTATCTCGCTAAGAGTAGGAGTCTCGATTGCATGCCCACACTTAGGGCATCGACCACCATAAATAGACCTTATTTCTGAAGGTGTTCTGACACCATAGAAGTCCTGCCCAACTTTTTCAAATCTGTATAGCTCGAAACCACATTTTTTGCACGTGTACCTTACAACCATAACAATCAACACTATAATGTCTGAATATAGATAAATGGTAATTCCTCGGTTATACTTTGTTTTTACCGAAAATTTTACCTTACTGAGACAGGCGTTCAAACACTTTCGGACCACTCTCTCCTTCAGTATTATAACCACAATAACTTTTAAACTTAGAAAAGGGGAAGTCTTTTATGGGGCCGTAGTCTAGCTTGGACTAGGATGCCAGCCTGGGGATGCTTCCCTAACCACCAGTTCGCTGGTGGTCCCGGGTTCAAATCCCGGCGGCCCCATTTTTGTATTTTTATAAAAATTTTACTCATTTGATAAGATATTGAAGAGAAGTGAACTAAATTGACCTTTTGGTTAATCTTTCTACTTCACAGTCAACCTATACCAAAAAGAGCCGGTTATAGAGTCTTTATAATTTAACTTCATTTGTCTTTTTCAACCGAGGAACTCATAACCTTTAATGACTAACTTTACAAGGAGTTTTTTACACTCCTATGGCTTGATAACAACCCGTTTCACCTTGTCTGGAATATCTATGTGTTTTCCCTCACGTTGATTACTCATGTGGGCGTGAAGGATCTTTTTTTAGGTATTTTAACTTTTTTCCAACCACTCCCTAGTTTTGTGGAATATCTTTTCTCTCTTTTCCGTTTGGAACTACCTTGAAAATCATATTCAGAAGTTTTTTTTTGGAATACCTGAGAACGTAGTTGCTGGTAGCCTTTACCTTTTTATGGATTTAATTATTGCGTTGTTTAACCTTTCCATTCCTTTAATGGATTAACTCACAAGTTAGCAGGATATAGATCGCTTAACTAACTTTTGACATTTAGCGTTTTGATCGTTAAGATAAAAAACTAGAGTAAGCCTCTCTATTTTTCATATGAAAAATAACTTATATATTTCCAGAAGGGGTTATACACTCTCGATCTTACGCTCTTCTGTCCCCTAATCCCTAGGAAGATAAAATCAGATATTCTTCGTCTTATATTGTAATATTCTTATAGTTGTTAATACAATAATTCCAATTACTATCATAATAGCTGATGCCGTAACTGCTACATCAGTTCCATAGTAACCGTACCATTCATAGATCAATATTGACGCTGGACTAACTCCAGCAAAAGGACCGGAAAGTACATAGTAGGCTATAATAGCTATAGACCCAAATTCGCTCATGGCTCTCGACATACTTATTAATGAGGAGGATATTATTCCCCTAAACGAATTCCTTAACACGACTCTAAGGAATATCCTGCCTGTACCTCCTCCAAGAGATCTTGCATATTCCTCATAAATTCTAGGCATCGAATCAAAGAAGTTTTTCATTGATCTAATAAAAATAGGGGCTGATACTATTACTAAAGCTGCTACAAGGCCTGTGTATGAATCAAAAAAGTTTATTCCTAAGCTAAGCAAGAATTTCCCTATTGGTGTATATGGACTATCTAAGAAAACTAGAGCTATTCCAACTACTGGATGTGGTATTGAGGCTGGAATGTCTACCAAACTATCAGTAAAGAAGTCATTAAATCTCGATATATAATAGGCCAAAGGTGTAAAGAGAGCAAAGTCCACAATAGCTGCAGTAGCTGAGGAAACTAGGGAGAGTTCAACGGCTGACATAAATTGAGTCGAAAATGCTTGAGGAGATCTAAATACAAAGAACCCCATATAAATTAGGAGAAAGACAGGCACTACAAGAACAATTGCTAAAAAAATTCCGATTATCTTGAACCATTTCATAGGTTTTCCTCCTTACAAATTACCCCCCTCTACTAATTTACCTTGCGAGATCAATGATGCTATCTGAGAAGGAACTGTAGTTGAGTTAAAAAGGATTGCAGGTTGTAATGGTGCTACCCCATATTTACTTAAAATGTTAGAATTATTAACCACGAAAGTTATGAACTGTATAGCTTCTTGGAAATTATTTGTATTTTTAGGTATGGTAATAAACAAGTAAACAGGTGATCCTTTAACAAGACCAGTTGACAGAGTATAATTGAATTTGGCATAGAACTTAGCATAGCTCACATTACCTAAATTTAGCATAGAAGGTAACTGAATATAGTCCAATCCCTTCGCTATTGCGGCAGATCTATAGATATAAAGAAAGTTTATAGTCCCTGCTTCTAGAGGTGAAACTAACTCGGCTGCACTCGTAGCAGTTACATTGCCCTTATTATTAAGCATTGCATTATAGTAATAATATGTATTATTTTTGAATAAATAACCAGCAATTTCCAAGTTTATCCATGCTCTAAAACCTGCAGGGTCTGTGTTAGGATCTGATATACCAACCTTAACTTTACCAGATGTTAAAATATCATAAAACCCTGTCCAATTGCCTGCTTTAGCATCTTTAACTGCTATCATAGCGTATTGATTATCGCTTACACTCTTGTTTGTATATGCTATAGTTAATTGATCTGCAATAAAAGCAATTGCCCATCCAGGATTATTATTACCTAAATCAGAGATAGCTGAGAGAGCGACTGGCATAAAAACTGTAACTACACCAGAATTACTTGAAATTTCTCTGGCTAATGCAAAAGATCCGCCTGCCTTTACTGGAGCTACAGTGATTCCGTTTTGAGTTCCGAAATTAGTTGCTAAGTCGTAAGCCTCTGCATAATATGCATCAGCTACCCATACAGCTAAAGGAGACTTAGTCTGGACTGAAGATGTGGGCGAAGTAGTTGTATTAGGTGTGACCACGGTATGTTTTGGCATTAATGCCATATATCCTACAACTCCTATTATGAAAATTATTACAACTATTATCCCTATAAGTATATTTCTATTCATGATCTCTATACACTAGTACATATATCTATTTAAAAATATTTCTATTCGAAAATTTTACTTACAATTCTATACGTGATAGATTGCATAATATATGAGAACTTTAGAAAATATGGATCAAGAAAAATCTTTGAGGGCACATAAATCTCTCTCTTTCCTGTCTTAATTGCCTTAATTACTGCCCTTGCAACTTTCTCTGGCTCTACAGAAAACCGTGAAAATGAATCCTTTGCGTCCTTAAAAGATGGATGTGAAGTAAAATTAGTCTTAACTGGACCTGGATAAATACCAGAAACTTTGACCCCATATTTCCTCATCTCTGCCCATAAACCGTTAGTAAAAGAAGCTAAGGCTGACTTAGTTGCTGAATAGACAAGAAGTGTTGGAGAAGAGACGTATGCTGCTTCAGAAACTACATTAACTATAGAACCACTGCGCCTACTAATCATTCTAGGTAAAATTAATTTTGTAAAGTATATTGGGGCTAGGAGATTTGTTCTAACCATATATTCTTCCTCTTCTAGAGAAGTTTCTAGAAAAGATCCGTAAATTCCAAAACCTGCATTATTAACTAAGACATCTATATCTTTATACTTTGATATAATATCTTTAACAAATAGCAATACTTTTCCCTTATCTGCAACATCTAGTGCATAATTTTCATCCCCACTATCCGGTTTTGTCCTAGATATAGCTATTACAGTATATCCTTCTCGTTTAAGAAGGGAAACAGTGGCCTTTCCTATTCCTTTAGACGCTCCTGTCACTAAGGCTATCATGAGAAAATAAGTCCAAATCACAAAATTAAGGTTTTAGTAAGATTTATGTGTAATAAGAATCATTAAGTAAACTATCCAGACCTTTCGGGATCTTATTACTTAGCAGTCAAACTAGCCTTGTTTTTGTAGCTGTCAGCAGTTTTACTTAAATCGTGACATTTTTATGTATTTCATGATTTTTTCCTATCAAAATACTTATGTTTAGAAACACAATATCAATTTGTCCTCAATGTAGGTATTGTAGATCCGAATTAGGGACTACAAAGGAGTGAAGACTAAGAGGAATTAAGGATGTGTGGGTTTTCCCACATCCCGATTCGGTAGTGTAGATAGGATTAGCTCACTAATGGATCGTGATAATGGACTTTGTTCAGAACGTGGTGAACCCAAGGATTTCATGGACAATAAATTTCCGTAAAGCCCAAACCCCAAGAGTCCTCTTTTCTTCAAAGAATGGAATTCTTAGCGTGCTATCTTAAACGTGATTAGACTTTGTAAGTCTTTTTTGCTCAAAAGACCCACAACTGTGATATATCAGTAAGAGCCCTAAGTGAAGGATCTACTTCTCTAAAAGGGCTAAGAGAAAGTCACTTATCGGAATGATTTAAAGTTTGTATTAAATAAATATCTTGAGGTAATGAAACTTGTTTAAGGTATTTAGAAGGAGAACCAGCGAAAGGTTTCATAAAGACGACTTTGGGGAATGGATTCTAGTAAACGGCAATGCTAAATTATCTCTTATGGACTGGGCATTACGAAAGGCATTTAAAAAAGCTGGCTGTAACTCCTTCGATTTCTATGTATTGCACTTTGAAGCAGACGAAGAGTTAAACAGCTTACTCGGAATTAAAGGGATGACAATAACTAAAATAAATATAAGTAATGACAGTTTTTCAAAAGCTATTTCACAAACATTAAAAGACTATGGAGTAGTTGGAGAGATCAGATTAAACAAACTAAGAGCATGTGGAAATTATTATACTTTCTTTTCCTTCGATTTACTCTTGAAGAGATTACGAAAAGTTAATTCTACTGTAAAGCTATTATTACCTCCTTTGGGCGTAAATTCACGAGAGATTCCTTATACTCTGGAATCTCTATTTACTTCAATTCTAGAATATGGGTCTAACGCTATGTGTAAATCAGGATTTGAGATGAATGATGAACTAACTAAAATAAACGCAATATGTAACGACTATATAGGAGTAGATAATTTCAATTATTCTCTTTCATATTTTTCTCAAGATGATTTTAGAGTATTTGTGAAACGCATGAGTTCCAGGTCTATTGAAGTTCAAGCAACTATTAAGAACTTCAATAAAAAGGCATTAATACCTTTACTTTGGGATAATTTCTTAGCTACTTACGTTTCTTGTTAAATTTTGCTCGACGATTTAACGAGTGTAGTATCAAAAATTCTATAATTATAAGTAAAATACTAAATTTAACTTAACGATATTAATCTATTATATATGATTTTCTGATAAAAATTAATATATGATTTATAAATATTTATTATTAATAATAATGCCATCTGAACCATAGGAGAATATAATATCTTTAATAAAAATAATTGGAAAAATGTAGATTGACGTTAGTTGATACTGTCATTTTTATAAAGCATTCTCGCTATAGATCTTGGGGATGCGTTCTGATTAAGATTAACGAAATGGAGATTCCAACTCTCGATGATCTTCAGTTTTCAGAGAAAAAGGTTCTTGTTAGAATAGATATTAATTCACCAGTAGATCCAGAGACAGGAAAACTTCTAGATTATTCTAGAATAAAGGCATATTCGTCAACGATAAAGGAACTCATTGAAAAGGGAAATAGCGTAGTTCTTATGTCACATCAGGGTAGGCCTGGAGATAATGACTTTATATCCTTAGAGGAGCACTCTAAGCTACTCAACAAGTATTTGGGTGCATCAGTAGAGTTTGTTGATGATGTTATAGGTCCTTATGCGAGGGAAAGGATATCTAAGCTCAAACCAGGCGAAATTTTACTTTTGGATAATGTTAGGTTGATTTCGGAAGAACTCATAGAGGCTTCTCCCTTGCAACACGCGAAGAGCTTCTTGGTAAGAAGATTATCTCCCCTATTTGACGGATACGTAAATGACGCCTTCGCTGCAGCTCATAGAAGCCAAGCTAGCTTAGTCGGGTTTCCTATGATCCTGAAATCCTCTGCAGGAAGAGTCATGGAAAGGGAAGTTTTAGCGTTATCTAAGATCTTTAATCCAGACGATTCACCTAAGGTTTTCGTTTTAGGTGGGGGAAAAGTTCTAGATAGTTTAAGAATAATAGAAAATTTGGTAAAGAGAAAATTAGCGGATAGAATCTTAACAGGCGGGTTGATAGCTGAGCTTTTTGCGGTAGCAAAAGGAATAGATCTTGGAAGGGATAACATAAATATCCTTGAAAAGAAAGGGCTATTATCATTAATACCTAGAGCTAGAAAGATTTTACTTTCAGGTGGTCCGATAGAAATTCCTGTTGATTTTAGAGTGGAAAAGGAGGGAAAAGTGATAGAGGAACCTAGTAGTAAAGTGACAGGAGCAATAAAGGACATAGGACTTACTACTATGAACATATATTCATCGTTCATTAAGGAGGCTAAAGTAATTGTAATGAGAGGTCCCATGGGTATAATAGAAGATGAAAGGTTTAGAGAAGGAAGTAAAGAGCTTTTAAATAACGCGTTAGAGAGTCCAGGTTACGTTATAATTGGAGGAGGACATATGATAAGTATGCTTGGTTCTAGAGATATTGAATCAACTAAAATTCATGTTTCTACAGGTGGAGGTGCGCTTCTTCTTTTCTTAGCAGGAGAAAAACTGCCAGCCTTAGAAGCATTAAACATGTCGAGGGGTGTAGGAAAGTGATACGAGTATCTGTTAATGGTTATGGGACTATAGGCAAAAGAGTAGCAAGCGCTATATTGGCTCAACCTGATATGAAGCTTCTAGGTGTTGCTAAAACTACCCCTAACTATGAAGCTTTTACTGCAAGTAAACTTGGAATAAACCTATACGTTCCTGAGAGTTCAATTAAGGAATTTGAAGAGGTTGGGTTAAAGATAGCTGGTACAGTAGAGGATATGGTAAGGAATTCTGATGTAGTAGTTGATGCTACACCTAATGGTGTAGGGGCTCAATACAAACAACTTTACCAGTTATCTAAAAGAAAAGCTGTATTTCAAGGAGGAGAAAAGAGTAATGTTGCAGATGTGTCGTTCTCAGCTCTATGTAATTATTCTGAGGCTTTAAATAAGGACTACGTTAGGGTCGTTTCTTGTAATACTACAGCCCTATTAAGAACCATATGTAGTTTAGGTAAGGTTTCTAAAGTTCAAAAAGTAAGAGGAACTATTGTTCGCAGAGCAGCAGATCCGAAAGAAGTAAAAAAAGGACCTATAAATTCTTTAGTTCCGGATCCAGCAAGTGTCCCAAGTCATCACGCTAAAGACGTCAATACTGTGTTAAAAGACTTAGATATTGTTACTATGGCTATAATAGCTCCCACTACATTGATGCATATGCACTTGCTTAATGTTACTTTCTCAACTAAGGTTTCTAGAGAAGATATACTTGAAGTTTTTAAAAATACTCCTAGAATAATTCTGATAAGGTCTAAGACAAAAGTGAACTCTACAGCAGAAATACTGGAAGTTGCAAGGGATTTAGGCAGACCAAGAAACGATATCCTAGAGGTTGCAGTATTTGAAGATTCAGTATACACTTCTGGAAATGAGGCTTTTGTAATGTATGCTGTTCATCAAGAATCTATTGTAGTTCCAGAAAATATTGACGCAATAAGGGCAATGACTGGGTTTAATGATGTAGATACATCAATAAAAATAACTAATTCGACTCTAGGAATAAGAGGGGGGTACATTATATGAACTATGAGCCAACATATACAGTAAGTTTATGGTTTAGAAAAATTTTGGTTCCAATTGATGGATCAGAGAATAGCTTAAGAGCTTTAGAACTAGCTACAGATTTTAGCTTAAGATATGGTTCTAAAGTGTCTGTATTATACGTTTGTTCTACATGTGAGGATATAGAACACATACGTAAGAAAGTCGATGAGAGAGTAGGGAAAAAAATTGAATATGAGTTCAAGGTAATTAAGATTCAGAAGGAAAGTAGTGTTTCTAATGAAATCCTAAGGACAGTAAACGAAGACACATATGATGCTATATTGCTCGGTTCTAGAGGTACTAGCGTAAATAGTGACATAAACATTGGTTCAGTTGCTCTTTCAGTAACAGCTAACGCTTCTGTAACAGTGATAATAGTCAGATAATCATAGGAATACTTTTTGTAGAATATGATGATAGATCCACGTTGAATGTATATTTTATATCAAGATATTGTTTTCTGAATTCACTAACTTTCTTTTTCATTTCATTAATGTCCCTATTTTCCACTACGATCTGTTTAAATAAATCGGCAATTTCTTCCATTTCTCCTTCTTTCATTCCAAATCTGGTCATTTCTTGAACTCCTATTCTTATTCCACTAGGATCATTTACTGATTCTGGAGAATCATAAGGAAGTAAGTTCTTGTTAACAATGATATTAGCGCTCTCAAGAAGCTTCGCTACTTTAGCTCCACCTCCGAATTTTCTCACGTCAACTGCGGTTTGATGGCTTTTTGTGTACCCTAAATGTTCTCCTATAACATTAAATCCCCTTTCAGCTAAAGCCTCAGCTAACTTTTTTGCATTTTTAATAATCTGTGTTGCATATTCTTTTCCATAGTACTTCATTTCAATCAAAGCTACTGCAGTTGCAGGTAATCTATGTAAATGATGATTACTAACAAACCATGGAAATATTGTCCTTGAAACTTTCTTAAAGTCCTCTTCGTTATTAGAGAGTATAGA
Source organism: Candidatus Acidianus copahuensis (assembly GCF_000632495.1). Classification (GTDB taxonomy): domain Archaea; phylum Thermoproteota; class Thermoprotei_A; order Sulfolobales; family Sulfolobaceae; genus Acidianus; species Acidianus copahuensis. The sequence goes on along the minus strand of NZ_JFZT01000039.1, from coordinate 198,558 downwards.
TCCGCCTTGAGGTCCAGGAAAAGTTTTGTGAGTAGATGTAGTCATGTAGTCTGCTCCTTCGTCTAATGGATTACTCCAAACCTTCCCAACTATTAAACCATAAACATGGGCAGCATCATAAACTAGCTTAGCGTTGACTGACTTAACGTACGGAGATAATTCCTTAGTAGGATGAGGAAATAGATATAAACTTCCACCAAGTACAACGAACTTGGGTCTAATTTCCTCAATCATTTTACCAGCTTTGTCTACATCAACGTTCATTCTATCCTTATCATAAGGCATCTCTATATGCTCTATACCTAAAGTTCCTAAAGTTCCAAACTTAGTGTGACTAACATGAGAACCTGCTTGAACTGGGGCTATTAACGCTTTATCTCCAGGATTACCCAAGACCCTAAACACTGCTGCATTGGCTATGGTACCGCTAATTGGTCGTAAATCGGAAAACTTTGCAGGCGTTATATCATTCATTAAGTTCATAGCTAAAACTTCTATCTCATCTGCATACTTTGTTCCTTGATAAAACCTCTTGTATGGTTTTCCTTCAGCGTATCTAGCCATAAAATCACTCATATACACAGCTTCTGCAGTAGGACTCATTACGTTTTCAGACGCAATTAAGTTAATTGTCTCAGTCCTACGCCATTGGTTTTCTTGTCTTGTTATGTTAATTACTTCCTCTAGTTCTTTTGGAATATCCATAGCTGTTATATTAATTGAGAAAGAAATTAAGTTTTGATGTTTCGACCTAATGCTTTATGAGCTCTTCCTAACTCTTTATTAGCTAGAGCAGAAAGAAGGTTTAGTTCAGCGCTAAGCACAGCAGAAGCTATTATTTCTGCAAATTTCTTCGCATTACTTCCTGGAGGATTTCCTCCTCCTCCTACTCCCATTATAGACAATGCTTCTATCTGAGTAGGAAGTCTAGTTCCTCCTCCTACTGTGCCTATCTCTAATGACGTTAGTGTTACGGTTATGTACAAGTCAGATCCTCTTACCTCTGTCCACGTGTAACCTGAACTACTTTCAACAACTTGAGCCATATCTTGTCCAGTTGCCAAAAATATCGCAGCTATAACATTAGCAAAATGAGCGTTAAACTGATAAGAGTTTCCAGCTCTAGCACTACCTAACAAGTTTTTCCTTAAGTTCACATCATGTATTTTTTCAGCAGTTGTATGGAGGGTCTTTTTGAGAACTTCTTCTTTGATAATTGCTTCAGCTACTACCGTTTTCCCTCTACCAAGTAAGGAGTTAACCATAGATTGCTTCTTATCAGTACACATATTTCCGCTAACTGCAACACATTTAGCTCTTTGAAATTCTCTTTCTATCATACTGCACACATTCTCTGAGGCTATAGTGGCCATGTTCATCCCCATTGCATCGCCCGTGTCAAAAACTAGTCTTATCCATACATTATTACCTAAAATAAATGGTTTGATTTCTATAAGTTTTCCATGGACCGTAGTCAAGTTAGCAGTTTCTTTAATCCTATCCTGGTTCTCTTCTATCCACTCCAAGAATTCCTTGACATCTGCTATACTTTTTAAGTAAAAGAGAGGCGATCTTGCCATACCATCAAAGATTATTTTTGTATTTGTTCCACCACTGTCCGTTATTGCTTTTGCACCTCTATTTGTACTGGCTATAAGAGCACCTTCTGTTGTTGCCATGGGCACATAGAATTCACCTTGAGCGTAATCTCCATTCACCTTTAGCGGTCCTATTACGCCTACAGGTACTTGGATTCCTCCAATAACATTTTCTGCATTTCTATTTTTTATTTCTGAATAATCAAGAATAGTGGAACCTATTGAAGGTAAAGAAATATTAAGAATCTTTTCTAACGCAATCCTTCTAGCGACCATTGCAGCATTTGCTTCAAGATAATTGTCCACTTCATGAAGCTTTATCTCTCCAGTAACAATCTTCTCTACTATCTCTGTTATTTTATCATTTATCTCCATCCTTTATCAGCCTAAATTTAGTTCCGTAAACTATTAGTCCGTTATTAGAGTCGCTCTTTATTCTTCTTATTACTGCCTCTACTTTATCTCCTTCTTTTAGTTCTCCTTCATCTACATCAGTTAGTGGTGCTATGATTTCTGGTCCTTCCTGTAGTTTTATTAAGCCTACGTATGTCGGCTGAGTTTTTTCAAAGCCTGGTCTATGTTGGTATGTAACGGTATATTGAAGCAATATACCTTTTCCGCTTAGCTTAATTTTTGATACAGATGTGGACCCGCATTTATTGCAGACTGGAGAATACGGAAAAATAACGTTTCCACAATTACATTTTCCTCCTATTAGTCTATACAGTGTTTCCTTTTCTCTCCAAACTTGTGGTGGAAATACATTCATCCTTCTCACCTCTCAAGAAGAATTGTATAAGCAGAAGTACCTAACTCGTCTGTTGAAATTACTAATCCTTTATTTCCACTAATTCTATGTCCTGGGAAAACTCCTAAAAGTTGCTGCGTAATTTCTGAGACCTGATATATACCTGTTGCTCCACCAGGGTATCCTCTAGACTTAAGTCCTCCGCTTGGATTAACAGGTATTTCATTTAAGTTATCGAGAGACTTACCTCTTGGATAGCCCATTTCTTCTAAGATTAGAGCAGCATTAATAGAGAAGGAATCGTGAATCTCCATTAAATCAGCTTTTACATCACCTAAGGTTTTTAAAGCTCCGTGAACTGATGGTATTTCACCTATTCTGAACTCAGAGGTGGAGAAACCTACAGCTTTGACTTTCACGTAATTCTCACTGATCTTCTTTCCTAATTCCTCATTAGTCATTAAAATTGCTGACGCGCCATCTGCTCTTGCTGCAGTATCAAATATTCTTAGAGGATCAGAAACGAGCTGTGATTCTTTTACTGTCTTTAGGTCTACCGGGAACTTAAGGTATGCATATGGATTTTCCGAACCGTATTTGTGCATGTAAACAGGCCATTGAGCAAAGTAATCATAAGTTACTCCATACTTTTTCATATACTCTTTCATTTGAATAGCAGAAAACGATTGTGTGGTTAAACCGACTTTTTCTTGATACTTTTCGTTTAGATTCTCAGAAACTATTTCATTCAGATAGCTGGCTGGAAAATCACCCATTTTTTCAGCTCCTACTATTAGGGCAGACTTAATTTCACCTGACTTCAATAAGTAATATGCGGTTGAAACTGCAGCGCCTCCACTTGCATCTCCATTTTCTATTCTTATCGGCATAGCTGATATTCCTAGATTATTACAGAGCTTAGATGCTAAGGAAACTTGACTTACTGTTTTTTCTGCATATGTATTAGAAAAAATAACAACATCTGGTTTTATGTTTTCATTGGTTTTTTCTAGTAATTTAACAACTGCCTGTGTTGCTAGATCCATTAAGTCGTACTCGTAATACCTGTCTATTTTTATCATTGAAGTTGCTGAGATTAGTACGTTTGGCATTACTCATACACCTTGAATTTGTTAGTTTGTTTAGCATATTCGGCATAATTAACAAGTTTTTTATTATTTATATAATACTCTGTTGTATGAGTTAATTTTTGCCTTTCAGTTATTTCGTCAGTTATAGTAAAGCTAAAAGCGTCAGCTCCAGCTCCGCTTCCAAAAGGAGCTACTAGGATTCTTTCTCCAGGTTTAGCAATATCTAAAACCTTGGCAAATCCTAAGAGAGCTGAAGCATTATATGGATTCCCTATGAATGGTGAAACTAGACCTGACTTTACTTTCTCTTGAGGAACTCCTAATTTTTTGGCAACTTGTATTGGGAATTTACCATTAGGTTGATGAAAAACAAAATAATCAAAATCCCTTACTGTAAAACCATTGTCCTGCATTAACTTGTCAACAGCTGATATTATATGGGCAAAATATGCTGGCTCTCCAGTAAAAGCCTCACCATGTAATGGATATGGTGTTCCATCTCTTCTCCAGAAATCCGGAGTGTCTGAGGTAAAAGATGCCATGGCTTCCAGTATAGCTGCCGATTCATCTCCTCTTCCAACCACAAAAGATACAGCTGCAGAAGCTGAACTAAGTTCGAGTACATCACCTGGATTAGACTGAGCAGTATCAGATCCTATAACTAATCCATAATTTATTCTTCCGCTCTCTACCATTGCTAGTTCCATCCCTAATCCAGCTGATGCAGCTTTGCATGCAAACTCGAGATCAGCGCTCATTGAGTAATTCGAAATTCCCAGAGAGTCTATTACTATCGAGGAAGTTGGCTTAACAGCATATACCTTAGATTCGGATCCAAAGAGAACTATCTGAACATTCTGAGGTTCAACCTTAGCCCTAATCAGAGCATTTCTAGAAGCTTCAATAGCCATAGTTGTCGAGTCTTCATCTGCAGATGGAACAGATTTTTCCGTTAAGCCAAGGGACTTTATGATCCCGCCTTCTTTTCCCCATAGGGACGCTATATCCTTTACGTTAATTCTATATTTAGGGATATAGGATCCCCAACCCACAATACCTGAACGCATCTTTTCATAACTTATTTCAATAATTTAAAGGTTTTCTGTACTGTCTATAGGGTATATAGACAAAAGACTATTGAAAAATTTTTACTAATAAAAATTAATCTGAGCTTCTATCAGCATAGAAAGATTGGTAGCGTTTAGGTTTTAATTTTTCCGTTATATAATTAAACGCCTTTTGTGGTTCACTGTTCTCTCCACAAGTATAGACATCGATAGTTGCATAATTGTACTCATTCCATGTATGAAGAGCTATATGGCTTTCCTCTATAAGGGCAAGCACGGAAACACCTCCTTTCTTGCCCCCGAAACTCCATGCCTTAGCCTCAACTAATTTCATGTTAGCTATATTAACCGCTTCTAGGATTACGTTCTTTAGGAAGTCTTGATCGTTTAGAATTCTAGGATCAATATCATAAAGATTTCCGAAAACATGCTTTCCAATTATCCTATCCTTAGGGGTTTGGAAAGTTAATTGCTCTTCCATCTCCTGTTCTTGTACCCTCCACGCAACTCTTTCATTAATGATTTATAAGACTTATTGTGGTTATCTTAATTGGATTATTTTAATACCCATAAATTAGGCATATCCCCTAATTCCCAAATAAAGGAAAATCATAATATGGCCGATAATTGATTTATATAAATATATTAATATTAAATTATGCCCCGTTATATAACAGAAAAATCATTGATTCTACAGAAGTCATTATAGTCAGAAGATATCGAGAGAGATCAAGATTAAAAATATGTTAATTAAAATTATTATTTTAAAGTACTATCTAAAAACTAGTTGAATTATTATAGTATTCTTATAAATTGTAGAATTTTTGTTTAACTCCAGTGAGTACTAGATCTAAGTTAAGTTTACATTAGCACACTATGAGAATGTGAGTAAAACTCTTAAAACTCATTATTTTTATTAATTATGTAACTTCCCTAAGTTACTCATATCGTAGCTAAAACTTACACTCACAACAGTATAGCTTCTTAGTTTAAGAAAATAGTTATGAGATTTCCTTTTTATGTCAAAGGACGCAGTAGAGAATTTTTTCCATGTACATTGAAAGATCTTCATTTCGTGAAAGCTTCAGCATATTAATTCCGTTTTTACATCTGTTTATCATTTCTCGATCATAAGAACTACTCTTAATGTTTTATCTTGAAGTATCTAATAATCTCAAACACCTAAAAAGAGTAAACCTTTTTTGATAGCTCTTTTACTTGTAACTGTGGACCCGTAGCTCAGCCAGGATAGAGCGCCGGCCTCCTATAGGTCGAGTTAGTCGGTGGTCGCGGGTCCGAATCCCGCCGGGTCCGCCACACCATCTATATATCATCTGGAATCTTAACGAGTCTTACGCTAAGCTTTTCTAAAACGCGCAGTGTTAGATTGTAGATTATTTTTGCAGAATTTAATACAAGAAAGTCATTAGTGGAAATTGGTATCGATGAATGAATTAGTAAGCTGTCAACTGTCTTTGCGGTATTAGCCAGAACTCCTCTTTTTCTTAATTCTGAAGCAATTTCTCCACTGTGGGAAATTTGTGCATCCAGTAAGATCTCACATTTAATTTTAGTATCAGTAGCGTATTTAGCGATCAAAAACAGGGTATCTAATATTCTCTTATCAAATTTCTTTTTACCTAATCCCAAATCTCTTACAAATCCATCATCGCATAGAAATGATTCATCGTTATCTCTTGCATTAATTATAGTTATAGCAACGTTATATCCATCCACTAAAATCTCGTCAGGATGTTCTATGATCTTGGATCTTAGATCTTGTATCTCTTTATCTGAATGAGTACATCTGTAGAGCAATAGCTTTTCTGAGGAGGATAAAGAATATCTAGATGTAACAGCTTCCAGGGCAATTTTCCTTGTATATCCACGATTAAGAAAATATTTATAATCACTAAATGCTTCCCTTAAGTCCCTTCTTAATAGCATCTAGGATGTCCTCTATTTTCATCTCGTTGAATCTGATACTACCAAAAGTTCCTTTGCCTCCTCCTTTACCGCCTAGTTTCCTAAGATTATCTATAATACTATCGACTTTGATATCCTTCGAAGTCGCTATATCAACTATTATTGAATTCTTATCTTTCATAAGGCTTATCGCAACTGTTTTATTATCTGAAGTTAATCTTCTCATTATTTCCTTAGAAGAATCCTGGTCTAATGGATTTATGATACTATAAAATCTTATGCTATCGATATTTTCTGCCTTTAATTCAGCAAGAGTATTTTCTATGTAATATCTCTTTAATGTAAGAACTAAATCTTCCTTTTCCTTTATCTCTTGTGTAAATCTGTGAACTCTTTTGTTTAATTCCTCTGAAGACGTCCCAAGGGTTTTTGCTACGTCGTTAATCCTTTCCTCTAATTCTCTAGCATATTTTGATACTACATCACCTGCAACATACTCTAGTCTAATTACCCCTTCTTGAATTTTCTCAACATTTATTATTTTTACTCCACCTATTTCGCTAGTGTTTGATACATGTGTACCTCCACATCCCTCAATATCCCAGTCCTTTATCTCCAATAAACGTATGTTAGCTTTTTCTGGAACTCCTCCTTCATATATAGAGACTCCGAATTTTAGCTCGGCTTCTACTCTTCCCATCTCAAACGCCCTTACAGGTCTTCTATCATTAATTATATAATTTGATATATCCTCAATTTTTCTGATTTCTTCTTCTGTTAGCATTTTATAATGAGTAATGTCGAGTCTTCCTTTATCAGGAGTTTTCTCAGCTCCAGCTTGCCACACATGATCACCTAATAGTTTCTTAGCAGCACCTAAAATTACGTGAGTTACAGTATGATGTTTCATTAATCTATATCTTCTTTGCCAATCTATCTCAGCATGAACCTTATCTCCAGGCTTAAGTCCATTAGCAGTTTCTAAAACATGAACTATTACATCACTAGAGACTTGAGTGTCAAGGACATCGTACTCTTTTCCATTTACTATTATTTTACCCTTATCGCCTAATTGTCCTCCACCTTCTGGGTAGAATGCTGTTCTGTCTAAGATCACGAAATTATCCTTAACTCCTAGAATTTCAGCGTCAAAATCCCTTAAATATTGATCTTTATAATACAATTTTTCAGTTGGTCTAAAGTTCTTTGCAAATTTTATAATTTCTGATGGTAATTTTGCTTTCTCCTTCTCGGCTTTGAGTGGTGCTGTTTGATGTCTTCTAGCAACAAGAGCATAAAAATTCGAGGGGATATCAAGCTGGATACCGTCTCTTTTTTTCAGTTCTTCACTAAGTATGTCTGGAGGTATTCCGTTTGTATCATATATTTTAATAAGCTCTTCTTCTTCTATTTTTCCCTTCTTTTTTGATATGGTAGATATAATTGAAGGTACTCTTTGTATAATTTCTTGAAATTTCTCCTCTTCATACTCTACAGCGTCGAGGATATAGTCCTTGTTCCTTAGCATTTCGGGAAAGTCTTCTTTCCAGAAATCTATCTGATCTTTCATTAAATCAATTAATCTTACATTAGAACCTAGTAGTTTTATTACTCTAAGGGCTCTTCTTATAAGAAGTCTTCCTAAATATCCCTCTCCAGAATTAGAAGGTACAAGTCCATCAGCAAGCATAAGCCCTATTGTTTTAGTATGATCCAAAACCTGAAATACCCTAGCAGCTCTAGTTAGCTCTTCTTTCACAACTTCCGCATCCATGTTAAGTGTTTTAGCAACCTCTAGCCTATGCAGTTCTATAGTCTCAGGTTTATCCGTATCTATCCTCCCGGCTAATCTTGCCGCATGTTTGAGCATTTCCTCATCGACGTATTGTTGTCCTAGCTTTCTGAAGAACGTGTATACTAAGTTTCCATATATTGCATGAAAAGAAGTTGGCGTCTTTTGAGTAAACCAAGCTAATCTTTCTATTCCATAACCAGTGTCAACTACTTTAAGCTTTAGTGGTATGTATTCACCATTTAGAATACTATATTGCATAAATACTAGTGTTGCTAATTCAAGACCACCTACAGTAACTTCGAAGGAAGGTCCCGCATTTCCTCCTCCTTCCCACCAAGACTCCTTAAAGTTTAGCATTTCTTCAGGTATTTTCATCTCTTCTACAAAGAACTCTTTCGATAATTCTAACGTTTCGTCTTTCCAATAGATGAACTTATCTGGATAGTTAAATGCATGATGACCTCCCATTTCGAAAGTAGTAAGATGTCTCCCAAATGTTATACCAACGTTGTCTACATCTTCTAATCTTATACAAGGTTGAGAAATCACTAGCGGATTAGCAGGTGGTGGAACTATACCACTAGTCACATGAGGCTGAAAATCAACTATACTAGCTATAGTTAGATAAATGTCATTTCTCCATCTTGCTAATACTGGTTTTGGCGGAATTATTTCATGTCCGTGTTTATTGAAAAAACCAAGAAATCTTTTCCTGGCTTCAGAAACTGACCAGTTTAACTTAGATATGTTACTATCTAAAAAATAGTAGTCAGAACAAGGAATATCTGCGCAGTTATCTCTATTAGGTTCTGTAGTCCAAAACGGAGTTCTGCATACTTTACATTCTTTCCTAAGATATCCATTATCTTTAAAGAACTTAAGTCTATATTCTTCCTCGCTTACTTTCATCGTTATATTACAGAATAAAGGAAGTAAAAAGACTATATGTGAACTTTTGTTAATAAGAGAGATTCAAAAAAAGCTTTCTTAACCGAATAGTGAGGATAGTCCGCCAGCGATTTCTTCTTCGCTTGGTCCTTTCTTCTCTTCCTCTTCCTTCTTCTCTTCCTTCTTTTCTTCCTTTGCTGGTTGCGCAGCTGTGGCTACTGCAGCTACCGGAGCTGCAGCCGCATTCTTAAGCACTTCATCTATATTAACTTCCTTTAGCGCAGCTACTACTGCTTTAACTCTCGCATCGTCAGCCGATATTCCAGCAGCAACTAGTATATTCTTTAAGCTATCCTCAGTGATATCCTTTTTAGCTGAGTGTAGGAGCAAACTTGCATATATATACTCCATTTTTATTCACCCATTTTTAGTTCATGGAAATTAAAAGCTTTCTTAACCGAATAGTGAGGATAGTCCTCCTGCTATCTCTTCATCATTTGGTCCTTTCTTCTCTTCCTCTTCCTTCTTCTCTTCCTTCTTTTCTTCCTTTGCTGGTTTAGGCACCTGTACTTGTATTCCTAGGTCAACTTTGTCTCCTATCGCTGAAGCTAAAGCTAGAGCTTTAGCCTGTGCACTTGATATAACGAACTGAGCATTGTCAGGAGTTAAATAGCCAATTTCGGTGGATAAAGACATAGCATTCCTCATAGCTTTCTCAATACTAATCTTCAGTACTTCTGGAACTGGATATGCTATTTCAGTAGCTAACGCCATAATGTTTCTGTATGCCTCTATTACCTGAGTTCTATAACTGTCTAGGTTTATCTCTAACTGACTTCCTTCTATCAGTAGTCCTTCATCATATGCGGCCTTGAATGATAGCTTAACGTAAACTGGCATTATCCCTAGCTTCTGAAGTATAGGTACAGCGTCAGCCGGTATCTCTTCTCCTGGTTTAGCTATAGTGGTATCATTTATCACGTGAATCTTTCCATCTTGGACTTTTGTTTTGATCTTTAACTTTCCGAATACGCTTAACATAGGTCCAGCTGCTATCCCTGTATCTCCGGCCGGAATCACCACTTCTTCGTCAGCCTTATCGCCTGGAATTGCATATCTCTTTAGCTTAAATTTAGACAGCATTATTGAGATTTCGAACGGATTTCTGTTCGTAAATATGAATGCATTAGTTCCCGTTAAGTACTTTGAGAGTAACTCTGTATTTATTCCAGAATTCTTTGCCGCAATACTGAATAATGAGTTCTTTGAAACCCTTAACTCTGCTATATCTCTTAGGTTTTTCCTAATTTCATGTAGCTTATCAGCTGGGAATCCCTGTAAGCTAGCTATAATTACGCTTTTACTCTTCTTTATAATCGCCTCTAGTTCCTTCACTTCCTCTATTTTCCAATCAGGTATTTTTCTCTGTTGTGTAACAAGGCTCATTTTACATCACTTTAGTGAGATTTGAATTGGTTTTCCCATAGTTGTCTTTACATATAATGCCCTTATAATAGATGCGCTTCTTATTTTTCCCTCTATAACGTTAAGTACTGCAAGAGCATTCTCTGCTAGGTCTTCAGGTTTTTGTTCTTCAGAGCCAATGAAAGTTTGAGTGTGGGGTTGATCTTTAGTCTTCACCAGAGTTGATCTCATAAATCTCTGGACGTACTCTGAAATATCAGGTGTTGTAGGTAAGGGTGTAGGGAATTTCCCTCTAGGACCAAGGGCCGGTCCTAAAATTCTACCTGCTATTGACATAGTATCCTGAGATATAAGGAACCAGTCATTTTTTGTTGCAAGCTTCTTAATAGCTCTCTTTTGCCCTTGAAGCTTTTGTAATTCCTCTTTTGAAAGAAGAACGTTAGGCTGAACTTTTTTTGCGGATTCCATTTGCTCTAAAGATGGAACAACAAGTACGCTCTTCAATTTACTTGGTTGTTTAGGTAGGACGACTATCTCTCTGAGTTTTACATCTCCTCTTTTCATATTTACTTCCTTAAAAGTGACTATTAGTTCTACGCTTTGGGTAAACCCTCTCTTTGGGTTATTTTTTTCAGAAAGAGCTTCTCCTATTGCTTCACTTATTTTATCTTTTTGTGCTATCATCAAGCCTCACTCCCGTTCCACTTGTCTACATATTTAGATATTATTTCGTCATATTTACCCTCTTCTATCTCTTTAACTAAGGATTTAGGTTCTTTATTATCAACGGTTAATCCTATAGTATGTGCTGTTCCCAATACAGATTTAATGGCTCCTTTTAATTCCTTTGAGGTGAGTGAGGGTTTTTTTGTTATACTTACCTCTATTACATCATCTAGGCTTACGTTTCCGACTTTCTTATGTGAAGGATCTCCAGATGGACCTTGAGCTCCGGCCTTTTTAAGTAAAAGCGAGGTGGTGGTCGGAATTCCTACAGAAATCTCATACTTTTTCGTGTCAACGTCAACATTAATAGTTACTGGAACAGTCATCCCCTTAAAGCTAGCCGTTGCATCGTTTATTTTTTTTACAACTTCTCCTACGTTTAACTTGAGCTGTGAGAGAGTAGGCCCAAGCGGGGGACCTGGTTTTACATTTCCCCCTTCCACCACTATTTTTATAGTTTTATTAGCCATATTTTACACCTTATTTTTTACTTAGTTTTACTTGATCCACAGGTATAGTAACCTGCAAAGGAAAAGCTGATTCCAAAATATTTAACACTACTTCTCCCTTACTTTCATCAACACTCACTACCTGGGCCTGCATACCTCTAAAAGGTCCAGAAGTCACTTCTACCATATCTCCTACCTTTAGAGTAGGACCAACAGATTTCTTTGATATAATCTTTAAAATATCGTCTCGTGAAATTAGTCCTTGAGCCATTCCCCTTACATGTCTTATTCCAGAAATTAGAATCTTTACCGCAGATGGACTTATTGCTTCAACAATTATATATCCTTTTAGATTTGGTAGTGCGATAATAGAATAGATTTCGTTTATCTGATTAGTTTTTATTCTTTCTTCTAACATAAGGCTTACGCCTATTTCTTGGCCACCAGTTACTTTGATAGCATAATAATTTCTTACTTTAGCTTCCAATAAATTCACCCTACTAAGTGAAGTGTTGATACAGCTAATTGGATTAAAAACGCTATGAGTCCAACAAATGCCATAACGATCAATGTTACTTTAAGATAAAGATTGAATGTGTTTTTATCTGGTTTTTTTGAGACACTAATTATCCTTCTCCAGTCGTCTGGAAGTCTCTTTATCCTATCAACTAAGCTCATGAGTGAATATCGTATATCTAAGAAATTAATTTAACTGAAAAGTCTTTCCATAATCCATTCAGGTGTAAAGGGTATCAAATCATCATATGTTTGTCCTATCCCTATATATAAGACTGGTTTTTTAAGTTCGTAGGCTAAAGATATTGCTATACCGCCTTTTGTGTCTGCATCAATCTTAGTAAGAATAACTCCATCATAATCTACAACCCGTTCAAAATACTTGGCTTGCTCTAGCGCATCATTACCAGCTAACGAATCTAATACTAGGAGCTTAAGATCGGGCTTAGATATTCTAACTATTCTTTTTAGTTCTTCCGTAAGATCCTTGTCAGTGTGCATTCTTCCAGCGGTATCTATTAGTACAACGTCAAATCCTCTACTTTTCGCTGACTGAATCGCATCAAATGCTACTGATGCAGGGTCTCCTCCATATTTACCTCTAACTAGTGGAATTTCTAGTTTTTCACAATGAATAGCTAGTTGCTCCTGAGCGGCTGCTCTAAACGTATCTGCTGCTGCAACAATCACTTTAAGACCTCTCTTCTTTAACATATAGGCAAATTTGGCTATAGTCGTAGTCTTTCCTACGCCGTTAACTCCAAAGAACATTACTACATATGGTCTTTTTATCTTAACTCTTTCCATAACATCTAGGTAAGAGTTATTTTTTTCTAAAATTTCTTTTATTGATTTTTTTAGAGAATCTTTAACTAACTCTTCTATATCTTCTCTCCTAGAAATTTTTTTTCCTATCAATGAACTTTTTAAATCCTCAAGAATTTTTTCTGTAATATCGTAGGAAATATCACTCTCTAGAAGTTCGGTTCTTAATTCCTCTACTATATCCGATACATCATCTTCTTTTATTTCTTTGTATTTGAAAAAATTAAGAAAACCAAATCTTTGTTCCTTTTCCTTCTTTTCTCCTTCAGTATTTAGAGAATAGCTAGTAGTGTCTTCTGATACTTTTCCTTCACTTGATTTTTCAGGAATAGTAGATTTTTCTTTATCCTCTTTCCTTTCCTGATTCTCTGGTAGAGTTTGTAATTGTTGATCTGTATTTTCCTCTGATTCTTTTTGTGTTAGCTTATTAGCAAATGAAGAAAATGCTTTCTTTATTCTGTCGAAACAGAGCTATCACCTTTACTTTGTTCTTGTATATTCCTCAATATATCTGCTATTCTTTCATACATCGTAGCTGCATCTGATAACCTCTTAGCCACTTCTTGTAAAGCTTCATTAACCTCATTTTCTCTTGAATCTAGTATCTTAATTGCGTTATCAATATCAGTCTCTGCATAATATGAAAGACCTAGATAAACTAAAACCTTTTGAAGGGGTTTCTGTTCAACTGTAAAAATTAGATAACCCTTCTTATCACCACTAACCATTACCTCTTGTTGCGCCTTTAGCTCTTGAATAACATCCTTTGCAGACTTTATAGAAAGAATGGTTTCAGTTAATTCATTTTGTGTTTTCTGCAAATCTTCAATTTGTTTTTTTAGCAAATCTGCTTGTGCTAGAAGATCCTCTAGAGTTACTGTGACTCTTCCTTGCTGATCAGACATAATTATCACATTATTATCTTTGTTATCTTTTCCATTTCTTTTACTTTTCTATCTTTAACTTCCTCTGGAGAGACTTCCTTTATCTCTTCTATCCTTATGTTACCTCTCTTTATTTTGTTTTTAGTGCCTAAGGTGTTGTAAACGTATTCCTTAGCTTGATTTTCATTCAAAGCTCTAACATATTTGGTGAATTTCTGAGGAGTCGGAAAGTTACTTTCGTTAAACAAGGCCGTTCCTCTTACTAAGTAAAACTTTACTTCTGTCATCTCACTTAACTCAAAGCGTTTTGAATTCTTAAAATCTCCGGACCTGTAGTTGACGAACCTATTAGTACTCCATTACTGTTAGCTACTAATCCGCTCCTTATGAAAGCGCTACCGAAGTTTACTGTACCTATATCTATCTTAACTTTGAACAAGTTTTCTAAGCTTTTTATTTCCTCCTCTGTCGCATCAATATGTACTACTCCTCCCTTTTTTGTTACCACTCCGACTGAACCTACTACAGAAACATGAGCTATTCTTCCCTTAATTACATTGTCCATGTTTAGTGCTTCTTTTATTTTCTTTAATTCAACTTCAGAAAAATCTGGATAAATTAGAGCTCCGTTATCATTAGTCAATATAGTATTTCCTAGCGCAGTAGCCTTTATATCAATAACTTGAATTCTTGAATCTTTTGCAATCATTTTTATCTTACTCACCTCATCGTCCCTTACACTTCTAGGTAGTAGAATAGAGTCATTGTTCCCGCATATCAGAACTCCTAAAAGGAAACTATCAGATACTGTCGTCTCTATTATTTCTGTTTTTAAATTTTCTTGGATTGCTTCTTTTACGTCTTTATCCAAGCCAGGAGGAATAAAAGAGTACTTATCATTAGAAAACATGTAAACTCCTATATTATCTGTGCCGAAAATACTAATTCTTTGGACATTCATTCTTGCTTAATTGCTAACTTTACCAAATATGTTTTTTCATCTATTTTGCTCGTTATAACCCTTACTCTACTAACTACTTTATCGTATCCATTAGTTGATATTGCATTGGCTAATACAGGATCTATTATTACTTTCTCTGCACCAAAGTGTCTTGATATAATTTCCTTTATTTCACGTAAGGCTCTTGGGGCTCTTTTTGTTCTCTTCCCAGTAGCTATTTTTCTCAGATTTATTACCATTTCGAAATTATCTTTCTCTTTCATAAATCACACCTTTAACTTACTTCTTCTCCAGTTTCTCTTAAGGGGATTTGTCTTTAATTTTGCTCCAGTTCTGAGGATTACCCAGGCTGGAATTGCCTTATTGGAATTCATCGCTTTTCCAAGCCTGTTCTTTTTTCCTGATGGTTTATTTCTACTCATTTCCATCCTCTTTCTCTTATTTGTATCTTAAAGTCTCTCTTTTCTTGATCTGCGAGTTGAGAAAGGATCTCCTTTAATTCGTCATCGGTAACAGGTATCTTAATTCTTCTAGCTTGAGCTAGAGCTATTAGCTGATCTTCTAAGGACTCGACTATTTCTGGTCTAACTAGTTTTACGTTATTTAACCTTTCTCTAGCTTCAGGAGTTAATATTGCTCTTAATAAAGCATCCTTTCTAGCTTCCATTTCAGCTTTTTTCTGTCTCTCTTCAGCCATTCTTCTATTTTCTGTTTGAGCTTTCCTTGAAAGTAGAGCTTGAAGTTCCGGATCATTCATATAGTCGTCTGACATAGAACATTCACCCCAGGTATTTTGTCAAAGATGTATTATGTGATGCCAGCTCTTTAAATATTTCGTATGAAATAGTATCTAACATAGACCTTCCCTTAGGCGAAAGTACCCTACCTTTCTTTGTCTTAGTTACTAGCCCAGCTTTTTCTAATTGATGAAATATGAGCCTAGTTGAATGTCCTGGAGCTTTTACTGATCTAGGACGTATAGACCCTCTTCTTTTGCTTCCAGAATATTCTATCTTTGCCTTTTCTACGCCTAAACTTCCTTTATATAGTCTACTCAGCAACGATGCAGTTCTCGTATACCACCAGTTTTCTGCGTTATCTGGTAACCGTTCTTTATAGCTAGCAGTTTTTGTTAATAAGGACCACTCAGGTGGCTGAATCTCCTTTACGTTTTGTTTAATGTATTCTGAAAGTCTCTCTATCAATAAGTTTGTTGGAACCATATTTGCAGTAATCATTTCTATACGAAGATGAGTTTTAAGGTTTAAAAATTATCTACAGATTTGAGATCTATGCGATTTTACTTAGCATCGGAAGAGGACATAGTAAAAGGTAAAATAACTGATGTATATTTTGAAAGAACTCTAAAAGTATTGGATAAGTTAGGTCTAGATAATGTTATGGTTAGAATGGAAGTTCATTCTTACGGTTTACCAAAAGGATATCAGTGGGCAGTTTTCTCTGGATTGGAAGAAGTTCTAAATTTGTTTGAGGGAAAACCAATTAGTATTTACGCTATGCCAGAAGGCACACTTTTCAAAGAGGTAGAACCATTAATGATAATTGAGGGCAATTATAGAGATTTTGGCGCATATGAAACTGAATTCTTAGGAATATTAAGGCATTATAGTAGTGTTTCCACAAAGGCTGCAAGGATAAAGTCTTTAGCAATGGATAAGAACGTACTATTTTTTGGCTTAAGGTCTGCTCATCCAGCTATAGCTCCAATGTTAGATAGGGCAGCTTATATTGGAGGGGTAGACGGTATATCTGGTGCATTTGATAAGGAGGCCTTCGATATAGAGCCTTCTGGTACAATGCCACATGCACTTATGTTAACTGTGGGGGATAACGTCAAGGCTTGGAAAGCATTTGATGAAGTGGTTGAAGATAATGTACCTAGAATAGTTTTGGCGGATACATTTGAGGATGAAAGGACCGAAGCCTTAAAGGCTGCTGATCTTCTAGGGGACAAGTTAGCAGGAATTAGGCTCGACACACCTTCTAGCAGAAGAGGAAATTTCAGGAAAATAGTCCAAGAAATTAGATGGACGCTCAATATTCATGGCTATAATCATGTCAAAATTTACGTTAGTGGAGGGATAGATGAGGAACAAGTTTTAGATCTGAGAGATTATGTTGATGGTTTTGGAGTAGGCACATCAATAGCTTTTCCAGAAAGCGTTGATCTTAGCGCGGATATAGTGGAGAAAATGATAGATGGGAATTGGGTTCCCTATACTAAAAGAGGTAAGTGGCCAGGAGCAAAACAGGTTTATAGATGCGGAAAACTCGATGATAAAATTACACTTATAAATTCCCCCCCAATAGAGGGCTGTAAGCCTCTTTTGATCAAGTATATGGAAAATGGAAAAATTGTGTCGAAACTACCTAGCCTAACCGAAATAAGGAACTATGTAATTTCTCAATTAAAGGAAATTACTCAAGGCTAATTTCCTTAAGATTTTCTACGCTTCTATTAAATGCTATTTCTGCTATTGGCTCCATTCTTCTTATCGCGTTATACAATCTTAGATTAAGGCTCTTGAAAACTACTATGACTCTAGGCGAACCTGTCTTCTCGACCTTTTCCTCAGTTATTAGAGCTTCAGTCATTAGCACTCTTCTAAGTGTCCTAAGTTCCTCTAGAACCTCATTAACTAGTTTTACATCTTCCTTATTAAGGACCTTAACAACGTGATCTATTACTACTGTAGTTTGATCAAATATCATGTCTATTCTATCCCATGAGTACTTCATGATTTCTAGATCTTCTGGATGCAAAGATAAGAGATCAGATACCGCTTCGCTTATCTCATCTGCAGCTTCCTCTACTGCCTTCATTAATATTCTATTGCCTACTATCTGAATTCTTTTTACTCCTATCATGTATGCAAGGCTCCTATTAACCTGAGCTAATAGCAACTGTCTGAGAGAAAGATAGTAAAGCCTATCGATCTCTTTTTCCAATTCTAAAACCTCTTGTAAGAACGTTCTGCTAGCTTCTTTTATTCCTAGGTTTAGATAATGTAACATTTGCTTTAACGTATTGCTTAACCTAGTCACTAGGCTGGACATATTGTACTTTGTAGGGTCTAGGAAAGACTGGATCTGTATCGTACTTAAATCTTGAGACACTATCTCTAAACCTATTAGGCTTCTAACAGTATCCTTTATCTTTCTTAATATATCCTCATTAAAAGGTCCATCACTTTTTTCTATAATAACTCTATCAAAACCTAAAATATAAAGGCTATATATTATTCTGCTAACTAAATCTGCATTAGATGAAGATTTTAACGAAACCTTCATTTCTTTTGTAGAACCCTCTGTCTTTAGATTTGGTGGATATACCTTTAGGCTGCCATCTTCATCAACTTCCAAATAAATACTTTCTCCTGGATTTAATCCTACTTCTTTTACCCAATCAGCGGGTAATGAAACCATAAGTGTAGATTTGCCAAACTTTTGAACTCTTCTAACTTCCATACTAATTCACTATATGTTACTATACACCATAAAACAAATTTAAATCTTTTCTATACGGCTTTAATGGTTGGTATAATACCAAAATCATTTGTGTATATTTTTTCCTCTCCCCGTGATGGAATTAATCTTATACCGTAAGGTTTTCTTTTACTAAATTGAACTGCTATTGAATCTTTAATTATTTTGGAATACAGTTCTTTGTTTTCATGAACTCCTATCATATCTATTCCTGCAACACAGCCAAAAGTCATCTGAAATAATCCATTTAGGTCTAGTGATCCATCAAGAACTCTTTCTCTTAGTATATTATCCTCTGCAACTGGTAGCATCACTTCAGAAAATCCTATTGGTTTTACTCTCGAAGACCATGTGTCTTGAAATATCTTTTTATTTATATTACTTACTGTAAATATATTACCTCTAGAAAATATCCTTTCGCCTTCTTGCTCTATAATCTCTCCTACACTTTCCTCCATCCAAGGAGATAACGAGACATCTATTCCGAAGTACTTTATACCAGTATCTTTTTCGATCATTTTTCCTATTTGATCAGCTTTTTCAAGAGCCTGTGTACCTTTACCTTCCTTAAAATCCTTGACGTAAATTAAGGAAAGAGCAAACATATTCCTAACAGCAACTGACGTAGATGTTGGAAAATACGGCGTCATAAGAAAGTCCTCATTAACTAGTAAGGCAAATCTGGTTGCTTGTTCTGGATCTAAATTTAAAATGAGCTTTACTATTTCGTCTATATCTGGATTCCTAACAAGAACATTGGCGTAGACCCTTTTATCTGAAGACAGAATATCTTTTATTTGATTTATTCTTTTATCATTTTGTCTTAGACTAGCAACACTAAATATTATATCATTACCTTCAGGAAGTAAATCTAAAATCTTGCCGAGATCAGTTTCCTCATGAGTTTCTGGAAAAGATATTCTCTTTGTAAATGTATCATATCTTATACCTTTTAACTTTAAGTATATATCGTTAATCATATCTTTACTTATTTTAGATAAAAATATTGTAACAGATCTCGTTCTCAAACCTGATCGTGTTTAAATTTGCTTACTTGGTTTTTATAATCCACTAAGACTAAATCATAGTATGCCAAAGTTGACTATCTTGCTTGCAGATAATTCTATGGATAAATTTTACCACGGGTTAGTTTTAGCAATAGGAGGAAAAGCCTTAGATTGGGAAGTCAAGTTTTTTGTAACTTCTCAAGCTGTTGTTCTCTTTACTAGAGAATATAAAGGAAAATCTAAGATGAAGATGGGGGCTCTTTCCAGGTTTTTCGTGACTTGGCAAATGCGAAAATTAAAAATACCTGACACGACAAAAATGCTAGAAGATGCGCTAAAGGAAGGAGTTGACTTTTACATAGACGAGGCTGGTTTAAAGCTAGCCGGAATCCAATCTTCTGATCTGATGGATGGTGTAAAGCTTTCAGGAAGTATAAGTTTTCTGCAAGAGGCCAAATCTTCTGACGTGGTGGTGACTCTATGAAAGTAATAGATAGTAATGATATATGTCCAGTAGTTATCCTGACAGTTATGAGGGAGTGGAAATCAGTAAAAGATGAAGAAGAGATCGAAATTATAACACCTTGGGAGGCTGTTGCACAAGAGCTAGAAAAATGGTGTAAAGAAACAAACAATGAATTCTTAGGTTATTTTAGAGATGGAGATAAGATAAAAATAAGATTAAAACTGCTGAGGTATTGATTCTGTATTAAATTTAAGTTAAGTAAGTGGCTAACTAAAGCTTACTCTTTTATATTCTATTTCATAGTACTACAAGGTAGATGCGTATTGTGTCAAGAGATCTTCACGTATTCGAAGATCCAATATCCCTACTAGAGGATATGTGGCCAACTCCTATATTAAGATTAAAAATAGGTAAAGACGTATGGGGAAAACTAGAATTCTTTAATCCATTTAGCAGAAGCATAAAGGATAGAACTGCTTGGTTTCTGTTCAGAGAAGCCTTAAAGTCTGATTCAAAGGAAATTGTAGAAGCCACTTCTGGAAACCTTGGAATAGCTCTCTCAAGTTTTTCATCAATTTTTGAAAAGAAGGCATCTATTTTCATACCATCTAGTGCACCTCTAACCTTTAAGGCAGCAATGAGAATTCTTGGAACTAACGTTGTAGAAATGGGAGGAAGCACTTCAGAACTAGTACCTCTAGTAAAAATGTACTCTAAGAATTCAGGAGCTTATCATCCAGATCAGTTTAACAACGAACTCAATTATATGGCTCATTATTATACTACAGCAAAGGAAATAGATGATCAAATAAATTCACTAGGAAAAATTCCTGAAAGGATAATTGCCACAGCAGGAACAGGTGGTCACTTAGCTGGAATATCCAAGTTCTTTAAGGAAAAATATGGGAATAAGGTAGAAATAGTAGGCGTACAGCCAGCAGAAGGCGAGAGAATACCAGGAATTAAGAGGCAAGATGGAAAAGGTCTTATCTCTCATGCTGAAATAGACATTATGATTGATATCACTACGAGAGAGGCAATGGATGGAGTAATTGCTATTGCGAGGACTAGTGGAATAATTATAGGAATAAGTTCTGGTGCTACAGTAGCTGCGTATAAAAAATTTTTAGACGATAAAACAACAGTCCTAGTATTTCCAGATGATGGATTCAAATATATAGTTGATGGTCTAGTGAACGAAAAATGAAACTAGAAGATATTATAAAATCCTTTTATTGGCAAAGTAAAATAGTCAAAATTGGAGATAGCAAATACGTACTTAAATGCTATAGCGCAAACGCTGGAATAAAGTGGTACTTCATTTCGTCTTTATTTAGTAGGTCTTATCCATATTCCGCAGATCCTCTGCTAAGGATGAGAAGAGAAGTAGATTTCCTAACTTTTCCATGGAAAAAGATAACTGTTCCAAAATTAATTGATATTGATTATTATACTAATTGCATAATTAGGGAGTTCTCTGAAGGTAGAGAACCTTCTACAACAGATGACTTTTATGGTATAGGATATGGCCTGAGAGCTATTCATGATAACGAGTTTGTTATGGGAGATACAAAGCTTGAGAATTTTTTACTATCCAATGAAAAAACATCTGTAATAGATGCGGAGCAAGCTATTAAAAGTAATAACGTTGAGTATAAATCTTGGGACATTCTAGTTTTTAGCCTTTTTCTTGCATATAAATATATGAACGATCTTAAGGGATTTGATGAGATGATGCTTAGCTTTTTAAGAGGATATGGCCCTTCTAGTGAGATAACAAAGAATATTATAAGTCTTAGAAATTTAAATTTACTATCCTTTTTTCCAGCTTTTCATTTGAATAACTTAAAAAAACTAATTCATAACTTTAATTAGTACAGAGCTGTTTTCTCCTTTCTTTATTTCTATTGTAGATCCTATAATTTTAGTTCCACAGGCCGGGCATCTATAAAAGTACTTTATCGTTTTTCCATCATTACCTGTTTCTGCTTCAGCCATGAATTCCATTTTAACTCCGCATTTTGGACAAAGAAGTTCTTTCATTGCATTTATTAGGGCTAGGTACAATTTAAAAGTAATGAAGGATAGATATGGTAGAGAGTTAGAGGATATAAGAATAACGCTTACTCATGCATGTAACTTTTCTTGCTTCTTTTGCCATATGGAGGGAGAAGGCGAGAACTATATAAATGGATTATCAAGCCAAGATATAGCTTTGGTATCAAACGTAGCAAAAGAGTTCGGAGTTAAGTATGCTAAGCTAACTGGTGGAGAACCAACTTTGAGGAGAGATTTAGCTACAATTATCTCTAGTCTAAAAGATATAGGTTTGGAAGTTTCTATGACTACTAATGGTTTTATGCTATATCATATAGCATCTAAATTAAAGGAAGCTGGACTGGATAGAGTAAATATAAGCCTTCATTCTCTTAGGAGGGAAAGATTCAAAGAAATAACCGGTGTTGATGGATTAGACAAGGTAATTGAAGGTATAAAAGAGGCAGTAAAAGTTGAACTAACACCAGTAAAATTGAACTTTGTTGTGACTAGGAAAAACGAGGACGAAGTGTTTGATATAATTAGATTTGCTGAGGAAGTTGGTGTTAACGCATTACACCTCATAGAAATGCATCCAGTCGGTTTGGGTAAAAACGCTTTTAAATATCACGAAAGGTTAAGCGAAATCGAAAACAAAATAAGTGAGATGAGCGTAAAGAAAAGTGTCAGGAATAAGCATTTGAGACCTAGATATTATCTTTCTTCAGGCTTAGAGATAGAGGTAGTTAAGCCTTTTGCAAATCCATTATTTTGCAGCGGATGTAATAGAATAAGACTAACAGTGGATGGAAAATTAAAGACGTGTCTATATCGTGAAGATAAAGTAATAGATATTAGCGATATTTTTAAGGCAAACTTAAGCCTGCAGGATAAGACTGAGCTAATTAGAGAGGCATTTAGGATAGGAATGTCTATAAGAGAGCCAAACTTTAAATACAGATATGAGACTGGAAAAGCTCAAGAAGCTCTCGGAGGAACTTAATTCTTGCATAGTTATTTCTGGAGAGTCCAATCTTTTTTACTTTCTAGGATATGATGGGGTAGGCTCATTAATTTACTGTGATGGTATACCAACTTTAATTGTTCCTGCACTAGAGGAAAATAGAGCATCATTAATAAAGGGAATTGATACAGAAATATACTTTCCTATTAAAATTTCTGATAACTTTATACAATCCTCTTTAGTTTCTATAATATTAGATAAGATAAGGAATGCTAGCAAAGTATCATTAGACGCTAACTGGTCCTCAATACCCTTCTACAAAGCTATAGAGTCTAAGTTTCCCGTACAGGATATTTCCGAAAACATATTAAAAATTAGAGCAGTAAAAGATGAGGATGAACTAGAATTCATTAAGAGATCTGGAGATATAACGGCAGAAGCTATGAAAGTAGTATCAGAGAGGTTATCCGAAGGAGTTGAATTTTCTGAGAAATTCTTGTCAGGAATTATAGATTATACAATGAAAATTAGCGGAGCAGAAGACTATGCTTTTCCGTCAATAGTTGCAGCTGGGCCTAACTCTTCTAAGCCACACCATGTTCCTACAGACTATAAAGTTGCTAGAGGAGATCCAGTAGTCGTTGATATTGGAGCAAAATATAATGGTTATTGCTTTGATAGCACTAGGACATTTTTAACAGAAAAAAGGGATGAGGTAAGAAAGATCTATGAAGTAGTCTTAGAGGCTCAGTTGGAGGCGATAGATGCAGTCGTCGCAGGAATCCAAGCCTCTGAGATAGATAAAATTGCTAGAAAGGTTATAGAGAAAGCTGGTTATGGTAGGTATTTCGTTCACTCTACTGGACATGGAGTAGGGATTGAGGTTCATGAATATCCGCCAGTATCGTTTAATTCTAATGCCATTTTAGAAAAAAATATGGTAATAACTGTAGAACCTGGAATATATATTGGTGGCAAGCATGGCGTAAGGATAGAAGATACCATGATAGTAACAGAAGGAAAGCCCATAGTTATAGAAACTATATATAAGCTTCTCTAATCTACTTTCCTTATCTATAATTTTCCATTTTTTTCTTTAAACGATAAAGTTATAATTTTTCATTGTTTACGGTCGATATCACTTGATCTATTAAATAATAATTAAAATTAAGGTCATAGTTATAGAAACTTTCTAACTTAAAATGTTAATGCAAAAAATCTCGTTCTTCTAACGTGTAAATTAGCTTAGTGTCCAAATGTTAGACTTTATATAAAAATATTTTTTATATTAAGTGAATCCACTATACATTGTTATGGAAACATCAATAAACCAGGAAAACGTTGTTTCAGAGATTGCTAAGAGAGTTAAGGAGATCTTATCTCTATTGGGTGAAGATACAGAAAGAGAAGGACTAAAGGAAACTCCAGAAAGAGTAGCTAGAGCACTTATAGAAATGACTTCTGGATTGAGAGCATCTCCACCTCATATTAAGGTATTTAGCTCCAATGATGTTAACGCTCAGATTGAACAAAACGGTTCAATAGTAGTAATAAGAGATATACAATTTTCATCGTTATGCGAACATCATTTGCTCCCATTTTTTGGCAAGATACACGTTGCATATGTTGTGAATGATGAGGGTAAAGTGGCCGGTTTCAGTAAAATAATAAGGATAGTTAACTATTACTCAGCTAGACCTCAAATTCAAGAGAGGTTGGTCTCGCAAATTGCTGATGCAATAATGTCAAGCGAAATAAATCCTAAAGGAGTTATGGTAATAGGTAACGGTATACATACTTGTGCTTACGTTAGAGGAGTAAAGGATAAAGAGGCAAAATTAGTTTCCTTAGCTACTAGAGGTATATTTAAGAATAATAGGGCTATGATAAATTACGTGTTCAGAATACTTGATGTTTCATCTAAAAATAATATAAACTTAATATGACGTTTTTTAAGTTTAGATCATATGGATGGCAAAAAGAGGATACTAGATATCATTAAGCTTTACGGTCAATTACCTCAGACTGATTTAGTTAGACTATCTGGTATATCGAAAAGCAGAACTTCTGAAATTTTGACTGAATTAGAGAAGAATGGGATAATAATTAGGAAAAAATTAGCTGGAAAAAACTTAATGGTATCATTTAATGACAATAAATTCTTAAGAATTGGAATAATTAGGGCTGCTGAATACCCATTTATTATGCCGTTTATAAAAAACTTAGAGCAAAGGGGCTTTTACGTAGAAGTAAGGATTTACGATAATGGAATAGATGTGACAAGAGATATATCGTTAGGTAAAATTGACATGGGTTTTTCTCCTGTAATTTCTCAAATAATTTTTTCTAAAGTCTTTGGTATAAAAATAATTGCTGGAGGAGCTAGAGGAGGAGCCGGGATAGTTGGTGAACCTTGTAAGGTAGGCTCAACTGTTATGTCTAGTATGGAACTATGGACAATGCTTGACTTTAGGGATGCCACTATAGTACCCTTCAGTTCACCTAAGAGCTTAATTGATGGTTTGGGGAAAGGGGATATAAAAGCAGTAGCTATTTGGGAGCCTTATCTTTCAATTTTGGAATCTAAAGGAAATAGAATCTCGCACATCTTTGACCCTATTCATTGCTGTACTCTGGCTATAAGAGATGGATTAGATGAAGAGAAAATTAAGACGGTCTATGAGAATTCCTTTTCTGAGTTTATGTCATCTAAGGAAAGGTGGATATCAAGTTATGCGAATCTACTTGGGGAGGATTATCAATTATTGGAAAAAGCATCAAAAAGATACGTGTTTGATAGTTATCTTGATATAAATGAAATATATAATTACTTAAAAAAAGCGAATG
Organism: Candidatus Acidianus copahuensis; assembly: GCF_000632495.1. Lineage (GTDB taxonomy): Archaea > Thermoproteota > Thermoprotei_A > Sulfolobales > Sulfolobaceae > Acidianus > Acidianus copahuensis. Next base: position 172,831 of record NZ_JFZT01000039.1, on the reverse strand, counting down.
TTTATCTTCCCTCTTAAGAGTCGAGATAATAGTATAATTCCATAGGATGCGGATACATTTGCATAGCCTTTGTCTCCTCCCTCTTTAAGTCTATATATACATCAAGTAGACTGCTATTGAATACGGGCTTTAGAAACTCCTTATCTGCCTCTAGTTCATCAAGTGCCTCATCAAGAGATCTGGGTAGCTCTCCAATTCCTAGTTGTTTTCTTTTCTCTGCGGTTAAATGATAAATATTCTCATCGATTGGATCGCCTGGATCTATTTTATTCTTTACGCCATCTAGAGCTGCCATTAATAATCCTGCAAAAGCTAAATATGGGTTACAAGATGGATCTGGAGCACGATATTCAATCCTCTTAGCTTTTTCTATCCCTTTGAAATATGACGGTACCCTTATTATTGCGCTTCTGTTTGATTTGCTCCACGCTATGTAAACTGGAGCTTCAAAACCTGGAACAATTCTTCTATAGCTATTAGTAGTTGGAGAGACTAAAGCTGAAAGCGTTCTAGCGTGTTTAAGAATTCCTCCAATTACATATCTGCCGGTCTGACTTATTTCTGCGTATTCATCATTTGGATCAAACATTAGGTTCTTTTTACTATCTTTTGTCCATAGACTAAAATGTGTGTGCATTCCAGTTCCATTGTCGCCAAACATAGGCTTGGGCATAAAAGTTGCTACCATACTATGTTTTGCTGCAACGTTCTTTAGTACGTACTTTAACGTTTGAACCTTATCAGCTGTATCAGCTAGAGTAGAGAATCTAAAGTCTATCTCACCTTGTCCTCCAGTGGCTACTTCGTGATGTGTGGCCTCTAAAGTAAATCCAAAGTACTTCTGAAGAGTTTCTACAGCTTCAAGTCTAACATCCATTAACTGATCGACAGGTGGAGCTGGATAATAGCCTTCCTTATATCTTATTATAAATCCACCATTGCTAGACCAAGGAGCTTCTCTAGCATAAATCTTATATCCAGTTCCGCTTTGAGGGGTAGCTACATCAAGTGAGATTTTATCAAATATGAAGAATTCTAATTCTGGCCCAAAGAATGAAGTATAGCCCATTTCAGATTGAACTCGCTCAGCCTCTTCAGCTACAAACCTAGGATCTCTTTCAAATCTGCCTTTACCTCCTCCCCAAAATACCCTTGTTAAGACTCTAGCTACTCCTGGACTCCACGGGATTAGACTCAGTGTATTATATACTGGTTGCAATACCATATCACTTTCATATATCATTGTAAATCCTTTTATGCTACTTCCGTCAAGTTTTCCAAACCCCTCTTTGACGCTACTTTCATCTACTTCATCAATGGGTATTGTTATATGCTGTAGCCTACCAGGTAGATCTGTGAATTGGAGATCTAACCAATTTACTTTGTTATCCTTTATAAATTTTAAAAAATCTTCTGCAGTATATGGCATGAAGAACCATCTATTAAAGAGTATAAAAATTTTAATGGTAATTATAGTTAAAACTTATCAAATGTTAATATATATTTATAATTACTTTTTATCTTCATATCGAAAACATAAGTAAGAGTTTTAAAAAATTTTTAACAGTTTTCCGCCTTCCATTTGAAGATGAGAATTGGCAAATACGCTATCTTTTTCATCCTGTGATATAAATATCATTTCAATGTTGTATTTATTAAGCAAATATACTAGATTTTTTATAAATTCTTCTTTGTTGTTAATATTGGCAAAAACTTCATCTATTAGGAGAAGTCTAGGCTTAGAAAGTAAAGCCGTAGAAATAGCTAATCTTCCCTTTTGACCTAAACTCAACTTATCTGAATTTCCATTGAAGTTTATGCCTAATAGTTCCTTAACTTCTTCAATTTCGTTATCTTTTAAATCAACCTTTCTAATTTTAGCACCCCATAGAAGATGTTTCTCTACACTCATTCCAGGGATAATAGATCCTTGAGATATAAGGACTGTTTCTCTTTTTTCTGGTTCTTCTTTTGTTATATCTTTTCCATTTAACTTAATATAACCTGAATCCTGTGGTAAAAATCCTGCTATTATTCTAAGCAAAGTCGTTTTTCCACTTCCATTTTTCCCTGTTATTGAAATAATTCCTTTTTCTTTCATTGATGCAACTAGATTAAACTCGCCTAACTTTTTTTTAATATCTACTTCAATCATATGTATTTACCTAGCGCACTCTCCAATGTGTTAGCATCTATAGCCCCAACTAACGTCTCCTTAACTTCGCCATTAACTATTATAAGTGTAGTAGGGATATTCAATACACCGTACTGATCGGCTAATTTTTGATTTTCGTCTACGTTAATTCTTCCAAAGAACGCTGTATTACTATATTTACTTGCTACTCTATTGAAAGTTGGTTCATATAAGTGGCAAGGAGCACACCAAGGAGCCCAAAAATCTAAAACCACTATTTTATTTTTTGAGATTATATCACTAAAATTTTGTTCATTAACTGTTTTTGGTTCCTCCTTTGGTTTAGTTATTTTTTCAGCTCTTTCTTGTAACTTAGACGAGATTTGTTTGATTAAAGAATCTACTTCACTCAAGTTTATCCACAATATAGACTCTCTTTAGCCTTTTATAAAATGCAACTTTACTATTGACGTAGTTGAGCAATTCTGTCTCTAATCCGTCTCTTTTTTTCTTTACAACTACTTTAGCCACTGGTTGGACTCCTGCATTACCAGCATCCTCTCCAACAACTAAGACCTTTGCTACATCTGGGTGAGTTATTAGGATGTCTTCTAAATCTCTCGGAAATATTGGATAGCCCTTATATTTTAACATTCTTTTCTTTATTCCCTTAAAGTAAAGTAAGCCTTCTTCGTCTTGTGCTACTAGATCCCCAGTCTTTAGCCACCCATTCTCAAAAACCTTTACAGATTCCTCAACATCCTTATATCCAAGCATGATCCAAGGCGCTTTTACCCATAATTCGCCTGTCTCACCTGGATTTGCGTCTTTTCCATCATTCTTTATAACTTTTATTTCCACTTCTGGTAAAGGTTTCCCTATGGTTATTTTTGAAGCGAACATAGGATCTTGATAAGTCATTACAAGACCTTCAGTAAAGCCGTATTGTTGTACAATATCTTTTCCATATTTTTCTTTAAATAATTTTATCGTCTGTGGGAATAAAGGTGCTGCTGAACTGACGCAGATCTTAAGCGGATCAAGTCTTCCATTCTCTGAATTTAAAGCATCATAAATCATAGGAACAGTAGCTAAGTAATTTATGTTATTCTCATTTATAACCTTCATGAGAGCTTTTACATCAAATTTCTTCATGATATACATTTGGCCTCCATCTTCCAAGGATACTCCTAAGACACTATTTCCCAATACGTGAGCGACAGGAACTGTTAGCACTGTAGATATTCCTTTTATGTTGATGGCCCTATAGAGAGATGCAGCGTTTAGCTCAACTCGCTTAGCGCTATGGAGAACCTGCATTGTCTTACCCGCTATACCAGCATAATAGTAGATTAGGCCAACTTCGTCTTCTCTATAGGAATAAGGTCTCATAAAACCTTGAGTTGAAGGAGGCTCTGTAATGATCTTATATCCCTTGAGTACTTCTTTTTCTCTATTTGCTATTTCGTTATCTGTAAATACTAGTGACGGATTAGAATCTTCAAGGATAAAGCGCAAATCTTCGGCTGAAGTTAAAGGATCGACTGCAACAACTTTTCCGCCAGCCCAGTATATCCCTAAGTAGGAAGTTACTGACATTGTGGAGTTGAACATTAGATGAACTATCGTCTCGCCTGGTGAGACTAGTGTAGAAAATCTATATACTTCATTGATTGCTTGTTCATAAGTTAATGTTCTATCCCCATTCAAGAATACCTTTTCTGGATTTACTTTACCTTTTTCGTAAAGCAATTCCGCAAGACTCATTTATCTTTAATTCTTCAACACTCTTTAAATAAAGATAATGAGACTTATAGGTCTTTCAAGGATACACATTACTCTATTTGATCTTGAAGGAAAATACGGAAGATTAGATGGAGGTATGGGTATTGCTTTGGCATATCCTAGGATAGTTATTTCATCAGGTAATTGTAATTTTCTAAGAATTGATGAGATTCCTAATGTTAACTATTGTATAGAAGAGGATTATGAAGAACATGTTGGGTTGGGACACACAACACAACTTCTTTTATCTGAGGGAAAATTTGCATTTGAGTATAACTTAATTCCGAAGGATGTAGTAGAAATAGCCAAGATAGTTAAAAGAGGTTCAACTTCTGGAGTAGGAGTTTTCGCATTTAAATATGGAGGATTTGTTGTAGATGGTGGTCACTCTAAGAAGGTAAAGATAGAAGCTCTTCCTTCTGATTTCTCTGAAGCTCCTCCTCCACCTTTAATAGCTAGGATAAACTTTCCTTGGTATATTTACGTTAATATAGGTAACGGAAGAAGGATATTTGGAAACGAGGAAATAAAAGCGTTTAAGGAAGCTAAACTAGACGGAATAGGAGAGCTAGCCAGGATAGTACTCATGGAGTTTATTCCTTCAGTTGCTGAAAAAGATCTAGAAGGAGCTCTAGATGGTTTAGATAGAATACAAAGTTTAGGCTTCAAGAAGATTGAAGTTTCCTTACAATCTGATAAAGTTAGAGATCTAATGAGAAGAATGAGAAGCAAAGGATTTCCAGCAGGTCTCTCTTCGTTCGGACCTGCAGTATTTACTTTTCTGAGATCAAGAAGAGAAGGAGAAGAGTTAGTTTCAACATTTGGTGGTTTTATATCGGATCCAAATAACACTGGAGCTAGAGTGATATGGGATTAGATTATGATAAATTTATTCTAGACGATTTGCATGAAGTATATGGATGCTATATAGATAGCTTTTTAGAATCAGTTAAGAAGCCTAATTCAAGGCTTTACGTGAGAGTTAATACTCTTAAGGCTAGCGTTGAAGATGTACTTGAAGAAATGCGAGACTTCAAGAAGGATGAGGATTTTGAGGAGGCAATATACACTGAAGTGAAAGGACCAAATAAACTAGAAATGAGGGAAACTAAAGTTATAGTTGATAAGAGAACTGCAGAGAGCGTAATGGTAGGAGCAGATGCATATAGACCTGGCATTAAGAGGGTTGAAGGTAAGGGAAAGGAGGTCTCAGTAATTAGCGATAATGGAGTTCATGTTGGTAACGGAATACTAGTAAGAGATGGGGAAGGATTTAGAGTAAGAGTCTTAGAGTCGATCTATACTTCTTCTAAAATATCAGAGTCAAAACCTTTTCTTTCGGGGAAAATATATAGCCAAGGTAAAGCCTCAATGCATGTAGCTAGAATACTAGATCCACAGCCAAATGACATTATAGTGGACATGACAGCTGCTCCTGGAGGAAAGCTTAGCCATGTATATCAACTTCAGCCTAAAGCGAGAATTATTGGTTTTGATCACACTGAAAAGAAAATACAAAAAATGAGGAAAATGCTAGAAATTCTAGGAGTTAAGGCAGAGCTTTACGCTCATGATTCTAGATATGCCTCAGATTTTAACATTAGAGCTGATAAAGTTCTAATAGATCCTCCGTGTTCTGCGATGGGAGTTAGACCAAAATTATATGATACTAAACAAAAAACAGATATAATGAACTTTCATTCCTACCAAAGGCAGTTCCTAAACTCAGCTTACTCAATACTCAAGGATGGGGGTGAAGTAGTTTATTCGACGTGTACCGTAACAACATGGGAGAACGAGAAGGTTATTGATGATTCTAGATTTGAGTTGGAATATATGATAAGATTCCATCCTAACGTTCATGATACCACAGGATTCTTTATAGCCAAGCTAAAGAAAAAATAAATATGCCTATAGAAGAATACATGGGTAAAAAACCTAGAGTGTCGGAAAAAAGTTACATTCATCCTTCGGCTTATGTTATAGGCGATGTGGAGATTGGAGAAATGAGCAGTTTATGGCCGTTTGCAGTGGTAAGAGGAGATAATGACTCAATAGAAATAGGTAGAAATACTAACATCCAAGAAAACTGTTCTGTCCATACAGATTATGGGTTAAAGGTTTTCTTAGGAGATAATGTTACAGTTGGACATAATGCAGTTATTCATGGTTCAAGAGTTTCGTCTAATGTTTTAGTAGGAATGGGAGCAATACTTCTAAACGGAAGCAAAGTAGGCGAGTACTCTATTATAGGAGCAGGGGCAGTTGTAACTCAAAACACTGAAATACCTTCGTATAGTCTAGTCTTAGGTATTCCAGCAAAAGTCATAAGGAAATTAAGGGAAGAGGAAATTGAAATGATAGAGAAAAACGCTTTAGAATACGTGAGGCATGTAAAGTACATAATGGAGGGTCGAAAATGAGAAGAGATATCAAAGCAATAAACTGGTTTATCAAAACTCAGATTTTAAGAGATCCATTTAATCCAGCATATGCAACGTTTAAGGTTACTTCAAATTGTAACCTGAGGTGTACCTTCTGCAATCCTAGTTATTATAATGGAGAATTAGGTGAGGGAAGCACAGACACTATAAAAAAAATAATTGATAACTTAAGAGATTCCTCAATAATAGTTCTCTCCTTTGAGGGAGGAGAGCCAACAACTCGAGGAGATATACTTGAACTCCTACAATACGCACATGACGGATCTTTTTACGTTATGCTAACCACAAATGGATATAGGCTTGGCGATGAGTCATTCCTCTCAAAGGTTGCGGATAATATAGATTTTCTCCATTACTCTATCGATGAGTATCACTGGAACACAAAAGCACTAGATAACCTATGTAGGTTTAGAAAGTACGGACTAAAGGTTAACGTTCAGACCGTTGCGACTAGGTATAACTTACATAAACTTGAGGATAAGGTAAAGAAAGTAAGAGAATGTAATTATAAAATCCTTATATTGCCGGCTGTGGACTATCCGGATTCAAAAGTTAAGTTAGCCCCAGATAATCATGAACTTTACAATGTTCTTTCTGAACTGAAAAAGAAGTATTCCTCTACGCTTAACAACTCTTGGGGATTCATAGAGGCTTTAAGAGGTAACGTTAATGGAAGACTTGTTAGCTATTCTATATCGATTTACCCTAACGGTGATTTACCTTATCCAGATGACATAAACGGAGAAGTTATAGGAAATTTATCTCAAGAAAATCTTAATGACTTGCTTAAGAAACCACGCGTAAAAGAGCTCCAAAAAAAGATGCTTGAACAGCAGGCTAAGTATGAGTACCTTCATTTGCAGACAGCATCCTTCAATAGTATTAAGGATCTCGCCGAATACGTTTCAGAGATGGTAAAGTGGAGATTTACTGGAAAAGCTTAGAGTTCAAGTAAAAGCGTTTCTATATACCCTCTCTAGATCTTCTGTAACAAGATGAGTATATATCTGAGTTGTTTTTATATCCTTATGTCCCATTAATCTCTGTACTGCAGGTAAAGGAACCCCTTTTCTTATCGCTGTTGTAGCAAAGGTATGTCGGAGCATGTGAGGTCTAAGTCCTTCTATTCCTATCCTTTTCCCGCTTCTTCTGATTAATCTATATAGTGCTTGATAACTAAGGTTGAATAGCTTTTCTCCATTTTCCTTTCTCATATATCTTTCTAAGAGATTTTTTGTTTCTACTGTAAAGAAGACTATTCTTTCTTCCCCGTTTTTTGTCTCTCTTACATGAATAGATAATCTTTCCATATCAATGTCATTCTTAGAAATGCTAAGAAGTTCCTTAGAACGTAATCCAGTTTCCAAAAGAAGTCTGATTATGACTTTGTCTCTAAGCCTTTTTGTGCTATCAATTAGTTTTTTAGCTTCCTCCTCTCTTATTGCTCTAACCTCTTTCCTCCTAGCTCTTGGTAAGACAGGAGTAATGTTTACGCCTAGCCACCTTAAGAACCTTCTTATTGCTATTGTATAATATCTTAAAGTTACGCTTCTGGATCTTTTATCCTTAGCTTGTGACATTAGCTTGACTATCCATCTGTTTATATCATCTTGTGTAACTTTTCTTGGATCTTTCTCTACAAAATCCAAAAAGCTCTTTATAGCTGACGTATAAAGTTTTACTGTTCCTTCACCAGCACCGGCAGCTTGGAGAGCTATAATAAATGATGAAAAGGGATCTCCATCAGAAGGTGGAGAACCTAGTTGTAACTTCACAAGATCTCCATTTAACTTCTAAGAATTAAAAAGACGAAGCTTTAATATTATAACAAATCTATACCAGTCTTATCTAATTCTCTTAACCATTCTATAAATTTTTTCACGTTTTCGCCTTGAAATATCGAACCGTGCTGTGGAGCTATTATTTGTATATCTAAATCTTCTATTAGCTTTAACCAGCGCTGTATGGCTTTAGCACTAGCAATATATCTTCTATGAAATCCTTCCATTAGCTTTACATGTTCGTCAAAATTATCTACAAACAGATACCACTTACCCTTAGGAAATACAGCTGCTCCTAAGTCTCCAGAAAAGTAAATCCTTGAAACGGGATCGTAATAGTGGAAATTCCCAGGTGAATGCATAAAGTGAGCTGGTATAGCATTAATTCTCATGTTACCTAATGGAATTTCCATACCTTGATCAGGAATATCGATCATCCTTCCTGCTGCGTCAAATCCAAGATGTGGAAGAAATCTTTCCCATAGCTCTGAAACGTAGATTTTAGCGTTTGGTGCAACATCAATCCACAAGTTAAGTGAGCCTATAACATCCGGATCCTGATGAGAGAATAGAAGAAGTTTTACTTTACTAGGCTCAATGAACTCACTGACATTTTTATATACCCTTTCAAAGACAAAATATCCGCCTGCATCTAATATAGCTGCCTCATTGCCGTCTATTATTAAATATTGGTTGGTTAATATACCTTTTTCGTGTTCTGACTCGTCTAAACCTAACCACACAAACTTGTGTTTTCCTTCTTCATAAATAACATATGGATTATGTATTTTTAAATTCTCAATGCTCATAATCTCACCTCAATTATCTTGGAAATCATTGCCCTATTCTTCCTCCTAGTTCTTCTTGTAATGTTTCTACTGCTTTAGGAGTTATCGATACATAAACGTTTATCTTGAAATGACCTTGGAGTTTATTTAGACTTTCTTCATTATATGTATCTTTTCCTTCATTCATTACATATACTCCTTTTAGTTCTCCTCCAATAAAGACTGCTCTAAATATGCTACTTCCAGATCCAGATACGTATATCATTTGATAGTTTTTGAAATCTGAAATTGTTTGTTGGATATAATCTGGAACTTGACCTAAGGTTAATTCAACATCCTCAGTTTTTACCAATTTTGATTTCATTATAATTTTAGAAATCATAGAAATCTTGGATAAAGCGGTTGAGAAGTCCATCGTGTTGTTTGGTTCCATCTTTACGTTTTTTATCTCCTTTTCGATATTATTTGTTATTTGTTCCACAATAGTTTTCAATGATTTCCCTACAACCCACTCTTTTTCTCCTGAATACCCTATGGATATTTTAATACCTTTATCATATTTGGAGAAAATTATTTTTATTTCATTTTCTTTATTATCTATTAATTTATATTCAACCATTCCAGATCCAAGGAAAGATGGTTCTAGAAGGAAATCAGATTCAAGAGATGCAAAAATAAATCTAGTAAATTTTAGTCTAATTATATTGCCATTTATTCCTATAACGTTAGGAATCGCAGATATTACGTTAGAAGGATCCTTAGTCCAATTCATAATGAAATCGTTAAGCTTAGTCTCTATCTCTTCGCTTATCTCACGCATAACTACTCATAACATTATGTCTGCAATACAATGTTAAATAACATTTTATTCGAATAACTTTGTTTTCTGTGTATAACCCTGTTAACGTTAATACAGTATCCATATTCATGAATAGTTTATCTTTAAGGAGGTTAATTGGGCTAACGAAACGGTTCTACAAAGGAAACCTCCTCCTTAGTGATGGATAGTTAGAGTCTGGAGGATGAAGTACTGACCTCCTCCCCGCTCTAAAGAGCGAGGGTTCCCCTCAGAGCGGTTCATAGGTTTTGGTCCATACGTTTCACCCTCATAGAATCATAGCTAGCTGGTACTACCAGCCCCGATCCTCTCGTCCACGTATAGACCAGTGGGGTGGTCTTACCCCAACTTATCCCTATCCCTCTGGTGATCCCACCATCATTAGGACTCAGGATTATGGATATATTAAACGCACCGACCAAGTCCGCGCTATACACCTTGTTAGATGTTGTACACTTAAATAAACCCCTTGAAACTCTTTTCCCGCATCCATTGCCGTGGATGGGACAAGTAGTTGAAGTATATGCCTCGTTAACAAACTCAAAGGAGTAAAGGCATAGAGTCTTAAACCATAATTGATCAATTTATAACATTCTTTAGATATAAATACTATGATACCAGGTACTATATAGAGTTATTTTAATATTTCACAGCTCTACACTTAACTATATATGCTAGTTATCAATCGAGAAGAATTGGAGAACATCTTAAGACCAAAAGATGTAGTAGATGCAGCGAAGGATGCGTTTATAGCGTTTTCTCAGGGTAAAGTTAAGCAACCGGAAAGACAAGTTCTGAACGTAAAAGGGAACTGGTGGGGTATAATGCCTTCTTATACTGATAAGGCATTTTCGGTAAAAGTCATTAGCGTAATAAATGAGAACAAATCGCGGAATCTTCCAACTGTTCAAGGCACAGTCCTTTTGATGTCTCCAGAGACAGGAGAAACGTTAGCTCTTATCGATGGAACTATTTTAACTGCTATGAGGACAGCTGCTGCTAGCGTTTTATCCACCGAACTTACGATGGGGAGAAAAATTCATACATTAGGAATAATAGGTGCTGGTACAGAGGCTTACTACCACGCAAAAATAGGTATGGGATACTTGTCAGTTTCTAGGTTATTAATAACCGCAAGAAAAAGTCATTTCCAATTAGCCAGTAAAGTAGGCGGAGAAGCTGTTGATCATATTACGCTATTAAAAGAATCCGATGTTATATTCTCCACAACCTCTTCTTCCGTACCAGTAGTTCTTGGAGATTACCTTAAGGATAATTTTCATGTTTCTTCTATAGGTGCCCATACGCCGGATTCTAGAGAAATAGATGACAGAGCTATATCCAAGGCAAAAACGTTTTTAGTAGACTCTATTGACGCTGTTTCTAGAGAAGCAGGGGATTATATACAACCGATGAAGAAGGGATTAATTAAGAACGTAATAGAGATAGGGAAGGCAATTCTAGAAGGAAATAAAATAAGTACTCCCTCTATTTTTAAGACTGTGGGTATAGCCGCTCAGGACAACTTCGCTTCGTATTATGCCTATAAAGCCGCTATCTCGCGTAAACTTTGACGATCCGTTTTGCTGAACAAATAATTAATGTGAAATAAAACTTTAAAATTAAGGATTAATTTATCTAGTTATAAAATACTTTACACTAAAATGGTTCAATTAATTAAAAATCTCAATTAATCGGCAAAGTAACAACCAGTTTACGGTCTCCAGATTACGTTTTGATATCCAGTTTTCTTATTAATCCATAGCGCTAACACGAATAAAAGAGTTGATAGCCTGTTAAGATATTTTACATGATTTTCATTAGCCTTTCCATCCTTATATATTGATACAACACTCCTTTCGGCTCTTCTACATATTGTTCTAGCTAAGTTTGTAAATGATGAGGCTAAGTGTCCGCCAGGAAGCACAAAGTTCTTAAGTGGACCTATTTCATTTCCGTAATTTTCTATGAGTTTTTCAAGTTCCTTTACTCTTTCCTGGTCGAAGCCCATATTATATCCTGCAATCTCAGAGGAAATTCTGAACACGTTGTCCTGTATCTTTTCAATTAGTTCTGAAATCTCTGGAAACGCAGAAGAAATTACGCCTAAAGCAGAGTTAAGTTCGTCAAGGTTTCCAAACGCCTCAATAATTTTATCATCTTTCCACACTTCCCCAGAAGATGGAGCTTTAGTTTTTCCTTGATCACCCTTCCCAGTATACCACATGAAAATAACCATAGAAAAAAGGATAATATAGACTAAAAACGTTAATACGGTATGCTATTTGATGCACACTGTCACTTATCTCTCCTAAAGAAGACTTACCCTCAGGTGTTCATAGCTGCAGTCTCTATGGATTTCGCAAGTTCTCTTGATACAATTTCGCTAAAGAGCGACACCGTTTTAACAGGCATAGGTCTTCATCCTTGGAATGCGAACAAGGAAAACCTCGAAAAATTCGAATTATTATTAGATAAAGCAGATTTTATAGGTGAGGTTGGGCTAGACTTCAAATATTCTAATGCTGATAAAGATACACAAATTGGAACTTTTAATTTCTTTTTAGAGAGGACTTTTAAGAAAACTATAAATGTTCACGCCTTAGAAGCTTGGAAAGAAGCGTTGGACATATTAAAAGAAGCTAGTGTAGAAAGAGCACTCCTTCATTGGTATTCTGGCCCGCCAGAACTTCTTAAAAATATCCAGGAGCTAGGTTACTTTATTTCTATAAATCCATCTGTAACTTTTCAAGAGAAACATAGAAAAATAGCGCAGTTGGCTCCTCTTGAAATAATCGTTACTGAGAGCGATGGTGGATATGAATATAAGGGAAAAATCCTTGAACCAACACAGATAAATGATACAATAGATTTTCTATCTCAACTAAAAAAAATTGATAAGGAAGAAATTAAAAAAATTATAGAGAAAATTTTAAAAAATTATATAATATATGATAATTTTATCTATCTAGAGGTTAATGAGGCAGAAGACTATAAGGGTGGGATTGATAGCTCTATTCTGAAAACATATAAACCTCACTTTGACTTTGCGGTTTGGGCTTTACGGACATTTATTGTCATATCCATAAAACCCTTGGACTTCACCACGTTCTGAACAAAGTTCATCATCGCGATCCGTTAAAGGGCTAACCCAACAACCTACACCACGAAGCGGGTGTGCGGAAACCCGCACATTCTTAATTCCTCTTAGTCTTCACTCCTTTGTAGTCCCTAATTCGGATCTACAATACCACATTGAGGACAAATTGATATTGTGTTTGCAAACACAAGTATTTTGATGGGAAAAATCATGAAATACATAAAAATGTCACGATTTAAGTAAAACTGCTTTCAGAGGCTAAGATAATATAAAACATCAAAAATGAAGATGATTAAAGAAATACTCTAGCTAATAACTACTATATCCTAGTCAGGAAGGACACCCAATTGAAACAATTGTTCAAAGATTACTAGGATCTTATGTCTCCAGTTATACAATGTTGGATTTTACTAGATAAAGGAGATACTAAACTGACAAATAGGAAAAAGCAGGGAAAGAAATCAGAAGTTAATCCAACATATATACTTTTAGGACTTATCGGTGTTGTAGATATGTTAAAGAGGATCTCTCACTTTTAAAGAGAGTTTTGTTAGCTAGAATGACACTGTCATAAAGCTGACCTAGACTTCTAGATTTCCTTAACATCCCATCACGTGCTGATTGGAAACAATACATAGAAACCTATTAGTTGAATCCTCTACCTTGGAAAAGACAAACAAGAGTTAACTGTGAAGTAGGAAGATCGAGCTAAAGGTCGGAGTAGCTCACTCTAAATAAGGACAATTAAAGAAAGCTTTTTAGCTTATCCATCTAATCATAATTTAGCCGGGTAGTCTAGTGGCCAAGGATCCAGGGCTTTGGCCCCTGGGACCCCGGTCCGAATCCGGGCCCGGCTACTATAAGACGCTTAGCATAAAGTGCCAAGAATCTCTTCTGAAGATCTTAGACCTAATTAAATGTCGTGAAAAACGAATATAACCACCCTTATGGGATAATCATAAAAACTGATTAATTAATACATTATGAATGAATAAAATAGCTATAAGGAAATAATATAATAAAGCTAAAATGAAGCAAGCTTACCTCTACATAACATAATTTATAAAAAATATCCAATATTTCAATAAACATAACAAGAGCTCGTAACCAACAATTTCATTTTGCGGTAAAAACTCATTAAACTTTAAATTTAACCAATAACTCTCTAAATGAAGAAGTTCTTCATTAAGTAAACTCTTGCCTTCAATAAATTATTAAATTAATGTTAATATTGTAGAATTTTTTAATGAAAACAGTATTTACTGAGAGAAAAATATTGTTGGATAAACACGAAGAGACAACTAAAAACCTTTAAACCTTTAGGAAAAAAATCATAAAAACTTGAACTATACTTAACAAATCTAAAAGGAATAAATGAGAATAGTCAAGGGAAAATCGAAACTCCTTAAGTTGAAGTAAATCAAGGGAAAACTTTACATCGTTATAAAAACCTATATTTTACGGCGTTATAAGGTTGAAACTTATGTATAAATTTTATAGATTAAGGTAAAACTGTTAGTGAGAGCTCCTTGTTTTGGTTAATAATATCTTCTGTATGTTGAATCGAAGCAAACTAAAATGAGATTCCTTTACACTTATTTTATCAAGTACACTACAGCGCCATCCATAATCATTGAGCCGCCGGCGGGACTTGAACCCGCGACCGCCGGCTGTCTAGATACCCTTACAAGGCCGGCGCTCTGCCAGCTGAGCTACGGCGGCATAAATGATCTGGAAATAACCAAATTAAAAATTAATGAAAATAGAGCCCACAGCTATTTTCTTATCAATGGAGTTATTGATATTCCTACCCCATTTTCTTAATTATGCTAAATAGTTTTAATATGATCCTGTTTAGTCCTTTTCATCTCTCATAGAAAGACATGTATGCTTGCCATAACTTATTGCATACGTTGCGTGCCAACCTCAAACTGAGCTTTAGACATTATTAACATCTCATTATTTGATATTCTAAAACGCTGCCGCCGCGGGGATTTGAACCCCGGACAACCGGATATCCCCTAGACCGTATGAGTCCGGCGCTCTGGCCAGGCTGAGCTACGGCGGCATATATAAAAAATAGTAGAGAGTCTAAAAATTTTCTCTCACTAATCTTCTAGATACTTCTTTATTGCATCCCTAATTATTTCGCTTCTTGAAAGTCTATTATTTACAGCGTATAGATCTAATCTTTGGAGCAACTCCTCTTCTGCCTTAAAAGTTATTACTCTCATGCTCTCTGTATTACCTTCTTATAAGCTTTATATAACAACGTTGTGTTACTAAAGTTTTAGGGAGAGAGTTAACTGAAACTAATATCCTAGCCTAGTTATTATATCTTCTATCATATTCCTTACGAGGTCGTTATCTCCCTCATCCTCTAAAAATCCCCTTATTATTAAACCCTCAGCTGACTTTCTATCAAATCCTCTATTCATTAGATAGAAAATATAGTCGTCTGGGACTCTTGAAATAGCCGCAGAATGTTTTGCTGTTATTACTTTACCTGTTCTGACTTCTAACATAGGAGATACTGCAGCTTCAGAGTCATTCCCAAGCATTATTGCTCTTCCAATTATTGAAGTTGAAGAATCTACAGCATTTTCGTCAATCCTCGCGTCTCCTCGAATTACTACAAACGAGTTTTCAGCACCTACCGCTTTCATGAATCCATTACTAACGCTTTTCTTTCCTTCATGGTATACGTTCGTTTTAATATCGATTTTATTGTCCCTTACTCCTAAAGCTCGTGAACTAAAGTAGGCTTGTGCTCCCTCGTCTAAGTGAGAATGATATTCAACGTGAGATTCCTTAAAACCCGTAGATATGATATATACATTTACTGAACCTTTAATAATAGTCTTAGAAAATACAAAGTTGTAAGAAGATGAACCTTGATTAACTAGAAAAAGATTAAGTGAGGAATCTTTATCAACAGTAGCTGACAGTACAGCTGAATTCATAGACTTCTCAAATGATTCAGAGTAATAAACTATATCCATAGAATTACCTTCACTTACCTCTACTTCTATATTTAGAGGTGAAAAAATATTCTGATCATTATAATGATGGATAAAGAACTTTCCAGACCTATCTAATCTTATTTTACTGGATAAAGCCAAAGTTAAGGCTACTAATTTGTGCTCTTCAGGCTTTACAATTTTATTAAATGGAAAATCCTCTATGTTCCCATTTTCAATTTTATTATTGATTATTGAAATAGTGGTATATCCTGGTAATTCCTTTTTTCCATGATCTGAAATACCTTGTTCAATTCTAAGGTTTAGAGAATCTAAATCTTCCCAAGGTGTGTAATGCTTAACTGTAGGAGAGTCATTTATAAGCTGATAAGGCAATCTTTCAAATGTTAACAAAAGATCCTCTCTATCAGATTTATGACCCATTTTCTGAATATAAGACTTGGCACTATCCACATCAATAATCATTCATGCCACTGCTCCTAACTTCTCTAACTCCAGTCTTATAACCTTGTTTAACATTGTCGCGTATTCAAATGGTAATTCTTTCATTATCTCATCTATAAATCCTAATACTAACATAGATGTAGCTTCTTTCTCTCCAATTCCTCTATTCATCAAGTAAAACAACTGATCTTCGCTCATCCTAAATGTATGGGCTTCGTGAGCTACCTCCGAGCTATCTTCGAACACTTGATTATGCGGAAAAGTATATGCTTTAGTCTTCTCATCTAACATTAATGAATCACATTTTACAAATGCTCTAGAGTTAGACGCACCTTTATTAACCTTTACAAGGCCTCTATAGACATTTATTCCTCCATTGAATCCAATGTTCTTATTAATAACCCTGCTTTTAGTGTTAGGAGCTGCATGAATCATTTTAGAACCACTATCCTTCCAGTCACCTTCAGAAGATGCTAAAGTTACAACTAGACTAGTTGAAGAAGCGTTCCTACCTCTAAGTATTGTAGATGGATACACAAAACTATACTTAGAGCCAAGGGAACCTTCTACCCACTCTACTGTTGAGTTCTCATCAGCCCATGCTCTCTTATTATTGAAATTTATCACGTCTTTACTCCAGTTTTGAATAGTAGTAAACTTAATATGGGCGTTTTTCTTTGCGTATAGCTCTACCATACCATCATGGAATGAGAAGTTCTTAAATTGAGGTGCACTACATCCTTCTATGAAGTGTATGTATGAGTCCTCGTCTGCTACTACCAAAGTGTGCTCAAATTGTCCTTCCATTTCTGTCCCTATGACAAAGAATCCCTCTACTGGATTAGTTATTTTCACACCTTTTGGCACGTAAACAAAAACTCCTCCACTCCATAAGGCAGCGTGTAACGCTGCAAATTTATGATCAGATGCAGGAAATATCTTCATAAAGTAAGCCTTGAATAGGTCTGGATACTTCTGCACTGCTTCCTCTGGAGACATCATTATTACACCTTTTTTCTGGAGCTCTTGCTTTACGTTATTGTAAATAGGTTCAGATTCGAATACTGCCACAAGTCCTCCAAGGAATTTCTTTTCCGATTCTGGAATTCCAAGCTTATCATAATATTCTTTAACTTCCTTAGGAATTTCGTCCCAATTATCCGTCCTTTCAATGTCAGGTTTAACGTAAAGCTCTAGATTAGATATATTAAGTGTATTTAGGACTTCAGGAAGCCAATTTGGAGTTGGAAGTTTTTCAAAAAGTTCTAATGCCTTAAGTCTTAATCTAAGCATCCACTCTGGTTCCTTTTTAGCCTTTGAAATTGTCTCTATGGTACTTCTTGAAAGGCCTGACTCAACAACTCTTCTATGAAACTCTAATTGACTTATTCTATCATATTTAGCCTCAATTGAGGCATTTATGATCTCGTTTATATCAACTGATAATCTTTCGTCTGTCATCTTACTTCTCCATCTTTAACATTGTTAAAGAAACATTTAAACCTTTCTAGTAACCAGTTTATTTTTGTAATAACAAAAATGTTAAAAATACTTAAAAATATTAATTCTTGATAACTGCATCATATCCCTTTTCATCTATTAGTTTTGCTAGTTCCATAGAACCACTAGCTACGATCTTACCTCTATATAGAACATGAACTTTATCCGCATTTATATAGTCAAGTATCCTTCTATAGTGAGTTATAACAAGAAATCCAGTGTTAAGATCTCCTCTTAGCTTCTTAATCATATCAGATATGATCTTTAGACCGTCGACATCTACTCCTGAATCTGGCTCATCTAGAATAGCGAATTTGGGCTTTAGAATAGCCATCTGTAGAATTTCTATCCTCTTTTTTTCACCTCCACTAAATCCTTCAAATATTCCTCTATTTAGGAGAGATTCTGAAACACCCAACTCCTTTGTTAATCCTTTAACATTTGAAAAGGCTTCCATAATTGGTGTATTAGACCCATAAACTCTATTATATTCTGCAATAAGGAGAGTAGATAACTTAACTCCACCAATCTCAACTGGATTCTGAAAAGCCAAGAAAAGGCCATGCTTAACTTTTTCGTCAGTTTCTAAGTTAGTTATATCTTCATCATTAAGCAGTATTTTCCCCTTTGTAATTTTATATTTTGGATGCCCCATTAAGGCTAATGAGAGCGAGGTTTTCCCACTTCCGTTAGGCCCCATAAGAGCATGTATCTCGCCACTATTCATCTCAAAAGAGATCCCCTTTATAACTTCCCTACCTTCAACTTCAACGTGAAGATCTTCTATTCTAAGCGTCGACATATTTAGACCTATTTTATCATTTTATTTAATACTATTAAAGTTTCTTTCTATCCATGGCATATCTTCCAAGAACAATGTACAAGAAGAATTATCAAGAGCCATTTCTAAATTAGAAATAAGTACCTGGATATAAACTAAAAGTGCGGAATTCTGCAAAGATGAAATAGAAGATATGGTATTCTTTATTTGGGATATAAGACCTAAACCGTTTGAAACTCTCTTTATACTTGGGAAAAGTATGGTCATGACAACCTCGTCCAAGAGATCGTTTATCCTCTGCATAACACTACTAACCATTGATAGCTCAACTTCGGATAGTTTACTTGATGTCACTAACGTGAAAATTTCATCTATGATCTTGGACACATTAAGCAATAGAGTCGCGTTTTCAACAACAAGGAAATTCCTGCTCATATTTTTCGTCATATTATATCTACTTCCCATTGTATGACGAAGCAACATTAAGTAAACCTTTCTAAGGTCCTCAGTACTTATTCCATTATTTTTACGTTCTTCAGAAGAAGCATATGAAACTATGTCGTCTATCTTCTTTGAAATAATGTTTAGCATTCTACGTAAAAGAGACTCTACTCCAACTTTCTCTGCATCAAGTAAGCACTCAACCTTAATCTTATTTTCTGATGCTTCAGTAACCTCAGCTCCAACCATTTGTTTAGTTACCGTTATTATATCCTCTATATCTTTCTGAATTATGGACTTCTTTGAAATAAACACTATTTCGTCATAACCGAGGGAATATAGACAAGGTATTATTCCTGGAATGGGTTGCTTAAAAAGATCAACGTCAATCTGAATAGACTTTCTATTAGAAAGGAGCCTGGTCTTTTCTGCAAGGAGCTTAAGAGAGCCATCATCTGACACTTCAATCAAGATCTTGTCCCCAGGCTTTATGCTCCACCTATTTATCCATTTCTTTGGTAAAACAATGAAAAGCGAAGAAGATCCTAATTTCTGGACTTTTCTGGTCTCTATGTCCTTAGAATTGTCTACATCTTCCAAAAATCACACCCAATTTCATATCTTTAACGCCGTTTATAAAAGTATTATAACTTTATCATAGGCTTTTGAAAAGCTATTTTTAACTAGTTCTCCTTAGGAGAACGAGCTTTATAAAACCCTTATTTCTAATTACTTGAACGTCATAACTTGAAATGTCCTCTTTTACATGAATTAGGAGGCTATGTTTTCTTTTCATCTTATCCTCACATTTAAGCTCTATTTTTTTATTCTCGACTTTAACGTAAAGAGTATTTGGGTCTAAAAATGGAACGTCAATAACATAATATATTTTTTCATTTTCCTCAGATCGCGTGTAAAGTGGTTCCTCAAATTCTCTTTCAATTTCTTCTCTCATTTCTCTTTCAATCTCTTCAACCTTTTTCTCCTCTCCCTCAATCATCCTTTTTACCATGTCATAAAGATCTCTGTATGCTGGCATGAAGATCACGCGTAACTCATTGGTCTAGAGGATGAGTAGGACGGAAGCTCCTTCTTTGTCTGTTCCATAAGCCCTTTTATCTTAGACCTTATATCCTCAGCTTCTTGGAGAAGAGAACTTACATCAATAGAGAATCCTATATACTTTGAAATTACGTTCAAGGCAACAGCTGAGGCTTCAGGATCAGGAATATCAAGAAATGATTCAACAACAACAACAAAATTTCTTAGACCTTTTAAGGATGAGACTTGGAGTATTGGAGCATAAGGACCAGAGATATAACCGTCTCCAAATTTTTTCATCAGGTCAGATTTTTCCAATTCCGTAGACACATCAGAACTATTTGCAATCCAATACGCTGTGGGTTTCTCCACATCAAGTCTATTAGGTATTGGGACTCCGGTTATGGATATTATTGTCCCTACATTATATTTTTGTGCATAGTCTGTTATAAATTCTGCTATAGGATACATGGAGGAGGCTGGTAATGCAGTCCAAGAATGTAAGACAATAAAGTTCGAACTATGATAGAGTTTTACAGGTGACCTCGCTACACCGCCTTCTACGTGCATTATTGGTGGGATATACTTCCTAGAATACAAGTAACCAAATTCCCTTAGATTCATTTTTTCTATAAGAAACTCAGTTGCGATCTCACCAACTAGTCCTGCATCAGGTATCCCAATTAATAAGTAATTTGGCTTAGATATTGACGGTATGTAATCTTCTTTTACTTGAAATTCGTCAGGCAATTAATCACCCTTTATCCTATCTACATATTTGTCATAAGTTAATAGTTTTTCCTTCTCTTTATCATCATCCAGTTGTATTTTAAAAATCCAGCCTTCATCATATGGACTTTTATTTATTTTTTCTGGCTCCTCTGTTAAAGTGTAGTTGACCTCTATAATGGTCCCAGAAAGAGGGGAAAATATATCTGATGCAGCTTTTACAGATTCCACAGTGGCTACTACATCACCTAACTTTACCTTTTGACCAACTTTAGGTAGATCAATACCTACTATGTCTCTCAACTTTTTCTGAGCGTAGTCTGTTATTCCAATGATAGCTATATTACCATCTATTTTAACCCATTCATCTGTATCCGTGTAAAATCTATCAACCAATACTATGTATTTACCTACCTTAACCTCCGAAGACATTAAATTCACCTATATTAATGGAAAATCCGACACTTTAACGTTATACTCTTTGTCCCTTATTACTACCGAGAGACTATAGCCAAAAAGAGCATGAGAGGAATTCACATATCCCATTCCAATTGTCCTGGAGAGATATGGAGAGTATGTAGAGCTAGTAACATATCCAACCTCAGTATCTAATGCCTTTAATTTGTAGCCATTTCTAGGAATAGTTCTAACTCCCTTCTTGAGCTTAAATCCAATTCTTATTTTTCTAACGCCATTCTTTAGAATCTCAACTAATTTTTCCTTACCGATAAACTCCTTACTTATATCGAAAACCCAGTATCTTGCCTCTATGGGATTAGTTTTGTCATCGATATCCTCTCCATAAAGCACAAAACCCATTTCCTGCCTTAAACTATCTCTAGCTATAAGTCCTGCAGGCTTAATATTCTTATTAAGTAATTTTTCAAATATTTTTTCTGCAGTTTCCTTAGTAGCCCAAACTTCTATTCCATCCTCTCCTGTCCATCCAGATCTGCTTAATAGAAATACGTTCTCATCTAAAAACTTTGTATTTAACTGAAAATTTAGGAACTCTAAATCCGGTTTCTGAAGATAATCCCATATCTTCTTTCCTTGAATGGCAATCATGACGTAGTTAAAGGTTAAATCTTCTACATTAAGAGATGAGTTATCTGTTATCCACTTTATATCCTTCTCCCTGTTTATTGCATTAGTTACTATAAGAATCTCGTCATCAGAAACTTTATACGTCATTATGTCATCAACAAACCCGGCATTATCGTTAAGAAATGCCGTAGGACCTATCATTTTACCTTTTTCTGTATTAAGTGATCTACAAATGAGTTTTTCCATTTCTTCTCTCTTTCCCTTTACCCTTAACCTGCCCATATGTGAGAGATCAAAAAAGGCAACCTCTTTTCTTACTGCTAGATGTTCTTCTAAATAACTAGTAAAGGCTAATGGCATATTCCATCCAGCGAACTCTCCTATATTAGCTCCAAACTTTTCCTCAGTTTTAAGTAAAGGTGTTTCAAACATTATTATCCCCAAGCGTATATTTCATTACTGTCAGTTAATATGGATCGCCACCCTTGGTTACCAAACCTCGGACATGTAGAGGAGATGCTTAAAAATATAGGAGTTTCCTCAATAGACGAACTGTTTAGCGATATACCGGAAGAAATTCTTTTAAAAAAAGGACTAAACATAGGTTTTGGTAAACCTCTTTCTGAATATGATATAGAAAGAAAAGTGAAAGAGATAAGTGAAAGGAACTTAAAACTTAAGTTCCCTCCTTTTACGGGAGGAGGAGTTTGCCCTCACTATGTTCCTAAAGCCGTAAAGGCAATAATAGGGAGATCTGAGTTTTATACTTCATATACACCTTATCAACCTGAAATAAATCAAGGACTTCTTCAATCTCTCTTCGAGTATCAGAGTCTGATGGCTGAAGTTTTAGAAATGGAGGTAGTCAACTCATCGCTATATGATTGGGGGACAGCACTAGCGGAAGCAGGTTTGATGGCTTATCGACTAACAGGAAAGAAGAAGATTTTAGTTTCAGATCTTACAAATCCTTATCACTTAGAAGTATTAGAAACTTGGTCATCAGGTTTAGGTTTAGACATAATAAAAATACCACATAATACGAGAGGAGAGATTGATCTTCAAAAAGTGGAAGAGTTTATGACAAGTGATACTGCTGCAGTCTACGTTGAACAACCAAACTTCTATGGAATCCTTGAGACTGAACTAGAGAGTATAACAGATTTAGCAAGAAAGAAAGGGATAATTACGATTTCAGGGATAAAACCGATAGCTCTAGGCATAATAAAACCCCCTGGGGAATACGACTTTGACATAGCAATAGGAGATGGTCAAGAGTTAGGTTTACCACTGAATTTTGGAGGTCCATATGTGGGCATAATGGCTACGAAGTGGGACGGTAAACTAGTTAAACAAATGCCAGGCAGAATTGTCGGAATAACAGAGGATGAGAAAGGAAATAAAGGTTATACCTTAATTCTACAGACTAGGGAACAATTTATTAGAAGAGAAAAAGCCACATCTAACATAACTACTAATGAAGCGTTAATGGCAATAGCAAATGCGGTTTATTTATCATTATTAGGTAAAGAAGGACTCAAGGAACTAGGTAATGAAATATATAGAAGAGGACACTACATGGTTAAAAAAACTGAGAACCTAGGAATAGCTAAAAAGGAATATAGTGGAGATTTCTTCGAAGAGTTTTTATTGACATTTAATAAGGACTACATGAAAATACATGAGTCTTTATTAAGAAATGGAATCCATGGCGGCTTACCCATAGAACAGAATAAAGCATTATTTTGCGTCACTGAAATGCACGCAAGAGAAATGATAGATGAAGTGATCTCCTTAATGGGTGAGTAAATATGTGGGAACAAGCAAAATGGAACGAACCATTAATATTCGAGCTAAAGGGAGAGAAAAGGATAGGAATGCTAATACCCAGGGAAGAATTAGACGTTGAAGTTGAGTTGCCCAATAGCTTAAGACGTAGTCAAGATCCTGAACTACCAGAACTTAGCGAACTCGAAGTTGTAAGACACTTCACTAGATTGTCGGAAATGAATTTTGGAGTAGATTCTGGAATGATGCCATTGGGTTCATGTACTATGAAATATAATCCTAAAATTGAGGAAATTGCTTCTTTAGTTACAGAGGATATCCATCCCCTTCAAGATGAAAATACTACTCAAGGTTCAATGGAAATGTTATATTATGTACAGAGTTGGTTAGCAGAAGCAACTGGAATGGATGAATGTAGCCTTGCAATACCTGCTGGAGCATCCGGAGAGCTAGCAGGATCACTTATGATAAGAAAGTACAATAAAAATAGAGACGAGATGTTAGTTGCAGACACTGCCCACGGAACTAATCCAGCAAGTGCGTCTATGGTCGGTTTTAAAGTAATTTACGTTAAAACGAACGATAAGGGCACAGTAAACCTTAATGTGCTTAGAGAATTAGTTTCTGACAAAGTAGCCGGTTTTATGTTAACAAATCCTAATACTCTGGGTATTTTTGAGGATGAAATTCTAGAAATTGCAAAATATATTCATTCAGTAGATGGTGTTCTATACTACGATGGGGCTAACCTTAACGGTATACTTGGGGTAGCTAGACCAGGTGATATGGGATTCGATATAGTTCATGTAAACTTACATAAGACTTTTGCTGTGCCTCATGGAGGTGGAGGACCTGGAGCTGGAGCTGTATGCGCCAAGGGTAAAATGGTTGACTTTTTGCCCTATCCTATAGTAGGGAAGAAAAGCGATAAATTTGTGTTCATAAAGCCTAAGAACTCTATTGGAAGAATTTCTACGTATAATGGCAATGTAGGAAATATAGCTAGAGCCTTTACATATATGGCTGGATTAGGACCTCAAGGAATATCAATGATCGGAAAAATGAGTACACTTGCAACAAATTATCTAGTTTCACTTTTACGCAATGTTGAAGGATTATATTTACCTTTCCCACAGAAATATAGAAAACATGAAGTGGTTTTCAGTGCAGAACCAGCTACAGATTGGGGAATAACTGCGCTCGATATAGCCAAGGCTTTAATAGATAGAGGATTCTATGCTCCTACAGTCTATTTTCCTTCTATTGTTAAGGAGGCGTTAATGATAGAACCAACTGAAACTGAGCCTAAGGAAGAAATTGAGAAATTTGCGTTCAATTTAAATGAAATCCTTAAAACAGCAAAAGCAAATCCAGAAGACATTAAGAAGACTCCTACACATACTTCAATAAGAAGACTAGACCAGGTTAAGGCTAACCATCCAGCTACTATAACTCCATCATATAGAGTGAAAAAACTTAGAGAAAAGGACATTATCAAGCTTCTTAAATGATGCTTGAGAAGATTATTGATAAATATCCTAGATAAGGTATAGAAATAATATAGCCATCTACTTCAGCAACCTTCCCTACTACATCACTAATTGGTATGCCGGATGGTGGTTCTAACCCAATCCTATTATCTGGAAGAGGATTAGAGATCTTATCAACTCCTTGGGTTATATAATTCGTGCCATCTATCGCTATAACTCTGTGAATTACATAAATCCTATATATAGGGGATTTATAAATAATTATATTATGATAAGTTATATTAACTGGCGAAGTATAAAATGTCAACGCACCGTTTTGGAAAACAGGGTACATAGAAACTCCTTCTACGCTTGCTGAACTTACTATATTTGTAAAGAATAAGATGTAAATAGCTACAATGAATATTATTATTCCAATATCACTCTTCCTCATCCAAATCACTCAGATCTAACTCTATGATCTCTCCTTCGTCCTTCTTTTTATCCTCCTTCTTTCCCTCATCTCCTTTTCCCTCATCTCCAAACTTCTTTACTCCTTTCTTTCCCTCTACTTCTACAGTGGAGCCTCCAGCTCTAATTTTTGAAACCACTCCTCTCCATTTATATCCACAGTTAGGACATACAAATGAACCCATTACAGTAATTGTTATTCTACCTTGAGAATCGGGTAAAGGAGACACTAAATTCCACGTTTTGATTGGCTTATCGACCTTAGTGCCACAATTAGGACATATGTCTATCTCCTTTTGTTTCTTCCTTGCCATATCTCATTCTTAGGTAAGCTTTTATAAAAGCTTATAAATAATTTCCCATAATATCCCTATGGAAATTAAAAGTAAACCATTTTTCACGTAATTAAATAATTTTGGTAGAAATATTATGTAAATGATATTAATTACTGATAGGGCTATGATATATATTATAGTAGAGAAAAAGTAAGAAATTAGAAATGGCGATGAAACCCACACGGACCAGAACCCTCTCTCATTACTAAGTTTTCCTTTAAGTGCAGTGTAATACAGTGGACTAGAAATTCCGTATATCAAGAAAAGCAATGGAGGAATAGACATTATAATCATGGTATTCTAGATTCTTTGGGTTATTAATTTGACAGATTTTGAGATAACGGACGTAAAAGGATTAGAAATCTTGGACTCTAGAGGAAACAGAACGATAAGAGTTTTCGTAAAGACTGAATATGCGGAAGCATCAGGAGATGCACCTGCAGGTGCATCCAAAGGAAGTAGAGAAGCTTTAGAGTTAAGAGACAAAAATGGATCAGCGCTACCTGCAGTAAGTTCAGTAAATAATTTCATTAAATATGGAATAATTGGCATGGATGTCAGAAACCAGGAAGGGATAGATCAAACAATGATTTCGATGGACGGAACACCCAATAAGTCAAGACTGGGGGCTAATGCCACGATAGCAACATCAATAGCTGTAGCAAAAACAGCATCAATGGCTTTAGGAGAGGAAATATTCGAATATATAGGAGGACATAGAAGACATGAAATGCCTATTCCTCTTTTAAACATATTGAATGGTGGTCTTCATGCTGGAAATGGACTGAAGATACAGGAGTTCTTAATAGTGCCTATCGATTTTGATACTTTCTCTGAGGCACTGTTTGCAGCAGTAGATGTCTATAAAGAGCTGAAAAATCTAATTGCAGAAAGATATGGAAAGATATATACTGCATTAGGGGATGAAGGAGGTATTTCTCCTCCTTTGTCCAATACAGAAGATGCTCTAAGCTTGGTATACACGGCTATAAAAAATTCCGGTTATGACGGAAAAATTTTTATGGGAATGGATGCAGCATCAAGCGATTTTTATAACATAAAAGAAAATGTATATGAAATAGATGGAATAAAGAAAAACGATGAAAATATGTTAGATTTTTACGAGGATATAACGCAAAGATATCCGATAATTTATATTGAAGATCCCTTTAATGAAAATGATTTTGATAATTTCTCTAAACTACAACAACGGTTAAAAAACATTATTGTCGTAGGAGATGATCTATATACAACTAGCGTTAAGACTCTAAAAGAAGGAATAAAGAAAGGTTCCACAAAGGGAGTCATAGTAAAACCAAATCAAATAGGAACACTTACGGAAACATTTGAATTTTTTGATACTGCAAGAGAAAATAATATAAAGACAATAGTTAGCCATAGAAGCGGAGAAACTGAGGATAATTTCATAGCAGATTTAGCTGTTGGGCTAAATAGTGATTTTATTAAAACCGGAGCTCCATCAAGAGGAGAAAGAACTTCGAAGTATAATAGATTACTAGAAATAGAAAATATATATAACTTAAGCTATAGGGGAAGATTCCTTCATTAAGGTAATATTATGCCTATAATTATCATCGCTATAGCCAACATAACAAGGAATAAGATGAACTGCCTAGTTGACATTGAAGGTAACGCCTTAAATGCCTTAAACATACCATAACCTATTGCTGATACCAAGACTACTAAAATTATCACAAATCCTGCAATTAGTAATACGTCTGAGATTGTATTGGCTTGCATATGGAAATGGCTAAATATTTGCGATGTAGTGTTTAGGAATTCGTTTAATGCCATCAATACTTAACTCGTATCATAAAGGTATTTATGCATTATAACACAATATTTTTCCAATTCCCATGATGAGGGTTAAAAGCGCTGAATTGTGAAGAAAAACATTACTGAGGAGCCTCAATCCTTTTAAATTATTCCAAAGAACTCTACATTCTGAGGAGTATTACCCATGGTAGTATCATCCGAAATAATAATGAAATACATTGGACAGAAAGTAAAGGATCCATATGGCAGAGACTTTGGATACTTAATTCACGTATATACAGAAATAGATGGAACTGTTACTGGTATTGAGATTGCTCAGGGTTCGAATTTTAGCACAATAGATCCTTCCAGGATCAAGGTTGATTCTGAAACAGTATATGTGCTTCCTGAGTGGAAGGCAGAGGCTATTAAGTCTGTACTCCTTATGGAAAAAGTAAGGAAAAGGCAGAGAGCTCTTGAAGAACTATACAGTAAGCAAGAAATACCTAAATCTAATTACGACGATATGAAGAGAAAGCTAGATTCAGAAATGCTCAAAATTAGAGATAATTATAGTAAGGTCAAATCAATGTTAAAACAGAGGCTTAACGAAGTGGAGGATCAGCTAGCTCAAGTAGATAAGGCTATGATATCAGTGAAAATGAGTTATATAGCTAATGAAATGAGTGAAAATGCTTATAAGGGTTCAATTGAGGTTCTGAGACAAGCAAAAGATGGTTATTCTGCAGAAAAGGATGATATAAGGAAAACATTAGATAAATTAGATTTACTAGATAAGGAAGGGATGGACTTAAAAACTCCAAGTCCCATCAGTAATTCTAGTTCACAGGACAGTAAGAACGTTCCAGAAAAGTCGGACATACCAGTCCCAATACCGGTAAAGGTAATAAATACTCTTTGACCAATTCAGTGAAATAGGATGTTTGATAAGTTACCTTTAATTTCTAGGTTTAATTCTGACAAGAAGAAGAGGGTCCAGCTCGGGAGGCTTCTAACTGAGATATCCCTAAAGCTGAAGGATCAGCAGACTAAGCTTGAAGAAGCAATTCATAGGCTTAAAGAAAGGGATAAGGAGCTCTTTGAAAAGGTAGTAAGAACTCAAATTGACGGAGATACTGCTAGAGCTACAATTTACGCCCAAGAAATATCTGACATAAGGAAAATGATTAAGATTATTTATACAGCATTCCTAGCGATAGAAAAAGTTAGACTAAAGTTAGATACTGTTCAAGAACTTCAAGGGCTATCCTTAGTGTTATTCCCTGTACAAAAGATTCTTGAAGAGATAAAGCCCCAATTAAAGGGAATAGCTCCTGAAGTAGCTATGGCGCTTGAGTCTATAACTAGTAGTGTTAATAATATCGCAATAGAAACGGGAGTCCTTAACGACAAGTCAATAGTACCAGCAGTTATCGATGAACAGGCTAAGAAAATTATGGAAGAGGCACAGAGAACTGCAGAAAGTAAAGTTAAAGAGTTACCTGATCTTCCTCATCCTCCAAAGAATACAATACAGACTAGTGTAAAATTGGAAGTAAAGCTTGACGAAAACATTCTCTTAGATTATATAAACAGAACAGGTGGTTTCTTAGACCTAGATTACATAACAAGGATGTACGGCGTAGAAAAAGATGATGTACTTAATGCTCTACGAAATTTAGAGAACAAAGGCTTAATCAGCATAGAGGGATAAAAAATTGAGCGCGCCTATAGTCCTTGAAGAAATGGCCAGAAAATACGCTATAACAGCTGTAAAGGCAGATAAGGAGGGGAAAAAGGATGAAGCAATAAGTTTTTACCGTAAAGCAATAGACGTCTTAGTTCAAATAGTTGCGTTATATCCTAATGCGCCTACTAGACAAGCCTATGAACAAATGATAGAGGAATACAAAAAAAGGATAGAAACACTAGATAGGATGCTCCCGCAAACTCCAGAAGAAAAGGAAGATAATATATCAGATGATATGATCATGAAGGAAAAGCCGAAGGTGAAGTTCTGCGAAATTGTAGGCTTAAACGATGTTAAAGAGGCTCTAAAAGAAGCAATAATTTATCCTTCAAAAAGACCTGATCTATTTCCTCTTGGATGGCCTAGAGGTATACTCCTATATGGTCCTCCTGGATGCGGGAAAACTATGATAGCGGCAGCAGTAGCAAATGAGATCGACTCGTATTTTATTCACGTTGACGCTGCATCGATTATGTCAAAGTGGTTAGGAGAAGGTGAGAAAAATGTGGCAAAGGTCTTTAGAACGGCTAGGGAATATTCAAAGAAAGATGGAAAACCAGCAATAATATTCATTGATGAGTTAGATGCTCTTCTTGGAACATATTCCTCTGAAGTAGGTGGAGAAGCGAGAGTGAGAAACCAATTCCTAAAAGAAATGGACGGTATTATGGATAAGAATGAGATGGCAAAGGTTTATGTGATAGGAGCTACGAATAAGCCATGGAGATTAGATGAACCATTTCTCAGGAGATTCCAGAAAAGGATATACGTAAAGCTACCTGACTTTCAACAACGCATAGCACTTTTCAAGCATTACACTGAGAAGGTTAAAATATCTGACGTTAAGCTTGAAGATCTGGCAAACACTACAGAAGGATACACAGCAAGTGACATAAGGGATATAGTGCAATCCGCACATATGAGAGTGGTAAAGGAAATGTTCGAGAAGAATTTAAATGAACCTAGATCTATTACTTTTGACGTATTTCAAGAAGTTATAAGGATGAGAAAGCCTAGCGTTAATCAAGAGTTATTAAAGGCCTATGATGCATGGACTGAGAAATTCAAAGCCCTGTAGTCAGATACCTCAGTGCTCTTCACTGTTCAGCGAGCATGTCTCACATCATCTTTCCATTTATTCTCAATTATATCTTTTATTAGTTTGCCCGTAGTCTTAAGTTTAGCAATTCTTTTTATAGCCTCTTCTTCGCTTATAGCTGATCTATCTTCCCATATAATCTTTATCTTCTCTAGTTGCGCTAACGCCATTCTATGATATTTACATAGCCCATCTTTCTCTACCTCTAGATCGCAGTAAGCGCATTTTTTATATTGTATTAATCCCAGTCCCTTAGCTATTTTTTCTCCAACTTCTTTTTCTGCAAATCCTTCTACTTGCTTTGAGATCCTTTCCTTTACCTCTTTTATAACATCGTCCTTATTTTTCTTTCCATATTTAATAAGTTCTAACTCACTCTCCATCTCTGAAGTCATTTTTACGCTAGTCAGATCTCTAAAGTAGTAATCTAAAACCTCCCCCACTGTTAAACCAAGAGTTGTAGGGATTATATAGCCTCCTTTTAGCTTAACATATTTCCTTAAGAAAAGTGTTTCAATAATTTTTCCACGAGTGGCTTCAGTACCTATTTTCGATTCTTCCATCCATTTTAGTAGACTAATTCTAGAAAGACCTACAGATGGCTTTGTTGTATACATTACTACATTCACACCTAATACGCCTACTTTATCGCCTTTTTTTACATTAAAGAGATCTTCTGACTTGAGATCTCTAGGATATATTAAAGTCCACCCTTTTTCTATTACCGATTGTACACCCACCGAGAGAGTATAACCATTAGCGAATCTGAGCAGAATGTCCTGTTTTCTTACAATAGCATCTAAGGAGGCAGAAGCTAGAAATCTCCTCACTATTAAATCATAAAGCCTATATGCATCCTTTGATACTCTTGTAAAATAACCTGTAGGATATATTGCTGGATGAGCTGGATCGTCTCTTTGCCCTTGCCTAATCCTAGGTCCTTCTGCCACAATAGAGTCAAAAACTTGAACATATTTCTTTAGTGGCCCTTCTCTTAAGCCCCTAATTATTTCCCCTACATTTATACTTGGCGGAATCTTCTGACTATTTGTCCTTGGATAGCTTATCATTCCATTAAGGTATAATTCTTCTGCGAGTCTTTCTGTCTTATATGGAGAGAAACCAAAGAATCTTCCTGATTCTACTTGTAAATCGCCTAAATTAAATGGTACAGGTCTAGGTATCCTAACATCTGCTTGCTTTACCTCTTCTACCTTGAGTTCTTCTTTCTTAATCCTTCTAGCTACACTCTTAGCCTCTTCTTTATTCTCAAAGTCTTGATCTAAATAGGCATATATTTCCTTACCTAGGTCTAATTTTACTCTTATCTTAAAATAAGGTAATGGGACAAAAAGAGACCTATCAATGTCATTTTTGATAATTTGAATTAATGAAGGAGACTGAACTCTTCCCGCGCTTAATATAATTCTTTTAGATGTAGCTGATTTAACGGCTTTCATAAGTGCTCTACTTACATTTATTCCCCAAATCCAATCTACAAGATGTCTGGCTATACCTGCTTCTACCATATATATATCTAGTGGCTGAAGATCGCCTATGGCAGTTATTATTTCTTGCTTGGTCAACGTTGAGTACTTCATTCTCTTCGCTTTCCTTAAATCTCCAAAAGTCTTAATTATCATATAACCTATAACAGAACCTTCGATATCGTAATCACAGGCATTAATAAATTGTTTTGCATTTGAGCTAAGCCATCGAAGTAAGTCATAGTACTTTTTAGTGTAGTAAGCCTTCTTGTTTATCTCGTAAATTGGTCTCCATTCTGCCTCAAATACGGGGAAACCAGATTTCCCATTTAAATCAAATAAATGTCCAACTGCTGAGGCGATAACTACAGGAGAACCGTTCCATCTTACAATCCAATAATAAGCCTTTCCTTTATTACATTGCTGATATTTAGAAAAAGCCTCAACTATCTTCTTAGCAGCCTTAGGTTTTTCAGCTATTAATAATGTGTAATCTTTTGGTGAGCAGGATATGCTCACTCACCGCTTATATCTTTAATTGAAACTATATCATATCCTCCATCTGGAAATCTACGCCTAATAGTTATTGGGAGAATACCTCTCTTTAACTCCTCTTCTGCAATTTCCATTGACGTAACGTCCTTACTTAAACTATTCATGTCTATTAATGGTACTGCTCCCATAGCTAACTGGAGCGTTCTAGCACTTATTATCCTTGCTTTCTCGTAAATAGTTAATCTCCTTCTCCAACTCAAGATATAATTCCCGTTGGGTCTATCACTAAGCTCAGACATGCATATGGTATAGAAGTAGTTAATAATTAAACTTAACCTATTGAGATTTGAAGTCCTTTAGACAAATAGTTTAAGCTTAAATATTAGACGTTTTTCTCAAAAATAAAAATTACTTTACCACTCTACATCAGACCTTAGAAAATCAGGGAGTTTACACTCAGGCGGTGCAACTGAAACTAGATCCTTTCTCAAAATATCTGAAAGCGTTACTAAAAGCCTACTAACTGCTCTATCATCTACTACGCCTAGTATCCCAATCCTTACTATTTTACCCTTCAATTTTCCCATTCCTCCAGATATTTCTATACCTCTTTTCCCTAGCTCATTTATAAGAGTCCCAGGATCTATAGGAGAAAAGCCAGCAACAACTGTGTTAGAAAAGTTTGTATCATTACCTAATAGAGAGAATTCAGCCTTCTTTAATGAGTCTCTTAAGAAATACGCACACTTCTCATGTCTTCTCCATCTTCTTTCAATTCCTTCTGCCTTTAGTATTTCTGCAGCTTTAAGAGAAGCATAAAAAACACCAGTAGCTGGAGTAAATGGCGTTTCCCCCTTATCCTGAAACTTCAGACTATTGTTTAAACTTAAATAGTTAGGTACATCATCATTTATCTCACCTAATGCCTCATCTGATACTCCCACGAATCCAATTCCAGGTACAGAAGCTAAGGCTTTCTGACTACCAGTAGCCACAGCGTCAATTCCCCATCTATTAACATATAACTCATATGCGCCAAAACCTGATACTGAATCTACTAGAAATTTCTTTCCACTTCCCTTAACTACCTTTGCTACTTCGTTCAGATTTCTAAATGCAACACCAGTACTTGTTTCATTATGAACTAGTGCAACGGCATCAGCATCTTTTTCCCGTTCTATTATCTGTTTCACCTCATCTAACGTGAATAATTCCCCATAGTCTTTCCTAAAGACTACAGGATTAGCCTTTCTTCTCATTACTGAATCCAATAATCTTTCGCTAAACTCTCCATAAGTTAATACTACTACTTTCTCTTTTTCCTTAAGCAAAGAGAAAACCATTGTTTCAACTGCCAATGTCCCAGAACCTGTTAACAAAGCTGTCCTTGAGGAATCAAAATGTTCATTCATTAGTCCTTCTAAGGATTTAACTACTTCTCTAAAACGATCAGATCTATGATTTACTACTTTTGTAGCTTCATACATTACACTCTTGGGAACATTTACAGGACCTGGAATTAATATCAAATATTAACACCTAATTCTTTCAATGCAGAAATAATATTTTCTGTTGTAGTTACAGCAACTCTATATTGGGCCTCAGTAGTTTGCGCACCTATGTGTGTAGTTATAACCACACGTTCATGCTTTAGCAATTCCATTTCCCACTCCTCCTTTGGAGGTTCATGCCAGAATACATCAGTAGCATAAGCATAGACTTTGCCTGCATTTATGTACTTTAATAGAGCCTTTCCATCAACAGCTACAGCCCTACTAGTATTAACTATCAAGACGTTATTTTTCATAATTTCGAAAGCCCTATCATCTAATATCGGTTTAGCATTATTTCCAACCGTTACATGAATAGCTATAACATCCGATTCTTTTAAGAGCTGGTCTAACGGTACTTGTTTTGCCCCTACGCTCTCTGCACGCTCCCTGACATCCATTACGTCGTAAGCCAAGGGTTTCATACCCATTGTCTTAGCTATTAATGCAACTTTTGTACCAATTCTTCCGAAGCCTATAACTCCTAAAGTTTTCCCTGAAAGCTCTATGCCTTCCAGTTTCTTAAATATGGAAGACTTAGCGAAGTTCATAGAAGTATACATTTTCCTTGCCCCAGCAACCATGAGGCCTATAGTTAACTCTACTGCAGAATCTGTAGATGCACCAGGAGCATATACGATCTTGATCCCTTTTCTAGACGCAATATCGACATCAACGTTATCTAATCCTATACCTGCTCTTGCTATAATCTTGAGGTTCTTTCCTTTCTCTATAAGCTGATTGTCTACTCTAGTTCTGCTCCTAACAACTATGACGTTATAGCTTTCAATTATATCTAACAATTCTTCCCTGGATATATTAGGTCTATAATCTACATTAAGACCATGAGATCTAAGAGTTTTCAGCATATACTCGTGAATTGGATCTGTTATCAATATTTTTACATTTTCTTTAGACATAGAATACATATCCTTTACTCCTTGCATAAATCTCACCACAAGAGAGAATTTTAAATTACCATGATGAACATGATGATGAATAAAGGGAATAAACAGTAGAGAAAGAAGAAAAGACTAACATAAGAGGAGAATACACATAGAACTCGCGTTTTATCCCCGTTGTATTCATCATTTTAACCATATAAAAAACTATAACTGGGGTTAATATATTTTATTTTATTTTACTATCATTTTTGTTTCCTCATACCATATAAACAAATCAAGTAAACCGACTTCTATATTAAAACTCTTTGAAATCGATCTCAATACAGACTCTAGATAAATATATTTTCGTTTTGTTAGTGAATTAGGTAAATTTATATAATAGGAAATAAAATTCAGGATATGTCTATCAATAATTGCTAGATCAAAATACCCAACATTTCTTAAGAAGTGACTTGCCTCTTTCATTCCTATACCTTTAAGCTCAAGGAGATGTTCTCTAGCCTCTAATTGATCTTTTTCTGCAA
Organism: Candidatus Acidianus copahuensis; assembly: GCF_000632495.1. GTDB lineage: Archaea > Thermoproteota > Thermoprotei_A > Sulfolobales > Sulfolobaceae > Acidianus > Acidianus copahuensis. Next base: position 137,348 of record NZ_JFZT01000039.1, on the reverse strand, counting down.
TAGGGAAAATCGTAGCTCTAATCTTCCCGTAATATCTTACAGCGTTAAAAATGTATTTTGCCTTTAGCCTATAAAATCTATATCCTGAATGTTGAAGAGCTCTAGAAATTCTCTCTTCATCAAGGTAAAGGACATCTCCAATTATTGTTTGAAGAGCTTGATAAGCACCTATAAAAGATGAATTAGCTGTCAAAATACAGAGGAGAAGTTCCCTAAACCATACATCTTCTCCCGCTATTCTATTTAGATTAAACTCGTCTGCCCTTTCTAGAACTCTTGCCCTTAATTTTACGTTTTTTACTAGATCTCTTAGCACGTTTCTTCTTAACTTTAATCTTCTCTTTATTCTTGTTTTTCTCTACAATAGCAGTCATTTCCTTTAAGTTGGACTCAGAAATTATATGTGTTCCATCGTCTGCGTCTAATAAGATAAATGGAACTTCCTTAGAAAGAAATAAGTTAACACCTATTATTGGATAATCTATTACAACAGGTGTATACTCAATCTTGACATCATTCCCTTCAATTTTAGGCAAGCCTATTCGATACACTTTTACTGGAAAGGGAAACTTATACATTACGTCTAACTTTGAGTTAATTGATACATTATCTTTTGCCTTTACTATAGTTACTTTTCTCTCACTGAAAATATCATCAGCCTTTGTGTCTTCAATATCTTTCTCTTCTTCTTGAATTTTTTTTAAGGCTAAAAGATCAACTTGTCCTACTTTAATAGTTAATGGCTCATAATACTCAACTAATGCTTTCATCAGTATCTACTTTAACTTTGCGATTATTAAATGCTCATATTGGTCTTTAAAGTAGAACCCAGTAGTATTATAAGCTGGGAATAAATTTAACCCTAACTTCCATTAATAGTTTTAGGACAAGGATTTCACCTATTTAAAAATTAAGTATTATTAGTAAAATATTAATATACCTTTCTAACCTTCACTATAAAGGTTATACTATTATAGCATGGAGTTTACGCGTTATCCTTGTTAAGATTATGAACTAGGACGTTAAATAAGTTAGGAAAAAATTTATACGAGAATAGAAATGGGATAGAAGAGGAATATGAGTCTAAAGGCAAAAGGTAGTGAGGCTTACGGTCATTTAGGTTGGTTTCAAGTAAAGTGTAGAATTTGTGCTACAACGTTAACAGTTGGTATTGAAGTCGTATATAAGTGTCCTAAATGCGAGAAAAAATATAACGCTTACTTCTGTGAGGCAGATAAGAGAACATTAAAGGGCAAATGCCCATACTGTGGAACAGAATTGGTAACTGCTATATGATATCAAGATATTTTTTAAATGGATCTTTTATAATTATACTAGACCAGGAGAATATAGCAGTTGTAGATCTTCAGATAAAGACAACAAAGTATTCAACACAAGTAATGACACATATAGATGTTGACTTTCCACTTTCTTTCGGTAAAATTGTAAAATTAACGGTATGTAATACGACTTTAGGGAATTATATCTGTAACGGAATTATAAAACTCTATAAAAAGATAGAAGGTCAAAATGATGCAGAAATTCTCTATAAAGAAATCTTAGAAGAGGTTAGCAAGGTAGCGTGAATACCGTTATTTTTAAATTTGGAGTTTATTTTCCTTATTAATTCCATTAGTTCTCCTGCTCTTTCACTCTCAAGCTTTACGTAAATCGAGAACTTAGGCATTTCTTCAACCAGCGATATAGTTATCAAACAAGTCTCAGATGGAGAACATACATAAGAGGCTCCTATTCTTTCCGGAGAACAGATATCAGAAAGAACAGTGTTCATGTTAAGAAATATATCCCTTATCCTTTGTGGATCTTCTAAAATATTAAGAGTTAACGAAAACATATTCACTTCAAGTTAACTCTTTTTACTGGCACCTTTAATAAATCGAATACTGCCTTTACCTTATCGTAAAATGAAGGATCTCCTGATGTTCTCTTTAGCTTCATTTTCCTATATTTTAATGTTAAAACAGTATTGTCATTATTTATAACAACTATTCTACCTGTTACACGATTCTTGATATTCTTGACTAGTCTAATGTAAACAATAGTTCCCTTATCTTTTATGGTGACCATTTCGGCCTGACCAAATTTGTAGGTAGAGATAACACTTTTTCCTGATGGTTTAAGCTCCATGGGTCTGTCATCAACTTTATAGATTATTGTCCTTATTGCATGTTTTCCAGATTTACTCTTAGAATTCTCAACGTATAATTCCACCATCCTTTATCAACCTCAGCGATTCAGATATTCCATTAATATCTAGTTTATCCTCAAGAAACGAATCAATTAAAATATCATTCTTAAAGAAGGTATTGAAAAGCATTCTGCGTAAAGGCAGTTTTGTTCGCACGTAAATATTCAGCAGAGTCCTTTGAATTTCAATCCTTCTTTCAATTGTCTCCAAGTTTTTTGACATATAGGAATTGAAGTCTTTTTCCCTATCTATAGCTTTTGCAGCTATTTCTGCGGATATTGAGGATGGCCTTATTCCCTCTCCACTCATTGGAAAGACTAACCCTCTAGACTCACCAATTCTCCACGATTTATTCCCGGCCTTTCCTATTGAAATTGGAGCTCCCCTTACATCTTCAAGACTAAATGATCTAAACTTTTTTGCCAAGTAATCCATTAATAGAGCTTTAGAATTCTTATTTTCAAGAAAACCTGCTCCTACGTTATATACGTTTTCTGAGTCAGGAAATATCCAATAAAAACCAGTGTATCTGCTATCAAACTCTAATATAGCCTCATCATTAAAATCCTCGACTCTTATCATGGCTCTTGTGGTATATACAACATCCCTATCCATATCATAAGGCCCCTTTGCATCAATAACATAGTCATAATCATTTCCAGGCTTTACGTTTCCAATAACTTGATTTTTGATTTCTCGTCTCATGGAATTGATCCAGCCAGACTTATCTATACTTATCCACTTAGTAGTTCTATAGGAAACATCATATACTCTTTTACCATCTAAGTAAAAGGCAAAGTTCTTAATCCGAAACTTAACAGACCATGGAAATGGAGGAGAATAGACGTTAGGCACGACGTCTCCACACGGCTTAAAATAATTGTCTTTTATATCATAAAGTGTAACATCATGCCCTTTGTTTTGCATAATTAGCGCAAACAGAGAACCGCTAACTCCACCGCCAACTACGGCGATCTTTGCCATATATAATACCTCGAAGAAAACTATAAAAGAGCCTTTGCTTTATTTACCTTAACAACTTTCGTAGTGGTGGGCAGTTATTGTTAAGTCAAGAATACGTAACAAATAAAATGAATGAGTGGCCTAAGCATTATTCTCCTAAAGAAATTGAGGAAAAATGGCAAAAGGTATGGCTTTCTGAGGATTATTGGGAAAAGGCAATCAAGTTCAGAGGAGACGGAAGACCTGTTTACGTTATAGATACACCTCCTCCTTTTACTAGTGGAGAACTTCATATGGGTCAAGCTTACTGGATAACTATAGCTGATACAATAAGCAGATCCAAGAGAATGCAAGGATATGATGTTCTTCACCCACAGGGCTGGGACACTCAAGGTTTACCAACTGAACTTAAAGTTCAGTACAGACTCAAAGTACCAAAAGAGAATAGAGAACTCTTTCTAAAGAAGTGCATAGAATGGACAAACGACATGATTACTAGGATGAAAACTGTAATGATAAGGCTTGGATATAGACCTGACTGGGAAGAATTCGAGTATAAAACGTTCGAAAGGGAATATAGAATAACTATACAGAGAAGTCTAATTGACATGTTCAATCAAGGTCTAGTAAAAATGACTGAAGGACCTGTATACTGGTGCCCAAAATGTGAAACTGCAGTAGCTCAGAGCGAAGTAGGATACCTTGAAAAGGAAGGTATTCTAGCCTATATTTCCTTCCCTTTAAAACAGGGAGGGGAAATCCTAATCGCGACCACTAGACCCGAACTTCTAGCTGCTACACAAGCGATAGCTGTTAATCCAGAGGATGATAGATATAAGGACCTCGTAGGAAAAATAGCAATTGTTCCCATATTTAATAAGGAAGTAAAAATTATAGCTGATGATGCAGTAGAGAGAAGTTTCGGGACCGGTGCAGTAATGATTAGTACATACGGTGACCCACAGGATATAAAGTGGAAGCTTAAGTACAATTTACCTTCAACGGAACTGATAGATAACAAGGGTAAAATGAAAGGCACAGGGATATTAGATGGTCTAAAAATAGAGGAAGCTAAAAAAAGGATGATAGAAATACTAAAGGAAAAAGGCTACTTAAGGAAGGTAGAAAAGATTAAACATAACGTTATTTCTCATACTGAGAGAAGTGATTGTCTATCCCCAATAGAGTTCTTAACTAAGAAACAACTTTACATAACTGTCCTGCCCTTTAAGGAAAAGCTAATTGAGTATTCAAAGAAAATGAAGTTTAAACCAGAAAGAATGAGATACTATCTAGAGGATTGGATAAAAAGCCTAGAGTGGGACTGGAATATAAGCAGACAAAGAATTTACGGTACTCCTTTACCTTTCTGGTATTGTGACAACGGACATTTAATTCCAGCAAAACCTGAAGACTTACCTGTTGATCCTACTAATTCAAAGCCTCCAGTGGATAGATGCCCACAATGTGGACTAGAACTTAGGCCAATCAGCGATGTAGCTGATGTGTGGATAGATTCAAGCATAACAGTATTATACCTTACTGGATTTTACAGTGATAAAGAACGGTTCTCAAAAACTTTCCCAGCATCTCTAAGATTGCAAGGCACTGATATAATTCGAACGTGGCTCTTCTATACTTTCTTTAGAACCTTAATGCTTACCAATGATGTGCCTTTCACTAACGTCCTTGTTAATGGACAAGTTTTAGGACCTGATGGGAGCAGAATGAGTAAAAGTAAGGGTAATGTAGTATCTCCTTTGGACAGAATAGATGAGTTCGGAGCCGATGCAGTAAGGATGAGCCTGCTAGATGCATCAATAGGAGAGGACACGCCGTTTAAATGGGATTCAGTTAAGGGTAAAAAACTTCTCTTACAGAAGCTATGGAATGCAAGTAGACTAGCTTATCCATTTATTGTAGGTAAAAGTTCTGAAAAGCCTGAAACGTTAAATCTTCTAGATAAATGGGTTCTTGCTAAGCATAAGGAATTTGTAAAGAAATGTATAGATGCATATAATTCCTTTGATTTTTATGTAATAAATCAAGAATTATATAGCTACTTTTGGGAGATAGTTGCCGATGAGTACCTAGAGTTAATAAAGCATAGACTCTTCCAAGAAGATAAGGCAGCAATATATACTTTGAAAAGAGTACTAAGGGATGTTGTCCTGATTCTACATCCAGTTGCTCCTCATATTACAGAAGAAATTTACTCTAGGCTATTTGGTGAAAAGATGACAATTCTCGTAGAGAATTTTCCTACGGTTGATGATATAGAGATAGATAATAATGCAGTAATTCTTGGGGATAATATAAAGAAATTTAATTCCATGGTTAGAAGGGCAAAGATAGATAATAAGATCTCTATTGTGGTTCCTGTGTCGGTAAAACTTTATGGTAACCAAGACTTACTAGATAGTGTAAAAAAGGTAGAGGTTGACCTGAAAAAAACATTAAAAATAACCTCGATTGAATACGTCAATTCACAAACAGAAAAGGTGGAAATACAAGTTCAGTCCATGGGAGTATAGCTCACCAGTCGCTCTAAATCTTTTTCATCAACTTTTGTCTAATGTTTCTTTTATCCTTCTTATACCCTCTTTAATTTTTTCCTCGTCTATAGCGAAGCTAAATCTAATGAACCTCTTTCCTAACTCTAATGGGAAAACTTCTCCTGGTATAGTAATTACGCCTGCTTCCTCGATTAGTTTTATGGATAACTCCTTTACGCTAAGCTTTGTTCTCTCAAGAATTCCTCCTACGTCCGGAAAAATATAGAATGCTCCTGAGGACTTGTAAACCTTAATACCGTCAATTTTACTTAATTCCTCAAACATCACGTCCCTTCTTCTCCTAAAAAGGGATATCATTTCCTCTACATGATTAAACGTATTAAATGACTCTATAGCACCCTTTTGCGCAAAGCTAGTTGCGCATGTATATATATTTGACGCTAAAATTCCCATTTTATCAATTATCTCCTTTTTTGCGACTATATATCCAAGCCTCCAGCCTGTCATACTAAACGTCTTGCTAAATCCATTCAAGTAAATTGTATTTTCTCTCCACTCTGGATCTTCTAGAACACTTCTCATTTTTCCTTCATAAATGAAATGATCATATATTTCATCAGAAAGTAGTAGAATGCCTCTCTCCTTTGAGATTTCTTGAATTCCTTGTATTTCACTAGGACTAAATACCATTCCTGTAGGATTATGAGGACTGTTCAGAACTATCATTTTTGTCTTAGAATTTATCTTTTCTTTCAGATCTTCCAAATCTATAGAAAATCCAGATTTTTCGTCAAAGTTTACATTTAAGTAGACTGGATTACCTCCTAATAACTTTACTACTTCAGCATAGGAATAAAAGGAAGGATCAAAGAGTAATACCTCATCTCCCGGATTTATATAAAGTAAAAAGGAAAGAAAAAGAGCAGTTTTAGCTCCAGGAGTTACTATTACTTCCTCTTTTTTAACATCTGAACCTTTGTACTCTATCGAAAGATATTCTGCTATTTTCTGTCTTAATTCATCAATTCCCTTTGCGGGAGTATATGAGGTAAAGCCCTGATCTAATGCTTCCTTAGCCTTATCCCTTATTTCTTTAAACGTTATTACATCAGGCTGGCCTATTCCGAAGTTTATTGTTTTTATTCCTCTTTCTTTTTCTACTCTTCTAGCTATATCTTGATAAAGAAGTGTGCTTTCGCCTGTTAACTTTCCGATTGAGTTTGAGAATTGAATCATTAGAAAGAAGTGTGCTATATTAACTCTTTAATCTTAGCTGGGTCTTTCATCAGCGTTGAACCAATTAGAAAGGCATCTGTTCCTATTTTCTTTAGTTCGTCAATCTCTTCCCTAGTTTGAATTCCGCTTTCGAAAACCTTAATTTTATCTTGAGGAATTAAAGAAATGAGTTTCTTTGCTTTTTCCTTGTCTATATTAAATGTAATCAAATCCCTTGAATTAACACCTATGAGCTTAGCTCCAACATTAAGAGCTATATCTAATTCCATTTCGTCTGTAACCTCAACTAGAGGCTCCATTTTATAGGATCTACAGTACTCAATTAAGCTCTCCAATTCCCTTTCAGTAAGTATTTTGACTATAAGGAGAACTGTATCTGCTCCTAGATTATATGCATTATCTATTTGTCTTTCAATTACAACAAAATCTTTCATCAAAACAGGTAAGGAGACTGCATGAGAAATAGAATAAAGATAAGCGTAAGATCCTGAAAAGAATTTATCTTCTGTAAGAACGCTTATACCTGCAACTCCTGCACTTTCCATGAACTTACTGTACTCTACTGGATCTCCATTGGCTGAAAAACCTGATGGTGAGGATCTCTTAAACTCGCTGATTATTGCATTTCTGTTTAATGACTTGATTTCCATTATCCTTGAAATTATGGAAAAGACTGGTCTATCTCTAGGTTTCTGAACATATTCCCTTTCAAAAGAATGATCTACAACTTCCTTTAACCATCCTTGAAGATATCTTGGCATCTACCTATATTCTATTTAGGAAATTATAAAATATCTTCTGTCCGACATCTGTTCCTATACTCTCCGGATGGAATTGAACTCCATATACCTTTAGTTCCTGATGATGTATTGCCATAATCTCATTATCCTCTCTAGATCTTGCGTCAATCTCTAGAGGAGACTTAACGTCATCTATTACTAAGCTATGATATCTTGTAGCCCTAAATTCACTTGGTAAACTATAGTAAAGATTCGAAGTAGAATTAGAGAGAATAATATTACTTAACTTTCCATGGAAAACAACTCTTGCTCTTCTAATCCTAGCGCCAAAAGCATAACCAATCATTTGATGACCAAGACATATACCTAGAATTGGAATCCTCTTTCCTAGAACCTTTATAACGTCTATTCCTATGCCTATATCCTCTTTCTTTTCTGGAGTTCCCGGACCTGGAGATATTACTACTCTATCTGGGTTGATTCTCTCTACTCCCTTAAGCGATATCTCATCGTTCCTGACAACTATAGGATAGCTACCTAGTTCACCTATCATTTGTGCAATATTATAAACGAAGCTATCATAATTATCTATAATTAGTGTTAAGTCCAAATTAAACACCCATTGCTACTTTTAATGCCTTCATCTTATGTTCAGTCTCATAGTATTCCATTTCTGGAATAGAGTCATACACGATCCCTGCTCCTGCTTGTATTCTAGCTAGTTCATCATTTAAAAATGCAGATCTTATAGCAATGGCAAACTCTGCAGAACTATTAGATATAAAACCAACTGCGCCAGCGTAAGGACCTCTTTTATATGGTTCAAGAGTTTCAATAATATTCATTGATATTGGTTTTGGCGCTCCACTTACAGTACCTGCTGGAAAGGTCGATTTCAATACATCAACTGTGCTAAAGTTCCGCTTTAAAGTTCCTACAACTCTACTGACCATATGTTGAACATGGCTATACTTTTCAATATACATAAGATCTGGAACCTTCACTGTTCCTGGAGAACATACCTTTCCTACATCATTTCGGGCTAAGTCCACTAACATCAGATGTTCAGCCCTTTCCTTTTCAGAAGATAGAAGATCCTGCTCAAGCTGAAAGTCTTCCTCTTGATCTTTTCCCCTCGGTCTGGTTCCAGCTATTGGATAGCTTTCCACTACTCCCTTTTGCACTGAATACAGAAGTTCAGGACTAGAACCTATTAATTCTCTTTTATCAAACTTTAGGTAAAACATGTAAGGTGAAGGATTAATTTTTCTAAGGTTTACATAAAGAGACATAGGATCTCCCTTAATTTCATATCGATAGAACCTAGAGAGCACTACCTGAAACGCGTAGCCTGACCTTATATACTCTAAGATTTCTTCAACAGACTTTTTATATTCTTCCTTTCCCATAGATTCATCGTAGAGCTTAAATTCCATAGAAATCTCTTTGCAGTTTCCCTTTGGGATCTCTCCATTAACATAAACCTTACCGCCATTATGATCGTAAATAATCATGTTATTAGGAAGAAAGAATTCTCCATTAGGCCACTTTTCTGCTTGTGGAACCACGTCCTTAATATTTTCCCAGTACCTTACCGCATCATATGATATATAACCTACATAAGCATCAAACATTGGAAGATCTACGCCTTTGCTCCTTTCTATTGCTCCATAAAGATATTCTGCAATATCTCCACCTCCGGAGTTTATGTAGTCTCTGTGCCCCCAAGCTATGACGCTATATCTCGCCTTATTTTGTGGTCCTGCTACGCTCTCTAGCATAGCAGAGAACTTCTCTTCTTGTTTTACACATCTAAACACCTCATAAGGTTGAGGAAACGATGTAATTGGGAAAACTTTAGTCATTTCTTTACCACCTTTAACATCGCTTTTACTTTTTCCATGTCTTTCTTACCTGGATAGATCTCTACTCCACTAGAAACGTCTATCCAAGCTGGGTTAAGATCTACAAAACTTTCAATGTTCTCCATCGTTATGCCTCCCGCAATACCTACCCACGGATAATTCTTAACCCATAGTTTTAGCAAGCTAAGATCTACTACCTTTCCCTTTCTTGGCGAGTCAAGAAGGATAAACTTCGAATATTTAGTAACCTTATTTAAGTAGACCTCTTGATCTTTTTCAACTGGAACGTAAAGTATAATCCTTTTCCTTTCAATTGTAGTAAGTTCTTCAAGTTCCTTGTCAGACAAAGGTCTATGAATCTGTAAGTAATTGGCGTATTTCAAGCCATTAATCATTTCGCCTAAATTCCCATTAACCTTAACTTCTACTATAGGCTTTGCAGACATTAAACTGGCTAGCCTGAGGAACTCGGAACTCACATATCTCTTACTTATCTTATCTGTTACAATGCCTAAAAGATCCACATCTGTTCTGGAGAGTTCCTCAATATCCTTAAGTGTGGAAATCCCACAAACCTTAAATCTAATCAAGTAACCATCCCCAAAAGAGACTTAAATCTATCAATATTTCCGCCCTCTTGGATTATTTCCTGAATCTTTCCTAATCCGGTCATTGCTAGTTGAGTGGAAATCTCATATGCGTCATCATAGCTTTTAGCTTTTCCTGCAGCGTAAAGGGCAACGGCAGTATTAATCTTTATAAACTCTAAAACTTCATTATCCTTACCTAATAAAGCTCTTAAGCTCTTAATAACAGATTCTTCACTATTCTTTACGATGAGATTCTCCATTTTGACTTTCCCATTGATAAGTTCAGAGAAATCAACAGAATATTTCTCTATTTTATTTTCAGAAATTTCATAAATAGTTGTAGGTCCAACTGGACTAACTTCATCAATCCCTGGATGACCATAAACTAACAGCAATTTCTCATATCCTAACATGACTGATGCTTCGGCTATCTTATCCATGAAGTTCATAGAAAATATACCCATTACCTGTCTTCTCGTCATAGCTGGATTTGTTAACGGACCAAGGAGGTTAAATATTGTTCTTATTCCAAGCGTTTTCCTTACGTTAGCAACATTTCTCATTGCAGGATGATACAGTTGAGCAAATAGAAAGGTGAATTTCGTCTTCCTGAAAACTTCAGCGCTTTTTTCAGGAGACATTGTTATATTATAGCCTAAAGTTTCTAGAAAATCAGCGCTTCCACTGCTACTGCTAGCGGCTCTATTTCCATGTTTAATTACTGGATAAACCTGGCTTACCAAGATCGCTGAGATTGTACTAACGTTTATTGTGTGCATTCCGTCCCCTCCAGTACCTGCAGTATCCAGTGCGTCCCCTAAGTATATTTTTACAGCATGATCTCTCATTGAACTGACAAAGCCTGCAATCTCTTCTGCTGACTCTCCCTTGGTTTTTAATGATGTCAGTAGCGCAGAAATTATGATATCGTTTAATTTTCCTTCCATTATCAGATTTGCTACTTCCAATGCTTCCTGCTTACTTAGATCTTGTTTTTGCGTTAACTTTTCTAGATATTGCCTAAAACTCATTTAATATCTCCCTATACTGCTTTACTAGCTTTATTGCCTCATCTACTCCTCCTTTTTCTATCGCCTCTATGTACGCAGTTCCTATAGCTATCCCATCTGCTCCTGCTCTCATTGCCTTCCTCATATCCTCTGTATCCGACAATCCAAAACCTACTACAAGTTTATTTGAAACTAGGATTCTTACTCTAGTAATAAGAGAGTCAACGCTTACAGGTATTGGTACACCAGTAGTAGGTCTTACTCCATAGTATAGAAAGAGATCAGAAATCGTTGATGTCTTTTGAATTAAGGGATCTGGAACAGAGGGGGCAGTAAATATTACAGCCTTAAGCCCAGCGTCCTTTATCTTCTTTACATATTCCTCATAATCATCTATATAGTCTATTAGCAAGTCAGGGAAAAGTAATCCATCAATTCCTATGGAATATAACTTCGCTAGAAAGTCGTTTAGAGTAGGTACCCAATCCTCTAGGTAAGTTAGAATAACTATTGGAATCCTTACCCTCTCTCTGGTCTCCTTAAGTAAGCTCCATATGTCTTTAATCTTACCTGAAACAGTTTTATAACTCTTCCTTATTACTGGTCCATCATATTTAGCGTACTTAGGAGGGACACCTATCTCAAGTATATCTGAACCTTCTTTTACAGATCTCTCAACGAACTCTAAGTATTGTTCTTCTTCTGGATAACCTAGAGTCATGTAAGAAACTAACATCTTCATTTCGATAACCTTTTCATCATTAATTCATAGTTAGGCAAGTCCAACAGACCATGACCACTTAAATTAAACGCTATAACCTTTTTCTCTCCTTCTTTTTTAGCTTTTAATGCCTCATCTATAACTGCCTTTATAGCATGAGCTGATTCTGGCGCAGGGACTATTCCTTGAGCTTCGGCAAAGATTTTAGCTGCCTCAAATATCTCTGGTTCACTATACTCTCTCCACTCTACAATTCTCTCCTTTAATAGCAAACTGAGTGAAGGGGCTGCACCGTGATATCTTAATCCCCCAGCGTATATAGGAGGTGGCACGTAGTCCTTTCCCAAAGTTACCATCTTAACTAATGGAAGTAAGCCTGCGCTATCTGGAAAATCGTAGATATAATTACCCTGACTGAATTTTGGAATCTCATAAGAACCTACGGCTATGAACTTTTTACCTATTTTTGAACCTAAGAAGGGAAATGCAAACCCTCCAAAGTTACTTCCTCCTCCTACACAGCCTATTAATATATCTGGGTCTTCTCCATATTCCTCAAACTGAGCTAATGACTCTTGACCTATAACGCTTTGATGCAGTATAGCGACATCTAATACACTTCCAACAAGGTATCTATAGTCGTTGTTAAGAGCATACTCAATGGCCTCACTCATTGCTATCCCTAAAGATCCTGGATGAGACGGATTTTCGTCTAAAATTTTTCTACCAAACTCTGTAAGCTTAGTTGGACTGGCATATACTTCTCCTCCATAAAGTTGCATTATGGTTCTTCTCTGAGGTTTTTGTTCGTAGCTTACCTTAACCATAAAAACTGTAGATTTCATTGAAAACATACTTGCCGAAAGAGCTACTGCTGTCCCCCATTGCCCAGCTCCAGTTTCAGTCACAACATGTTCTACTCCCTCATTTTTTGCAAAGTATGCTTGAGGCATAGCAGTATTTATCTTATGGGAACCTGTAGGAGTTGCTCCCTCAAATTTAAAGTATATTTTAGCCGGAGTTCCTAACTTTTCCTCTAATCGCTTTGCTCTTAAAAGGGGAGTTGGCCTTCCTATATTAAGATACCCGTTCCTTACCTCTTCTGGAATCTTTACGAATCTCTCCACAGTGAACTGTTGCCTTAAGACCTCTTTTGGCATTATTTTCCTTAACAGATCTATCCTGGAGAACTCGGCATCTGGTGGATCTCTAGGTGGAGGGAGAGGTTTAGGTAAATCTGGTATTATATTATACCAGTACTTTGGTAGAATTTCTTCCCTTCTATCTACAACCATTGGTGCAACAATAACACCGGAAATAAATAAATGCAATAGTTTAAAAGTTAATATGTATCAAACGAATCGAATTCTCCTTTATACTCTGTGAATTCAACTTCAGTTCTTGTAACCTCTGACATAGGAGGACCTTGTTTTATCTTTTCCAGCAATTTTGCTAGAGATTCCTCATATCCCTCCGCTATTACCTCTACTGTTCCATCCTCCAAGTTCTTTGCATACCCTTTAACACCTAACCTAACTGCATTTATCTGAACAAAATGCCTAAATCCAACTCCTTGAACCGTTCCATAAACTATTACCCTCATACGCTTTAGCATAAAACCACCTCAGTGTCGCTCCACTTCTTCACTGATCTGACTTATCCCTTTCATCACAACATATTTTTAACTTCATAACTCCTTTAAAAATCTATGATTAGAGTCGCAATTGCTGGACTTGGAAACTGCGCATCAATGTTAATTCAAGGTATAGAATATTATAAGAAAAGAGAAGGTTCTTATAACGGTTTAATTACACCTATTATAGGTAATTATAAGGTAACAGATATAGATGTAGTAGCTGCCTTTGACGTATCTAAGGAAAAAGTCGGTAAAGACGTATCTGAGGCTATATTTCAGAAACCTAACATAACTCCTAGAATTACAGACATTGAAAGAAAGGGAGTCAAAGTATCTGCTGGACCATTATTGGATGGAGTAGCTAAGCATATGGAGACCACGTTTAACCCAACTGATAAGGGAAGTTTAGAGTCTGTAATTGATGAGTTAAAGAATAGTAAAGCAGATATATTGATAAATATGTTACCAGTGGGTAGCGAACAGGCTTCTAGGGCATACGCTAATGCAGCACTTTCCGCTGGTACAGCTTTTATTAATGCAATACCAGTTTTCATAGCAAGCGATCCCACCGGTAAGTTTCCTGATCTCTTTACACAAAAGAAAATACCACTAGCTGGCGATGATATAAAAGGGCAAGTAGGTGCAACAATATTTCATAGATCTATAACATCTCTGTTTAGGATGAGAGGAGTTAAAGTAGATGAGACTTATCAGCTTAACGTTGGTGGAAACACAGATTTCCTTAACATGAAAACTGAGGAAAGGCTATTTTCTAAAAGAGTGAGCAAGACTAAGGCAGTCACAAGTACATTAAACAATCAAGAAGAGATAGAAAAGGAAGGAAAAGTAAGAATAGGTCCTAGTGACTATGTACCTTTTCTAGGAAATACAAAAGTAGCATATATATATGTGAAGGGTACTGGCTTTGCCGGAATGCCAATTAAAGTTGAGGCAAGCCTAGAGGTAGACGATAAGTCTAACTGTGCAGCAGTTTTAGTTGACGTTATAAGAGCTGTTAGACTAGCTAAGGATAGAGGAATGGGTGGCCCATTACCTGCGCTATCCGCTTTCTACTTTAAGCATCCTCCAGTTCAGGCAAAGGATGATGAGGAGGCGCTTAAATGGTTTGAGCAATTTGTGCGAGGTATGTGAAGAAAAAGAAGCTAAGTATGTATGTAGTAGATGTGAAAGAAGAGTCTGCGAAGAACACTTTGATAAGAATAGTAAACAATGTATTATTTGTAAAACTAGCTTATGTGAGATATGTGGAAAAAATCTAGCAATAGGTTACTGCGAAATATGTGGGAGACTGATATGCGAGGAATGTACTTCACATTACGACGGATCCAGAAGGGTATGTAAAAAATGCGCTATTACTTCCTTAACTTCTCTAACATAATTTTTTGTTCTATGCTTGCTACAGAGCGCCTTGTCGAGATTACAGCGTCTGGGTTAACGCTTATACTATCTATCCCAGATCGAACTAGATATTCTGCGACTTCTGGATATATACTTGGGGCTTGACCACATATAGATACTGTAGCGCCGTATTTATGTGCTGCAGTTATTAGATTTTTCATTGATCTTAACACGGCAGGGTCTCTCTCGTCGTAGTATCCCATTCTACCCAAGATTTCACTGTCCCTATCAACTCCAAGAGTTAATTGAGCTAAATCGTTACTACCTATACTGAAGCCGTCAACTATTCTAGCAAATCTTTCCGCTAATATAATAACTGATGGCACCTCAGCCATTATCCACGTCTTAAAGTCCTGCGTCCTTCTAAGTCCCTCATCTTCCATAATATGGATAGCCCTCTTAAGTTCTGATTCTGTCCTTACGAATGGAAACATTACCCAGACATTCTTAAGTCCCATTTCCTCTCTGGCTTTCCTTATTGCTCTGACTTCAAGTCTGAATGCGGGTTCGTATTGAGGACTTATATACCTTGAAACACCTCTCCATCCAAGCATTGGGTTTCTCTCTTCTGGTTCGTATTCTTCTCCTCCCTCAAGCCTTCTATATTCGTTAGTTTTAAAGTCCGAAAATCTAACGACCACTGGTCTTGGATATATTGCTGTAGCTACCTTAGCTACCCCTTCAGCTAGTTTATCAACAAACTCTTCAGGTTTTCCTATCTTAATCAAGTAAAGTGGATGTCTTTTTATCCATTCTGATACAATGAACTCTATTCTCATTAGTCCTATTCCGTCAAATGGAAGATCAAGGTATTTGTCTATAACATCAGGCTGTCCAAGATTCATGTAAATCTTTGTTGCGGTAACTGGGTAAAGACTTAACACCATGTCTCTGCTTAGACCAGTAGAACCTTTTTGTTCCTCTATTTTTTCTTCCTCCACTATTTTACCTTGATATACTATACCCCTAGTTGCATCAACAGTAATCTCTTCTCCGTCTTTTATCACTTTAGTTGCCTCATTTGTCCCTACAATTGCTGGAATTCCAAGTTCTCTAGAAACTATAGCTGCGTGACTGGTTATTCCTCCTTCATCTGTAACTATTGCAGAAGCAATCTTCATTAGAGGTACCCAATCCGGGTCTGTCATCTTAGTTACTAGAATATCTCCTCTCTTAAACCTTCCAGACTCCTTACTACTCAAGATTATTTTAGCTACCCCGCTAGCTATTCCAGGGCTAGCAGCTAAGCCCTTAACTAATACTTTTCTTTCTGCTACTTCAATTCCCTCAGATCTTTGAGGGACTTTTTTCTTACTACTCCAATATGTTTCTGCTCTAGCTTGAACTATAAACACATCGTCTGGAAACTTAAGATCTGAATCAATAGCCCATTCAATATCCATTGGAATACCGTAATGTTCCTCAATTTTTAGGGCAAATTTAGCTAGTTCTATCGCTTCCTCATCAGAAATACTAAACTGATCCGCCTCTGGACTGTTACTTATATCAATCTCCTTGTTTGATTTAGCTGATGAATCGTAAATGAACTTAAGGTTTTTATGAGATAACTTCTTTTCAACTATTTTTAAACTGGACTTTTCTATAACTATTTCGTCAGGAGTTACAAGTCCTCCAACAACAGATTCACCTAAACCCCAAGACGATTCTATAACTATAAAGTTCCTATCACCATTACCAGGATGGAGTGTGAACATGACTCCAGCAGACCTGGAATTGACCATCTTTTGAACTACTACAGCAATTTCAACCTTTGTTGAATCAATACCTTTACTCTTTCTATACTCTATTGCTCTCTCATTAAATAAGCTAGCCCAAACCATCTTAACTTTCTGTATCAACTCGGATCTATTCACATTAAGGTAAGTATCCTGTTGTCCTGCAAAGCTGGCGTTCTCTAGATCTTCTGCCGTTGCTGATGATCTAACCGCAACTAATATTTGCTTTCCTATTTTTGAAGCGAGATCGTCATACGATGATAGAATAGTCTCTTCCAAACTTTTCGGTATTGGAGAGGAAATTATAAGTTCCTTTATTTTATTACTCGCATCAGAACTAGGTATATCCTCGTTTAATATATCATTTATTCTATCGTGAAGATTATTATAACTTAAAAAGAATGAATAAGCTTTTGACGTTATCACAAATCCTGGAGGGACTCTTATTCCAAAACTTACAAGTTCTCCTAAATTCGCACCTTTTCCGCCGGCTAAGTTTGTCATATCCTTCCTAAGCTTAGATACGTCGATAATAGCTTCCTTAAGAAGCTCTTCGACAATAATTTACCACCAATTAAATTATCTCGTTTAAACCTTAAAAAGCTACCTTGAATGTATAAGCGTTAATAAAAAGGTAATATAAATAAAATTATTTCTGACCTTGATTAGATTTCTGAACGGATGTAAGAACTGATGGAAGTTCTGGGAAGTTTTCCTTCATTCTCTGTTCCGCAATTACTGAAGCTTCCTGCAATATCTTCTTTGCCTCTGGTGAAGATGGGGCTTGTTCGACTCCACCACCAGCAAAATCTCCGGCCTCTATTACTACTTCTTGTAATCCTTCTTCAATCTCAGCTAATTCAAGGCTAAGCTCAGGCATCATCCCTTTCATGCTATCTCTTAATTCTTTAACAACTCCAATGACAGGGATTAAGTTACCGAATATATCACCTAATTCTGTTACCGTCTCAAGTCTAAGTTCTACTTGTTCTAATGCAACTTGTGTAGATATCAACTGCCTAGTAACTTTCCTGATCTCAGAAATCTCATTAGCGTACATTGCAGCCCTAGCTGTATCCTTACTTATTTGAGCATCAACCACTCTCTCGAATAGAGTTCTATCCCTCTCCTGCATCTTAGATACATAAACATCAAGTCTACTTAATGTAGTCTTAAGCCTATACTGAGCCATTATTAATTTATACCTCAATGGCTCCTTCGATTTAAAGGCTCCCTTTATTCTCTCAGATATGCTCGGCTCTTGTTTACCGTTCCAACCCTTTACAAACTCCTCTGCCTTGTTTGCCATACTAAATACTTAATTGAGAGGAATTACCCTTAAAGTAAAAACCTTAATAATACATCTTCTCTAGACAGTGATCGTATGCGTCATTTTAAAGCAAAAGTAAGTGGGGAAACGCTTATATTGGAAAATGTTTCTGGGGTTCCACTCTTAGTACGAGAATTGCTAATAAAGTACTATGTTAAGGTGACAACTGAAGATGAGAGAACAGGAATTAGAACAATAACCGATAGTATACCCCTTAACGTAGAAATAAGAGATAACATCCAAATACCCTTAAAGATAAGCGAAGTTGCAGGGGTTTCAGTAATCTTTAAGGAAGGAGAAATAACTATGAGGGAGGAAGTGACTGTGTAATTCTCTTTATGATCTCTATTGCCTTTTTTTGTATTTCGTCGGGGACAGATACTTCCTCTGGCCAGTCCCTTCCAAGCTCTTCCTTAAACTTCCTGGTAGCGTCTATTCCTATCTTACTGCCTAAAGGAGGATTAAGAGATGCTTGATCAAGACTATCATTCATAGTTCCAGGAATTATAATTACGTCTCTAACTGGATCTACAGTTGTGGCTATTGCGTAAAGTACTTGATTTAGATCATGGATGTTAACATCAGAGTCAACTATCACTATAAACTTTAGAAAGCTAAGCTGACCGCTACCCCAGACTGACATCATTAGTCTCTTAGCCTGTCCTGGATAATTCTTTCTCATAGAGAAAAATCCAATTTGAGTAAATAAACCGTATTCTGGTAAGTTCATATCCACTATATCTGGAATTATCAATTTAATAAATGGAAGAAATATTCTCTCAACCGCTTTACCTATCCAAGCGTCTTCTAAAGGTGGTTTTCCAACTGATGTTACATGAAATATTGGAGATTCTCTAATGTAAGCTTTCTCTAACTTAAATACTGGAAAGTAAGCTGGAGGAGTATAATATCCAAAGTGATCACCGAAAGGTCCTTCAAGTCTTTGATCCTCTAAGTCTACATATCCTTCAAGTATAGATTCTGCGTTTGACGGGACTAAAATTCCATTATCGAGCTCTGTAACCTCTACTCCTTCTTCCCTCAATATCCCTGAAAACAAGTACTTATCTATTCCTGGAGGGACTGGAGAAGCTGCAGTAAAAGCAATTACAGGATCTACACCGTTAACTATCGCTATAGGCATCTTAGTTATTCCCTTCTCTTTATATTTAGCAGAAGCTAAAGATCCCCTCTTAAAGGCTTGCCAATGTACTATTGCCTCTTTCTCATTAAGTATTTGGATTCGATATACACCTAGGTTATTCACCCCCGTCTCTGGATCCCTTGTTACAACCAAAGAAAACGTAAAATATGGACTAATGTCCTTTGGCCATGTCTTAATGGCAGGTATATCAGTTAATTTAATATTTGATTCTTTTGGTTTAAGCTTCCCCATCTTTGGGGATATCTTTCCTAATTTAAGAAGAGATGGTAAACTCTTAACCTTATCCATGAACGTTAGGGGAGTTTCTGAAAAAGAGGAGAGAAACCTTTTTCCAATATCCTCTAAATTTTGAGTTCCTAGAATTTCTTTAACCGACTGAATAGAGTAGAAGACATTTGATATAACTCTCCACTCTTTATAACCCCTAACTTTTGTAAATAGAACGGGTGGTAGATGCAAGTAAGTTGCCCTTCTGCTTATCTCAGCTATTTCCAAATTGACATCAACTTCATCGTCAATTTTTATAATTTTACCTGACTTGGACATAAAATTTATATAGTCTCTAAGGTCCTGAAAAGTCATATTTTATACTACAACCGTTGCACAAAGCTTATATTTATATGTAAAAGTCGTTAATGGGCTGGTGACAAGAAGTTGGAAACAAACTAGAAGGATTTATGAAATGCCTTGAATGTGGTTACGAGTCAGAATTAAGCCAAAGGATAATAACTTGCCCTAAATGCGGAGGGATTATGGAAATTAAGGTAAAAATTCCTTCCAATTTCAACTTTTCAATGCTAAGAGGTAGAGGAGTATGGAGATATAGAGATGCTATACCTGGAAATTACAACAAGACTGTGTCAATAAGTGAGGGAGGAACTCCACTGGTTAGCTCCTCATTCTCATCTTACTTATTCTATAAATTTGAAGGGGCAAATCCTACTGGTAGTTTCAAAGATAGAGGTATGACAATAGCGATAAGTTCTGCCTTGAGTGAAGGATATAAAGTTGTAGTTGCTGCCTCTACTGGTAATACTGCAGCATCCGCTGCGGCATATGCTGCGAGAGGCAAAATGAGAATATATCTCGTTCTACCTAGTGGGAAAGTTGCGTTAGGTAAACTAGCTCAGTCCATTCTATATGGAGCTACAATTCTAGAAGTAAATGGCAGCTTTGATGTAGCAATGTCAACAGTTCTAAGACTATACAAGGAATTAGGGGTTGTTTATCCGCTTAATTCGTTTAATCCGTGGAGACTTGAAGGACAGAAGACAATAGCCTATGAAATTGCTGAGGAAATAGGGGTTCCAGATAACGTCGTTGTTCCTGTTGGAAATGCAGGAAACGTTTACGCAATATGGAAGGGTTTCGTAGAACTAATGGAGGCTGGGGTTACATCAAAGATTCCAAAAATGATAGGTGTTCAAGCTGAAGGAGCATCGCCCATAGCTAGAGCAATCCAAAAAGGAGAGAGTATACCAGAGTTTGTTGATTCTCCAGAAACTGTCGCTACTGCAATAAGAATTGGTAAGCCAGTAAACTGGAAGAAAGCTATCAAGGCAATAGTCGAATCTAGAGGAAATGCGCTTACTGTAAGCGATAATGAAATCTTGGAGGCTCAAAAGAAGTTAGCCAGATTAGAGGGATTAGGAGCAGAACCCGCCTCGGCTGCTTCACTAGCAGGCTATCAAAAGGCAATAGAGAAGGGCATCTTAGGGAAGGATGAGAAAACTGTACTTATACTCACTGGTCATGCCTTAAAGGATCCTGACGCTATGCTAAAGTCAGATGCTAGAAGAATCCTTGTAAATCCAGATCATGTGGACAAGATTATCCTAGGTGAGTTAGATGCTAGTAGTTAAAATAGGCGGTTCAATACAGAAGGATGAAAATGATTTTTCGCTAATAAGTAACAAAGTAAGGAAATACGTAGATGGACAAGACAAAGTGTTTGTGGTAACCTCGGCCATAAAGGGAGTTACTAATGAACTGATAAAAGCTACGGAGAATAGAGATATGGCAGTAGATATAGTTGGAGAGATCTATGATAAGCATATCAAGTTGCTCTCTAGACTTTCAGATGGACCAGTCTTTGAAGAAACATTCAAAGAAATATCAAAATTAGCAGATGAGCTATTCAAGATAGCTTGGTCAATAAGGGTACTCGATGAAATAACTCCAAAGGTGAGAGACTATATTCTTTCCTTTGGGGAAAGAATGGCCTCCCTCCTTCTTAATGCAATTCTAAAATCGGCCAGACTTGACTCTGAGGCTTACCCTGACTCTCCCCTTATTACAGACTCTAATTTTGGAGAGGCTAATGTGATAGAAAGTCTAACAATGAATGAGATAAACAAGTTGTTAAAATTAAAATCAAAAATAGTAGTTCTTCCAGGATTTATAGGTAAAACTACACTACACAGATTTACTACTATAGGTAGAGGTGGGAGCGATTACACAGCAACAATGCTTGGGAAACTGCTTAACGTAGATAAGGTAAGGCTAATAACGGAAGTTCCAGGAATAATGACGGCCGATCCAAGAAGATTTCCTGGGTCAAAGACCATTAGAAGATTGTCACTTGAAGAAGCTATAGAGCTTGCCCAAATGGGAGCAAAGAGATTACATCCTAGAACGTTTGAACCTATGATTAGTACTGATATGCAAGTAATAATTGAAGGCCTTTATGAGGAAGGAGATACAACAATATTAGGATCGTGTGATGGGGATGGGGGTTTGAAAGGAATATCAGTTATTGATGATGTAAAGATGATCTCCGTTGAAGGTACAAAGATCGTCGGTAAAATAGGTTCTGCAGCCAGAGTAATGGAAAGTGCAAAGGAGGCTGGTGTTAACATAATCTCAATTTCTCAACCTATTTCAGAGACAAAGATAAGCCTCGTCATTAATGAGAGAGATGTAAATCCACTAACCAAAAAGCTTGAAGAGCTAAAAGACGTTGACGCTATCGATGTAGAGGATGTAGCTGCAGTTAGTGTTGTCGGATGTGGATTAAAGAAATGGGAAGCGTTTAGAGAAGTTGAGAAAGTAGCTATGGGTTATGATATCTTTTCAATTTCTAGAGGACTTGGCAACGTGAGCAGTACATTTATAGTCCCAAGAAATGAAGGAGATAAGTTAGCAAGATCTTTACATGAGGTTGTTCTGAAATGGACAGGTTAAAAGTATCCCTACTAGGTTCTACCGGAATGGTAGGGCAAAAAATGGTAAGAATGCTCTCCTCTCATCCCTTTTTAGAACTAGTCAAAATTAGCGCTTCCCCCTCTAAAGTTGGAAAAACTTATGAAGAGTCAGTAAGGTGGGTGGAAGGAGGAGAAATCCCTGAATCTGTTAGAGAAATGAAAATGGTTTCTACAAATCCAGAAGATCATAAGGATGTGGACGTTATTCTCTCGGCCCTTCCTAACGAACTAGCGGAAGAAATTGAGCTTAACTTAGTTAGGTCAGGAAAGATTGTGGTCTCTAATGCTAGTCCTTACAGGATGGATCCGGAAATTCCTTTAATAAACCCTGAAGTAAATTGGGAACATCTAGAGTTAGTTAAAAAACAGCAAGAAAAGAGAAGTTGGAGAGGTCTTCTGATCAAGAACCCTAATTGTACCGCATCTATCCTTTCTATGCCTATGAAACCTTTACTTAGTCTAGTCAGCTCCAAAAAAATGATTATAACAACATTACAAGCTGTAAGCGGTGCAGGATATAACGGCTTGTCCTTTATGGCTGCGGTAAATAATATAATACCCTATATTAAGGGTGAAGAGGACAAAATTCCTAAGGAGCTCAGAAAAATGCTTGGAAGTCTTAAAGGGGAAGTAATAGAGCAGGCTAAAGTTGACGCTAGAGTAACATCAGTTAGAGTTCCAGTTAAAGTGGGTCATATGGGTATAATAAATGTGATAACAGAGGAGGTAGATATTGATGAGATTAAGAGAAAGTTACAGGATTTCAGATCTTTCCCACAGGAGAGAAACTTACCAACTGCCCCAAAAAGACCCATAATCGTAACCAAAGACGAAAGTAAACCTCAGCCAGAGTTCGATCTGAAAGGTAATGAAATGGCTACTTTTGTTGGAAGGATCAGCTATGAAAACGACGTTCTTAGATTAGTAGTTCTAGGCGACAATTTGGTTAGAGGAGCTGCTGGGATCACCATACTTACTGTTGAAGTAATGAGAGAGTTAGGGTATGTATGAAAGTAGACTTTCACGTTCATAGTAATTTTAGCGATGGGAAAGAAGATCCGAAGACTATGGTTAGCTATGCAAAGAAAAAAGGGATATTTATTGCATTAACAGATCATGACACAAGCAAGGGAATAGAGAGAGTTAAGGAAGAGGTAATTCCTGGTCAAGAGGTAACCACAGAGTTTGGCCATGTTGTTATTCTTTGTGAATTTCCTCCATCTCCACCTAGAAAAATAGCAGAACTTGTAGATTACTCCAAAGAAAACTCATGCTTTCTCTTTCCATCTCATCCTTTTGATATATTTAGAAAGGGTATAGGTGATCGTGTTTTTTCGTATAAGTTCGATGGAATTGAAGTATTTAATTCTAAGGCGCCAAAGAAGGCTAATATTAAAGCATTAACAGTAGCCAAATCCCTTGGTTTAGTTGGTTTGGCAAATAGTGATTCACATGTAAAGGAAGCAATAGGTTCAGCCTACAATGACATAGAAACAGATGAGTTTTCCCTTGAAATAATACTAGAGGAGTTAAGAAAGGGAAGAGTAAAGCCAGTTGCTGTTGGTCTTTCAGCAATAGCTAAATTAAAGATTGTAGAATGGTATATTAGGAGGAAAATTTGAGGAAGATACCTGCAGAGCTTTGCGTAAGATGTAAGGGAAACAAACATCTCTGCGGTTTATCCTCTTGTCCTATAGTTGAAAGGTTTAGGACTATTGTTAACATCACGTTAAAAGTGTCGGCTAAGGAAAGCATTGATGGTTCTACTCCTCCTAGCGTAGTAGTTGGTGAATCAAGCTATCCGAGAGTAAGCCTTCTGTTTAACGTTCCTCCAGGAGTTTCTGGAGAAGATGCAAGGGAATATGAGAATCCTAAGGATTGGTGGGGGAAAAGATCAATCTATGAGATATTGAACCTTAGATCATCAATGATTTCAAATGTACTAAAAACTAAAGTAGATGATGTATGGAAGCTTTATGAAAGGGAAATATCGCTAACTACTGTTTCCGAAAATCCAGTACTCTCTATGTCAAAGGTAAATGGAGAGATAAAGCCTAGTCTAAAGTTTGACGGTTATTTAATGCCTAGAGGTCCCAGCATAAATTCAGCCGACATAAAGGTTATAGAAAATCCAAAACTATCTAGACTAATGGAAAAAATGATTTTTGATGACGTAAAAGCATCTGAGGGCGTTATAGAGTTATATAAAAATAATCATGATCTGTACAAAATAATAAACGCTTTATCCATGGGCTTATTAGGTCGTAAGAAGTCTAGAAAGTTAGTACCAACTAGATGGGCTATAACTGCTGTTGATTCAGTAGTCGGAAAGGATCTTCTTTCTAAAGTTAGAGAATATGATAGTATAAATGAAGTGGAGGTTTATTTTCAGCAATACTTGGGTAACATATTTCACGTGATTCTATATCCTTCTTCCTATAGAGTCGCTTGGATAGAGATTTGGCATCCTCTATCTCTATGGAGTAATGAACTTGTGATTAGCGAACTTTCTGAAAATTACTGGGGGGTTTATGATTTCATGGATGGAGGTTATATGGCAGCCAGACTAGCGGTTTTAGAAAGTTTAGAGAATAGGAAGAGATCTGCAGGCGTGATAATTGTTAGAGAGATCACTAAGGACTACTTCGCACCTTTAGGCAATTGGCACATAAGGGAAACGGTTAGAAGAGCTATGCAAAATAAGATAGCGACTCTAGATAGCTTATCTAAAGGAATAGAATTCGTCGAGTCCAGGCTTTCTAAGGGGGTTAATCTAAAAAGTTTAAAAAGTGTGAATGGAATACTAACTCAAAGGGCAATAGATTCCTTCTTAGACTATCAAGGAAAACACTGACATAGCTGAATATAACCTATTTTCTGCCTGATCCCACACAACACTTTGCTTCCCATCAATTACATCTGAGTCCACCTCTTCTCCTCTTACTGCAGGCAAACAATGCATGAATATGGCTTTTGTTGAAGCGTATCTCATTAAGTCCTTTGTAACCTTATATGGCCTTAATAATTCCTTCTTCTTTTCTCCTATTTCTTCCTCTCCCATACTAACCCATACATCAGTGTAGACAACATAAGATCCCCTTATTGCCTCATAAGGATCATCAAAGAACTCTATAATTGCACCAGTATCCTCTGCGGTTTCCTCTATCAACTTCCATAAATTGTCCTTAGGTCTAAGATCCTTAGGAGTTCCAATTCTCATTTCTAATCCCATCTTCGCAACAAATGCCATTAAACTAAAGGCAACATTATCCTTTCCATCCCCTATAAAGGCTATAGGCTTATCATATGTTCCGAATTTCTCTTTAATCGTCATAAAATCAGCTAGAGCTTGAAGTGGGTGAGAAAGATTACTAAGCAAGTTTACAACTGGAAGTGAAGAATAATCCCTCAACTTCAGTAAGCTTTCATGAGACAGTACTCTAGCTCCAATCCCATTTACAATCCTTCCTAAAACTCTAGCAGTATCCTCTATGGGTTCTCCTCGACTTAGCTGTATGTCAGACTTACTTAAAATTAAGGCATGTCCTCCCAACATTGAGATAGCGGATTCAGTGCTGACCCTTGTTCTAGTGCTCGGTTTCTCGAAAATAAGCGCTACTCTTTTCCCCTCTAAAGTTCTAGGTACATTATTTGAATAAACGTCCTCTTTCATTGTAAATGATAAATTCAAGAACTTTTCGATCTCTTCCTTAGATAGATCCAACAAACATAATACGCTTTTACCTTTTAGCATGTTTTTAAAGTAATGCTCTAACTTAAAAATATGGATATATTAGCAACAGTTACTGAAGCTACTAAACCTAAGAAGGGGAATAGTCCTAAATATGATTACGCTCATGTTCTTATGGCATTGGATATTATTTCTAAAGATCAACCAATAGGAAGACCTACTTTGACTAAAAAGTTGGAGTTAGGTGAGGCAACTGTTAGAACAATGATAAAAAGACTTAAGGAGCTCGGCCTCATAAAAGTCGATAAAATTGGCGGAATGGAAATCTCAGACAAAGGAAAGACCATTTTAGAAGAATGGAATAAAAATGTGAATATAAAGCAGGAACGTATAGAAAGTATAAATTGGGATAGTGTAAGAATTGTCCTGAAAAATAAGGCTAACTTATTAGATAAATATAAAATTACAGAGCTGAGAGATATAATTATAAGAGAAGGAGCTAAAGCTACCTTAATAGTCGTAAAAGGGAAAAAAGGAGTCGAGATTCCACCAAGAACTGATGAATTTGCTTTACCCGGATTATTGGAAGAGATAAAGGAGAAATTACTTGATTGTTCCTCAGGTGATTTAATTCTATATATTATGCCTGACAATATTTACTTGGCATATAGAATTGGAATATTTCTTTTAAGTGATTAATGTGCTAAAAGTTGGGCTAATTGTAAATCCATATGCAGGATCTGGAGGAAGGATTGGACTCAAGGGAAGTGATAATATTAGAGTTGAAAATCCCGAAATACCAAGCAGAGTTGAAAGATTTCTAAGATCAGTAGGAGACTTTTCGTTTTATGTGCCAAAAGGTAAAATGGGTGAAAGCTATTTCTTAAAAATAAACAAAAAGAGAGTAATAATTGACGCAGGGGGAGATAATTCGTCAAGTGACGATACAGTAAAATCATCTGAAATTTTATCTGAAATTGTTGATATAATAGTATTTGTCGGGGGAGATGGAACTGCTAGAGACGTAGCAAAAGGACTAAAAAGGGACATTCCAATACTTGGGGTTCCTGGAGGTGTTAAGATGCATAGCGGAGTTTTTGCCTCTTCCCCAGAAACTGCTGGTTTTCTGATCTCTTTATTTTCGTTAAATGAAGCAAAAATTAAAAAAGCTGAGATACTCGACGTCGATGAGGATGAGTATAGAAAGGGCAAATACGTTACAAAACTTTTTGCAATTGCTACAACAATTGATTACCAGGGAGTTACTGTACCCTCGAAAGAAGAAATAAGAACTGAAGAAGAAGATCTGCAAGGAATAGCTGAGGAAGTCATAGCTAATATTCGTGACGCTTACTATATCATGGGTCCAGGATATACGGTGAAGTTTATTGAAAGAAAGTTAGGTTATTCTACTTCGTTTCTGAGCACTGACCTATTCAACGGTAAGAAATTAATTAAAGAAAATGTAAGTTACTCAGATCTTTTACAGATAACCGGGGAGTTATTTGTAATAGTTTCTCCTATAGGAGGTCAAGGATTTTTATTTGGAAGAGGAAACCAGGAAATAGGACCAGAAGTTTTAAGAAGATCGGGAAAAAATAATATAATAGTTGTTGCTTCAAAGCAAAAAATTGAAAAATTAAATTGCTTATGGATAGATACAGGTGATGTCGAAGTAGATAAAATGCTAAGAGGTGTATATAAAGTAATTATTGGTTATAACGAATATTATGCTATCCAAACTTGTAGTATGACTCTCGAGTGATCTTATGATATTACAAATCTAACTGATTTTGCTACACATTATATATACGACTGGAGTAATTAATCCGTGCACATTTCTGACGACGAGCTTCTTAAGATAGCTAACGAACTTAAGGGTTCTCCTAGGTCGAAGCTAATGGAGGCTATTATAGTTCTCCTTAATGCTAGACCATTAAGGACTTCTGAGATAGCCATTAATTTAGGCTATCAGACCAAATATGTAAGTAGTTACTTGAGTTATTGGAAGAAAAAAGGCCTAGTTTATCAAGACGGTGGAAGATGGTATCTAACTCCTCAAGGGGAAAACTTAGCAAAGGCACTAATTGATTCATATACTAATTCTAGATTTAAAGAAATGCTAGTTATTGCTAAACAAATGATCGAACAGGTTAAACAGCCAATAAACAACAAAAATCAACAAAAAGAAGAAAGAGAAAACATGAAAGTTTTGTCGTTTATTGACTCAAAAACCAGTAAGCTATCCAAAAAACAACAAAAATCGGATCCAGAGGAATGTTTGAAAGATGTTTTAGCCAAATTAGATAAAGATGAGAAAGAATTATTATTATTCATAGTAAAGAGATATAAACAATGGGGTTCTACTTACGTTTATGCAGATCAGCTCCAAGAAGAGTATAATGCTGATACAGGTTGGTTATTCAAAGTACTAAGACAACTCCAGACAAAGAGAATTATCTACCTATATCAAGATCCAAAATTAGGCCTAAGAATAGGTTTTTCAAGATCAATTAAAGAGAAACTGGACTGTTAAAGAGACTGAATAATATCTTCTACTCTTATGAGTTGATTTCTTGTCTGTTCTTACGCCAATGTCATTCTAATTATACAAACATCGCATTATTTCTAGTTGAATAGGAAACAAAAATTTAGACCGGATAGTAGTAGTAATCTATTTAACCAATAACCATCAACTTTCAACCATGAGGTGAATTTGATTGTCATCTAATAAGTCAGTAAAGATGACTGAAGATGAGATAAGCAAAGCGTTAGCAAAGGCGGAAAAGGAAGCAGAAAAAAAAGATCATAAAAAGATTTGGATGGATAAAATGATGAAAAGCGCCAAGACATACTATAAACTATGCCCTTATTATGATAAGAAGACTTCAAGTTGCTTTTTATCAACTAGTAATAGGGGAAACAGGGAGAAGTGTAACAGAGAAGGAAGATATGAAAATTGTCCTATATTTTTAGGATTTCTAGATGAGAAATATCAAGACTACACATCCAAGAAGAAAATTTTGCCCTTGGACTTCCTAGATCTACAGTCAATGTGAAGAACATTTCGTGAGAGAGTTGCCAAGGAAGAAAAAGGAGGATATTAAGGCAGAAGAGATAGCTAAAGGTGAACATAAATCAAGTAAGAAGAAGAAGGAGAAATATGTAGATCCTGACCAGTTATTAGAAGAATATCTAAAAGATGTAGTAGAAGGTCTTGGAATAGAATTTTTAGGTTTAACTGATGATGAATATATAGAAATTTTGCGTGAACCATTTGCGTCTGCTGTTGGACAAGTAAAGACGAAGCCTAAAGTAAAGACTATTCTAAATAGGCTTCTTTCAAATAGAGATTCTATGATGGAATATGTGGCTGTAAGGCTATATTTTTTACGGGATATAGAAAAACTTGGCGATACTCAACTAGAATTTCTTGTTTATAATATAAAGAAAGGAATTAATCAAATGATTGATAAGCTATATTCGGAATGCAAGAGAAGGAATAGAAACGATTTGATCGAAATTCTAAGATATAGTTGGAACCAGTTTGGTATTTTAACTCCATTAAGATGTCCAAAATGTGGATTTAATGCCATAATGCCAGATCTTTCTTGCAAGGTATGCGGTTACATAATTTCGATGAAAGAAGTAAAGGAACAGATAGATGTACTCGGAGAATTGAAAACATTAGCATCAATAGAATCAGCTGACTTTAAGGAAATCATAACCTCAGGCTATTTCTTTTATACTCCACAAGGTATACTTCCTCCCTCGAAGTTTGTACCATCTCAAGGGGGAATATTTTACGAAATAGTTCTCAATAAGGATGAGAAGAAGATCTTAAGCAGTATTTACATAGACCCTCAGAAGCGATAAGTGCACCACATTCCTTACAGTTTTTCATGCCATGTGTTAATAATGGAATTGTAGTTTCAAATGTATGGACAACTTCATTATCCTTAAACTGTTCGTATTCCCAATTTAGGATCTCTGACATTAAAGTGTCTTTTAGTTTCAACCCCCCGGTTATTTCAGAAAAAGCATATAGTTCTGAGATCGAGGTGGAATGTAAGGGCACCAAAAACGTTTTTCCATTTAAGGAAAATATGCTGGATTCCATAAAAAGGTAGTAAAATTGAGACAAAGAAGAAGAATATATAGTGTAAGCTAGAAGAAAATCTGCAGTTATAGGTAGAACTATTTTTTTCTCCTCTGAAGCGAGAGCAAACTTCATCATTTTCCACAGGGTCTCATTAACGTCTTCGCTTTCTTCAACCTTGAAAAGACGTATTTCTGGTAGAAAATTCTTCGTAAATGCTTCGATCATTTTCTTCAACAATTCACTAACTTCTTCAAATGGTTCCGAGTAAATTAGAAGAATTTTTTCTCTCTTTTCTTGAAGAAATTTGGACATTTTTAGCTCCTTTCTAACTCTTTTAATTATCTCGCTCCTTGCACAGCCCTCGCATAATAATTTCCCACTTAGATACACTTTCCCTTCATTAATTCCGCATTTAACACAATTCAATTCTGTTAGTCATTATCCAGAAAGAATAATAGATTAACCTAAACTTGCGAGAGGAGAAAAATTTATATATAAGCGATACTAAAGAACTGCTGAAAAGGTGTCATGATATGGCTGGTACACCAGTTCTCTTATTCAAAGAGGGTACTTCTAGAAATACAGGAAGAGAGGCAATAAAGAATAACATATTAGCTGCCAAGACGTTAGCTGAGATGTTAAAGTCAAGCCTAGGACCTAAAGGATTAGATAAAATGCTTCTCGATAGTTTCGGAGACGTAACAATAACAAATGATGGAGCTACAATAGTAAAGGAAATGGACATTCAGCATCCTGCTGCTAAGCTTCTAGTCGAAGCTGCTAAGGCACAGGACTCTGAGGTTGGAGATGGAACGACAAGCGCAGTTGTACTTGCAGGTCTTCTTCTTGACAAGGCAGAATCACTACTAGATCAAAACATTCATCCGACAATCATAATTGACGGATTCAAGAACGCATTTAGTAAATCTATTGATATTCTACCTCAAATAGCTACTAGGATTGACGTTAGTGATCTAAATTCATCATCCGTAAAACAAGAACTAAGAAAAGTAGTATATACAACAATGTCAAGCAAGTTCATGGCAGAAGGAAAAGAGCTCGACAAGATAATCGATATAGTCATAGATGCAGTCACTACAGTAGCTGAACCTCTCCCATCTGGAGGCTATAACGTTAGCCTAGATCTAATTAAGATAGATAAGAAGAAAGGCGGAAGCACAGAGGATAGTACTTTAATTAGAGGAATAGTACTTGACAAAGAAGTAGTCCATCCAGGAATGCCTAAGAGGGTAGAGAAGGCCAAAGTAGCTATCTTAGATGCAGCACTAGAAGTTGAGAAGCCTGAAATTTCAGCTAAGATAAGTATAACAAGCCCTGATCAAATAAAGAGCTTCCTTGATGAAGAGGCAATGTACTTAAAGGAAATGGTAGATAAACTTGCCTCTATTGGAGCTAATGTTGTTATATGCCAGAAAGGTATAGACGATGTTGCACAGCACTTCTTAGCCAAGAGAGGAATCCTTGCTGTTAGAAGAGTTAAGAGAAGCGATATAGAGAAACTAGAGAAGGCTCTTGGCGCCAGGATAATAAGTAGCGTAAAGGACGCTTCACCAGAAGATTTAGGTTATGCAGAACTTGTTGAGGAGAGAAGAATTGGCAACGACAAAATGGTATTCATAGAAGGTGCAAAGAATCCTAAAGCAGTTAACATACTATTAAGAGGATCTAACGACATGGCTTTAGATGAGGCAGAAAGAAGCATAAACGATGCCTTACACTCACTGAGGAACATATTGATGGAACCAATGATCGTTCCTGGTGGTGGAGCAATAGAACTTGAACTAGCTATGAGATTAAGGGAATATGCCAGAAGTGTAGGAGGAAAGGAGCAACTCGCAATTGAAGCGTATGCCGATGCTCTAGAAGAGATCCCAATGATTTTAGCAGAGACCGCTGGATTAGAACCAATAGCTAGCTTAATGGAGTTAAGGGCAAGGCATGCTAAAGGTCTAACAAACTGTGGAGTTGACGCTATAGGTGGAAAGATAGTTGATGATATGCTAGCGCTTAACGTAGTCGAGCCTGTAAGAGTGAAGAGACAAGTATTCAAGAGCGCAACAGAGGCTGCTACTGCGGTATTAAAGATTGATGATTTAATAGCTGCATCACAACTTAAAGGCGGAGAGAAAGGAGCCGGAGGATCAGCCGGTTCTGAAGAGGGAGCCGGTGGAATGCCCGGTGGAATGGGCGGAATGCCTGGAATGTAAAAATCTTTTTTATAATCCTCTTTTATATGTAATTACAGCGTCTTTATCTTCCATTTCTGTATATCCATCTATTTCCTCAAGAATTTTTTTTGCGGCGTCCTTTATTTCTTGGTAATCGTAATCCTTTATGATTTCCTCTAGGAGCTTTTTGGTAAGATCTGTTCCAAGAATGAAGGTTAATTCTGTGAAATCTGGGCTAAGTAGATAATTAACTAGTTTCTTTGGATCTCCACCATAGGAGGAAAACTTATACTTTGCCTCTGCAGCAGCAAGAAGCCTCCTCACATCATCTAGCCTTTTTAGATCTAGAGAGTTTGGACTTATTACGCGACTTGCTACGTGCCTTAGAAAGTCTGGTTGGGACAAAATTCTTTCCCTAAAAGGGTAATATTCTTTGATTCTATAAAAGGCTTAACTCATTACGTTGTTGATAATATTTAAAAAGTAAAAGGGTTATGTTAATAAAGGGTAAGTGTTATGAGTAGCAGAAAGAGGAAGAAAAAGGACGTTGGCGATACGAATGATGTAGAAAACAAACTAAAAGTTGTTTATTCAGATAAGGATATAGTCGTTATGACTGCTCCAAATGAGGAAGAACTTAAACAGATACTTTTGGATTTATTGTCGGAAAAAGCTATGAACTTAAAGGAACTTCATAGTAAACTATCAGGTATTGCAAGCGAGGATAAAATAAGGAGAGCTTTAGCTGATTTATCAGAAAAAGGGCGTGTAACTCTTCTAGAAGATGGTCGTTACGCTAAACTTGGTACAGAATAAGTCTATTTTACCCTTATAGGGCAGTTTTGCCAATATTTTCCACAATTTTTCGCATGAGATTCAGTTAATATCCTCCCTAATAAGGTGCATTTTGCTACAAACCCACTCGACGTTTTTATAAGCTGGAAAAATTCACATTCGCTATCTATTCTATCTTCTAATACGTTTACTTTTTCGTAGAATTTTATTTCCTGTTCAACTTTTTCCTCTTCATAGCTTTCTAGTCCGACTTTTTCCTCCTCTTCATCATGCTTACTTACAAAATATCTACAACTTTTAAAATTTTTAAAGCATCTATTAGCGCTTACTACTACATCTGAGGGAGAATCTAGCATAGATGAAACACAAAATCCACTTCTGTAGTAAGGACATATGTCACGCTTCGACAACATCTCTCACTACTATATGAATACCTATTATGCTATCATCTTCATCGTTCCCCTCTGGTATGTGAACTCTATTTATTACGATCTTATCAACGTTTGTTATCTTATTCAATTCATCCTCTATTGTATTGACATTGATTTTCTTCTTTTCTGACTCTACTACGAGTATATCTGCAACTTTCATGTATAATGAGTTAAGCTAAAAAAGAATTAAAACCCATTTTCCCTAATACCACCAGTGGACGTACTAGCTGAAGCTAAAAAAGAAATGGCTAGACAACTTTCTAGCTTACTGAATGTGAGGGAGAATATTATTTTAGGTAATATTGAATATCCACCCAGGGAAGTGGGGGATCTATCCTTACCTTTACCTTCTGTTACTAGAAACTTTAACTTGGAAGTTAATTATAGCGGAAAATTGATAAGGTCAATGAAAAGAGATGGTATCTTTATAAATGCTGAGCTAAATGAGGGAGAACTTTTTACACAACTATTTTCTAATTTTACTGACGACTTTGGATTAGTTAAGGTTGATCAACCTAGAAGAATAGTGGTTGAGCACACGAGCGCGAATCCAATACATCCTCTTCATATAGGTCATTTAAGGAACGTAGTAATAGGAGATTCCTTATCAAGGTTACTTAAATCTAGGGGACATCAAGTTAACGTAAGGTTTTACGTCAATGACGGGGGAAGGCAAGTAGCACTTTTGATTTATGGTTTGCATAAATTAGGGTATCCAGAACCTCCTCCTAATATTAAGAAAGATCTGTGGTTAGGTACAATATATGCTATGACTAATATAATTCTAGAAATAAGGAATTTAAGCAAAGAACTGGAATCTACAGAAGAGGGATATAAGGAAAAAATAGAAAAAAGAGACGAGTTGGTTGCTATTGCTGAAGAGCTAAGAGAAAAGGACGAGAAGATCTTTGATCTTCTAGCAGAAGAGATAAGGAAAGATGAAGATCCGGAGGCAGAAATATCTAAATTAATAAAATCCTATGAGGGGGGAGACGAGAAAGTAAAGGCTATTGTAAGGAAGTATGTTAATTACGCTTTGGAGGGATTTATGGAAAGTTTATCTAAACTTCATGTCTCATTTGATAACTTTGATTATGAAAGCGATCTTCTCTGGAGCGGAAAAGTAAAGGATATCTTATACTCTGCTTTTGAGTCTAGAGCTAAGATTAACTATAAAGGTACATGGGCACTTGACTTAGACGATTTCTTAGACGATGAAGCAAGAGAACAGGTTGGAATACCCAAGGACCTAGAAATTCCCCCTCTAGTCCTTACTAGATCTGATGGAACTTCGCTTTATACTGTGAGAGATATAGCTTACACTCTTTACAAATTTTCTTCATTTAAGGCGGACAAAGTAATAAACGTCATAGCCGAACAGCAACTTGTCCCACAGATGCAATTAAGGGCAACTCTGTATATCTTAGGTTTTCCAGAGATAGCCAAAAACTTAGTGCATTATTCATATGGCATGGTAAGCTTGCAAGGAATGAAGATGAGTGGTAGACGTGGGCAATACGTTTCGTTAGACGAAATTTACGAGAAAGTGAGCAGTGTAGTCAAGACTAAGGTAAAAGAAAAAGGCGGAGTCCTTGAAAACATAGACGAGATAGTAAATGCAGCTATAAGGTATGCCCTGCTATCAGTTTCAGCTAATAAACCTGTTTCATTCAATATTAGCAGAGTCACGAACTTTGAGGAAAATAGCGGGCCATATTTACAATACACCTATGCAAGGGCATATAACATTTTGGCTAAGTTAGAAGGAAAGCCCAAGTTAGAGAACGCAAATCTTTCTGATATAGTTGAAGATAAGAGAAAAATTCTCATCAGTATAGCAAAGTTTCCAGAGGTCTTTTCAAGTTCTGCCGATAATTTACAACCTGAGGCCATTATAGTATATCTAAGAAAATTAGCCGATCTCTTCAATTCATGGTATGATAGAGAAAGAGTATTACAAGAGAAAGATGATGGAAATAGAACTACAAGAATATTCCTCGTTAAGGGAGTGGAAACAGTAATTAGAAATGGCTTAGACGTTCTTGGTATAGTTTCATTAACTAAAATGTGACATAGATCGTGGACCCGTAGCTCAGCCAGGATAGAGCGCTGGCCTTCGGAGCCAGTGGTCCCGGGTTCGAATCCCGGCGGGTCCGCAGTGGAATTCTCTAACTCTCAATTCTGTTTTTCGATTTATAGCATGTTTCTCATATTTAGCCAAATAAGATAGTTTGAACTTAATAATTAATATACCATATATCTCTTCAGTTCATGAAATAATTTTAGATCAGTGTAGGAAAAGTTTAAAAACTATTATAAAGTCATTTTACTTAATTGATATATAATTTTACAGCCCTAAATGAGATATTCATAGTTTAGATATTGATTAATTAGTCTTAGCAAAAAAAGTCTTTATGTATTCAGTAGAGTACAAAAAACTTACCCCCCCCCCCTTAAAAGGCTAGGCTTGAGTCGTTGTCGAATGGAACCTTATTGCGACAGTATTTAGATTTAAGCATATGAAGGTGCGTTACCTTGGCTATGAGCATATGGCTATGAGCATATGAAGAGGTATTACCTTGGCCATAATTGTCTTAAATTAAAAAAGTTCTACGATAAAGATATATGATCATATAATGCAGACTAGTATTAGCCTTACAGCTATTAGTAAGGTTAAGGTCTTAAAGCGTGATGGTAGAAAGGAGGAGTTTAAGCTAGAGAAAATACTTCAGAAACTCCCCTCTCTTCCATCTGAAGTTATTGATGGTGTAGCTTCAGATATATTAAGTACAGCAAAGGATAACACTATTGATACTAGGACTGTTGCAGATATTGTTGAGAGAAATTTAATCGACTCTTATCTCTCTTATCCTAACTTACTAGAGGTTGCAAAAAAGTATGTCCTTTCAAGGATATACAATCACGTTTTTGGTAAGGGAAAATGGAAGGAAATAGACGAGAAAGATTTGTTGTTGAGTTATAACGCTTTGAAAGTGTTAGAGGCTAGGTATCTCTTGAAAGACCCGAATACGTTAAGATATATTGAAACTCCTCAAATGATGTTCAGGAGAGTTGCTAAGTATTTAGCCAACGTTGAAAAGCAATATGGGAAATCAGAAGAGGAAGTAAGAAAAATAGAAAATGAATTTTACGAGAATATGTCGTCACTTAAGTTTTTACCTAATACACCAACATTGATGAATAGTGCAACAAGGCTAGGTATTCTTTCTGCATGTTTTGTTCTACCAGTAAAGGACTCCATGACTACACAAGAAGGTGATGGTATATATGACACATTAAGAGCAATGGCTTTAGTTCATCAACAAGGTGGAGGTACAGGATTTGACTTTTCAGAGTTAAGACCTAAAGGAGACGTTGTTGCGTCAACTGCTGGCGTAGCGTCTGGCCCCGTATCTTTTATGAAAATCTTTGATGTATCTACAGATGTAGTGAAACAAGGAGGGAAAAGAAGAGGTGCAAACATGGGTGTTATGCACGTATGGCATTCTGATATTGAGGACTTTATTCACGCTAAGACTGGTGAATTAAAAGACGTTCAGCTACAGAATTTTAACATATCAGTAGGTGTTTACGATTATTTTATGGAGGCTATAGAGAAAGGGGAAAGTATACCATTAATAACTCCTAGAAAAACGAAAATTCCTAACACAGACCATGATTACTATATCGTAAGGGCTAGAAACTACATGAAGGAAGAGTGGGTTCAGGATATGATATTAAACGAACTTGAGGAGAAAGGAGGGTCAATTTGGTTAGACGATAGCAAAGTAATAACTATTGATGAGGCTTTGGCAATAGCTGAAAAAGAAGGGGCAATAACTAGATGGATTAACGCCAGATCCTTATTCGACGAAATAATTAGAGGGGCTTGGGATAGCGGAGACCCGGGTTTGCTTTTCATTGATGAAATAAATAGAAGACATCCGGTCTATTATTTAGGGAAGATACAAGCAACAAACCCATGCGGTGAAGAGCCCTTATTACCATGGGAATCATGCAACTTAGGTTCTATTAATCTAGAAAAGTTTGTTATTGAGAATAACGGTAAACCTATGGTAGACTGGGAAGGTTTAGCACAAACAGTAGAACTAGCAGTCCGTTTCTTGGATAACGTAATTGATGCTAACAGGTATCCTTTGAAGCAGATAGAAGAGGGAACTAAGAGGACAAGGAAAGTAGGACTAGGCGTTATGGGACTAGCTAGGATGTTAGCTAAACTGAAAATCCCATATGATAGCGTTGATGCTCTCTACATGTCTTACCATCTAGCGAAGTTCATATATTATCATGCGTATAAGGCTTCAGTGGATCTAGCTAGAGAGAAAGGGTCATTCCCAGCATATGATGGAAGGTATTACAGAGACATATTTGATAATGCTAGGCCTTTTGAACAACTTTTGGAGATAGCGGGAATAAAGGGAACGTTATCAGATAAGGTAAAGAGGTTAGTGGTAGAC
Source organism: Candidatus Acidianus copahuensis (assembly GCF_000632495.1). GTDB lineage: Archaea > Thermoproteota > Thermoprotei_A > Sulfolobales > Sulfolobaceae > Acidianus > Acidianus copahuensis. Next base: position 99,323 of record NZ_JFZT01000039.1, on the reverse strand, counting down.
GTTGATTTTTCTCAACTAAAGATTAACAGAATGAAGTACGGAATAAGAAATTCAACTGTAGTTTCCGTAGCTCCTACAGGTACAATATCAATAATTGCCGGTACTTCATCATCTATAGAACCACTCTTTGCATTAGCTTTTGTTAGAAACGTTGCAGTAGGCAGATTCATTGAAGTAGATTCTCTCTTCCTAGAGTATTTGAGAAAGTATGAATTAGACGACCCTGAGGTTGTTAAGAAAATCGCTGAAACTGGTACAGTTGGAGAAAATGTATTTATGCCTAGAACGATTAGGGAGATATTTAGAACCGCTCATGAAGTTCCGCCTGAATATCATGTTTTGCACCAAGCTTCATGGCAGCAATGGAATGACTCTGGGACGTCAAAGACAATCAACTTAAGGTCTGAAGAGTCAACTGAGACTGTTGAGAGAGTTTACATGATGGCATGGAAATTAGGGATAAAGGGAATCACAATTTACAGAGATAAGTCAAAGTCTCAACAAGTCATTTACTTCGGTATAAAGAAGGAAAGAGAAGAGAAAGAGAAAAAAGAACAACAACAGAAAGGACTCAGGATAGAAAAGTTTGTTGAAGTAGACGAGAACTATGCTGGTGGTTGCAAGACCTGTGAGCTCTAATACGAATATATTTTTATATTCGATTAGCTAAATTTTAATTGATCGAAGTGTCAATTACTCCACCCTGTGAAATATCCGTCAAGGAGATCTTGCCGGCTATTAGATCTATAATAGCAACAAAACTGGTAAAGGATAGAGGCATGCCTATATATAGGGCTGCAATACTAATGGGTGTAACTCCTGCTGCTGTTGCTAATTATATGAACGGTAAAAGAGGTAACTTGGTTAAGGATATAATAGAGAACGATGACGAAATGATGGAAATGATAGACGAGCTTGTCAAAAAGATAGGTTCGGATGAGAATAATCTTTCTAGCTATTATTGTATCCTTTGCTCAGAAGGAAAGAAGGTTTTGAAAAGAAACGGAATGGATATACCTTTATGCATATACGAAACTTCAGTTACCCATTGACTTTCCTTTTTAGAAATTGTTCGATTAGTTTCTTTACTTCTATCCTTATCTCCTTTATTCCCCATCTCTTTATTGGAACTTTAATCCTATCAAACTCAGGTTTAATTTCCTCATCATCTGCATAGGCCTTTACAATCCTCCCAGCTATAGTCAAAGTAAAAACGACTGGAAGATCTGATAGGTTTGCTATGTCTAAAAGGAGGTTTCCTTGGTTATATTCAATCCAAAGAGGAACTATGGACGCTGGTTCAAACTTGTATAAACTTACGTTATACTTAGGCTTACAATCTGTTGTAATTAACGGATTTCTTAGTTCCCAGCTCAATCTAAAGGGCTTAGCTGACTCCCATATCTTAGTCCTTAAGATAATTACATTATCGCTTACCTTCACTTTACCAGCTTGGAATTCTACTTCGAACGGTTTTTCAGAAATGAGGGAGATTGATTCCTCAAGTTGTAAGGATAAAAAAGAAGAGTAAAAGTCGATAAAACTACTAGATTTTTGGATAAATACTGGGTTTAAAAAATAAAAATTGGATTGAAAAATCCAGTACTCAACACTTTATCCGACGTTAAAATATCTCTTTTAAGCCCTCTTTTTGGTTGAGAGGTGAATTCTCCAGGGCCTATAAGGTAGTCCATTCTTCTCTCCCATGGAGACGGGTTTATTACACCTTCACCTTCTGTGCATGGAAGTAAATCTATAGCCAAATTCTTAATTGCTTCAGCCTTTATTTTGGGAAAACTCCATGGTATCGACATTATTGTTATTGGTGTTCTAACTATTACCTTTTCCCCATCTCCCGTAGTCTCAACGTAAGATCCATCAACTCCTACGATCTTTGCGTTATATTTCCATGAGATCTGGTTAACTTTCATCCTCCTAAGAAATTGAGGGAGCTGTTCTACGTTTAGATCCTCATCACTTAACTTAACACTTTCCATATTCCTTAAAGGAAAGGTAAATTCATTATAGATTTCCGACAAATGCCTTCTCTTCATCTTTCAGGTCCGGGGGTAATTCTTCATCAATCTAGTTTTTGTAGTTTCTCCTTAATTAGCTCTGCTACTCTTTTACCTTCTGCTCTTCCTCTTACTTTGTTCATTACCCGCCCCATTATCAGATTAAACGCTTTTTCCTTTTTCAATTTTATTTCATCTATTGAACTATTTATTACTTCATCTATTATGTTTTCCAGATCTTGTTCAGAAATAGATGAGTATCTCTTAATTATTTCCTCTAGTTTAGCGCCCTTCTCTTTACTAAATGCCAAAAGTACTTCTGTAACTGAATCTTTAGCTATTTTGTCTTCAGATATCGCATTAAAAATTTCCTCTAGTACATGATCGTTTATTAAGCTTATATCTCCTCCTTGAGATTTTACGTATTTTATCGTGTTCTCAAGAGTTGATGCTATTAGAGACGGGCTTACCTTTGGGGAAAAAGTTTCAGCTAGATGTTCGAAGAGATCAATGTTAGGACTATTAATAAGTTGTTTCGCTAGTTCGTCACTGAGTCCAAGGGTTAATAATTGTTTCATTTTTTCTTCTGGAGTTGGTGGGACAATCTTTTCAGCTTTGTCTAATAGACTTTCAGTAAGTCTAAGAGGTGGAATGTCTGTCTCTGGATACATTCTAGCCGAACCTGGTTGAGGTCTTAAGAATCTTGTAGTTCCATCTGGATTGGATCCTCTAGTCTCTTTTGGAACGCCGTCAAAAGACATGATTATCCTTTCCCTAATAACGCCTATTGCCTGATCTAACTTTACTTTAGGCCCTACTATCATAATGAAGCCATCCGTTTCTTGAACATTAAGTTCCTCCTTGACTTTTTTAACATCTTTCTCAGTAATTCCATAATTTGGGAGTTCATCAGAGTGAAATATTCCTCCAAGACCGGATAGAACCTTTACGTAATCTGAGACCTCAGTCCCAAACCTTCTATTAGGCTCTAACTCAATACCGAATATTCCCTTAAATTTAGGGACCCTCATACCGTAGACCTTTCCTCCTCTTTTTATCTCGTTTCCTATTAGCTTGCTTTCAGTTTCTTCAAAGATTTTTGTTAAATCCTTTATTATCATCCCTTTTTCCACTTCGTCTTTAGTAGTCCTTTTTCTTATCTCATCTCTTATGGAAAGTAGACCTAGCTGACGTAATGCCTCGTTCTTAACTATTTCCGGTATCATGTCTAGTTCTTGAACCCCCTTAATCTCAGTTTTTACTCCTCCAGAAATTGAGACATTGAGATCTTGTCTAATAGTACCCAAACCCCTCTTTACTTTTCCAGTTAATCTTAGAGTCTGACCTATCTTGAACGCTACTCTCTTAGCTTGATCTGGCGAATGAATATCTGGACCAGTAGATATTTCTATTAGAGGAATACCGAGCCTATCTAAGTTGTATATAACTGCTTCGCGTTTATCTTCAACCTTTCTTGATGCATCTTCTTCAATAGCTATTGTCTGTATAGTTACCTTTCCCTCATCATCGTCTAGATATCCTCCTAATCCAACTATTGTAGTCCTTTGGAACCCAGAAGTATTTGAACCATCAATTACCACTTTTCTCATTGTATAGATCTCGTCTATGGGATTTCCATGAAAGGCTAAGGTCATAGCCAATCCTATGAGTATAGCCTCTTCATTAATTGAATGAGGAGGTTCTTCATCACACTCTACTAAGCAAGACGACTTTATGGGAATTTGGTAGATGTATTCCTTGTTTTTGCTCCATTCAAACAAAGCCGCAGTATCTATCTCTCCTGTTTCACTCATTACTGGTCTAAGGAATCTTGTTAACGTATACTTAAACTTCTCATCAAGTATGGTTGGGCAGTTACAGAATAGTTTATTTTTTGTGTTTAATTGTTGATGAATTTCCAATCCAACTTTTAGTCCTACTTTAGAGTAGTCAATCTCCATGATACCACCTTGGGAAGAAATCTATTTCATGTCTTGGATTTATTTCTCCTACCATGTTTTCCAACATCTTGGTTTTTATCCTTTCAATATCTTGCTCGTGTGCTAAAACCCACATAAGCTTGACTAATGCAACTTCGGGTAACATATCCTCTAATGGTACTATACCTGCTTCTTGAAGCAATCTTCCTGTAGTATAAACGTTCATGTTTACTCTGCCCATTATGCATTGCGAAGCCATTCCTACAAATATTCCATCCCTAGTGGCTTTTCTAAATATGTCGACTAATTGTGTCGACGTGTGTCCTAGTCCAGTTCCTTCGACTATAATTCCTCTAACCTTTTTTGAATTTACTAGAAAGTCAAGAAAACTGTCGTCTAAGCCTGGATAGTACTTAAGCAGGAAAACTCTATTGTCAAATTTTGCGTCTACATTTAGTTCTTTCTTAGGAATATAATCTGACCTAAGCATTTCCACTTTTTTATCCTTCCATATTACCTTTGCTAACGGTCTATCGTTTATCGATTGAAACGCATCTCTTCTACTAGTATGCATTTTCCTAACTTTCACTCCTCTGTGGACTAGGGTATAAGAATCAGAACTTTCTCCATGCATATTAACTACAACTTCTCCAAATTTCCCCACTTTAGCTAGAAGAACAGAGGAATAAAGGTTAATTGCTGCGTCGCTACTTGGTCTATCACTACTTCTCTGTGAACCTACAAGGACAACGGGACCTGGTAGCTTAAGAGAAAACGCTAAAGCTGCGGCAGTATAGCTCATTGTATCTGTTCCATGAGCTACAACTACTCCAATATTTTCATCCTTAAATGCTTTACCTATGGCGTTAGCTATAGCTATCCAGTGTTCTGGTGTCATATTTTCGCTTAATATACTAAAGAGTACTTCAGCGTCAATTTTCCCTATCTCCTTTATCTCTGGCATAAACCTTATTATCTCCTCTGTAGTTAGAGCAGGCCTAACAGCACCCGTATCATACTCGATACTGCTAACTATTGTCCCTCCGGTACTTATTATTTTGATTTCCGACTTTCCTATCTCTCCTTCATTTAATTTTTCTGTTTTAACTTTTTTCTTCTCTTTAAGGGCAACTTTGCTATCCTTTACTGATATTCCAATGTTATATCCATTATCCATTTTGATAACTATAATGTCATTAGACAAAGAATATGAAGGCATTAAAATTCCTTCAATTGATATGGAGGGTTTAATAATAACTATCCTATCTCCTATGTCTGCACCTATAGAGGATAAAATCTCTAAGGCTTTACCTTTATAACCTTCTAGCATGCAGAAAACGAATGTTAGCGTTTTAAAAAGTTTTTATGATTGTTTTTTATTACCGCTCTTTAAAACTCTTTTTTCAAATTCTTTTCTATTCCTGCTTTTTGGAGACTCCTTACTTTTCTCTTTAGGTTGTATTTTAGGAGTTTGATTTCTTACCTTTCCAGCTTTAGTTAACGAACCATGAGAAGGCATACAATATCAAACTATACTTACTAAATAAGAATTTAAGCTTTGAGCTTTAACAAAGTCTGTGTTTGATGATGAAAGTATATTTGGTAGAGCATGCCTTAGGTTCGTTTGCCTTTGACGAGAATGGAAAGCTAATAGATTTCATCCTTAATTCAAGAGATGTTGGGAATGTAGTTGAATTGCTATTAGCCAATGAGAAGGGAGATCCGTTTCCATCAACTTTGGAGTTGTTATCTAAGTTAAAGCCAAGTGAAGTATATATTGAAAATGAGACTGAGGTTCCGAAACTTCAGGCTCAAGGTTTTAAAGTGAATTTAAAGTCTCATCATCTAGGGGCTAAAGAGTTCAGGCAAAATCTTGTTAAATATGGTATAGAGACAAAATTTGCTGCAACTGAGGACGATATATATTCCTTTCTCTATAATCTTTCATTTGAATATACTAGGAGAAAACTAAGATCTGCTGCACAAAAGAGAGATTTGTTAGCAATACAAGCTATTAGGGCAATAGATGACATAGATAAGTCCATAAATCTCTTCTCAGAGAGATTAAGGGAGTGGTATAGCTTACATTTCCCAGAACTAGATAAGTTAGTCGAGGAGCATGATATTTACGCTAAAATAGTATCTACCTTTGGGTATAGAGACAACATAACTGCTGATAAGTTAATTTCTCTAGGATTAAATGAGGCTAGATCAAAGAGACTTGCTGATGCAGCATCTAAGAGTATAGGCGCAGACATATCAGAGGACGATATAAATTCGATAAAAAGTCTTTCAGATACAATACTTTCACTTTATGGAATCAGGAATAGTCTTTCGGATTATGTTGAATCGGTCATGAGGGAAGTAGCTCCTAACGTTACAGCTCTCGTAGGAGCGAATTTAGGCGCAAGACTACTAAGTCTTGCTGGGAGCCTTGAGACTCTCTCTAAGATGCCTGCTAGTACAATACAAGTTTTAGGTGCTGAAAAGGCCTTATTTAGAGCGCTAAGAGGTGGAAGTAGACCTCCAAAGCATGGAATCATATTTCAATTCCCCGATATACATAGTTCACCAAGATGGCAGAGAGGAAAGATTGCAAGAGCTCTTGCGGCTAAATTAGCTATTGCAGCTAGGGTTGATAATTATAGCGGAAGATATATAGGAGATCAGTTAACGGATCAGTTAAAGAAAAGAGTCGAAGAAATAAAGACAAAGTATGCTCAACCTCCACCAAGAAAAGCTGAGGCTGAGCCAAAGAAGGAGAGAAGAGAAGGGAGAAGGGACAGAGGCAGGAGAAGGAGAGATAAGAAAGGGAGAAGGGGAAGATAAAAATATACGCGTATAAATCTATATGGTGATAGTTATGTCAGAGCTTATTGAAAAGGTAAAAGAAACAAAGATGGAAAACGTATTTGACTGTGTTTACGCTGATGGAACAACAAGGTTATGCACTAAGAACTTTGCACCAGGTTATTCTGTATATGGAGAAAGATTAATTAATTATAAAGGAGAAGAATACAGAGAATGGAACGCTTTCAGAAGTAAATTAGCTGGGGCAATAATGAAAGGGTTAAAGGAAAATCCAGTAAGAAAGGCTATAAAAGTTCTCTATTTGGGGGCGGCATCAGGTACCACTCCTAGCCATATATCGGATATTGTGGAAAAAGAAGGAAAAGTATATGGTGTTGAGTTCTCTCCTAGAGTAGTAAGGGAGCTAATCTTAGTTGCTCAGAGACGATCTAATCTTTTCCCAATTCTTGCAGATGCCAGATTCCCTCAAAATTATGGAAGGCTTATAGAGGACGTTAACGTGTTGTATGTAGATATAGCTCAGCCTGATCAAACTGATATAGCGATATACAATGCAAGGTATTTCTTGAGGGATAAAGGGTTTATTTTACTAGCCATTAAGGCTAGAAGTATTGATGTAACCAAGGAACCTACGGAAATATTTAAAACAGAAACTGCAAAGCTTGAGAAGGAGGGTTTTGAGGTAGTTCAAGTGCTAAACTTGGATCCTTATGATAAGGACCATGCAATGGTCCTCGCAAGGTACGGATAATGTTAGATAAAATAATAAATCTAGGTTTAAGGGATATTTTATCTGGTCTTCCCTCAGAAAGGGTTTCTATTAAAGATGCAGTAGAAGGTAAGTTAGCAATATCTTTAAACAATGGGTTGGTTCATACTATGGAGAAAAAACAGGTAGAGGAATTTTCAAGAAATGTTCCTCTATACCTTTGGTCTCTTGTAAAAATTCCAATTATATTAGCAAAGCTTCCTGATCCAGGAGAGTACAGTGTCTCTGGATCTGAGTGGGATGTAAAGGCTCTCTCATATGTTTTGGGAAGGGAAATAAGTACGCTATACACTCCAGACGTTGAGGAATTACTTAAGAAGTATAGAACGCTAATCTTTATAACTCTTGGAAGTAATATATTCTCTTTAGAAGATAGCTCAAACGAAGGCATGTAACGATGGTTATACTTATCCAAGATCTTATACAGCTGTTGGATGGGGAAGGTTTAAACTATAGTATTATAAACTATCCGGAGAGAAATAGGAAATCTATAGATATCATTATAGATTTTGGTCATTCCTCAAATAAGAAGTTAATTGTTAAGACTTCTAATGAAAAGATAACTAAGGAGGAGATAAGTGACTTAAAGAAGTTTTCCTCTATTATTGGAGGAGTTCCCATAATTGTTACAGATGAGACAGAAGAGGACATTGCAATAGATAAGGGTCATGTAGTTGGTCTATCCCTTTATGGACTGTCTAGAATAATTAAGGGAGATAAAATCTTCGTATATCGAACAAGAGGTGGAATATTTGTTAAGATAAATCCTGAGGTTCTTAAGAGGAAAAGAAGTGAAATGAGCTTAAGTATGGGAGATTTGGCTAATCGACTAGGCGTTTCTAGGAAAACGATCTATGATTATGAGAATGGAGAGTCAGACGTCTCTATAGAAATAGCTGAAAAACTAATAGATATATTTGGCTCAGATATAATAGGCAATATTTGCGAATCTCCAACACAGTTACAGAACGATATGGAGATTGAAGGGAATAGCAGACATAGGGAATTAGTGGAAAAACTTCATGACTCTGGTTTTATGGTGGCATCACTAAAGTTAACTGCAATTGATGTAGTTGCAGCAAAAGGGAATAGAAAGCTAGTTGTTACTGTAGAAGATAAAAAACCAGAAAAAACTACTAAAAAATTAAGAGAAGCAAACAAAATAGCAAGTAATTTTAATCTTAGAATGGTAATTATTTCAATGTCTTCTAGTCACGCAAAGGAATTTGAAAAAGACGGATTCGAAGTTTATTTAGGTCAAAATATTGATGAGTTAGTGGATGAGATTAGTAGAAATATCAGAAGGGAAAGCGAAGATTCTAGTTCCAGATCAAAGAGAGTATGAACGAGAAGGAAAGTTTGATCCAGCATGGGCTCCAGTATTCTATAACACAAGAATGGTATTTAACCGTGATATAAGCGTTTTAGCTGTAAGCGTTATATCTCCTAAAAATATAGTAGATGCTCTTTCTGCAACTGGAATTAGAGGAATAAGATATTACTTGGAGACAACTCCTCCTCAAACACTAGTTCTAAATGACTTGGATAAGGGCGCAATTGAACTAATCAAAGCTAACTCAGAGAGAAATGGGGTAAATGCACTTGTGACGAACAGAGACGCTAATTCCCTACTTTTTGAGACTTCAGCAGATTATGTTGATGTAGATCCGTTTGGTACTCCGTCTCCATTTATTCTTTCCTCTATTAAGGCAACAAGGAATAACGGTCATGTTGCCTATACAGCTACAGATCTATCTCCCCTAGAGGGAAAGGCAAAGATGTCATGTAAAAGAAAATACGATGCAGAAAACTCAAAGTTAAGCTTCTCAAAGGAAGTAGGAGTACGTGTCCTAATAGGAAAAATAGCTAGGGAAGCTGCAATTTTAGAGAAGGCAGTTATCCCGGAAATTGCGTTTTATAAAGACTACTACTATAGAGTGATCCTAAAGGTAAAAAGAGGGGCTAAAAGAGCGGATGAATGTCTTAATAATTTAGGTTTCTATTCTGAGTGTAATAATTGTGGTTTTTCCTATGAGGGAAAAGAAAGAATAGATAGATGTCCAAAATGTGGTAGCCCAATGAAGACTGCTGGTCCGTTGTGGTTAGGTAATCTATATAACATGGATTTTCTCACAAGAATGAAGGAGGAATTAAAGACAAGGTCCTATCTACAGAATTTTAGTAAACTTGACTATTTCATTTCGCTGTTAATAAAAGAAGGAAAATACAATCAACATTATTTTAATCTTGAGTTTCTCTCATCTAAATTGAGACTTAATATACCTCCTAAGAGAAAGATATTAGAATGTCTAGGAGATGCGTCTGAAACACATTTTGACCCTAAAGGTATAAAAACAAGTAAAAACTTTCAGGAAACTCTCTCTTGTATAAAAGGATTAAACGATAGATAAGACCCACTCAGAAAGCTTAGAACAAGAGCTCGGATTAACATGGGCCCCATTATTACACTTAGATAATAACTTACAGTAAAAACAAGGTATTTCTTCAATACTCCCCATATTAACATATATTTTCTGTTTTTCAGAGTTTGTTATTGCATATAACTTAACTATGCTTTTCCCGTTTTCTTTAACTGTTTTCTTAATAATTGCTTTTTTCCCAATAAGTCTCTTAACAATAATGCTAAGTTCACGCGTTGATATTCCTACAGCCTTCATGAGCTCCTGCTGTGATATTCCTTCGCTTCCCTTTTCCATTATCTTTTCTTGAATTAAGTTTTCGTAATTTGATATATTTGATTCCATCTTAAAAACCACCTATAGTGCAAGTATATAATATTCTCGTACAAGCTTAATTACTTTTCTATTTAGCTGATCTATAAAGTAATGGTAATATCGAAATTTTTAATTATTTCTTTATATCTATTTCTTATTGTTACCTCTGAAATTCCTAATACTTCTGCTACTTCCTTCTGAGTTTTCTTTACATCCATCAATGTGCTTACAAGGTAGACAGTAGCAGCGCTCAGCGCCAAATAGCCTTTTCCGCTAGTTAATCCTGATTTATACATAACGTCAACTATTTCGGCTGCTTTTGTAGCAATTGGTTGAGGAAGTCTTAATTTATCTACTATATTTGGAATGTATTCGCCCGGTCTTATCTTTGGTTTCAGATTTTGCGATTGTTTAGAAACTCTTTGGACTCTTTGTAAAGCTTTCCAAAATTCACTTTGGGAAACGGAGTACTTACTTCTTAATTCCTGTAAATGTTTTGGTATTCCATTAACTTGGCAAGAAAAGTATAGGGCAGCAATTACAAGTGTTGTTCTGTCTATTCTTCTAGCGAAACCTGTTTCAACAAGCCTTCTTATTATGTAAGCAGCAGTTTCCTTTACGTGGTCAGGTAGTCCGAGTTTCGAGGCTTCATTATTTAGTTCTGAAAGAAAAGTAACGAGTTTTTTGTCCTTTGAAGATACTCTAATCTTATCCTGTAGTTTCCTCATCTTTAGTAATCTTATCCTATCTTTTACTCTTCCAGAACCTATCTTAGTGGAAAGACCTTGATCGTGAACTTTAAAAGTTAATGGAGAGCCGGTTCTTTCTCTCTCCATTTTATCCTGTTGCGTATAAGCCCTCCATTCTGGGCCTTGATCAATAATGTTATCCTCTAAAACATAACCACAGCTACTGCATATAGATTGACCTCTCTCCTGATCGTAGATAATGTTATCTGATGAACATACTGGGCATTTCATCTTCTATCCCTTCTTACTTTTTTTGATCTCTGGGGAAATTCTACATAAAGCTCTCCTTTAGGGGGGGAAGGTGTTATTGGGATAACAAGGGCATACGGATTTTGTACATTTCCTATGACGTCAATTACTTTACCTACTCTGTTTCCTTTACTATCTAAGACAATTCTGCCAATTGGATCATGCCTAGTATAGTCTACATCCCTACTAGCTTTAATTAACCATTTATCCTCTAGAACTTGCTTATAGAAGGTTCCAAGGTAAAATGTATTGATTTTTGTCACAAAAAATACTACTCATTCCCTGCGTTTATAAGTAAATGCTATAATACCAAGTCATTTTCTTCGTTAGTATTACTAGATGCGGACGGAGAATTATGGGGCAATTCTTTAAAAAGCATAGGTCATTCCTGTTTTTCTCCTTGAAGAAGTATTGGACAAAAATTATTAACATGGAGTAACTAATAGCATTCGATGAGCAATCAGACTAATGGCTCCGCAGACGACTCTTTGTACAAGAAAATAACTGATCTAAGAGAGGAAATTTCTAGATTAAAGGCAGTAAAGGCAAATAAAATAGACGAGTTCAGAAAATTAAAACAAAGAAAAATAGAAAAAATAGAAAAATATAAAAATATATATTCACAGATAGATACAGTAAGAAAGGAATTTAATGATAAATTAGAAAAAATAAAGGAGTTAAAATCTAGAAAGGAGATTTTAATGAACTCCTTACAAGAAATGAGAAAGGAATTTGAGGAATTCAAGTCTGCAATGAAAAAGACTGAAGGTTTAGATGCTATAGCCATAGAAAAGAGGATCCAAAACTTAGAGTGGAGGATACAAACATCATCGTTGAGTCTAGAGGATGAGAAGAAAATTATCCAGAAGATAGCAGAATTAGAGAAAAAACTAGCAGAAGCAAGAAAGGCAGTAAAATTAAAGGAAAAGGGTGCGGAGGAGAAAGCTGAGTTTTTAGCTAAAAGAATAGAGCTCTCTGCAGTGAGACAACAGCTTGCATCTCTTTTTGGTGAGTTAACTCAGAAAAGAAATCTGTTGAATTCACTTAAGGAAGAAAGAGATAAGGTTCGTTCTGAGGTAACAGAACTAAACAAACAACTAGACGATTTAAGAAAGCAAATAGAAGAGATAAACAATCAAATTAAGGTAAAGAACGAAGAATTGGGAAAGGCTGTTCAAGAGCAGAAAAACATGAGAAATCAGAAAAATAAGAGGAGTTCGCAGGAAATAGTGGAGCGGAAGAAAAAGGTTGCTGAAGAGAAATTGAAGGCGGGCCAAAGACTATCCTTTGAAGAACTCTTAATATTATATGGTGAAGATGGTAACTCAAATGGCAAGGACAATAATAATTTACGTTGATATCGATGATGATTTAGGGGTTATAGGCATTGAATCCCCAGTAGTTGGGGATAAGAGAGTCTATGAGGCGATAACTAAGGCTTCAGAGAGCTTAGCAAGCGATTCTGACTTTAATTCCATGGTAATGGCATATAATATTTTTAAAAAAATGAAAAAAGAGGGAGAAGATGTAGAGATTGTTTTTATAGCCGGTTCTCAGAGAGGTGGCCTAGAAGCACAAAAGAAACTCTCCCAAGAGTTAGAGGAAGTAATAGATAGGCTAAGACCAGAGGACGCAATAGTAGTTTACGATAGTCCAGAGGATGAAAAGGCTATTCCAATAATACAATCAAGGCTAAAAATAGCTGGAATAGAAAGAGTAATAGTAGAACAACATAGAGGAGTTGAGGAGACTTATATATTATTTAGTAAATACTTAAAGAAAATAATAAATGAACCCAGGTATTCTAGGCTATTTCTTGGCGTTCCTGGCGCAATACTTTTCATTTCTAGCTTGCTGGCAATTACTGGTTTAACCAGTTATGTAGCGCCCTCTATTTTAATGATAATAGGAGGGGCTATGATAGTTAGAGGATTTAACTTTGATGAAAAACTTGAGAAATGGTGGGAGAACTCAACTATTATGGTTATAGCAGCTATAATTTCTATTATTTCCTTAATTATCTCTGTGGTAAACGGTGTATTTACTGCCCAAGAAGTAAAAGGTGCTGTATACTTTCAAGTTTCTGCGGTTTTACTATCTATGATACCGTATATTGCTTTTTCACTGATTGTTCTATTTGCAGGAAAAGTAATTTCAAGAGCTATTGATAGAGACATCAAGTTGTGGCATGATGTAATAAAAATACTCACAGTTATATTATCCTATTACGTTATGGCTGATATTCTTAGAAATCTAGAGGAGGGAATATATTTTTTACAGTTTCAAACTCTATATTCCCTCTCAATATCATTTATAACACTTATTGCATCATATATAATTATGAACTTTATAGAAAAATACTATGGAAAGAAGTTTAGCTCATAAAAGAAAACTTTTTGACAATCTATCCCTTACTTCAACAGGTAGGTCATCTAGTTTAACTACTTTTGCTTTTCTAACCCTCCTTGATGTCCTAAATATGGGAATGTACCTATCTGGAGAGTTCTCATCTCTTTTCTTTAAAATCCTAACCTTAATGTAATATCCATTACCAACATTTACGTATATGTACTTTCCATGCTTTAACATAGTAAGCTCACTCTGATATTTAGATGAAGACTTATATTTCTAATTCTTCCTCTTCTTCTACCTGTTTTATGCAGTCCAGCTCGTTTAACTTGTCAAATATTTTTTTCACAGCTTTATACACTTCTTCTTCCCTCTTAGCTCCAGTAATTACCATTTTACCGCTGCTAAATATTAAAAGTACGACTCTAGGATCGTCCATCCTAAATATCAAACCCGGAAATTGCTCCGGTTCATACATATTATTCTCAAGAAGGAAAGCCGCTTTATCTAGATTTACGTGAACGTGCATATTAGCTGAGGCTACAATATTTTGAATCTGTATCTTAGGTTTTCCGGTTATTTTTATCCCATATTTTTTAAGCGTTTTTATTATCCTTTTTACAGATTTAATTAGTTCCTCTGTGCTCTTAGCTCCAGTTACCACCATTTTCCCTGACTTAAATATTAAGGACGTAACTTTAGGAGTCTCGAGCCTAAATATCAAACCCGGAAATTGATCAGGATCATACTCAACGTTTGGAACACTTCTCTCCATCGCATACAGGTCAAGCTGTTGATCTAAGGTAACTGTAGCGACAATATTCTCGATGCTTATAATTGGCTTATAAGTTGCAGAGTTAGAAATTCATATCACCAGAATAATTTCTTATATACCCATTTATAAACCCATTTTTAAGATGGAAAGACACTAAAATACACGTAAAATAACGTAAAAGAAATGTGGATTAAATAATTTTCTCAAGTATCCCTAATTCTGGGAATTCGATTATTCCTTCACCTTCCACTATTACAAAAGGCCTAGCTTTTTCTAAGATTGAGTGAGTCCTTATTATGGGACTCATATATGAACTATGTGATAAAGTAACGTCATTTCCAGACTGGTATATTCCAGTTGACGGTAAAATGATCACTTTACTATCTTCCTTAAGGGGGACATCTAAAAAGCATTGTAACTTCCTAGAGAAACCCAACCTATCCCTCAAACTTATCCTAGGATGCTCATGACCTATAATATAGATTTTCCCTTTTTCAATACCAACATCCTTATGGCCATGTAGAATTACTACATTATCAGCAGTAATTTGATCTAAAACTTCTACATTATCAAATTTGTCACTCACAAGCGTTATGTAGTTATCATGATTTCCCTTAACTATTTTCACCTCTGTATTATCTTCTTTAATTTTTGAGAGTATATCGTTAAGCTGTTCCCTTTCTTGTCTTCCCAAACCATTAAATTGGTGCTTAAAGTCTCCATCAATAATAATGTACTTTGGTTTGAATATATCCAATGCTTTCTTATAAATATTTAGAAATCTTTTCTCTTGAACTTTCGGTAGAAATATTCCTTTTCTAGCCATCTCTTCTTCGTATCCGATATGAACGTCCGATAACACTACAGCGTTTAATGACCTTAAATAAAGTACTGGTAAGTCCTCTTCTATTAGTATATCATGTTCAATTTCTATCATTCGCTCACCTTTATAACTCCCTAAACCCAAAATGGGTAAATGGGAGATCTTTATCTTATTGGACTTGGACTATCAAAAAGGTTTCTAACAAACGCCTCCATAGAGTCTATGAAAAGATCTGATGTTATTTTTTTGGACTCTTACACATCTCTTTCCTGCGATTTAAGTAAGGACGTATTGGAGGAGATCATAGGAAAGCAGATTAGCATAGTTAAAAGAGAGGATTTAGAACAGGGATATAGGAATATTATTGAAAGTCTCAAAACCAAGAACGTGGCTATAGCTACTGTAGGTGATCCAATGATAGCTACTACCCATGTAGGTCTAGCTGTTGAGGCTAGGAAAAACGGATATAATGTAAGAATAGTACCAGGTATATCAGTACATTGCTATATTATATCGAAGTCAATGTTATCATCTTACAAGTTTGGGAGATCAGTGACTCTAGTGTATCCGTATGAAGGGAAAACTGATATGACTACATACAACGTTATAAAGAGTAATCAAGAAGCAGGTCTTCATTCAATAATATATCTTGATTTAAGGGACGGAAAGCCTATGGATGGAAATGAGGCAATTAATCTTTTGCTATCAATGGAAAGCCAACGTAATGAAGGCGTTATAAGGTTAGATGACGTTCTTGTTCTAGGTGAAAGATTAGGTTGTGATGAAGAAAGAGTTTTTGCCTTGAGTTTTAGGGAAGCAATTAAGGTTAACTTGAATAGACCGCCATATATAATAATAATTCCGTCAAAGAAGTTACACTATATGGAGGTAGAGGCTTTGAAATGTCTTCATTGAAAGATAGAATATTGAAATATATTAGAGGAATGGACGAGCGTTTGTTACAGATAAAACTCCCTGAATATCAAAAGATCATTGATCTTGCTAGGCAGTATAAGGAGGACGCACAGTACTACCTAGAAAAGGGAGACTTAGAAACGTCAATTGTAGACATAGCCTATGCTGAGGGTCTTATAGACTCTATACTTATTGTAGCTGGGGTTGATCCCGATTCTCAAGTGTCTAAGAAGGTATTTGTAGGAGGAACTTTTGATATAATACACCCAGGGCATATAGAGTTTCTTAGAGAGGCCTCTAGATTAGGTAGAGTTTATGTATCTGTAGCCAGAGATAAGAACTCCGAGAAAGTTAAAGGAAGGAAGCCAATAAATCCAGAGGATCAAAGGCTTGACGTACTAAAGAGCATAAGATACGTGTACGATGCATTTCTAGGAGATGAGACCGATTTCCTCAAAAGTGTAGAAAAGGTTAGACCAGATATTATATTCCTTGGCCCAGATCAGAAAGTGAATGAAGATACGCTAAAAGCTGAACTAGAAAAGAGAGGAATAAAAGCGGAAGTTCAGAGACTTAAAGAGAGAATAAATAAGTGGAAACATAGCAGTACTAGTTCCATAATAAGAGAAGTTATGAATAGGTATTGTAAATCTTAGTTCATTGCGTTTATTTCTACTTCATCTCCATCTTTTAGCCCTAGCTTCTCTCTTATGTAATAAGGCGAGACTATTTCGATTACGCTTTTCGGATGGATTGATCTAAGAGGTATAACTATAGCTGCTGGTGCTACGTTATTAATTGAGGCAGGATAAGCCTTTACTGCACCTAAGACCTTGTTCTCTTCTCTATGTTCTGGGATCATTATTGACTTGCCAGATTCCAAAAAAAGTCTATTTTCAAATGAAATCTTATCATATATAACCACATTTAATGTACCAGGGTATGGAGAGAAACCTAGGAACTTTTTAAATGAGTCCATGTAATATTGCATTCCTAAAAATATTCTTCCCTCACCTAGTCCAGAGGTTACTTTTCCTAAAATTCTAATGTTATGCTGAAATGAAATTGCTTCTCTTATTGTTTCAAGGCAACTGTTTAAATATATCTCTCCTTCATCTGTAAGCCTAATGATTTCTCCTTCCTTTGAAATTGTTCTAGAGATAAGCTTTTTGTCCTCTAACTCCTTCAATTTTCTAGAGACAGACTGTTGAGACATTTCCAACTCTTTTGCAAGAAGTTGCTGTGTTATCTCTCCATTCTTTCTCATTATTGTTATTATTTTGCTTAAGATACATATTTCGCACAAAATCATTAACCCTCTGTGCATCCAGTTTCTGCTTCTTTATACTCTCCATTAATATCATCATCCATATCTTTTGTCGACCAGTTCCATCTATCTGTCCATGCATTACCTATCTGTATAGGCCTATCAATTTTACTGAGCAAAACTATTCTGCTTGGAACATGCTCAGAAATTATATTATATCCTGTGAATTTAGCTAAAATATTTGCAAACTCCTTTACCTCTGTATGTCTAGGCATCGCATCTCTAGTTAGTCTAAGTGTAGACGGTCCAACATGCATGTATGCTTTAACTTCAATATATGTGGGCATAGCAATTTTGATTAGTTCTGCAAATTCTTTAGCGTCTTCCTCGCTCATATTATATCCCTTTATCATTGTCATCCTTATTACAGTTGGTGAACTAAAGCTTGGTAAAATCTCCAGCGTTTCCATAAATAACTTCCAAGCATTAGGAACTATTGGTCTATTGATCATCTTATGCTTTCTTTCGTTTGGCGCTTGAATTGACACAAAGAGTTGAGTAGGTTCCTCTTCTAGGTTAGCAAGTACATCTGGCCTAACTCCGCTAGTGACTAGGAAAGTTGTCATGCCCTTTTTGTGGTATTCACTTATTAACTCCCCTATTTTGTCATAGAGCGTTGGCTCTCCTGTCAAACTTATAGCTACATGAGCTGGTTTAGTTGCCTCTTTAGCCATTTCTTTATCTACTTCTTCATGGCCAAAATATCCAGAAACTGCTCTCTTATGTTCCTCAATACTCCTTTCAGCTATATATTCCGGATCGTCCAGTATTGGCATTTTTGTCTCGTCCCATTCTAGGCCAACGTCTTCAGGCTCTAATCTCCAACAGTGAACGCATCTAAACCAACACCACGCAGCAGTTGGAGTCATCTGAACACATCTATGGCTTTCAATTCCGTAGAATTTACCCTTATAACAATACCTTCCTGAAGTTAAAGCTTCATGAGTCCAATGACACTTTTTGTAAGCACTGTGACTTCCAATTATGTGATACTTTTGTTTTTCCATTTCACTCATTATCTTACTAAGCGTATCAATCCTAAAGCTGGAAATCGTCATTTCAATCAATGTCAATTTAACTTTTAAGTTAAAAACTATGTTGGCGCGGTTAAATCATATAAGTTAGTAACTTTTTCCATGTATATACTAATTCCGATTAGTAGGCTGTCAGATAGGTATCTCCCCATCATCTGTACGCCTATTGGTAAATTATTGTAAAAACCTGCGGGCATTGAAAGAGCTGGAATAGCAGATAGGTTTGCTATAACAGTATTGATGTCCATAGCATACATCTTTACCGGATCATTTATTACTTCGCCAAGCCTTGGAGGTAATATAGGCATTGTCGGAGAAAGGAGTACGTCATATTTTGAGAATAGCTGATCTAAGTTACTTTTTATTAATCTTCTCACCTTTAGTGCTCTAATGTAAAATTGTTCATAGTAGCCTGCACTAAGGATAAATGAACCTAAAAGTATTCTTCTCTTTACCTCTTTTCCAAAACCTTCACCTCTATTTTTGCTGTAAACCTCAACCCAACTACCTTGATTGTATTTGCTAAAGCCGTACCTTACTCCATCATATCTTGCTAGATTGGAGCTAGCTTCTGACATAGCTATGATATAATACGCAGGAAGTGCATATTCAGCATAGCCCAGCTTGGTATAATCTATAGTTGCTCCTTCACTGCTAAATTTGTTTATCATGTTTTCAATAGATCCCTTTACAACTTTGTCTGACATTTCCATTATATCGCTTAGTACTCCTATTCTTAATCCCTTTACAGGTATTTCGTAAGGTTCCTTTTCTAGGGAAAATTTTATTGTTGTAGCATCTCTCCAATCCTCTCCAGAAATAATGGAGTATAAGATTCCCAGATCTTCAGCATTTTTTGCCATAGGTCCAATTTGTTCTAAGCTATTAGCATAGGCTATCAGACCATATCTACTTACAGTACCATATGATGGCTTTAGTCCAAACGTTGCGGTAAAAGCAGCAGGAGCCCTTATTGATCCTCCTGTATCACTACCTAATGCTAATTCAACATATCCTGCTGCGAGCGCCGCAGCGCTACCTCCTGATGATCCTCCTGGAGTTCTATCTATATCCCAGGGATTTCTGGTTGGTCCGAAGTAGCTAGTTTCTGTAGTAGATCCCATTGCAAACTCATCCATGTTAGTTTTTCCGATTATTACTGCTCCTTCTTTCTTCAATTTCTCTATTACTGTCGCATCATAAGGAGGAACATAATCGCTTAACATGAGAGACGAACAAGTTGTTCTAATACCTTTAGTTGATATTGCATCCTTTATGGCTATTAGAGATCCTGCTAATCTTCCTCCACTTTTTACTTTTTCCTCAACCTCTTTAATTACTTCCTCTTTATTTCTTAATGTTACAAAAGCGTTTACTTTTTCCTCAACTTTCTTTATCCTTTCAAAAGTTTTCTCAACGTACTCTTCTGGAGTTATATTTCCAGTTTTTAGTTTTTCTAGAATATTGGAGATCATTTTCACTCAACCGTAGAGGGGCCGATTATGTAACCGTTTTCCTTTCTCTTTACGTTACTTAAAGCCTCTTCTCGATTTAAAGAAGGTGATTCAACGTTATTTCTTAATTTACCTGATTCTATTGGATGAAATAAAGGTTCAGTTTTACTAAGGTCAAGCTCATCGATCTTATTAAAAAACTCAATTATTTCATTCAAATCTTTTTTGAGGTCTTCCTTCTCTACATCCTTAATTTCAATTAATGCGAGCCTTTCTAACCTTTTTATTAAATTATCGTCAACTATAACCTTCATTTGATTAGAGACTATTTTTTAAAGCTATAAGCGTTCTGATTCGAAGAACAGTTTACTTCTAATAATTATTAGGTGGATTTATTCTTATGGACGTTAATGTCTTATTGGACTCTGAAATCCCTGGAATTAGGGAAGCCTTAGAGTACGGTTTAGCTGAGGCACAATTCCTTGGCAAAGAGATGATAGGGCTTTCATTTTCTAATGGAGACGGAATAATTCTTTATATTAACCCATTCTCTGAACAAATCCATAAATTACTTTTTATAAGTTTTTCACAGAGAAATAATGGATTTCTTTCCCCTTTAGGCATATTTAAATATGAAGGAGGTAATACCATTTTTATTTACGAAATAACTAATTTGGCTGAGCTTCTAAAAAGTGAAGTTAATACAAGAGTAGAATCAGTAGAGGTAATTAAAGGTGTTCTTGAAGACTTTCTATTTGAAGCAATGGATCGATGAGGATACTTTCTCAAGACTTCTTACATTTTCAAGATTTCTTGGTAGAGATGATGGTGTTTCGCAGTTTGCAATTGATTTAGATAGGGCAAGATTAAATGGGGTAAAAATAGATGACATAGAATCCACATTAAAGGAGTTGGGTATTCAACTCTCTACAGAAGAGTTGGAGAAAATTAGAAATCATATTCCAAGCTATGATGTGGAGTTTGAGGTAAGGCAAGGAAGATTAATAATTATCCCACATGTTTACATCATGAACATACTGAAGGCCAAAAGTAACACAGATATAAAATACGACAAACTTACAAAGTATTTCTTCTCATCTCCTTATTATTACGAGGATTTGTTAAAGCTCTTTGAGGAAAATGGATTAAGGGTAAGGAAGTTGCAGGTGGAACATAAAGATTTCGACTTTGAACTTGACGTGAATTTAAGGAGTTATCAGATTGAAGCTGTAGAAGCTTGGAAGTCAAACAACTTTAGGGGTGTGATCTCTTTACCTACTGGCTCAGGTAAGACTATAATAGGAATTAAAGCGATAGAGGAGGTAAAAAAACCTACATTGATAATCTCTTTTACTAAAGAACAAATGTTTCAATGGAGAGACTCAATAATAAAGTTCTCAAAGATAAGGCCAGAGATAGGTCTTTTCTACAGTGATGAGAAAGTTATAAGGCCCATAACTATCTCCACCTATCAAACAGCTTATAGACATTTAGACGATTTATCAACAAAGTTTGAAGTTCTCATAATTGACGAAGTTCATCATTTACCTGCGGACAAGTTTAAGAACATTGCTTTAGGTCTTATCTCCTCGATGAGGTTAGGTCTTTCTGCTACACCTTATAGGGATGACGGTAGACATGATGAGTTATTTAGATTAATGGGTGGGTTAATTTACTATAAAAGTCCAAATGATTTAATAAAAACTGGATATTTAGCTCCTTATGATGTAATTCAAGTTAGCGTTTACTTAAGTAAGACCGAGAGACAGAGATACAAGGACTTAACGAACAAATTTAGAGTCTTCTCAAAGGGAAAGAGAGTTACTGATTTAGTCACCTTAGCTAAGAACGGCGACTACAATGCGATTAATGCACTTAAGATATATTCTGAAATAAAGAAATTAATTGGAAACGCTGAGAATAAAACGGTAAAGCTTAGGGAGATATTGGAAAAAGAGAAAGGGAAGAAGATACTCATTTTTACACAATACGTAGAACAGGCAGAAAGTATAGCAAGGGAATTCAACGCTATGTTAGTAACCGGCAAAATGACTAAGTCAGATAGAAAAGAAATACTTAAAAGATTTAAGACATCTGCTGAGGGTAGGCTAGTCTTAACTACTGTTGGAGACGAAGGATTAGATATTCCGGATGCAAGTGTTGGAATAATAGTTACAGGGACTAGTTCAAGAAGACAGTTTATTCAAAGACTAGGTAGACTTCTTAGACCTATGAATGGAAAGAGAGCTATATTATATGAGCTAATCGTTAAGGGTACATCAGAGGAATATCAAGCAAAAAAGAGGAAAACGGAGAGCCTATTAGAGGAACTTCAAAGCTCCTCAGAGTACTCTGACGAAATATAGTAAAGTAGAGAATAAGCAGCAGCTTGAAGTATAGCCTTTTCATCTATTGAGGCAACATGAATTTTACTCTTTTCTATGTATATTAATGGGAATCCATTAGCTTCTACTATAACGTTTTTTGAATTAGCTGGTTCTATACTAATTTTCTTTCCAGAAATCAACTTAGAGAGAACGTAGCCAGGAGTGAATTCTGGACTTAATATCTTTATCTTAGCGTTAACCATTATTTTACCTTTATGAAATATAATCTCTTCATTTCCCTTAACTCTTACGCCGTCAACCCAATACTTTCCCTTCAGACTTCTAGAGCACATATTACTAATTACTGAAAGAGGCGGAAATGCAATAAACTTGTCTCCAACTAATGCGGAAAAGGGTCTAACTACAATTACGTCTCTAATTTTTACCTCTTTTTCACCCGGATAACAAATACCTCCTTCTACGTAAGGCATAGGCTAAATATTCCTCGAAGAATATAGACTTATCGTGAGAGTAGTTAGTTAAAAAGGGAATGTTCTACATTTTTAACGCGAAAAGTATATAGGCATAAGAAAATGTTTAATTTAACTCCTAAAGGAGTTCACGATGAGATAACTTGTAAGGACTGATAAAGAAGTGATGACTAACCGGGCTATTGAGTGTGATGCTTATGAGATGGTTGAAGAAGAGGGAAGTTGTGATATATTTTCTACTTTATAGGAAATTTGGCTACTCTCAATTTAATTTAGGGGAAGCCTTGTATGAGCTTTCTCCTTTCTTTTCAAAGAAGGTAAGCTTAAGCGTTATTAAGTACCTTGTAAAACTTGGCTTATTGATAAGAAATAATAATTACTACTTTACATTAGTACCTTTCGAAGAATATATTTTATTAAATAGCTATGATTACTTAAAAAGAAGATCTAGTCTTCGTCGTAAAATTCAATAGTTATCTTCACTTTTACGTCTTGCTTAGAAAGTGGAGGTATATTATTTCCAAAGTCTACTCCAACGGAGATTGGATTTCCTAGAGAGTCATTAAATTTAACATCTGCCACATAGTGCTTCTGAGGAGACTGTGACATTGCGTTCATTATCTCATTATATATTCTTGAAAAAGCCATCTGTAGCGCTATTGGACTAGAGAAATCTTCTGGCTTAAGCTGTATCGAAGTTAAATTTCCCATTACTTCTCCTATCTTAGCTTTTCCCTCAAATTCTACCTTATGTACTGGTTGTGACATTCCCATCAATTTATGTATTATCTTTCCAACTATTAAAGGTAATGGAATGATATACAAAAAAGCGTATTTAGTTACCTTAAGCCTTTTTCTTTATCGTTACTTCTATTGTTGATACTCTAGACTGCTTTCCATCTTGGCTTGTTACTACTTGGCTTCCTATACCTATAGCCTTAATCTCTATTTTGTCGGGAAGGAATCTGTTTCTAACTATCTCTACAGTGTCTACAGCTTTGCTAATTGCCCTTCCTCTAGCCTTTATTACTATTTCAGGTACACCTTGGTTTAGCAGAGTTAAAGCTGCTAATACGTAGTTCATTACTGGTTTTTTACCTATTAATACTACATTACTTGGAGTTGGAGCTGTGCTCATTTTATTCACCCATGTGCCGACCAATTTACACACGAGAGAAGTTAAAAAGTTAACCTACACGGTAACATTTTGTTTTTCCTCTTATAAAGTAGTCCCACTTGTAGTTGTCATTTAGCATGGTTACTTCAGTATACCAAAAGTTCTGTCCTAACTGTGGAGGATCAATAGAGGATTTCAGGGCACTACAAGGTTTGCCCTGCACTTCTTGTCTTCCTGGTGATTCTACCGGCTTCTCTAATTTAACTCAGGCTGAAAAGATCAAATCCGTTTACCATCTTCTAGTGAAAGGAAATAAACTTAAGGCTTATTGGAACCTTTACTATTCCCTTGAGCTTTCTGAGGAGGTAATAAGGCATTTTTCCGGAGTTGTTGGCCATGAGCCATGGTCACTCCAGAAACTTTGGCTAAGACGACTGGCTGAGGGTAACAGTTTTTCAATGTCTGCTCCAACTGGAATGGGAAAGACAACAACAATAATAGCATATTCAACTTACTTGAAGGAAGGAGTTCTATACATAGTTCCTACAAAACCGCTTCTTCAACAGATATGTAAGAAAATTGGCGGAATAGTTGAAAGAGTTAACTGTGGGAACGTCGGTGATGGAATAAGTTTAGTTACTGTGAATTATATAAATAGAAATTTTGAACAAATAAAGGAGTATAGGCCAAAATTAATCGCTGTAGACGATGCTGATGCTCTAGTGAAGAGCGGTAAGACAGTTGACAGGTTAGTGACGATAATGGGTATTCCAGACGGAGTTTACGAGGATGCAATGAGGCTTGTGAGACTTCGTAGGTTGCTAGTCTTTGAGGAAAAAAGAGAGGAGGTCGAAAAAAAGATAGCAGAGCTTGAAAGAAGGATATCTAGTTTTAACAGCACAGTTGCTCAACTTGTAGTAGCTAGCGCAACTCTAAGACCAAGGGGGATTAAACAGAAGGCATTGAAATATATAACTGGTTTTGATATGGGCACAGTCCAGATATATGCTAGAAACATAATAGATTCTTATAGACATTCCCTAGATTTAGGAATAATAGATGAATTAGGCGCAGGCGGATTAATTCTAGTCTCGAGGGATTATGGAAAGGAAAAAATAAAGGAAGTTAAGGCTGAACTAGAGAGTAAAGGTTATAAGGTATCTTTAGCTACAAGCGGGAAGAAATTTCTTGAAGATTTCTCCTCTGGTAAGGTTGATTTTCTAATAGGTTCAGCTTCCTATTATGGTGTAGCTGTTAGAGGGATAGATGAACCAAAGAGACTTAAATACGTTGTTTTTTATGGAGTTCCTAAAAGTAAAATAAGAGCTGGAGATGCTATACTTAATCCGTTTACTTTATTGAGAGTTTCTAGACTATTGGGGGTAAATATAGACGAAGAGAAGATTCTTAGCCTAAATCCAGCTGAAGCTCAAGTAATAAAGATAGCTCTTTTGAAGTCTCAAAGGTTGTCCGGAAAGTTAGGCGAAGTCCAGGATTATATAACGGAAAGAGTAAAGGAAATAAGGGAGAAATTTAAGAGCTTACCCGATCAAATAATTGGGGAAACATTCGCGTTAAAGAGAATAGGAAAGGAAGTATACCTAGAGTTTCCAGACGCTATAACTTACCTTCAAGGGTCAGGAAGAAGTAGTAGACTGGTAAATGGTGGATTAACACTAGGATTATCTATTACCCTGATTGACGATGACGTTCTATATGGGATGCTAACAAAGAAACTCAAGTACTTGGTTTACGGCTTTTCTCCATCTAAGCTAGAGGACGTTGATTTGAGCTCAGTTAAGAAGGAAATTGTTAGGAGTAGGGAGGAGGAAAATAAACAGTTGAACATAACTACTGGCCTTTTGATTGTCGAATCTCCCACAAAGGCTAAAACGATCAGTAAAATGTTCGGCAATCCTGCACGTAGAGTTATAGGTGGAGTTCCAGTTTATGAGACAGTAGCAATTGATGGTTCTAACGTTTATATTCTCGATATAGTAGCTACTAGAGGTCACTTGACTGACTTAACTACAGAAGATCTAGGCTATTATGGTGTAAATATGAAGGATGAAGACTTCTATCCGTACTATTCTCCTCTCTATAGATGTATAAACTGTAGGAGAGTTATTTCTCAAGAAGTTGATAAATGTCCATATTGCGGTTCTGCCCTTATTACGACTACATTATCAAACGTTAACGCTATCAGAAAAATAGCTAGCGAAGTGGAGAACGTGTATATAGCTACAGATCCGGACGTAGAGGGAGAAAAGATAGCCTATGATGTTGCAGTGAGTGTTTCTCCTTATAATAGTAACGTTCATAGGGTAAAGTATCATGAGGTCACTAGAAATGGAATAATAAATGCCTTAAGAGATATAGGTTCACTCGATCTAAATCTCGTTAACGGACAAATAGTTAGGAGAATAGAGGACAGATGGATTGGTTTCGAGTTAAGCAAAATTCTCAAGTTGAAGTTCTCCAGTAGAAATTACGGCGCTGGAAGAGTTCAAACTCCAGTTCTGGGCTGGATAAGTAGTAGGACTAAAGAGTATAAGAATAACATGTGTTATGTTGCCTATATAAAGCTTGGGAACTACGTTCATAGAGTCTTTCTAGATAAGAGAGAGAAAATAGAAGAGGTTAACGTAGAAAAATTAGGCGAAAGAACAGAGGTTCTGCTTCCTCTACCGCCCTTCACTACAGATAGCCTACTA
Organism: Candidatus Acidianus copahuensis; assembly: GCF_000632495.1. Classification (GTDB taxonomy): domain Archaea; phylum Thermoproteota; class Thermoprotei_A; order Sulfolobales; family Sulfolobaceae; genus Acidianus; species Acidianus copahuensis. The sequence goes on along the minus strand of NZ_JFZT01000039.1, from coordinate 72,729 downwards.
ATAGAGGCGTATAATAAGTTTAGGCTACCAGCTGAAAGAGTTATGAGAATAGCCCAAGAATTGTTTGAATCTGGATTTATCACATATCATAGGACGGATAGTACTCATGTTTCATCTAGGGGAATAGAGGTTGCTAAGGAGTATCTCGAGAAAAAAGGCCTAGGAAAACTGGTCCCCAGAAGTTGGGGGAATGAAGGAACACATGAGGCAATTAGACCTACAAATCCAATAGACGTTGATGAACTTAAGAAAGAAATCGAGGAGAACCCGGAAATATATTTTGTCAAGTTTAGCTGGTCACACTTCGCAATATATGACCTAATATTCAGGAGATTTATTGCAAGTCAAATGGAAGGATCAATAGGAAAATATGTAAAATATAGAATAAGTGTTCTGGATCAGAAGAGCGAATTAGAACTTCTTATGGAAGTAGCTGGAGGTTACTCTGCAGTAAATCCACCTAGAACTTATACTCTTCCTCAGGGAAAGATAAAGCCTGAATATACGATCTCGAGAGGTTCAAGAATAAAGTTAATGAGCTACGCTGAAGTTATAAGGGAAATGAAGGAGAAAAATATAGGTAGGCCTAGCACATACGCTAAAACCATCCAATCCTTGAAAGGTCATGGATATATAGTGGAGAGTAAGAGAAGATCAATCTTAGTCTCTACAAAGAAAGGCATCCAAGTTCATGAATTCCTCTCATCAAATTTTGGTCCGTTAATATCTGAGGAGACTACGTCGGATTTAATGAGCAAGATGGATATGGTAGCTTCTGGTTCCATAAATCCAAATTTGGTTTTAAATAGTATATTGACTCAAATGAAAGGTCTAGTAAATCCTCTTAAGTCTGAGCAAGAGATATGATATCCTTCTTCTATCCTTTGTCTCACTTCCTATACTTGTGCCTTCAAGGGAGACTCCATCGCCTAACCTATCTTTTATTGCATTATATACATCTGCTACCTTATCTATTTCTCTCCCATAACCCTTTATCTCAACTTCTTGTGTTCCCTTGTTAAAAACCTCAAGCACGTCTAAAACGTGCTCTTCCACTGTCCTAGTTCTACTGACTACCAACTGGTAGGGTTTCTCAGCCATTTTTCTTCACACATGAAGAACTTTCTTAAAAAATAAATCTATTGTATCAGTAACACGGGCCACATTCATCTCTCATGGAAAGGGCTCTCATCACTACTTATGAATATTTCATGCTTTGTATATAAGCTACTGCATTTAAGAGGACGTATGGAGCTATTCCCTTGTTCATATAGTAAAACCTAGGGGAAAAGGTATACACAAACGGATCTACAGGATCTCCAACCCTCAACTCTCCTATTTCTTCAAAGGGAATTCTTCTTTTAATCTCATCTGGGCTCTCGAATATTTCTTTAGCCTTAAATATGAGCTCAGTAGAGACTGATCCGTTATACGGCTTTATTGTTGCAATGAAAGTTTCATTTTCGTTAACAGGGGTAAAGGAGCTATAGAAATCGCAGGATTTAGCTATTTTCTCCATTTCCTCAGCTACACACCACCTTATTTCCTTACTATCTACGTCTATGAAGTTTGTTATTCTATACTTTGAATCTGGCTTTCTCATTTGCTTTAACCTAGCCTCCAACGTCTTCGGGGATATACCAGTCATCTCCGAAAGTTCGTTAGCTGTATAAGCTCCACCCTTTAATGTATCGTATATAACTGTTTGTAGTCCACCTATCCAAGGTTTTATTGGTGCCTGTAGCATTACAGCGTATCCTAGAGGAGTAGGTTTATTGCTCTCAACTATCTTGATCTTACCCTCTTTTAGATCCTTTAAGAAACGCATAGTTCCCTTTATGCTAAAGTACCTGAGTACTGTCTGTCTTAGCGCTTCTCTTACTACAAACTTGTCCTCGTCTGGTTTTATCTTGCCTACTTTCCCGAAGCTAATCTGTATTTCCTTTAAAGTAGAGAAGAAGAGTGGAGATCTAAGAATTGACTTGATTATGAGCCCTCTTAGTTTCTTATCATTTATCTTAAGAATTTCTTCAAGTAAGTTCTTTTCATCAATCCTGCTTATGGAAAAACCGTAGATGGAGTACCTAGCATGGATGTTTAAGGAGTTCTCGGCAGCGGCTAGATATAGAAGCATGTGAGCTAGAGTACCGGAAATTCTTTCGTTAATCAGAACCGAGTATACTATCTCATCCTCTCTACGTTCTACTATTATTGTTCTAAGCGAAGGGAGATTAACATTGATATTATCGTAAGTCTGTTTGATTCTTTTAATTAATGGATTTTTTTGATTTCCCCTAAGGATCTTTGAGATCTCAATTGGTAACAAGTAGGATTTGGATATACTGTCTCCTCTCCATATCGGTATCTCTCCTTCACAATTCTCAGCTGGAGCAACATCCAAACTATTCCTACTAGTGTTTATCTTTAAAACTCTCCAAAGACGTCCTCCTACTCTAAGGATATCCCCGCTTCTTATTTGCTTATATACGTAGATCGCGTCTATTTCTCCTATTGTCTTGTCTCCCCATCTAAGGGAAAATGTCTCATCGTTACTTATTGTGGAAAAAAACTCTGAAAAGCTCCTAGACCAACTATACCCATTTTTCTTGTTAAAACTCCAGAGCTTAAAGAAGAACTTACCCAACGAAACCTTATTTCCATTTAGGGAAAGAACACCTGTTTTTGCCATGTATAAAATTAATTCTTCAAATTTATCCTCCTTTAAACCCCTAAACGGATAAGAGGATGTTATTATTTTATATATCCTTTCCTTCTCCAGCTCGCCATACTGTAAAACTATACCTATAGATTCTCTTGCAACAATATCTAGTCCTCTGCATACCTTGGTCTTTTCTAATTTACCTTTATGAGCTAACCGTTTTATGGCTAAAGCCTCGAGGATGTCAAAATCATATAAGCAGATTATTTCTCCCACTGGCCTTCCGTTTATTTTATGTCCGCTTCTGCCTAACCTCTGAAGGAATGAGGAAACTGATGGAGGAGGTCTAAACATTATTACCTTCTTTATCTCTCCAACGTCTATCCCTAATTCTAACGTTTTTGTGCAGATAACAGCTCTAGCCTTAGAATTCCTTAAATTGTCTTCTACAGCGTTTTTGCTTTCCCTAGAAATTGATGAATGATGAACATAAAAGTCGTCCCCAAACTTCTCTAACTCTTCATGTAATCTTTCAGTTATAAATCTAGAATTTGCAAATATTAAGGATGGTTTCTCTATAGAGTTAACAATTAATTTAGATGCATCCTTCCAGATATCGTCTTTTCCTTGGACTTTAGTTATGCCAAGATCGAACTCCTTCTTTTCTCCAACCCTTATTATTTGAGACTCTCTAGACGAGGAACCGAAAAGGAAAGAAGACATCAAATCTTCATCATTTACTGTAGCGGATAGTCCTATTCTCTGAAAGTCATAACCAGAAAACTCCTTTAATCTTTCAAGAAGTATAGATAATTGGGTTCCTCTTTTCGAGTTAACCAGCTCATGTATTTCATCTACTATAATCCACTTTACGTTCTTGTAGTTCTCCCTAAATCTGCTAGCCCAATCTAGGTCAATTTCTAGACCTTCTGGAGTTGTTACCACTATGTGTGGGACCAGCTTTAATCTCATATTTTTTTCCTTCTGCGGAACTTCTCCGTGCTTCCTACTAACATAAAATCCTAGTCTTGAGGCCCACCAGTTTATTCTTATAGTTAAGTCGTTTATTAACGCCTTAAGTGGGGTTATGTAAATTAAGGAAACAGGTTTTACGTCATATTTTAACATTTCATTCAATACTGGAATTAGCGCTGCCTCAGTCTTCCCTAAGCCTGTTGGTGCTATCAATAACGTATTTTTGCCCTGAAGTATGGGATCTAGAGATTTCTGTTGAACTTCTGTCATTCCATTCCAGTTCCTCTCCGCTATTAGGTTTAGTAAACGTTGGTTCAGCATATTATTTCCCTTATATTTTTGCTCCAATGCTAAAGCAACCAATCCAGTAATTTTTAAAAATTTAAATTCAGCCATCCACTTTGATATGGAAAAATACGTTTGTTTAACGTGCGGTAGACCATTTAATGAAGGGCAAGGTATAATACTAAGGATAGGCGAGAGGGATCTAACGTTCCATAGTAAGGCATGTGCGTATAAGTTTTTGAAAGAGGTTTTACAAAACGCTGACAGTGGATGTATCTCAAGTCCTTTAAGGGAGATTTATAGGAAATATGATGAAATAAGGGAAAAAATTGAAGAGAGAGCCAAGAAGAAAAAGATCTAGGGCAGAATTAAGAAGATCCGCAATAGGTTTTTCCTCACTTTTCAGTGTCCGCCACACTCTTCATTCATTCAAGGTTATAGAACAAGAATTTATACTTTACCTCTATTCACTTTGTTAAACAATTAGCTTTTAAGATAAGAATATATTTTGATATTATACCTTAATTAATAGTTATTTATGTTTTACATTAAATATTGTAAGCTGAAAATTGGTTAAATATTACTATTAATAATAAATATTAAAATATTTATTCTAGTTAGACTAGAAATTCTTGATAAAAATCTTCCTAATCCTTATAGTTACTTATATGTAAAGTCAGTATCATTAAGTAGATTTATAAATCAAAAAACCCGTATGAAACTTTGGAAAGTTATGGTCGTTAACGTTAAACGCATAGGCTCATACGAGTGGAGAATAGAAAAGACTGAACAGTCCTGCATGAGAGTACCGGTTACAGTGTTCGCGGACGATGTATTAATAGAGAAGATGAAACAAGATCTTACTTTAAAACAAGCTACTAATGTAGCATGTTTGCCTGGAGTAAAAGAGGGCATTTATGTCCTTCCAGATGGACATCAAGGATACGGTTTTCCAATTGGTGGTATTGCTGCTACATCAATAGATGAAGGAGGAGTTGTCAGTCCAGGTGGAATAGGTTACGACATAAACTGCGGAGTTAGATTGCTTAGGACTAACTTGGATTATGACGATGTTAAGCCAAAGCTAAACGAACTAGTTAATGAAATTTATAGAAACGTACCGAGTGGAGTAGGCAGTGAAGGAAAGGTTAAGCTTACTTCTTCTGAGCTTGATAAAGTACTTTCTGAGGGAGTCAAATGGGCAACAGAAAAAGGATTTGGTTGGTCTGAGGATATGGAGAATATTGAGCAAAGGGGAAGTTGGGATCTAGCAGAGCCAGATAAGGTAAGTAGTATAGCCAAGAAACGTGGATCAGCTCAACTAGGAACATTAGGAGCAGGAAATCACTTCCTTGAAGTTCAAGTTGTTGACAAGATTTACAATGAGAGAATAGCTAAGGCCTTAGGAATAACTCATGAAGGACAGGTAACGGTAATGATACACACAGGTTCTAGGGGGCTGGGTCATCAGATAGCAAGTGATTATCTGCAGATAATGGAAAGGGCAATGAAGAAGTATAACATACAAGTCCCTGATAGGGAGTTAGCGGCAATACCTTTTAGTACTAGGGAAGGACAGGACTACTTCCATGCTATGGTATCAGGAGCAAATTTTGCATGGAGTAATAGACAACTAATAACTCATTGGGTTAGAGAGAGCTTTGGAAAGGTCTTTAAAGTAGATCCAGAAAAATTAGACCTTCACATAATTTACGATGTTGCGCACAATATAGCTAAAATCGAAGAGTATGATGTTGATGGAAAGAGGGAAAAACTCCTAGTTCATAGGAAAGGTGCAACTAGGGCATTTCCTCCAGGAAGTCAAGAAATTCCCGTAGAACATAGGGAGACTGGACAAGTTGTCCTAATACCTGGAAGTATGGGAACAGCTAGTTATGTTATGACTGGAATACCTGAAGGTAGAAGAACTTGGTTCACCGCTCCTCATGGTGCAGGCAGATGGATGTCTAGAGAAGCTGCGGTAAGGAGCTATCCAACTAATACAGTAGTAGAAAACCTTGAGGAAAAGGGAATAGTTGTTAAAGCAGCTACTAGAAGAGTTGTAGCTGAGGAAGCTCCTGGAGCATATAAGGATGTAGATAGAGTAGCTAAAGTAGCAGATGAAGTAAACATTGCTAGACTTGTCCTAAGGTTAAGACCAATAGGGGTGACTAAGGGTTGAATAGGGATGACATTCTTAAGGAGGAAGTGCAGGATATCACGTTAGACGATTTGAAGGGGTTAAATAATTACTTAGACATTTTAGCGAAGATTCACGGGTTTACGGCATCCTCGGTCTTTCTGGGCTCTAGAATTTTGAAGGATATGGTTAAAGATGCAGATCTGAGGTTTATTTCATTTACTGCAAATCTAGTATCTACTGGCCTGCGAGGCTTATTTGCTGACATGATATCTAGAGGATACTTTAACGTAATCATAACAACTGGTGGTACAATAGATCACGACATTGCCAGAAGCTTTGGCGGTAAATACTATAAAGGTATCTTTGAGTATGACGATAATATGTTAAGGGAAATGCGTATACATCGGTTAGGTAACGTCTTAGTTCCCTTTGAGTCCTACGGGAAAGTGGTGGAGGATGTAGTGAAGGAGGTACTTGATGATGTGATCAAGGAAAAGAAGGAATGGCCTGTCTATGAGCTTCTTTGGGAATTTGGCAAGAGAATCAAGGATAATAACTCAATACTTAGATCTGCTTACGAGAAGAAGGTGCCCATTTTCGTTCCTGGCGTAATAGATGGAAGTTTTGGGACAAACCTTTTTATTAGATCTCAGTTTAACGGTCTTAGGATTAATCTGTTTGAAGATATGAGAAATGTAAAGGATATGATATTTTCCTGCAATAAGTCTGGGGCTCTCATTATAGGTGGTGGGATAAGCAAACATCATACAATATGGTGGAATCAGTTTAAAGACGGTCTAGATTACGCAGTATACCTAACTACTGCTCAAGAGTATGATGGAAGTTTAAGTGGGGCAAAGCCAAGAGAGGCAATATCATGGAATAAAATTAAAGAAAATGCAGAAAATACAGTAATTTATGGGGATGCTACAGTTATTCTTCCTATATTGGCTTCAGTCTTATTAAGCTAATTTCTTAATATTTATTCTGCGGTGGACTATTGTTGTCAGAAAAGTTTGTCAGCATTTCACCTGCAGAGTTCTTTAAGCGAAATCCCGAGTTAGTCGGATTCTCAAATCCAGCTAGGGCTCTCTATCAAACAGTAAGAGAGCTTGTAGAGAACTCTTTAGATGCTACCGACGTCCATGAAATTTTGCCAAGTATAAAACTCGTAATAGACTTAGTTGATCAACAAAAACAAATATATAAGGTAACTATAGAGGATAATGGAATAGGAATTCCACCTCACGTTGTCCCAGAAGCATTTGGGAGGGTACTTTACAGTTCTAAATATGTTATAAGACAGACTAGGGGAATGTATGGTCTTGGAGTTAAGGCTGCAGTGCTCTATAGTCAGATGTACCAAGAAAGACCTCTTGAGATAATTACTTCACCACTTAACTCCAAGAGGACTTACTTTTTCAAGCTTAAGATCGATGTAACTAAAAATGAACCTGTAATTTATGAGAGATCTTCCTCTTCTAACGAAAAGGGATACCATGGTACATCAGTAAGCCTCTACTTAGTTGGAGACTGGCAGAGATCGAAGCAAAGGATTTACGAGTACGTAAAGAGGACTTACATAGTTGCCCCCTACGCCGAGTTCTTTTTCAAAGATCCTGAGGGTAATGTGATTTATTACCCTAGACTAACAAATAAGATACCGAAACCACCAGTTGAAGTAAAACCTCATCCATATGGTGTAGATATAGAACTTCTTAAGAACATAATAGCTAAGCAAAGGGATAACTACACTGTAAAGGACTTTCTAATTAAGGAGTTTCAGGGAGTTGGCGAAATAACCGCGTTAAAAGTCCTAGAGATGGCTAACCTAAAGCCTGAGAGGAAGATCCAGAGTTTAAAGGATGATGAACTTTCAAGGCTTACTGAGGCAATGAAGAAGTTTGAGGGTTTCAGACCTCCATCTCCCGATTCCCTTTCAGTTATAGGATCCGATTTGATTGAATTAAGTCTTAAGAACGTGTTTGCTCCGGAGTTTGTTAACGCTATAACTAGAAAGCCCAAGGCTTATCAAGGTCATCCTTTCATAGTTGAGGTAGGTTTAGCTTATGGTGGAAATATACAACCAGGAGAAGAGCCTCTGGTTTTGAGATATGCTAATAAGATACCTTTAATTTATGATGAGAAGTCTGACGTAATATGGAAAGTGGTTGAGGAAATTGATTGGAAGAGATACGGAGTGGAGGAAGATCTCAAACCTCTAGTTGTAATGGTTCATCTTTGTAGTACCAAGGTTCCATATAAGAGCGCTGGAAAGGAGAGCATAGCAGACGTTGAGGAAATAGAGAAGGAGGTAAGGAATGGAATAATGGAAACTGCTAGAAGGCTCAAGATCTTTATGGCAGAGAAGAAAAAAGAAGAAGAAGCTAAAAGAAAGATGTTAACTTACTTGAAATATGTTCCAGAGGTAGCTAGATCTCTTTCAGTCTTTGCAGTTGACGGAAATAAAGAAGAGGCAGTAAAAGTCGAAAAGGAAATAGAGGAAAGACTTTTTGAGGTAGTTAAAAGAAGATTAGACCTAAAAGATACAGAGGAATATAAGATGTATAAGGTTGAGGCACTATGAGCGAGTTCGTTTCTAAGGTAGATAAAGAGGCAAGGCAAAGGGCTGCTGAAATTCTAAAGAAAAAGTTTCTTTCAATATTAGATCAGATAAATAAGGGAGAATCCCTAGTTTTAGAAATGCCTAGGAGGACGTTGGAGAATACAGTTTATGACGAGCAAAGAAAGCTTCTTCTATTAGGTGAAAACAAGGTAAAGAGGAACTTTCTAGACTTGAATGAAGCAAGGAGATTCATGCAAACCACGTTGATGGGTAGTATAATATATGACGCTTTGATAAATAACGAGTATCCAACAATTCGTGACCTCTACTATAGGGGAAAGCACTCAATTGTACTAAAAGCTCCTAATGGCAAAACATATGAGGAAAATACCTGGGATGAGCAAAAGGAGTCAGATAGTGTGATCGTTGACGTGGAAGTCTTGACTTCTCTGCTTAGGGAAGATATGCTAATTCTTAGCAAGGAAAAGGGAAAACTTGTAGGTGATATGAGGATAAGAAGCGGTAACGATATTATAGATTTGAGTAAGATGGGGCACGGCGCTTATTCTATTGAGCCTACTCCTGACTTAGTGGATATAGTGGACATTAAGGCAGACTACGTCCTAGTTGTAGAGAAGGACGCAGTTTTCCAGCAGTTACATAGGGAAGGATTTTGGAAAAAATATAATGCAATTCTCGTAACTAGTGCTGGACAGCCAGATAGAGCAACAAGAAGGTTTGTCAGGAGGCTAAACGAAGAGTTAAAGCTTCCAGTCTACATACTCACAGATGCGGATCCTTATGGATGGTACATTTACAGCGTTTTCAGAATAGGTTCAATAAATCTATCTTATGAAAGCGAAAGACTTGCGACATCTCAAGCTAGGTTTTTAGGCGTATCAATGGGGGACATATTTGGGACTCCTAAAAAGAAGGCGTATTTAACTGAAAGGGAAAGAAACAACTTCATTATAAAAGCAAAGGATTACGACATAAAGAGAGCTATGGAGATTAGGAATTACCAGTGGTTTAAGACTAAGAATTGGCAAGAAGAGATTTCCTACTTCTTACAGAAAAAGGCTAAGCTAGAGATAGAGGCTATGGCTAGCAAAGGTTTGAAATTCTTAGCCTTTCAGTACATCCCCGAGAAGATACAGACTGGAGATTTCATAAGTTAGTCAGACGAGACAGGTTATTTCATCGCTCAAAGTTATTGGGTTCTTCATTCCTCTACATATCCGAGTATCTCATTAAAAGTGTTTTTCTTGCAAACTGGACAATAAACGTAAATAGTCTTTTGTTTTCCTATGTCAAAACTGATGTTTAAGTTTCTCTCTGTACCGCACGAGGTACACTTCACTTTCCAAGTCATAACTACTTTTAATCCTTAGATAAATAATAAGCTTGCTGTGAAGAGAGTATGGTACTGATGAGTGATGAAGGGCCAAAGCTCGGAGCACAAGAGTTAAAAATTAATGTGGAAACTTTCAAGGGATACTCATGGGAGTAAATTACGCTAAAGTGGGCGACTTAAAAGAAGGTAATTACGTTGTAATAGATGGAGAACCTTGTAGAGTAGTTGAGGTCTCTAAGGCTAAGACTGGAAAACATGGCGCGGCTAAAGCTAATATAGTCGCAATCAGCATCTTTACTGGATCTAAGAAGACTCTTATGGCTCCGGTTGATGAGCAAATAGAGATTCCAGTCATAGAGAAACATGTGGGTCAAATTCTAGCTGATATGAATGAGAAGATTCAATTAATGGATCTAGACACTTACGAAACTTTCGATATTGAGAGACCAAAAGAGGAAGACTTAGCCTCAAAAGTAAGACCAGGAGCAGAGGTAGAGTATTGGTCTATAATGGGGAGAAGAAAAATTGTAAGGGTAAAGTAAATGTTAGATAATTTAAAGGATTCTGTAAGAAAATTTTTAACTGGATCTTCTTCTTATGATAAAGCCGTTGACGATTTTATAAAAGATCTGCAGAAGTCACTAATCTCTTCTGACGTTAAAGTACAACTAGTGATGACGTTAACAAACAAGATTAAGGAAAGGTTAAAGAATGAAAAACCGCCTTCTACAATAGAGAGAAGGGAATGGTTCATAAAAGTAGTTTATGAGGAACTATCTAATCTCTTTGGAGGGGATGTTGAGCCCAAGGTAATTCCGGATAAAATTCCTTACATTATCATGTTGGTTGGAGTTCAAGGCACCGGAAAGACAACTACGGCTGGAAAATTGGCATACTTTTACAAGAAGAAAGGTTTTAACGTAGGAGTAGTGGGAGCGGACGTATATAGACCTGCTGCTCTAGAACAGCTAAAGCAAATAGGAGATCAAATTAAAGTAGATGTATATGGTGAACCTGGAAGCAACGATGCTGTTGGTATATCTAAAAGAGGTTTAGAGAAATTCCTTCAGGAAAAGAAAGAGATAATTATTGTGGACACTGCTGGAAGACATGGTTATGGAGAGGAAGTTAAGCTCCTAGAGGAAATGAAGAATATTTACGACGCAATAAAACCTGATGAAGTTACTCTGGTTATAGATGCGTCAATAGGTCAGAAAGCCTTTGATTTAGCCTCTAGATTTCATCAAGCAACTAAAATCGGTACTATAATAATAACTAAAATGGATGGAACTGCAAAAGGTGGGGGGGCTCTTTCTGCAGTTGCAGCTACTGGAGCTATAATAAAGTTTATTGGAACTGGAGAAAAGACGGACGAATTAGAAGTATTTAATCCTAGGAGGTTTGTTGCTAGAATACTTGGTATGGGCGACGTAGAGACAATCCTAGAAAAGTTCAAAGAGATTGAGAACTACGAAAACGTACAGAAAAAAATGGAAGAAGTGATGTCTGGTAAGGGAAAACTAACTTTTAGAGATTTGTACGATCAGATTAACGCTTTAAGAAAGATGGGACCTCTATCCAAGGTTTTCCAGCTCTTGCCAGGTTCTGGAATCTTTGGACAAGTATCTGACGATCAGTTAAAGATTGGGGAAGAAAAAATGAGGAAGTGGATCGCGATAATGAATTCTATGACGTATCAAGAACTCGACGATCCGTCTTTAATGGACAAGTCTAGAATGAGGAGAATAGCAATTGGAGCTGGAGTTGAGGTTGAAGAGGTTAAGGAAATGGTAGAGCACTTTAATATGATGCAAAAAACTCTTAAGATGATAAGGAGGAGGAAGAAGGACGTCGAAAAACTCTTCGGAAAACTTTCTGGACAAGGCGTTTGATCTACTCAAGAGGTATCCCCTTTGCGATAGCTGTTTAGGCAGATGCTTTGCGAAGTTAGGTTATAAGCTCTCAGATAAGGAAAGGGGAAAAGCGATAAAGATTTCTTTGGTAATGGAATTGGACAGGAAAATAAAAGATCATGAGTTTGGCGACTTAGAGGAACTTAAGGATGTTTTCTATAATATTGGGAGAGATTATTCCGGCGTTTATGAGAACTACTTCTCCGATTCTTTTCAAAACAGGTCTTGTTATTTGTGTGGGTCTTTTATAAAAGAGTTCGAAGAAGACTTCTTTATAAAGGCTTTATCCTACCTTAAGGAAAGTAAAGTAAATTATGTATTGGGCGTTAGGTTATCCGACGAACTAAGGGAAAGGGAAAGAGAGTTTGCCATGGAAAATAGTTTAATTTATTACGAGAGCATTAAGAACGAGATAAGAAGAGAGGTAGGTAAAAGGCTTTCAGCTGAGGGTTTTCCTCCATGCATTGATAACGCTGATGTGGAGATAGTTTATGACGTCGAGACAAGACAAATTTACCTTGTAGAGAAAAGGAGGCTTAACCTTTACCTTTACTCTAGGCTGAGCAGAAGGGTAACTATCTCTTCGTGGTACTCAGATACATCATTAGAGGAAGGACTTAAATCCAAGGTTATGGTCCCATTTGTTGAACCTTCAGAGGTCAGAATTCTTGACAAATATCCTATCATAACTGAAAGAAATGAGGACTCGATAGAAGTTAGTGGATATATTATGAGGAAGGTTAGGGAAATCTCAGGGAGGGAAATAGGAGTAATTATGGGGATGAGACCAATAAAGAGGGTTTACAGACTTCTGGTTTACTCGACTGAACCAATCGGAGAAAAAGTGTATGAAAAACTCTATGACGTTTACGTAGAGGCGAGGGACTTCCAAGAACTAAGGGAGAAGTTGTCATCTATTAAAGGGGAAGTGTTACTAATAGACCTTGTCAAAAGCGAAGGAAAACACAAAAGCTTGGAATCGATATCTTAAGTATGAACGGTCTTATAGGACTAGGAGTAATGGGTTGGAGAATAGGTGCAAACCTAGCAAAGGACGGAGTTCTAGGCTTAGTTTGGGATAGGACAGAGGACAAAGCCAAAGAATTTTCCAGGCAATATAAAGTCAAGTTTGGAGGATTACAGGAAATTGCGAACGAGTGTGAAATAGTTTTGACGATGCTTTCAGACGATGATGCAGTAACGACAGTTGTTGAAAACTTGATCCCTCACTTAAAGGGTAAGATTCTTGTTGACATGTCAACAATCTCTCCTTCAGTCAGTTTAGCCTTAGCTAAGAAGGTAAAAGAAGTTGGAGGCGTAATGTATGACGCCCCTGTTATAGGCACTTCCGTTTTTGTAGAACAGAAAAAGTTAGTTGTTATGGTTGGAGGGCCAGAGGATCAGTTCTCTAAGGTGAAAGACCTTCTTTCCCACACTTCTTCTAGCGTGATATATATGGGAGATAATGGTATGGGACTTTACGCAAAGCTGGTTAATAATCTTCTACTAGGCGTATACGCCACAGCTATGGCCGAAGCTTATAATTTTGGCATTTCTAGCGGATTAGATAAGGAAAAGGTAGCTAAAGTCTTATCTGAACTCAGTAGCGCTAGATCTCCTACAACCGAACTAAAAGTTCCTAAGATGGTCTCAGAGGATTACTCCACCCAGTTTGCTGTTAAACATATGAGGAAAGATCTAGAAATTATTCAAAGAGAATCTCAGAGGATTAGAGCATTGACTCTAACATCGTCTTTATCTCTTCAACTATATAGGATGGCTGAGGCGTTGGGTCTAGGCGAAAAGGATTTTATAGGTGTTCTAGAAGTCTTTAGGAAGCTCTCTCCAGGATCGACAAAAGAGTAGCTTCAAATTTCTTAAAGGTAAACATTTCTGCCCTTTTCTTAACTTCAAGGGAAGATTTAGACGCCTCAATTAATGAGTTTACTGCCTCTTCTTTGCTTGAATAACCAAAACCATACTTTCCCTCATCCACAATATCCATCCAAGTTCCTCCACTCTTATGTACAACTGGTATAATTCCTGCAGACATTGCCTCAACTACAGATATGCCAAAATGCTCTTCTATCTTAGGGTGGAAGTAAAGTTTAGCCTTTCCCATAATATCAAGTAATGTTTTATCATCAAAGTTTGTTATTACCTTTAGATTATGTAAACTTTCAGCTTTTCTTAAAACTTCCTGCAAGTATCTTCTGCTTCTTCCTGAAGATCCTAGAAGGTAGAAATTGAAATTTTTTAATTTTTCAGCCACATAAAATAGATTGTCTAAATCCTTTTCTGGAGAAATCCTACTTATCGTTAATACAGTTCTAGGATCTCTTTCTTTTCCTCCTACTTGGGAATACTTCTCAACGTCAACTGGTGGATAAACGACTTGATATTGGAAACCAGCTTTTCTCAATATTTCTCCTGTCCACCTTGAGTTAGCCAACATTTTTCCACCATTCTTAATTTTTCTGTGGAATACTTTGTATGGCAAGAAGTAGATCCTTTTTGTCCCTTTGTAAACCTTAATTCCGGCCACTTCTGAGATTGACCAAGGAAAATGGATGTAATTATAGTCACAGTTTGTTATGTCACCTATTGTACTTATAGTGTTTCCTCTTACAGTCCTTAAAGAAAGATAAAGAGCTTTGTATAGACCAAATTTAAGCGGAAAGTTTACCCTTATAACTTCGTCTGGTTTAACGTAATTTCTATCCCATGCATATATCTTGTCGTCTGGGGGGACTAGAGTAACTAATCTAACTTTCATGCCCAAATCTTTAAGAACTCTGATCACTGCTACTGCAACTCTTTCACTACCTCCTAAAACTTCAAAGGAGTGATGGTAAACCGTGAAAACGGACATATAATCCCCATTGCAAAGCTTAATTTATGAGGTTTTTGATTACAGCCTCTACAGAAGGAATAGGTATGGGACTATCTAAGTTTTTCCTAAAGAGAGGTAATAGACTAGTGATCTCCTCTAGATCAGAGGACAAACTTGACTCAGCGTTATTGTTCTTGAGGAGAATTTCTCCAGCTGTCTGGGGTAAAACCTCAGATCTAACAAATAGACAATCATTGATAGACCTAGTAAAATTCTCCGAAGAGATTATGGGAGGTATAGATGTCCTTATTGTAAATTCTGGAAATCCTAGGAAGGAACCAGCTCTATTTGAAGAAACTTCGTATGAGGACTGGGAAGAGGCAGTTAAACTATATTTGTTTAGCGCTGTAGAGTTAACAAGGCTAGTTTTGAATGGAATGAAGGCTAGAAAGTTTGGAAGAGTGATTTACCTTTCTTCATGGACAGTCAAGGAACCACAGAGCATTTTCGTATTAGCTGACGTTTCAAGGTCTCCTTTAATGCAATTGGCAAAGATTCTTTCTAGAGATTACGGAGAATTTAACGTTACTTTTAACGTTATTCTAATGGGCAGCTTTGACACTCAAGGAGCTAGAAGAGGTATTAGTAAGCTCGCGCAGAAAACTAATAAGTCATTCGAAGAGGTCTGGAAGTCTGAGGTCATAGATAGAACTGCTATTGGCAGGATTGGAGATCCGGAAAAAGATCTTGGGCCGGTAATACAAACTATTGTATCTTCTCCATACATTACAGGTTCTTCCTTCTTAGTTGATGGAGGGACAAGCAGATCGCTGTAATACATTAAGGGAATCCTTCAACATCAGTCATTGAAGATCTGATGGTATTATCCATTAAAAGAGTCATGGAAAGACTTATAATGTGAATCCTTCAATAGATTTACTGACATGACCTCTAAGAAAACTGTAAAAGTTAAGACTCCAAGTGGGAAGGAAGCAGAACTATCGCCTGAAAAGGCTTGGTCTTTAGCTCCAAAGGGTAGAAAGGGAGTAAAGATAGGCTTATTTAAGGATCCTGATACTGGGAAGTACTTTAGGCATAAACTACCAGACGATTACCAGATTTAAACTTTTTTACTTTTTTCGCTCTTAAAGAGGATGAAGATAATTCTAAAGATAAGTGGGAAGATTTTTGATGAGGATTCCTCTAGACTAATTCAGCTTAGAGATGCAGTAGTTAACCTAGTAAGTAAAGGGTATAGAGTTGGAGTAGTTATTGGAGGAGGACAAACTGCTAGGAGATATATTGAACTCGCAAGACGTATAGGTTCAAATGAGGCCTATCTAGATCTTCTAGGTATATGGACGTCTAGGCTTAACGCTTACTTGGTTGTATTTTCCCTACCTGAAGTTGCATACATGAAAGTCCCAGAAAGTTTAGAAGAGTTTATTCAAGCTTGGTCCTATGGTAAAGTAGTTGTAGCTGGTGGATTTCAACCAGGGCAGTCTACTGCGGCAGTAGCTTCGTTGGCAGCTGAGGCTTCTAATGCAGATCTTTTGATAATTGCAACCAATGTAGATGGCGTTTACGATAGCGATCCTAGAATCAATCCTGGAGCAAAGCTAATCAGAAAGATAAAAATAGAAGACCTGAAGAAAGTTTTAAATAACTCTCATGTACAGGCTGGGACTTATGAGCTTCTTGACCCCATGGCTTTAAAGATAATTGAAAGATCTAAGATAAGGGTTATAGTGATGAATTATAATAAGCTAGAAAAGCTAAGCGACATTATATTAGGAAAAGAAGTATCAACACTGCTAGAGTGGTGATTATTACGTCAGTTCTGGACCAGAAGGAATTTGAGGATCTTAGAACATTTAGGGGAAAAGTTAGCAAAGAAGAAGTAAAAAAAATTCTAGATTTAGTTGAGGAAAATATACTAAAGGGAAATAGCTTAAAGTCAGCTATAATTTTTGCTTATACTGATTACATTGAAGAAGTTAGAGGGAAGAAAGAAGTTTACAGCCTAATCTCAGAGATCTTGGAGAAATATTCGCAAAAACTTGGCTTGGAAAATGTATCTCAGTTGATACTTAATACCCTTGATTAGTGAGAATATCGAACCACCAATTATCTGGAATCTTAATAAGTAAGTTACTATTGATGAATCGAATAGGTGCGATTTTTGAAAGTAGGCATATTGGATTCTACTCTTAGGGAAGGAGAGCAAACTCCTGGGGTAGTATTTACAATAGATCAAAGAGTTGAGATAGCTAAGGTTCTCTCAGAAGTAGGCGTGTCCATGATAGAGGCAGGGCATCCTGCGGTATCACCTGATATATACGAGGGAATAAGAAGAATAATGAAGCTAAGAAGGGAAGGAGAAATAGGATCAGAAGTAGTTGGGCACAGTAGAGCAGTAAAGAGCGATATAGAAGTAAACGCTGAACTTGAGGTAGATAGAACAGCAATTTTTTACGGAATAAGCGATATTCATCTAAAAGCTAAGACAAAGAAGAGTAGAGAGGAGGCACTCCAGATAATTGCTGATACAATTTCTTATGCTAGGACTCACGGAATGAAGGTTAGATTTACAGCTGAAGATGCCACAAGGGCCGATTTAGGTTATCTTGTTCAAGTAGTCAAAACGGCTAGAGACGCTGGAGCAGATAGAGTAAGTCTCGCCGATACTGTTGGAGTTTTGTATCCTGAAAAGGCGAGGGAGCTCTTTTCCTATATTTCCTCTCAGGTTCCTGGAGTGGAGCTAGATATTCATGCTCATAATGACCTTGGAATGGCTGTAGCTAACGCGTTAGCGGCAGTTGAGGGAGGGGCAACAATAATTCATACTACTGTAAATGGCTTAGGGGAAAGAGTGGGAATAGTACCCTTACAAGTAGTTGCTGCAGCAATCAAATATCACTTTGGTATTGACGTGGTTAAGCTTGAGATCTTACCTAAAGTCTCCTCTCTGGTAGAGAAGTATAGTGGGATTTCAATGCCTCCAAACTTCCCAATAACTGGAGATTACGCATTCGTTCATAAGGCTGGAGTGCACGTAGCTGGAATACTTAGCGATCCTAAGACATATGAGTTCATGCCTCCGGAGGCTTTTGGTAGGAGTAGAGATTACGTAATAGACAAGTACACTGGCAAACATGCCTTGAAGGATCGTTTTGATAGACTAGGAGTGCAGTTAAATGATGAAGAGTTAGACCAAGTTTTAGCGAAAATAAAGGCAAATCCCTCAGCAAGGTTTTACAGAGACGTTGACTTGCTAGAAATAGCCGAAGAGGTTACAGGCAAAATCTTAAAGCCTAGACCACCTGAGAAAGTAGAGGCTGTAGTTTCAATAAAATGTGACTCAAACGTTTACACAACCTCAGTTACTAGGCGACTTTCAGTGATCCCAGGAGTAAAGGAAGTAATGGAGATTTCAGGGGACTATGATGTAGTTGCAAGAGTTGAAGCTAAAGATAACATAGAATTAAATAATGTAATAGAGAGCATAAGGTCGATCAAGGGAGTTACATCAACATTAACCTCATTAGTCCTCAAAAAGATGTGAAAGTTTTTTTACTGTAATCACGATTTCTAATTTGCGGGAGTGCCCGAGCGGACCAAGGGGGCGGACTCAAGGCCTGTAAGATATCCGCTGGCGAAGGCCATCCGGGGTTCAAATCCCCGCTCCCGCAAACTAAGAATAAGATAAAGCATCAGGAATTCCATCGAGGAAAGGTTCAATATTTAACTTCTTGTTTTGTGTTTTCTAGCTTAATAGTTTTTAGAGATTTATAAACACCTAAAAATATCATATATTCAAATTTGTTGTTATTGAGTTTCTAGTTCAAATTTGTCTTAATGGTGTCGTGAAACTGTTTCGAATTCTGTTCTGAACATGATTCCTCCAAAAGAACTTTAGAGTTGTCCTAACAGGCAACTTTAGATAAAGATTTATATAGAAGCTTATTATATAAAATATAGGCAAATGAAGAGTAAGGTTTTTAAGTTTGTTAAGTTAATACTCACTAATGCAGATGTTTGAAGAGATTACATTAGAAGCTTCTTTGTTGGATTTGCTTAGGGGTTATCGTGCGTGGAAGGCTATCCCTTTATCGGCTGTGGGGAGCTTTGACAAGTACTTGAACTTTATTCTTCCTAAAGAGGTTGAAGAAGTAGCATTTATTCTTCCTGTGTCTTTGACTGACAGAACGGAGGAGGTCAAACTGGCTGTTCTTTCCGTAAGGCCTTCTGTTTTAGTATCAGTTTACTTTAGTGGGAAGATAGAAAAAGTAATGGTTTTCTGGAAGTAAGTTATTTATAATATAATTTACTATCTATATTTTAAAAAAAAAAAGGAAAGGTAATAAAATGATGTAAAGTTATCTCTATAGGAATTTAGCTTTCGTTATTTTTTCACCTTTAGATATTTTTTATAAATGAGTTATTGTCATAGGAACTGATATTATATCTCTTTACTTAAATAAAAAAAGTTAAGAAAATCTTTCTTGTAAACAAAGATCGCCTAAATATTGAGTTCTCATAAACGCGATTTCAAACCAAAATTAAGGAAATCGATTACCTATTTTATTTGTTGCTTTAGCGAATTGCACAAGAAATTTAAAAGAGTTCTTCTGAAAATTATTCCTCTAAAAGAAGTTTAGTTTGTTCCATAAAACAGTAGAAAAATGGTATATTAACTATAAAATACCCAAGCTTTCGATTGAACACCCTTTATAGTAAAACCTTACCAAAAAAAGAAAGAGTTAGCCTTAACAAGATCTAAGAAGATTTCCAACAAGTGCGTAATGATAAGTGAGCCTAAATATAGCAAACAGAAGCGTGATCAACTTCTCACAGAAAAAGCAATCTATGAAAATAGCTTGTACTTCAATGTCCACATTGCGAAGTGTATTCTGGATTAACTTCTGAGTTCTTAGCCGTTTACCTTTGCCATCTAAGTACATCTAACATTTTGAAAGATTCGCATCATGTAAATGAAGGCGAAGGATATATACTCAATTTAAACTTCGTCTAATCGTCTTTCTGCTATCATGTTACTATTTTTTAAAGTATTTCTCTCTATAAGGAAGCTTTCCATCTCTACCCTAGTGAATTTTTTTGTTCCTGAATCCTAATTGTTTGGTTTTATTTTCTCTTTCTAAGGGAAAGGTTTTAATATCATTCAATGCTAAATCTCTCAATGCCAGTAAAGAAAAAGAAGTTTTTAGGAAGGACTTTGATTGCTATTGATGATGACGTGAGAGATGATTACTGGCCTCTTCTTATCCAAGCTAAACAAGATAGAAAGGTAAAAGACCTTGGAGATCTTGCAACAAAGGTCTTAAAGGCTGTTAGACCTCTTTGTAGGCCTGAAGATGTGTCTGATGATTTTAGGTCCCTTTACGATTTGGTTAATCTTATAAATTCTGGTTTACTGGCTAGCGTGATAGACGAGAAAGGTTTGGTGGAACTAGCGAAGCAATACTACCCTGGTCGTTCTA
>NZ_JFZT01000039.1:0-47500 GCF_000632495.1 Candidatus Acidianus copahuensis | reverse complement strand
TCGCGAGACAGGTCGGACTCTAAGGGTAGGAGGTGTAGGGTGCTTGAGGGAAAGGTACCCCAAGTACGAGAGGAACGGGGTATCGGGGCCTCTAGTCTACCGGTTGTCCGGTCGGGCACTGCCGGGCAGCCACGCCCTAAGGGATAATCGCTGAAAGCATCTAAGCGAGAATCCTCTCCCGAAACGAGGCACCCTTGCGGGGAAACCCGCGAGAGCCCTCCTCTATAACAGGGGGTTGATGGGGTGGGGATGTGCTCTCCGAGGGCGAAAGTCCGAGGAGTTTAGTCCGCCACTCCCAATAGGGCGAGCCTTAGCATGTAGTCCTTAGGTGGTTGGGTTAAATTAGCCACGATTAGCCTCATTTCTCTTCACTTTTGTTCTTTTTCATTTTGTATTTTTCATTCTTTTGAAGTGAGGGTTATGTGTCCTGTGTTGCAATTTACTTTATGGTCTAATTATGAGATGAGTCACATAAGGGAAGAAGTTAATAGTATTGGTTATTGCCTTTATTCTTAATTGGTTACGTATATCTGATATTTTCTTTTGGCATTTTTATTGAGAACTTTACAAAATCTCCATTTAACGGAACAAGTTCAGAGTTCCTTTATAGTACTTATATCTTCAATATCTAAACTCCATCCATATGCGCCAACTATCTCGTCTATATGTTCTCTTTTTGTCGCTTTAGGTATAGGAATAGAGTTTCTCATCAAATAATTTAAAGCTACTTGAACAGATGTCTTCCCGTACTTTCTACCTATCTCGGCTAAAACCTTATTTTGAATTGACCCTGAAAGAGGCTTATAGGCAATTATCGCTATATCGTTATCTCTATAAAAGTCTATATCCTTCTCTACATTCTTATTCATGACGTTATATTCGATCTCATTAGCTATGATTCTATGTCTAGAATAGGAAATTGCCTCCTCCGTTAACTTCCTTGAAAAGTTGCTTACTCCAATACACTTAACAATTCCCTGATCTACTAGGTAATCCATTGCCTCTATAGTCTCCTTAAGAGGTACTACGTTATTTGGCCAATGAATAAGGTAAAGATCAATATACGTTCCTAACCTAGCATAGCTGTTCTTGGCAGCCTCGATTACCTGTTCATATTTTAGGTGATTTGGCCATACCTTAGTGATAATTACGATCTTCTCTCTATCCTTAATTACCTTTCCAACAAGTTCCTCTGCATGGCCTGCACCATACATCTCTGCAGTATCTATAACGTTAATCCCTTTAGTAATTGCGTAAGTAAGTGAAGAAAGGTCATTCAAATCATTTGTATCATTTCTTTCCCAATAGCCTCCACCAATGCCCCAAGTTCCGAGACCAATAGGAAATATTTTCTTTCCACAAAGCGTTTCCATGTTTAACATTATAAATAGAGTATCCTTTTAACCTTTTACCTTAACTGCTTTATTTAACAAATTACATTCATTGTTTTTCCTTTTCTCTCTTGCAACCTCTAATGCATCGTCTTTCGTAATTGGCAAATATGTATGTTAAGAGAATTTTAGTAATTTCCCCAAACGTTCTTAAACTTCCTCTAGGAAATATTTGCATCAAGCTATTAAACGAAGAGAAGAAAGTCAACAGTTCACTTTTCCCTTTCGATCCTCAAGATCTTCCAAGTGATCCTTAACCACTTTCCTCCTGGAAGACTTCATAAAAAGGGCAGAGGAATTCCTCTTAACTCTTTAATACATGCTTAATAAGGAGTTCCCTTGGGTCGTGATGTGTGATGTTTGCAATGAAATGATACTCTAGAAATACTGTTAAGGAAAAAATGAGAACTGCGCCATATAAAAGAAGACCTTGGGATAGCCAAAAAGGAAAGTATAATTGAAACTCTCCAATTGAAAATTGAGGTGAATTCCAAGCGAGTATAGCAACTATAACAGCAGAGATTGGTTGTAAAGCGTAAAAGTTACCAACAATTGGATCTGTAACTTCTTTCTTGACAATTCCAGGATGAACTATGATCTTTCCTACAATAAATTAGTGAAAAAATAAAAAACAATAGGATTTCTATCCAAACTACTAGCTGTGTAATTTGAGGGAAAAAATTACCTAGAACTAAGGCATAACCTCCTAACCCAAGGGTTATCCCAAAACTCATTATTGAGAATTTTTCTAATGTCATACTGGCTTGTTTGTCTATATATTTAAAAAATTTACCAACTGGTCAAGCAATATGGTCAAATCGGATAGTCAGTAAAATTAATTACGCCTCAATGCGATCTTAACCTATGGAGAAAAGAATTGAAAAGAAAAAGCAAGTACATCAAAAAATAGTTAACGCTGCAAAGGAAATATTCTCTAAAAGAGGATTCAATGAAACTTCAATGCAAGAAATAGCTAGCGCGGCAGGAGTTTCTAAGGGACTACTATTTTGGTACTTTCATAACAAAGACGAACTAATCCTAGAGGTTGCTAGGTCTTCTCTACCTGATAAACTAATAAGGTCATGTCTTGATCAAAAGACAGAAGGAATAGAACTACTAAGGAATATAGGGATGAAGTTCTTGGAGAAATATTCTAATGACGCTGAAAGAAGTCTATTCTTAAACGTCCTATCGCTCCGCGGACAATACCCTGAAATAGCGTCTACAGTATTCAAAGTATGCTCTTCCTTAGTAGAGCAAGTAGCTGAAAGAGTTTTTGGCAATTCTACAATAGAGAACGTGATAAAGGTAAGGGCATTTATGGGAGGATTAATGTGTTATGTGATAAATCCATTAGAATTGAGTGAGGAAGAGTATGTTAATAACTTAATAAGAGGAATAAACGAACAGAAAATAGTAGATTAATTCTGTTAAAAATATGCTTATGATTGATAGAGATTCTCTATTAAAGATAAATAAAATATAATATTCTATTGAGATCTCTGCCTCATCTTATTTTTAGCATTACAGGGAAAGTGATCGTAATTGACTACGATAAGTGATATTGTAACTATAAAATAGAGAACTTAACTCTATAGACTCTAAGATACTCATAACCTTGACCGCATAGAATTTAAAACGGTCTCAAAAAGGTTTCCTTGTAATGATAGGGAGATCATCTAAAATGATTAACATTCAGCAGAAAGGTCTGGGAATTCCTTTTTAGTTACGCATAATCATCTAGATTAGGGCTTTAAAAAATCTAGTCAGTAATTTCTTATTCTCTCTTTCTTTAATAGCTATACAAAAAGACTTTATTCCTTATTAATGAATGTCAAGAGACAAAAACCTATAGACTTCTACATTTTGATTTTAAACAAAGCTTTACAAGAATAGGATTTAAACTACTGAGGAGAAACCGTTGATATTATTTTAGTAATTAAGAATGTTATAGCCAAGTAAGCTAATAGAATGATCTCATAAAATATCCAATTATACACGTTTTCGTTCATTATAGATCTTATAGCTCCTGCCGCATCTACTGTAAATATCGCTTTAGTTACACTACCATAAATTCCTAGTAGGGAAGGCGAATAAAACACAGGAGGAAATATAGAAACCAAATTAGAGAATATTTGAGAACTTACAGTTATGATGGAATACTGTTTGATAAGTAAAGTTATAATAGTTGCAATATTTCCAGAAATTATAGGTAAAGGTAGAACTGTTAGAATTAAAATTGGTAATTTATTTAGGCTAGTGTATAGAAGGAAAATTACTATACTACCAGGTAAGGCTAATAATAGTTGAGATAACGATATGGCTATTGCATAGTCCAAGATGGAAGGGCCTAGCATTTTGATCAATAGTAAGTAATCCCATGATTTGTCGAATGCTAGCCAACCTGCCGTTCCGTTTAGAGCAGAGGTGGTAAAAAAAGAGTTATAAGACCTGCGATGTAATATACTAACTGATCTCTAGGTATCAAGTGACCAATTCCAAAGTATAATCCAAGTGGATAAATTATGCTTGAGAAAAGAATCGAAGCTATGTTTCTTATTCTAGTTTGTCTCTTGAAGTATAATTCCATTAAATACGCTATTTCAGTTAACCTTTTTCTCATCTCCGAATACCTCGTAGTAGATCTCCTCAAGGTTCGGCATTCTTATTTCCACGTCTTCGTCCTTATACTTTCTGATTACTTCCTCTATCTTCTCTTTGGGTACTATTTCCTTCTTTCCCCCAATAGTAACTATGTAAATCTTCCTACCGAAAATTTCTCTATATACCTCTTCTTTATTTCCATAGAGCAAAACCTTTCTCTTCATAAGAAGGAAGTTATCAGCTAATTTTTCTGCCTCTTCCAAGTAGTGGGTAGTTAATATTATTCCTCTTTCTGCCTTCATTGACTTCAAGACGTTATGAATGTGGTTCCTAGACTCTAGATCTAGACCAACTGTCGGTTCGTCTAAAATAAGGTATTTAGACCTTAACGCTAAAACCGAGGCTAAAAGCACTTTTCTCCTTTCACCTCCAGACATTTCATTAGTTGATTTGTTTGGGTCGATTTCAAGAACTTTCAAGATTTCATTAATATCACGTTTGTTCAATTTTATACCTCTTAATTTAGCAAACATATTAACGTGATCTTTTGCGCTTAAGTTGCTTATTGGTATTGAGTTTTGAGGGATAACTCCTAATAGTTCCTTCGCCTTTCTTTCACCCGGTTTATAGTTGTCAATTAGGATCTCCCCTCTATCAGGAGTTAAGTTTCCTATGATTTGCATTATTAATGTGGTCTTTCCAGCTCCATTAGGGCCTATAATCGCAAGTAAACCTTTCTCTAGGTTGAAGGATATATCTTCGTTAGCTAACACTTTTCCATAACTCTTGTAAACATGGCTTACTTCTATCATTTCTGTTTCCTCAAGAACTTCCTTATTTCTGCGTAAGTCGATTCGTCATTTAAAATATCGTTACACATCTCGCATATGCTTACGTAGTCCTTTAACTTTATGCCTAGCTTTTTGTAAAAGAAACCAGGTCCTAGTAAAGTTAACGCCCTTAACGTAGACGTTCTAGACGTAGATAAGACATTTTCGACTCCATCCTTTACGTTTCCTAGTCTTCCGAGCGCTGTAGTTTCAGATCCATTACAGCATGGATACAAATCTCCATTTGGGGTCACAGTTAAGTTGAGAAAGTTAAAACAACTTCCCGTAGGAAAATCCTTAAAACCATTGATATTTCTACCTCTTCCTATTCTAAGGACAGGAGACGATATAACCTTTATTCCCCTTATTATCTCATGGAAATCATTAAACAACTCATCTAGAGAATGATCCATATCACTTAACCATCTTATGTAAAAGCTAAGTCCGGATTTCTTCATATTAGTTATAGCCTTAACTAATTTCTCTTTTTTCCAGAACTTAATGTGGTATGGCGTTATGCTAAACTCTATGTCATTAAAGCCAATGCGCTTAATCTCATCTATCTTGTTTTCATTTAATGCCCATACTCCATTAGTTGCGAAGCTTATTGAATATCCTAAATTTTTTGCGTACTTAGCAATTTCCAAAAAACTTTCCCAAATTAGACTAACCTCTCCACCTGTAAAATGAACTCTTTTCTCAATATATGGAAGATAAAGACATTGCTCCAGGACAGACTTAGCTATCTCCAATTTCATTACCTCTTTCCTTTTAGGTGAAGAATTAACGTAGCAATGTTCACACGTAAAATTGCACTTATAAGTAAGCTCTAGCACTATTCCTTCAAATTGCCAGATCAAAAAAGCCTTTAAAGGGTCATGTCTGACGTAGGTCCTTGATATGTTTAAGAACATGTGGGGTTTTAAAACGTCCTCAAGTTGGACTATTTTTTCAACTTTAAACGGATTCAGATAAACCTTATATTTATCGCCTATTTTTTCAACTAGTTTTAGATCGTTATAAAACCAAACGTCTTCGTCATCTAATAAATATACTTCAATCAAAGTTTTATTCACGATCTCGGAATCTAATAAATTCCTTGAAATCTCTTTATAAAATAAAAGGAAAAAATAAGTTGAGAAGCCTCTTAAATACGTAATTATTTTGATAATACTTTTGTCATCATTATTAGGGTATAAGAGAACTAGACCTAAGTCCTTGTTGCTTATGTGATTTAACAAACTGAGGAGTTTGTCTTTAAGCTCAGGAAGTTTAGATACGTCAAAACTATCAAATATAATGTAAAGCTTAAGGACGTGATTTGATTGAATTATATTACTTACTTCAGAGTATTTATCTAAAAATAAATTAGCATTTATTGCAAGTAACCTAAAATCTTTTGGCACGTCACAAATTTCGTTAAGTAAAAAAATCAAAATTCTATCCCCATGGGGATTTAGTATCAGTCGGATCAGTTGCAGTAGTGGGAGTTACAGGTAATAGACTCAAATTGACTATCTCCTCCACACTTTTAATTCCTGAAACTTTTAATATTTTCTTTATAAATGTTATATCCTTCTTAGAAAGGTCTACTTTGGCTAAAAAAATGGAAAATAAATCGTTATTATTCACGTTACGACACCATATTTAATTTTAGAAATATATTATATAAGGTTTGTGGCTATATGTAGAATAAACAATATTTTTTGACGAATGTATTAATCTTGGTCATTTATATTTTTAAAAAGGGGTTTTACGGGCATTTATTGTCTATGAAATACTTGGGATACACCACTTTGCGAACAAAGTCCATTATTACGTTCCATTAGCGAGCTAACCCTATCTACACCATCGAGGCAGGCGTAGGGAAATCCGCACATCCTTAGTTCCTCCCTATCCTTTTTCAGTCCCTTCTTCAGGTCTGCATTACTTAAGCGTGGGACAGATAATTGCTGTGTTTTTAAATATAGGTATCTTGGAAAGGGAAATATCGTAAAATGTGTAAAATCCCACAATTTAAGCGAGACTGCTTTAAACGGGAGTTTTCCTTCCTCTTAATCAAAAAATAATAGTGAATTAAAAACTTTTAATTTTCTCTTAATTTTTAACATAGTTTAATCCATTATCCGCAGGGTCTTCTGATTTCTTTCAGTAGGATATAGAGAGGGCTTACTCTTTAGTTACTATTATCTTAACTGTTCCCTCTTTATCGTTATAAACTACTTTAACTAAGTCCCCTTCCTTAATCTGAAATTTTTGTCTTATTTTTGCTGGTATTGTTACCTGATAGTTTCTACTCACTTTTACTATATCTTCTGCAACCATTTTTCTTTCCTAATATAATTAGAACACCAGATTATTAAATTTTAATATATAAAATGAATAGCTGAGTATTGTTTATGAGAACTTACACGATTTTGGTATTTTTAAAAGTAGTCTTGTAACCATTTGTAGACATTCCTCTTCATTATCTTTACACTCAAAAAGCTTAAACTTCCCTAACTGGGCAATTTTTAATGTTTCCTCTGTTATATTTCTCACTACTAGAATATTTTGATCGATTTCTTTAACGGTGATCTCTTTATTGTTCCACATAAACTTTACTATTCCCATAGTAGAAGCACTAAATTATTTGTTCTTTTCATATTTATCTTAAACTCTTTGGTAATAGTCGACCTCGTAACTGCTTTATTCAAGAGATGTGGCTATTATGTACCTTAAAACCAGTATCTAATACAAAGGAATTTCAATACGATGAGTTAGTGAGGAATTCTCGGCATTAAAGTGGAAAACATAGACGCATGATTCTAATGATCTAGAAGCAGCTTTTGCTCTCCTCTGAAAATTCCGTTGATATCTTTGTTGACAAACAACAATTAAGGTAAAGTATTCCCCTAATTCAGTTTTAATTCTATAAGAAATGGACTTATAGTCAAGATTCTAACCCAGTACCTCTACCTTAGCTAGACCGGTGATTCGGTTGATCTCAAAAATGGTAGATAGTGCTTATCCGTATGTTAGTGATAGGCTCTCTTTTAAAAATAAATGTAACGCTTTTCCCATAAGTGCTTATTTGATGCTGTTAATACATGTTAATCAATCATGAATAAGTAATTTTGAATACTAGTAATCACGCATAAAATTACAAAATTTTCTATCCCAAGTAATTTGAAATATCTTTCAGCTTAGGGAAGAGTGGTAAAGGTTTATGTTGGATAAACACCCAGATTAGAATTGGAAGGAAAATTATAGATAAACAATACTTCAAGGTATATGTAGACATATTACTTTCAGCTTCAGCAGGCCCTGGCGTAATACGTTCCACTAAGCTTACAAAGATTATCTAACGGCTTATCTGATTTTCTTTTCCTAAAAGATGTAGTCAGTCGTTTTAGGTTCTTTCAAAATAACAAGAAATAAGCCGCGGCCGGGATTTGAACCCGGGACCTCTGCCTTACCAGGGCAGCGCTCTACTAGGCTGAGCTACTGCGGCACATATTTTAGGTTTAATTCAAGGTTTAAAAGATTTAGCATGGCGAAAACCCTTAACTCTGAGTCCTAGCAGGGGCGTGGCGTCCTCGTCCTACTGAACCTTAGACTTAAAATCATAATAGTAAAAATATCTAAATATTAAGATTTAGTATTTACAAAGTTTATTTTCTAACTAAAAAGTTAAGAAAACTCAAAGGGTACGCTTAACATCTCATCTACTGGTGGTTAGGAACCAGTTAGATCCTCTAGAGTTTTATACTCATATACCTCAGCAAGGCAAGGGTTAATTAAGAAGCAGTAAGATCGACCAAAAGGTCAAATTAGTTCCCCTAATAGGCGAACTAATAATTTTGTATGTCTTAAGGTAAACCATGAATAAGTTTTACGCTATTCTAGTGATAGGTGGTATCTCCTTTGGTTTTGCTGCAATATTTATAAAGATCTCCGGAATGTCACCAGGTTCTATTACGTTCTTTAGATTTGCAATTGCTGGTCTAATTCTCTCTTTAGGTAAAATCAATCCTAGGAAAATATTGCAATACGCTCCTCTTGGTTTTCTCCTTTCCATTCATATGATTCTTTTTATCTTAGGAGTTTATAATACAACAATAATAGACGCAACAGTTCTGGTTTCCACTTCGCCTTTTTTCTCGATACTTTTTGCATCTCTAGGTAAGTTCAAAAGTGAGAAGTTAGACTATGAAATGGCTTCTCTTGGTTTTTTAGGTGTATTGATCATGAATTATCCGTTAAATAATGGAGATCTTTTAGGAAATATACTTTCCATTTTATCAGCACTAAGTATATCGATTTATACTCTACTGTTAAGTAAGAGGAGTGGGAACGTACTTGAGATAACTTCAAGTATTTACTTATCATCGGCGTTCTTTTCTTTCCCTTTATTTGCAATTGAAGGTTTAGGCAAAGTTAACTTAACTTCAATTTTAGCTTTAATCGGGCTAATATTAATACCAACATTAATTGGACACACATCAGTAATTTATACGTCAGGAAAGGTTAAACCACAACATATAGAGACAATAGGTCTTTTAGAACCCGTTGTAGCCACAATTATTTCAATACCGCTCTTTAATCAGATTCCGTCAGTTACTGAGGTAGTTGGTGGTTTCCTTGTTCTGCTTAGCGTATTAGTGATTATACGTTAATCACTCTGACTTTCCTAATTTGGATATATGGATTACTGTGTTGGAGGAGGCTATACATGAATAACTTGGTCAGTCTAGGTTTGGCTTTACGGACATTCATTGTCCATGAAATCCTTGGGCTACACCAAGTTCATTACTACGGCTCTCTCATTAGCACTGAGAAATTGTGTGAAATAAGCTTTGTATTTCTCAGAATAGTTTACACATCCTTTGGTGGGATCTCCACCTAACTCCAAGATAGATAAAGATGGAAACTGAATCATTTCCTTTAAGGTTAAACCGTAACATTTAAGTCGAATTTAGACTATTCTCTTTATTATATGAGTGAAAGAAAAGGAAAGCTATCCACGATAAAAATAAAGATTATAACTTTTCTTTGTGTGGGTGAAGCGTCTTTCAAGGAGATAAAGGATAATGTAAATCTTTCTACTGACTCTTTAAAGTTCCATTTAGCAGATCTTCAGGCCGACGGGATAGTAGAAATAACAAAGAAGCGTTATCATCTAACTAAAGAAGGTCTTCTTTTATGTAATGAATATAGTCGAACAAATGTTCGATAGACTTAAAAACATTTTAGATAAATTAAATCTATGTCAAAGTTTCTTAGAGAATCATCAGGATTAATGAAGGACGTTAGTTTGAGAGATTTGGTTATGTTGAACGTGGCTAATATGGGAGCGGGATTAGCGGTATTTCAAGGTATATCTCCCTATATAGTAAAGGGAGGAGTTCTATGGATTTCTTCGTTATTGACTTTTCTTCTTTCTCTTCCATTGGTTTTTGTTTATACTTGGCTTATGATGAGGATACCTAGAACTGGCGGGGATTACATATGGCTTTCAAGAAAGTTACATAGCGGTCTAGGTAGCATTATGGGGGTAGCTATAGCTTTCAATATGCCACCATATTTTGCACTTTCAGCCTTCTTCTCAGCTGTAGCTATAAATGCTGTACTCTCTGAAATAGGTGCATTAAATCACCTTGGTTTCCTTACTTATCTAGCTAATAATGTCTTTGTAAATCCTTATAATAATGTTGGTTTAATTCACGACATGATAATTTACGTCGTTGCTGCCGTAGCTTTCGCAATTATCATAGGCGTAAACATAGCCAAGCCTAGATGGGGTTATAGTTTAACTACAGTGCTAGGTCTAATCTCCTCAGCAGGTTTGATAATAGCTATGATTATACTTGCAATAAATATTCCAGACTTTCATGAAAGTATATCTAGATTTCTCTCAGTCTGTAATTTATCTTCAAAACCCTATACTGGACCTACGTTTAGTTTACCTGCAACTCTTTACATGATACCTTATTTTGCATCTTACGCTTATATTTGGCTTTACGCTGGTCCTGCAGTTGCCTCTGAGGCTAAGGAAGGATCATTGAAGTATAACCTTATCCTTGGGAGTATAATGACAGCTATAATGATAACTCTTCCATTCTTTCTTATGGACATTGCTGGAGGATATGCTTTTAATGCCTCGCTTTATCCTACCTTTACCTATAATTTTTGGCAAGTTTCTATCGCTTTATCTCCTCTACCTCTTCAAGTTCTTCTTGGGATAACTCTAATAGCGTGGAACTTCTTTATCATGGCTTTTGGAATAATAGTCTTTTCTAGGTATATATTTGCCTTCTCTTTTGATAGGCTTTTTCCATCAATATTTGCTAAGCTTAATAAGGCATCTTCTCCAATTTATGCTCATCTTCTTGATTTGCTGGTAACGCTCGGATTCTTAGCCATCCCTATAATTTCCGTAAGTGGGGCTGAGTCGCTTTACGCATATACTCCGTTGGCTGTAGCGTACCTTTTCCTAGTCTCTTTGACAGGTATTAAAGTAGGAAAGCATGATAAGGACACCAAGATTATAATTTCAGGGGTAATTTCCGCTATTTTTATGTTATTCCTAGGCTACGAATCCTTCACAAACCCTTACTTCGGAGTTATCTCTTCAACAGGTATTAATATGATAGGAACGGGTTACATAATTAGTTTAGTTGGACTAGGTGTAATAACTTACATTCTAGCTAAAATAGTTAGGAGAAAGCAAGGAATAGACATAGACGTTGTATATAAGGAAATTCCTCCGGATTAGATTTCTAAATCTCTTCATGATATTATAATATCTCAGTAACTTTTATGTTAGCATCATCTATATGTTGTGTGAACTTAGTTAAATGACTAGCAATTTGAGACGTTAGAATTGAAAGTCATGGCCTTTTGAAAGGTAGAAGTCAGTTTAGTAGGAAAAAGGCATGTATTACCTGAGCCTTCTTAAAATCAAGTCTTGAACTTTTAGAAATGTTTTACTTTGTAAAATGCCTCTAAGCGGAGAGTAATAAACTCTGAGCTTAATTAGGGAAAGGAACATTAAAATAATTACCTTAATCAACGACCTCGATATCTTACTATTACTCTCATCATGTACATATCCTACTTCTATTTCACGTACCTTATACTTTCTCCTCTTGAATGCATAAATCAAATTAATATCTATTAGGAGATCATTTATAATGATCTCATCTAGAACATTTTTAGCTTTATTTCCATTTAGTACTTTAGCTCCTCCCTGAAAATCAGATATATTTGCAAGTGATGGAAAAAAGAGTTTTACTAGAAAGATAAATGACCCATGTAAAAATCTTCTTTTCCAAGGCATTCCAATGATCTTCCTCTTAGGTATGACTAGATCAGCGTCAGTAGAGATCATCCTTAAAGCGTCATCTTTAGAGAGAGGTATATCGGCATCAATAACGAATATTCTTTCTCCTGTTGATCTTCTTATTCCCTCTTTTATTGCTCCGCCTTTTCCTAACCTTTCCTTACTTTCGTATATCTTTGCTTGAAATAATCTAGCTACTTCTGGTGTTTTATCTTTTCCATCAAATATAACTATAATTTCTGATGATGGTAACCATTTTTCTAGAGTGTTAATCGCGTTACCTATTCTTTTTTCCTCATTGTAAGCAGGTATAACTATTGATAACATTTTTTATATGAGAAGAAATTAAAAGTTATTAAAGATTTCTCTTATGTTCTAGGAAAAAATGAAGAGTTAAACCTTATATCCAGGTTCTAGAACACTACCATGTTTTATTTCTTTCCAAGGAGAAATTAGGGCTCCTAATTTATTTACCTTTCCTCTACTTGTCTTTGCTGGATAATTAGCAGTTATTACTGATGAACCAATATTTGCTTCCCTGCCTATGACCGAGTAAGTCAGATAACTCTTTGATCCTATTATGGCCTTAGGCTGAATTAGCGAATGCGATACTTCGCAGTAAGCTCCTACTTGAGCTCCTGTTTCTATAGAGGAGTAATCCCTTATTAGGGAGAACGAACCAATGTAAGCGTTTTTGCCAATATATGCAGGGCCCTTAATATCTGCAAAGTCATCGATTATAGCTCCATCCTCAATTATAGCTTTACCTATTACTGCTGTTCTTGATATTAACGAATCTCCTATAATTGTCTTCCTATTTCTGAGCATCATCTCTACTGCATTTATTAGGTCTTCAGGATAGCCTATATCTGCCCACTCTCCTGACCATATAAAGTACTTCGCTTTTTCTGATATCCTTGAAAGGTATTCGAGCAAATCATCGAAGTCCCCCCTTGGTAAAACGTAAGCTCCTCCTAAAGCTAGAGTTGATTCTCCATCTTTAACTATCTCTAACTTTTCATTTCTTATTCTAGCTAACCCATATGTTTGGATTCCCTCATTTACTGGAACTAAGGAAAACACTGCTTCGCCATTTACCGCATAAGCATTCATTAGATTTATGTAAAATTCTGGAGGAGAGACTATGTCCCCAAAAGTTAGGACAAAGTAATCGTCATCTATTTTCTCCATTCCATCTCTGACAGCCCCAGTGATTCCAGGAGTTTTTTGTCTAACTAGTTCTATGGGTAAATCTACATCAATCTGCACTCCTCTATCGTTAATTATTACAACTGCTTCTTTAATCCCTGCCTTCTTTAATCCCTCTAAAGAATAAGATATTATCGACTTTCCTAGAAGGCTAATTGATTCCTTTTGCTCTCCTTCAGTAAATGGGAGTAGACCCTCACCTCTTCCGGCAGCCAAAACTATTGCCTTCAACGCACTGTCACCGTCTTAGCCAAGTTTCTTGGTTTATCCGGATCCGTTCCCTTAATTACTGCAGATCTATACGCCAAGATTTGTATAAGCGGGGCTATAGCCAAAGGAAATAGCCTCTTATCATTAACCTTTATGAGTATTTCTCTATCAGTATTTAAACTTTTATTGATCGAAATTGAATAAGTTTTAGAACCCCTAGCCTTCATTTCTTGTACGTTATCTTGTAGACCAAGATCCTCTTCACCATTGATAAAAATCACTGGGAACCCTTGAGTTACTAGAGCTATTGGTCCATGCTTACTTTCCCCAGCTGGATAAGCCTCAGAGTGAATGTAAGCTATTTCCTTGACCTTAAGAGCTGCCTCCATCGCAAGTGGAAGAGAAAGCCCTCTGCCTAAAAAGTAAGCATTACTTTGTTTGGCTAGTTCCTCGCCAAAAGCTGAGGCTTTTCCGCTCAAACTTAATGAGTCTTCTACAACGATATGGGCATTCCTCAAGTATGAGAAGTCTTCGTCCTTAATCGCAGACCATAGTAAAAGCAAAGAGGCAACTTGTGAAGTAAAAGTCTTAGTAGCAGCTACTCCAATTTCTGGACCTGCACTAGTATATAAACTAACGTCACTTTGCCTAGAGATTTCACTGTAAATTACGTTTGTCAGTGAAATGATTTTCGAACCTTCTGCCTTAAACTTACCAATGGCCAATCTAACATCAAGCGTCTCACCACTTTGGCTTATTGCAAGGATTGAGTCATCTGTAGAAGTTCTATAGTTATAGTACTCTGAGGCAATTACAGGTATTGCGTTAATACCTTCTCTTTGAAGGAGGATTGAGAATAGTAGCCCTGCATGATAGCTTGTTCCAGCACCAACTATTAAGATTCTTCTAGAGTCTTTCAAAATCTTAACAGCTTTCATGACTTCATCAATATCCGCTAATAGTCCAGAAATTGTTTCCTTTACCGATCTAGGACTTTCCATTATCTCCTTTTCCATGAAGTGCCTATATCCCTCTTTAGATGCAGACTCAGCATCCCAGTTTATGATCTTTATTCTATCGTTTACTTCGATTTTTTCTCCCTTGTGTTCAATGTAAACTCCACCATTTAGAGGGCTATCCGCGGTAAGATATCCTACTTCGTCATCAGAAATAACAACAATTGTCTTAGTATACGGAAGAAAGCTCGGAATATCGCTGGAAATGTAATTTGTATCCTCTCCTATTCCTATAACTAATGGATTATACTTTTTTGCAAAATATATTCTATTATCCCCTCTGATTACTGCAAGGATAGCGTATGTTCCCTCAATTGCATTAACTGTTGCTTTGAACGCAGAAAAACTATCCATTCCTCGTCTCTTGAACTCCTCTATTAGATGAGGTATTATTTCAGTATCAGTTTGACTCTTAAACTTATGTCCAAGCATTTCAAGTTCAGCTTTTAGCTCCCTAAAGTTCTCAATAGTACCGTTATGAACAACTGCTATTGAATTACTACAGTCAGTATGTGGATGTGCGTTGTAGTCCGTTGGAGGACCATGAGTAGCCCATCTTGTATGACCTAGAATGACCTTCCCTCTTATTGAATTTACATCGAACTTATGAGAGAAGTCCTCTACTTTTCCCTTCATTTTTACTACTTCAAGATTATCCCCTAGTGTAGCTACACCAACACTATCATATCCCCTATAACTAAGCCTATCTAGACACTCCACTGCTATTTCTGCAGTCTGTCCTTCCCTTCTCTTCGTCACTATTCCTATGATTCCGCACACAAACTTTAACTTCAATTTACTGTCTTATTTCTTTTATCATTACTCCTTCGTTTGATTGTTTTGAATTTATCAGTTTTGCTCCAATGTAAGATAAAAGAATTTTAGATCTTTCATCTTCTGTACAGACTACTAATCCTCCACCTCCTCCTCCACTTATCTTACATCCTTGAATTCCAAGAGTTTTGGCTGAAGAAACCATTTCATCTATTGGTGGGATCGTTATTCCCAATGACATGAGAAGACCGTGATTTACGTACATAAGGTTACCTAACTCCTCCCTATCATCATTCTCTATTGCTTTCTTTGCTCTATCAACAGTTTTTCCTATTGTAATAATGATTTCCTTAAAAAGGTCTTCGTCCTTTTCCTTTAACGCTTTTACTCTCTTAAGGATCTCAGCTGTAGTAGACGTTCTCTTTATATAACCCGCTGAGATCTTTACCTCTTTATTTATCTTTTCATATCCTCCTTCCCTTTTAAAGTAGAGAAGACCCCCAATTGATATCGTGTTAGTATCCATTCTGCTGCCAATTCCCTGAACCTCTAATTCCACCTTATGGGATATCTTGGCGATTTCTTCTTTACAGAGTTGATAACCTAAGAACTTAGAATATGCGGAAACTATTCCAACTATTATACCAGCGCTAGTTCCGAGCCCAACTGAAGGTTCAACGGGTGACTCTACGTCTATTAGAGCCGGTTTTCTTTTACCGAAGTGATCTACCGCATGAATCACGTAAGATAAAATCCTACTCGCCTCTTCACTTTCTAACTTCATTCCATCAAGTTCGACCTTCACTCCTTTAATTGCTAAGGAGTTGGACTTGAATATCAACTTGTCGCTCTCCATGATTCTTATCACCATTTTTTCAGATATCGTCATTGCTATTGCTGGTTCTCCATATACAACGGCATGTTCTCCGAATAGAGTTGCCTTTAGTGGAACTTCCACGGTAATCATGAACTCACCGGCACGTTTTGAGGAATCAAAAGGGGATCTTCTTTTTTTATAATAGAGATCAGCTCATCTAATGTCATAGTTCTTTGGTCATTATTTCCTCTTATTCTAATAGTTAGAGTGCCTGTCTTTATTTCCCTTTCTCCTATTATGCCCATGTAGGGGATCCACTCTGTTCCCGCTCTCCTTATCCTATTACCTAGACTTTCTCTAGCATCTATTTGAACTCTAAGACCTGCATCTTTCAATTTGTTTGCAAACTCAATTGCGACTTGTAGCATGTTCTCCTTAACAGGAAGTAGTCTTACATGGATTGGAGAAATCCAAAGTGGAAGGATTGGAGTTGGCATATTCCTAGCCTTAAAAAGGATGTAGTAAATAAGACCACCAATATCTACTGACGTTTTACCATCATAAAAGTCCCAGACTTTTACTTCATTCTTTGAGTCATGAAAATTTTTTGGAAAATCTAATTTAGCTTCTCCATTAAAAACTATTATCATCCTAGGATCTTCGTTAATACAAGGAAGAGGTCTTCCCTGAGGTTGAAGGAACTTAACTGCCATTGAACCTTTAGGTATATCTTCAGTATTTCCTAGAATAACGCTTTCTGGTTTAAATATAGTCTTAAGATACTCTAGTGTAGCGTTCTTCATAAAGGATGCATTAGCAGAATATGGAAAGCCAAACTTATTGCATACATCTAGCTCCTCAGTTTTCACAAGTTCTGAACCTTTTGTAATCCTTCTTGATAACTCGCTTAATGGATGACCAATACAAGATATTGTAAAAGCCTTATACCAACCAAAAGGAGATCTGTATACCTCAACTTTTTCTTTAAGCCTTTTCTCAATCTCTTTAAGGATCGAGATCGCGGTTACTGGATCTGATAGATTTCTAGACAAATGAGCATATGGATAAATCACAACGGATGTTGCCTTTATCTTTGAGTAAACATCTAACACGTTTTCAACAGCTTTCTCTATTACTTCATTATCATCACCTTTTTCTACGGCGGTAAAAACAACTAAGACGTTTTCCTTTTTTAAAGAAGGGAGATAATCCTCTTCTGCTAAATCAACAGCTTTCTCTTTCGTCTCATAGGAGAAGTTTGATGCATGAATGAAAAGTTGTATCATAGCTTTATTTCTTGTCCGTTTTCCGGGACTATAACTTCTACTCCTAATTCTTGCTTAGCGTATTCAGCAAAGTATTGAGCGCTGTCTGGAGAAGAGTGAACCACTATAACTTTTTGCAGGTTATTTGATGCCTTTAATATTTCTAAGAGTTTATTCTTACCGGCATGGCTTGAAAAGTCAAAGAGTTGGAGTCTAGCCTTAAGTAAACTTGAGTCGTCATCGAACTTACCTAATTCAAGTAATTTTCTACCAGGAGTGTTTTCTGCTTGGTAGCTTACTAAAAATATAGCGTTCTTTGAATTTTCAGCCATTTTCTTGAAGTAATATACAGCTGGCCCTCCTTTTAGCATTCCAGCACTTGCGACTATTACCCCGTTACTTTTCCATGCCCTGTCCCTATCCTTCCATCCATCCACATATCTAAACTCATCAAATGCCTTTCTTAAAGCATCATAGTTATTTATATACTGTCTATTATCTATCATTAACTCCATGATCTTTCTTACCATTCCATCGTAGAAAACTGGATACTCTAAGTCTCTTTCAGCAAGAAGGGCTAATATCTCTTGACTTCTTGATAGGCTAAATGCTGGAATTAGCACAGTACCTCCTGTCTCAAGAACTTCTCTTATTGAACTGTAGAACTCATCCTCTACACTTTTCCTTTGAGGATGATTAAACCTTCCATACGTAGCTTCAGTTACTATAACCTCCGCGCTTTTCATTATCTCGAGGTCTGCTGGTGACATGAGTTTTGTATTTGCAACATTTATATCTCCAGTATACGCTACATCATGCTTTGATGTTTTGACTAGTGTTATTGCACTTCCAGGTATGTGACCAGCATTTGCCATTTTTACTTGAAAAGATCCTACCTCAAATTCTTGTCCGTAGTTAACGCTCTCAAAGTTTTCCATCGTTTTTCTTACCTCAACCCACTCATATGGAACTCTAGGACCTGAAATCTTTAGAAAGTCCTTAAGGATCAATTCAGATATTAGTTTAGTCAACCTAGTTCCATAAAGCGATTTACTTGTAGATATCTGGTATATTGGCAAAGCTCCCACGTGATCTAAGTGTGCGTGAGACACTAGGAATGCCTTAATTTTTGACGGCGAATCCTGCAATGGATAGTTAGGACTATCGTCAGGGTTAAAGTTAACCCCGTAGTCTAATACTACGCTTCCTTCAGAGTCGTTGACCTCAATAGCAGATCTACCGACCTCCTGTCCTCCACCTAAGATTTTTATACTACAACTCATTTGGTTAATGATTAGAAACCGTAAATATTAAGTTTGTGTAGTTTCATATTTAATTGATGAAGAAGATATCACAAAAAGATCTAAAAAATCTTCAAAGAATGGGAATAAAGGCAGAGAATATAGATGCTATTAGGGTTATAATTGAAACTAAAGATGAGAATATAATTATAGACTCTCCAACAGTTATAAGGACTAGCGCAATGGGGCAAGACGCTATAATGGTTTCTGGAGGACAAGAAAGAGTAGAGAAGAAAGTTGTACAGAGTAATGTCGAGATAAAGGACGAAGATATTAAGTTTGTTGCACAGCAAACTGGAAAAACTGAGGTTGAAGCTAAAGATGCATTAATAAAAGCGAAAGGAGATATAGCTCAAGCAATACTTATTCTGAGTGAACAGCAAGGTCCTTAAGCGATTTCAAGAGTTTTTCTTCACTTGCCTTAGTCGAAATTACTACACTTATTCCCTCTTTTTCGGCTAAGTCCATTGCTAAGGGATCCATTTTTAGAGGTCTATGAAACACTACTACCTTTGGTTTAACTGGAGAAATCTTTAGAGCTATCATAGGAGATCTTCCAGAAGACACTTTAGTGAATATTATTGTTCTATTAAAAACAAGTGACAAAAATTGATAGAACTCCATTCCGTTTAGGGTTGCAATAGCGTTTATACTATCTGTAACTACATAGCCGTATATTTTTTCAGCATTTATC
Organism: Candidatus Acidianus copahuensis; assembly: GCF_000632495.1. Lineage (GTDB taxonomy): Archaea > Thermoproteota > Thermoprotei_A > Sulfolobales > Sulfolobaceae > Acidianus > Acidianus copahuensis. The sequence goes on along the minus strand of NZ_JFZT01000039.1, from coordinate 28,065 downwards.
ATCGTTCCGATAGGTATTCCATCAATTGCTATAATTAAATCGTCAAGTCTTACTGGAGTCTCAAAGTCTCTTAGATCCTGGATAAATGAAAAGTTTAAGGTGAAAGCTTTCCCAAGTTCAGATATAACTTTAAGCCCTCTTTTTCTGTCTATCTCCATTAATCCCTCAACGAACTTTTTGACAAAAGCGCTACCTGGCTGTCTTCTGTTTCTTTCGTAATCTGCTATAACTGTTTGTTTTATACCTAAAGTTTTTGCAAGTTCTGATTGGGATACGTTAAACATCTCTCTCCATTTTCTCATGGCAACTCCTGAATTTGAGCTCCATACTATATCTCCGCTGATCCTCTTACCTATAGCTTCAATTACATAATCACTTTCCATAAAAAGATATTAAAGCTTTGACTATAAATTTCAACAAGGGCCCGTAGTCTAGCTTGGATTAGGATGCGACGTTCGGGTCGTCGTGATCCCGGGTTCAAATCCCGGCGGGCCCACTGACCCATTGTTACTTTACTTTTACTTTAATTGAGAGTTAGGTGGATAGTGTCGTCGATTGCTGATAAAATCCTAATAACCACGTTAATTACTATCTAACTGATAGATTTACCATATTTTGCGACACTGTGGTCAAGTGAATTAACATGCGATTATCTTTAACTATATTACGGAATATCGATATTGTGTAATTATCAGGATTCTACAGTGCTATAACCTAGCAACTTACGATAAATTTTTTTATTAAATCTTTTTGTTAAATATATGCTGATAGTTGATGAAATACCTATCAAGCTATATGGAAATGAAATAAAAATCTTTGCAGATCCCGAATTTCTTTTGCCAAATCTACTTGGGGGAGAGATGGTAAAAGTAGATGGGAAGGAATTTACAGCACAAATTCCTATGAGAGGGGGAGGAGCCATGATAGCCTTCGGAAGTATTATGGTATCGTCAAATTCTGTTACATATTTTATCGATATAGCTGGATATGGAAAAGGAAAAGGAGGGAAGATTAAACTGACGCTGAATTCCTCCATTATTCGCATCGAGATTGATATGAAGTTACCTATTGAAATCCTTAATGCTGGAGTAATTAAAGGAAAAGTGAAGGATTTTAAGACCAAAATCGAAGAGCTATTAAGACAGGAAAGAATAAGGAGAAAACTCTAAAAGAACCTAGTTGATTGAAAAATTTTGTAAAAGAAGAAATTAATTTGCCTACGGTTCCCAATTATATAAGATTAATATGTATATATAATGTAAAGATTTATCTCCATTAACACTTATTACACAAAGTTGGGAGAAAAATTTTAAGGTAAAATTAAAGACCATGACTTGTATTTATAGCGATGAAGGTTATCTGTGCTCGTTGCGGTAAGGAAAGGGAATCCATGGAAGTAAGATGCAAAAGATGTGGAGGACCTTTTAAGGTTGATCTTGAGGACCTCCCTCTATCAAAAAATATGAGGGAAAACTTCCCCTACCTAGAGAAATGGATATCTCTAGGTGAGTGGAATACCCCGTTGATCATGGAGGGAAAAATTATGTATAAACTTGATTTCTTGAATCCTACTGGTTCTTATAAGGATAGAGGGTCTGTTACTCTAATCTCCTACCTGAAACAGAAAGGTATAACAAGCATCTCTGAAGACTCATCAGGAAATGCTGGCGCGTCTATAGCTGCCTATGGTTCTGCAGCAGGAATGTCAGTAAAGATCTTTGTCCCCTCATCAGCTAGAGGAGCAAAATTAAGGCAAATAGAAGCTTACGGTTCAAAAGTTATCAAAGTTGATGGGAGTAGGGAAGACGTTTCTAGGGCTGCAGAGAGTTCAGGATCTTACTATGCTTCTCACGTTTTACAACCCTTCTTTAGAGATGGGATAAGAAGTCTTGCTTATGAGTTAGCCAGACAGGCACAGAAGATAGATGAAGTGTTTATACCAACTTCTGCTGGAACTCTTCTTCTAGGACTTTTTGAAGGATTTAGACACCTAACATCTCAGGGTATTATAAGAGATATACCTAAGTTAATTGCAGTTCAAACTGAACAAGTAATGCCAGTTTGTAGTAAACTTAATGGGGTTCAGTATTCCCCACCAGAAAAAGTAACATCTTTAGCCGATGCTTTGGTTTCTACAAATCCTTTTCTCTTAAAGGAAATGATAGATATACTAAAGAAATACGGAGAATGTGTAGTAGTAAATGAAGATGAGATTCTTTCGTCTTGGAGAGAACTTGCCCGAAAAGGATTATATGTAGAATACTCATCTGCAACAACGCTTGCCGCACTCAAGAAACAAGGAAGTGAAGGTTTTTCCGTACTTTTGCTAACGGGAAGTGGCTTAAAGATTGGCTAGGAAGTTCTGCTAATAAGGAGAAAGAAGTATTTAAATATCCTTTTTCGTATTTCTTCTTGTGGGCCGGTAGCTCAGCCTGGAAGAGTGCTCGGCTTGCACCCGAGAGGTCCCGGGTTCAAATCCCGGCCGGTCCATTGCTTGAACACCACCATCTTTTTCAATATTATGCATTCATTGATTATCTACAGGTTAAGCGTAAGTTTCTTTATGTAACTTCATTATACTATTACAGATGTAAATTCCATTTCTATTATGTCGTAGTCGATGTATATAGAAGTTGGAATCACTTCAACGAATTTACTAGTTATGGATGACAAGATCTAACTCGTATAGGTCTCACAATAAAATAACTTTTCAGTAAAATAACTTTTCAGTAATTTATCCTTCTATATTAACACATATAAAAACTCTCTATATAGCTTATGGCGTTTAGAGAATTTTGGGATGTCACAGTAGTTGCTACAAATCAATGAACTTAATAAACTAACTAGATATCAAAAAACCTTAATATCGACGTTTAGTTTTTTCTCTCATGGATGAGTACAGACAATTATGGCTTAAGGGCGCAATAATATATGCGATTAACCTGGTTTCAAAGGGATTCAAGGTAGTTGGTATAGGTTTAGGAGAAAGAGATTTTTACGTGGACATTGAGTCCGATTCTATCCTAAACTTAGAGGAAGCTAAAGAATTTGCAAAACCATCAAATAATGAGTACAAGATTAATGACAATAAACTATTGTATGGTAATCAAGAAATAGCTTTGAACGAAAAAATTACTCCTTCTGGAGATCCACAATACTTTGAGATCCTAAATATTTCAGTTCACCATCCCTCTCCAGATAAACAATATGTAAGGATAAGAGGTGTTTCTTTTGAAACTGAGGAACAGTTGAAGGATTACTTGTCTTGGTTAGAGAAAGCGTCAGAGACTGATCATAGGATAATAGGTGAAAAGTTAGATCTATTTAGTTTTCATGATGAAGTAGGTTCAGGTCTTCCACTTTTTCATCCAAAAGGACAAATAATTAGAAATGAGTTAATGGATTACATGAGAGAGATAAATGCTTCTATGGGATATCAAGAGGTATACACTAGTCACGTGTATAGGTCCATGCTTTGGAAAATAAGTGGGCATTACTTCATGTATAAAGATAAGATGCTAATATTTAATCAAGAGGACGATGAACTTGGAATTAAGCCTATGAATTGTCCAGCTCACATCATGATATTCAAGAGCAGGAGTAGAAGTTATAGAGATCTTCCAGTAAGATTTTCAGAGTTTGGTACAGTCTATCGTTGGGAAAAGAAGGGAGAACTTTATGGCCTTCTGAGAGTGAGGGGATTTACTCAGGATGATGGTCATGTGTTTCTAACTGAGGATCAAATAAAGGATGAAGTTAAGATACTAATTAGCAAAACTCTTGAAGTTTTAGGTAAATTTGGTTTCTCTTCCAACGATGTTAGATTGAATCTTAGCACTAGACCTGATGAAAGTATAGGATCAGATCAATTGTGGGAAAAGGCAACTTCTGCATTAGAGTCTGCACTTAAGGAACTTAAGTTAAATTACGTTGTGAAGGATAAGGAGGGAGCCTTTTACGGTCCGAAAATAGATTTTGATATAAGGGATAGTTTAGGCAGATGGTGGCAACTATCAACTATTCAGGTGGACTTCAACTTACCAGAGAGGTTTAAGCTAGAGTATACAGATAAGGACGGGAGTAAAAAAAGACCAGTTATGATACATAGAGCAATTTACGGTACTCTAGATAGATTTATGGCAATCTTATTAGAACATTTTAGGGGTAAACTTCCAACTTGGTTATCTCCAGTTCAAGTTAGAGTTCTTCCAGTAAATCAAAGCGTTCAAGAGTATGCAAAGACATTACTATCCGAAATGTTAAAGGAAAAAATAAGGGCAGAGCTCGATGATGGAGATACTCTGGCGAAGAGAATTAAGAGAGCATATGATGAGGCAGTACCTTATATAGTTGTAGTTGGGAGAAAAGAAATGGAGAACGGTACTTTAACAGTGAGATCTAGGGGTAATGTAGAGAGAGTAATTGATGCTAAGCAATTTATTTCTCTACTAAAGAGGGAAATAGTGGACAGAGATTTAAGCAATACTGCCGTAAGTAATTCATAATGATAATTTACGGACTATATAAGAGCCCTCTTGGATATATAACAGTCGCAAAGAGTGAAAAAGGCTTCGTAATGTTAGACTTTTGCGATTGTGCAGAAAAAGGTTCAACAAATAATGAAATGTTTACAGAGTTCTTTGATAAACTCGATCGTTATTTCTCCGGTGAAAGAGTAGATTTAAGGGAAAGAATTGACGTGTTTACAAATCCATTTAGACTATCAGTCTTTAAGGAAGTAATGAAAATACCTTGGGGAGAAGTAAAAACCTATGGAGAAATAGCTGAAAGGTTAAGTACTTCTTCTAGAGCTATAGGCGTTTCTTTATCAAAGAACCCACTACTGCTAATAGTTCCATGTCATAGAGTAATTTCAAAGGATGGATTAGGTGGATACTCAAGAGGATTAGAGATAAAAAGAAAATTACTAGAAATAGAAGGAATAAACGTTGATGAAATTATAGGGAAAATTAAGAGAGATCCTCAGAAGAAATGAATACTTTAACAGTAAATTTTTCCTGAACAAGCCTTCTTATCTCCTTAGCTAGAGGTAACCTGCTTTTTTGTCTTATAAGCAATATCTCGCCAGAATCTATATCATAAGACTTTATATACTCTATAATCTTTCCCTTACTTAAGAAAAGGTAAACGTCTGTCTCGTCATTAAGTATTCTTAAAGCTTTTCTCTTTTCATGAGGGGGAACATTTTGACAATTTATCAGCTTTACCATGTGATGAAGCTCGCCCTAAGCTTTATATATTTTTTTAGTCCAAAAAGAATCGTACTCTCTTTTAATCATCTTTGGTATTAAATGTTGTCTTTGAGGAAGCTTACTACCTTTCTGAGAGAAATTTTTTGCTTTGTTCTTGTATTTTGTTCAATTATTTGTTAAATTACTTGTTTAGTTTAAGGCATGGAGGAGATCTACCTTCACATAGAAAGAGCTAAGTTTGTCTTTTCTGTTAATCATTATTTAAACATTATCCCACTACATGCTTGCATAGATTTTAACAGTATCTTAGATATCTATTTGAGCTATGACGATTAAGATTTACGTTGTTGGGGCAAAAGGAGGTTGTGGGAAATCTACGATATCCTATCATCTTGCTTTGGAATTAAGTAAGAAGTATAACGTGTTATTGGTAGATCTTTCTGCATCAAGGACTATTTCGTTATTGTTTGGATTAACTGGAAGTCTGATCGAAGGTAATGATTACTATACTGAAAGCGAGAATCTTGGAATACTCTCTTTTTCTTCATACTTGAATTCTAAGGTAGATAAAGACATAATAAAGACAAGATATTATGAGGTCATTGATGAAAAGGATATAGTAATAGTTGATAGTCCAATCCACGTAGAACCTTTTTTGTATCTAGAGCAATCGATCTCCTTAATGAGATCGATAGTATTACCAATAGCTATACCAAATGAAATGATTATCTTAGCAACCCTTAACTATGTATCTAACTACTTTTCAGGATCTGTACAAGGTCCTCTAGTAGTTAATATGGCTAAAAATCCCCTTAGTGGATACTTTACAATTCCATTCTATAAGGATTTATTATTTAAGGGCTTTTGGTTAGTAAAAACTCCGAAAGAGATTGAAAAATTAGCTGAAATCGTTATACATATTAAGGAAAGTTTAGGATAACGAAGAATTTTAGGAGAGGTTCAAAAGATCTAAGGAATTCGTGAACAACTCTCATATACATAAAACGATCTACGAAGAAAGCCTAGTTGATGACTTTTGAAAGGTTCTCGAGCGACAAAAGTAGGTCAAAAGTTGATATCTTATTATCCTGAGGTTAGGGAGTGGAAGACTCCCTCCACAATGGAGGAACTTTTTTGACCTTAATTATAATAATAAAGTTAAAAATCAAGTTCTATTTGACGTTGAACAACTGGTTATGTTCCTAGATAACCAAGAGTATTGAGGTGCTGGAGATTGTGTCTAATAACCGTTTGTCCCTAAATTGTATCATTAGGTTGTTTACTGTATTTTTCCTCCTCTAGGGACTTTCTCCTAACCCACACCTTTCTTGATAGTACAATTACCTCCAGGTCATGGTCACAGGGCATCGGGATCAACCGCACGGATCCCTCTAGGTATCATCCCTCACCTTTGTGCACTGCACATCATTGATGTGGGATTCATCACAAAAATTTCCTAAAACATATCTAAAAACCTTTAGCTATCCTAGAGTAGAAACAGTTTCACGAACTCATCCCTTATAAGTCCATTCACTTTAGTGGAAGGAGGAACGTAACATCGAACTAAAAATTCTTTCTCTTATGTTTATTCCTAGAAATTATAAATTAGATAACTAAATACTTTCTATCCTCATCTGACGTCCTCACCGCCCTAAAGGGCGATGGTTCTCTTCAGAGGCGGTTCATCGGTTTCACCACTCTGGGGTCTCACAGACCCCTCATTGTGGTGGCTGTTGGGGTCGCCAGAACTCCCCCCACGTAATAAGTTTAAAACAGCTAACGAATCCCTATCAGCTTGAAAACCACACTTCTTACCTAGGTTCCCTTCCCTTGTTTGGGTTGTTCATCCAACTTTTCGCTATTGCTTGTCTTAAACACGCTATTGCTTGGTAAGAGGTAAAACTAAACTTCTCCCTTAACTCCTTGTACCACACTTGTTGTACTTTGTTTAATGAGATTGTGTACTCCCCATTTCTTTTAGTCCAAACTGCTTTATGTAGAAACCACTTTAAAACTAGGTTTGTCGCGGTCTTCCATTTTGAGAAGTTGATGTCCTCCTCTGGGCTAACCTTTAGGATTATTGCCCTGGTTAGTACCCATTCATCGGAGGACATACAAGATACCACATAGATCAAAGCTTTTAAAAAATAACCCCGCCTTAAAAGGCGAGGCTTGAGTAGTTGTCAAATTAAGAATTTTTTAAAATGATGAAGTTGGTTAATATCTATCTTACAAAGTATTACCAGTTCAATTTTAAGAATGGCTTTTTTAAGGATTTTGGCTAATTATGCCTATGAGGATTGCGATTAACACTCAGACTCCACCTGTTAGACTTAAGTTAACGTATAAGGATATATTGGAGAAGTATGGATATATTTCTTTACCATTAGATCTTAACGAACTCAGTCAAGATGATTATTATATATCAGTTGGAGGAGTTTCAAAAATGATGTTAAGTCTTCTAAGTAACTTCAAGGAAAGATCGAGGTGGGTAGCATTAGGACCAGGATATCCTCCTGAAATAGTAATGAATAATATGAACGTCAGTTTCATTGATTTATCCCCGGAAGTACTTTCACTTTATACAAAATTCAAGGAAGGAATTTATAACGAGGCGCATGGTGTATCTAGGTATGAGATAAATGGTCGAGAGTATATAGCATATGCAACATATAATTGGCTTTCAGCCCAGAAACTACTTGAATATTACTCAGATACCGACGTATTCTTTATAAACGACTTTCAGCAACTTCTAATTGGAGGAATAATAGGCCCTTCTGCTCCAGCAGTTCTATGGTATCATATTCCATTTGTACCAGAAAATATGGGAGAAAGATTAAGGGAGTTCGTAGCAAGATCATTTGAAGGTTTCGATTTAGTTATATTAAGTACTAAGCGAGATATGGAAGGTCTTCTTAGAACAGGGGCAAAAGTTAAGGCTAAGCAGATTTACCCCTTTATCGATCCTTCATCCTATAAAAAAGTAAGCGATTCGGACGTAAGATCAATAGAATCTAAATATGGCATAAAGGAAGATGACAAAGTTATTCTAGTAGTTGCGAGGATGGATCCCATAAAGAGTCAAGACGTTGCGATAAAAGCTATAAAGAATCTTAACGTCAAGCTAGTCCTTGCAGGCGATGGCAGTTTTACTAGTAAGACTTTAGGTCATGATAAGGCTAGCAATTGGGTAAGAAAATTGAAGGATATAGCAAAGCAATTTAACGTAGAGGATAAGGTAATCTTTACAGGTTACGTTACAGATGACGACTTGTTTTCCCTATATCAAAGATCGAATGTGGTGGTTCTACCATCAAACGTTGAGGGTTTCGGCTTAACAGTATGTGAAGGATGGAATTATGGGAAACCAGTTGTAGTAAGCAAAGGAGCTGGGGCTAGTGAACTCATAATAGAAGGAATTAATGGATATACGTTTAATCCTGGAGATTACAACGGATTAGCCTCTGCGATAAGAGATTCCTTAAAGGATGAAGAAAGGATTGGCCAAAGGGGATTGGAGACTTTAAGAAAATGTAGTGTTGATTATGCTTACGACCAGATAAAGGATGTACTTGAGGAAGCAATGGGAAGCTATGGGAAGAGTTGAGAGGATTGATGGTTAAGAAGTTAATAGAGGAAGCAGTAGAGGAAGCTGAAAAGTTTGGATCCTTATCGTCAATGTATTTTCTAGTTAAGAAAATATGGGCAGAATACGGGAAACTCTCTAGAGAGCCAATTAGGGATTATGATTTTACAGTGGATGATATAATTTTATTCTCTTTACACAGATCTAAACTAGAGAGAATACCGTTCTTTGTTTCATCGTTTTTAACTTGGTATTACCTGTCCAATCATTTTTTTGCTCAAGATCCACTCTTTTACTTTAGATGGGATAAGAGGATTTTTGTTTATAGTCCTAGAGTAGACGCTCACTTACTTTATTTAGCGAGGACAGGATACGTTAAAATTTCCAAGACTTATTGTCTTACTGAAAAGGGAAAAGAGGAGTCGTCTGTTAAGTTATCCTCGTTAGGTGAAAGACACTATAAGGAAATAGATTCGGTTCTTAATAACGTTTACAACTCAAAAAAGCTAAGGGATTTAAGGAAGATTGTAAAGGATACTATCTTCTTTAGATAGGAAAATAATTTATACTCTCATCATTCATGTGAATACAATGTTTGACGTAATTCTCGTAGCTTATGACGGAAGTGAAAACTCTAAAAGAGCTCTAGATTTAGGAATTGATTTAGCTAAGAAGTATTCTGCTAAGCTTTATGTTATTGAAGCGGTAGATGTGACAGTTTTCGAAAACGTTGGTATACTTCCACCTCTTTCTGCTGTTGAAGATATGGAAAAGAAAGCTAAGAAGGATATAGATCAAGCAATTCAATTAGCATCAAATAACGGTGTTCAGGCTAAAGGAGAAGTTCTAGAGGGTGAGCCATCTGAATCTATATTAGGCTACTCTAAAGAAGTTAATGCTTCAATTATTGTGATTGGAAGTAGAGGTTTATCTCGATTTAGAAAAGCCTTATTAGGTAGTGTCTCCACTAGAGTCTTGAATGAGTCTAGAGTTCCTGTTATGATAGTTAAGTAATGATTTTACAACCTAAAGCCTGTCTTTTAGGGTTATGGAAGTTAGCTAAGTATTTTTAAGGTAAGAAATGGAAGATTAAATAATGTTTACAGAATTAATGAAGGCAGTAGATTACTTAAATGAGGGGAAAGTTATAGAGGCTGGAAGATATCTTCTCGAACTTAGAAAAGGAGAAGAAGATGAGGACTTGCTTAAGGTTATGTCAGAAATTGAAAAGGAAATAAGGGAAATAGAGAACGAGAAAACGTATATGTCGTTAGAAACTAGATTTAAAGACGAAGTAATCCATTCATTAGATCAGTGTTTGCGATGTAGACAAGAGAAAATCAGGGTATTGTCGATATATCTTCTAGAAAGGCTGAGCAATGGAAACGAGATTCTTCTATCCATGATAAGATTGAAAGGAGAGGCTAAACCGAATACTTTTATCTAATTGAAGACTAACGTCGTTATAGAGAAGTTAGTTATGAATCTATTATTTTGAATTTCAATATAGAGATTTTCTCTTTCTGCACACCAGTTAGAATAGAAGTTGTTCGTTTCGAGATCTAGTAGTAATACATTAAATAAGGACTTTTACATTGTTAAGGTAAGTTCAGTCATATCTTCGTCAAATATTTGATTAACTGATATTCTATAATACTCTCGTTTCTTATGTTACAGTATTTTAACGTGCTATGATAAGCAAGCCTTAATGTTAAGACGTTTATACTACAAGATAGGGAAATTCTTCGCTGAGAACTATGACACGTTAATTATGGAGGATATAAAAAACAAGTAACTTGTTTCACTTTCAACTAGACTACTCTGACTTCATTTACACGACGTTGGTTTCTATGAGATGGGGAAGATATTCACTTAGCAGATAGAGAAATATCAAAAGGAATTCAAGCTAGTCAACCCAGCCTACACCTCAAGGACTTGTCCTCGTTGTGGTTACATCAAGAAGAAATGCCCCTTTCACAGAGGACTTTCTTCTATGAAAGTTGTGGATACATCGCAGACCGCGATTTAGTCGGTTCCCTTAACGTTTTCCCCGCTTCGGGGCGGGATCCACTGATCCTGTGAAGCTGACCCCTCTACTTAGTTAAATCCAACGCGAGGGTAAACGGTGAAGCAGGAAGCTCCACACTTTAGTGCAGGGTAGATCACATACTATACTCATATTACACATTTAACGTAGCAGTATTACTATAAACCTTAAATTTTTTAGAATTGGTAGACTATTATGAAAGCTCTAATATTAGCAGGCGGATTCGGTAAGAGATTAAGGCCTCTTACTGATGATAAACCTAAGCCTCTTATAGAGATAAGCGGAAAACCTATCTTGGAATGGCAAATTATTTGGCTTAGAAATTATGGTATTTCATCGTTTATAATTCTTGGTGGGTATAAAAAGGAGGTGTTAATGGAATGGATTTCCAAAAACTGTGGAAAATTAAAGGTTAGTTGTTTACTCAGTATGGAAGAGGAACCTTTAGGTACTGCTGGAGCGATCTATAACGTAAAGCAATTTTTGAACGATGAGTTTATCGTGATAAATGGTGATATATTAACCAACTTAAACTTGGATTACTTAAAAGAACCTGAAGGAGTAGCATCCATAGCCTTAGTTCCGCTTAGAAGTCCTTATGGTGTTGTCCAAACCTCAGGAAAACACGTTGTAAGTTTCGTTGAAAAACCTATCTTAAATGATTACTGGATTAATGCTGGGGTTTACCTATTAAAGTCCAAAGCCCTTGAATATCTTCCAGAAAAAGGGGATATTGAGAAGTTGACTTTTCCTATACTTGCTGAGAAAAAGCTCTTAGTAGGGAAAAAATTTGATAACGTTTACTGGAGATCTATAGACTCGGTAAAGGATGTTGAGGAAGCGAGCGAAGAAATTGGCAAAGCTTTCAAGGACTTAGTATAACTTCCTCATCCTCATCTAACCATTCCCTAAATACTTCTTCGATTCCTCTGTCTTTTATTTGCTTTAAGAGAATGTTAAACTTTTTTTCCATAAGTTCTCCACAATCATCTGGCATCATTTCCTTTAGAATTTCTACTGCAAAACGTATAGCTTTTATCTCGTCCATATTTTTTATAAGGATTAAAAATATGGGAGACTCCTCTAACACTGTTTACTAATGAAAGTCTGATCTTTACCTTAGATTCAAATTAGAGATAGTAAAAATAACTATATATAAAATCAAGTTTACTTGGACTTATTTATGCTAGGAAATTTATTCTAAGAGAAGTAGTAAGAAGTTTAATCAAGACTCATTTCTTAGATAGAAGATACAAGACTTCCATTAACTCCTTTCATCCATTTCTATTTTTGAAAGAGATTGGATGGTGTATGTTCAGTTTTTTCTGATTTTGTTCAATGTTTTTGGAAGTATTTGGCTTATCTACTTCCTCGTTTCTCCAGAAGTTTACTTGAATTTTAAACTTTTTTCATTTTTGTTTAAGGTTTCGTGGGATGTATATGTCTGATTATAGCACGTTTCAATTAAAGGTGTCGATTCCCAAAATCTTTTATGTTATTCCCCCTATATAATAGCTATGTCTAGGGAACATTCGCTAATACTTATTGAAGTCGGTGAGGTTAATTGTTACGGGTAAAATCTGAGTGGGATGACCTCAAAGCCGTTTTGGTTCATGAACCTGGAATAGAGATGTTCTATGGCGTGCTTGATCCTAACTCATTCCTCTACATGAGGAGGTTTAACATTTCTAAAGCTGTAGATCAACATAGGTCTTTACAGGAGTCATTTAAGGAAATGGGAGTAGAGGTTTTGAAACTTAAAGAATTGATTATTAATTCGTCAAGGACAAATCCATCATTTAGAAAGTTTTTAGAGACTACTGCCTTGAATTACATTAAATTTGAAGGAGATGGAGAAGTTGAGAAGAAGGCAAAGGGTTTTATAAAAGATATAGAAGATTTAGATGATGAAACCTTATTTAACGTAATCTTGTTGAGTCCAACCGTTCTCTCTCATGAGGCTTTGGGGACATCGGATTATTTCACTAGAATACTAAATGAGGAACCTTTGGCCAACCTTTACTTTACTAGAGATCAGAGCATAATAACAGATAAGGGTCTAATCATAGGTAGGATGAGTAAGAGGGCAAGATCTAGGGAAACTGTGATGATTAAACTTGGATTCCTTGCTCTTGGAGAGAAACCAATTAAAGAAATTTCAGAACCCGCTTTCCTTGAAGGAGGTGACTACTTGGCTTTAGACGATTTTGTAATTTTCGGTACTGGAGATAGGACAAGTATAGGCGGAATAGTTCAAGCTATGGAGGCTGTAGATTTTGACGAGGTAATAGTTGCATATAATCCTGTCTTAGAACACTATAATGATTATGCGTTAACTATGCATTTGGATATGTATATTAATTCTCCAAAGCAGGGCGTTATTGTAGGAAATCCGGATATTCTATCTAACACTACTGTAGATGTATACGAAAAGAAGGAGAAGGGATATACGAGGAAGAAGAAGTGCTCTCTTCTCTCTTACTTAAAGAGCAAGGGACTTAGAATCATTTCTGTCTCTCTAGGAGAGCAGCTGCTATATGCTACCAACTTTCTTACTTTAAAGGATGGAAAGTTTATCTCTCCCGATGTAAAAAGGAATCTTAATGGAGTTAAAGAATATCTAGCAAGGAGAAATTATGAAGATCTCCTAAATAAACTTAAATTGAAGGATGAAGTATTCCCTGAGACTAGAGAAGTAAGAGAGGAAGGTCTGGATTTTATTGTGGTAGATGTCTCAGAGTTAACTGGAGGTTTTGGTGGAATACATTGCATGACAACAGGGATAAGAAAGAATTAAGCGTAAGAATAAACAGGCTAATTATAAAAACAACTTCAGTTCTGGTCGAGGCTCTTCTAGTTATAGGATTAGCTTTCTCGTTAGTTAGCGCAATTATTGAGTCAATACAATCCTTCTCTCTTGGTTTTATAGGGGTAGCAGAAGTTATTCTGGAAAATGTTCTACTCATCATTGTTTTCCTTGAGGTTTATCTAAGCGTATATGACTTTTTCCAAGGTAGAGGGAGGAGTATAGTTTACGTTATAGATGCTACAATATCTTTTCTTTTAAGAGAAATTATAATTGACGTAATAAGTGGTGCAATAACGCTTGAGTTTATGTTAGCTATTGGTGTTATTATAGGAGTTGCATCAGTAAGTAGGTATTTGGTTACGAGAACAATTAGAAGAAATGTTAGAAGGATCCAGAAAAAATAATTACTCGATTAAGGAGATTAATTTATGGGCCGGTAGCTCAGCCTGGAAGAGTGCTCGGTTCGCACCCGAGAGGTCCCGGGTTCAAATCCCGGCCGGTCCACTAATGATGAGCGATGGGCGGCTTGAATTGTGATGATTACCACTGCAGCTCTGATTTATTTTTATGTTCATTTTCTGTAAATTATGTTAATTTGACTCTAGATATATGACTACTAGTTTATATTTAGATTATTTTTAATTATAATTGGTCTAACATGTCCCCTCATCAATTAGCTATTTTAGTTTACATCATAGGAATGATGGCTATAGATTTAGTAATATTCTATTTTTCAGTTAAAATAGAAATGACTAGTAAAAGGGGTATATTTTTCCTTTCCTCGATTCTACTGTATATGGGGGTTGAGGCTGTAGATATTTCCTTAATTCTATTTAAAAATATGTCAGTTTATGTGGAACCAATTAGTTTACTTTTAGCCTCAGTTCCTATAATTTTATCGACAACTGTAAAAGATACTAGGATTGAATGGAGAAGAAATGCTCAACTTTCTCTACTGTACGCTTTAACAGTTGTTGTTGATGAATTAGCAATGGGATATGCTTTTTCCTTGGCATTTGGCCCACATCTAGGTAATCCAATTATAGATTCCGTAAGTAATATAGCGTTTGGGTTTATGATGATGGTCGACGCTATATTTTTCCTAATTTTCTCAGTTAGGGATATAAAGGAATGGGCTCTCTTTACCTTCGCTTTTTCTATGGCTTTTTTGCCTAACATTTATATTGATCTGTCTAAATTTGCCGAATTTTATGCATCAATTATCTCTAACATAATCATGGTCATAAATATAATAATGCTATACCTCATGGAGATTAGAAGTAACATAAGCTCAAGAATTCAGATAATTTCCTTAACGTTAGCGTTCTTTAACTTATTTATGATGGTTGGCCTAACAGGATTTTCAGCATTTATGAACTTTTACTTGATCTCTTTGTCAATGCTTTTGTCAATGGTAGCGTACTTTTTACTTACATTTTATAAGATAGGCGAAAGAAGAATAACGAAAACGTGGAAATATCTTTTCTCCTTTTTAGTCCTGATCAATGCTACAGAAATAATTATGGCATTTGGAGAGACAGTCCTTGCGCTAATTCTAGGTATGAGTGGAGGAATAATGAAGGGAATGAGTACTCATATAATAACACATAACGATATGCCTTCAATAAATCACATGGCTAACTCAATGCAAGGCATCCCCCATCCTTTTACTGGCCTTTGGTGGCTATTTCCAATTAACCCACTTTCAATGACACTTTCGGCTTATCATTCAGCCTTGATTTCAGGAGAGCTTTTCGCCTTCTTCTGGAGTTCTTTCATTGCTATAATGATGGCTACTATGACTCCTTACTACGTGATAATGATGGGTGCGGAGATGGCTTTCTTGGTCTATGAGAGGTTTAGGACAGTTAAGACAGGTAAAGTCAAGACTTGGACTTTAATCATCATCTTAGGAATTCCTCTTTTTGTGGTCTACGTTCCATATTACACTTCATATTATATATTTGGAATGAGTGGGATGATATTTCCAGTTACTTTGCTTTCTTTTTCGATTTCCATACTTATCATAGTATTTGCTTCCTCTCTATTTGGAAGAAGGGTTTACTGTAATTTAACGTGCATGGCAGCTCATATGTGGACAAACGCATTTTATGATCAATTTAAGGCAAAAAGGAGTAGTAAAATATGGGATTACTTAAGATGGTTATTTCTAATACCAATGATAGTAGCGTTTACGCTTTACGTTCTGTCCGATTTCCACGTATGGGCTCAACCAGTAATTGCTGGTAAGCCGTTAAATCCCTTAGATTTTTACGGAATGTTTACTCTTAATTATGTGTGGTGGTTCTTTTACTTTACTACCCCAGTATTCGGTATTTACTCTTGTGCAAGGCAAGGCTGGTGTGGTTTTGGAACTTTTTCTGGAATATTTAACAAGGTTTTATTTAAGATTAGGGCTAGGGATCCTAGTCTCTGTAGAAATTGTAAGGCTCATTCTTGTGATGACGCATGTCCAATAAAGATTCCAATAAGTTCAGACGTAACTAAAAAAGGTTTTAGCAATAGGATAACTTGTGTTGGTTGTGGAGATTGTATTGAGGGATGCGATAATCTAGAGATTATTGATATAAGTTCTTATCTTCATAGAAATAAGGGGAGTTAGAATTTTTTGAAAAATAATCTAATTATTTTTACTTATCCAAACTGCATGTTTAGCTATCTCTTTTACGCTTAACATTCGAAACTCATTACCTCTATCAACTGGTAGATGTCTAACGTTATGTTCTATCATAAACGCTACAGCTCTAGCTATTTCCTCATTGCCTGAAATAGGAGGGATTAATCTAGGTTCAATTCTCTCGTTAAACGATTTACCAGAGGCTAACGCTGAGGTAAGATCTCTAATTGAAAGTATACCAACATTCTGATTTTCCATAACTAGACAAGCTTTGAGATTATTTTCAGTTAAAGTCATATAAACATTAGAAATTGTTGTATCTTTTATGACTGGTACTTTCACTGTATAATTAACTACTTTGTCCTTAGGATTTATTGGGAATATTCTTTCTTTTATGGGGAACGTTAGTGATGATGCTCTGAGTATATCCCTTATCGATAACATTCCGCTTAGAGACCCATTCTCTAACACAGGAAGATGTCCTATTTCAGCATTTAGCATTATATTAAGAGCCTCATCCACTAACGTTTTCCCTTCTACCGTTATAGCGCTATTAGAGAAATGTAAAACTCGATCTTTTTCTCTCTTCATCGCCCATGCACGTAACACATCACTCTCTGTAATTATTTTGATCTCATTTTCCTCTTGTATAATGAGTGAACCTATGTTCAGCTTACTCATTAAATATGCAGCTTCTTCGATCCTAGATGTGGGATTCACCGTTATAACCTTTCTATTCATATATTTTCTTACTCTTGAAAGTGTCAGTTTTGCCCTTATCGGAACTTGCTCTTCTTCGCTTAGCACTACTATGCAATTGTATGGGCAAGCCCTCATACAAGCTTTGCAACCAGTACAATCTTCAGGTCTCACTAGCTCTACAATCCTACTCGTCTCACTAACTTCTAAACATTGAGCTAAGGCACAAGCCTTTGTACACATGTAGCAGCCGACACAACGATCTACATCTATTATTATAACAGGTTCCACTCTAATCACCTTAAAATGGAGGAGTAGCTTGGAGAGGATTGTAGATCAAGTTACCTAGATATGGATTGTAAAAGGGAAGCGCAGGATTATTGGGTGACGACATCCAATACGTAATTAACATAAAGGTAAGTCCAAAACCTATAATTACAGTATAATAACTTGACTTTCTTAAACCGTCACTTTCCGCCATTATATCTGAGGCTCTTATTCCTAAATACATTCCAAACGCAATAACTCCTTCCATTACCAGCATAACCCACCATGCTGCCGTTGCATTCAAGGGGTGATTTCCAAGAGAGTGCAGGATTGTTAATATTCCGCTATCTGTGGGCAGTATGCCAGTTGATTTACCTAGCGGGTTTAAGATTTCTCCCAATATTAATGGCGAACCTCCAAGGAACTTCGGAAGATTTCTTGCAAGTATTGTTGATGCAAATATTGGTATTAAGGCATAAGACAACGAAGTAAATCCCCATTTTAATGATATTCCCCTCCTCTGTTCCATTTTTGAAACTAGCAGTAGAACAACAACTGGTATACTATTTATTGCAAAATAATCTAAAGGATTTGGATATCCATATGTACTATATCCAAATTGGCTTAGACTCGGCACTAGTAGTCTAGCTATATTTTCCCACCCAGTTATCGCGCTAAGGTACATATCTATCATAGTATAGAACGGTAGCGCGTTTACGAATTGAAACAGGACAACTCCAGTGAGTATCGCAACTGATAGAGCAACGTCAAACCTTTTCTTTCCCCCAGTTAGATCGCTTAACCATGGGAATTTCTTTATATTCCAATCAATATTTTCATGTGGACACGCTTTGTAACAATCTGATGCGAGTCCGCACATTGGTGAATTTTCTTTGCTTCCAGGTGACGCAAACCATGGGCATCCAAAGGATTTGTCGTTTCCTTTCATACAATCTTTCGTGTTGCAGGATTTACACACTTCTGAATTCTTTGCCCTAAATGTTCCAAGGGGAGAGATAACCGTAGTAGCAGCTAACGGAGCGCTGAGTGGACATATAGTTCTGCAGAAAGTTCTATCTTGGAATAAAAGACTTATGAATAGCTCTAGCCCTCCAATGTAAATTAGCACTACTGATGTAAGCATAGGAATTCCTGGTCCACCTATGTTGTAAAACTCTTCCATCCAAGTTAAGACAGAAAATCCAACAGCTGAGTAAAGGATTGTGCTATACTTAATTGGCCATCTTAAGTTTAGTCCCAAGTTTTTTATTTCTCTTTTTCCAGGGATGAAGTCTATGGATCCATTCAGCTTGTCCACTAAATGGACATGTCTGACACCAAGCCCTACCATTTGCTATCCAAGTCAGTAACCAAAGTAAAGGAAACCAAAAAAGCCAGCTTATATCAGACGCAAAGTTTACTAAAGATATTCCAGAGGATCCTAAATATTGATATCCAAGAAGTCCAGTTATCATTACTATATAAAATATCACAAAACTAGGAAATATTATGGCGAAGTGTGCCCAACTCTTTTTAAATAGCCATGAAACAAATCTCGTTACAGGGTTGTTTCCTTCTAATAAAGAAGGTCTATGTTCGCATAATTCATCAACCTTACTTCTTACTTTTGTTGGAGGCGAGACAAAAATCCAAGAGTTAGAATGAGACTTTACTTTGGAGTCTATTATGAGATTTACTGAAAGCACTGTGAGGGCTGTAGTAAACAGTAATATTCCACTCTCTATAAGAAGAACTTCTCTTAACTGTATTGAAATCCATGTAAATATCCCAGTTATTACTGTGGCAATAGCTGCAAAAAAATTAAAATTTCTCTCATAATTTTTAATTCTTTTAGTTATTTTATACTCTACTTCTTGCATATTTTCACCATTTTTATCTATATTTATACATGATTAAACCTATTTGCATATATTTATCAATTTTCTTTATTCATGCTTCTCTTAAAAAGATAACTTTTATTCTATTAAGTTGATTATGTCCTATAAATAAAAGGTGTTTAAATTTCTTAAACAATTAAAGGAAGGTGTTCTATGTTAAAGCAAATTAAATTAATTAGTTTTATTTCTAGATAAAATATATTTATTTCCTAAAGAAGAATTAATCATGATCTATAAATCTACTAGCACAAGGAATTAAGCTATTTGCGAAGTAGTCCTTAAATTCCTTTAAGGGCTGATGTTCAGCTTAGAGTCCATTATATTCTAGTGGACTCGGTAAAGACTATAAAAAGAAAATAGTGAGTGAATAAGAACTGGACTTATTTTTGACGTATATTTAAGATAAAGTTAAAAACATAATTTTAATTAAAATTCTAGAGTAGCGTTTTAAGATCATACCCTTCGTCAGAAATCTTATCCTTTTTATTTGATACTGTAATTTTCTTTAGTATAATGTCGTTAAGAGTGGTTAATTCTTCTGGAGGTCTATTAAAAGCTACATAACCATTTACGACTCCCCCTTTTATGTAAATGACGTTAAATGAGTTGGTCTCAATTTTTCCTCTTACTATTGAATCATCATAGTCCCTTGTTTCTCCTCCTGATTCTATATGTATATCAAATATATCAGACCATACCGTTGATAGAAAGTTATATTGAACCTCCTTCCCCATCATATTTTTTGCAGCTAATTCACCCATGTATTGTGCATTGTTCCAGTGTTCTATTCTTTTTCTCTTCCCTGATAAAGGGTCAATAAAGTTAGCTACATCACCAGCCGCATAGATATCCTTTACGTTTGTCTCTAGATATTCATTAACCAGGATTCCGTTATTAGTAGATATTTCGCTGTTTTCAGCTATTTCAACGTTGGGTTGTACACCTATTGAGATTAAGATCATATCTGTTTCTATCTTCTTTCCGCTCTGCGTGATAACGGCTTTTACTTTATCTGTACCTTCGAAGTCCTTTACTTTTTCATCTGTGAGAATAGTTACTCCTTTACTTTCTAAGTACTCCTTCACGTATTTAGATACATTCTCGCTAACAAAACTAGACCAAATGTAAGGTAAAGCCTCTATTACTGTTGGTTTTTTACCTAACTTCGCCATACTTGCGGCTGCTTCAACTCCTATAAATCCTCCTCCTATAATTACAGGATTCTTAGAGTAGGAAAGAGCCTCCTTTATTGCATTACAATCCCTAAGGGTTCTTAAGTAAAACACGTTATTATACTCCCTTTCTAAGCTAAGATGTCTTGGTCTTGCCCCAGTAGCAATTAACGCTTTCTCAAACTCTATTGTTTTCCCATTTTTTAATATAGCCTCTTTTTTCTTAATTTTCTCAACCTCTGAGTTAAGATATAATTTGACAGGGATAGAGGCATAGTAGTCTGGAGAATTAAAGTAGGGTTTATCAATTTCTCCTCTTAAGTACTCCTTAGAGAGAGGAGGCCTATCATATGGATAGTCCTGATCTGAGCTGACCATAGTCACTTTTGCATTGTTTTTTAGAAGGTCTAACATAGCAAAGTAACCGGCAATACCGCTTCCTATTATTAAATAGTCTGTCTTTTCAGACATATATGAAATAGGGTAAAAATTATTATTAAATATTTACCTTGAGAGCCGTTAAAGATGGGAGACCAACAAGTTTAAGTATTTTTCAAAAAACTTTTTTCTAAATTCTTAAAGCTATTTCAGTTAATTACGAAATTTAAATGTTCAAATCCTTTCTAGCTAGCAGTCCTACTTAGGCCGTGAAAATTCTACGTGAGTCATGACTTTTAGACTAGTTTCAGAGAACACGTCAAGGATTCTTCCCAAAGGAGGGAGAATTTATGCATTTAAAAACCTTTTAGATCACATAAGTGATAACCTAAAGAGCCTTGGAATAAAGCTAGGGCATGTCTCACCGTCTATTAAGTTAAGACCTACTCAAACATGAAATGGAGTTCGAGTTTATGGACGAGTATTGCTATATCCATAAGGCCTTGGACATCACCACGTTCTACGCTAACGAACATCATAATGTCCTATTAGCGGAATAACCTACACCTTGAAAGTCTTATCGAAGACCTCAGAGATGTGAGGAAACCTGTCCATCTAGGATATTTACACTCTCAATATTTGCAAATGTAATGCCTAATGAGACTGCTTTTACGTCTTAAATGTTTTTTATGATATTTTAGATTTTCCTTCTTTATGTGCATATAGAATATGTTTTGAGAGTTATAGTGAAGAGAGTAAAGGACTCATGGATCGAGGAACTGTTTCCAATTTTAGGATTAATTAATTTTTATAACTTTTCAATTGATAAAGTAGTACATAATCCATAGATCAACGAGTCTAACGTAATTTCTAAAGATCACGACCTCTATACAAGATTTAAAATCAAGAAAGGAGACCCTTTTAATTAGGGAGATCGACTTTAGATATTGAGAGGAATATCGACCAGAGGATTAGGGTAGTTAACTCAAGAAAGCCGTGTTATTTCTCTTAAGTTTTCGACGTCATTTGCGAAAATATAAACGCAGAATCACATAAAAAGTATGGAAAGGAAAATATACTTTTATGATAAGGAAAAGTATTTTCCCCTAATAAAGCAGTTCTTAAGGGAAAGAGGTATAAATGTAATAGACGTTAGATTATGTAAATATATGGAAGTTGATGCAGAAGGCAATGTTGAGGACATTTTAGGAAAGGCAAATTTTATTGTAGACACTAAAAACCTTGAGGAGGGGAACTTTTTTTATCTCTTCTCCGAAGGAAGGTTTTGGGAGGCTCACGAAAGCTTAGAAAAAATTTGGAGAACTAAGGACGGGAAAGAGAAGGACTTTCAACAGTCATTAATCCTGATAGCTACCGCTATGCTTAAGTACTGTAAGGGAGAAAAAGATATTGCCTTTAAGTTAATAATGAATGCTAGGGAGATATTAGGTAAAACAACTAATAATGAGCTATTAGAGTTTCTCAAGAATATAATAGTTCAAAAATAATATCAACTATTTTTTGTTCAATTAGATAAATATTTATCACGGTAATAACTACCTTGCCTTTTGCTAATCAATTATTGAGAAATGGTCTATCTAATTGTTACTCTTTTCCTATAGAGTGTCTTAGTGTATCTATCAGTAAACTAAACAAGATAAAATCTAAAAATCCCAGTGAAGAAGAGATATTATGTCTTCCCAAACCATTAAGCCTCTAGTTAAAAGGCCTAGATATAAGTTCATTCCACTGAATAAGCAGAGAAAAATTAAGCTAGGAAGAGGTTTTAGTTTGGGGGAATTAAAAAAGGCTGGAATCACCTTGTCAAGTGCGAAGGAGATGAAAATAAGAGTTGATAGAAGGAGGAAAACAATCAATCCAGAGAACGTTGAATTACTAAAAAAGGTAAAGAGTAAATGAAGCTACTATCACAGCGTGATCCATTCTAGGGAAATTTAAAAGCAAAGGGCTTTTCAAACATATATTGATTTCGAAAGAGATTTTTAATTCTGCATAAAGTAATGATAGATCTAGTCTTAAGATCGCAATGAAAATGAAATTAAAGTATTCAAACTAAGTGAAAAGGGATCAACTTATTTTAATAAGAGTTGAGATAAAGAAGATCCTCAGGAGGGTATAATACATATTATATTGAATGGGTTTGGGTTTTACGGACATTTATTTCCCTAGAACCCTTGGGCTTCACTACGTTCTGAGCCCATCATCACGATCCATTAGACGGCTAACCCACCAACACTACCGAAGCGTGTGTGCGGTCTCCGCACACTTTAGTTTCTAATCCTTCACTCTTTTGTAGTCCCTTCTTCGGTCTATAATATTCTTCTCTAAGACAAATTAATTTTATGTTGAAAAAATATTTTGGTGGAAAAACCATGAAATGCGTAAAAATGTCCTATTTAAGTGAAGCTACTTTTAACGGCATATGACAGTTTTTCTTTTAGTGTCCTTGTATCTTATGGGATTATCTTAATGAACACGTAGGAAGTGAAGTAGTGTCGATGAAACAATTAAACTAAAGCTTACGTATTCCTGGATCCATAACTTTTACACCATAGCGGATTTACAAGATGTTCTTAACAAAGGAAATCCGCATTATAACTATTAGAAAATCTGTCTGAAGACTAATCAGGAGATTGAAAGAAAGTTCAACATAGTCCACTTGATCTATTAGCTACTGAGTAATGAATCTGTTAGGGTTAATTTTATAACCGATATATAATAAAAAAAGGAGGGTTTGTTCTTGAGGATATCAGTGTTAAGTACCAAAGGTGGTGTGGGGAAATCAACGATTTCGCTTCTCCTCTCTAACGCTTTAGCTGAAAAAGGATTTAAAGTTCTTTTGATAGATAGAGATCCGTTAGGATGGTCATCAAGTATAGCAGGTATAAAAGACATAGGATTGGTTCAAACAATAATCAGTAAAGATAACAAAAAGATTAGAGAAAGATACTATATTGATCGTAAGGTGAATAATGGAAAGTTGGGTATACTTAAACTGTTTGGACAAGGTCCACATTATATATCGGATTTAAAGTCTTATACAGAGAAGGACGTGAGGGAATTTGAGGAAAAATACGTTGAAATTTTGAATCAAGGATTTAACTACTATGTTGTAGATAATCCATCAATGGTTACATGGAATAGTGAGGAGGTCATGCTGGAGTTGCCTATCTTTGAGAAATATGTTAATGCCAAAATAGGAAGAATCTATGTTACAGATTACAGTGAAGTTACACTTTCTTCAATAAGAAAATATATAAACATTTTAGAAGGAGATAAAGCGAAAAGAGGGGAGTACTTAGGGATTGTCATGAATATGGTTCCTCCTTTTCCTGTAGATATTGAAAGAGCTCGACAGATGTTAAAGGATTTTAATGGGATGAAAATTATTATACCATTTGTTGAAAAGCTTTTCTCATTAAGGAGTATAGCAGATTTAAAAGTTCCTGCCGAGATCCGTGAAATCATTGATTATATAAGCACAAAACCCTACCCCCCCCCCCCCATTATCTAAAAGCTAAAAATAAAGTAAATTTTTATTGAATTAATAAGAAAAGATCAGAGATTACCTCATTGAAGGATAAGATTACATGAATTTCTTTGTTCAATAGTTGAAGAGACCAACATTAAAACTTTAAACTCATACAGGTTGAGAATTAAACTCTTTAATGTAGATCCAAATTGGAATAAAACCTTAAATTTCTATTGGAAAAATTATGGGGTATTTATTTTTGTAGCCTTTCTCATTAGTAGCGTAAGCTCTTCTAAAGGAGTTGGATGGGGCTGACTTAATCTAGCTATATCATAGGTAGTTAATCTTTCACCTACAGCCAAAGCCAGTTCACCTATTAACATATCTGCATCTTCTCCTATAACTTGAGCTCCTAATATTCTTTGGCTTCCCCTTTCAATAACGATCTCTATCCACCCCTCATCGAATCCCTCTATTTGATCTCTCGCGTCTTGGGCTAAATTAAACCTTCTAGTCTCTACATCATATCCCTTCTTAATTGCGTCTTCTTTCCACATTCCAGTCCAGGCAACTTGAGGTGTACTATATACCGCAAATGGAACAGCGTTATAGTCCATTTGTACAACTTCCCTATTTCCTTCTAGGATATTTTGAGCTGTTATCCATCCCTCTAAAACCGCAACGTGAAATAACATGTATTTTCCATTTACGTCTCCTGGTGCATAGACATTGTCTATCATAGTTTTCATGCCATGTGTAGTCTCTATCTCGCCCTTTTTCCCTAGCGAGATACCGTGGATTAGTGCAGTGTTCGGTCGTCTTCCTGTGGCTATCAAAGCTTCATCAAACTCTCCTCTCTTTCCATTTGTAGTGAAAACGGATTTCTTCTCATTTTCGAGCTTTAGTCCAGCACATCTCTCCTTGACTATCTCAACTCCTAGTGAATTTAACGTTTTTTCTAAGAGATCTTGTACCTCCTTTGACGTCTCTGGAAGAATTCTAGCCCCGAATAAAGTAACTTTTGATCCAAGTTTAGCAAAAATTGAGGCCATTTCTACTCCAATGTAACCTCCTCCTATGATTGCTAATTTTTCGGGTAACTCTCTAACTTTTGTTCCTGGCATTAATAGTTCATGTGTAGTTATCCCCCCTTCAAATCCTTCTGGTATATATGGATAAGCTCCAGTAGCTATCACGATATACTTAGTTGAATAGGTCTTATCTTCTATTTTAACGTGGTTTTTATCTATAACTTCTCCTTCCTTTGGGATAAAGGTAACGTTGTTATACGTTCTCAATTCTTCGCTGTGTTGCTTAAACCTTCTCTCTTGGACTTGATCCTTCCAATCCACTAGCTTAGAAAAGGAAACCTCGGTTTTTAGGAATGACAACCTTTTGGACGAATCCAAAAAGTGAGATCCGTGCCAATATGTCTTAGAAGGAATACATCCCTCATAAAGACAATTTCCTCCAAGTACTCCCTTTGGTTCAGTGAGAAGCACTTTCATACCCCCTCTTGAAAGCTCAAAGGCAGATGTATATCCTGCTCCTCCGCCTCCTAGAACTATTACGTCAAAGTCAGTCATATAATGATCGTGCTTTTAGAAGTTAAAAGCTTTGGAATTAGTGATATCCTTTTCAATGAAGTGGAGTGTACCCCATTCGGGGTTAAGTTACAAGGTAGTGATGAGCTATCTCGCCAAATCCACGAGGTAGATAAGAGATGAGTACGGATAGAACTAGATTTGAAAGTGAGATTATGAAAATGAACAATAATACCAGATGAATAACAGATGGAAGCTTCGTTCTTCACCAGATCCAAAATCGTAATAGTAAAAACTTGAATATAACAATTTCTATGTGATTTTGGATCTAGGGTTCAGAAGAGTAGGAGATTCTTGACACATCCTCCTAATATTTTGGGAGATTTAGGGCTGCCTCCTAAGTCTGTGGACTGGAAACCTCTATTATGCATAAACTCTTCTGATGTTGTGTATAGTGTCCCCCGAGGAAGCAGGAAATCCCTATCGTGAGGTATTGATGCTCTGTCTGAAAGGTCGTGGTAGTTAGCCAGGTCCGTTTTCAGCTTAGGAGTTCTCTACTTCATGTTCCATTAAATTAAGGTCTATAAAACTGACCTCCTCCCCGCTCTAAAGAGCGAGGGTTCCCCTCAGAGCGGTTCATAGGTTTTGATCCATACGTTTCACCCTCATAGAATCATAGCTATCTGGTACTACCAGCCCCGATCCTCTCGTCCACGTATAGACCAGTGGGGTGGTCTTACCCCAGCTTATCCCTATCCCTCTGGTGATCCCACCATCATTAGGACTCAGGATTATGGATATGTTAAACGCACCGACCAAGTCCGCGCTATACACCTTTTATAAACTTTTTTTGATATCATCCCCGCTCTGAAGAGCGAGGCTTTCAGTTGTAAAATTCTGAGTAAATGAAGGATCAGATTTGTTCATAAGGTGATATAAACTCAAGCTTTAAATATAGTTGTTTGGCATCTATTTTATGATAAGAAATTACGTAATCGGCATAATAATAGTGCTCTTGATAGTAGGCGCTTTAGCATACTTATACTTTAGTGGTTACTTCTATACCGTGAAAGTAGATGGGATAAGAGTTAGTTATCAAAACGATCTTCTTGTAAAATATATAAGGACAACGTATAGTAATTCAACGTTTTCACTTCATGGTGGGCGGGTAATGGAACTGACTCTCAACATGTCCTCTTCAATACTCCCTACTCAAATTAGTGGTATATCTATCTCTCCTCCTTTTAGGATATACTCAATAAGTCCGTCTATCCCATTTACTATAAAGAGTGGATCATACGAGCTAATCAATATAACTATTGTAGCTCCAATGGGAAACTACAACGGTCCAATAAGCATAATAATAAACGGTCAACCCACTCTATGACTAATATGTATATTCTTCATCTTAATACTGCTATGGAGATCAAGGGATGAGAGATCTTTTCAGGGCATAATATCCCACAAACTACATAAGCCGCTTTCTTTTACCCTCTTTGTATCAGAAAGGAAAGCCATAGTTGACTTGATGAAGTAATACGTTAATCCGTGGAATAGTGAATCTAATATGATCTCTAAGACTCGTAACCTCTATGGAGGTTTAGGTAAATAATCTCGAAATGAGAACCTCCCTGTAGCTGTAAGGAAATAGCGTCTTAAATTTTATGCAGAAAGATCAGCTAAAAGATCTGTATAGTTCACTTTATATCTCTATATTAATAATATCCTTCAAAGAATAGTTATTCCTTCAGTTATTTTCAAAGTAAGAAACTTGAGTCCTTTACCTATGTTATTTCCGGATTCTCCTCCTTAAAATGGAAAGGAGAGTAATACTTTCAATTTATTTAGGGATTTATGATTCCTAGATTTCCTGTGGAAATAAGGTCTTTTCACTTTTCTAGTAATATGTTGTCAAGTTAACTTGTGGTTAACTCGACAAATGAAGGCGAGTTAAAGTCAGGAAAGTTAAATCCCTTAATCTCTCTGGTCTAAGGGAGTGTGGATAAAATTATATCCAACCTTCTCTTCTTGTCTACTAAGTATTATAGTAAAATTAGAGGAGTAAAAACTGCTATTTATCTGATAGAATAGAATATAAACATATAATCTACAATGTTCTAGCTTTAATCTGCTATTTCTACCGAAAAGCGAGATTTAGAAGATTTATATTATACAAAGCAATACTAACCTCCTTGTTTTCTGGTCTCTAGAGTGAAGAGGACAGTTAATTTTCAATTTGTGTACGAAACATGTTTATTATATATCTCTAAATTATTCAGCTATTTTAAATTATATAATCGAGATATTTATGTCTGCTTTGT
>NZ_JFZT01000038.1 GCF_000632495.1 Candidatus Acidianus copahuensis | reverse complement strand
GGAAAGGAGAGTAATACTTTCAATTTATTTAGGGATTTATGATTCCTAGATTTCCTGTGGAAATAAGGTCTTTTCACTTTTCTAGTAATATGTTGTCAAGTTAACTTGTGGTTAACTCGACAAATGAAGGCGAGTTAAAGTCAGGAAAGTTAAATCCCTTAATCTCTCTGGTCTAAGGGAGTGTGGATAAAATTATATCCAACCTTCTCTTCTTGTCTACTAAGTATTTTAGTAAAATTAGAGGAGTAAAAACTGCTATTTATCTGATAGAATAGAATATAAACATATAATCTACAATGTTCTAGCTTTAATCTGCTATTTCTACCGAAAAGCGAGATTTAGAAGATTTATATTATACAAAGCAATACTAACCTCCTTGTTTTCTGGTCTCTAGAGTGAAGAGGACAGTTAATTTTCAATTTGTATACGAAACATGTTTATTATATATCTCTAAATTATTCAACTACTTTAAATTATATAATCAAGATATTTATGTCTGCTTTGTAGAATAAGTGAACCTTGAGGGCTAAACATTTGATAGCACAGGGATTATCGAACTATATCGAGAGAATGGACAAGAGATACATGGACAAAGGGGAAAGAAGTCAATGAGTTACTGATTAGGATGACTGAAGATCTCATTCTTTGGGAGATGAAGAAGAGGGAGTAGAAGATCAAGCAGAAAGAAGAGAAGGGGCCACGAATGCACTAACTCCTTTATCCTAGTATACGTAAGCGTCTCCCTCATCTGTAGTTCCGTTTATTAGGGAGTTTATGTGAAGAAAGTGATAAAACATGTAGGAGGACTATACAATAAGCTTAGAGGTCAATAATAAGGGTAAAAAAAGACTTTAAGAGGAAAGTAGATCCTAGTTCGAAATATACTAAAGCGTGAAATGTGATAAATCTAGAAGGATATATTAAAACGAACCCATTTATTTCTCTTATATTAAACCCTTTGAAATGACTTAATTAGATGAGATTGGAAACTTTACGTACGGAAATTCGCGTCAAGCCTTAATCTAAGAGGGTTACTGGATGTTTTTATGTTACCTTTACCTAATTTTAAGGCATGAAAATTGCGATAGTTGGTGCAGGACCTGCTGGACTTTTTCTAGGAAAGACCTTGCGTGAGGATGTAGTCATATATGAAAGGGAGAAAAAGTTAGGCATGAAACCATGTAGCTGGGTAGTCTTAAGCTCTATAGAGAACTTCGTTGAGATTAAGGC
>NZ_JFZT01000037.1 GCF_000632495.1 Candidatus Acidianus copahuensis | reverse complement strand
AAGAAGAGAAGGGGCCACGAATGCACTAACTCCTTTATCCTAGTATACGTAAGCGTCTCCCTCATCTGTAGTTCCGTTTATTAGGGAGTTTATGTGAAGAAAGTGATAAAACATGTAGGAGGACTATACAATAAGCTTAGAGGTCAATAATAAGGGTAAAAAAAGACTTTAAGAGGAAAGTAGATCCTAGTTCGAAATATACTAAAGCGTGAAATGTGATAAATCTAGAAGGATATATTAAAACGAACCCATTTATTTCTCTTATATTAAACCCTTTGAAATGACTTAATTAGATGAGATTGGAAACTTTACGTACGGAAATTCGCGTCAAGCCTTAATCTAAGAGGGTTACTGGATGTTTTTATGTTACCTTTACCTAATTTTAAGGCATGAAAATTGCGATAGTTGGTGCAGGACCTGCTGGACTTTTTCTAGGAAAGACCTTGCGTGAGGATGTAGTCATATATGAAAGGGAGAAAAAGTTAGGCATGAAACCATGTAGCTGGGTAGTCTTAAGCTCTATAGAGAACTTCGTTGAGATTAAGGCATCTGAGATCTTATTTAAGATTAAGGGATATAGAATTTTCTTGGATAATAAGCTAATCCATGAAATTTACTCCGATCAACCTTTCGCTTATATTATAGATAAAGTAGAATTTTTAGAAAGATTAGCGGAAGGCCAGGAAATAATGAAAGAATTTGGGAAAATTCATGGAAAACATGTAAATGATAAGGAGTATGACGTTGTTGTTGATGCAAGAGGATATCAATCGTTGAGTGGGGGGACTGTTCAAGCAATTCAATATGATACTTCATATAAGGCTGAAGAGGAAGTCTTAAACTCCTATTTTTACTCTGACTTCATTGGTTATGGCTGGGTTTTTCCAGGACCTCAAGGATCTAGAATTGGTATAGGTGGAGACGCGCCATTTCAGGTATTAAATGAGAGATTAAACTATCTGTTGAAAGGAGAAAAACTCAGCTATGGAGTAGCTAGAATATCTATAGGAGGAATTAGGGAAGGAAGTTATGTTGGAGAAGCAGGTGGCGCAGTTTTTCCAATTACTGGAGAGGGAATAAGGCCGTCAATTATGCACGCATATCTCATGTCTAAAGTAATTAAGGGAGAAAGTCCTAACATAATCAAATCTTCTATTCTTAATAAGATAATTAATGCACATCTAGACTTTATCAATAAGGCAAAAAACACTGAACATCCAGGTAGTAAA
>NZ_JFZT01000036.1 GCF_000632495.1 Candidatus Acidianus copahuensis | reverse complement strand
GGTAGATTTTTCTCTCCTTCAGTTCAAAACACAATAGAGTATAGAAAGATTTAACTTTGTAGCATAAAGGGTGGGTCTAAACCAGCGCGTGATAAGACTTTAGATAAAAGTAGAAATCGAGAATAGAAATGATTTCTTTTTCATATAACTATAACGTGGATAGAACCTTGATGTATACATGCTGGATTAACTTCTGATCTACTTCCCCGCTTTCTCCTTTGACATCTTAACATCTTCCTCATCCACTAGAAATAACTACTATAAGCAAAGGCGTAAGATCTACGTTATATCCCTTAAACTCTTCACCTTTGTACCATGAATAAAACGTGAAATTTTAAGCGAAGTATTGAAAACATTAACGCTTTGAACAAATTTAATAAGAGTTGATTGCTCGTCTGTTTCCTAAGTTAGACTTAGCTGTGTTAACCCTTTTGTCTGTCCTTTTTCATATCTCTTCATAGAAGTAGACTGATATCCACTCTAGGGGTCATGCATCTTACGCGCTAACACTAGCTAGGTCTATCTTTTAACCTTTGTTCATTAGCGCAAGAATGACCTACAACGTTATGGTGAGTAACATATCCTTACTGTTATGGATATCTTTTACTCTCATCAAGATAAATGCTGTATGGAAAAACTCTTCCTATTTACTACTTAAAGATTTATAACTTTCGGGGTAAAATATAACTTTCGGGGCGAAAGTTGTTATTTTCAGATCGACCTAAAAAAAGTAGAAAAGATCTCTATGACAGAGAAAAAGAACTCCAGGAGATCATCGACGCAATAGAAAAGGACTCTCCTTTAATCTTACTATTAGGGATTAGGAGGATAGGAAAGACCTCTGTGCTAAATGTAGCAATAAAGGAAAGTGGTATATCATCAATTATTTTAGATTTAAGATCTTTGAGAAAAAATTATTCGAGAGGAGAACTTTATTCTTTACTAGCAAGATCGTTACCAAGGGATCAGAAAGTACTGGAACTTCTTAAAGGTTTAAGGGGTATAAAAATTCTGGGTAATGAAGTAGAAATTAGTTGGAAGGGAAGAGATTCGTTAAGTATTGCTGAACTCTTCGATAGACTAAACTTAAGGAGAATAGTTATTGCCATGGACGAGGCTCAGAACTTGAGAGGTCCGCTCTCTGAGGAAGTAAAAAATGCCATAGCCCATGCCTATGACTATGATGATAAAATCACATTTATACTCACGGGTTCAGAAGTTGGAACGCTTCTAGACTTTTTAAGGATAGACGATCCCTCTTCTCCACTTTATGGTAGACATGCTGTAGAAGTTAATCTTCAGAGGTTTGATGAGGCTAACTCAAAGGAGTTTCTTAGGAAGGGCTTTGAAGAGCTTGGAGCTAAAGTTAGCGAAAGGGAAATACACAAGGCATATGAACTATTCGATGGAATAGTTGGTTGGCTATCGTTATTTGGCTTAGATTATTCTAGGAAGAGAGACTTTGATGAAATCAAGGAGATGGCAATTAATATATCTTTAGCTGAATTGAAGAGTTTAGAAGGATTATCTCATAGATACTTGATAGTACTTAAATGCATAGCAGACGGTGAAAATACATGGAGCAAAGTAGAAAGATGTCTAATGCAGAAAGAGAAGGGGAGCATATCCACAAGAACACTAAGTAGTATTCTAAGAAACTTAGAAAAGATGAGTATAATAAAGGATTACGCTTTTCTAGATCCTGTATACAAGGAAGCATCAAAAAGATTATGATCAAATCATCTTGTTGGTTAGTAATTGATGAAAGGCCCTAGTTAAAAGTTTCAACTAGACCATAATTTTATGCCTTGTTTTTCCCATAGACGTTTACATATCAAAAAAGTATATTGATTCCCAATTGTAATTAAGGTAGATCTGAATGACGAAATATAAAAGAACGAAAGACTAATGAACTGTGGGTTTTCTCCCACATCCTCTCAATGGAGGGCTACTAATGGATCTTGATGGCGAGTTTTAACTAGAACGTGATAAAGCCCAAGGGTTATAGGGCAATAAATATCCTTAAAGCTAAACCCTAAAACTCACAATATCTCAAGCAAATAGTTGTATCCTTATCTCCTTACCCAAGTCTTATTTTCCAAGTCCTATTTTAATAAAGGCCATAGATTCGAGAAGACTTCTTCCTTTTCCTAAAAGTCCCTAATAGTTATGAAAAAGCATATCGATAGGATTATCTCAAGAATCTAATTAAGAGAAGTGGTAGGCGTAGTCAATATATTAGGAAACGAAAAGAGGCGTAGTCATTGTTAAAGGAGTAATGAATGGGGAATTCGGATACGTCCTCCTTATAAATTTGCGACAAAAATCTAGGAGCGTCTCGAAGATTGGAAACAATCTATACTAGGATCTCTACTCAAAACGTGGAAAAGACTAAGATTTGATAAACATCATAAAAGTTCACGACTCTAAACATCTTCTGTGAAGGTTATAGTGAAACCCCGTTAAATATAACAAGGCTAATGTATTCTTGTCAATTATTAAAACATATTAACTCCACTTTCTCTCATGAGACTTGTAGTTGGGACAAACTTCGATGATTCCCTTATAGATAAGATAAAGGGTTATCCAGTAAAGTACCTTTTTGGAAGTGAAACAGTAACTCTAACAGGTCACGGAAGGGCATCATTTGTTTTGCCTAAAGTTGATAGAGAGAGGTTAAAAACACATGCTTCTATAGCTAGGGAACAAGGTATAAAGTTCCTATATACAATGAATACTGCACTTCTTGATGGAAGGGAATACGTAGAGAAGTTTCACAAACAGTTAAAGGAAGAAGTTGATACACTTTCAGAAATAGTTGATGGCTTTATCGTAGCTTTACCCTTTCTCGCAGAATATATAAAAAGGGAATATCCATCAATGGAAGTCTCAATTTCCTCTTATGCTAGGGTCTACAATATTAGGGAATTTCAAGAATACGTTAACCTAGGAGCAGACACAGTAATTCTTCATGAAGATGACAACAGGAACTTCAAACTTCTAGAATCTCTTTCTAAAAACTATATAGGGAGAGTCGATATAGAAGTAATCGCTACTAATTCTTGTCTTTGGGGATGCCCGTATAGGAGAACTCATGACATTGTTTCATCCGAGAGTTCTTCAGGAAAGATGAAAGCGTGGTTTGAATATCCGATTATGTTCTGTGCTACTGACGTAGTTAATGACTACGCAAACATAATAAGGATGAGGTGGATAAGACCAGAGGATACTGAGTTTTATGAAAAGATTGGAATTGATCGCTTTAAGATTGCTGGGAGAAATAAAAGAACTGAGTGGATAGTTAGGGATGTAAAGGCTTATTCTGAAAGGAAATATGAGGGTAACCTTTTGGATCTAGTGAGCTATCCACAAGGAAGAGCTGTTCCAAAAGTTATGGAAAAAATAGGAGGTCCGAAGGATTACGACGTTTTAACTAGGATTTTTGTGGATAACTCTAAGTTTCCTCAAAGTTGGCTAGAGTTCTTTAGACATAATGACTGTGAAACTAGGTCATGTGAGGAGTGTCAGTACTGTGATCTAATAGCCAAGAAGGTAATGTCTATTGACGGAAAATCTTTCCACTCTCCAGAGAAAAAGATTAGACCTCCAATAGATTTGATACCAAAGTTTTCAGGTGAGGAATAATTCTAGTCCCTGGAACTAGGATTAGGATAGCCGAGATTATCGAGAGAGGTTTTTTTGGAAGAAACTTAAATCATAATGTGGTTCTCACTGATGGACCTAGCGGTGGATTAATGATAGTTGATACAAGCTTACCAGGATATTTAGACTATATAGAATCCTATCTCAAGGCTTGGGGCTACTCCTTAGAGGACATTTCTGATATAGTAATCACTCATTCACATGAGGATCACGCTGGAAACGCTGAAGAGATTAGAAGAATATCTAAGGCAAAGGTTTACGCTCATCAAGATGAGGTTTTTGGAAAGCAGAACTATAGAATATCTTACGAGCAAGTTAGAAAAGAGATAGATGTAGATAAACGAGATTTTGAGGATACGATGAGAAGGATAAGTTCTTTGGAATATGAAATACCTAAGATTGACGTCAAATTAAAGGGAGGAGAAAGGATCGGAAAATTTGAAGTCCTTCACGTGCCAGGACATACAAGGGGACATATAGCCTTATTTGATGGAGAGATCCTTATAGTCGGGGACGCAGTAAGAAATGTTGATAAGATAAGTCCTCCATTAGATTTCTTCTGCTGGGATTATGAGAAAGCAGTTGAATCTTACAAAAGGCTAATCTCTCTTCCATACAGGTTACTGATTCCATTTCATGGGGAAATTTTTAGTAGAACGCTTTAAGAATCCCTTCAAAGGGAACCAATATTTTTAACCATAACGAGGCGTTAAAGTTAGATAAGACAAGTTTAAGCTTGCCAGGATAAAGATCCTTCAATAGAAACGAGGAAAAAAGCAAACCTTGAAACCCATGATAAGCAGGAAAGTACGTAACCACTTCTTAAAATGGAAGAAAAGCTATAACGAATGGTAGTGAAGATAGGTGTAGGAGGTTACATCTTAATGGTTCATGATGGAAGCAGAACGTGGTGAAGTCCAAGGCTTTATGGACATGACAATAACTATACAATAACTGTCCGTAAAGATCAAACCTAAATATCCTATGAATATATGTTCAACTCACGCTAAACTTGTACCAGAAACCATGAGATCTAATGTGCCATTTCTGGGAAATGCTTAAATTTAGATATATCTATCGGAGACCATGAATGATAGTTTCGCTAGATTTATACAAAAGCGTTGGTATTTAGTAGTTATAGTTTGGATAGTAATGATCCTTCTTTCCATTCCTTTCATTTCGCTTTTCTTTAGTTCTGTCTCATATCAGATAGCTATTTCAATTCCAGGTAGTACTGCAGCCAGAGCTGAAAATATAGTATCAAACTATTTCAACTTGTCAGGTACATCTGAGTCAGGGGCAGTAGTGGTAATTCAAGGAAATGTAAGTAAGGATGCAGTATTTCTATCAAAATTGACTTCCTTTAACAACTTGTCCGTTCTCAGTTACTATACTTTGGAGAGGTCAATTATTTCCTCTTATATTAGTAGTGCTTATCCAGCATACGTGAACCTGACAAAAATAATGGATAATATTTCAGTTCAGGAAATAAAACTTTTAAGTAATCTAACGGCTGAACAGAAAAAACTCAACTCTACAATAGAAAAGACTCAGAATCTTTCTCTTTCAGTAAAAAAAGTGGAAAAGAGTTTTATAGATGTCAAAGAAAATATAACAAATACTACACAAAAGCTTGAACTCTTGAAGGGTTACATGGATGAGAATATTTCATCTTTTTCGAGAATTAAAACAAGTGAAGAAAACGTTAACTCTTCGGCTCATGAACTCTCATTATTTTTAAATTACTATCCTTTTCTTTTTTTGGATTATTGGGAAAGCGTGTATAACTCTACTCATAACGTAACTTTGGCTAACCAATATGCGTATGAGAAAGTAGTAAGCCTAATTAACTCCACAAAAGAATTAAATTACTTTAACCTGTTTTATCATGAGTGGAACTCCTCTACAGTAGTAAACCCACTTAAGAGGGCTCAAGGTTCCATCTTATCGTCTATTAGTGTGATGGAAGAAGAAGGAGTATTTAACTCGACTCAGTCCAACTTTATCAGTTCTCTAGAGGAATACGTTAACCTCACAAACTTTCGAGAAGTTTTTCCATATTATCTTTTTGCCATAAATTATCTTAATGTAACATATCGCCTTCCCCTAACAATTCTAGCCCCGCTTTTTAACACAACTCCACTTTCATTTACGTTAGAGATCTACTCTCAGAAGACCGGAATATCAGAGCCAATACTTTATTACTTGATGCAGACTGGAAATGCTTTTAACGCATCTTACGAAATAGTCTACGATAAAGCACCACAGAATTATAAGCCCTTTATACATGAAGTCTTTCTTAACATAAATGAAACTCCATATGCCTTTTCGACTTCTTATGTTTATCAGATCACAAATGAATCCATTCCCCTAAACCTGATAAGAGAAGTAGGTAACCTAACACAAGGTCAGGTGGTTCAGTATATTATAAACCAGACTTCTGCAGAGGAAAAACTACCTACATGGTTCTTTAGTTCTCTTCTTCAAGGAGAGGAGAGAAACTTAACTGCTTACTTAATCTCCCAGAAACTCACATTCCTCTCCTCTATTCTTTCTAAGTCAAACATGACATCTAAGGAGTTGGCTGAACTTTTGTTCAATACTTCTCCAAGCTATATTTCTTCTATTTTACTATCAAATTACGTTAATGTATCCCCTATTCTTCAATTAAACAGGGGAGAGCTAAGGGAAGTCCTTGTTAACAACATGACCAATATCTCAGCTATCATTTCTAAGGGATACTTTTTCGTAGAACCGATAAGTAACATAAGTAACGCCCTTTATTTAAGAGAATATTACTTGGTCTTACTTAAGGGAAATGTAACCTACTCCCAGGCTGAAAATTTCGCCAATTACCTTTCATCTAAGCTTCATTCCAAGGTTATACTAACTGGTAGTGAACCTGTTTCCCACTCCCTTAAGGGACTGGCTACCTCAGCTTTTTCGATAGCTATTCCAGTTGGAATAATATTAGCTATTTTACTCACAGGAATATACTTCCGTTCATTCGTAGCCGCGTTTGTTCCTTTAGGAATTTACTTTTCAGCCTTCACTATTGCTTCAGTTCTCATATGGGGAGTTGTAATAAAAATTCTAGGAATAACTGTGGATTTTCTAACTCCAAGTCAAGTTCTCTTATTGGCTTTAGGATTGGGAACAGATTACGTCGTCTTTATCTCAGGTAGGTATATAGAGGAGAGGAGAAAGGGGAAAGGAAAGGACGATGCATCTAGAGAGGCAATAAAGTGGGGAGGAAAAGCCGTTACCATAACCGCTCTGGTTGTCATGCTTTCTTTCTTTTTCCTTTATGTATATAATATTCCGTTCTTCTCTGATACTGCAATTGCAGAGATGTTAGCAGTAGTTGTTGTCTGGTTCTCAGCTATTACATTCTTCTCTGCAATACTTTCGAGAGTAGGAGACAAGCTCTTCTTCCCTTATAAGATAAAGCAAAATCCACCTAAAGAGAGGAAGATAAATTATCCTGGATTAAAGGCCGGTATAATTTTGACAGCAGTTGTCATTTTTGCAGCTGTCGCAATGACTACACAACTTAGCTTTAATGTACTCGGCCTTCTCCCTCAGAATGAGGCAACAGAAGGAGTTAATTTGCTAAGTAGCCAATTTACAACTGCTAACGTTTTTCCAATATGTGTTGTTATACCTGTACATGGGTTTAACTATTCGACCTATCAGCATCTAGTTACTATATATAAAGAAATTCAAGGGATAAACGGAGTGACATCGGTGCAGAGTTCCGTTTCTCCCTATGGAGGTTTAATATCATTTAATAATTTATCTCAATATAATTATACACAATATCTATCTCATGGATATGCCCTATTCATCGTTAATCAAAAGTATTCGCCGTTTTCTTCTCAGGCTTTCTCAATCGTACAGAAAATAGAAAGTCTAAACGTAGGTTATGTAGGAGGAGGACCAGTTGATGCCTATAATATATTACACTTTGTGGAGACAAACTTTGCTGAGATAGTTTTACTTATCTCTGTTACAATGTACATAATTCTCTTCGTAATGACTAGATCTTTCTCTATATCAGGAGTTATAATACTAACAATTATGTCAGCAGTAGCAATAACATTAGGCGTAGAAAAGCTAATTTTCTCAGTTCTTGGATATCAGATATTTGCTATAATTCCCTTGTTCCTAGTTGCAATAATAATAGGGATTGGAATGGATTACAACATTTTCCTTGTTGCTAGAATCCATGAAGAAATGGAAAAGGGGGCTCCGATGGACAAAGCTGCATCAATTACTGTAGGTTCAATAGGAAGAACAATAGTCTTTCTTGGTCTGATATTTGCTGGGACTATGGGTTCCTTAACCCTCGTTAACGCTGCTATTCTACAGGAAATAGGCTTTGCTTTAGCAATGGCTGCAGTACTTGAGACCTCTTTGCTTTGGTACTTCCTAGCGCCTTCTCTCCTTATTTTAATTTACAGGAAGTTCAAGATAAAACCTAAGATGATAATATGATTTTTAAGATTTTTCCATCATTAGTTTGTAGATTAATTCGATCATGAGTTTGAATTAAAAGGATAACAATGAGCCATTGAGGAGAGAAGAAACATGCCAGTTTGGGATATTGAAAGAGGTTTCTTAGGCTTTACGCGAACTATTGTAATGTGATAAGCGTTTCAACTACCCCTTTATTTCTACGAGTTAGATTTTTGTTGCTCTTACTATAAGTAACTAATATTATCAATATTTATATTATTACATTTAATTTAAATAAATATTTTTATCTAAAATTATGTATTAAAAATATTTACATTTTACCATTTTTTACTAGGCTACTTAATTATCTCACTGTATAGTTAAATTTTTTCGTGATTGATCATGGTAATAACTAAAGCATCTGATCTAGCATAGTCTAAGAGAAATGATATAGCCTAAGGGACAAAATTTTCTATAGCATGAGTTTACTAGTGTACTAGTATACTAACTGGTGTATGGCAATAGAGACTAGAAAAAGAATAAAAAGTTAGTGATAATTTTTTCTCAGACAAGATAAAATCTAATTATAAATTTGCCTATTTAATTTAAATAGTTTTTACTCAATAGTACTAGTCACTTATCTAGAAAAAAAATAAATATAATCTCGAAATAATTGGCAAGAAAATAAATTCATAGTTCTATTCTTTGAGACTAGATAGATGTGGAAAATTATCTATTATTTAAATAGTATAATTTAGAATAAATATTTTTTATATACTAAATGTGAAAGATATAAGCCATATTTTAAGGCTTTATATAAGGCTTTGCCCATTTTGCTATTTTATAGTGGAGGCTGTTTTAGCTGGAACGGGTTCCGTGTGACTTTCATCTATATACTTCAAAAAATAAGTGAAAAGACTTTGCAACTTCTTTTGTAACAAGAATATCTAGATGGTGAAAAAGATAAAAATCTAAAAGTTACTAATAAAAGATACTTGTTGAATATAAGAATACGGAGATGACTTTTAAGTCCACGATGTAAACCTTTCTCCTGATCTAAACTTGCTTAACTTATCAGGATAGTCTGAAGTTATTTCGTCAACTCCAATATCTATCATTTTGCTGATAATTCGTTCGTCGTTAACAATTCCAGCAGAAACCATTATTCCTTCTTTATGTATTCCCTCCAGGTTCCCTACTACCCTATAATTAACATGAATCCAAGTAATTCCCAAATTTTTCAAGATTTTTAGATACCATTCGGGCCTTCCTATTACAGCTAAACCCGTTATTGCCTTGTTTTCTAATCTCAAAATCTTATGTATAGCAGTAATATCAAACGATATAAATTTCACTTGTTCTAACATTTTCCTATCCTTTACAGTTTTAAGAACTCTTTCTTCAATGTTGGGATAAAATCTAGATCCATGCTTTATCTCAATTTCTATTAAGCTATTTCCAAATTTATCCAGAACTTCCTCTAAAAATGGAACCTTAATACCTTTCCAACCAAACTTTATCCCAGCGTCAAGACTCCTGACTTCCTCTGCTGTCATAAACTTAATTAATCCTCTTCCATCAGTGGTAAGGTTTACTGATCCGCTATGCATAACAACTATTTTCGCATCTTTAGTCTGTTGGACGTCTAATTCAAATCCGTCAATTCCTTCCCTTATCGCCATTTCGAAAGATGGCAAGGTGTTTTCAGGAGCGTTAGCTAATCCTCTGTGAGCAATGAGATATGGTCTCATCAAATTATAAATAACCACAGGAAGTTAAACCTTTGTTTAATTCTTGAGATCAAACTGGCGGTGTAAGCTCAATATGAGTGTTACAAAGTGAAATATCTTATTATTTATGAAGAATTAAAGCCTATTCCACTTAATTCTTATCTGAACTGAAAGGGACCATTATCATTCAAAATTATGTGAAGATTGAGAACTTACCTAATGATGTCTCACCTTACATAATTGAGAGGATTAATGGCAAGAAGTAGAGGAACAGAATTTATCAAGCAGGATTTATAACTTTTTTGCTTGAGGTCGTAAAACTGTTTCTGATTCTAGGGTAGCTAAAGGTTTTCAGATGTGTTTTAGGAAATTTTTATGATGAATCACACATCAATGCCGTGCACTGCACAAAGGTGTAGGGTGATACTCGCAGGGATCCGTGCAGTTTATCCCGATTCCTTGATCCAACATTGGAGTTAGCTATGCTATCAAGAAAGGTGTGGGTGAGAAGAAAGTTCCTAGAGGAGTAAAATACGCTAAATAACATAAAGCCCTCTAGGGGCAAAAGGTAGTGTCTATAGAGGCTTGAAAACGAATATCTTTGATACATACAAAAATATCATATATGATCTATAATAGGTAGATAGATTATCTTATTTTAGCCCTCATCTATAAAGTCATCTTTACTCAAAAACCCTCAAAAAGATAACTGCTCTTGAAATCAAACTATAGTTACTATTCTTTGATATTGTATCCTAAATAATATGAAAACTTAATTAGGAAAACTTTTTATATTCCCTTTTAGAAGATATTATAGAGAACATGAAAAGTCTTAAAGGAACAAAAACGGAGAAAAACTTCTTCGATGGATTTCACGGAGAATCAATGGCTAATAGGAGGTATCTATACTTTGCTAGGAAGGCTGACGAGGAAGGATATCCAGAACTTGCAACTTTACTAAGAAATATAGCAGAGGGAGAGACAGCTCACGGATTTGGACATCTTGACTTCTTAAGACAAGGCGGTTCGGTAGATCCAGCTACTGGTAAGCCAATCGGAACTTTAGAGGAGATGTTAGAATCAGCTATTGCTGGAGAGACATATGAATGGACACAAATGTATCCTGGTTTTGCAAAGGTTGCTAGGGAGGAAGGTTTCGATGAAGCTGCTGAATGGTTCGAGACTTTAGCTAGAGCCGAAAAGAGCCACGCGGAAAAGTTTACCAATGCATTAAAACAGCTAAAAGGACAATAAGGGAGAAAAATGTATACCTTAAATAAAGATAATCCCAATTTTTTTAATGAGGAAAAATTAAAGTCTGAATTTATTAGACAGTCATCCGTTTGTCACGGTTGTAGAAGGTGTTTTAATTATTGTCCAGCATTTCCTAAACTATTTCAGAAGACAGATAAAGTAGGTCCTCAAAATCTCACTTTGGACGATCTCTTTGACGTTTCTTCCGACTGTTTTCATTGTAATATGTGCTTCGTAAATTGTCCATACACTCCTCCTCACGAGTTCAATATGGACTTCCCACATCTAATGGATTGGGCTTGGCTGTACTATAAGACAAAGAATGGATTGACTCTAAAGGATATACTGTTTGAAAGTTTAGATGCGGGAAGACTTGTCAGACCATTAGCTAAGAGTTTTCTAAAAGGAGGCAAAAAACTGATGGGAATAGATCCTGAAGCTCCAGAACTAGAAATTGCAGATAAGGGAATAAGTAAGCCTAAAAAAGTTGAGAAACCGATAGCTAAAGTAGTCCTTTTCCCAACTTGTTTAGTTGAGGAATTTTTCCCCGGAATTGGGAACGACTTATTAGACGTTTACACAGATCTTGGGATAGAGGTAGTTTTAGATAATAGGTTTGTATGTTGCGGAGCACCTATGTTAGATGTAGGAGATGCAGAGAGATTGAAAAAGAACGCCACAAGGAACGAAAACATAATAGAAGAATACACAAAGAAAGGATTTGACGTAGTTTCTCCAATTCCCACCTGTACGTTGATGCTTTTCAAGGAATACAAGAACGTTCTAGATAAAGACACAATAAAGGTTTATGATGCGATGGAATATCTCCTTAAGTTAAAAAAGGAAGGCAAGCTCAGTTATCAGGGAGAATTTCCAAAAACAGTATTTTATCATACTCCTTGTCATTTAAAGTATTTAGGAGTAGGAATGCCTGGAATACAGTTGATGAGATCAGTTAAGGCGAAAGTTTCAGTTTCAGAACAAGGCTGTTCTGGCATTGATGGAGGATGGGGTTTAAGAAATTATCAAAAGGCAAAAGTAGTTGGAAGGAAGATGATGGAAGCTTTCTCCTCAAGTAATGCTGATATATTTGCTACTGAATGTCCACTAGCTGGACTTCAAATAAAAAAGGCAAGTGGGAGGAATCCATTACAC
Organism: Candidatus Acidianus copahuensis; assembly: GCF_000632495.1. Classification (GTDB taxonomy): domain Archaea; phylum Thermoproteota; class Thermoprotei_A; order Sulfolobales; family Sulfolobaceae; genus Acidianus; species Acidianus copahuensis. Next base: position 12,531 of record NZ_JFZT01000036.1, on the reverse strand, counting down.
CCAATAACGGTGTTAAAGGAGGCGATAAAAAGTGGCAAAAATAACTCCTGAAGAAATCATTCCTTGGAAGGAATACGAAAAGATGAGATTCGAGATGATAAAGAGATCTGCTGAAATAAAGAAGGAAAGAAGAATAGAGCTAGGAAATAAGATGTCACTACTCTTCGAAAACAAAGATACAGTAAAGCAACAAGTTCAAGAGATGGTTTACTTAGACAAGTTAAGCACAAGAGAAGAGATAGAGAGAGAAATCAATATTTACTCTTCATGGATCCCGTGCGGAGGAAAGGCTAAGGCCACTCTTTATATATATGCAGAAAACTATGAGGAACTGAGTGAAATATTTAAAACATTAAAGGGAATATATAACTCAATTTTCCTCAAAGTAGGGGATAAACTAATTCAAGGGGATCCAGAGGCTGGTAGAGATCAGGGAGATCAGTTTGTTACTATACAAATGCTTACTTTCGATCTTCAAGGAGAAAAATCGAATAACCTAGAGGTTCATGTAATACATGAGAACTATAGATTTAAAACCGCATTGCCCGAAACTTTAGCAAAAAAGGTCATTGAAGAGGCATACGAGCTATGTTAAAGTTTCTAAAGGGGAAAATAAATATAGCACGGTAAAAATTTTTAAACTAGTAAAATCTAATTAAATAATAGATAAAATTGGTAATTAATTGAAAGTAAGAGGAATTTATATTTCGGATTATGGTATCTAGATTACTACAATTTATCTTAATGGGAGTTAAGGGAGGAGAAATCAAAGTAAGTTTAAGATTGACAGTCACCTAAAGAAATTACATAAACCATTCTACATATTTTCAGATTGTTTAGGTTTATACACGATCTTATTTTATTTTGTGATATTTCTTTTAAGGATACAGACGAGCTTAATTCAAATCAAATGATGCCTTCCATATGTTTAATTACGTAAAGTATATTATATAAAAACCTTGTTCTATTTAAATATTAATATATACACACTCAACTACTACATTGGAGTATTAATACAGATCCATATATGTTACTTAAACTATTTTTAAGAGCTTTGATATAGGATAAAATTTATTAGTTATTTTCTACATATATTTTTCGAGTAAAATATGATGGATGACAGACAAGCCATTCAAAAATTAAGGACAGGAACATTAATATTTATAATAGAAGGTTTGCTAGAATTTGTATTCATATTTCTAGTTTTTGGATCTGCCTTGTCAGGTGCTTTGGTTGCGGGTCCAATAGGAGCTCTTTCTGGATTTGTACTAGGAGGTATAGGCGGAGCTATAGCATTAATAATTCTTTCAATTATACTCGCAGTAATAATGATATTTTATATGTACGCTGGCTTCGACGGCTTAAATAATGGTTTAGGTAAAGCGGCAGTAATCCTTTTAATTATTGGTATAATTTTAGAAATCGTCGTTGTGGGAGCTTTCATAGCGTTAATAGGTTATATATTGCTCGGAATAGCTTTTTTCCTAGTAGGTTCAAAATATAACAGTGGGCTAGTTGAGGCTGGAGGAATAATAGGGATCTTCATCCCTTTTATAGGAGCTATACTGACTTATCTAGGTTTAGGAAGCATACTTGATAAGATGTCAAGTGGTGGATATTATGGACAAGGACCAGTACAATATCAACCAGTACAAGCTTATCAAGTCGGAACTGGAACAGCAAAAGGAAATACTGCTAGCTTTAATATTTATTCTAGCTCTTCAATCCCAATTAATTCTGTTATAATTGAGGGAACTAGTATTTACGCTTCACAAGTTCAACCAAACTTCTTAGCTCAAGGTGTGAATAACATAAATGTTATATTTCCTCAACAACTTGCATACCCTTCCGGAAGTACTATAAGATTAATGGTATACCTAGCTAACGGTTCAGTAATTTATGTGAATGTGATTATTTCAACTTAATTTTTTTGATAAGAAGGAATGATGATTTTTCTAGATTTATTAAAATTGGCTAGATCCAATATCTAAATTTAAGATTTTTGACGGAATATCGAAGTTTTTTATCTATCTGAGGGTTAAAGGCGCGGAAGACTGTAAGGATGATCAATAGCTTACTTCCGAAAAATACGAAGTCTATTTCACATAATAATGCGAAGTCCACGGTAGCTTTCCGATTTAGATTCTACGCTAATGAACAAACGTTAAGAGTTAAAAGTATCAAGTTAGCGTTTTATTCGCACAACCCGCTAACATCATCAATCTAGTTTATAAAGTGAGGAAAAAGGTTAAAGTCATACAGAGTCAAGATAAACACCCCTAGTAATGTAGAAATTCCCTATTTATCCTTACCTTGAATTTTTAGGTGGAAGAAGTTGGTGTTGAACTTTTTTTTTGTCTTTGTAATTTCTACCCGATCTGTGGGTATATATGAAGGAGTAGCATTTTTCTTCCCTCTTTCACATTGGGAACTAACTTCCCTTGAAAATCTCTTTGCTTCACAAATATATACAATATTTTGAACTATATATGAATTAAAGTTATTTGTACTCTTTATTCTGATCTTATTTAGGTAAAATGTGTTATTATTAGGTAAATAAGAGTGGTAAAATATACGCGATCCTCGTTGTCGAGAGATATGGTTCCCCCACATCGAGAAAGACAAACGAAGTTATCAGTATAAACTTCACGTATACAGACTTAACAGCATCAAATAAATTACTTGGAAAAACGTAGGAGTTATGAAAGACTAGAGATACTCAGAAAGAACCAACAATATCTCTCTAAAAAGGCGAAGGATCTAAAATTTTGAGACGACAAGGGTGAAGATCGCAAGACTTTATGAAATGATTGTAAATTCCCTTCGTAACTTGAACTTCAAGTAGAAATGAGGAAAACTACAACTTCCTAGTTAGCAAGGACATACAAGCGAAGGAAGTAGTATTACGTTCGATTATGCTTCTTCGCTTACTCGACGTCAGTTTCTATGAAACTAGGAAGATCTTCAGATGGAGATAAAAATATGTGAGAACTCAGACTAGTAGAAGACCAACCATATACTTAAAGGACTTGTCCTCTTTGCAGTTATCTGACCTCCTCCTCGCCTCAAAGGTGAGGCTTTCGGTTGTAAGCTGGCTGTTCAATTTTTGATATCTCTATTTCATCTCTAAGGAAAAGCATAGTATCGCTACTGTAACATGCTTTCAGTTAGATATGCATATAGTAAATCTCTCTCTGTAAGAATACCTACAATACCTTTCTCTTCAACTACAAGGGAACCTATCCTCTTCTTTGTCATGATTTCCGCTGCTTTGTTAATCTTGCAATTCCTAGTTACGGTTATAGGATTTCTTGTAACTATTTTCTCCACTTCTGTTATTCCTCTAGCAAGACCCTTAATTATATCGGCTGCAGTTATTAATCCTACAACTTTTTCTTCGTCCTTTACAAGCAACCTTCTAATCTTTGAAATATACATTATTCTAGCAGCCTCCCTCAAGTCTAACCCTATATCTATACCAAGAGGATTTAGAGTCATGACAGAATCTACCATAGACAAGCTCTTTACTTTGGCCAGAATTTTGACAACATCTCTTTCTGTAAACATTCCTACTATTTTATCACCTTCCATTACTGGCAATCCTCCAATTCCCTCATAAATCATTTTCCTTACTGCAACCCTTACTTCATCCTTTGGATTGGCCGAAACTATCTCACCACCATAGATATCCTTAGCCCTTAATGAAAATGCATCATTTCCATATTCTGAGAATGCTGCTAAAATATCTCTAGAAGTTATGATTCCTTCAGGTTTTTCCTCTGAGAACACCAAAACTCTTCCACAAGGGGTATTAGCTAGACTAATGACAACTTCTCTTAAATTGGATTCTGACTTCACCGCTGTTATAATAGTATTCATTACATCTTCGACTTTCATAAGTATAATTCTGTCATTATAATTTAAAAACCTTCCTTGCGTGTTCAAGTTATTGTATAGTCTAGAACTTACTTTCAATATAAATGATCATATTAGATCTTTTGTCATTCATTTTTATTATTAAATAGAATTATTTTAATATATCCTAGCCTCATCAGAGATCAAACTGTTTAGGATCGAACCTTATAATTGGCTTGGTTAACATAAAACTATGAATAACATAAAATTTCTCGGTAAGATGATTGTTGAGAACTTGAAGACACAAGGAATGCCCTTTCCTACTGATCCTAGAGTGTGTACTGGTTGGGCGAAAGATCTGCCCAGAAAGTCTGATACCATAATCTTCACTTCTTGTATGTATCAAATTGAGCCTATAGTTCCTACTTTAAGTAAGTTTCTTCCTAGTGCTGAGAAGTTAAAATCCCTTATGCCTCTGTCAAGGCTATTAAAGCCTACTCAACAGCAGATCCAAAGATCTTATAGGATACTCAATAACATAGTGCTTTCCCTTAAACAGTCTGGAATAAATGTAGGTTATCTTTATGAGGAAGAACCGTATAGCGGTGCTCTTTTGCTAGAGCTAGGTCTACTTGATGAATTTTCTGATTGGGCTAAGCATGTAGCATCATTATTTAGGGAGAAGGGTATAAGGAAGGTAATTACTGTAGACCCTCATACTCATAACGCGTTAACTAGATATGGAGAATTTACTCAATTCGAAGTTGAAGTTATAAGTTACCTTGAACTTGTTACTCCAAAAAAAGTTGAAGGAGAATATGTTGTGCATGACTCATGCTTATACTCAAGGTTCTTAGGGCTTAGAGAGAAATATAGAAGTCTGATAGAGAGATCTGGAATAAAGACGATAGAGGATCCTATGATTACTGGAAAGGACACTTCGGCTTGTTGTGGTGGTCCATTAGCTCCAGTAGATCGGGAGGTAAGTGAAAAAATTGCATCAAATAGGACCAGGGACTTAGAAAAATTAGGAAACAAACTATTGGTTCTTTGCCCAATATGTTACGTGACTCTTTCCCCTCACTTTAGTGGCGAAGTCCTAGATCTAGCAGAGGTGATACTATGAGTTGGGATCAAGCTGTTGAAAGAGCAATGAAAAATAGCATTCCAAGAGTTTATTCAATATTGGAAGAACATCCATATCTGTCTGATTTAGCTAAAAGATTACGAGATAAAAAGAAAGAAGTAATTAATAACCTTGAAGAATATGTTGAAAAAACTCTCGAGTCGGTAAAGAAAAATGGGGGAACAGGATACTTAGCCTCTACACCAGAGGAAGTTAGGGAGATAGTCTATAAAATAGTCGGAAGCGGTAAAAGAGTTATCCTAGGAAAATCTATGGTTGCCTATGAGTGTGGAGTAAGAAAGTTCCTACAAGAGAAGGGAAATGAGGTTTGGGAGACTGATTTAGGAGAGTTTTTAATACAATTAAGAGACGATCCACCTTCTCATATAATCGCTCCAGCTATCCACTTAACGAAGGAGCAGGTTGGGGATCTTCTCGAAGGCAAGCTAGGAGGAGTTGATAAGAACTCTACCCATGAAGAATTAGTCTCTAAAGTAAGGGATTTTCTTAGGGAGAAGTTTGTTACTGCTAACATAGGTATAACTGGAGCTAACGCCGTTGCCGCAGATACTGGTTCAATAGTTCTCGTAGAGAATGAGGGAAACATAAGGTTTACTACAGTTTCTCCTAGTATACATATAGCTATAACGGGCGTTGACAAGATTCTGCCTACTCTTGAATATGCCTTGATTGAGGCAATGGTACAAGCCGCATATGGCAGTTTATATCCGCCAACTTATATCAATGTAACATCAGGACCCAGTTCTACAGGGGATATAGAAAACAAAAGAGTTAGGCCTGCACATGGACCTAAGGAGTTTCATCTAATTCTTGTTGATAATGGCAGATTTAAAGCGAGTAAGGAGCCTATTCTAAGAGACACCCTCCTCTGTATAAGGTGCGGGAGATGTCATTTCCATTGTCCAATCTACAGAGCTTTAGGTTCAAAATGGGGAGACCCCCCATATTCTGGACCAATGGGTGCCATGTGGTCGTATGTACTAAATGGAGATGGAAAGCCTGCGCTCCTTTGCGCTCATTCAGGAGGTTGTAAGGAAGTATGTCCAATGGGGATAAACATACCTAAAGTCTTGGAATATATTAAGTGGAAAAGTCTAAAAAACGGTAATAGATAATTAAAAAATTAGAGGTTAAAAGGAGATACTACGTCTCCATATTTCTTTATGTATTTGTTAATCCTTTCTATTTGTTCATCTAAGGCTTTATTAACCTCATCCGGCATTCCATCAACTTTTGAATATATACCCCTTATTCTCTCAAACTTCTCCTTATATTTGGTTAGTCTTATGGAAAACTGAGTCTCGTAATCTTTCTTTGTGTATTCCTTTCCTAGGACTTCTACAAAGATCTCTCTCAAATCACTATATACTGGAATAAGACCTACTGGAGTTTCTATTGCATCACTTTTTTCTTCTATTCTTTTTGTTATCCAGCTTAGCCACACCTTCTTATCATCCTTACTGTTTAGGAAAACCCCTTTCTCGTTTTTGAGGAAATAGTTTGCTCCGAAAATCTTTGGAGGGTTCTTTAAGGATTTTCCGAACGCTAAATAATTTTCCAAGTATTTTCCTATATGAATCGACATAAAGTCTATTATGGCCATTGGATTAAACTCCATCTCATCCGTTTTTCCAACTACTGCTGAAGTCCTAGCAGATTCCATTGAAGCGCCCATAGTTATTACTCCATGTTCCCAATTAAACGCTTCAGCTATTGGAACTAGAGTCGTAAAGTCCTTAACTCCAAATATTATCCCTTCTACTACAACTCCCTTAGGATTATCGTAATTTAAGTCGACGTTTTTGAAGGAGGTAATAGGGGCTGTAAATCTTGCATTAGGATGACTAGGAGGTATTATATTTCCATTCTTATCAGTTTTTCCCTTCCACCAATTTCCTGCAAAATTTATTCCTTTATCTGGCTCTTTCTCTCCATTTCCTTGCCAATATACTGTTCCATCATCCTTCATTAGTACGTTAGAGAAGATCACTTCTCCAGGGCTATTAAGAACGTCCCAGATTATTGGATCGTCAGTTTGGTTTACTCCGTGTATTATTCCAAAGACCCCTATTTCAGGATTCCAAGATCTCATCTCTCCGTTTATGTTTAAAATTATTGCAAGATCATCGCTTATGAGCTTCCCTATCATTGATGTACTTGTCTTTCCTGATCCTGAGGGAAAAGACGCTGTAATATAATGATCTCTATCTTTTCCGCTCAATCCAATTATTGCCATATGTTCTGAGAGCCATCCCTCTTTTATTGCTCTATTTAACGTTAGCCTTAAGGCAAGTTTTTTTAGTCCTATACTATTGCCAGCGTAGGTCGTATTAACGCTATAAACTATCTCGTTTTCAATGTCGACTACTATTCTTCTCTTTTTTATGTCGAGCTCGCCCTTAGAGTGGACGAATTTAAAAAACGGAATATTACCTTTAAAGTCGGAAAAGCTCATTCTATACAGAATATTTTCGCTGTGAATTACGTAAGGTGAATCGCTAATCTGAACTGCTAAAAATCTTCTAGGAGATCCACTTGGTCCAAGGGAATAGAACCCAACAAACATTTCCCTTCCATTCATTGATCCACGAAGTAATGATAGCACTTCCTCTAATCCTTCCTCCTTAGGTTTTGTATTTACGAACGGTATCTTTTCTCCTAAGATAAAGGTGTCGTCTCTAGCTCTTGCCTGATCCTGTGGAGGGTCGAAGTGAATTGTATGGCCTTCTACCTTTAACGGGATCTCCTCTCCCGTATCAATAGCTTTCCTTTTAACGTATTCGGCATCATCTTTGTTCTCAACTATATAGACCGTCTCAGGTTCACATATGGAGACCATTTCATCCAAGAAGGAAAGAAGGGAATCGTTATTTAGCCTTAAAAGGCTATCGAGTTTTGCTGAAGATATCTTTTTGTAGATTGCGGAAGAAAACTTCATAATAATTATTTTGTAGAATACCTATTATATATTATCATTAAGTTATAGTTGTTCAAGTTTTCCAAAGTCTACCTTTTGTTTCTCATTAAAGCGTTGCGTAAGAGTGGAGGAGACAACTGCGTTACCTTTACTTAGCTTTACCTCAAACATATCATAGTACTCAGATCTTTCCTTATTCAAATAGTAATTTTCGTAAAATACTTCTGCATTTCCATTACTTTTATCTATTCTTAAAATAAGAATATTTAAGGCTGATAGCGTCATTCTTTCCAATTCGGGCAAGGCCTTTTCTAGTCCCTTTCTTGTTATATATTGAAGGGCCATTTCACTATCTGTAGTTTTTCCTGAAAAATTTAGTTCTTTCATTAAAGATTCTTCAGATATATGTCCATTATGTGCAAAAAAGTAGAGATATCGCTGATCTGAACCGAAGAAAGGATGAGAAAAAATTGAGGATACTGTTGTCTTGTCTGAAGCTTGTCTGGCATGAAAGATAGCCAGAAACTCTCCTGTGATTGTTGGGATTGAGATAGAATCTGAAAAAATTGGTTTTTCTGTTTTATATGTGTAAATTGTTTGCCTATTATATATTACATATCCCCAACCATCACCGTGAACAGGATTTATGCCAAAGTTTTTAGCTATATTATCATTTTTTGCTGATTCACTTAGCGCTAAATAGAGGGATTGAAGATCTTCCATCGATTCCCCTTTATAAGCAAACATTCTACACATAATTCCAGGATAAAAGAAAAGATAAAAAAGTGATCTGTGACAAAAGAAAAAAAAAATCATCATCTTTGTTCCAATACACTTACTTCCTTTGAAGATTCTTCCAATGGTTTATCTTTTGTTTCAGGTATAAATAATAAGGTAATTATTGCAGCTATAAACGCTATAACAGATAGAAACGTGATAGCAAATGACTCTCCATATATTGCAAACAGTGCTGGAAATACAAAAGACGTTAATGTAGCGCCTGTTCTTCCTGACGCAACAGTTAAGGACTGTACAGTTCCTCTAACTTTTGTTGGAGCTAATTCTACTCCAAGCATGCCGGCCGCGCTTATAGAACCAGGCCCTGACTGACTTGCTACATGTTGTAACGCGTATAGCACAAAAGCGATGGAAGCTGAAAATGCAGCTCCACTTAGATCCTTGTATAGCGCAAAGGACGCCAGAGATAAACCCATCCCTATAAATCCGATTATCTGGAGAGGTCTTCTCCCTATTCTGTCAATAAATGTTAGAGCTATCATTCCACCTGGAACAACAAATAAAGCCTCGATCAATAATTGGAATATACCTGGATTAATTCCTAAACCTTTTGCGATCAATGATGGCCCAAAGAGGATGCTAGAGTATGCAACAATATCAAAAAGGAACCATAAGACGCATGCAGCTAAGAACGTTTTCCAGAACGTCTTAAAATAAGTAGATGATGACATAACATCTTTTAGATTGCTTGAAACTTTTATCTCATTTCCAGTGATTTCCTTTACCACTTCCTTGAACTTTTCAGCATCACCCTTTATTCTAGCTAAATATCTCGAAGTCTCAGGGATTTTCCTCCTTAAATATATTACAGAAACTGCAGGTATTGCCCCAGCTGCTAATACAATTCTCCATATTATATCTGCGGGTATACCAAGACTAGATAATGCCAAGTAAATAATTGCTGCTGTAGTAGCACCAAAGCCCCAAAATAAACCAAAACCTAGCGCAATGATCTTTCCTCTATCCTTAGCATTTGAGTGCTCCGCCATTATCAATGGAGAGAGAACGTAATCAGCTCCAATCCCAAGACCTAAAATAAATCTAGTTAATACTAACTCAAATGGAGTAGAGACAAATGCTTGAGCTACCGCTCCGATAGTCATCAAAGCTACGTCAATTCCATAAAAAGTCTTTCTACCCCTGTTTGAAAGCTGACCAAAGATTACTGCTCCTACAGCTGCTCCAGCTAGAGCCATTCCTGATATTAATGATATCCAAAGACTGTAGTCAGAAGAACCTTTAGTTATTCCAAAGCTGCCTAATACGAGTAGAAGAACTATACCTACTGAGGATAGATCATATCCATCAGTAAAAACTCCCAGTCCGGTAGTTATCATTGACTTTAAGTGAAACCAACTTAGTTTTTTTGCATCTAACGGTTCAAATATACCCTTCATATTTGTCTAAAGGATGATATTTGAATGGAAATATAAGAATTCTGTATGTAAAATATATAGGGCTATGTATATTATTTTTATTTTTTTTCACTATATACTTCTATAATGGATAAAGGTTCTATATAGGGATTTTAAATAATATGTAAAAAAGGATATATTGGCCAATAATAACTGCTGTAATTCTTAGCGCTATACAAGGTAAAGTAAATGGGATTTGGGCTTTATGGACATGGCAATAAATGTTCTGTAAAACTCAAACCCCTAATTTTTTGAGTTCTTGATAAGGGAATAGTAAATTAAGTAACCTAATATACCATAAAACACATGGGATAAAACGTAAGTGATATCCAAGCTAATGGGAAAAACAAGAAGATGAATTGGCAAACTAAATAGGGCTAATACAGATGAACCAATCATTATACCTAATATTAATGCTGAAATAGCGCTTCCAACTTCAATTTTCACTATATTCAAAATAGTTATAATTATGGCGAAGATTACTATCGATGCTATCAAATGAAGTATGATCCCCAGAATTATGGAATTTATACCTAGAATATGATAAGAAATATAGGAAAATATTTTTACGTTTCCTATGTAGAAGAAGATGTCGAATAAACCTGCAAGGAAACCTGCAAGAATTGATGAAAATAAACTATTCATGAGCTTGTAATAATTTGATCTCATTTTTAAACTTTGATTCGAAGAAATAAATGCTAGATAAATAAATCCATGTAAGTCAAACCCTACTTTATTCTCTATCTTAAAAGGATTTGAGTTTTACGAACTTTCTATCATATCCATAAACCCTTGCACTTCACCATGTTCTGGGTCAACATTCATCATCACGATCCATTTGCGGGATAATCCTACCTACACTACCGAGGGAGGATGTGAGGAAACTTACACAACTTTAGTTCCTCTTACCCTTTCACAGTCCATTCTTTAGTATATTCACTCACATTTGGGACAAGTTAATATTGTGTTTTTAAAATATAGGCATTTTGAAAGAGAAAAAATCATGAAATACATAAAAACGTCACGATTTAAGTGAAACTACTTTCAAGGGCTTGCTACTTACAAACACCAAAGTAGATTAGTCTTTTATTTTACATCTTTTATCTTATCGTAAATGTCAAAAAGGATTAGCGTTGCTAACGCTACCTCTGTTAGTTTAGGAGCAATAATAGGTTCTGGAATATTTGTATTAAGCGGAACTGTAATATCTCTAGCAGGTTCCTTATCTCTTGCTGCTTTCGCTTTTATTGGATTTGTTTCGCTAATTTTAGCCTTTGAGTTAGGCGAATTAACATCCCTTTACCCTAACCTTAAAGGTTCCTCATATTCGTTCGCCTATGAAGCATTCGGAAGCCATATAGGTTTTGTAAGTGGGCTTTTACTTTACTTTAGCTATGCATCTAGTATAGCTGCAATAGCCTTAGGCTTTGGTTCCTACCTTTCTTCAATAATCGGTTTAGATTATCCTAGGATATTTGCGATCCTTTTGATAATCGTGCTAACTATTCTGAACTTGTTAGGGGTTCAGAAGGCGGCAAAAGCTGACTTTTTCCTAGTAATTGTAAAAGTTTTAATACTTTTAATTTTTATAGTTTTTTCTCTTATTCTAGTAAAGATACCGCTGTCACACTTCACTATACCAAAGAACGCGGGATATGGTTTCTTCGAATCAATGCAAGGAATAATTTTCGCTTACTCTGGATTTCAAAGCGTTTCAACAATAGCATCAGATGTTAAAGGGGGAGGAAATGGAGCTGCAAAAGCCATAGTGTATTCAGTGGTTATAAGTATTGTACTTTATGTGCTAGTTGCTATATCCTTGATGGCTTTAGCGCCAGCTAGCGCCTTTAAAATCAATGCAGATCCCCTGTCTTTCGCCTTATCATATTCCCACGCTCCTCAGGTACTGCTTTTGGTAGTAGACATCGGTGCTCTAATGGCAACAACTTCCGCAACCTTAGCTATGATATTGACTTCCTCTAGAATGCTTTATCAATTGGGTTCTGATGGTTTACTACCTAGGCTAGTAACGAACTATAACGAATCTAAGGATGTAGCAACTTCAGGAGTAATAATCTCATCAATAATTGGCTTTGTTACTCTTTTTGCTGGTAATGTCTACGTTATAGCCGCAATAAGTAACTTTGGTCTCCTCTTTTCCTATCTTGTCACATCCCTTGCGGTAATTCACTTTAGAAGAAAAGGATCAAACGCTACATTTAAAACCCCTGGTTATCCTTATTTGCCTGTAATTTCAATAGTAGCTCTTCTAGTAGTCTTTATAGGAATGCCTAAGGAGGCTTTGCTCATAGGTTCAGTAACTACCGTGTTGTTACTCGTCATATATTCTGTAATAAGAGAAGGAAAAAGAGAAAAACCAGAAAAAGCCAGTACTTTTT
>NZ_JFZT01000035.1 GCF_000632495.1 Candidatus Acidianus copahuensis | reverse complement strand
ACGGGGGTTCCAGGAAGAAATAGCGCACATAAGGTCATTGAAGATATCTTAAAACGTTAATGGAACATATCCTTGGTTAATATATTTTGCCATCCTTTCGCCTATAGGAGCTAACGTTATACCCATGTCCAATACATCATCCTTGATTCCCTCCTTTTCAGCTGAATAGAAGCATGCTGAATCTATTGCTCCCCGTTTCTGTAATTCTTCTAAGGCAGCCAACCCTTCTTCATCTAGAGATTTAAGTGCCTTAAGCGCTTCACCTAAAATTATTACCTTTACGTCTTCATACCGATTAAGAGAGTTCTTTGCTATTACTAACGAGGTAGGAAGCCTTTTTTCATCCATTAGGAGGAAGAGAATTTTTGCCATGATATAGGAATTGTGCACTAATTTATATCTATGAGGGATTAATAATGGCATGGAAAATCCTAGCTGTTCTTTCAACCACCTTACCACTCTTTGTATTTGTCCTTATCTCTCAGGATTCCTGAAATATCTTTCCAGAATTCTTACGCTCTAGGTATATCGCTATATATGATGGAATCATGAAACTATTTCGAATTCTGAGTGGTAAAACATTTTTAAATATATTTCATGGTAAGCTATAGAAGCATTAATTAAATGATCTTTAAGTTCCATGGATATTTACCGCTTTGCCTATAAATCCCTTAACTCTATCACGATTTGTTTCTATCATCACGATCCATTAGCGAGGAAATCCCTCACATATCCTCGAAAGTCTTGTCAAAGACCTCAGAATTGTTGGAAACCTTCACGTTCTCAGATAGATATTTTTACATTCATATTTACTTGCCGTTAGCAGTTTTACTTAAATTATGACGTTTTTATGCATGTCGTGATTTCTCCCCCTTCTTAATAGTATATATCCCTTAAAAACAAGGTCAATTTAAGTCCCATACGTGAGTGGGTAGACCAGAATTTAGGATCAAGGAAAGTATTTGAATGATGATATGGGTTAAAGATTGATAGGCTAATACCCCTAGAGCTGTTTTTAACTGGGGACCTGCGTAAATAGGTTTAATAAAAAGAATCAATGAATTTGTTTTATAATTTTTTAGATATTAGGATTTTTGAATTTCTTTTTTAAGCTGTTCCCTAAGATCCGTTCTTCTAATCTTACCTGTTATGGTAGTCGGTAACTCTTTTACAAACTTGATTATCCTAGGGTAGGCATATACAGCTAACCTCTGTTTAACGAAGTTCTTTATATCGTCTTCTAACCTTTGGTTAGGTTCATAACCCTCCTTTAAGACTATAAATGCTGCAATTATAGTACCTCTTAGTGGGTCTTCGATTCCAACTATAGCTACTTGATTTACTGCCGGGTGTTTAGCTATTACTTCTTCTATTTCTAGCGGGCTTAATCTGTAAGCTGAGGACTTTATTATATCATCCTTCCTTCCTACAAACTTAATGTAACCCTCCTCATCCATGAAGCCCATATCTCCAGTTAATATCCACCCATTAACTATCTTCTCTTTTGTGGCTTTTTCGTTTCTATAATATTCGAGAAGAGCTGAGGGATCAGGAGTCTTCACAGCTATCTCACCTACCTGATTCGGAGGTAATTCATTTCCTTTTCCATCAACTATAGAAACTCTATGTCCTGGACATTCTGGTCCTGTAAAATCTGGTTTTACTTTCATTATAACGGGGGAATTACATATTACCAAATTAACCTCAGTTTGGCCGTAAATATGGTTTAGATCAGCGTTCATAATGTTTTTAACCCAAGAAATTAACTCTGGATCAACCTTTTCCCCTCCACTCATTATAGCCCTTATTTTCAAGTTCCTTTTTCTAACTTCACTTTCCAGCTGTTTCATAATTCTAATCGCTGTAGGTACGAGGAAGGCTCCACTAACCCTGTTCTCTTCCATAGTATCAATAAGGTCATTTACATTTAACCTACCTTTTCTGCTATAAACTACAACAATAGTTCCATAGTAGAGTGAGGGTAATAATAGATCTCCTAACCCACCAATCCACGCCCACTCTGACGGCGTAATGAAAACATCTCCTTTTCTCGGAGCTAGATCAAACGCTATCTGCCATGCTGGTAGATGTCCTAATATCCAACTTCGTGGTAAGAGGACTCCCTTGGGTTGACCAGTTGTACCTGACGTGTAGAAGAGGTGTGTTGGTTGGTCTAACTTTGATCCATGATATTCACTTTTGGTTTCCCTTCCAATTGACGTAAAGTCGTAATCCGCACCTTCTCCATTGCTCACAGTTATGACTTTTAGTCCTGTCTCTTTAATCTCCTTCAGACTATCTTCATCGGCGAATATTATTTTAGCATTACTATGCGTTACCCTATAAGCTATCGAATCTATTCCGAAAAGTGTGGACATGGAGAGAAAAATGGCGCTAGCTTTATACGTACCTAACAGAGAATAGACAAGTTCAGGAGATTGGGGTAACATACCCGCAACTACGTCTCCTCCTTTAACCCCTATCTCTTTTAGGAACTTTTCAATTGCATTACTCCTTTCTCTTAACTCCTGATATGTAAATTGTTTTCCCTCGAAGATAAGTGCCACCCCTTCATTTTGATTAACTTGTTTTACGAAATCGAAGTCATTTGGCCATATGAAGTTTTTCTTTATCTCTTCATAAGTGTTTCCAAATACCCTAATGTCAAACATGATATCACTCCAGCGCTTGTGCCACTCTATCTCTAGGTCCTATAAGTACGAATAATAATGCTACAATAGTGGATACTATTACCAATGTTGAAGTTCCTAGGACTGCATTTCCTAAAGCTAAGGAAAAAAATGTTGCTAGGAACGGTGCAAAAGATGAAAATGCTACACCTAAGTTTATTACGAATGATATATAAGTATACCTAACTGCTGTAGAGATGTTCTCTGCCAGCCAAGCAGGTAATATCGAATATTGCGCACTAAATAATAAACCTAGAACTGCGCCACCTAAGTAAATGAGGGATGGAACTCCAGTGTGGAGTAGTAAGAATATAGGATATAATAGTATAGCCGTAGCACCAAAAATTACTGCTAACATACCTTTCCTAGTAATAAGTTTATCACTAAGATAACCTGCTATAGGGCTGAAGAATAGCCACATTAGATTAGTTATAAGGACTGCAGTACTTATTACTCCAGGGGAAACCTTAACAAAGAGTCCCAAGAAATCTGGCATGTAGGCAATACTACCATAATATATAACACCTACACCGAACATCACTAACGTTGCTACAATAACTAACTTCCAGTATTTCTTAATTAAAAATACGAATGGATATCTTGGGGCTTTTTGCTTACCTTTTTGTAACCACTCGAAACTCTCATCTACTCCCCACCTTACCGCTAATGCTATGGCTAAAGGAATAGCTCCGAACCAGAACATTATCCTCCAACCAAGAGTCTCCATCATTGCACCAGGGGCTAGGAAACTAGCTAAGGTATATGCAGCTACCGCAAATATTAACCCCAATCCAGCTCCTCCTTGCTGTATTCCTCCATAGAGACCTCTTCTATTATCGGGCGATACTTCTGCTACAAATGTCATTCCTCCTCCCCATTCTCCGGCTAAGAAGAAGCCTTGAAGCATCCTTAATATCACTAAGAGAATTGTAGCCGTTATCCCTATCTGCGCATAAGTTGGTAAGAACCCTATAAAAATTGTAGCTAAACCCATAAGTAAGAGCGATAGAAACCATTGTCTTTTCCTACCTAGTCTATCTCCAAAATGACCAAAGAATATTGCTCCAAAAGGTCTAGCGAAGTATCCTATCACAAGTGCTAATAGAGTTTCTAATACACTAACGTAGTAGTTATTTGATGGAAAAAATAGGGGAGCTATTATTGTTGAAGCATATAGGTAAACTACAAAATCGAATAGCTCAAACCCCCAGCCTAAATTTGCTGATATACCAACCTTTAGGGCCTGTTTTGGGTCCTTTCCTGGCGACGTCATAATGTTAAATAATATACTATTATATCTTATAAAATGCTATATATAACAAAAAATTTCTTATATAAAACATAGATAGTCACTTTAAAAAAATTTAAAAGAGTAAAAATTGGTGCTTGGTAGTTGGTACAGATGGTTTTCTCTTGTTTTTGCTAAGGTTTTATATTTTACTCAACGTTAATTTTTTGATTAAATTATTCCAAATATAATATTTTTATTATATAACTTTTAATAATAATTCTTATTTACTTTATATAGTATTGTTTAATATAATTTTCATGACTGCATTATAAAAGTTGTTAAACTTAATTTTTTACTACTATGGTTTTGAGTCAGAGGGTTTGGATAAAAAATCTCCTTCCAAAAACATGTAAGACTACCTTTATAACAATATGGTACTTAAGGGAATAGTTGCAGGAATCCCTAATGGATAGATTAAATTCAATAATTCAACCTTTACCCTTTCTGTTGAGTCTTCCGCTTCCTAAACTCGTCTAGGGATAAACAATTTCTTGTAATTTTGACATGAACCATAGACTTATAAACGTTTATTTTTCCCTTTCCTTGAACGATATCCTTTACTTCTAGCTAGTGCTATATTATAGCCTAGTAAGATTATACCTATAATTTCAATGAATAGTGAGAAGGAGATTAATGGTAATCTAAATGATGTATTATAAACAACTACAGTAAAAGTGGCGTTAACAGGAAAATTACCTCCTTCTAAAGTTATATAAGTATGGCTAAATTTTGCAATAGATGATACGGAGAAAGTTCCATTTACTTCCCACTCTCCATCTACCTTAATCCCGCTAATTAAAAGAATCGTAATAGGGTTAGTTGTGAAACCCTTTGCGATAACCTCATCGCCAGAAGAGGCTGGAAGCTTATACGATATAACATCTTTGTCTCCTATAGTTAAAGAATGGCTCTGTTGATAGATTAATGGTACGTATATAGTACCTAAAGCTATTCCTATCAAACCAACTAAAATAAATATTATAGAAAGAACTAAAACTTTTCTCATTTCAAAATCCCAAGTAACGTCTGTCTAAATTTTTTATCTGTTTCGAATAAACGAGAATATGCTTCATCCCTTTTATTGTTTATATATATACTTCCATTTACTTGATCAATAGTAACTCCTTCAATGGTTGGTTTGATCTCATTTGCTATTTCCAAAATCTTTCTGTATAAATTTAAGTAAGTTCTCCTTATAATCTCTCCATTTATTTCCCTTTTTTTCTGAAGGTATATTATCCCCGGATTATAAAGAATTCCTTCCATGACTAGTCTCTTCGACAACATGTTCTCTTCTCTACCGTTCTCAACTGATTTATATCCTTCATAAAGGAGATTTAGTACTCTTTCCCAAGGTATTGGGTCAATTTCAGGTTTTCCAGAGGACTCGACTATCTTTACTGATAATATTCTATCCTCTGGTTGCGATATATTATCTATTAGATATCCATCTATTGCAATTTTTCCTAGTCTATAAAAAGGGATCCTCATTAGTATCTCCTTAATCTAGGATTTGAAATCTCATCTATACCGTATGTTAAAAATATAAGGCCTACCATAAACATAACTACAAATACTGAAGGAAACAAAAGATAATATAGGGCGGATCCACCGTACACTGCTCCTTCGTTTAGGGCGTTGCTTATCATTACTCCCCAGTTATACGGATTTATCGGTAATAATCCCAGGAAATATAGACCCACAGCCGCGTACACCGCCCCCTCTACGTTAAAAATAAAGTGAATAGCGATGTAGGATGCCAAGTTAGGAAAGATCTCCCTGAATACCGTGTGCCAAGTACCTAGCCCCAGTAATTTGTTTACTTCAATGTAGGGTAAAGATCTTAAAACAAGGACTTGTGATCTGACGGAAAGAGCTAATCCAGTCCAACTACTTATACTTAGAATTAGGGAAATGATAAGCGGATTTGAAGTTCTTATCATTGTTGCTAGTATTATAACAAGGATTAAACTTGGCATTGTCATTACAATATTAGTTATGGATGTTAATATCATATCCATTATCCCTCCTAGATATCCTGACAAAATTCCTATTGTTAGTCCAATAGCGGTAGAAAATAGACCAGCTAGAAAGGCAACTTCCAGGAGAAAAGGCGCACCGGCTACTATATCACCTAGAATGCTGTCCCCTATAGGACCCGTACCAAGTATGTAATAGGGATTGTTTAGCTGTGGAGGAAGAAATATATCCTTAGGATTTACCGATGTGACTAAAGGTGCGGGAATTATAATAGGTCCTACTGTAGCCAAAAGAATGAAAAAAACGGTAACAATAAGACCAAATCTCCCCTTCCTGTTTCTCCAAATCAATTTAAGATAATCAATAAATTTCATACTTTTTAATTGCGCCTTTAAGTAAAAAGGTTTTTACAAACTCTGACCTTATTTGCACAGAGAAAATTTTGTATAGCAATAGATAACTTTTTGATATATATATTTATCTAATAGACTTAATATTAAAAATATATTGTTGGAGAAATAATTTCTTTTTACCATATAAGGAGGGATTTACTCCTTACGTCGAATATCACTTTTTAAAATCTCAGGAAATCAAGTTTAAGTTTCTAAACACGACGTCAGAATTATGGAAAGGGAAATATAATGTTAAGTAATTCCTTATTAAGAAGGGGAAAAAAGAAATATTATTTCCGTAATGATTTAAGTTTAACAATAGAATAAACTATACAAAATATTGATATTATTAGGGAATATAGAATTATAGGAATTAGCGTGGGATCATTATAGTCAAAAATTAGAGAAAAAATTGAAAGAAATAAAAAAATATATCCGATTATTAAAAGTCCTCTTAGGAACTCTGGATTCAAGGATATTTACCTTATTACTTCCTCCTTAACAGGAACACTGCAGCAATTATTATGATAATGATTACTATAACTATAGCAGCAATTTCTGCAGAACTAATAGTAGATGGATGACTCACTGTAGTAGTTACTGGAGGAGTGATTGGGGGAGTGGTAGTCACAGTTATTGGTACAAAATAGTCATTAGATATTCCTACTTGCGTTAAAGCCGTCCCGCCTATTCCGGTAAATATCTCATCCCATATCCATGAATTTGATGGTGGAACACTCATTGCATGTGTATTTATTACAGTCCTATAAGTGTCATAAACAAGCGGTAGCGCAGGTAAGTAATAGTTGAGAGCATAGGCCATTTCATCGTTAGCTCCGATTAATTGCGATGTGTTAGAGGGGGATTCCGTCTCTGAATATATTTTACTTATATTGTCTACAGTGCCATTCGGTAAGGGCACAAGTCTGTTCCATTGCGTTGCGTTAAGAGGATATGTGGAATAGTAATCCGCTATTAAGAACCAGTCCATTGTTCCAGGGTAATATCCTCCCCAACTATTCCACCATATATCGTATCCAGTTCCTTTTTCGAACATTGTATGGATCTCAGATTGGCTAGATATCTCAGTATAAGTTGTTGGAATTCCGAATAAGCTAAGCTCATTATCAATTACTTGAAGCATATTCATATCATCTACGCTAAGTGGAGAACCTGTAACAATACTTAATGTGAAAGGTGTACCATTAGGAGTGTACCATTGACCTCCTTTCATTGTAAAGCCTACACTCTCTAATAGCATTTTGGCTTTAGTTTGGTTAGTGTTATATGGATTTAGGTTTGAGACTGCAGGAGTCCTAAACTCATTAAATGCTGAGAAATTTGATGGTATTCCATTAGGAATATGAACAGGTAGGTAGTACGGTTCTCCACCAGCTTCAGCTATAGCTGTCCTATTAAGGACATAGGCTATTGCTTGTCTAACTGGAAGCATTGCCAACCAAGGATTTTTAAAGTTAAAGAATATAGCATGTCCGCCTGGTTCTTCCGTTGTTATAACTTTGTAGTATGAAGGAAGAGTGCTCAAGACTGTAGGAGGTAAATTAGCAACAGAATAATACAGAAGATCTATTTGTCCACTCTTAAGCGCTCCAATAAGAGATGACTGACTTGAATACTGATAAATTATAACCTCATTCCAAGGTATTTGCTTTGCAGCATAGTAGTATGGATTCTTTGCTAAAACAAGTTCGCTTGGGGTTATCTGTGAGACATAGAAAGGTCCGTTATAATAGCTCGATAATGGGACGTCAGGTTTAAACGATCTTATAAGGCTAATGAAGTGCTTTCTTAAAGTTACATTATTGGCCTGTAATGCGCTCCAGTTCCCCATTATTTCATTTATTATTGGTTTCCATACATGATATGGAATTATCATCGCAACGCATCCCATCCCCACAGTTGTAAGTAACGTAAATGGCATAAGAGCGGGTGATAAAGTATCCTTAGGCCATGTTTCTACTAGTGTATGATTGTTTACTATAGTGTAGTTTGGATATGGAGGGGCTGAGAACATATCAAGTACCATACATGTGGCTGCTATATCATAAGCTGTCACTGGTACTCCATTTGCATAGCCACTATTCCTTAAATTCATAGTCACATTTACGGACTGGTTTTGCCATACTTGTTCCCAATTAGACGGCGAGAATGTCCAATTTGTTACTATTGCTGGAACTACGCCGTTGTCTGATACGTTTAGAACTGCACTGTATGCGTAAACCAATCCATAAAAATCACCACCAAGTCCTCCATCAAAGAGATTTGGATTAAATGTAGATAAGCCCTGATAAGGAGTTGAGGTAAGCCAGCCTATAGTTAAGACGTTACCGTTTGATGATGAAGCTAAAAATATAGAAGGAGTTATTGTAATCCCCAAAACTATCAATACGAATAGACCTAGATATTTTTTACCAATCATATTGTGTCATTATAAAAATGATAATGTAGATAATAAATCTTCTCGTAATACAAATCTCAAAAAATGTTTAAATTAACGTAATTTAAAGGTATCATAATTCTTAACTTCTGTTAATATTTAAAAAGACTTCACGTCTTGTTACCGTATGGAATAAATTGTAAAGTAACTGATACTGCCTTAAAAAGGACTATTAAGATTTTCATACTTAATCGCAAAGGCTCCTCTCTATATTTCCTTGATAGTCTATGCAGTTTACATTTATACGGCATGGCACATCTTGTTATTTTAAAGTAGTTGAAGCACTACGATAAGGAACGCAAATGTAAGTTATGGTTAATTTTCAACATAAATAATGCTTATAAAGCTTAAACCCTTTCTTTTATACATGTTAAAATGGTTAGCAAAGAGAGTAGGATTTTCCATTATCACCATAATAATTACAATCATGATCAGCTGGGCACTTATAGAGTACTCTCCTGAGAGCCCTGCAAATTTCATTAATAGCGTTTTACCTCCCAATAGTATAGCTGGAAAGCCGACCTTGAGATTGGAATTAGAACAGTATTTAATGACTCTTAAGCCGCATGGGAATCCCTTAATTGATTCTTTACAATACTTATGGCAAGTTCTTCATGGTAATTTAGGTATTGATATAATTTCACAAGTGCCTGTAACAACAATTATAGCTCAGGCTTTACCATGGACTGTATTTATCGTGACAACTTCAATACTCATCAGTTATTTCCTAGGAATAAGACTAGGCATGAAAATTGGATATAAGAGAGGAACAAAAGTGGATTCATCCCTTATGTCATTGTTTACTGTTACAAGATCTATTCCAGTATATATATCAGGGGCACTATTGTTATTCTTTTTAGGTTTTGAATTAGGTTGGTTTCCCACAGGAGGAGCATTTTCAATTAATGTAACTCCTGGATTTAATATTCCATTTATCTTAAGTGTGATTAAACACGCTTTCCTTCCGATACTAACTTTAACCCTGGCAAATCTAGCTGGATGGGTTTTACATATGAGAGCAAACACTATATATACCTTAGGAGAAGATTACGTCTCGTTCGCCGAAATAAGAGGAATAAACTCGAATAATATAGAGACTAAGTATGTTGGAAGAAATGCAATATTGCCTCTTTACACTAGCCTAATATATACTATAGGGTTCTCTTTTGGCGGATCAATATTTGTTGAGGAGATTTTTTCTTACCCAGGAGTAGGACATCTACTTTACAATGCTATACAGTATAACGATTACCCACTGGAAATGGGAATCTTCATTATATTAATTGCATCAGTAGTAGTTGGAATATTATTAGCTGACTTGACTTATTCCTTACTTGATCCTAGAGTGAAAGTGGGAGAATGAGCTTACTTGAAGTTGAAGATCTTACAATTAGCTATAAAACTACGAAGGGAAAATTTTTAGCAGTTAAACACCTTTCCTTCGATATTAAGAAAGGAGAAATAATTTCTGTCATAGGCGAAAGTGGATCTGGAAAGACTACAATGGCCAAGGCGTTAGTAAGAGCAATTAAACCTCCAGCTAATATAGATTCTGGGAAAGTTTTACTAAATGGAAATAATCTTTTAGAAATAAGTCAAAATAAATTTGTTCATGACTTTTTATGGGTAAAAGTTAGTTACGTCCCACAGTCAAGCCAGAACTCTCTAAATCCGACTCAGAAGATAATTGAACATTTTATTGATACTGGAACGTCTCATGGATTAAGGGATAAAAAAGAAATAGAGGATAGAGCAGTTAAGCTCTTACAACTGGTGAGACTTCCTAAGAGTATACTACAATCATACCCACATCAACTTTCCGGAGGAATGAAACAGAGAGTTCTCATTGCTTTAAGTCTTCTATTTGAACCAGAGTTAATTATAATGGATGAGCCAGTAACAGCTTTAGATATAGCAACACAGCGTCACATATTAAACATCATTAAGGAACTAAATGAAAAGAACCGAACATCAATTATTTTTATTACTCATGAGATAAATCTGGCAATATATCTAGCGACTAAACTGTTGGTAATGTATGGAGGAGAGTTAATGGAATTTGGCGATAGAGAAAAAATAGAAAAAAATCCTCTTCATCCATATACTATTTCCCTTCTTTCCTCCGTTCCTAAGCTTTTTGGAGATCTATCTAAAATAAAGCCAGTTACCGAGGGGAAAATAAACTCTAAGGGCTGTCCTTTCTTTTATAGATGCCCTAATGCTATGAGTATATGTGAAAATAATGAACCCGAGACCTATACTATAGAGGGAGATAAAGTGAGGTGTTTCCTTTATGGAGCTAATAAGGCTTGAAAAGTCTACTGTAGTTTTCGAAAATGAAGGAAGGAAAGTGTATGGGCTTAAAGACGTAAATCTCAGAATAAATGAGGGGGAATCAATTCTGGTCTTGGGTGAAAGTGGGGCAGGGAAAACAACTTTTGGAAGAGTGATAGTAGGCCTTCAAAAACTGACTAAAGGTAAGTACTTCTATCGTGGAAAGGATTACAGAAAGAACATGAAGCTATTGAGAAAAGAAGTGCAATACGTATATCAAGATCCTATTAGTGCGTTGAATCAGTCCAAGACAATTCGTGATTCTATCTTACCTTCTATAAAGAAATGGAGAAAAGTTAGAGGAGAAAAGTTAGAGGAAGAACTGGACAACCTTCTAAAATCCGTTGAAATAGAACCTGAACTAAAGAATAGATATCCCTATCAACTATCGGGTGGACAGGCTCAAAGAATTAATATAGCAAGAGCGCTTTCTACAAATCCTAGAGTTCTTGTCGCAGACGAGCCAGTAACTATGTTAGATGCATCAATAAGAGTCGGGATAGTAGACCTATTAACAAGTCTGAAGAACGATAGGGGTCTTAATTTAATTATGATTACTCATGATCTGGCTTTAGCTAGATATGTGAACTATAGACTAGGAGGAATGAGGTCTATAGTAATATATGGAGGGAGAATAGTTGAGGAAGGGAACTTCTCTGAAATCTTAAGTGATCCTTTACATCCTTATACAAAGTTTTTGGTGGAGTCAAGTGAGGATCTTGAGGGAGTAGGTTCACAAGAGATATTGAAAAAGATGGTTTATCAAGAGACTAATGACTTACCTCTGAAAGGGTGTCCCTTTGCTCCAAGATGTCCCTTTGTTAGGGACGCTTGTCTTAACTCTTTTCCAGAAGTTGCTGAGAATCCTCATAGGGTTTTTTGTTATATCTACTCTTGAAGACTCATTAGAGATTTTTTACAATGTTCCTCTAAAATGAAATGTTTTACCCTCCATATATCGAATTGTATACATCGTTTTTTGTTTATGAGAGGAAAGTTCCGTTTTTCTTAATAAAAGAGAATGGTATTTATTTATCCGATATTCAAAATTATCAACTAGTTTTTCCTTCTCTAAGCTTATAAGGAAATTAAATTCTCTAACTCATTCCTATATTGAAGGACGAGGTTTCCTCCCATTAAAAATTAACATACCTTAATTTCCTCTCCCTTTTTCACTTTCTTATTTACTTCAAATTTTCCCTTTTGGAACTCTATTGTCTTTAATTCTAGTTCTCCTTCTTCAACTCTTATTTGTAAACAAGTATCATACTTTATTACTCCCCAGGCAGAAGGTAGGAGAAGAATCCACTCAAAGGGCCATTTTGATCTTAACTTCAGAATTCCTTCTTTCTTATTGTAAGATATTCCTTCATATCCAAGGATTACTGAAATCGCTGAAAGACCTCTGCTGTAATAGGAACCCCACTCCACGTGTTTCCAAAACATACCTGCAAGTTTATATCTTTCATAAATCTCCTTCAAGACTTTCTCAGCTTCCTCTCTCATGCCCGCGTATAATAAGTGAGAGGCTAAAGCGAACTCTACACCTTCCCATGGAGTATCCATTTGAGTGGCAATGGAATATGGAAATTTAGTTCCATTATTGTACTTCATGCTGCCATTAAAAGAAGGTCTAGGATAATCTAAGTATACACCATTAATTACACCTTCTCCTTCGATCAGATTATTCTTTATGATCTCCTTGAGGATTTCTTCTTCTTCCATATTGTATCCCATGAGTCTAGAGTACCAGAAACCCATTAGTTGAGAAGCTGCGCACGCTTTATCCCTAAGTCCGCTTTCCGGATCAAACCAGAGATCATAATATTTTCCATTCCATAATTTTAACAATGAATCTTTTGCCTTATTCTCTAGATCCCTAAATTCTTCAATGTTAAGAACGTTCCTCAGAAGGAAAAGCGAGGAATACCACATTATTGACGTATAAGAAGCGTAACCAAGCATAGACCATACATCAAATGTTTGATATCCAATTGGAGGATAATTATAGCCATTTAAGAAAGAGAAGTTTGGAGAATTAAAGAACTTATATGTAGTTCCCCATTCTTGTTCGATTCCAGCCGGTGTTGTATGATAGGGAAGTCCATAATCTCCTATTTGAGTCCTTATAAAAGATCTAATTACAGGAATCACATCATTCTTAACATCTTTTCCTGTATATGCGGACAAGAGAGTCGAGATTATGATAAAATCTATTTGATTATCTACCATATGGTAGGAGTCTACGGTTTTCATTGGAGCAGTGAAAAGATGAGGAATTCTTCCAACGGGATCTTTTCCTGTCTTTTTAGCGATCTCAGAAACTACTTCCGCTAGCTTGTTCATATCGGATAAAATTGATGGATCTTTCTTCATCCTTTCCTTAAGTAAAATTAAGTTTTCTGGAAAAGATACGGTATAAAGAATGTGCTCCTTACTTTTCTCCTTTATTGAAAACTCTCTCGTCCATTTTAATATGTTTTCTAAAAGCTCTGGATAAAGAATTAATATAGTAGGAGCATAGTAAAATAGTACATCGGTAGTGTTAAAAGCTCCAGCTTCTGGACCTCCAGAGTCTGGATCATAAATACTCTCCCAAATAGCTAAGTCTCCATTCTCCAACAGTACAGTTATCCTCTTCAAAGTTGAGATCTGTGCCCCAATTAAGTCTACTATCCATTCATCTATTCCTTTAGGATTGTAAAAAATATCGTAAAATTTTCTGGTTTTTTCTTTTATTTCACTATTTTCCCAATAATATCTTGCGATATCCATTGAGTCTTTAAATAACTTTGCGTAGTACCTGGTATAGAAAAAGTCCCTGACTTTGTAAGTAGGATAAAACCAAGACATTGTAAATCTTGAAGACTTCGCCATCGATATGAAAACATACTCTCCCTCTCCTTGATCTTCAGCAAATCCCTTGGATCTAATATCAACGTAGGCCTTTTTTATGTCCTTGGCTCTACCACAAGAAAGGACGTTGTCCGCAAAAACGGTAATATCCCCTTTCGGAGAATCTGAAATTATTTTTACATATTTCTCTCCTTTTTCCAAATTAAAATTAAATGAAGGTTTTATGAAGAGTGTCACTTCTCCTTCTGATTCTATTTTTCCTTCAAATAAGGGAAGGGAGGAGTCTTTTAGGTTCAACGGAATAATAGGAGAGAAAAAAGTAGCAGAAGCTATATCATCATATTTTAGATATGCAAACGGCGGTTTACCCTCAAATACTATCTTCTCTACTGGTCTAACCCAAGGCATTGTATATGGAGAGGAAGCTTGAATGTAAGGGGTAGAGGCTAAAATTCTCAATTGCTTATCCTTTCTAGTAACTAGGAAAATGTCTCCAGGTAATATATACTCCTT
Organism: Candidatus Acidianus copahuensis; assembly: GCF_000632495.1. Classification (GTDB taxonomy): domain Archaea; phylum Thermoproteota; class Thermoprotei_A; order Sulfolobales; family Sulfolobaceae; genus Acidianus; species Acidianus copahuensis. The sequence continues at coordinate 53,636 of NZ_JFZT01000035.1, read as the reverse complement.
TCTGTCCTTTATGCCTATTTCAGTTGTGAAAAAATTCACATCATAGAATAGCCCATCGGGTCTTATTTCTATGGTTCCAGATCCTATACCGCCTAGGGCAACCCCACTAGAATTGCTATACGAAAACTCATATTTCATGATTAGACAGACTTAAAGGGAAATAAAAAGTTCACTTTATGTAATAACGGCTTTAACTAGTCCAGCTGGGGTATCTATTGGCGTACCTCTTTTCACTCCAGTATAATAGGCTAAAAGTTGAAGAGGGACGATGTTAGCTATTGGAGATAATTCCTTGGAAGTTTTAACGGATCCAAAGGATTCCTCAGGTCCTAAGGTTACGACATTGTTTTTGCTAGCAATCCTATCTAATACTTTTTCGTACAAGGGAATTGAAGCATCTTCAGCCGGTCTTACTATAACTGTTGGATATCCCATATTAGTTAATACGATTGGGCCGTGAAGTAATTCTCCGAGTTGTATCCCCTCAGCGTGTAGATAAGCAGCTTCTTTGAATTTTAAGGCTCCCTCAAGAGAGATGGGAAAATTGATTCCCGAGCTGGACACATAAAGTCCCTCATGTTTATATACTTTTTCAGCGATTTCTTTAGCTTTACTTGATATTTCATCCATTCTTTTCTCTAAACTCTCTGAGAGATCCTTTATACTGATCTTTAGCCTATTAAAATCTCCCTCATCTTTCTTCCCAGACATCATGCCAACGTAATTAGATAAAGCAAGTAAAACAATCAAAGTAGAAGTGAATGTTTTAGTAGCCGGAACTGCCATTTCAGGTCCTGCGGTAATTGGAAGATATACATTCGATTCTAGAGCTAGCCTCGAGCCTACTGAATTGGTAATTCCAAGAATAACTGAACCTCTCATCTTAGCTGCTTTTATGCTTCTTACCACATCTCCTGTTTCACCGCTTTGACTTATCGCAACAACCACATCTCCTACACCTACGTTATCCAATGCAAAGTAGGGGAATTCAGCTGAGCTAACTACGTTTACTCCTATACCGTTCTCAGAAAGATAGTAAGATGATACTAGACCAGCATGATAACTGGTTCCATTTCCTACCACATAAACATGCTTTGCAGAGTAAATTATCATAGCTGAAAGCCTTAAGTATTTATCCATTAATGATTCAAAAGACCTTATTATTGCCTCAGGAATTTCGTATATTTCCTTAAGCATGAAGTGAGGATATCCAGCTTTTTCTGCAATTTCTGGAGTATACTTGACTTTTCTAGATTTAATATCTTTAATTTCCCTTCCTTGATTGTCAAATACCTTGAATACATTATAGGTAACGAAACCGTAAGAGCTATCCGGAACTTCTAGGGCTTCTTCAGAAAAACCATATAGTGAAGGTATATCACTAGAGATGAATGTGCATTCTCCTTTTCCTATACCTATATAGAGAGGTTGCCCGCTTTGAATGAAGAATATTTTATCCTTCTCTTCCTCAGTCAGGTAGGCCAAGGAATACATTCCTTTTATCCTTAGGATATCCTTTGGATCTATCTCCTCTAACAAATGTGGGATCACTTCAGTGTCTGTTGTTGTAACAAAATTATGTCCTCTGGCCTTTAGTTCGTCTCTTAGCTTCTCGTAGTCTTCGATTATACCATCCATTACAACTGCTATCTTTCCTTTACAGTCAAGTATTGGATGAGTATTTTCCATCGTTGGCCATCCTCTACTTGCGTATCTTGTATGTCCTATTGCTACCTTAGCGCTTCCAGAAAATATATCAGCCTTGTCTACCTGGAGAGGAGATTTTCTTACCTTAAGTTCTCCATTAAAAAATGAATAACCAACACCATCATATCCCCTATAAACAAGCCTTCTTAGGCCTTCCTTAAGTTTGGAAATCGGCTCTTCATTTCTACACACAAAACCGAATATCCCTCCCATGATATAATGTTCATGTTAGGAGAATTTAAGGAGACATGCTTCTTCACTATCTGACCTCCTCCCCGCTCTAAAGAGCGAGGCTTTCAGTTGTAATGTCTTGCTAAATATGTTTTGTGAAATGAGGTTCTTATATACTCGCTATTTTTGTCTTTAGTGAAATAGTTCAGGGAATAAAAGATTCTAAACGCAACATTAGTCATCTTAAAGCTTTAGATTTGTTCCACAAAATAGAGAAATATAAAGATTCAAGTTGATATATATGGTAAGTTTTAAATATTTCTATTAGGTCATATTTATTATGTCCCATTATTCTTCATATACCTTAAAACCTGGCATGACACCGTGGGAAATTGTCGTCACATATTTTATAATAGCCGCAATAATTGCCGGATATATTCTGTTTAAGAAGAAAGATAAGATGAACACATTGGATTATGTATTCGCCGGTATAGGAGGGAGTCTAGTAGCCGTTGCCGATCATTTAGTTGGAGATGCCATATTTTTACCTTCACCATTATATCCTGTTATAAATCCCCCAATATGGTTCAGAATATTAACCTTTTTTATAGTTATAGGGATCATTCGGAAAGTCGGAGCCGGTATGCTTACAATGGCAGTTTTCGATATAGTTGGGGATATAATTCACTTCTCATTTACGGGAGAGCCATTATGGTTAATTGAGGATGTGTTGACTTATGGATTAATGGCAGATATTCTAATTTTTCTAACTAAAGGAAAAATATTTAATATTGGAAGTAAATTATCATATATAGGGATAATTGAAGGTGTAGCTCTTGGTTTGGCATTTTCATTTGTTCATCCATTTTTCACCTATGGATTTATAGCTCCTTTTGTGTTTGGTTTCGTTCCGGACTATCTTAGAATACTTTTCCTGTTTACAACATATTTGATTGGCGACTCGGTAATAGGTGCTATATCTGCAGCTTTAGCGTATAGAGTAGCTATAATAGTAAAGTGAGAATTTTTAAGAAAAAATTTCTTTAGAGTATTTTGATCTTTTTAAGTATAATCATATTTTGGATGATATATGTACATTTGCTAATTGTATTCTACGAATATAGAGTCAGAAGTTTTAAAATAACTCCTATAATCCTATAACGATGAATATATAATTTTAGTGAAGATAACAAATAACAGATTAATCGTTTTTAAAATTCTAAAAATAAATTAGTTTTCGTATATAATTTCACCTTTCAGATAGACTCTTTTTAAGTTCATTTTTTCGTCTAAGACAACAAGATTCGCTTCTTTTCCTTTGGAAATCTCTCCAGTATTCAGCCCCATGTATCTAGATGCATTAGTCGAGGTCATAAGTACAGCATCCTTTAAGGGAATTCCCCATCTTATTAAATTAGAGAATTCCTTTTCCATTGTTATGGTACTTCCAGCTAGTTTTCCATCTTCTGTTTTAGCTATTCCTCCTTTAACATTGACCTTGAGTCCACCTAGTTCATACTCCCCATCTTTTAGGTCTGTTGCTGAAATAGAATCAGTAACTACTACTACCTTAGATGAACCCTTGACTTTTACCACAAACCTGATTACTTCAGGATTTACGTGTATTCCATCTGCAATTACTTCAGTTAAAATGTCGCTCTGTAGAGCAGCTAAAATAATTCCGGGATCTCTATGGTGGAAAGGTCTCATCGCGTTAAAGAGGTGTGTAATTCTGTCTGCCCCAGCATTTATTGCTTTTACAGCAGTGTCGAAATCAGCATTTGTATGGCCTAGGGATACCCTAATTCCTTTTTCAACCAATTCTGGTATAACCTCAAAGTTATTTCCTACTTCCGGAGCTAAGGTAATGGTTAAAAATTTTTTAAAATTCATAGATATAATTTCTTTAATTTCTCTCAAATTAGCATCACGAATATAAGACGGATTTTGTGCACCTTTCATGGCTTTATTTATGTATGGACCTTCAAAGTGAACTCCAACAGGAACAGATCCTTCGACTTCAACAAAATCTCTCAACACTCTTATCATATGAGTTAGCGGGGATGAAACGGTTGTCGGAAGAAAATGTGTAACACCATGTTTCATATACTCTTTTGACATACCCTGCAGTTGCCCTTCTACATCTTCTTTCATAAAATCGTAGCCCGATATTCCATGAGTATGTAAATCTACAAAACTCGGAACTACGATCATACCATCAAGTCTTTCTCCATCTTCAATCCAAGGATAAACGTCTTTTATTATCCCTTTTTCTATAAGTAAAGTACCCCTTTCAATTTCTCCACTTGGAGTAACTATTCGACAACCCGTGATTTTCATAGATAGACTTAAAGCTGGGAAAATAAAAAAACAGATAGTTCAAAGTTGCGTAGTCTTCTACTATCGTCTTGGGTATATGGTTTTGGGATGAGTCTTTCCTCATCTGTTTTAGGTCTGTACCTCTATGTTAATTCATCTCTTTATTCTTCGTTATTATTTCTGCTTTTTAATTCCATTTCGATCTTTTTCACGTATATTATGGTCGGATTTCTCTCATCAAAGGTGAAAGATGCACTTACGTATTATAGGCTCGGAATAGCCACGACAATTCTATTCTACTTTATACTCATATATCTAGGACACAGAACTTTTCTCTTCATCCCTTACCTTGGTACACTTTACGGATTTGCACAAGGACTTTATTGGTCTGGTTGGGACATTATTTTTTATTATAGAACGAATAAAAAACTACAGTTCTTTAATCGTAGTGCATATCTAGGCGCTATAACCACATTAGCTGGTCCTGCAATAGTGGGATCTATCCTAACTTTTTTAGGTAATTCCGGTTATGTAATTCTTTTTATCTTATCTACATCGATTCTACTTCTGACTCTTGTGTTAGTGGAGTCAGCTCATCTCCCTTCTACAAACTTCGATCTTAAAAACTCACTAAGAAAGCATATTCAGGACAGTGCTTACGGCAGGATGCTTATATCTCTTACTTTAGTAGCTGGATTTAATTATATAGCTGGATATGTAAATCCAATAATTTTATTTTCTCTGTTTAAAAATTATGAGGACTTCAGTATAGTCAACTACTTCCTATCAACAATATCCTTAATTTCTGTCTATCTACGTGGAAAATTAGCTAAATTATATCCAACAAGAATATACTTTATAGCATCGGTTTTTATATTGTTTTCGTCAATTATGATGTTCTTTGACTTTCGCACTGCTTTGCTATATTTGTTTTCTTATTCCATGTTGTCCCCTCTAATCTATCCGTTAATTGATGTAGATGTATGGGACCTGATGAACGGTATGAGACTTATGGAGTATTTAGTGAACAGGCAAATCTTTCTAAACTCAAGTAGAATAACATTCTCAATGATTACGTATGTTGCTGCAAGTTCTCTTGAACCTACAGAACTTATCGTAATTGTTGCTCCACTCTTATTAACTTCTGCCCTAATATATAAAAAATTCCGTCCAGTAAAAGATTTAACCTAGCTCCTTAACGCTATTCTATGTATACAGTAGATGAGATTTTCAAGAGAGAATCTTTATTACTTGCTAGTATATTTAGGAATATAAAAGAGGAGAATTGGGCAAAAGATGGAGAAACTTTTTCCCTTGAGTTAAACGTTAACCCAAATTATATTCCTATTATTGTAGTTAAGGAGTATAGAGGTTCTGCATTAATTTTACTTAATGGAAAACCATATTATTCTTTGGACGGTTATCATAAATACTTTCCTCTAAGACAAGGATCTAATAAGGTAGAGGCGAAATTTTCTCCATTTCTCGCTTTTGGTGAAAGGGTTAAGGTAAATCCTGGAAGACCGATTTATGCTGAGATAGTGAAAGAGGGGTTTATATTATGGATTTACTTAAAAACTTTGACGGAATTTTACACTCAAACTTTAGATCAGGAAGTAAAAGATGACGTTGGAAAAGTAATTCAAGAAGCCCTAAGGATCTCACACTTTGACTCGATCACGAGAAAGCAGTTAGAGGTAGCAGAGGAATTTGATTCTATACAACCGGATTTTGCAACCACAATTCCTTCAGAAGAGGAGAATTTAGGATATAGAGAAACTAGTGATGATTTAAGATATATAAATGCCTTAACGTTCTTGCATAACTCCTTATCTAAACTTAGGGAGAAGTTTGGTAAAAGAGGTGAAATTTACGCTATTGGTCATGCTCATATGGACGCGGCTTGGTTATGGAACTTTGACGAAACCAGAAGAAAGGTCGCTAGAACTTTCTCTACTGTTCTAAGTCTTATGGAGGAATATAAGGACCTTGTCTTTATCCAAAGCTCTGCTCTTTATTATGAGTGGATAAAGGAGGATTATCCGTCTGTTTTTGAAAAAATAAAGGAAAAGGTAAGGGAAGGGAAATGGATATTGGGATCTGGCTGGGTTGAATCTGATGTAAATATGATTTCTCTGGAATCAATATCCAGGCAATTCCTTTATTCCCAGAGATTCTTTTTAAGGGAATTTGGTAAAAAGGCAACGATTTACTGGTTACCAGACACTTTTGGTTTTCCAGCCTCTCTTCCGCAGCTCGTAAAATTAGGAGGATCGGAAATCTTTGCAACTCATAAAGTATTCTGGAACTTAGTTAACAAATTCCCTTATTCTGTATTTTATTGGGAAGGAATTGATGGGACAAAGATTAAGGCAGTCGCTTTTGGAAATGGAAAAGGGGGATATAATTCGCCCTTTGACGTTCCCAGTTTATTGGAGCAGTGGAACAATTGGAAGGATAAGGGAAATCCAATGCTTTACTCCTATGGTCATGGAGATGGAGGTGGAGGACCAACTGAGGAGATGCTAATCAGATCTAGAGCTGTAGAAGAAAGCCCTATTCTACCTAAAGTTAACTTTGGGATTCCGGAATTTTACCCAACAGAGAGGTGGAGAGGAGAGTTATACTTAGAGGATCACCAAGGTGTATTCACTTCTCATTCAAAGATGAAGTTCCTAAATGCTTACGCAGAGACGTGGTTAAGAGAAGCCGAGATATGGTCGATAATTCTTGGAGAGAGGAAGGACTTCTCTCAATTTTGGAAAGTCCTACTAAAAGATCAATTTCATGATGTGCTTCCAGGTTCCGCAATAAAGGATGTTTATGACGTAGTTTATCCCGAGCTTGAGAAAATAATTGATAAGGCTAAGAATATTTCTATAGAAATGATAAAGAAAATAGCGGGAAGTGGGGACAAGATAATGGCATTTAATTCTCTGAGCTGGGAGAGAGAGGATTACGTTGAGATTGATAACTCTGAAGAACAGCAAAACGGCGGGAAATCAATAATTAAAGTAAAGGTTCCATCAGTAGGATTTGGAGAAGTGGTTAATACTGAAGGAAAGGTAGAAGTAAAGGAGGAAAATGATAAGATAATCATGGAAGGAGAAAAAATAAGGGTCGAAATCAACAGAAGTACTGGTGAGTTTACCTCTTTATTCGATAAGGAGAAAAATCGAGAAGTGTTAAAGCAATGGGGAAATAAATTAATTTTCTATGAAAATGTTCCAGGTTGGGCTGACGCATGGAATATTGAGCAAGATTTCGAATATACTACATTTATTCCTAAAATTGAAAAAATAAATATCTTGGAGAAAGGACCTATAAGAGCCACGATCGAGATCGTATGGAAATTTAGAAATTCACAAGTTAGAGAAAGAATAATTCTCTATGCAGATTTAAAAAAGGTTGAGTTAAGATTTGTCCCAAAGATGAGAGATAGGGAACTTTTAGTTAAGATATGGAACAGCTTTGATCTTAATACGGATAAGGCAACATTTGAGATACCTGGAGGATGCGTTGAAAGGTCTACTCATCAAAACACTTCTTGGGATAAGGCAAGGTGGGAAGTACCTATGTTAAGATGGGTAGATATGGATGAGGGAAATTACGGGGTTGCTATAGTTTCGGACTTTAAGCACGGTGTCTCTATAAAGGGGACAGAAGTTGGAGTATCAATTAGCAGAACGCCCATATATCCTGATCCTTATACTGATAATGAGGAGGTTGAAGCTAAACTGATAATTGTTCCCCATGAAGGAAATTGGAGAGAAGCTAAGGTTTACAGACTAGGGTATGAAGCAATAACTCCGATTATAGTTGTAAGAGGAAAAGGAGGTAGTAAATCCTTCGTACAAACAAAACTTATCCTTGAATCAATGAAATGGGCTGAAGACGGTGGTATATTGCTAAGGTTATACGAACCAGAAAACGTTAGGGGTATAGATAGGATTAGGATTTGGTTCAAACCTGAGGAGTCTTTCCTAACAGATTTCACTGAAACTGAAAGGATCAGGGAATTAAAGGCTAATCAAGAGATTTTAATCCCCTTCAAAAATTTTGAGGTAGTAAACCTCTTGGTAAGACCATGAATAACACTTTAAGGAGTTGATTATAATAGGTAAAATTATTGATATTTTTTTGTTTTCACTATAAATAAGAAAATAGATAAATTTTTAAAAATATCTATGAAATAAGTTAATAGATGACCCTGTGTTAATATACAATATAAATTTTACATATATTTAATTAAAATCCTATTGAAGTTTATAATCTAAAAATCTCCTTTTCTAACTTTAACTTGATCAACTATATCCGCTTTTTCTCCTTGTGATTACATTTAAACACATACCAAACAAAATATAAAATGAGAAGAATCAATCGTTTTATATAATTAGTTTTTACGCTACATTTATGGACAAACGTTATTAATAGCTATAAGGAAAATAACTTTAATGAGATCTGTAGGTTTAGGAGTGTATTTTGGAATAAAGGAAAATAGACCTAAATATCGTGATTATATAAGTGAGGCAAAAGTTTTTGGTTTTTCAGAAATATTTATGGGAATAGGTTTCATTCTAAAGGAGAAGAATGTAGACAAAGAGTTAAAGGAAATAAGGGACTTTTCAATATATGCAGAAAATTTAGGATATTATGTCTTTACTGATATTAATCCAGAATTTATGAAGTTTTTTAATGCATCCCCTGACAATCTAGAACCTTATCTGAAAACTGGGGTAAAGGGGATAAGATTAGACTACGGATTTAATGTTGAAGAAATGGCTAAGATCATAAGAAATGCAAGGAGACTAAACCTTTACGTTGAGCTGAATGCGTCAATATTTTCTGAGGGTGATTTAGAGAAATTATCCAAACTAACTGATTTTGAGAATGTAAAGGCTAGCCACGATTTCTATCCGCCTCTTTATACTGGAATATCTTTAGAGGAAGTAATAAGAAAGTCATCTCCATTTAAGAGATTTGGAATTCCAGTTGGAATATTTGTGGGATCTAATAGGGAAAAGCTGAGAAATACAGTCGAATCCTTAAGAAAATATAGTCCATGGCAAGCTGAAGAGATCCTATTTGCAACCGGTAAAATAGATAGAGTAATAATCGGAGATCCTTTGGAGGATAGTCAAGATCTAAAAAAGGAAGGGGAGGTTGCTTCTAGAGATTATATAAAAATAAGGGTTATTCCTTATAACATCAGTGATGAGGAAAGGAAAGCATTTAACCACGTATTATACTCTAGAAAAAGAGAATTTGCTGTCAGCGCAGGAGACTATATAGAGAATAAAGTTACGCCTAGGTGCGTAGTAAGAAAATTCAAGGGATCGGTCTCTATAATGACAAATAGACCTGATTATATTGAAGTTTGGATATGGACCAAGGATTCCCCAGCAGATCCAACATTTACCATTATAGGTGAAGTATTGGAGGAAGATATGCAGATAGTAGATTTAGTTGAGGATCATGATAAAATCCTTCTAGAAGCCATTGAAAGTCGTTTCACTTAAATCATGACATTTTTACATATTTCATGATTTTTCCCTCTTTAAAATGCATATATATTCTAAAGAAAATATTAATTTGTCCCACATGAGGGTATGTAGACCCGAAGAAGGGATTGTAAAAGGGTAAGGGACTAAGGATGTGCGGGTTCCTCACACCCTAGTGGGTGGGATTACCTCACAAAGGGGATGAACGTAATGATGAGCTCAGAACGTGGTGAAGCCCAAGGGTTTCATGGACATGATAGTAAATCCGTAAAACCTAAAAACTCCCCGGAAGGAAAAATTATTCCTTCTTTTCAAAATGTCTAATTTACCCATAAATGGAGGCAACACTGAAAGGAAAGGCGTAAAAACTAAACGCTATAACTAAGCTGTTTTCGAACGAATATCAATCTCGTTTACTCTAACATAGATACGCTTAATTCTAGCCAGACGATTAGATTATTTATCATTTAATCTTTAAGCATAAATCTATATATTTCATTTATTTTAAGTTTACTGAAATAATTTATAGTATGCAAGATCTAGGAGACATATTCCGGTCAACTATAGTCTATATAGACATTGGGAAAATTTTGAAGCAGACCATAAAGTTGTGTTAAATTCGTAAAATTACTAATTATATGAATATAGTTTTATCTTAAGGTAATTTTTAATAATTACATAGTTTACGCTAATATGATCCATTGCAGGATAGAACTTACATCTTACCTTTATTTAGTTATTAACAAACTTACCAAAAATTTTCTAGTCTAGCCTATTGCCCAAATTTGCGTCTGGATTAACCAGGTTCAAATTGGTAAGAAATTCTTCTAACCGAACTACCTTTGTCTGGTCTATTGGACTGAGGTAGCTACCATGATAAATTCGTTAAATTATTTTATAATGTTATTAGGAGTAGGTAGGTAAAGACAGATTTTCTTCCCAAAAACATAAAATTGAAAATTATTTAGCATAATATCATATAATATCGATATATTTAAAATACCATATTCCTTACCTTGATTATGGGGAAAATAGTTAGCATAGAACCTTTTCTTTTAGGAAAACAGACTACATCAGCTCAATGGGCTTCCTTAATGGTCTTAGTTAGGGTAACTACGTCAGACGGGCAAGTAGGATGGGGAGAAACTGTAACCGCATTGAGGAGTAAAACTATGGTAGAATCAGTTAGAAGCATATCTAGAATATTTATTGGGAAAGACCCATTTAATGTGGAGAAAAACAGACTTGAGTGGTATAAACATGATTTTAATAATTCTATATCTTTAGAATCTACTTCTGCTTTTAGCGCTATTGATATTGCGTGTTGGGACTTGATTGGAAAATACACAGGAGAGCCAGTCCATAGACTTTTAGGAGGAGTAACTAGAGAAAAAGTAAAGATTTACGCCAATGGTTGGTATTCGGATTGTGTTTCTCCTGAAGATTTTACAAAAAAGGCAAGAGAAGTTGTAAGCAAAGGATACAAGGCGTTAAAGTTTGACCCGTTCGGGGCGAACTTTAACTATATATCAAAGGAAGGGATAGACATAGCTGAGAAAAGAGTAAAAGCGGTTAGGGAAGCTGTTGGAGAAGACGTAGATATACTCATTGAACATCATGGAAGGTTCAACTACTCCTCGGCAATAGATATAGCAAAGATGTTAGAAAAGTATAATCCGCTATTCGTAGAGGAGCCAGTCCATCCAGAAGATATCCAAGGACTCAAAAAATATAGGGAGAACACTAGTCTTAAGGTTGCTTTAGGGGAAAGGATAATAAATAAGGCCTATGCAGTTCTATTTATGAATGAGGGTTTAGTTGACTTCCTTCAAGCAGATCTATATAGAATTGGAGGAATAACTGAGGCGAAAAAGATCAGTGGAATTGCAGAGGCTTTTGATGTAGATATGGCTTTTCATAATGCCCAAGGTCCCATACTCAACGCAGCTTCAATACAGCTTGATGCTGTTATACCAAACTTCCTAATCCAAGAGTCATTTTACGATTGGTTTCCTCAATGGAAAAGAGATCTAATAAGGGATAGTACGCCAGTGGAGGGAGGTTACGCTATAGTTCCAAAGAGGCCTGGGATTGGAGTAGAAATAAACGAAAAGGTAATAGAGGAAAACGTTGTAAAAGGGGAGGAGTATCTTAATCTAAAAGAGCCGATATGGGTAGTAAAGGGGACCTGGAGGGATAGTTTATAATGTCTCCATGAGAATTAACTAGGAGATGCTATTGGACATAAGCTTAATATCATACAGTTTTCCTTTAATCTATGGTTATTTACTCCTCTTTACCTTCTCAAGGAGTTCCTATGGGAGGGATAGGGGCTGGAAAGGTCGAGATAAATGGAGAGGTTAAGCTAGTTAACATTAGTATAGCCAATAACTGGAGCTCTCCGTTCAAAATTATGAGGGGGTTCCATGTATTCTTCAAACCGAACGAGACAGATGGAGTATTTCTTCAACGAAGGGTTGGTCAGTCTATCAAGGAGTTCCAAGGAGATCTAGTATATGAGGGAGAGTATCCCTTTACAAGGATCTCAATGAAGGGAAAATACTTAGTTAACTTTGAGGCCTTTTCTCCAATTATTCCAAGGAATATAGATGATTCTTCTCTTCCAGCTTTAGGTATATCAATTAAGGTCTCTGGATCGAGCGGAATCTTAGGTATTTCTATCCAAAACATCGTTGGGACAAGAACTGAAGGAAGAATAAATCTAGCAAGAGAAGGTGGAATATTTATGACTAACTTAAAGACTAACGAACACGATCCAGCTATGGGAAACATATCAATAATTGCTGAAAAGCCGGATCTAGTTCTTGCTCAGTATAACTTGAGAAGGAAGTTAAGCGAAGTCTTCTATTCTAAGGACAAGAGCCTCTATGAAAATGAGGAACCATGGATTTCTATCAACTCGGATCAAGTTCCTCGTGATAATCCTCACGAAGTTACCGGAGAAAGTGATGAACCTGTAGGGATCGTTTTCTCTAAGGTAAAGGACGGTGAAGAGATTAGATTTGTTTTCTCATGGTACTTTTCAGGGAAACATGTTTTCTATCCATATGGTCATTATTATCAAAATAAATTCAAAGATTCATGGGAAGTAGCAAAGTACTTTAAGGAAGAGTTCCTTAGACTTAGGAATGAAACGTTAAGATGGCATAGCGAGATACCTAACGATATACCATGGCTAAAGGACGCAATAATTAATAGTACCTATATTCTTTCCACTAGCACTTGGTTAGACGATAATGGACGGTTCTCTATTTATGAGTCGCCTCAGAATTGTCCATATCAAGGAACAATAGGAACATGCTATGAGCTCGGGTCTCTTCCAGTTCTACTCATGTTTCCAGAACTAGAGAAGTCCTTTCTAAAATTACTTGCTTCAAAAGTGAGAGAAGATGGCTACGTTCCTCACGATCTAGGATTCCATTCTCTTGATATACCTACAGATGGAACGACGTCCCCACCTAGATGGAAAGATATGAACCCTTCTTTCATTCTACTTGTATATCGTTACTTTAAGTTCACAGGGGATAAACGTTTTTTAGAGGAACTTTTCCCAGTTATGGAAAAAGTTCTCGAATGGGAGATCTCTCAAGATAAGGATGGAGATGGTCTACCAGAGCTTGAAGGGGAAATGGATAATGCCTTCGATGCTATAGCCATAAAAGGAGTTGATTCTTATACATCTTCTCTCTTTATTGCCTCGCTTCTTGCCTTCATGAGAGCATGTGATATCCTTAAAAGAGAATGTAAAAATTACGCAGAAATTCTTAAAAGGGCTAGAGATTCCTTTTCCTCTCTTTTTAACGGGAAATACTTTATACCATGGAGGGGAGATCCCAAAATTGATAATGCTATCTTCCTTGGACAGTTCTGGGGAGAATGGTGGGCAACCCTTCTAGGTTTAGATCATATTATTGATAAAGAAAAAATGGCGAGCTCCTTGAACTGGGCTTTGAGAGTAAACGCTAGTGTCTCTCAGTACTGTACGCCTAATCTTGTTAAGGAAAACGGAGAGATCGTTATGTTAAGTCCGCAGACCTATTCCTCATGGCCAAGGCTTTTAACTGCTGTAGCTTGGATAGGGAAGAAGTATGGAATTGACTTTCTTCCAGCGTTAAAGAAGGAATGGGACAACCTTGTTAACCAAGGACTAGTATGGAATAATCCTTCAAGAATTAGCGCAATCACCGGAAAGCCAGAACCCGTAACCGATTTTCTTGATCACTATGTTGGAAGCTCAGCATTCTGGACGTTTCTTTTCTAAGACTAGTTTAGTTATAAGTTAGCCTTAGTATTAAACTTTTCAAGGTAAATGATAGATTATCTTTTTTTTATCCAATTTCTAGATCTATTAACTCAAATTCCTTAGATAATAAGTAGAATTTCCATTCCTCTACATCTACTAGACCCACAGTAGCCTCTCTATTAGGGACTTTATAAAACTCTATTCCATTTATTTCGTCTAAGTTTAGGCATGCACTTATAGTCTTCCCAATGAGAGTTGGAGGTAATGGTCTGCTATAGTGCCCGAAAAAGTGAAACCTTGGTTTAAGATCCTTAATCAATTGTAATATTGTTTCAGAACCAGCGCTTAAATTTTGAGATAGACTGTAGCCCTGGGGTCCGTCGTGGGTTAGGAGAATGTCAACCTTTTTATTCTCGATCATTGATAACTCCCTACTATCAATGTACATCCATGTGTTATCAGCGTGTTTTCTACCACTATCCCTTGTCTCTATACCCCCAAGCCCAGCAATATTAACATTACCTAAGACTATTGGTCCCCCATATAAGTGAAATATCATGTTATCTGGATCGATAAATCTGTTCTTCCTTGTCTTTAGGAAATCGAAATCCTCATGGTTCCCTCTCACAAATATCGTCAAATGACTGGAAGTCTTTACACCTCTAATGTAATCTACTACACCTGCCTCTGAAAAATCCTGACGAAAGAATCTCATAGTAGCCTTGTCTAACCTAGAGAGATCTGGGAATGTGCCCATATCTCCTACTTGAAGGACAGCAGATATCTCAATACTAAAAGCTTCTTCTATATTTTTAACCGTTTTATACATCTCGTCTAGAGCTCCATGTATATCCCCAAACACCGCTAACCATTTTATTTTTCCCCTCAATGCCTTATTTATTTCCTTATTGTAATCCATAAGATTTACTTAAGAGTTTTATATTTTAAGTTTATATCGATAAGACGATATTCCATTAAATTATCCTAATCAATGGATGTTTAAAGTAAAAGAGTTCCAACTAAACGCTGACCTTACAATAGCTTTGTAAAGAATATCATTAATTGTCTTTAATAACGGAATTTTGGGAATAATTTTCTAGGTCATAGGGCAAACTCGAGGTTCAAGTTTGGTATAAACCTAAGAATAGCCATAATACGAGATGCTTAATCATAAATCATTGCAGTAACTGAGCCTTATAGCATGGAAGTATTCTATTCATGGGAACTACCTTAGGTGCTATCCCTACGCCCTCTAAAGTTCTTTTAGTTTCTCCTGTTAGGTTTATAGTAATATATAGGGAAGTAGTCGAGGAAGGTAACTTCCTTGAGTCTATCATCCTATCCCTGAATGCTATATGGTTGAGTTCTAATTCTTTCATTTCCTATCTGGCTTGTTAACTTCATTTCAATGCCTCTATCTTGAATTCTTCTATGCTTTACCATACTCTATGTTCCCGTAATATATACGCTAGCTAGGCTAATAATCTTAGCTAATAAAAATTGAAAATCATTTAATTTCAAATAAAATATATTTTTTGGTAAAAATATAAACCGATTATTTTGTGGCAACGACTGTTGCAGAAATGTTCCCCTCTCCTGATATTCTCACCCACGTTAAAGGAGAATCGATAACATTAATTCCAGCGTTGGCCTTAATCTCTTCTGCGACGTTATCAGATAATGACACTTTCATTTCTATCTTTAAATCTTTGGACGAAGAAATGGCAATCTTTCTTCTGTTAGGGCAATATATCCATCTCCCAGAAGAATCCTCATTTATTCTTCCTCTCAATTCTCCGTAGGAATCTGAATTGAAAATAGTTGAATCAACTTCGATTCCCCATATCTCATGTGAGTACCCTTCTCTCCCTTCCTTTTCATCACTGCTATCTTTTATAGTCCACGTATCCCTGAATGATGCTAGTAAGAGCTTTGGTCTCCCATCTGGGAGAGTTGTGTAGAATGGATGGCCTATCTGAACAAATGATTCGTCAAAAGGAAGAAGGGGAGTTAGTGAACCCTCAAGGATAAAGATCGACTTGAAATCATTGATCGATCTAAGCTCATCGAGTGTTGGACCAATAAAAGTGTGAGGAAGCCATTTGAGCTTTGTATTCTCTTCTATAAAGACTTGAAATCTAGGGATAGTTACGAAATCTAATACGTCATTTGCTCGTCCCCATCTTCCAATAATACCCATGTTCTCAACTTTAACATCTTTGGAGTGTATGTTTTTTACGAGGAAAAACTCTATTCCTTCTTCCTCAGGTTCTTGAATAGGGGCAACAGCATAAGCATCTTTGAGGTTCCAGTACGCTCCTGCAGGCTTTAGAGGAAAACCTGCATCTTTAGCCTTAGAATACCTCCATATTTCCTTATACCACTTTATGTTCCAATTTCCATCATAGACAAAAAGATATATTTTCTCTCCATGACTAGTGGTTACCAAGAACTCGTCTCTAACTTCATTATAGATACATCTAACGGTGTTGTGACTGTACTCTCTTACCTCAGGAAAATCAAAAGATATTATTTTCCTTAAAGTATTTTTTTCTAAATTGAAAGAATTATCTACCTTGACAATGTAGACTTCTCTCTTTAGTCCTACAGGATCCTTCCAGCCTGTAAAAAGCATCCATACTGAATCCCTTCTTGGATCGTAAACTAAACATGGAGAACCAACGCCAATTTTTGTGTCTTCTATTCCTAAATCCCAAGGGAAGAGAACTTTAAATATTTTATTTGCCATTGAAACTCCTCCATTAAGGAAATATATAAAATAAGTGGATTTGCTTTCCGTTATACAATCACTTGTTTGAGAAGGACATTCACTCCTTATCCAATATATTCAAACCTTGAACTATTTATTGAATGTTATAACGAGCTATAGAATTTTTCCAAGGTAGCTGAGATGGATTAATCCTCTAAAAAGGAAATTTTTACGCATATAATTATGTATACATGTTCCATCTTACTTTTTATCGTAAAACCCTTAAACTAATTTTAATTAAATGAGGAAGATTCTGAATCGTAAATAAATGATTTTAAAATTTGATCATCCAAAAAGGATTATGAATATAAATTTTAGCGGAAAGAAAGTCCTCATTTCAGGGGGGACTCATGGTATAGGTCTTGAACTATCTAAGGCATTTAAATCTCTGAATGCTAATGTTATAACGTTAGGCAGAGACGAGTCTGCCGGAAGGAATCTTGAAAAATACGACATAACTTTTAAGAGGGTAGATCTCTCAAAGAGGGAGGAAGTTCTTGATTTTGTTAATTGGTATGAAAAGGAGATTGGGGATATTCACGTTCTAATAAATAATGCATCTAGAAATTCGAGATATAGCATACTTGATACATCACTCGAAGAATGGAACTACATGATTAATCTAGAACTAACTTCTCCATTTCTCTTGTCACAAATGGCTAGCAAGCTAATGATAGAAAAGGGTATCAAGGGGAAAATAATAAATATTTCAGCAATTCAAGCCCATTTTCCGCTTGAGTCCTCTTTTCCATATGTAACTGTTAAGAGTGGTCTTCTTGGAATGACAAGAAGTATGGCTGTTGATCTAGGAAAATACGGAATCCAAGTTATAGCTGTAACACCAGGGCCTATATATTCAAAGAGTGAGGAACCGCCAGAGTCGCTTGACAAGAGATCGGCAACTCTGCTTGGAAGGATGGGAAGAATGAGGGAAATAGTCAACGTTATACTCTTTCTTTCCTCAGATCTCAATACCTTTATAACGGGAAGTGAAGTAATAGTTGACGGAGGAAGACTAATAAGTAGGAGACCAGATCCAGTAGAGATCTCCTCTGGGGAAGTCTAACATGAGTGGTGTAAATCTTAAAATAGTCTCAAAATACAAAGCAGTTTTAGGTGAGGGACCTACATATGATGAGGAAAACAATAGAATTTACTGGGTAGATATTCTCGGGAAAAAAATACTTTACCTTGACGAGAATGAAAGGGAAAATATAGTCTCCTTAAATGATATGGTATCATCTCTTTGTGTAATAGATAGTGAGAGAGTTATAGCTACTGTAAAACACTCATTCTCGACAGTTTACGTAAAAGAAGGAAAAGTTGATGAAATAATTAAAATAAATGAAACTGACGATAACAGATTCAACGATGGAAAATGCGATAAACTAGGGAGGTATTGGGCTGGCACTATGAACGAAAGAAGGGAACCTTTAGGCAGTCTTTATAAACTCGAAGGAACAAAGTTAACGAAGATACTTACAGGACTAAGAGTATCTAACGGTTTAGGTTGGAGTCCTGATTGGGATAAGATGTATTTGATTGATAGTCCAACAAGGAAGGTGTACTCATTTGACTTTGATATCAATAAAGGAGATATTTATAATCGAGATATCTTAATAGATTTTGCAAATGAACCTGGAAATCCAGATGGTATGAGCGTGGACGAAGAAGGATTTTTGTGGATTGCTCATTGGGGAGGAGGTAAGGTCAGTCGATGGTCGCCAACAGGAGTTAAGGTTGAAGAAATTAGGACCGGGTTTAGATATACTACCTCTATTACGTTTGGTGGGAAGGATCTTGATATAGTTTACATTACGACAGCTGGTGAAGATGGAGGATATCTTTTAATGGGAAAAGTGAAAGTTAGGGGATTAGAGGGTTTCAAGTTTCATTAACAAATTTTTTCTTTATCTCCTTTTGTTAGTTCTTTTTCCAACTTGATCGATCTTCCTTTGAATTCAACCTCTGAGATTTCAAGATATCCATCCTCTATTTCGAGAGTTAAGCACTCTTCAATACTAATCTTTCCCCAAGCTGATGGAAGCATAAAAATCCACTCCATCGGCCACATTCCCTTGATTTTTAGGCTTTTTCTCTCTTTATTATAAGATAAGCCCTCGTAACCCCATATTAGAGTTATAGCATCTAAGTTTCTGCTGTAATAGGAACCCCACTCCACGTGTTTCCAAAACATACCTGCAAGTTTATATCTTTCATAAATCTCCTTCAAGACTTTCTCAGCTTCCTCTCTCATGCCCGCGTATAATAAGTGAGAAGCAAGCGCTAACTCCATACCGCCCCACGGAACATCAGGTCCACCGATAAATGGGAAACCAGTATTGTTTTTATACTTCCTACTTTCTGAGAATGAGGGTCTGACTTCACCTGGATAAATTCCATTAACAGTTCCTTCTCCCTTTATCAGGTTATTCTTTACAATTGCCTTAAGTACATCTTCTTCCCCCATTTCATATCCCATTAGTCTACAATACCAAAAGCCCATAACTTGGGCAATATTGCTAGCTGTATCCCTTATTCCCGTAATGGGTTCATACCATAGATCGTAGTATTTACCATTCCACAATTGTTTTAATGATTCCTTAGATTTTTCCTCCATTTCCTTATATTCCTCTATATTAAGAATTTTCCGCATCAGGAAAAGCATAGAATACCACATTATGGACGTATACGATGAATAACCAAGCATAGACCAACCGTCAAAGGTTTGGAAACTTATAGGGGGATAGTTGTAACCCCTAAGAAATGCGAATTCTTGAGTTCCTAATATTTTTTGTGTGAAAAATTCCTGTTCTAACCCTGCTGGAGTAGTGTGGTATGGAAGCCCAAGATCTCCCAGCTGAGTTCTTCTAATTGACTCAAATACTTTTATTATATCCTCTTTAACACTCTTTCCTGTGTATGCGTAAAGAAGGAGTAATTGGAGTGGAAACTCTACTTGATTACCGAGCATTCTATAATCATTTGCTTTTCTAAATGGGGCGATAAAGAAGTGTGGTACTCTTCCTGCTGGATCTTTTCCTGTCTTCTTTACTATCTTTGCAATTTCCTCTTCCATCTTGTTTAAATCTACTAGTATTGATGGATCCTTAATCATATCCTTCTTCAATTCTATCAAATTCTCCAAGAAAGATGAAGAGTAAAGTAAATGTTCCTTAGTATTTTCTTTTAGGAGAAACTTTGATGTCCATGAGATCAAGTTATCTAAAAGTTCTGGATAAAGAGCTAGAAGAGCTGGAGCATAATAGAAGGAGAGATCAGTTGTATTAAAAACGCCTGAATTACTCTCACCAAAAAAATTAAGTTCTTTAGGTAAGGGACCACCAAAGTACGGATCCCATAGACCTTCCCAAATAGCAACATCTCCATCCTCTAAAAGGACTGTTACTTTCTTTAGTGTGGATATCTGAGATCCTATTAGATCTGCAATCCACTGTTCTACTCCTTTTGGGCTGTATATTAGGTCGTGGAACTTTGCAGTCTTGCTAATTATTTCCTCTTTCTCCTCCCAAAACGACGCCGAAGCGTCAACTGAATCCTTAAACAGTTTGGCATAATATCGTCTATACTTTTCTCCTCCTATTTCGTAATTAGGAAAATACCAGGAAAAGGTAAATTCTGGGGATTTGCTCATGGATACAAACACATAATTTCCTTTTTGTTGATCTTCAACATATCCTTTCAATCTTAAGTCTACATAAGCCTTCCTTATGTCCTCGACTAAGCCGCAATTTAACATGTTAGGGCTCTTTATAGCTATTTCCCCTTCTTTTGTTATTATTTTTATATAGTCCTTCCCTTTCTCTACTGAGAATAGGAATTCCGGTTTTATAAATATAGTAATCTCTCCTTCTGAATTAAAGTTTCCATAAAATAAAGGAAAAATAGACCTCTTTAGGTCAAGAGGTATTGTGGGAGATAAAAAAGTAGCTGATGCTATACCATAATTTAGATGAGCGAAAGGAGGTTCTCCATCATAAACGATTCTCTCTACAGGTCTGACCCATGGCATCTCATATGGAGTCGATCCGTGAATGTAAGGAGTTGATGCCAAAATTCTAAGTTGATCTCCTGTCCTATTTACGAAGAAAATATCCTCTGGATTGAAGATTTTTTGCCAAAAACCTAGGAAATCCGCATTATAAAAGAGACCATCAGCTCTTATTTCTATGCTCCCAGAGCCAATGCCTCCTAATGCAACTCCACTCGATGTAGAATACGAAAATTCATAGCGCATAGACTAATAAATGTAGAATAGTATAAATTCTTTCATTTCTTTAACTAAAAGAACTTTGCTTAAAATTAGGACGAGAGATTTAGCTTATATTTTACCCAGAAAGCCAGCAATATCATGTTTGTCTTCTAACTTATGGCTATCTTAAACGCCAATAGTGTTTTAAAATTATCAATAATTTAAGGGGGTCTAGAATTCGAGATCGCAGCATAACCGTATTTTTGCAAATGATAGCCCTCTATTGAAAAATGCTTCACCTTTACGTAACTGCTAATGAGCAGGCTCTGCATGTATATACCTGTTCAACCTCTGAAAATCTTTCCATATTTTCTCCATTTGCCATCTGAATATCTATCATATGGTGAAAATCAACAACCTATAACTAGGGGAGTAAGATCCTTGTAAACCTCATAACTAATCTCTCACTTGAATATCCTCGATGACTGGACGTCATAGTCCTCAGCTTAGTATTTCCTTCTCTAGGTTCAAGCTACAATGAAAATTTACAACCCTTCCCAAAGACATTTCGATCTCCACTCTTGCTATCTCAAAGTTCTTTGATCTATTGACCTTCAAGGAGAGTGACTGGAAACCTCTTAAGTCTTTGTAGTCGCTTTTAGTAACTCCTAGGATATTAAACATAATTCATGTATTGTGAAGTCTATATACACCTACACCTTTCTGGATTTTTCACTCGGGGAAGCAAATGACCGTCTATAACTAAAGTCACAAAGATTTTACCACACATGTTTAGCCTGATGATAGCGTGTTTTACCATATTTTGGGATTCTTAGTGTACCCTAACCTTGAATTTGACCAAAGTAGAGAAGGTTTTAAACCTCTTATCTCTGTCTTTAAATTTTATCCCTGCGGTTACAGGAGAGAGATATTTAATCTTAATTTTTCCTTTAGGGAAAACAGCTTTATCCATTGAAGAATTTCTTTGATGCAACATAAAAAAGAACATCGATGTTTTGATTACTTAGAAGTAGAGTCGGTGTTTCTTGTTCTATTTTCTTAGTTATGGCTAATTTGCCTTAACTCATCTTATTTAGTTCTTTTGTCCCTTTCATAGAAGTAGACCGATATAGACTGTATATTGTTATATACCTCAAACGTTTAACTCTAACTGAGATTTTTGCCCATTATCTGTTTATCAATATAAGATCTAAACTAGCACACTATTGTAAAATTGTATTATTATCTGAAAAAGGTTCTATTTATTAGAAGAGATCAATCTAACCTCTCCCATGCAGTCCCCTTAACTGCTGCATACACATGGTTGTATACAGAAAAGTATATTATACAGTATTCAGAGTGTTCAAATGATTTAAAATGTCAAAGTCCTGGGAAGAACTTAAGGACGAATTATTCAAGAACCTAAACTGGGGAAAATCAAGGTGGTTCAATTATAAGATGCTTCTTCTCACTGGAAGTGGAATATTTGTAGATGGATATAATATAATTATAATTTCATTTGGTTTAGCTGGAATAAAGGAAGCCTTTGGACTACAGAATCAACCATTTACTTTAGGACTTATAGGCATCTCCGTCATAATAGGAAATCTTATAGGGGCATTAATTTCCGGCTATTTCACTGATAAGTTGGGTCGAAGATTAATTTTTATTGTAGATTTAATATTATTTGTATTTTTCGCTATTATATCCGGTTTAGTTACCGATGCCATAGAATTAATTTTCGCTAGATTTCTGGTTGGAATAGGCATTGGTTTGGATTATCCTATTGCAACCTCCTATCTCAGCGAGTTTACTCCGGTAAAACCAAGAGGAAAATTCTTGGTGATGAATATAACGTTTTTCAATATTGCCGGAATTGTAGCAGCACTGGTTGGCTATTCCCTCCTACCTTTAGGAAGTACAATAGCATGGAGATATATGTTAATATCAGCTGCAATACCTGCAATAATAGCCATAATAGCAAGATATAGAACACCTGAATCTCCTAGATGGCTATTAGAGCATGGAAAAAAAGAAGAAGCAATAAAAGTTATCGAAAAAGTCACTAATTCACAAGTTTCAACGGAAACAAAAAAGTTAATAATGGATGCGAAACTTGAAGAAGAATCTTCTAAATATTATAAAGATCTTCTCACAAAATACACAAAATGGGCTATATTTATTGGTCTGTTTTACTTCTTTTTCGCAATAGCCTTTATTGATTCGACAATATATGGTCCATCAATTCTGGCTTCCTTTGGAGAATCTGGGCTTATAGGCTCAATATTATATTGGTCATTATTCGTTGTTGGGGATATAATATGCATTTTAATTATTGATTCGTTTGGAAGAAGAAATTCAACAATAACAGGATGGGCTGGTATGCTAGTAACAATATTATTCTTAACGTTTGCTCCTCCGACTTTTAACGTTCTGAAGCTTTTATCCTTTATACTATTTGCAATGTTTCAGGGCATAGGCCCTGCGAGCCTTCATATGGTTTACTCGCCAGAGTTATTTCCAACAAAAATTAGGGCTACGGCGGAGGGATGGAAGCAAGGAATAGGAAGGTTAGGAGGAGTTATAACGGGATTGATATTTCCAGCTCTACCATCTTTTGACGAGTTATCTATAATTATTTTTGCATGTTTTGCTGGTTTAATTCTCTCTATTCTTCTAGCTCCTGAGACTAAAGGTAAAACGTTAGAGGAAATCTCGGAGAGGAAAATAGGAGGTGAAACTGTTTCATAATATATCAAGATAAAATGAACTTTTTACTGTATACAGAAATGTATATAAATGACTTATACGACATTAGTTTATGGCTAAAGCTTTAATCCATGAGAAGGAAGATAATGTAGGTGTACTAATTTCTGATACGAAACAAGGTGAAGAAGTGGAAGTATTCTATATTGCGGATAAGAACCCATTAACAAAGGTTGTATCACAAGATAGTATACCATTAGGCCATAAAATTGCCTTGAGAGATATAAAGCAAGGTGAAGAAGTAATTAAATATGGAAGAATTATAGGTGTAGCTACAAAAGATATAAAACGGGGAGAACATGTACATACACATAACCTTAGATCTAAGAGGTGGAGTTTTCCTTTAAGGAGGTGATGTAAATGAATCCAACAATAAAAGGGTATATAAGAGAAAATGGTTCTGTAGGTGTAAGGAATTACGTGGCAGTTATTCCTGTGGATGATTTATCTAACACTGCTGCTGTCGGAGTATCAAAGCTAATAAGGGGAACAGTTGCACTTCCCCATCCATACGGAAGGCTTCAGTTTGGATCTGATCTAGATCTTTTATTTCATATTCTTTCAGGAACTGGGGCAAACCCCAACATTTCCGCAGCCATTGTTATAGGGATTGAGGATAATTGGACAAACAAGGTAGCTGATAAGATAGCTGAAACTGGAAAACCAGTTGCTGCTTTTTCTATCGAAGGTTACGGAGATCTAAAAACAATAAATAGAGCTAGCGAGAAAGCTAAAGAGTTCGTTCAAATATCTTCCGAGAAACAAAGAACAGAAGTCGACTTATCCTCATTGGTTGCAAGTATAAAATGTGGAGAATCTGACACAACTTCAGGTGCGGCCTCAAATCCAGCAACTGGTTATGCAGTAGATAAATTAATTGATTACGGTTCCACAGTAATGTTTGGAGAAACCTCAGAACTAACTGGGGCTGAGGACATAGTTGCTAGTAGAATTTCAACTCAAGAATTAAGGGAAAAGTTTTGGAAAATATTTAAAGAATATACTAATATAATTGAGTCTCAAGGAGTGGATCTACTTGGTTCGCAACCAACAGAAGGAAATATAAAGGGAGGCTTAACGACGATTGAGGAAAAAGCTTTAGGTAATATTCAGAAATTAGGAACTAAACCCATTACTTGCGTATTGGACTATCTAGATCCTTTACCGCAAGGAAAGTCTAGACTTTGCTTCGTTAATACTTCCTCAGCTGCAGCAGAAGCTGTAACTCTATTTGCAGCTAAGGGATCTGTTCTTCATCTATTCACTACTGGACAAGGAAATATTGTTGGGCATCCAATAATTCCTGTGGTAAAGATTTCAGCTAATCCAAAAACTATTAGTACGATGAAAGAACACATAGACGTTGACGTATCTGATTTGCTTGGACTGAAGATAGATCTTAGAGAAGCTGGAGAAAGAGTGTTTGAGTATGCAATTAGAACTGCAAATGGAAGATTAACGGCCTCAGAGATACTTCAACACGACGAATTCTCACCAATAAAGCTGTACGTGAGTGCTTGACGTGAAGATAAGGAGAATTGAACTTTTTCCAGTATCTATACCCTACGAAGATAAAATTATTACTGAATGGAAAGATGAATGGGGAATCCAGCTTTACGTTAAGGTTGAAGGAGATGATTGCGAAGGTTGGGGGGAGACTCTAGTAGCTGGTAGCGGAATAATTTCAGCCTATTTAGGAGTCCTCAATGATTTCGTTATTCCCTTCCTTAAGGAGGTAAATTCTATTCAAGAAACTGAAGAAGTAATGGAAAAAGCTCTATTTACCGCAGGACAAGGAGTAACAACTGGTGCGATAAGTTCAGTTGATCAAGCGCTATGGCATTGCCTAAGTAGATCTTTAAAGGTACCGCTTTATAAAATCCTCGGAGGAAAGGAAAGGGAAAAGATAAAGGTATATGCCAGTCTACCTAGATATCCTTCTGAAAAAGAAGTAATTGAGGCTACAGATTTAGCAATAGAAAGAGGTTTTACCAGAGTAAAACTGCATCAACCTCCACAGTCAACTCTTGAATCATTGAGGAAAATAAGGGAAAGGATAGGAAATGATATTAGAATAGCAGTTGATCTAAATTCGCCCTTTTCGTTAGACGATGCGAATAAATTTATTAATCAAATCCAAAGATTTGACGTAGACTGGATAGAGGAACCTCTTTGGCCTCCAAACGACTATAAAGCTCTATCAAAACTAACTCAAAAAACTGATATAGCTATTGCCGCAGGAGAAAATGAGTACTCAATTCAAGGATTTAGAGACCTAATTGAAAGTGGAATTTCAATAGTCCAACCAGATATAGCGAAAATTGGCGGCATATCAAAGTTCCTTAAAGTTATTGCTTTAGCTGAATCGTATAACGTTAAGGTTTTTCCTCACTTAAGACCTCATAGATCTGCAATAGCTATCTTCCATACTCTTCAAGTTGCTTCTGCTAGGAGAGGGATTCAATTGGTGGAATTTCCCTTAGCTCCTATTCCAGACTTTTTCGGAATAAGATTTGAGATAAAAGAGGGAGAAGTTAAAGTCCCAGATGATATTAAACCTGAAGAGGAAAAATTATCCCAAATTAAATTTGAGAAAAAGCTAAGATTACTCAAATTTAGTGATTTATCTAGTAGATAAAAAGGTTTTTTCTTATAAATTCCATTACATTTTTTTCGTGTTCAAACATAAGATCGGATGCTCTCTTAGGATCTCCGTCCTTGATGGCCTCTACTAGTGCTTCATGCTCTTTCATTTCCATCTCTCTTCTTCCTTGAACAGCAAATAAAGTTACTCTAACAGCAGTTAATCTATTTCTTATATCCTGAAGACACTGAATAAGAAATTTGTTACCACTCATTTCTGCAATTATCATATGAAGTTTCCCATTCAATTCGGCTAAATTTACTGGATCCTCATCGGAGTACGTTTTTTCCTTAATTTCCTCAAGTATGGTCTCTAAGTCTTTCAATCTGTCTCTATTCCCCATAGCAGCTTTTTCAGCCGCAAGGGCCTCTAGCCTTGTCCTAATTTCATAGAGCTGAATTACCTCATCTTTTGAGAGGTAAAGAACCCTATAACCATCAGGCCCCCTTATAACTAACCCTTCTTTTTCGAGTTTTTTTAGGGCCTCTCGTATGGGAGTTCGACTAGCCCCATATGTTTTAGTTAAATCAGATTCTGTTAATCTATCATTGGTTCTAAACTTTCCAGTAACTATATCCCTTTTTAAATTAGCGTAAACGTTATCTGAGAGTTTTTCTCTATAGTTTTCGTTCATATTAAGTCTTTCAATTATCTGGTTTATATTGCTTTACTTCGTTATACTTTTCCATTCCTAGATTTATTCAAAAGAACTTCAACTTTTTTCAATAAATACTTTTATATTATATCTTATATTAGCCTTGTATTTAGCCATAACAAAGTAAACATGGATGTAATGACTTGTAGTGAGTAAAGAAAAAAGATCTGCATAGTTTGATAAGTTAGAAGAGTGTGGACAAAATAAGTTAAAAGGAAAAAAGAAATAAAAAGTAACGATTTCCTCATAAAACATTTATCACCTTTTCGTAGCTTTAAAAAATAATCCCCATTTACACATATGACTTAAGCTTCTTACAAATATATAGAATAATATTCAGTTCCATATAGTACAAGAATATGAAAGAGGTTGAAACAAATAGAGTGGATAACTAAAAAGAGAGTTGAAGGATATATAGATTCGACGAAAACTTTTCTCTTTATTTTTAACATAGAGAGAATAAAATTAATAGAAGATAATATTTATTTTTGGAAAATTAAACTATCTTTCAATAATATCTCCCAGTTTCCCTAATTTGAAAACCTTTATCCCTAGATTTTTCGCTAAATTTATAGAATCGCCTTTTGATTTCGCTAAGTATATTATTAGTGGGATAACTTCTCTATTCTCTACACTTTTTAATTCCTTTATCTTATTAGAGAATTTAGTTACACGCTCTTCACTTAATGTGGCTTTGATCTCACCTACATAAAGCTTATTTCCGGATTCAACGTAGAGATCGAATTGCCGAGGTTTATCATTAATGATTAGTGTAGTATAGCCAACGGAATTTACCTTTATCCCTTGCTTTTCAAACCATATCATTATTGCTTTTCTCGCTGCGATCTCTGTAACCATACCGAAGGAATCAGAAAGTCCACCAATTTCCTCTTCTAGATTATTTAGCCTTTTATTATGTTCTTCAACAACCTTTGCTAATTTATCTACAGAATTCGTTAAGGACTCAACAGCGGTTTCAAGCCTGCTAATTGATTTCTTCATATCTTCTATGATTACTGAGTGCTCTTGCGTAGCTTTCCTTAACTCAGCTATAGCGTTGCTGTTTTCCTCAGTCCTTTTCTTAAGTTCAATAATTGCAGTAGTGTTCTCTTGAGATATCTTCTTTAATTCCTCTATTGACTTTCTCAATTCAGCTATAGCGTTCGTGTTCTCTTGCGTAGCTTTCCTTAACTCAGCTATAGCGTTGCTGTTTTCCTCAGTCCTTTTCTTAAGTTCAATAATTGCAGTAGTGTTCTCTTGAGATATCTTCTTTAATTCCTCTATTGACTTTCTCAATTCAGCTATAGCGTTCGTGTTCTCTTGCGTAGCTTTCCTTAACTCAGCTATAGCGTTGCTGTTTTCCTCAGTCCTTTTCTCAAGCCTAATGAACGCCTTATTTACTTTTATACTTGAATTGGCTAACTCCTCAGCAAGTTTTAGCAATGTATCTAACTTCTTATCTACAGCGTCAAACCTTTGGTCAACTGATGCAGCAAACTCTGGAAAAATACGTACAAGGTCAATTGCATTTCTACCGAAGAATCTCTCTATTTCATCCCTCACCATTTCTCTAATCTTATCTTCTGAGGTACTCATGTAGTTATCTTATATCAATATATTAACTCTGACTTAAGAAACTTTTCTGATAACTAATTGTTCAATGGGAAGTCCTTAGCTCACTTGTATGAATATACAGATCTTTCGGTTGACCTTACTGTCTCTCTGTCAACCTCTTGCCAAAGACAGCAATTTCACTTATTATGACATTTTTACGAGTGTCATGATTTTTCCCTTCTAAAACGCTTATATCTTTAAAAACATTAATTCGACCCAGATGTTAATATGTAGACTGAAGGAGGGAACTAATAAAGGAGCAAAAAGTGAGAAAAAAATAAATATTCTAAGGGCATAGGAGTTTCCGTTTGCCCCTAGAGGGTACCTAGAGGTCGTTTAGTGTGTTTCAGTCCTCTAGGGACTTTCTCCTCACCCACACCTTCATAGGTAGTACAACTATCTCCAGTGTGAGATCAAGGAATCGGGATCAACGGCACGGATCCCTCTAGACATCACCCCACACCTTTGTGCAGTGCACAGCATCAGTATGGAGTTCATCATAAAACTTTCCCTAAAAACATATTTAAAAACCTTTAGCTACCCTAGAATAAGAAACAGTTTCACGACCCCACAATCCTGAGGTATTTGATAGGCTGTGGGAGTGGTTACCTCGCTGATGGTCTGATCGTAATTACGGGTGTTGACTCAGAGCGTGGTGAAGCCCAAAGGTTTTATGGACATGGCAAAAAGTGTTCATAAAACTCAAACCCAAAAAAGTAGAGGGATAAACCTCACAAACGCTAAGAGATTTTTCAATAAAAATGAGAATAGATATCATGAGGTTAGATATTAAGTGGAACAACTGAGTCCAAGTCAAATCTATAACCGCACACTTATCATAAACAAAAGTCCTTTCTGAAAGAGAGAGATCTTTTATCTGACCTCCTCCCCGCTCTGAAGAGCGAGGCTTTCAGTTGTAACTACAACGTGAACATGTCATTGGTATATCCATTAGATTAACTAGTCCTAACTCTTCCTTTTGTTTCTTCATTTACTATCTAAGAACTCTCTTAGTAGAAACCAATGTAATATAAAGAGAAGTAAGAAGCATAGTTTAACGTAGTACTATTTTCCACTTGTATGTTCTCCTATATTAATATAAAAACAATTATAATTTTTTTCTGTGTACTGTTATAGTCTCCTCATGCAATTCCATATACTAACGTGATTAAGGAATTATTTCAACCTAATCTAATTCTCAACATCTCTATTTCACTTAGGGGACTAAGTTATCAGATGGATTTTAATTTAAAAATTTTCAAAAGTCTAAGATACTTTTATACAATCTATTTTAAATCAGTTTAATTATTTTTTACCTTAGTATTTCCTCCTAGAAATGAAAATATTGCGCCAAAAATAATAATTATTGCCGAAACAATGAAAGCTATATGAAGACCATCCACGAAAACCTGGCTAACACCCCCATCTAGAGAATGAACTCCTAATAATACCTCAAAAGCTACCGATCTAGGAATTGATAATGTAGCTGCGGATATGCTTAACACATAACTCAGTATTGTCCCTATATTTCCCAGAGTTCTACTTATCCCTGATATTGAACCATAAAACTCTTTAGGTGCACTAAACATAACTGCTGTCGCATTAGATGGCCAGAACATGGCAGAACCTATCCCTGTAATTGTCGTTATCGCTAGGATAAAGGAAAATGGAGTAGAAACCTGAAGCCCGAAGTAATAGATAATAAGAGAGGAAAATATAAATAGCATTCCAATGCCTGCTAAAGTACCTGGCCTTCCTTTATCAGCTATTCTTCCCATAATTGGGGCTAGAATAGTGGCAACAATATAGCCTGGAGTTAGAAGGAGGGAGCTATCGAGAGGGCTTAATCCCCTTACTCCTTGTAGATACATTATAAGCAGAAATGTCAGTGAAAGACCTCCTATTCCTTGGAGTAGACTTGCCCAAAGTGAAAATGACAGCAATCTTATTTTGAATACTTTCAAATTTATTAGAGGATTACTTACTCTACTCTCATTTAGGATGAAGAGTGGAAGAACTAATAATCCAACGAAAATCTCTGATAAGTCCTCTATAGTTGGTCCATATCCGGCAAAATTTATAGTTCCTAGTGCTACTAGCGCTAGTGATATTCCTAGAAGTATAGTACCTGAAAAATCTATCTTGGATTTAACTCTATTTACATCTCTTATATTTCTCATTCCTAGAAGAACAGCTATAATCCCAATTGGTACATTTATATAGAAGATAAACTGCCACGATATAAAGGTAGTTATTATTCCTCCCAAAACTATTCCGAGTAGCGCTCCTACGTTCCAACCTAAAGAAGTTATTCCGTAGGCCTTTCCTCTCTCCCTTGGTTGAAATATGTCTGCAATGACAGCATAGCTATTTGCAGTCAGAAGCGCTCCACCTATAGCTTGGATAATCCTAAAAGCTATTAACATATAAATTTCAAAAGATAGCCCGCAGAGAGCCGAAGCAACTGTAAACAGGATAAAGCCTAAGTTATATGCTTTAGATCTTCCCACTATATCTCCTATTCTACCAGCCTGTGTTGATAAAATAGCTAAAACTAGAAGATAACCTAACAGCACCCAAATAGAGGTTAGGAGATCGGTGTGAAGATCTATGGTTATAGTTGGAAGTGCTAATAACACAATCGTAGTATCGACTGCTGCCATTAAAGTCCCTAAAGTTAAGACCAAGAGAATTGCCTTATTGTTCATGGCCTTACATTTTAATTAGAAGAAAAAAAGTTTGCTTTCAAACATTTTATCTTTCTTTGGAAAGCAACTTTAAGGAATTCTTCTCGAAAGGAGGATAAACTATTCCTCCTTCAGTTATTATAGCAGTGACGTATTTAGGTGGTGTTACGTCGAAGACTGGATTATATACCTTCACTCCTTCTGGAGCTATAGGTATACCTCTAACTGTCCTAACCTCGTCTGCATCTCTTTCCTCTATTGTGACGTCGTTTGCTTTACTCTTAAAGTCAAAGGTTGACAGCGGAGCTAAGGCATAAAAAGGAATTCCAAGCTCATGGGCGATTACTCCTTCCTTGAAAGTGCCTATCTTGTTGAATACATGACCATCAGCCAATATCCTATCTGCACCAACCATTACGCTGTTTACCATTCCCTTATACATTACTAAGCCAACTGCAGTATCTGCAATCAAAGTAACTGGGATGTTATCTGTCATTAACTCATAAGTTGTTAACCTACTCCCTTGGAGCCAAGGTCTAGTCTCAGGAGCAATGACCGAAATTCTCATACCTAGAGCATGTGCAACCCTTATTGGAGCTAACGCTGTTCCTATTCCAGTTCCAGTAGCTAAACCTCCGGCATTACATTGAGTTAATATAGTATCTCCATCGTTTATCTTCTCTAGACCGTAGAGACCCATCTTCAATTCAGCCTCCAATTCATCGTCAAATATCTTCTTAGCTTGAACTTTTAGTAATGTAATTAATTCATTTACAGACTTAATTTCTCCTTGTTCAATGGCATGTCTAGAACTTTCTAGCATAACAGATGTTGCCCATGTTAGATTTACTGCAGTCGGTCTAGCCATATCTAGAACTTTCTTAGCTCTTTCAAGGATGGAAATTGAATCCTCTAGAGAGGAGGGCTTCGATGAAATGAGAGAAAGCACCATACCATAACTTGCAGTAATTCCTATTGCTGGAGCTCCTCTAACTTTCATGAGTTTTATTGCTAATGACGCTTCTTCAGGTGTTCTAACATCTACATAATTATTTTGAAAAGGAAGTGCAGACTGATCAAGGAGAGTTAGAACATTCTTTTCATCATCCCAGAGAATTGGCTTAAGCTTTGGTTTAACAATTTGCTTAAGATCTTCAAGTGTAACCATGAATATAAAGGCGAGGATTCGTTTATATTTCTAATGATGATCGAGCTGAGCATTGATCGATGATTTGATATCTGGAGCTCTGATATCTAGTAAAGATGGAACAGTTACCCGTACCTATAGCTTATTCCACCATAAGGGAATCTAAACTTTAAAGCTCCATAAGGGCACGCAACAAGAGCAGCTCCGCATTCAAGGCATCTTTCATAATGTACTATTAGACCATCCTTCTCATCTGGTTCATATGTACCAGCTGGACATACTTTTACACATGGCTTATCTTTACAAGTTTTGCATATCTGTGTATTAACTTGAATATGTGATTCCTTATCAACGGTATACTTGTTTAGAGACAGTCTCTTAATTAAATCAACCAATGAACCTCACCAAGTCAAGAACCATCTGAGTTAAGTTTAGATTTTCCTCTTTAATCTTTTCCATCAATTCTTCTCTTAGAGTTCTCCTTTCTCCATTGACTAAAAACATATCTCCTAGAACTTCACATAGAACTTTTGGGTAATCGCTAAAAATCCTCTTTTCTCCCAATAAGGAGAAGCTTTTCCACGCCTTTTTCATATCCCTCATTACAAAGCTTTCCTCAAGCATCTTCACGTAGATCGAAGTGTCAGCGTAATTTTCATCTTTGATCAACTTAGCTGCCTTTCCAGCAACTTTTCCTGACTCTATTGCCAAGTCCATGCCCCTTATTGTAAACCCGTCATTTATCAAGAAACCAGCCGCATCACCAGTTACAATTAGGTTCTCAGCATTGAGCTGAGGCAAATTTGCGTATCCATAGTACGGAATTAAATGGGCTGAGTATTCTAATATTGGCCCTTCAATTCCAATCATTTCCCTAAACTTCTCTACAATGTCTTGAGCCTTTACTTCAGACCCTTGTAGTGAGTCAACTTTTACTGTTAACCCTATAGATAGTGTATCCCTATTGGAATATACAAAACCTCCACCTTTTAGTCCTTCAAATCCAATTATTGTCCTGGCTACTCCTTCATCCCAAGCGGTACCTATAACTTCCTTAACTCCTAACATTAACATGGAAGGCTTAAGATTCCTTAATCCTAAATACCTAGAAATTCCTGCAGTAACCCCGTCTGCCTCTATGACTAAAGGAGCCCTAACCTCCCCTCTATTAGTCTCAAGCGTTATTCCCCCCTTTTCCCTTCTGGCATTGCTTACTAAGGTGGAGTAAGAAAACAAAACGCCTTCTTCCTCAGCCTTTTTAGCAAACCATTGATCAAATTTCGCTCTAAGTACAGTGTAACTATCTACTCTGTTTTTATCCTCATATGAAAAGGAGATCTTTCTACCATTACCGCAGTAAACCTCATAAATTTCCCTTTCAACTTTGCGCTCAAGCGGTGCATCGCTTATGTCAACTAAATCCTTTAAAGCGTGTATATACATTCTACCACCAGCAACATTTTTTGAACCCGAATAATCTCCTCTCTCCAAGACTATTACAGATAAACCTTCTCTAGTTGCAGTTATCGCAGCGGAGATCCCAGCTAATCCTCCTCCTACCACTACAACGTCTGCGTCAAAACTCATAGCTTATACTCACATTTTAACATTATAATCTTATCCTAGTTATTGTGTTGTAAAACAAGTCTTTATTTACTTCTTTAATCCTTTACCAAATGGCATGCCAGATAATACAAAAATACAAAGTATTCTGAGCTGAAAACATCAATTCTTTTGAGGAGATTTAGAAAAACGCATCGAAAATCTCCCTTAGAAGAGGGATGAACTGATATAGTGTTATTAGCTTTGATATATAGATAATAAGAATTAAATTGCTTGTAAATAAGGTTTAAGTGAAACTGCTGGCAAAGACTGACATAATAAAGAACTCTTCTCAAAAAGGAAGTTCACTAAGATAAGAAGATTACGTTTACAAAACGCATTAGTTCAGTTTTATAAATCAACAAACTATCTATAATTATGGTTTCCTCAAACGAAATAATAGAGGAAGATAAAAAGATGCTAATGCAATCCTTTAAGAGATGGTATCCTGTAGTGATTGATCACGGAAAGGGTTCCCTCATTTACGATATTGAAGGAAAAGAATACATAGATATGAACGCTGGAATAGGTGTGGTTGCTCTAGGTCATTCTAATGAAAAAATTGTAAAGGCTGTAGAGGAGCAGGCTAGAAAGTTTTTCCACTATAGCTTAACCGATTTTTACTATGAAAAAGCTATTTCTGTAGCTAGAAGGCTTCTCTCCTTTTTTCCATTTAAAGGAAAAGTCTTCTACACTAATAGCGGTACAGAAAGCGTTGAGGCTGCAATAAAGATAGCTAGACATCATACAAAAAAGGAATACGTTATAGGGTTTGTTAATTCCTTTCATGGAAGGACTCTTGGTTCCCTAGCCTTTACGTCAAGTAAGGCTGTCCAGAGATCTGGGTTCTCTCCTCTTCTTCCTTCTACATTCCTAATACCTTATCCAGATCCTAGAAACCCTCTTTGCAGGGAAGACTGTGCTTCCGAAATAATTTCCTATATAGAAGACTGGCTGTTCAAAAAAATTGTAGACCCATCTGAGATAGCAGCTTTTATTATGGAACCAATTCAAGGAGAGGGAGGAGTAATAGTCCCTCCCGACGACTTCTTCTCTCAGTTAAGGTCAATAACGTCAAAGAACGGCATCCTCATGATTATGGATGAAGTGCAGACAGGTATAGGAAGAACAGGGAAAATGTTTGCATTTGAACACTTTAATGTAGTACCAGATATAGTTACGCTAGCTAAGGCTATAGGTGGGGGCCTACCTCTTGGAGCAGTAGTAGGAAGAGAGGAAATTATGGATTTACCATATGGTTCTCATGCAAGTACTTTTGGAGGTAACCCATTAGCTTTAGCTGCATCTGAAGTTGTATTGGATGAAGTCCCAAAACTTCTGGATCACGTGAGTTACTTAGGTAAAAAAATCATTGAGGAATTGTCTTCAGCCCTTTCTCCCTTCCTTTATGAGGTTAGAGGAAAAGGTTTACTCGTAGGTGCAGAACTTAGAAAGGATGGTAAACCGTATGAAGAGGGACTGGCTAAAGTCCTAGATGGATCCTTCAATAGAGGAGTTTTGGCTATAGGAGCAGGAGAATCAGTAGTAAGAGTTGAACCACCCTTAGTAATTGAAGAAGATATTGCAATGAAGGCTACAAATATTATTAAGGAAGAAATAGAGAAGTTAAGGTGAAATTATGTATCCGTTTTCTTTGCCAGACTTCAAAATAGAACTAACTCAAGATCACGAGGTTGTGAGAGATGCTGTTAAGGAATTTATGGAGAGGGAAGTCTCGCCTTTAGTTGAGAAAGGTGAGAGCGAAAGGGATGTTTTTAAAGAGATAAAGGAAAAGGCAAGAGATATAGGACTCTATGGTCTTGACGTTCCAACAACTTTTGGCGGGCAAGGTGGAGATTACATATCTCTTTTGATAGCATCAGAGGAAATGAGCAGGGTTTGGACATCAATGGCAACATACTTCTTAATTAACTGGATGTATACAAACGCTCTTCTAAAATTCGGCTCCGAACAATTGAAAAAGGAATATTTACCTCCGGTAGCTAAAGGAGAGGCCACTGCAGCCTTTGCCAACACAGAACCGTCTGCAGGAACCGATGTAGCTGGAATTAAATCCATAGCTAAAAAAGAAGGTGAAAAGTACAGGGTTACTGGAAGGAAAATATTCATAACAAACGGTGATATTGCAGACTACTATCTCATCACCGCTAGAACTTCACCGTCAACTGACGCTAGATGGAAGGGAATAACCATGTTCTTATTGGATAAGAGTCAAGTAAAAGTTGAGGGAAGAATAGATACAATAGGTCTAAAGGCTTCTCATACAACGGAGATCTCCTTTGACGCTGAGGTACCGCAGGATAGAGTTATAGGAGAAGAGGGATTAGGATTTAAATATGCCGTAATGTCGTTTGATTACGCTAGAACTATTGTCGCTTCACAAGCAGTAGGAATAGCCCAAGCAGCTTTGGAGAAAAGTCTTTCTTATAGTGCTCAGAGAAACGCTTTCAATCAGCCTATAGCAAACTTTCAGAACGTGCAAATTAAGATAGCTGAGACATTGGCTGACGTTGAAACAGCTAGGTTGCTAACTTATTGGAGCGGATCTCTATACATGAAAGGGAAAGAAAAGGAATATATTGCTGCTGCTTCTCTAGCAAAATTTCACGCTACAGAAGCTGCTGAAAGATCAGTGTTAAGAGCAATAGCTATACATGGAGGTTATGGAGTTTCAAGTTCAGCTGGAGTTGAAAGACTACTTCGAGACGTACAAATATTGAAGACTTACGAGGGGACTAATGACATTCAAAGGATAACTGCTGGAAGGCAGGCCTTTAGGATAATGGGGCTTAAAGTGTGATAGGCAAACCAGTAAAGAGAGTAGAAGACCCTAGATTATTAACGGGTAGAGGAAAATTCGTAGATGATATTATTTTACCTAACATGCTATACATGGCTGTAGTTAGGTCAAACTATGCTAGGGCAAGATTCAACATATACTCAGATGCGATCACTGCTAAAACCATTAAAGTCAACCCGATGCCCAACTTCTTTGCTCCAAAAGCCCCAAAGGAATACCCTTTAGCAGTTGACAAAGCGAACTACTTCGGAGAGCCTTTAGCTATTGTCACTGGAAAAGATAGATATGAGGCATACGACAAACTCGAGAAAGTGGAGGTAGATTATGAGCCAGAGAGTCCTATACTAAATCCAGAAGAGTCAATTAAAGCAGAACCAATTCATCCTGAACTTGGCACAAATCTAGTTTACGAGGACGAATTTCATTTTGGAGGAGAACCTAAAGGAAATTTTGTAGAGAAAAACTTTAGAGTTAATAGAATTTCAGCGATGCCTATTGAGACAAACGCTGTTATAGCAGATTACTCTCCAGGCGAGAATTCCCTAACTCTTTACGCTAATACTCAAGTTCCTCAAGTCTTTAGAACTGCATTAAGTATAGTGTTTAGCATTCCAAGAAGTAGAATAAGAATAATTGTCCCAGACTCTGGAGGGGGCTTTGGTGGGAAGATTTTCTTAAAACCTTTGGTCTTAGCCTCTTTAGCATCTATTGTGGAGGAAAGACCAGTTAAGTACGTGGAGACTAGATATGAACATTTAATAGCTGGAGTTCAAGGTCCAGACAGAAGGTATAAGGCAAGGATGTACTATGATAAAGGGAACTTGCTGGGAATGGAAGTAGAACTCCTTGAGGACTTTGGATCATATCTTCACACATATCAACCCCTTCCAATCTTGAGGCAAATTTATCACCTATCGGGTTCTTATGACTTGAAGTTCCTTCACTTTAAGATAAAGGGAGTTTTAACAAATAAACCTCCTACCGGACCTTATAGAGGCTTAGGGATTCCTCCTGCAGTTTTAGTTTTGGAAAACATGGTAAACGATGTAGCTAGGTCTACTGGATTAACTCAAGAGGAAATAAGGGAGAGGAACTTTATCAAGTCTTTTCCTTTTAAGTCCATTACTGGCGCAATTTACGATAGTGGGGACTACTCTGAAGCGTTACATAGATTAATCTCAGAATTATATCAGCAAAAATTTTACGGAAGAATTGGAGTAGGAATAGCCTTCGCCTTAGAGCCAGGTTCCTCATTAGCCTTCCAAACATTGGTCGGAAAGGATAGAACTCCTTATTACGAAGGAGTTTATATGAAGATGGACAGTGGAGGAGATGTTACAGTTACAATGAGTACTAACTCTATGGGAACAGGGCATGAAACATC
Organism: Candidatus Acidianus copahuensis; assembly: GCF_000632495.1. GTDB lineage: Archaea > Thermoproteota > Thermoprotei_A > Sulfolobales > Sulfolobaceae > Acidianus > Acidianus copahuensis. The sequence continues at coordinate 15,371 of NZ_JFZT01000035.1, read as the reverse complement.
AATCTCCCAAGTAGTTTCCTATATGTTAGGAATAGAAATGAGAGACGTTAGAGTTATCTTAGGAGATACCGATGGCCCACCTGGAACAGGATTTTATGGAAGTAGGTTTTCCGTGGTTGGATTAAGTGCTGTTTACGCTGCTACTAAAAAGTTAATTGAAAGGATAAGGGAATTAACCTCAAAACTCTTTAACGTTGAACTTTCAGAAGTTGACTTCAAGGATGGGAAGGTAATAGTTAAGGGAAGAGAATATTCTGTTAAAGAGATCGCTAACATGATATATAATAAGTCATACTTGATAGGGGATGAAATAGGGATTGAGAGCTCGGCAGTAATAAATTCGCCAAATGTAAACGTAGCTGACAAGGATAGGAGAGTGAACTTTTCGTCAACTTACGGAGTAAACGCTCATGGAGTAGTAATTAGAGTTGAGGACACTGGCTTTATTAGGATTTTAAAGTACGTGGTTTTAAGCGATGCCGGTAAGATGATAAACCCGGCTATAGTTGATGGACAGCTAATTGGAGGAACTGTAATGGGTATAGGTTCTGCTCTATATGAATCAATTGACTATAACGAGGAAGGAGTACCCAAACAGATATCAATAGGAGATTATGGAATCCAAACCTCGTTAGAGGCTCCAAGAATAGATGTAAAGCATATGATAACACCGTCTCCATTTACCCCTCTAGGAACAAAAGGAGTTGGAGAAGGAGGGGCTACAGTTCCATATGCCGCTATAGTAAACGCTTTGGAAGATGCTTTAAAAGTAAGGATAAGTGAAGTTGAAGTTCCAATAACTCCAGAGTTTGTATTGAAACTAATGAGGAGTTGACAAAATTCTTTTAGCCAACTTATAGTGAACATAATCTACCAACTTGTCGTCAACTCGAATAGCCCCCCTTCCTTCTTTAATAGATTTTTCATATGCCTCAATAACCCTTTTAGCCCATTCTACTTCCTCCTCAGTTGGTGAGAAAACAGTATTTGCTATCTCAACCTGTGAAGGGTGAATGGCCTGTTTTCCATTATAACCCAAGTTCTTAGCTTTCAGGCACTCCTGCCTAAATCCTTCTGGATCCTGTAAGTCGAAGTAGACTCTATCTATCGCTTCCACATTATAAGCCTTTGCCGAGACGACAATCTTTGTCCTGACGTAATCGTTCTTGATATATTCATCTACTTTTCCTTCCAACGAGAGAGAGAGGTCAGCGATTCCGTAAGTTATAGCGGATACTCCCTCAGATGTAAGAACGTCCTCTATTTTGAAGAGGCCTTTAGCACTTTCAACTATTGGGATGATCTCCTTTCCCGTCGCTTTGTGAACGAATGAGAGATTTCCTTCAGCTTTTGGGATTAGTATTGTATTAATTTTCCCTAGTTCAGCTACTTGGATCAAATCCCTCAATCCCTCTTTTGTATTAATCTCATTTACCCTTACTGCGAGTTCCTTTTCCTTTCCCCAGTCCAACTCGCTTATGAATTGTTTTAGCATCTCTCTTGCCTTCCCTTTCTCTTCAGGCGGTACTGCGTCTTCAAGATCAAAAATTATAGTATCAGCTTTTATCTCTAAGCTCTTTTTTATCATTTTCTCGTTATTTGCTGGGACATAAAGTTGCGATCTTCTCATTTTCTGCATTCCTCCTCTATCTCTTCAACTACTCTTTTAGATCTCTCTTCATCTCTTCTCTCGTTTAAGATAAACTCCATAGTTTCCTCACAGAAAGAGATTAGATCTTCTTTTGGGGTAGAGCATAACCTTTCCCTATTTCCTGAATCGAGAACGTCCTTAACGCTCTTACCAGAAAGAACTTCTGCTAATGCATTTCTTATAAGAGCTTCTCGATAAAACCTTGTTTCCATAATATTCAATAGTTGAACAGTCTTATTATTTATTGTGACAAAGTTTATATCATGGAAAGGAAGCTAGGTTTCATTTTTGACCATGACAAGTGTATAATCTGTGGAGCATGTGTTGAGGCATGCAATAAAGCTTATGGATTAAACTGGAGAAAGCTTCCCGTCTTCGAGATGGATGGATATAAGACTGCATTATCTATTTCGTGTAACCATTGTGACAAACCAGCCTGTATGGAAGTCTGTCCAGCAAACGCTATAAAAAAGGATGAGAAAGGAGTGGTCTGGATAGAACAGGAAGAATGTATAGGTTGTGGATACTGTAGTTGGGCTTGTCCTTATGAAGCTCTTAAGTTTAATAGTCAAGGTGTGATGACCAAGTGTCACTTCTGCAAGGACAATTTAGGTAAAGGAATGCCTTACTGTGTAGAATCTTGTCCTACAGGCGCATTAGCATTTGGTTGGATAGATCAAGAAGACTCCTCTATACCTTACCTCGCACCACCAGAAATAACTGAGCCTAGGTTAAAGGTGATCTTACCAAAGGAGAAAAGTATAGTTGCAAATCCTAAAAAGGTAAAAAGCGAAGAAAAATTTCTCCCTCTTGTTGGGTTCACCATAGGTTCAGAGTTTGCCCTTGGATATTCTATGTTTAGACTACCGTTTTTTTCGATCATCACTTTTCTGATTTTAGGGATAACTCTTCTTGCCTCAATATCACATGCGAATGTTGGAAAAAGGTCACTTAGAGTTGCCTTAGGGCTTAAAAGTTCATGGTTAAGTAGGGAAGTTCTCTTTGGAGGGTTAGCCTCGCTCTTCTTCCTAGGTAATTTCTTCTTTTCAACGCTATATTATCCCGCTATGTTCTTTCTAACCTTGGCCTTTATCTCTTCTCTAATGGTTTATCTGCTTAAGGCAAGGCCTTCATGGTATAACGTTGATACTCCAACGTCCTTCATAGGCACAATATTCACCCTATCCTCTCCTTTAGCCTTTCTATTCCTTCATAACTTTATCTTCTCAATACCTGGAATCGTGTTTAGTATCCTAGAGATCTACACAGCTTATAGAAAATCGAAAGTTCTTGATACACAGTATAAGTCTAGATACCTTAACTTCATTTACATTGTAGGCCTACTAATTTCACTAGTATTTCCCGATATGGCGATACTAGCTTTCATTATAGCGTTATCATCTGAGGTCTTAAGCAGAAACTCATTCTTCAAAAATATTGTTTATTATGGAATTCCAAACGTTTAAACTTTTTTATTGACAACTTTATAAAACTTTGAAAACATTAATATCTTGAGGGAATTATGTTGATAGAAATACGCTTTCATGGAAGAGGTGGACAGGGAGTTGTTACAGCTGCTGAACTCCTAGCCTCAGCAGCTGGCTTAGACGGTCTCTGGTCTTCAGCCTTTCCAATATACGGAGCCGAAAGGAGAGGGGCTCCAATCGAGGCCTATTGTAGGATCTCCAAGGAGAGCATAAGAATAACCTCTCCTGTGGAAAACCCAGACTTTGTTGTTGTAATTGATCCAACTCTCCTTCAAATTGTAAACCCATTAAGAGGATTAAAGCCAGGAGGAGTAATTGTTGTAAATAGCAAAAACACTACGTTGGAAAATTCTTACTATTTAGATGCAACATCATTAGCTAAGGAGATCGGTCTCGTAAAATCTGGATGGCCAATGACAAACCTAATCATGTTAGGAGCACTTATAAGGGTAATGGGGGTTGTGAGTATGGATTCCTTAATTAAGGCAATACGAGAGGAGTTTAATGGAAAGGTTGCCGAGCTAAACGTTCAAGGAGTCAAGTTGGCTTATGAAAGAGTTAAGGGGGCTGTGAAAATTGCAGCATGAATATCAGTACTTTCCTATTACTGTCCCAGGAAAAGGAGCAGGAGGGCAAACCGGAACATGGAGGTTTGTGAGACCGGTTGTAAACTTAAATAAGTGTATAGGGTGTAGGGCTTGTTGGATGTTTTGTCCAGAGGCTACTATTCACGTTATTGACGGTAAAGTCGAGGTTGATTACGATTACTGTAAGGGATGTGGAATTTGCGCCAATGTTTGCCCAGTGAAGGCAATATTAATGGAGGGAGAAGATCAATGAGAAAAGTTATGTCAGCAAATGAGGCTGTAGCAAATGCAGTGAAGCTAGCTAGAGTAGGAGTAGTGGGAATTTACCCCATTACTCCTCAGACAACAGTAATAGAAAAGTTAGCTGAAATGAAGGCAGAAGGAGAAATTGATGCCGATATAGTAAGAGTAGAAAGCGAACATGCAGCAATGGGGGTTACGTTAGGAGCAGGTGCAGCTGGAGTTAGGTCTTTTACAGCTACCGGTTCTCAAGGACTTCTATACATGCACGAAATGGTTTGGTGGGCATCGGGATCTAGAGTACCGCTAGTTATGATGGTAGGTACTAGAGCTGTTGGTGCACCTTGGAATATATGGAACGAGAATACCGACTTTATGTCAGAAAGGGATAGCGGGTGGATAATGGCTTTCGCCTCAAATCCTCAGGAGGCCTTTGATCTTGTTCTTCAAGGCTTTAGAATATCCGAGGATGAAAGGGTTTTCCTTCCAATGATGGTGGGAATGGATGGATTCATATTGACTCACATGAAGACAAATGTTTACCTACCTTCACAGGAGGAAGTTGACGCGTTCCTTCCACCTAGGAGACAACCCTACGTTATTGATCCTGAGGCACCAATAGGAATGGGAAATATATTTCCTCCTGTGGAATACATGAAGCTGAGGCACTCAATTCACAGTGCAATTCAATCCGCTGAGAGCGTAATAAAGGAAATAGGAAAGGATTACGAGAAAATTAGCCCATTTAACAATTATAGAACGTTAAACGTAAAGTACAGAATGGAAGACGCTGATTATGCGCTAGTCTTGATGGGAGCTTGGGCTGGGGATGCAATGGAGGCGATTGATGAACTTAGGGAAAAGGGGATAAACATTGGAATGCTAAGGATACGTTACTTAAGACCTTGGGCTGAAAGCGAGATTAAGGAACTAGAAAACGTTAAGGGTATATTAGTTATGGATAGGGCAACTTCATTGGGAAGAGGAGGTCCACTTTACTTGGAAGTAAAGGCTACTGTTAGAAATCAAGTTAAAGGAGTTGTAACTGGTCTTGGTGGTGTTCTCCTTAACAAGGAAGACTTTAAGAGAATTATCCTTAAGTTTTTGAAAGAAGCAAAAGAGGAAAGATCGGACGGAGTAGAGTGGTATTATCCTGCTGAGGTGGAAAAGGTTGAGCTTAGGAATCCGAAAGATGTTGAATGACACTTCATTGATGTCCGGGACTTCAGCGTGTCCTGGTTGTCCTGAGAACATTGCTATGAGAATGTTAAGTATGGCGCTCGGAAAAGATGTCGCTCTGGTTGTAATAGCTGGTTGTTCATCTGTAACTCAAGGGTTAGCTCCAAAGAACGCCTACGGTTACGCCTCACTTAATATAGCCTTCGCTGCAGGACCACCTGCTGCATCTGGTATGTGGAGAGCGTATAAGAGAAGAAATAGGGATGTTACTGTTGTAGTATGGGCAGGAGATGGGGGAACTTCAGACATTGGCTTTGCGTCGCTTAGTGGGGCGGCGGAAAGAAATGAGGATTTTATCTACTTGTGCGTTGATAATGAAGCTTACATGAACACAGGAGGACATAGGAGCGGTTCAACTCCTCACGGAGCATTAACGCCGACTACTCCAGAGGGAAAGAGTGGAAATAAGAAGGAGATACCCTTTATTATGATCGATCATAACATTCCTTATGTTGCAACTGCCTCAGTAGGTTATCCACATGACTTTATAGATAAAGTTAGGGAGGCAAAAACAATAAGAGGATTTAAGTATGTCCATGTTCTTACACCGGATCCCTATGGTTGGTTATTCGATCCTTCAAGAACAGCAGAGGTAGCTAAGTTAGCTGTTCAAACGTGTTACTGGCCTCTCTTCAAATGGAAAGATGGTAGGATAGAGGTCAGTCCGGAGTCGCTCCACTGCTTAAAAAAGGAAACGAGAAGGCCACTTAAAGACTTTCTCTCAATTCAAGGTAGATTTAAGAAAATAGATGAGAAAGGTATAGAGGATCTCGAGAGATATATTGACGAATTATGGGAAAGAATAAGTCTAAACCTGAAAAGATAAATATTTTTTTATCTTGGGCAAAAGACTTCACATAGTTTTAGAGCAAAACTCACAGTAGTAAAAACATATATAAAAGATCAATATCCAACTAATTGAATTTAAACTAAACAGAAAAAGATTAGAGAGGATGTATTACCAAGGAGGAATAACACGTATCATTTACGGTCCCGTTAACCTTTGTTAAGAGAAAGTTAAAAAACATTATCGTCTTGAACTTTAAGGAAGGCGATAAAGGTAATAGGCTACTTTAGCGTGGCCTCACTGCTTCTAAATTGTCTAATGTACTGATTAGTTTACACGGTTTTCATTTGTTTTTCGAATTTTATATTTTATTTTTAATACAAAGAAACAATACTCTATAATACACCTTCTCTGTTTTTCTCTATATTTTTTTCAAACTCTTCAGGTTTGCTCTGATTTATGAATAACTTAGCAAATTCTTCTTTCTTTTCAATTCTGAGATACTTATTGAACTTCTTTTCGAAACCTATTGTTGAAAAAGGTTTTCCACTTATGTCTATTCCACAGGCGGAACCAGATGTGTGAGCTGGAAGGATTTCTAAGTAGTCAGGGAGAGTTCTCAATTTTTGAAGAGATCTGAACAAATCTTCCCAGGAATCTTCCTTTCCTATATCTACTCTTCCAACAGAACCGACAAAAAGCGTATCACCAGTTATTACCGCCCAAGGTTCATTGCCTCCTTTAAGATCCGTTATCAAAAGCGATATAGAATCCGGTGTATGTCCAGGTGTCGTTAATGCATTTACTCTTGTATTACCTAGCTTTATCTCTTCTCCATCTTTAATAGTCTCTATTGGGTACATAATTGAGTGTCCCTCTCCGTAGACTACCTTCGAACCAGTTATCGATGCCAGTTTCCTAGCGCCAGATAAGTGATCGGCATGAGTGTGAGTTTCTATAATATATTCTACTTTCATGTTAAGTCTTTTGGAAAGGTCTATTATACCTCCTACTCCTTCTAATATTGGATCCACCACAAACAATTCCCTTGCTTGCGAATATCCAAAAATGTAAGTTACACATCCTCCATTCTCCCTTATTAATTGCCTAAATATCATGGATTATTCTTCATAAAGGCGAAAAAAGACTTTATTCACCTTATTCAGTTAATTTCCACTGTAATTCAAAGTGCTCACTTCCTTGTATTATACAACCTATACATGAATCTATAATGGCAGTTTCATCATTGTCATTTATTGTCATCATTATCGCATTATCAAAAATAATAAACTTTGATTTAACGTTTGGGACAACCTTAATTATCCAATCCTTGCCCTTAATTTAGCTGAAGTTATAAATTGCACTTTTCCTCTAAATTTATTTAGGTAGTTTAACATCCAAGCAGGAGGATTATCATAAACTATTCTCAGCTCCTTAGATTCAGCCATTAACTTTCTAAACTCTCTTCTTATTGTCCTCTCTCCTTCAAGATGAATAGATCTTTCTAACTTAACAATCTCAGGCTTCCACGAAACGAGAATTGAGTTAATACATAAATCTATCCTTTTTACAATAGAATCCCTCTATGTGGGGAGAGCTATTTTTGGATCTATTAACTTTACTTTTCTCGGTCTTCTATATATTACTTTAACTAATCCTTTGCTCTAGCATTTTCACTACATCATATACTCTTTGATAAGGTACCTTAGATAATTCAGAAAGATCCTTCATGGTCATATAACAGTTCTTTAGAAGTATAACGTAAATCCTTGCCTCATATTCTGTTAATCCTAACTTTAAGAGATTTTTGATGGTCTTTTCACTCTCCATAATGAATAATTCCTTTTTATCTTTATATTTTTTAACTTCATTTATGAAGAGACAATTTCTACTTTTCACAATACTCGTGACATTTACAGGCATTTATCTAGGTTTTTTAAGAATAATTGTCCCTTATGCCCAAGAGAGCTTGGAAAGCACGTTAATATTTATCCCGCTAATTATATTTGGATTTGTAAAAGGAAGCTTTAACTTTATAGCTGGAAGGTTTTCAGATGTTTTAGGAAGGAAAAGGATACTGATGTATGGTTGGATAGTAGCTATTTTTTAGATCTTCTCCTTTTCCTTTCCAAGACGTTTATTATCCTCTTAATCGTTATGAGTCTTCTAGCAATAAATCAAGCCTTTACCTGGACTACAACTGTAACTTCTCAAATTGATATAGGCGGAAAAAGGAAGGCAGGTTTATCAACTTATAATATATGGAAAAGACCAGATTGCTCTTACTTTAGATCTCCCCTGAAATTTAACTTCAGAAGGTATAAAGGAATTATTCGACGTTGATTTACTTTCAAACTTTTCCGCGAAGTCTTTAAAAAACTTACAAAACTAGATGGGTTAAATCCGATATACCGTTAGTTAAATAAACGCCCCTCTTTCTACATTCTTCGATTAGATCAGGAGTCATCTTTTTAGCATAAATCATTCGGATTATTTTCTTTTTGCCTAGCTCTGGCCTAACTTTCATTAACTTAGTTATTGAATCCTCAAGCTGTTTGATTGCTTTTATTCCCGCTCTTACCTTTACTTCGCCAACAACTATCGAATCGCTCAACTCAGCGAAAATGTCTATCTCTACTACCTTTTGGATATTAAGAGAGATTACATTAACGTCAATGTTATAATCTTTTCTTAACTTATAGGCTAAGAACTCAATTGCTTCATCCTCAATAGATATACTCAAGTTTTCAAGAGTCTTTTTTATAACTTTAACGTCTTTTCTGATATCAGTTCTAAATTTTTGCATCTTCTCGTCAAAGTCCTGTCTCATCTTCTCCATTTCTTGGTTATGTCTCATGTCTTCCTTCTGCATCTTCTCGTCAAAGTCCTGTCTCATCTTCTCCATTTCTTGGTTATGTCTCATGTCTTCCTTCTGCATCTTCTCGTCAAAGTCCTGTCTCATCTTCTCCATTTCTTGGTTATGTCTCATGTCTTCCTTGATTAAGTCTTCCCTTAGTTTATGGATTTCCTCTAGTAACGCGTTAAACTTCTTATCGTTCTCTGAAAATTTCTCCCACACGAGTTTATCTATATCCATCAGATAGTCCACTTTTCTTTCGATAACACCTAACTGTGAAAGTATAGCATTAGTAGATAGTGCCTCAGCTACTTTTTTAATGAATTCAGAATCGTTTTTCAACCTCTCTACAATGTCGCTGGACACAAGTTAAATTATTTAACCTCAAAGATTAAAAATTATCCTAGAAGAACCTTACAATTAACCTTTGATCTTAACTGTCTTAACGGATGAATATTTTTTAATTCTTTGAACACAAAGAATATAAAACGTTTTTCCATATATTTAAACCTATAGATATGGAATTATATGCTATTTTGAACAAATAATTTTCCTTTGTATATCTACGCGGAATTCTAAAATAGGGGGTTATAAAAATTTATACAACTTTTTAAATTCTAAATTTACTCTACTTATTCATAAAAAATTTTTCTTCTGTATTCAGATCAGGAAATTATCCTCTAGAAGGGAAGAGTATTAATAAATTAATTTATCGATTAAATAGAGATAATTTCTCAATGAAATTTTATTAAATTTGAAATAACTCAATAATCTAAAATTATAGAATAAAGATAAAATTGAAAATATATTGAATTCGGTTTCCCCTTTAGATCAAGAGGGATTCTAATGCTCAGAGGGCATTAAAAATTTTTCTAGTTCGCTAAGAAATTTGGGATAATTGTATTCATCATTTATTGTCTTAATCTGAGAAAGTTTATTAGTAAAATTGTCAGATAAAACTTCGTTATGCAACTCTGCCATTCTCTCTCCCTTTACAACTATGTCAATATTCTTGTAAAAGCTAAGACAGTATAAAAACTCCCCTATATTTCCATTCATTGAAGGAGAGGGATTCCCTACGTAAATGCTCTTTACGCCTTGAGAGGAAGAAGATGAGGATACTCTCTTATCTTGGGTTATAATAACTAGATTATTAGGGAGTTCTGCTTTGAGTTTTTTAGCCTCAAATATTAACGGAATATCTCCTTGCCCTCGTATTTCAGAGGTTAATGGTGGTTGATGGAGTCTCCTATAAGTTGACATGCCTAAATGAAACATAATAACGGAATTATCCCTTTGAGTATTCTTAGTGTGCTCTATTAGTTCGTTATACACTGCTCTGGAAGAGAGCAATCTCATTCCAGATGCTCTATTATAGGCTATATCTCTTAGTCTATCACCTATTTTTATATATATGTTAGTATCCGCAAAAAAGAAACTGTCCCCCATAGCCTCTTGCATGACATCTTTCTCTCTTTCAAACTTAAAGAATCCGCTCCTTGTTAAACACATTTGCTCTTCATTAGATAGATCATAAAAATTTTGTTTTGATAAGTCTTTCTTTTTCATCTCATTTTGATCATACCTTATGGTAACTTCTCCGAGAAGGGAGTAGATGTTTATAAGCGCATTCAGGCTATCCGTAGAAAGTTTTACTTTTCTCTCTAATCCTCTTTTTGTCTTTGGTGGATCAAGTTGGACTTCATTACCAGATCTCATTTCAAGAAGTTTAATCTTATCAAAAGGGACATATCCAAAAATCTTGTAACCCTTTTGCTCCTCTTTAAGATAAGCGTATCTTATCTCCCTTGTTTTCGAATAGGCTAAGACTGCATATGCCATATATTTCCTTCCAGGTGTTACGTCTGCGACGTCTGCTTCTACAGAAGGAATATTCTCTCTCCATGACTTTACCCCTTCTCCCAGGACTTTCGCTTTAATTTCGGCGTTTAATCCTACCACTGATAAGACGTTTTTTAGTTCATTAAATGGCTTTTTCGGTTCCTCCTCAGCGAGAATAATTACTTCATCAGGTCTTACCCCAGCAAAGATCTCAGTAAGTATTGCATCAGTTGTTGTAACTAACTTATTTGAACCTAGAACTGCTAATTTCATATATAATAGTGCAGTAGGACGTCCTAATAAATCAAGAAATTTTTGTCTTAAGGATAGTTAAGGAAAGATCTTATCATGGATTATGGATAACCTCTTATGGGATCTATATAAAACTCTTCTCAGATATTATTCATAGTATTAAAATTTTAATAACTGAAACGTTTAGTGTCACGTTATACCAAATAAATAGATAATTTTTAAAAAATCCTTGAACGTCGTCAAATGTCGATAAAACCTCATAGCGTCATCTTACCATGATTAACCAACTAGCCGAGACGTAATTAGCATGATTTATTGATTTTAACAATATAAGACAATATATTACAAAATCTTAATAAAAGATATTAATTATTCTTTACTTTAACGAATAATCATATCCAATGACACAAATAATTTAAGGAATTTTTAAAAAAAATCTATTTCTTCTGTTTATATAAGAATATAATGATTGTAGCCATTAGTATAGTTACTACTGTTATTACTCCACCTACAAATAAGATATTAATGCTTTCAACTAGCTTTTCATTTACTGGAGAATTCACCGTTATCTCTCCACCTGGAGATATGTTATAAGTTCCAACAAATTTTCCCACCATATATATTGGAACATTGGCATTTAACGCTATACTTGATCCTTTATTATACCACGTAGAGTTACCGTTTATTGTTACTAAGTACTGCACTTCAGCTGGTATGTAGATCTGCAAAGGGGATTCAACTGTTGATTTAGGTGGTAAGTAAGAAGTTATTAGTCTTTCTTGGTTCGACGGATAGTAAGTGTAATTAATAATCTGAATACTAGTTCCTTGATTTATCCAAGAGGAGTTAATTATCTCTTCACTACCATTAACTAAGGCTTTAACTGGCATTGGCGACGTAACGTTAAGGTAGAATTGCTTGATAGTAAAAACGATTAAGTTTACCGGTGACTTTAGAGTAAAGTTTTCCTCAGGTGAAATCCTAGATATAATAAAGCGTTCCTGTGAATTTATATAAAAAGTGTTATTTATCACGTCAACCTCTGTGTTAGCGTTAAACCAAGAAGGTTCAATTACCTCCCTTGTTCCATTAATAAGGGCATAAACTGGTATCTGTGACGTAACGTTAAGGTAGAATTGCTTGATAGCGTTAACTGTAACATGTTCCGGTGAGCTGACTATTAAATTGGAATGACTCACACTAATTATTACGAACCTCACTTGGTTCGACGGATAGTAAGTGTAATTAATAATCTGAATACTAGTTCCTTGATTTATCCAAGAGGAGTTAATTATCTCTTCACTACCATTAACTAAGGCTTTAACTGGCATTGGCGACGTAACGTTAAGGTAGAATTGCTTGATAGCGTTAACTGTAACTGTAGTGGGCTTATCTACAACTAAGGTTGAAGGAAATATGGACATAGGTACATATCTTTCTAAGTTGTTCACATAATATGTGTAGTTCTCAATCTGAATTACTGTGTTATTGTTAAACCATCCTGTCTCTACTTCCTCAAAAGTTCCATTTACTAATGCCTTCACTGGAATTGGAGAATTAAACGTAATGAAATACTGAGGCAGAAGTTTAATTGTAACAGTTACTGGTGAATTCACAATAAAATCGATCGCTGGAGAAACAGAAGTTATAACTTCTCTTATCCCTTGCCCTAAAAGAATACTATTGTTAATTATTTGAATGTTTGTACCTTGAATATACCAGCCTGAGTTGAGATTCATTTGCGTCCCATTAATGTAAGCTTGAATTGGAAACTCAACGTTTACAAAATACTCGTTGTAGTAATAGCCGGATATTGTACCAGGAGAAGAGACTTCTCCTTCTGATGAGAAGTCAATCCATCTCTCCTGAAATCCTTGAATAACGGGGGTGAACTTGTACTCAGAGTTAGCGTCAACCCAAACGGTATTTGGTAAAGAAGTTGATGTTAGTCCTCCAAAATAGTAGTAGCTAACTGAAGGAGTAGAGTATCCTTCTCCTCCTTGAACTGAAAAGGTAAAGGATACCAAATATTGCTGGTAATATGTTAGGCTTATAGTTAATGACTCCTCAATAGTCCCAGCTATCGCACTAGGAAGAGACCATCTAACATTGCCTTCCCCTATAATCTGTTGAACTGAATAGGTTGTTCCTTGTGGGACTCTTAACGTCGTTCCTTGAGATATCGGCATGGCAATTATTGTGCCGTTAGGAAACTCGAAGGTAACAGTCGGAGATGAAGGCAAGGACTGGCCGTTTACTTGAATGTAAAAAGTTATTGGAATAGAATACGAGTTAACAACAACCTCGATAGGCGTGGCTTCATACATACCATTAAGGAAATCTACAGTTACATTTACAGTGTAAATGCCTACATTTGTACCGCTTAAGGTTAGAGTAAAACTTCCTTGACCTTGAAGATATAGGCTATTCTGAGAAAGAGAATATGGAAGAGGTGACGAGACGCTAATATAAACTGGACCTTCACCATTTACCGTAAACTGAATTGAGGTTTCTCCACCTTGAGATAATGTGGCGTTGTAAATTGAAGGGGAGATGGAAAACTGTTCTGTATATACCGTATAATTTCCGGCAATCATTGGGGAGTAGCCCTCAGAAACCAACTCTCCATATTGATTATAAACAAGGATTATATAGCTCATCTCTGAAGACAGAGTAAGTTCTAAAGAACCGCCCACAAAATAATGCTGTGGAAGGTAATTATTATCTTGATAACCATATCCATCGGTATAATTAAACACGTAAGCATATCCTTGACTTATCGGCGTATAAACTTTAAGAGTTTCAATTTGATTTGACTGCCATAATGTTGTTAATGATGAGCTTCCTGCTGTAAGACCTGCCTCAACTATCCCAGACGCTATGCGATAATAAGCGCCATCGTTAATTCCCGTTGAAGTCTCAGCGGTATCAGATCCAAAATTATAAGCGTTTCTGATTTCCTGAAAGTTATTCCCATTCCAATACTGCAGTTGCATGTAAACTTGAGAATATAAAATATAGGCTTCCGATCCTCCTCCTGGACCACCCAAAACTAGTTCAGCATCCCAAAAATTACCAACGGGAGTATATTGATACCCATCAACCATAAAATAAACCTGCGATGCGTATGGTGCATTTGTCACTGTAACTCTATCGTAATTTATCCAACCATAACCGTCGTTATACCAAAAACATATTACAGGTTCTCCATAACCGTTAGTTGTAACGTTAACTAGAACTTCAATATCTCTAGGTAGGGGTAAATTGATGAAGCTCCCTGGATAACCACTAGCTACATAGGCATAATAAGATTCGCCTTGTTGATCAATATAAATATTACCGTTCCCTGATAATGAAGTTACATTTGCCTTATATGATGAAGCGTTCCATATATTATTAACAAAATATATACAACTATCGGTAGTATTATAGGCAATCACATTTTGAACCCAGAGATCATATTCATTACCATTTACTTCATAGTGAAGATTAACGTTCTCCTGAAAGGATACGCAAAAGGTATTAAAGGAATTCGTTGCACTTAATTTCTGAATGAAAATTTTCCCTAACCATTGCGTAGTAGTCCTAATATAAGGACCGTTAGGACCGATTCCGTAATCTGCAATCCCCATAGGTGCAGGCTCAGAACTATATATTGCATTAACGTTAACTCCATTAGGAGAGTACATGTTAGAGAGAGATGTATTTTCCATAGGTCTAAAAGGGGAAACTTCTTTCTCAGTATAAACGGGTAGATTCTCTGATTGAGAAGGTAAAACTAAGATAAAAGTGTTTACAATAGATAAAAAAAGAAGCAATAGTAAAATCATATGTTTAATCATATACTACCTTAACATGGAATACATATTTAAATGTTGTTTTGATATAAAAATGATTAAACCCTTAATTCGGGTGAATGAAGCAAACGTGTTAGAACCTATGGGACGATTAATACATTAAAAAAATAATAAAATCCTTAATAGACAATCGAAGAGAATGGGCTTTTAAGAACTATACTGCTTTTACATGCGAATTGTTGGACACGCGCAAATTCAAAATAAAAATATTAGAACTAGTGAGGGATACATAAACCGTTGTTAACTATAGCTAGGAATAACGCATTTGTCTTCATGCTGTAGACAGACTTTGACGTCAATAGAAAATATTTTCTTTAGAGCTATACCTAATTCAATTAAGAGAAAACTCTTTATACTTTCATCTCCCTTATTGGCGTTTAAATTTACAGTAGAATTCAAATTAGGTAATGAAGGTAAATTACCTCTAATACTGTCAGCTAATTCAACTTTAAAAACTTCAGCATACTTTCTTAAAGGTAACTCCTTCCAGAACTCAACAGCTCTCTGATCCGCACTTAAAATTATGGATCCTTCTAATAGTTGTGGGTCTATTCTGGGTATCATTTCATCAC
>NZ_JFZT01000034.1 GCF_000632495.1 Candidatus Acidianus copahuensis | reverse complement strand
GAACCTATGGGACGATTAATACATTAAAAAATTAATAAAATCCTTAATAGACAATCGAAGAGAATGGGCTTTTAAGAACTATACTGCTTTTACATGCGAATTGTTGGACACGCGCAAATTCAAAATAAAAATATTAGAACTAGTGAGGGATACATAAACCGTTGTTAACTATAGCTAGGAATAACGCATTTGTCTTCATGCTGTAGACAGACTTTGACGTCAATAGAAAATATTTTCTTTAGAGCTATACCTAATTCAATTAAGAGAAAACTCTTTATACTTTCATCTCCCTTATTGGCGTTTAAATTTACAGTAGAATTCAAATTAGGTAATGAAGGTAAATTACCTCTAATACTGTCAGCTAATTCAACTTTAAAAACTTCAGCATACTTTCTTAAAGGTAACTCCTTCCAGAACTCAACAGCTCTCTGATCCGCACTTAAAATTATGGATCCTTCTAATAGTTGTGGGTCTATTCTGGGTATCATTTCATCACAAAATGAAAGTTCTGTAGCTGACCTCCTCCCCGCTCTAAAGAGCGAGGGTTCCCCTCATAGCGGTTCATAGGTTTTGATCCATACGTTTCACCCTCATAGAATCATAGCTAGCTACCAGCCCCGCTCCTCTCGTCCACGTATAGACCAGTGGGATGGTCTTACCCCAACTTATCCCTATCCCTCTGGTGGTGGAGCCCTCAACACCACCATCATTAGGACTCAGGATTATGGATATGTTAAACGCACCGACCAAGTCCGCGCTATACACCTTGTTAGATGTTGTACACTTAAATAAACCCCTTGAAACTCTTTCGCCACAACCCTTACCATGTATTGGGCAAGTAGTTGAAGTATATGCCTCGTTAACAAACTCAACAGTTATTCCGTGTTCTTCAGCAACATCCTTCAACTTTTCCATAACTTGTTTATAAGACCAGACGTTAACAACTAGAAAGTTACCCTTTTTCTGACTTATGTTCTTTGGATAACCAACCTTAATTAGTGAGACACCTTTGTTATACAGAAACTCAACAACTTTCCTTACGGTAGTATTTATTATAGCGTTTAACTTCCTCTTCCACTTAATGTACAACCTCCTTATTTCATTTGAGAACGGTTGTTTATACAAGGATAACAACTTCTGTTTCATACTTATCAATTTTCTGTAGTAGTACGAGATTGATTTTAACACCCTAGTCTTGATTAACACTTGTGTACCGTCAGAGATGTAGACAGCTAACAAGTTGTTTATCCCTATATCTATCCCACCTACTAAATTACCTTTTGACGTTAGTGGTACTTTAACCCACTTACCCGTATCTCTATTAAGTCTTTCACTTGCCTTTAAGGTAATGTGTGCATACCACTTATGCAACACGGAGTTGTATATTATTTCTAACCTCCCTTGTTCCCCTCTATAGTACATTTCTCCCTTGTATCTTATTGCTAAATCCTTGAATTGTCCCAAATGGTGTAGTTCTATCTCTTGTTTTTCCTCATCTATCTTGTATTGATCTTTTCTTAGCACGATTATCGTTTTCCTCTTCTTCTTGTCTTTCCAATAACCAGGTGGGTTTATCTTGTTGATAAATGGTAGTAATTTTTCCTCTTTCTTTGCCCTTAACAAGGAGAAGAATGAACTCCACGCCTCGTTATTTTTGTTTAAAACTTGTTGTGCTGTTATTGTACCTATCATGTTCTTATACTCATTATACCACTTGTTATAGGTACCCTTGATATCAACACCACGTTCACCGTTAAAGAACTGTCTTCTCCTTTCATAGTTTACTTGGTTCCATAGTTTTGAACACAAGTTTCCTAGTTCTTTTAACTCCTCCTCTTGTTCTTTTGTAGGAAAGAGTTCTATGGTTATGGTGCGCCTTAGGACTGATACAGTAGGCATAGGGACTGATCCCTTACTACTCTTCTTAGGTTTACCCACCGTACCGTCCTCATTAGGAATTACTCTCTACCTTTTATAAACTTTTTTTGATAACATCCCCGCTCTAAAGAGCGAGGCTTTCAGTTGTAAAACATTAGCCTTCCTTAAAGCGATTCTAAAAACGTCAAACAGAAGATCTGAAAAATTCTTGTCATATCCACTTTTCCCCTTATATTTGTAGCTTTCAATCTCATAATTTACGCAGAGAGGTATAGAGAGACCCTTAATTTCATAGGAGTGTATACCATAAAAGATAAGGTTAGTATCGATGACCACTTTTTCTTTTCCTTCCACAAAATCTTCTAAGCCAATTTTTTCGTCATTTTCCTTAATAACTAGGAGCTTATTATATCCAAGTAAGTTTAATATATTATTAATTTTATCTTGATTTTGACGAAATATGTTTGGCTTTGAGCCTTTTTCAGAACTTCCGATTATTTCTTTATTTATCTTTTCCTTAAGAGATGATATAGACTTCAAATCTTCACCATTTAACTTGAGATTAGTAAATCTT
>NZ_JFZT01000033.1 GCF_000632495.1 Candidatus Acidianus copahuensis | reverse complement strand
GTTCTGTAGGTAAAACATTAGCCTTCCTTAAAGCGATTCTAAAAACGTCAAACAGAAGATCTGAAAAATTCTTGTCATATCCACTTTTCCCCTTATATTTGTAGCTTTCAATCTCATAATTTACGCAGAGAGGTATAGAGAGACCCTTAATTTCATAGGAGTGTATACCATAAAAGATAAGGTTAGTATCGATGACCACTTTTTCTTTTCCTTCCACAAAATCTTCTAAGCCAATTTTTTCGTCATTTTCCTTAATAACTAGGAGCTTATTATATCCAAGTAAGTTTAATATATTATTAATTTTATCTTGATTTTGACGAAATATGTTTGGCTTTGAGCCTTTTTCAGAACTTCCGATTATTTCTTTATTTATCTTTTCCTTAAGATATGATATAGACTTCAAATCTTCACCATTTAACTTGAGATTAGTAAATCTTAGTTCTATAGAGGAGTCAATGCTATTTGAAATAGAGTTTAATTCGAGACTTATTCTCATTATTTCTTTTAAAAAACTATTTCTTTCCTCATCTAGGAAATGTAAGATTTTATCTCTAAGTGGAAATTTTCCATTTTGAGCTGTTCTTCTATTGTCTTTACAAACTTCAATTAATTTCTCCACATTTCTAGGGACAAATGGATAGTAAAGTCTATACCATGGACCAAATCCAAAGACATAATTAGCTAAACAAATGTTTACATTGGATAATTTTTCTTGAGAAAAAAATAAACCCATGCTTACAGCAATTATGTTTGCTCCAGAAGTAGGAATTAGAACTAATTCTTCACAATCTACTTTCTCTTTTAGAAAGTCTCTAAGATCTTCTATAGGATCTTCTTTCACAACTTTGTTTATCGAGATTTTTTCTACAACCTTTCCATCATTTTCTAGTATTTTTAAAAAAGGATCTAACTTTTTTGCTAACATAGGTTCATTAAATTTTGCATATATAATCACAAAGCTATCTGGATTATATGCTTCTAATGTCCTCATTATGACGGAAACAGAGCTTTCAAAGGAAAGATCTGATCTGTTTATGGGTATTATTGCGCATCTTTTACGTTTGTTTTCATTTGCCATAGATGGCTATTAATAAACAACAAGATAAAAATTTTTAAAACATTTCACTTATATATAATTCTTAATTTAAATATTTGTATAGTAAGCAAAAAAAGATAGAGGTTTTATAAACAAGAAGAATACGTCCTTTTTATATTAGAAATGAGAATGAGTGAAAGTAACTATATTTATTAATTATTAAAAAAATATCTATACACAACAACTTAATCTCTTTACGTCAGTGTAAAAGGATAGAGCCACCAGCCTAAGGGATTCAGCAACCGTCGGAAAGACATGAATCGTATCAACTATATCTTCTATGGTTAAACCTTTCTTAACTACTAATGCGGCTTCTCCTATAAATTCAGCAGCATTTTCACCCATAACATGCACTCCAAGAATTTTCTTTGTTTGATCAATAACCATCTTTATAAGACCTTTCTTCTCTCCTAAAATTTGTGCTTTCGCAACGTCAGACATCCTTAAGGTCCTGCTTTCAGTTTTTCCCCTTTTTCTTGCTTCTTCCTCAGTTATACCTACCTTTGCAAGGTTTGGCTGTGTAAAGATAACTTGTGGAACGGAGGTTAAATCAACTTTTCTACCGTCGTTATTTATTGCATTTTGAGCTGCGGTAGAACCCTCATATCCAGCTAGAGCTTCTAACATTGGACCTCCAGTCACGTCTCCGGCAGCAAATATCGATGGATTTGTAGTCCTTAATTCCTGATCTACTAAAATGCCTCCTCTCGAATTTAAAGAGACTCCAGCATTCTCCAACGCAAGATCTACGTTAGGTCTTCTACCCGTTGCTAAAAGTATCTCGTCTGCAATGACTTCGCCTAAGTTCGTATAAACTTTTTTACCCTCATTAGTTTTCTCAACTCTTTTTATCTCAATTCCTGTTCCTACATAAATTCCTTCTTCCTTAAACGCTTTCTCTATCTCTAGAGAAATTTCTGGTTCCCAATCTGGAATAAGAACCTTACTTCGCTGAAGTATCGCTACCTCTTTCCCAAATCTATTATACATTTCCGAAAACTCTAGGGCTTGAGCTCTACCTCCTACTATAATCAAAGAATCTATATCTCTATCTGGAGAAAGTGCTTCTACATTTGTCCAAAATCCGGATTCCCTTAATCCAGGAATTTCAGGTATTGATGGAGAGGAACCGGTTGCTATTATGAACCTATCTCCCTCTATGATCTTTTCGTTGACCTTTACGGCTTTAGGCGAAATAAAGTGGGCCTTTCCATCCACGTAATCTACATCATAATATGAGAGTAAGTCTTCGTATTTCTCCTTCCTCATGGATGAAACTAGGAAGTCTTTTGATTTAACCGCATCAATAATACTTTGTTTTCCTTTACCTCCCAATTCTTTAAAGTATTTAATTATTTCTCCTCTTCTTAATAAAAACTTTGAGGGTACACAGCCAACATTTACGCATGTCCCACCTACTGTTCCATGGTTAATGATTACCGGTCTTATTCCTAGTTGATTCGATCTTATCATAGCAGCAAAACCTGCAGCTCCTGCACCTATTATAACAAGCTTCATATGTTTTCCCCGTGCTTTGAGAAATACTTTTCAGCACAGTGAGAACAACAAAAATAATGGATTTTACCATTTTTTTCCTCCGTATAGGCGTTGCCTTCATTTATTGGAGATCCACACTGTTCACACTTGAGTTCGTCTTGTTTGAGATTCAGGTTTAATTTCATCTTTTCACCAATACATTTTACGAAGGAAAGTATAAAAGATTGTTCATATAAACATATGTTCATATAAAGCTTATATTCGTTCAAAAGCATAAAGATAGTATGGAAATGTTATCGAATGAACTTGAGAGGTTGTTTGGTTCACTAAGTGATAGTACTAGGATAAAGATAGTTATGCTTGTCATGGAGAGAGGCGAAATTAGCGTAAACGAAATAGCAAAGTCGTTAGGAAAGTCTCAATCTCTCATCTCCCATCATTTAGCTTGTCTAAGGAACTGTGGTATATTAAAAGTGGAAAAGAAGGAAAAATATTCAGTTTATTCAATAAATGGAGAAGAAATTAGAGAGTTGTTAGAGATTGCAATTCAGCATGTAAAGAAGTATAGTAAATCTATACTAGGATGTGAGGTAATATTGGAGGAAAAGGGGAAAGAGACGGAAAAAGAGAAAATCCATGGTATATAGATAAATAATTATTTTCAGCTCCGTCGAATAGAATACGGGAAACACCACATGATTATTATCCTTTACTTCATGTGATTTTATAGTATTTACAGAATTTTTTAATTTGAATAATCATGATTCATTAATGTTCTCAAAGGTTTGTTACCTTTATGACTGCCTCCACGTATTTCCACAATCCTTACATTTAAATAATGAGGTTGTATCTCCTCTTAAATCAAACTGAGTTTCCATATGAATGGAATTACTACCACACTTTGGACATTCTATGAACTTCTGAGGAGGGTGATGAGATAAAGTTACTGAAGGAGAATATAATTTTCCGCATAAATTCTCGATTTCCCTTACACTCTCCTCAAGTTCATTTTTTTGAACTTTTAATGAGCTAAGCTTTTCATTAACTGATTCTATATCTTTAGAGAGAATTTCAGCTTCTTTAAAGTCCCTTACTCTCTCATCCTTATCGATTAAGATTAATCCTTTCTTTATCCTTAACTCCTTTTCTACCTTGCTGATCTCATCTTCAACCTTACTAATTTTCTCCTTTACTTCTGTATTCAAGGAGGATAATTGCTGACACTTATTCTTTGCAATAGTTGTTAAATACTCTAATGTGTCCTTTACGCTTTGATCCTTTTGCACAAGATCTCTAGCAACATGTATTTTGGTCAAAAGAATATTTAGAGAGGCCTTTTCTTGGTTCATATAAAAAACTTCTTGAAGGACATTAATATAGATTAGTAAAATAGTGGGAGATGATAATATTAACAATATTGGAGAAGAGTCAAGATTTCTGATGGAATTCCTTACTTAACCTTTGATCAAACTTAGAGAGTATAATATATATAGAAATTTAACTAATCAGATTTAAACTAATTAGTCATAAATTAATCTAAGAAAATTAAAACCGGTGGTTGGGATTGCTAAAACGTATATCAAGCATGAACCCACAACCATCCGTTAAGATATATTTCTTACTCACTCATATTTTGTGATATTTTCTGACTTCTTCCCGATCTAAACCTTAGACTCAAAATTATAGTCAATACTTTTTCCTATAAAAACTAAATAATGCTATCAAAAATAAAGATAGATATTAATAGCAGGAAGGTGGATATTCTAACTTCGCTCTCTAAAACGAAAAAGTTTCCATTATTTAAACCTTGCTTTCGAATTTCAAGCATAGTGCATACTACTTATACTAAGAGACGAATAAAAATTTCTCTTATCTCGAGGGGAATAAGCAAGATGTATTCAATAATTCTTACCGTCCTTAGTTTAGATCTAAGGTGAGGTAAGGCTCTTAATCGTACCTAAATAAGGATTTATTTCATATACTTTAGAGGATCATTAATTAGCCTGATATCAAAGATAACGTAATAATATTTAATAATGGGTTTAACGTAATCTTATACATGTGGTAAAATGAGAGTAATGCGATTGGTCGAATTAGGGAAACCCCTTAGACTACAAGATATTGAGGTGCCTAAACCTAAGGGACCACAAGTTTTAATTAAGGTAGAAGGAGCAGGAGTTTGTCATTCTGATGTTCACATGAGGCAAGGGAGATTTGGAAACTTAAGAATAGTTGAAGATTTAGGTGTTAAACTTCCCATAACCCTAGGTCATGAGATTGCCGGTAAGATAGAAGAGGTAGGGGATGAAGTTATTGGATACTCTAAAGGAGATCTAGTAACTGCAAACCCTTGGACCGGTGAAGGGAATTGTTATTACTGTAGGATTGGTGAAGAACAGTTATGTGACTTACTAGATGGTTAAGAATTAATTATGACGGAGCTTTTGCAGAGTATGTGCTAATACCTCATTATAAATATTTATATAAATTGAGGAGGCTTAATGCCGTGGAGGCTGCACCATTAACATGCTCTGGAATAACAACGTACAGAGCGATTAGAAAAGCCTCGTTAGACCCATCTAAGACGTTATTGGTAGTTGGTGCAGGAGGCGGTTTAGGTACCATGGCAGTACAAATAGCTAAAGCCGTTAGTGGAGCGACCGTCATAGGTGTAGATGTAAGAGATGAAGCTATTGAAGCTGCGAAGAGAGCTGGAGCTGATTATGCTATAAATGTGTCCACTCAAGATCCTATTGCAGAGATTAGAAAAATTACAGAGGGAAAAGGTGTTGATGCCATAATAGATTTGAATAATTCTGAGAAAACCTTGTCAATATACCCTAACGCTTTAGCAAAACAAGGTAAATATATAATGGTAGGATTGTTCGGTGCTGATCTACATTATCACGCCCCCTTAATAACATTAAATGAAATACAATTCGTGGGTAGTTTAGTTGGAAATCAATCAGACTTTTTAGGAATAATGAGATTAGCAGAGATGGGCAAAGTTAAGCCAATGGTAACTAAAACCATGAAATTGGAAGAAGCGAATGCGGCTATAGATAATCTGGAGAATTTTAGAACTGTTGGAAGGCAAGTACTAGTACCATAAATTATTTTTTTTAAAAAATTATTGTGGCTATTTGGGTTTTAATTTGTTAACTTCCTAGTCAATTTAAATGGAAACACCAAGTCATAATGTCGTCAAAATTATATAAGTTCATTATTAGCTTGAGATTAGGCTTTTAATTAGAATTTTTTGTGAATGTTATTTTTATTAATTTAGACTAAGAAATTAAAATTTTTAAAAAGTAGCCTATTCTATGCAGAAATTCCTAGAAAATATTAAAAAGAAAAAGAGACATGGCTACATGTGAAGGGATTAAGACTATTGCTTACATTGCTTTTTTTGTTAATGGTAATGTCCCCATATTTACTTCTTCCATAATTTACTTTTATTCAGATTTATACAATATGAATGATGTCCCAGTATTTAATGCGGAAAAAATTTCCCCCGCACCTGCTCTTCCTCCTTCTTATGAGACAAGTATATATATATAACTAGTTCAAATAATGTAACTGCAGAAGTATCGGAAACACCTCCTGGACCACCAGTACCTCCTCCTGGACCGCCTCCTGGACCTCCTGGAGCACCTACTGCTAACTTGTTTGAAGTAGAGGATGCATCTACTGGAACTGAAATTTTCTATTTTGTTCCATTAATAATTAAATATACGAATAATGTCAACACGTATTGTATAACTTTTTCGCCTGCTCCACCTTCAAAACCTCCTGCAGGGCCGTCTAGTATACCAGTGATAGTTAACGGTAAACCTATAACAAAAATCTGTCATTTTGCAATAAATGGTTACTATGATATCGGCATTTTATTCCAATATAACAACCCTCCCCCAAACAGCAATTCTGCCTTCGCGTGTGTTTACTCTATGATAATAATTTCTCCCGCTAGTGGTGTATATTATTTTTACTTCTGGAACATATCAGTAACTTATAATCATAGCTATCAGGTTCTGACTACCAAGTCGCCATATTATTACGATCTACAAGAATATGGAACATCAGAAGGATTATCTGAAATCGTTTCTTCTCTACCTTCTTAAAGGTCACAGATTATCAAATCTTAGTTTTTAAAATTTTTGAGAAAACTATGATATCGTTGCATGGCGTCAAAGAGATCTATTGGCATTTAAAATTGGTCTAACGGAATCAGGGTGAAATGTCCTGACCATTTGATAGGGTTTTCTGCTTCATAATTAATCTTAGGCTAAAAAAGAGTGAACCCACTTTACACACCAAGGGTAGTTCCCACTCCGCATGATATTTTAAGTTAATCAACAAGATAGTGATGACCAATGATCTCACTTATCACAAGTAAAAGCTCTTCCTGAAAGCAAGATTATGTTTTGCGTAACTGTAGTGTGGATAACTCTTCAAGATATAACACTGAATTAAACTAGTTTTGAATTTCTTCTTTGCCTCTCTATTTGACACTTAAAGATCTCTCATTTAGAGAATTTAACGCCGAACAAGCGAAGGTGAATAAGCCTATTTTTAATTAACTAGAACCAGTCCCTTTTCTTACCTCCTCCATGATTTTAAAGTATTGCTTAATTATCTCTTTACCTTTTTCTGTAATTTCCACTACAGTTTTTACCCCTGTGATAGTTGGTATCTTTCTAACCTTCACAAGTTCCTCTTCTGTTAAGATTTGAAGGTTCATTGATAAATTACTCTTACTTATATTTAGAGCCCTTCTTATGTCGGAATAATCAAGCCTTTCCTTATTGAAAAGACTTATGAGAATACCTAATCTAAGAGGGTTAGATAGCCCTCTATTGTTAAGAAGGTCCACAAGTTCTTTAAGATAGTCCATGAATAACACCAGCATCTCTTAACGACATGAAGCTGGCCAAACTCCAGGTAAGGAGAAATATCACATAGAACCACCATAGAATTAGTTCGCCAACGGGTAAAGCTAGGAGTGCTACAAACGCTAAAATGTCGTAAAACTTAGTATCAGTCATTTTGAACTTGAAAAGTACCTTGGAAAAAACTCTTAAACCAAGAACCAATATCAGCGCATAATAAGACGAAAAATATACTATTAATGAGAACTTGGAGGGAACCGCTATCGTACTCCCAATGATTAGAGCAAAGAAAGTGGAGACTAAAATTGGTAATATGATAGCTATTCTACCTACTTTAAATCCAGGATACTTATACCTTAGATATTCTACTTTAGTTCTAATAAACATCTTTGAGGTTAAGAATATTAATGGTACAGCTATAGCTAATTCCACTAAAGAAACCGATATAGGATAAATGTAGCTACTCCCTAGAAATATATGTAAAATTAACTGGACCACACCTATAATCGGGAAATAGACTGACCATACCAAGTAAAAGACTCCCATGTCTTTTCTTGTAGTTAACGAGAGTATCTTAGTTGCGACTTCGTCGGCGTCTTTAGAAATCTTCCTTATGTCCATTATCCATACCCCAATTCGCTTACTCGCATCATGAACACAATTCTTTGTGAGAGAAGAGAAACTCCCAGATCAAGTAAAATAGGAGAGAAATCGTAATTTGCCATTAATTCTATCAGATACTCTAGAGCAAAATATATCAGCCATAAGGATACAGTTCTATAATCTCCTTTCCTATAAATACCGTCAATATCTCTCCAAATTGAAACAGTATGCGCTCTAAGGAAACCAAAAACCGATGCAACCAAGATCTGGACTCCTAGGAATAACGCTTGAAATCCCGATACATTAACTGGTAACACTCCTAAGATAATGAGAAATATGGGGAAAAAGAAGGTAGAGGGAGAGACCTTTAACCTTCTAGTAGAAACTTGTCTATAGGCTATAAATACCAATATCAAAAAAGTTAATGCTATAAAATAATAGGAAAAGTTATTCTGAAGCATTTACCTCACTTTCCTCATTAGATATATATCAAGGAAAATTATCACCAATGTCCATACGATTACTGAGAGTAAATCCTCTGGAACGCTGACAGAATGGGTAATAACCATCTTTCCAAGGTAAGGAACGCTATTAGTATAGCTTACAGAACCAAAAGAGGTAGGAACTCCACTTCCATAATATGCTGAACCAGAAAGCGCCATGATAGCCATAAACGGCACTAAGTAGTCTACTGTTGAAGAGGAATAAGAGGAATAAAGCCAGATAAAGTAAGATCCTATATTTATTGCTAATAAAATATAAGGAACGAATACGACGTTATCTTGGCCAATCAAATTCAATCCAATGACTATTAATAAAGAAAGAGAAAATATAAATGCCCCAGATAATACAACCGAACCAACTAGTAAGGGAATATCAGAAGGAAAAACTACGATCCCTAAACCATTGATAGAAAAAATCGTAACAAGCATTACTATAAGTATTGATGAAACTAAAAGGGAGGATATAACTCCACCAGATAGAAGTGAGGCAGTAAGTTCTTTCGTCCTTATCTTCCCAAACCTAGTAAGAAATTTAAAACTAGTCATTCCATCCATAAAATACATAGAACTTGCGGCTGCTAGAGAACCTATAATAGAGATCGAAACGAACATATACCAAGTAGATACGTAAAGTCTATATCCATCGCCCAACCAATACGATGAAGTACCATACTGTTGCATTAAGGAAAGGTGATCCTTTAATATAATAGGAGTTCCTGTGAATGCCCCTACCAATACCCAAAAAAGGGAGAAAGAAAATCCCCAGATTATGGAACTCCTACTTAATATGCTAACTTTTGCTGTATACCAAGTTAATCTTTTCATTTTATCATCAATCTCCTTAGGTGAAGCGCGTATTAAAAGTGGTAAGAGTGTTCAAGAGCTTTGAACACTAAACCTAGATTTTAAATGCGGATAGAAAATACAAGATATGTTAAGCATAAATTCTCTAAAGGTCTCGTTTGATAGGCCTATAATTCAAGGAATAGATTTACATCTTGACTCTCAGAAAGCGATCCTTCTAGGAACAAACGGTTCAGGAAAAACTACCATTATTAGATCAATCTCTGGAATAGTTGAGTACCAAGGTGAAATTAAAATAAATGGTATAAGCACTAAGAAAAATGAAAAAGTTGAAGGTTTCTCAACTAACTTACCTGAGATCTTTAAGTTAGGAAGAACTGTCAACGAGATGGCAACTCTATACGAAGAATTAATGGGTATAGACTACTTTCTTTTCATGGATTTTCTTGAAGAGATGAAAATGAAGGAGATCATGAACAGGAAATTCAAGAAATTATCTGCTGGACAACAACTAATTGTTAGAAATGCCTTAGCTTTATCGTCAAAACCTATGGTGTATGCACTTGACGAACCATTTGAAAACGTGGACTTGTCAAGGAGGGATACAATTGCAAAATGGGCAAAAGAGATAGGACTAGAAGGGATTCTGGTTACTCATGAAGCGGATATGCTTACCTCAGAATACTTAAGGGACTTTGAAATTTATTTTCTTGTAGATGGTAAAATATATGGACCAGTAAACGTGGAGGAATTGTTATCCTCTAAGATAGAATACCGCGAAGAACCAGGATCGAAAATGCTCATGGAAAAGAACGGTAAGAAGATCTTTCTAGTTAAAGGAAGTGAGCAGAACGTGTCTGAAGTCATAAAAGAAATTGACTTCATCATGAGATGAAAATTTTTTAGAAACATAAATACAATGAATTTTTTTATTTAGTTATACTCTCTCATTATTGGTTAAAAATATGAGTCTTTCGCCAAGTTTTTACAAATTTTGGATGTCAAGGAATCTTATTAGACTTTCTGTAATGATGTTTTATATTTACTTTATGTGGACGATCGTAGAGAAGTTTAACTCTATATTTTTAGTAAGCTTAATTCCAACGTTATCCTTACTTGGTTACTTCTTGGTTGCATTACCAGAAGGTTACCTTCTTGATAAAGTAAATAGGACTTACGTAATATTTGGATCTAGCATTATTAACTTCGCAATATATGCAGTTCTACTCATTAACTCGTCTCTAATTGCAGTGTACTTAGTTGATCTTTTAGCCTCAGTGTTTTCCTTAATATCAGCAGATGCCTTTCATACTTATGTAAAGGATGCAGTAGAATCAAACGAATTAGGTAAAGCTATATCCTATTCAGTGATCGGTAGATCCTCGTCAGAGATAGGAGGTTCTCTTATTGGTGGACTGTCAGCAGCTTACTTCCAGTCTTTTTTTCCATGGATAATACTTATAATTTCTGCTATCTCCGTCATTATTAGCCTTCCAGAAAAAGTTAAACGTAAAATCGATTTACGTCCTTCTGTTAAGTATAGGACTGTGTTAAGTGTAATTAGACCTATTGCATTTTTTATAGTACTTATTATGATAATTAACGGTTTATTCATATCGATTGACGTTTTAGCATCTGGATTCTTTCATTTAGTCCTACATTCAACCGCTTTATTTTATACTCTCTTTATTTTGGGATTCTCTGTAGGTTCATTAGTAGGTGGAATAATAGGCGAAAGAATAGCGAATAAACTTTTTGGCTCAAAGTTTACTTTTCTCGCTTTTGTCTCACTTTCTATAGGATTTTTCGCAATAGTCCTAATTGACAAAGCAATCTTTGAGCCTGTTATAACGTTTCTTATGGGCCTTGAGGTCAGTATAGCGGACATCCCACTTATGGCTTTCTTTACTCGGATTATTCCTACTAGAGTTTTAGGACGGGTTAATTCCATACTTAATATTTTTATCAATGGTTCATCTCCAGTAATGGCATCAATCTTTGGTGGATTATCTAATCTGTTAAGTGTTAGCGATATCTTCATTGTAGTAGGTACATTGACATTTCTCGTCTCGATTCCAGCATATTTTTCTATCAAGAGAATTTTCAAAATGAGAGAAGAAGATATGGAAAAGATATTGCAAAAAGAACAGACTAAAGAAAAAGGATAAAGCCCTCTACCTCTTCACTAGGTAAAATAGATCTTTATCCCTCGATTTTCTGCACTCAACCTCCCGATACACTTCAGGAAATTCGTTTTTGAGATATTCCTCAGGATATTCTAGGAGGTTTTCCTTTTTGACTCCTCTTTTTCTAGTCATAAGTGTTTGTAAACTATAGTGTTTATTAAACTCCACTGTTTACAAAGTTTCTAAATATGTACTTCAAATAGCATTACAAGAGGGAAAAGCAGAGTTTTATTATAGTTTAATAAGTCAAGACAGGATAGCATCTAAAAATGTTAGAAATAAAAACGGTTTGTTAACCTTTACTCACCAGAATTTAACGATATTGTAGCAGAACCTAATAGTTTTTAAACTCTTAAGTTAATTTATACCTATGGGACAAATTAAATCTACAGAGACTGAAATCATTATGACGCTGAAAAGAGAAGGTCCACTTACCCTTCAACAGTTATCACAAAAACTAGGGATAACAAAAATGGGAGTTTACAAACATCTGGCGAAGCTTGAAAGACAGGGAGTTGTTTCAAGGAAAATTGTAAAAAAGGAAGTCGGAAGACCTTCCTACATCTTTTCCTTAAGCGATAAGGGAAGAGAGTACTTTGTCTCTTCTGATTCCATAGTTCTCTTAAGTCTTCTCGAATTCCTTCAAAGAGAGGATAAAGGATCTTTAGTTATAAAGTTTCTGAAAGAAAGGTCTAAAATAAAAATGGAGGAATATGAAGAGAAATTGAATAAGATGTCCTTTGATGAAAAGGTCGAGAAACTATGTAATCTAAGGAACGAGGAGGGCTATATGGCAGAGATCAAAAAATCTGGAAACTGCTATGAACTTCTAGAGTATAATTGCCCTATTTTTAAAGTAGCATCGTTATTTGGAGAGGCTTGTAGCTTAGAACAGAAACTTTTCTCAGCTGTTCTGAAAACCCAGGTTGAAAACACTCATAGACAAGTCAATGGGTACAATATATGTAGATTTCTAATTAGAGGGAAAAACGCTCCACACCAGATAGAAACCTCACCCTTTAAAATAAGGAGAGCATTAAACGAAGAAAATAATATTCGACATTAATCACTTTCTTCATAAGGTTTTCTATAATGCTCGAGAAAATAAATTCCGCTGATATTATAAGAACCACTGTTCGTACAAATCCATTTATTCATAACTGGCTTTCAATTGACTTCTTTTCTAATCCACAGAAAACAGAAGTTTATGGAAAAGTTGAAGATGGTATACTTTCTTCTTATATAATGATTTTTATTGGCTATGAACAGCCAATAGTAATAATATATAATTATTCAAGTGATATGTTAGATTATATAAATTTAGTAAGAGGAAAGAGAACAGTAATATGGGTATTCGGAGAATATGAAGAATTATTTAGGGAAATGTCTAAGACTGAACAAGTCGTATTAAGAGATAACGTAATCCTTTTTGCTAGAAAGGTAAATTTCTATCCAGGAGGTAAAAAATTAATGCTTGAAGATGAAAGTGCGTTTAATGATTTTAAGGCAAAGGTTCATTGGTTTAAAAATTCGAACTTCTTAGCATTTAAGAGATATGGATCCTTTGAAGGAGAGAAATTAGTAGCAGCGGCTCTAAGAAGGGGAGAACCAAATTACTGCAATATAGGGGGAGTGTATACGTTAAGAGAGTATAGAGGAAAGGGACATGCAAAAAAGGTGGTATCTCTCATAACAAGGGAATGCCTCGAAATGAACTTAGTTCCCTTTCTATCTGTTCATTCCAAGAATGAGCCTGCTATAAGGGCTTATAAGGCAATAGGATTTGAAGAGTTTTCACATTTTAAGTGGATAAAGCTTAACGGATTTACAGCTTTCGATGAGGAAACGTAAAGACTAGGTTGGAACTTCTTGCTTCGTCCTCTATGGCTAATCTCTCTGTTGATAGAAGAAATTCTCCTTTGTGTGTCAGTTTCCTTAAACATCGTATAAGAGTTAAGAATCTTAGAGTTTACACAAGTTCATTATTTTACGTATGGCGCAAAAATTTC
>NZ_JFZT01000032.1 GCF_000632495.1 Candidatus Acidianus copahuensis | reverse complement strand
GATATGGATCCTTTGAAGGAGAGAAATTAGTAGCAGCGGCTCTAAGAAGGGGAGAACCAAATTACTGCAATATAGGGGGAGTGTATACGTTAAGAGAGTATAGAGGAAAGGGACATGCAAAAAAGGTGGTATCTCTCATAACAAGGGAATGCCTCGAAATGAACTTAGTTCCCTTTCTATCTGTTCATTCCAAGAATGAGCCTGCTATAAGGGCTTATAAGGCAATAGGATTTGAAGAGTTTTCACATTTTAAGTGGATAAAGCTTAACGGATTTACAGCTTTCGATGAGGAAACGTAAAGACTAGGTTGGAACTTCTTGCTTCGTCCTCTATGGCTAATCTCTCTGTTGATAGAAGAAATTCTCCTTTGTGTGTCAGTTTCCTTAACATCGTATAGGAGTTAAGAATCTTAGAGTTTACACAAGTTCATTATTTTACGTATGGCGCAAACTTCATAGAAGCGTGTTTACTAAAACTTCTGTCTTAATAGTACGAAGAGGACGTAAGAAAATCAATTTATATACTTTAATGGGTGTACACTCTTATGTTGGGTCTTCCTTAATCAGATTAGGATAAACTAGTGAAATTACCATCGTGGACGGTGTAGTGCTTGTCCGGATTCTCAAGCCTACTCAAGGCGTCTTTCCAGTCAATTGTACCAGCAGGACTTATCCACTGTGTCACTTTAACCTCTCCTCCCCATTTATAGAACTTATATATTGCCATTTTATGAGATGGAGTTTTTAAAAAAAGAGATATATCCTCCTTATTTGTCCAGACTGAGATTGTCCAGAAGCGTCTATGTAAAATATCTGCACCAAGAGAATATCTTATAATTCCCTTGCTCACTCTAAGCTGAGACTCGACTCTCTTAACTAGTATTAAGAAAGGTATTATATTCCAAGTGCCCCTTAGATTAAGATAAGTAGCTATAACTATGTACTTTCCATTTTCGACATTAATATCTTTATTAGACGGAATTTCATAATATTTGATAATCATGTTATATCATTTTTTTCAAAAGCTTATAAGTTCTCTACTTTATAAACTTTGCAAACCAAATTATTTATAATTTTAGATTTTTATCAGCCCTTATGGGAATGACGAGCAAGATATTCTGGAAATTGTCCTTTGCTAGAAGAACAATGATAATGAAAACTATACCGCCTGAAAGTATAGGAAGATCTGATGGAACGGTTCAAGTTCTAACCATAATCACAGAAATAATTTTATTGATATTTTATATAACAACTGTAGATATTCTTAGTCCAGGTTTTTTAATTCAAATCACTGGATTTGTTGTGTTAACATCAATAATTTTAGCTATTATATTATATTAGGGGATTTCGACTGTAGAGAAATTCGAAAAGTTAAAGTATTTACTAACCTAAAGTTGTACAAGGATTAAGTTTAGATATTCCTTCAAAAATAATTGATTATGAACTACATCGTAACATAAGGAGAACAAGTTTAATTTTGATTAATTAGATCTTAAAGTTGCCAATAAGACTTAGCATAAAGTGCTTAATTACATGAATGGAAAAGGGATTGCTTCATAAGAGACATATTCATCCTTCTAATTGATCCTCTCTCCTCCTTAACCCACAAGATAAATACCAGTTTTTATTTTCACTCAATCTAAAAAATTGATTTCACTAATTATAGGGTGTCTAGATTTAAGAAGGAAGTATTATATCAACTGAATTATAATTCTCTCAATAACTCTAGATATTTTTTATAAATATCCATTCCTTTTTCAGTAATTTCCGTTACTATCCTTGGACTTCCTAAACTAAAGGAATTCCTAACAGTTATGTACCCAGCTTCTTCTAATTGAGCCAAATGGTTACTTAAACTACCCTTTTTAAGTCTGGTTATTTCAAGTAAAGTTTTATAGCTAATTTTCTTATTTATTGCTAAAGCTATAAGAATCATTAACCTTGTTGATGACTTTAAGGCAGGATCGTTATTTATTGTCATCAAGAGGCGTAATACTTCATTTGGATCCTTCTTGGATTCAGTCATTGTCTATCAACTCTGTTGGAGCATAATAGAGGGCAAAGATTGATGAAAATAACCAAGTAAGTATAATTATAATGGATGTCAATACCCATAAAGGAAAACCAAAGTATAATGAAGGAAGTAAGTTAACCAAACCTCCTCCTATTAGTGAAAAAGATGCCAGTTTTCCCTCTAGTGGAATATTATTAAAGATTCCTTTTAATGAGATATACAAAATAATTCCAATTAATAGATAGAGAA
Source organism: Candidatus Acidianus copahuensis (assembly GCF_000632495.1). GTDB lineage: Archaea > Thermoproteota > Thermoprotei_A > Sulfolobales > Sulfolobaceae > Acidianus > Acidianus copahuensis. The sequence continues at coordinate 3,362 of NZ_JFZT01000032.1, read as the reverse complement.
TAGAGGCTCCCAACAATGAATAAAATATATATCCGACCAAATCTTTAGCCGTAATTGCGAGCGCGTACTCTACAGCTGAAATTATAATTATAATTAGTATACCTAATTTCCACGGATTTCTCTTCTTAGAATTATTTTTATTTTTCTCTAAAGCAGAATTAAATTCAATTGTGCGATTAGTTTTTCTAAATATTTTTCTGGTAAACCAAAATCCTAAAGATTCCGCTAATAAATAAGTTATAATCAGCAAAATTACAGAGTATTTACTATTAAAAACATTAAAAATAAAATATGGAGAAAAGGTGAAGATTGTTATTAATCCGGCCCATAAAGCATAATATACTCCATAAGTTTTCCTAATTATATATCTCTGCCATTTTAGGACGTCCTTAGCTATATCCTTCGTGTTCTCCATATCGTTCAAACCATTCTACCCTCTTCGAGACTTGTACTTTTAAGTCTTTTTAATAGTAATAAGTCCACAACACATAACAGGAGAGACCAACCTATTAATGATAGCAAGGAAATAACAGGATTAAGCGTAGAGGACTGGTTTGAAACGGATTGATAAGAGATCAATGGACTGCTACCACTATATGAAGTGTAGAATAACGAGATGATATCATTAAAAGGAGATACATAAAGTACCAAACTTGGAAGTTGTCCAAAGATTTGACTGAACCCGAAAAGATAAGAGAGAATTAAAGGAATAAATGAGATGTACTGGACATTCTTAGTTCCAAGATAATTTATCATAGTAGTCATTAACAGCGTTGCTAATGTGGTCATAAAAACGGAGGATAAGGCTCCTATTCCAAGTAGTAGCTCGAAATCTTTTGGCATAAGCACATAATCGAACCGGAACGAATATACACCCATAGTTAATAACGCCATAATCGCAGAAAAAAGTAACCCAACAATCATGGATGAGACTAAGAGACTTTCCACGTATTTGTTTAACGTCAATTTAGTATACTTTAAGACGTAAGGTATCGATCTCGTGGAATAATAGATAGTAAAAGCTACAGTTATGCCCAGAGTAGACAGAGATAGAACAACCATAATTGAGAACCATGCTGATGTAAAGGCTAGATCTACGTTATTAGAGTCTGGAACTCCTCTGGAAAAAAAGTACGCACCCATAAATAACCAGAATATCGTGAATAGTATTCCCCATCCCCATAATTGTGGAGAAGACATTAGAGCTTTAGTGAATTGCTTAAACATTAAAGCTCACCCGAAATCTTTTCAAATATACCTTCCCAATTTGTGGCGGAAGTAAGGGAAACTTCTCCTTCATTTAAGGTGAAACTAAGTGTTCCGTAACGGGTATTAATCTTGGATATATAGCCTGGTTTCTCTTCTCTATTCATGTATATCCTAGGTATATCGGATACTCTAAATCCTCCAGCTAATTTTCCCTCAATCATAAAGTATAGAGGCCAATCCTTAAAGTACTTCAATAGAACGTCAAATTCGTGAGTTACCATGACTATCTCGCCATCAAATTCCTGAATCATTTGTGCTATCTTCTTTCTTCTAACCTGATCTATCCCTTCAAATGGTTCGTCAAGAAGAGCCAATTTTGAATTCATTGATAGAGCCATAACATTACCGAATATCTTTTGTTGTCCTGTACTTAACCTCCAAGGTTTAGATTTAAGTATAGACTCGACTTCAACCTCTTTTATTTTTGTTAGCACTTCATCGGCATTTGCGCGCTTCAGATCTGCGTATAGGAAAATTATGTCCTTTACACTTAAGTTTACCAATTCATAGACCTCTAAAAGATTTGAAGATACTCTTACCTCATTTTTTACATTTTTTACATTATTTCCAAATACCATTACTCTTCCTTCTTTTATAGGGACAAGGCCAAGGATAGCTTTTAAGAAGGTTGACTTTCCTGAACCGTTAGGTCCAACTACGACTGCCTTCTGCTTAGAAAGCGTGAACGTAATATTATCTAATACCCTTTTCCTTTCCTTTGCATTATATTCAACTACTAGGTTTTCTACTTCCAACATTTTGGACTATATATAATTTTACGACAGTATATATAAGAGGTAAAGATAGTCAAAAAATTTTACAATCTAGATTTTTAGAATTATCTTTAATAAGTCTAATACTTTGAAAAATTAAAGGGCTAATCCCTTTATATGTTAACGTATTCGGTAACATTGATAAAATTAGGGAAACTTGTATCATTGCAAATTACCAACGTAGGACAGGGTTATAATTAGCAAGTATATTAAAATCCTAGGATTATAAAACGATCAGACCAATGGAAAACTTTATCTTTCTTTATCTCTGAGGCATTACCTGACTGAACTCTGTTTCTGCAACTATAATTTCATTTTACAAATTCGATTAAGTTACTGTATATAAGCCTTGATTACAATATATTTTTTATTTAAAAATGTTAAATATTAACTCTTGAGATATACATAACACTAAATAACTTTACATAAATCTAATTAAAAAATAAGGGTATAAGTAAAAAGTAATAAATAAGATAAGGAATTAAAACATCTTTATATTAACGAAGAAATACATCTTGATATACAGTCACGTATATAAACACTGTAGAAATTTGAAAGTTACGAATATTCATAATCCTTTTGTGCCTATAGATCTTTTGAGTTTTCGTGAGCTATCAAGATCACTCAATTAGAGCATCTCGTTTAGTTCTCTTGAATAGTTTTCCTATCACTAAATCTAGGTCACCTTAAGAGACCATATACTTAACATTATATAAAAGATGCAGGTCTTAAAACATTATATATTTGTTTCCCTATTATGGACATGGTTTCACTTCTTATAGGTATCGTTTACTACTCTCTTAGTGGTACAAAGAGGACGTAAGAAAACCGATTTATGTTTTGAAAGGACAATTTATTACTATACTCGTGGTGGATCTCTGTCCTCCTTAACCCAAAAGATAAACCCGAATAACTACCACTTCATGAGAATTCGACTCAAAAGCATTTGATGGTACCTTAAGTTTTGTTGTTACTAAAAGTCTATAAACCGGTTAAATTATGCTACACCTCAAAATTTCTCAATATGTCCCCCTTTTTGGAGAGTGAATTCACTGTGTCGCAAAATTATGATAAATCGTTAGATTATGCAGAGATTAACATCGCCTAAGAAGAAGTTAATTACTTAATAACATACTAAATGAATTAAACCCATTCTGAGATGTAAAGAAAGTATAATCTACAGGTATATCTTCTCCCTTAATTCTATTTAAATTATTCACATATATCTTTGATCAATATTAATTTTTTAATTATAAAATCTTTAACGAATCTGTATCCTACAACATCTAAGTTATCTCTCATCCTAACCGACAGACTAAA
>NZ_JFZT01000031.1 GCF_000632495.1 Candidatus Acidianus copahuensis | reverse complement strand
ATGTTTTGAAAGGACAATTTATTACTATACTCGTGGTGGATCTCTGTCCTCCTTAACCCAAAAGATAAACCCGAATAACTACCACTTCATGAGAATTCGACTCAAAAGCATTTGATGGTACCTTAAGTTTTGTTGTTACTAAAAGTCTATAAACCGGTTAAATTATGCTACACCTCAAAATTTCTCAATATGTCCCCCTTTTTGGAGAGTGAATTCACTGTGTCGCAAAATTATGATAAATCGTTAGATTATGCAGAGATTAACATCGCCTAAGAAGAAGTTAATTACTTAATAACATACTAAATGAATTAAACCCATTCTGAGATGTAAAGAAAGTATAATCTACAGGTATATCTTCTCCCTTAATTCTATTTAAATTATTCACATATATCTTTGATCAATATTAATTTTTTAATTATAAAATCTTTAACGAATCTGTATCCTACAACATCTAAGTTATCTCTCATCCTAACCGACAGACTAAATTTATTTATATTCAGAAAAAGAGAAATGCTTAAAAGATTTAGATATGACAAAAAAGATATGAGTCAATATATATCTAAGGGAAATCTTCTCGCGATAGCTATAGGCTACTCCCTAACCTTTTTTGACATATTTAATGTGCCTTACATCATAAATTATTCCTCTCAATTCTTTGGATTAAGTAATGCAAGTATATTATCAAACTTAGTCCTTGTGGCAGAGATGGTTGGCTACTCTGTTGGAGGTTTGGTTAATGGTTTCTTAACAACTAGACTAGGCAGAAAGAAAGGAGTTATTTTGTCCTCAATGTTAATTGCATTAGGATCTTTGATTGGCATAACATCATTGACTCTTATCCAGTTAGTTATTTCTGAGTTGATTATTGGGTTAGGAATTGAAGGAGAAGCTCTCTCCTCTATCTCGTATTTAACAGAAACATCGCCCCCAAAATCAAGAGGAAAATACATAGGCTTTACAAGTCTCTTTGGATTCTCCATGACTTTACTAGTCGCACCGATAGCCTTATTTTTAGGGACTGAATGGAGGCTCCTATTCCTTCCAGGAATTTTGTTAGGAGGGATAGCAATCTTCATGAGGTTAAATTTACCTGAATCAAAAGCGTGGATAGAGGGAATAGGATCTAGAAAGATTATAGAAGATTTGAGGAGGACTGGAATTTTCGTCTTAGTTTGGTTTCTAAGCTACGCTGCAGGTTATGCTCTCTTCTCAAGTGTAATATTTTCCTTGATATCTTTAAAAATGAACGGAGAGTCCTCCTTATATTTTAGCTATATACTTTATGGGGATCCATTAGGAGTTCTTATAGGTTCTGCCTTAAATGATAAAGTGGAGAGAAAGACAGCTTCAATACTTACTAATTTTCTTTCTGGACTATTGATGATACCTTGGTTCTTCCTATCAGGTTCTTCCTTTTTGGTTATTGGTTTCCTCATTATGTTGACTCAAGGTATGAAGTTTCCACCTATGTATTCCTACACAGCTGAAGTAATAGGGACCGAAATAAGATCTTTAGGATTTGGTATAGCAGATGGAATAGGTCATTTAGGTGGTGCGGTAGGCCCAATCATTTCCGTAGTAGCGTATAGCTTTTCTCCTTACTTAGGAGTTATAAGTATGTCCGCTTTTGCTATATCATCCTCTGCTTTTCTCTTTATAATGAGGAGTAAGACTAACGGGAAACCTTTAGATGAGATATCATAAATGAGGTCGTCAATTCTTTAATTTAATATTTTTCAAGACTATAATCGTCACACAAACTTGTATTTTATGAGTAATGTGAAGAATATCCTCTTCATAGGAGGGATGAATTGTCGCGAATTTATAAACTACTTTTAATTGTTAACCTGCGTCCACAATAGCGTTCAGTTTTAACAAAGTAACAAAGTTACCCATAACTGATGAAACGAAACAAGGACTCAACAATTTTACTCTTAAACTGTACAAAAAGCCAATAATCGCTTTCATGAATTAAAGGCGTTTTAAAGGATTAGCTATCCCTCATAAGGAAAAAAGAGAAATTAAAGGTTATAATGCACATGAACCTTGACATTACCTTAGCGAACAATTCTAAAGAACTTTTGGTTTGTTTTACAAATCATCTTATTTTGGACTCTGTTGAGTAGTTTTCCTTAGCAAACCATTTTACAACTACTGATGCGTCTATAACTCCCAGTTCTTATCCCTCCATTCTCTTATTACCTCCTCAGACTTACTACCCCCAACTGCCTCAGATATTTCCTCAGCCATCATAGAAGCTTCCCTTATTCTTTTGAAGTCCTTCTTCTCTATTCTTTTCCTTCTTTCTTCCTCTATGGTTTTTATGATACTCTGTCTAATTACCTCACTCCAGTTTATGTAACTCAACTTATCCATCTCCTACTTCAACTCATCATCTATTCTAACAGTTATAATTGCCATAAATTAAGATGGTGGTTGTAAATAAAAAACTTTACATCTCTGTATTACATGTATTGATGTCTAGAATGTGTGTTCTAGTTCAAATAAGCATTATAGAGATGTTTAAAAAGCTTTTACTCAAAGCCAGAAATTGCTAATTTATATATTGGGTCTAAAAACTGATAATTCTCTATTATGCCCATCTCTTTTAAATTATTTATAACGTTACTTAAGATGCTAGAGGAAATTGAGGATCCCTCTATTTTTTCAACACAGCTCTTTACTTTAGACCAATTGTCATTTCCTTGAGCTATGCACTTTAAAACAGTTATATACCTTTTGGATATTTTCTCAAGGTTCTTAATTTCATCAGAAGCTAAGCTCACAGCTATTTTAAGCACTCTCTTGAAGTCTCTTTCTCTATAATATTCATTACCAAAAAAGGTAAGCCAGCCAACTATCCCGTCGAATTTCTCGTAAGCTTCTTCAAGTACTTCTTCGCTTACACTAATCCCTATCTCATCAAAACCTTTTTCCAAAAATTCAATACTCTTTTCCTTAGTAAACCTTTCGAGCTTTACCTCTACACTATACCTCCCATAAAGGGGAGAGGAAGGGTCTTCAATACCTAGAAAGTTATAAAGTAACCCTACTTCAGATCCGGTTAATAAAAAAGTTAGATTTCTATCATAGTCGTAAGCGTGTGCTATAGCCTCTTTAATCTCATTAGAAAGAGGACCCCTAAGCTTCTGTGCCTCATCAAGCGCTATTATTGTCCTATTATCATTTAGCCTATCTAGGAGTTCTGGAATGCTTAAGGAGTCCCTCCCTTTCCACCTCAACTCAACTTCATTTCCAATTATTTTCACTCCTCTTAATCCCTTAAGGAATTCTAAGACCCTTTTGTTTAACGACAATCCTTTAGCTAGTGCGTTATATAACTCGCCCCTAGAATAGTTTCTATCTAAAGACCTAAGGTCTACCAATATGTAGTTTACTTTACTTTCTTTTAATGCAACATTAAGCAATGACGTTTTCCCTATCCTCCTTATACCTAGAATTAAGATTAATGGTCTGCTTTCTTTTATTGATTTTAGTATTTCGCTTAATTCATTTTCCCTGTCGAATAAGTCCTTCTTACTGTCCTTAGGTCTCTCGTCAAATAACAACTTCTACCCCAGAATATAGCTTCTACCCCAGAATTTATAAATTTCACTAGTGAAAACGCTAGAGACAATCCTATTTGGGCTATTGCGTTTGGCCTGTAACAACTAAAAGAAACTTTACCAGCTTTGTAATAACATAGAAAATTGAATCTATAAAGTAACTAAAAATAAAATTAACTTATACTCTAAATTGATATTAAATCCTTATTGGATCTTTTATAGAAAACAAAATTTGCAACATTTTTAAGTAGGATAATCCAGTTTTTTGATGTGGGAAAATTGAGCGAACCTGTAGCCTTGATCTCTGTAGGCACAAGTAATGATCAAGCAATTTCCTCAATACTCAGAATATATGAAAAGTTTAGTATAAAATCGTTTATAATAGCAGGTACATCAAGTTCAGCTTTACCAGACTCAAACGAATTGGGAAAATTTGCCGATATTGACATAAAGGAAGTCATAAACGACTTGAGTCCTTCAGACATTGCTGGCAACGTTAAGAAATTGGAGGAAAGACTTAAAAATAGCGTGAAGTTAGTTGACCTTACAGGTGGTACTAAAGCTCTTGCTTCTTCATTCACTATATTTTCTACTAAGAAAGGAATACCAATTACTTATCTAGAAGGTCCTGGAGTATTCGCTTTCCACTACCCTTACGTCCCAAGACCTCTGCAGTCATTTAAAACATACGGCAATATAGGGGATAAATATTCGCAGATAAAGTGTATTGAAAACTTAGACTTAGAGATGTTTGATGTGAATTACTTTTCTTATTACTTTAATTTAATTACTACAGAAGAAGACTACAATTTAGGTGTTTACGTAGGTGACGTTGTAGAGAGAGTAGACTTATCGTCAGACGAAAAAGCCCTAAGTTTTACGGAAGAACTCTTAAATAAACTCAAAAAAGTAACACCTCAATACAGTCCAACAGGCTTCAATTTAGAGTCAATAAGTTCGCTGTCTGGTTTAAACATGTATAATGTTAAATTAGATAAGAACTTCATAATTTTAGACACTAATACGTTTTATAATGTACCTTCAGAAATACTGAATTTAAATAATTCTGTATTTCTTGTCCTTGACTGCGTTCAGTCAGAGTTGAGTTATAAATGCCTGGAGGAAAGTAAGGATGAGGGATGTTTTGCTTGGCATAACTTAAAAAGACTAAAAGGTTTAGTTAGTGTATCGTCAACTCAAATACCTGGTGGGCTTCCTAAAAACTATGTAAAAGAAAAAATGAATGGAATGAGCGGTAAAAATACGTGTGACGTAGAGATTGCCAAATACGTTGAAAATATACCGACTATCATTTCAGATTATACAGCACTTATTACTTTTGACAAAAAGCTAAGCTCTTTTATACAGAATAAAAAGAACGTAGTAGTACCGTCAAAAGGTAATTACAAAGTAAGGGGAAACGGTTACTTGTCCCTCTTTAGGGCATTAATGATGTTAGGTAGGTATTATAAAATTGTATTAAGAGGACAAAGAGGGAGTATAACGTTAAAGACGGAAAAGGACTTCAAAGTAAGTATATCATATTGTTTAAAATGAAAAAGATAGAAAATATATTAGAATAAATTATTTTTTCTTACTTTATTAAAGATATTATTATTATCGAAATTATAATTGCTACAATTCCTATGAATGTGCTCTCAGTCTTTACTGAAGAAACGTAAGAACACAATTCATTGTTAACGCTGTTTATCGTGCTTGGAAATGAAGAATAATGGTTTGATATTTGAGAACTTGAAGACGAATCTATTGCCTTTATTTGTTTTTTAGTTTATAAGTGAGTTTTTAAAGCAGGAAAGTCGAATTTAAGGAATATAATTTGCCTTTCTGTAAAGCTTTTGCAGTCAAGTTGTAAGTACCGCCTGGATAATTTTCTGAATTTATATTAAATTAATGAGTATCATTTCCAAGAAAAGAATTTATTATAATTCCATGGATTTTAATATACTTGCCAATTATAACCCTGTCCTACGTTGGTAATTTACAATGATCAAGTTTCCCTAATTTTATCAATGCTGCCAATAATCCATACACGTAGGTTTAAAAACTCCTTGTGGAACACAGATTATAAACTAGGAATTCCTCTTTTCTATTTTAAGTAGGGGTACTCCGACCGTGGTAGTTAATGGTAAGGTTTATATCTAAGTTTAAACATAAACATAAACATGGCAACTAAGACAATAACTATAACGGAAGAAGCATATAACGCATTGTTATCCTTAAAGGGAAGGGATGAGAGCTTTTCAGAACTTATGATAAGGCTTGTTAAAAGCTACAGTAAAAGGAATATAGAAGAGTTAGCGGGTAGATGGAGCGAAATGACCGATGATGAAGTTGAAATGATATTTAACAATTTAAGGAGAGCGTGGAAGGAGTGGAGTGTAAATGTTTAGATACAGATATGCTAATCGACTTTTTGAGGGGGAAGAAGGAGGCAGTTAATTACATAGAGAAGAACAAGGGGTTTTCTTTAAAGACCACGGTCGTAAACCTCTTTGAACTATATTATGGATCCTTTTTGAGAGGTAAAGGAAAAGAGGAGGTCGATGCTCTGAAAGATGCACTTGATATACTAGAGTTCCGTTACCCGGAGGAAGCTGGTAAAGAGTTTGCTGAGTTATCAAAGAATGGTGAGATAATAGACGTTAGGGACCTCTTGATAGGGGTGATAGCCAGAGAAAACGGCTGTACAATAGTTACTGGAAATGCGAAACATTTTTCCAGGATAAATGGGTTAAAAGTAGAAAACTATAAAGAGATAAGATAAAGGTAAGGGGTCTGAAAATGTTTCTAGTTCAGGATAACAAGATGTTTTGAATGCGCTTTTTGTTTACTTGTGATACAATACTGATATTGTGCATTGATGTTGAAGCACAGGTAATAACGAAAAGAAACTGAAACTGCGTAGTAAGGCAGTTTATCCCTTGCAACGTAATAGGTAATAACGAAAAGAAACTGAAACGCTAGCACCATATTATCTTCAGTTGCTCCAGTAGCGTAACAACGAAAAGAAACTGTCATTTCATGTTCTATGTTATAATCGGTGTTTTTCCCTTAACATATTGACCACTACCTGCTTTTCCCAATACTTGTCCCTCTTCATATACTATCTCTCCTCTCCTAATAGTCATTACGTTCCATCCTTCGACTTCAATTCCATCATATATTGTATAATCTATATTACTATGCAAAACATCAGTAGAAATCTTAACTTTTCTTCCTGGATCAATTATAGCTATGTCTGCATCTGCTCCAGGAAGTAAATGTCCCTTCTTAGGATAGAGACCATAAAATCGTGCAGGATTGTAAGAAGTTACTTCTACCATCCTTTCCATGCTGATTAAACCTCTCTTTACTCCAAAGTAGAATAAGATTGGCAAGATCGTCTCAGTTCCAGGAACTCCATTGGGTATTTCGTTAAAAGGCGGTACTTCCTCCTTGAACCTTTTCTTTTGTTCCTCGGAATAAACACAGTGATCGCTACCCACAGTGAATATGTCACCTGAGGAAAGCCTTTCCCAAAGCTTAACCCTTTGATCGTCCGTTCTTAGTGGTGGACTCATTACATACTTTTCGGCATCTGGTCTCTTTAATGCTTCTAGGCTTAACGTTAAGTAATGTGGAGTAGTCTCATTAAAGAAGTGGAATCCTTTCTTCCTAAAATTCGTTATTGTGTCCACGGCTTCTCCTGTAGAAGTGTGGACTATATACATCTTGACATCATTTCCAATCATGCTCGCAATTGAGCTTACTCTATTTGTTGCCTCAACTTCTAATATCTCAGGACGCGAATACGCATGATATATGGGTTCAGTTTTTCCCTCTCTAAGAAAATCTCTAATTAGCTGGTCTATCAATTCTCCGTTTTCTGCGTGAATTCCCGCAACTCCTCCATTTTCTGTTATTGTTTTGATCGTCCTATAGATTGAGGAATCGTCCATCATAAGTTCTCCTTTGTAGGCCATAAATAACTTGAAGCTAACTACTCCCTCATTTTTAATTAGATAAGATATTTGTTCCAAGTTCTCGCTACTGGCCTCCCTTATTATACTATGTAAACCGTAGTCGGATACAACCTTTTTATCAGCTTTTTCCCTCCAAGATTTATAAGCTGAAACTAGGTCAGACTTTGGAGGTGGAGATATGAAGTCTACAATAGTTGTCACACCTCCTGCAACCGATGCCCTAGTTCCATAATAAAAGTCGTCCGCAGTAACTGTACTCATGAATGGAAATTCCATATGAGTATGACCGTCAATTAATCCTGGTACTACTATTTTCCTTGAAAGATCAACTACTTTATCGGCCTGTTCCTGGATGTCCCCTCCTATTTTAACTATTTTGCCATCTTTAACTCCTATATCTCCCTCAAATATCCCTCCTTTATCATAAGCTCTAACATTTCTAAATAGCAGATCAAGCATAGATGTTAAGTTTTGATCTTAATATAAATATGCATTTCTTAACTAAGTGAATACTTTTTATTTTCTTCCTAAAACTTAAAGCTACATTTATATGAAAATATAAAGTCTTATCATTCAGATTGTAAAGAGTTCAAGTTAGAAATATATTAAGTATAATCTATCGAGGGAAAAATAAGCGAAGCTTTAACCGTCAAATTGTTATATAAGTTGATAAGGTTGTACAAAAGATTAACTTGATCATAAAAATCTTATTATACGTTTAGTTTTCTCTTTACCCTTTAAAGACCTTGATATTCTAGATAGTCTCAGAGGGAAGGTAATATAATAAATTCGAATTCTTTGGATAAAACACAAATTACAATTCTTAAAAGATATAACTTCTATTTAGTAAAAAAATTACTTATTAGCTAGGATATATGACTTAACTACCGGCTTAGAAAATGATTAAAGATAGTATATGGAAAACTTAGTAATATAAAATGAATATGAAAAGTTATGTTTCATCACATTAACTTGTTTTAAAAAGAGAAAAATACTTCCTATACCGATTTACTTTTTATTTTGAGGAAAATCTTTTATATTGAAGTATATTTTATAGTATTGTGGTATTCATTGGGAAATAGGAGAATTTCATCATTAATCTTACTCTCCTATTCAGCTCTAGTTGTGCTAAATCAATATACTTGGATAAACTACGCAACTATAAGTAATCTTATATCTCAAATTTACCATGTTTCGTCATTTGACGTAGGTTTACTAGACATTATTTTCCCACTTACATACATCCCTCTAGCTATACCAGTTGGAATAATGATAGATAAGTTTGGTTACAGATCAGCAGTTATTTTTGGAGGTCTTTTAATGACGCTGTTTTCCTTTTTTAGGTTAGCCAACTTTGACTTCTTATTCATCTTCCTGGGCCAATTAGGAGTTGCTATAGCTCAACCTTTTCTCCTTAATAGTTCAGCTAAATTAGCTAAAACTGAGTTCTCCGGGGAGATGAGCACTTTAGCGATAGGTATTTCTACACTATCGATTTTTATAGGAATTGCTACAGGGACATTAATTCCTTCAATCTTTGTTACCAATTTTAGCTCGCTAGTAACGATGACTATCTACTCTTCCTTAGTAATGGTAGTTTTTTCCATAATTTTTATTGCTTCTTCTATATTGAAGGGGAATAGTTCAAATATTAAAGAAAAAAATCTAATGGCGATAAAGGAATTAAAAACCTTAATATCTAACAAGAACCTTGCATCACTATACTGGTTATTATTAATAGAAATGGGTATATTTATTGGAATTTTAACTTGGATAGATAATATTTTAGGGTATCTTAATTTTTCGGAATTCCAAATAGGCTTAATCGCACTATCATTAATAATAGGGGGTATAGTAGGGAGTTTCTTTGTTCCATTAATTTCAGTAAAGATTGGAAGTAGGAGATTAATTGTTATGACTGCTTTAATAATATCTTTGCCAGCTGTTATACTTTATGCCATAATTTCTAATTTTCCTTTAATACTAATCTCTAACTTTGTTCTTGGATTTTTCATGTTAGGAGCATTTCCTATAATAATAGACTGGACGTCTGAGTTGTCAGGTAAGGTGTTAGCTGGTTCCTCGATATCAATCCTATATCTTTTCGGTAATATAGGTGGAACTGTTATACCTCTAGTAATGATTCCACTAACTTCTTTTTCCCCTAATCATTCTTTTTTGACCACTTTTCTAGTCCTAGACGCTCTAACCTTATTCATGGTTTACACGATCTCAAAAGTTAGAGATGTTGGAGAAAACCAGGTAGAATATACTTCCATAAAGAGAAGAGCGTTTTTACAGAAAAATAAAAATATTAAACATGATAAAAGGACATAAAGCTGATAAGATAACTCTCCAAAAAAGATCATTAATTCATTAAGAACTTAGAAAATCAATTTTTTTTTTAAAAATAAACCTCATCTTCAGGGTTGCAGTGGTACACATTTTATTATGTGTAATCGAATATAAGATCATGAGTAACATTTCAAGACTAAAACAAGACATGGAAGATCTTGGAAGAATTGGAAAAGACCCTAGAGGTGGAATAAGCAGACCATCCATGAGTGATCCTGATTTAGATGCTAGAGAATTTATAATGGAAAAAATGAGGGAAGCTGGCTTAGAGGTTTACTATGACTTAGCAGGAAACATAATAGGAATAAGAAGGGGACAATGTAATGAATTTGTTACAACTGGCTCTCATATAGATACTGTATTAAACGGGGGAATGTTTGATGGTTCTTTAGGAGTCTTAGGAGGAATAGAGGCAATCAGACTCATGAATGAGGAAGGAGTAGAAACAAAAAGGTCTTTGGCAATAATAGTTTTTACTGACGAAGAAGGAAACGCATTTGCTCCTTTTGTAGGAAGCAAATACTTCTCTGGAACTCTAGATAAAGAAGAATTAGTAAAAATGAGGGGGAAATATGTAGGAGTCGAGTTCTCCCAAGTTTTCAGGAAGTTTGAAAGCAGAGTATCTTCAAAAGCCAAGAAAATGGAAAGGTTCCCCTTCCGAATTAAATATCATGTAGAACTCCATGTCGAACAAGGACCGACCTTAGAAATGAATAATAAAGATATAGGTATAGTAACTGGGATTGTAGGAATTCTCAGATTATGGTTAAGATTCAAGGGAAAACAATCTCACTCTGGAACGACCCCCATGAACATGAGAAAAGATCCTATGATTCCTGCTTCACGAATGGTTCTGGACGTTAGGGAGAAAGTAAAAAGATTTGAGGAAATGGTGGGCACAACGGCTTTTATGGAAGTTAAACCAAATGTCGTAAATGTAATTCCAGGAGAAGTATATATTGGGATTGACGTTAGATCTATGGAAATTGAAGAAATACTTAATATGAAGGAGATACTCATCAATGATGCAAAGAAGTTCTCTGAAGAGGAAGGCAACTTACTAGATCATGAGATTCTAATTGAGGAACCGATAAGGAGTTCATCAGATGTGATGGAAAAGATAAGAGGTTCCACGGAAGAGCTTGGATACTCTTATATGGAATTACCCAGTAGAGCTGTTCATGATACTCAAATGATGGCTAAAATAACTAAAGTAGGAATGATATTCGTACCCAGTAAAAGCGGAATTAGCCACGCTCCTGAGGAATGGACTGATTGGGATAAAGCGTATAAAGGGGTAGAAGTATTAAAGGAGACGTTAATTAAGTTGGCTAAGGAAGATCTTGATAATTATAAAATACAAGGATAAAAATAAGAAATTAAGTTTTTATTATAAAAAAGACTAATCTGGTGGTATTTCAGCACCAATGATAGAAACATCTACTCCTTCCTCCTTTTGAAGCTTCTTTATGTAACCTACATATATCAGGAATACAATCCCAAGTATAGCTGAGACAATTGGCATTACTGTTAGCCCAACTTTTGACGATAACACGCCGAGTATTGATTCTGACAGAAGGAAAAGCCAGCTAGAGAAGGAAGCTACACCAAGAATCGAGATCAATGGAATATTGCCTATCTCAATATTTATTGGTTTTCCGGCTCGTTTATACACTTCCGG
>NZ_JFZT01000030.1 GCF_000632495.1 Candidatus Acidianus copahuensis | reverse complement strand
CGTATAAAGGGGTAGAAGTATTAAAGGAGACGTTAATTAAGTTGGCTAAGGAAGATCTTGATAATTATAAAATACAAGGATAAAAATAAAAAATTGAGTTTTTATTATAAAAAAGACTAATCTGGTGGTATTTCAGCACCAATGATAGAAACATCTACTCCTTCCTCCTTTTGAAGCTTCTTTATGTAACCTACATATATCAGGAATACAATCCCAAGTATAGCTGAGACAATTGGCATTACTGTTAGCCCAACTTTTGACGATAACACGCCGAGTATTGATTCTGACAGAAGGAAAAGCCAGCTAGAGAAGGAAACTACACCAAGAATCGAGATCAATGGAATATTGCCTATCTCAATATTTATTGGTTTTCCGGCTCGTTTATACACTTCCGGAAGTTTTACTGGCAAAAGTATTCCAGCTATGGATGTAAATATCTGCAATAAACCTAAAGATATTGTAAAGAGGTCTGAACCAACAAATACACCTAAAGGTAATAGCGGACTTACAAATATTATCGATATAACTATAGCTATAGTAGTTACTAATTGAGCAATCATAGGCTGACCTTTCTTGTTGATGTATAGCAACTTCTCGGGGAGTAATCTATCAAGGGCAGCAGCTACTAGCTGTCTCGATTGAAATATGATTGAAGGAAATACGTCCTTCATAGGGAAAACTACTATTATAAAACTAGCAATTATCGCGAGAATGTATATGTTACTTATTGATACCGCTCCTAGTAAAGGTATAGATGGAGTTAATCCAACAGAAGATGAGACGTACTCAAGTCTAGATATAAAAGGCAATCCATAAAAATGAATATATGAATAAATAGTTAAAGTCATTAAGGTAAATCCTACTAGCCCAGCCCCAAAAGTAGCCATAAACATTGATCTCTTAGGAGTTTTTGCCTCTCCTACTCCCCAACCACTGAAGTGACTAAATCCACTCCATGAAGACACTAAAGGAATTGATGCAAGGGCGGAAGCTGCGAGACTTGGGGCAATCAATTTCTGTGTCCATCCTTTTGCAGCACTTAAGGACATTATATCTCCATAGGATTTGGACGTTCCTCCAAACACATGGTTCCACAGGATAGAGGACTGGGATGAAGAACTAAATAACATATTGAAATCTAATATGATCAAAATCAACAGTGCTAAATAAAAAGTTATATATATTGCGTATTTCGATGCTTTATATCCAGAAATTGACACCAGCGAAAACGCGACAGTTATAACAATGGCTATTATAATATCAGCTAAAGGATTGGCGAAAGACTTACTTAAGGATATTATTCCTAGATTATGAGTCACATATGCTGTAATTGTTAATGCGCTAGAGATAAAAGAGGCACCTATATATCCTACGTCGCCCATTATTATGCAATATCCTATCCACATAACAATGTTAATAAAATATCCTAATCCGGGATTCAATATCCTGGATATCCATACATACTGACCTCCAGTCTTTGGTAATACTAAACTTAAAAGATACACTACTGAAGCTGCAGAAAAAAGCGGGATTAGATCTATTAATAATGAAATTATCGGTATAGAACCTGGATATTCTCCTACTATTTCGACCGTGAAGAAAAGAATTCCAGAACCCAAGGAGAACGACAGAACAAAAGTTAACATATCGAACGAAGAAAAATTCTTCACCAGACCAGAGGACTCTCTTGCGAAAATTTTTTCGTTAGATTTTTTTGTAGTCATCATATTGAAGAAATTGAAACAGTTTAAAAACTTAATTATAATAAGAATGATCCCACACTCTATATATTTTTATCTACTTAAGTAATTCTTGTTTTATAATGATATAGTTAATAGAGCATTTAAATATGTACCTTAACCGTTCTAATATTATATAGTAATTTTTTTACTAAAAATATATTATTAATAAAATAAAGCTATCATTTGCAGCTTTTATGCCGTTAAAGGTAATGCTTAAAATTAACCAAAAAAATATAACAGCATGAAAGATGAAATTAAGATTTTAAGGATTGAGGTTTTACATGAAAGTTGTTGGACGGAAAAAACTGATAATTTTGATGTTAAAGTTCAAACCATATACGAAGATTTTCCAAATATGGAAGTGTATAATTCTCAACTTTTAGTTTGGGGAAAGGACTCTAAAAAATTTATTAAAATGATTAAAAGCAATGTATATATAGTTAATACCTTTGGAGAAGAAGTCAAACTAATAAATTGTATCTGTAGAAGAGATAATACGATTTCAGACATTGTAAAAAAGTATCAGGGAACAATTCTAAGCCAGTACAATTTCGAAGGAACTGAATATTGGAAAATCCTGATAAAGAATAACGTTATTGATAAGTTCAGAGAGAGACTAGAAGAAATTTCTCATATAAAAGGATTTCAAGTAACAGACTTAACAAGTTTTTCCCCTTTTCCCGAATTAACCAATATACAGAAGAAAATAATTATCAAGGCATTTTCTAAGGGCTATTATTCTTTTCCTAAAAATGCAAATGCTAGAGAAATTTCTAAAGAACTTGGGATAAGTCCAGTAACGTTCATATACCACTTAAGAAAAGCTGAAAGAAATATCATAAAACACTATTTAAATAATGCATGATAATATAAATTATTTCATATAAGTCATTTCCTTTTAACTTTTAGTAAATTTGACTCTCCAAGTTTATTCTTTAATTCGATTAACTCTTTTTCGTCAAACGCACTACCTCCTTTATTTATAAACCTTGATAATTCAACGCAAAACTTACCAGCGTTTTCTAACATGGAAATATTCTGAACTCCAGTCTCATATCCAGGTATAGCGAATTTCGATACAGTAGCCACTCCTATTAATGGGCTCTCCGTATATAACCATGGAGAAATTAACGTACTTATGTGATAAGAATTAAAGTCCATAGGAGTCAAATCTGACGA
>NZ_JFZT01000029.1 GCF_000632495.1 Candidatus Acidianus copahuensis | reverse complement strand
GTTTTTCCCTTTCCCGAATTAACCAATATACAGAAGAAAATAATTATCAAGGCATTTTCTAAGGGCTATTATTCTTTTCCTAAAAATGCAAATGCTAGAGAAATTTCTAAAGAACTTGGGATAAGTCCAGTAACGTTCATATACCACTTAAGAAAAGCTGAAAGAAATATCATAAAACACTATTTAAATAATGCATGGTAATATAAATTATTTCATATAAGTCATTTCCTTTTAACTTTTAGTAAATTTGACTCTCCAAGTTTATTCTTTAATTCGATTAACTCTTTTTCGTCAAACGCACTACCTCCTTTATTTATAAACCTTGATAATTCAACGCAAAACTTACCAGCGTTTTCTAACATGGAAATATTCTGAACTCCAGTCTCATATCCAGGTATAGCGAATTTCGATACAGTAGCCACTCCTATTAATGGGCTCTCCGTATATAACCATGGAGAAATTAACGTACTTATGTGATAAGAATTAAAGTCCATAGGAGTCAAATCTGACGATGTTAAAGGAACAAAATAAGGTTCATGATCCGTAACTTTTTCGTAAATATCTAATACCTCATCTGAAACTTTCATTATATACCCGTCTTTTATTACGTGAGTTATCGCAAAATCTGAATACTTAGCTATTCTATTACCTTTTGTGGAATCTATGCTTATTATAAAATCAGCTTGTTTATCCACTTCATAATTCAAAGCTTCTTCAATACCTATGGGAGGAACCATGAAATTGAATGGTTCATGTTGTATTAATTTTGCACTTAGAGAGATGCTTGTACTTATTACGTAGTTTCCACTTTGGCGTTCCTTACTAAGTTCCCTTAAAACGGCCAATGCTATTATTGCACCGTCAGCATCGGAAACTAATAAATTATTAATTTTTATAGATCCTAACCTCCCTAAAACTTCAATTTTTTTCCCTTCGCCCTTTATGTAAGATCGTAGGAACAAAACTTCTCCTAAGTCCCAATACTGTACTTCATCTGAATACTTTTTGACGTAATCTAAGATATCCCCAGGTTTCTTTAAATCTTGGAGAAGTTCTATTGTTTCTATAACGCTTTTTAACATCATAGCCTTAGCTTACCTGGATTTATTATATCTCGAGGATCCATCTCTGTCTTTAATTTCTTCATAATTTCTAACCTAAATTCACTATCAACTCTATCATTGATTTCAATTGAATGAATTTCAAATGGAATACCGTGCTTTGTCATTACCTCATCTATTTTTTTAAAATTATCTCGCTCAGAAATAAATACAGTATAAATAATAATTTTTCCGTTTATCGTCATAACGTCACCGTGTATGAAGACATTATTACCTAAAATTCCCTTGAGTTCAGTCACTACATAATAGAATTCTTCCGTAGTAAGCAACCTAACTTCATAAAAATATTCTTTAAGATTTGACAGCTTACTCATTGTTACATATATAGCTGCAAACGCTAGTTCGTCTAAAAATCTTAGGTCTACCTCCTCTCCACTTACCTTTTTTGATGAAGATACCATTAAATTCCATTTTCCTATTTTTTCAATTCTATTACCCGCAATCTTCCTCAAAGTTATATCGTCCTCTATTGTAATCCTTCTTACAGTATTCTTATCGAACTCTGAAAGCAACTTAACTAAATCCATCAAATTCTCAAATCTTAATAAATAGTCCTTCCAGTCATTTTTCTCTGATACTGGTAAGCCGATTTCCGTAACAATACCTGTAGTTCCTGCCGCTTGAGCTACACCGAAAACATCACTATTAGATATCGTTTTTTCCTTAACGCTTCCAATCAATTTAAAATACTTTATTCCAGCGTCAAAGTAATAACCATATTGAAAAGAACCTATTCCTACATCACCTCCAGCTATATATCCTCCTATTGTTGACATGTAGAAACTACTTGGATAAACCATGAGATCTAACCCCTTTTTTCTTAAAGTCTTCAAAATATCCAACACTGTTGTGCCAGGTTTTACTACAATTCCTTCTTTATCAGCTTGAAGTATCCCATTCATTTTCTTTAAATCTATCATGATACTGGGTTTTAGAGGCACTATTTGACCTATTGTAGAAGTTCCAGATCCGAAGGCTACTATAGAAATTCCCAAAGAACTCACTAAAGAAATGGCGTGCTTTACGTCATCCTCATCTTCAGCGTAAATTATCCCTAGGACTTTATTCCATAGCTTATTAATCACCGGAGAAACCAGGTAAGGAGAATAAGAATATCGTCGTATTGTTTGATCTGAACTGTCAAATTTATCGCCAAACTCCTTTTCAAGGGACTGTAAACTTATCATTATAAATAGCTTCGAAGGCTCATTATTAAAATCTTTATAAAATATGTTAAAAAGACTTGCCTAACTTTACTAATCACGGTTAAGGTAATAATAACACTCCCTAGGTGAAAATCAGATCAACTAGAGTGTTAACCTGATTTATTAATCCTATAGAAATAGAAAGATCCCAATAAAAATTTTCATTTATACATCCTATGAATCTTTTTATATCTTGTTTTATTGCTGGAAAATCAGAATGAAAAACCTTAACTCTATTTAAAATGTTTTATTGTGAGTTTATAAATTCTTGTTTAACGATATTTATATGGATAAAAATAGCCCTGAAGGATTAAGAAAAGGAGCACTTTCCCCTTGGTTAGCCTTAGCTAATTCTTTAGCTTCAAACGCGCCTATTGCAGTAACAGCTCTATACTTTGTTGGCTTGGCAGGACTTGTTGGAGGTACATTAACTTTGGTTGTTATTTTGGCCTGGCTAATTTACTTAGCGATGACAATTGTGACTTATGAGTGGTCCAAGGTGATTGCCTCGGCCTATAGTTGGGCAGCCATTATGAAAGCTGGATATAATAGTAGCGGGATTTCATTCTTCTCTGCTTGGACTTATCTATATGATTACGTAACAGCGAGTTCAGGGTTTGGCGTCTTAGGTTTAACCAGTTTCGCCTATTTGATTTTCCCTCAATTCACACAGGAATATCCATGGTTTTGGATACCTGTTTCATTAATTATAATAGGAGAAACTACTTTCTTGATGTACGAAGGAATTAGACCGACTTCTAAGTATAACTTGATTACTGGACTTATTGAGATTTCATTTCTGATTATCACTTCCATGGTATTAATTGCCTTAAATTTTCATAAACTCACACTTGAACCCTTAAGTTTATCTCCTATTAACGGTAATGCTCTATTATTACTTACTTCAATGATATTCGGAATAAGCACTTTTGGCGGGACGAATGGAGCTTTAGGAGTTGCTGAAGAGACTAAAGATCCGAAAAAGAACATACCAAAAGCTCTTATAATGACTTTAACATTAGTAGGAGTAGCAATAATTCTAAATTCTTACGCCCAAGAGATAAGCTATGGAGTAGGCAAAATGTTTAATTATGCAAACTTACCTGATCCAGGAATTATAATTTATTCCTCCACCTTAGGAATTCCAATAGCAATAATTTACGCTGCTCTTGTATTTAATAGTTTTAATTCTTCAACAATAGGCTTTGCGGTAAGTGGAATAAGAATGATATATGGAATGGCTAGAGATGGGGCTTTGCCAAAAATTTTCTATAAAGTAAATAAGAAAGGTGTTCCTGAAGTTCCAACCTTACTAGCAGGCCTCCTGAATGCTGCTCTGGTTTTATCGACTGGATTTTTATTTGGTCCACTGAATGCTGCACTATTTTTAATAACGTCAAGTGTAGTATTCACTTACTTAAACCACATGTTAGCTTCCATTGGATTAATAAAATACCATTATAAGAATCGAACTTTAAACTTAGTAAAACATCTTCTTATTCCAATGATAACAGTTTTAGCATTAGGAGCAGCCATAGTTACGTCTCTATACCCAGCTCCTCCCCCACCATTTGTTTATGGGGTCTACATTTCAATTGCATTTATCGTAGTAATAATAGGACTTTACTTTTATATCAAAAAGAAAAATCCTCACATAGCAAACAAGTTCGGGGACTATAGTCTATGAACATCCCTTCTATTTAATAACTAGGTAAAACTTTACTTTCAATACTAACTTCAATTGAACCTAACAACTTTGTTTTTAAACTACGCTAATAGTTACAAGGTATATCAAAAATGTAAATATTTATCTTTAAAGGAAAATTTTTAATATTTCAATAAATTAGGAAGAGTTCTGTTAGGCTAAAGCTTCCATATAAAGAAATTTTAGAGTTAAATACAAAATTAATATATATAGATTTAGACTCACTTCTTCCAGTTAAAGAGGAGTTTGCTAGCTATATTTCGAATCTAATGGAATTCAGGAGGCGAGAATCTAATATATTTATGTCCAGAGGTCTTTTTTATTACGGGAATATTTTCATAGGATTATAAAAGTATCGAGGAGAATTCATTGTCTGAAATACAAAGAGTACGTTAGAAATGCTTAAATTAAATTCAAAGTGTAAAAAGTATATGGTAGATATATCAATAGATTTTCTCGGGGTCAAGTTTGATAGCCCGTTCCTAGTAGGTTCTGGGCCAACAACAGGAACACCAGATAAGATAATTGACGCAATAAAGTCAGGTTGGGGAGGAGTTGTAACAAAAACAATAGGAGATTCTATAATTAGAAAGTCGGTTAGACCAATGTACTCTGCTTCTAGGAATGGAAGAGAAATAGTGTCCTTTGAAAATCTAGAACTGATTACTGAAGAGCCTCTAGAGGCCTGGGATAAATATTTAAGAAGAATAAAGAACGAAACTCATTCTCCGTTGATAGCAAGTATAATGGGTAGTCCAGATCATACCGAATGGGTAAAGTTAGCAAAATGGGCTGAAGAAAGAGGGGCATCAATAATTGAGCTAAACTTTGGATGCCCTCACGGGGAGCCAGAGAGAAAAACTGGAGCATTTATAGGGCAACACGCAGATCTTGTACGAGAATATACAAAGGATGTAGTCCAGTCGGTTGGTTTACCAGTCCTAGTTAAGTTGACCCCTAACGTTACCGACATATCGTATATAGCTAAAGAAGCTGAAATAGCTGGAGCTAAGGGTGTAACAGCGATAAATACTGTTATAGGAGTTGTTGACATCGACATAGAGACCGGAACCCCACTTCCTTCGATCTCAGGCTATTCAGGATATGGAGGGATCTCTGGACCTGCAGTCAAACCTATAGGGTTAGCCTCGGTATCGAGAATCTGGGGAAGAACTTCTCTCCAAATTAGTGGTGTTGGAGGGATATTTGATTGGAAAGACGCTGTCCAATATATAATGATGGGATCAACCACAGTCCAGGCAGTCACGTACACAATGATCAGAGGCTTCTACTTCATTAGAGAATGGAAAACGTCTCTTGAAGAATTTATGAAAAGGAAAGGATATTATTCAATAGAGGATATG
>NZ_JFZT01000028.1 GCF_000632495.1 Candidatus Acidianus copahuensis | reverse complement strand
CAACACGCAGATCTTGTACGAGAATATACAAAGGATGTAGTCCAGTCGGTTGGTTTACCAGTCCTAGTTAAGTTGACCCCTAACGTTACCGACATATCGTATATAGCTAAAGAAGCTGAAATAGCTGGAGCTAAGGGTGTAACAGCGATAAATACTGTTATAGGAGTTGTTGACATCGACATAGAGACCGGAACCCCACTTCCTTCGATCTCAGGCTATTCAGGATATGGAGGGATCTCTGGACCTGCAGTCAAACCTATAGGGTTAGCCTCGGTATCGAGAATCTGGGGAAGAACTTCTCTCCAAATTAGTGGTGTTGGAGGGATATTTGATTGGAAAGACGCTGTCCAATATATAATGATGGGATCAACCACAGTCCAGGCAGTCACGTACACAATGATCAGAGGCTTCTACTTCATTAGAGAATGGAAAACGTCTCTTGAAGAATTTATGAAAAGGAAAGGATATTATTCAATAGAGGATATGAGGGCAATTGCTTCAAGAAAAATGAGGGATTACGATTTCCTTGAAAAAGTTACCAAAAGGAGAACTGGAATAGATGAGGAGATAGACTCGATAAGAGGTGAGGTAAATGCCTAAAATAAAGATAGGAATGGTTCAGATGGGGAGTATTGAATCTAAAGAGGCAAATATTACTAAGGCAATCGAGTACGGAGAAAAAGCTACTGATGAAGGAGCTGAGTTAATTGTGTATAACGAGCTCTTTTCAACCCAATATTTTCCAGCTATTGAAGACGTTAAATTTTTTGATTTAGCTGAAAAAGTTGATGGACCAACAGTGAGAACTTTTGCAGAGTTCTCTAAAAAGAGAGATGTAGGAGTCGTATTGACAATCTTTGAAGAAGATGATAAAGTAAGAGGAATTTATTATGATACTGCAGTAATAGTAAACAAAGGCAAGATATTAGGAAAATATAGGAAAACACATTTACCTCAACTTCCTGGATATTTCGAGAAGTTTTACTTTAAGCCTGGAAAAACATATCCTGTCTTTGATATGGGAGAATACACCTTAGGAACAATAGTGTGCTATGATAGGCATTTCCAAGAAGGTGTTAGAATATTATCAATAAAAGGAGCTGACATCGTTACCGTTCCAACAACAACAAACTTCTACCCTGAAACTTGGGAACTAGAGTTAAGGGCACATGCAGCATTTAACACTGTGTTTGTAGTTGGCGTAAATAGGACTAAAGAGTACTTCATGGGTAGGGAAATAAGGTATTTCGGGAAAAGCTTAGTGGCTAATCCAACCGGGGAAATTGTTGATGAAATGGGAGAAGAGGAAGGATTCAGAATTGTTGAAGTAGATCTCGATAAAATTAAGGAGAGAAGAAGAAAAGCTCCATTTCTCAAAGATAGAAAGCCCGAAAATTACACTGAGTTAAGCTCAATTTATATAGAAGAAGTGTAAAAACTAACCGGTTTTTCTTTTTTATACTATATTTCTTAAAATAGGAACTAAAAGATTTCCATTAATTAACAAAAAAACTTTACAATTTATCTAATAAAAATTCTAAGTTAAATTTCAATAATTGATGCCAATTAAGCGATTAAATATTCACACTTTCTCCTAGTCTAAGAATTACGAGAGTTCCAATTATTTTTCTGAAAAAGAGTCCAAAACAGCAAATTTAACTATTAGCTCTAGAACTTACCAAGCATGAAGCGTTGTTAAGCGATTAAACGTAATTACATTCGGTAGCGTATTCTATCTCTAACGAATCATCATTTACGAAGACTTATTTTTCTTTAGCTAGCTGTAACATTAGTTATAACAGCCATTAGATGTTCAGCAATTTATCCTTCCACTCTTCCAAGTATATGGTTGGCTATTAGGCGATCGACCAAGATATTTCGGCATTTTCTTCAGTTTAAAGGACAAATTTTGGGCTATATAAATATCACGACAGTAGTATTCATATGAGCTCCTTTTCTAATATTTACTTTTCCCATATTTTCTCTCCTATAACAACGTGAAAACTGCTAGAACATTACTTCACTATGATCTGTTACCTTCATAATTTCAAGATTAGTTTATGGATTAACAACTGGATGACTTATCATGAATAAGACAAAAAGTTTTTCTTAGAGAAATATAGCTAATAAACTTTATAATTTTATATAATACATTTATTTATGCTCACTATACATGCGTTAACCCACAACAAGTGGGACAACTCGCTTCAACCTATAGCGACAATTAGCGACGAAGAAGTGATAACTATCGAAACTAAGGAGGCAACAGATGGTCAGATATCACCAACATCAACTGCTCAAGAACTAGCAAAAGTAGATTTTAATAGGATTCATCCCTTGACCGGGCCTATAGAAATAAGGGAAACTAAACCAGGAGATGCTATAGAGGTTGAATTCCTTTCTTTTAGGGATAAGGGATGGGGATGGACAGGAGTTCTTCCAGGTTTTGGATTACTTGCAGATGAATTGTATACATCGCCAATTGATCTACAAGGACCTTCTTTAAAGATATGGAGTGTAAAGGATGGTATAGCTTCAGCTAAATTCGGCGACGTAAACGTGAGGATCCCAATCTTTCCCTTCCCTGGAGTAATAGGAGTTGCTATGCAAGAGAGAGGGAAATTTAGTACAATTCCACCAAGGAAAAACGGAGGAAATATGGACATAAAACACTTAACCTTTGGAACTAAACTATACTTGCCAGTATACGTAGAAGGAACGCTTCTCTCTATAGGCGATACCCATCTAGCACAAGGAGATGGAGAAGTTTGCGGGACTGCCATAGAGGCGCCCATTGAAATGAACATTAAAGTAAGAGTTTTAAAAGACGTTAGTCTATCTCAACCTATGTTCATATCCAAATCTGTGAAAGAAATGGAATTTAAAGAGTACATAGCATATCCAGGTATAGATAACAATTTATGGATAGCAGTTAAAAAAGCAATTAAGGGTATAATATCAATTCTTTCGCAACATATGTCTCCAGTTGAAGCTTACATGCTTGCTAGCGTTTCAGTTAATCTAAGAGTAAGCGAAGTGGTAGATGTGCCAAACTGGATTGTTACTGCATACTTCCCTAAGGACATTGTTGACGTTGAATTTAAGATACCCTAAATGACGAGTTGAACTTCTTCATCTAATTATAGTAGTAATAGTAAAGTTCCCACCAGAACTAACAATTTTTAATTAAAAAAAACTTTTAACCTATTATAAATTGATGGGCCTTAACCTTATTATCTTCAAGGATTATTAAGGAAGAGTGAAGTATTCCCTCTCCAAATTCGCTACCAGGATTCAAAACTAATGTTTTACCTATCTTGTCAAATCCTCTTGATTCATGAATATGCCCATGTATACCTAAGAGTGGCGAAAACTCTTTTGTAATCTCCTTCACTGAGCTTGATCCAACATGTGTCATTACTATTTCTCCTCCTTTAACCACGGGTTTTAGTGTAGAGTCTAAAAGAGGTGCATTATCTAAGTTCGTTCCATAT
Source organism: Candidatus Acidianus copahuensis (assembly GCF_000632495.1). GTDB lineage: Archaea > Thermoproteota > Thermoprotei_A > Sulfolobales > Sulfolobaceae > Acidianus > Acidianus copahuensis. Next base: position 5,527 of record NZ_JFZT01000028.1, on the reverse strand, counting down.
GGAGGAGCGTGAAAATTAAATATTGATCTAGAAGGTTCACTTATTTTTTCTGCCATCTTCTTTAGATTTAGTCCAAGCTCCTCCTCTTTCATTTCCCTATGTGTATTCCAAGGTGTAGGATTCACATACCCGAAGGATATCATTTCATAACCTCCAATATCAATTATTTCTCCCTCAACAGTTCTCATCACGTCACTCTCCTTTATTACGTCAAATAGGTATGTTGGATCATCGTTTCCAAGATTAGTATATATATGCATCCCACTTCCCTTGTATCTCTCGTCGGCCAACCTTATCCATTCTCTTAATCTTTCAATCATAGCGTCCTTGAAAGCATTGTCCAATTTTTCCTTATCTGAAGATAATTCATCTACCTCTTTTTTATCCACAATCGTGTAGTAAATTCCTGAGGATCTAAACTTCTTCTTATATTCTTCTAGTCCCTCAGATCCTACAACTTTATCATCTACCTGATATTTTCCTCCACCTAGTTCCAAAATAGGAATTAATGCTTTGCCTGCAACGTCTCCTCCTATTATAAGTACATCTGCCTTATACATTTTACCTGCATTAAGAAACTTTCTAAATACTACGTCTGATCCATGAAGATCTGATGCAAAAAGAATTCTGAGTTGCTTTCCTGAACCAGATTTTCCCCAATTAAAGAGACCCATACATCAGAATGTAAAGGATTGTTTATAAACGTTTTTACAAGATATTTTAAAATGTTTTCAATTTAATGCTTAATGAAATTCAGGAAAGTGTTAATTGTTTTTAACGAGGTTAAGTTTAACATCTACATTTCATTTAAATTCTATGTGTTAATCTTTCTCTTTTCCTGGTCTTGCTACTACCTTTTTTAGGGCGAGAATTCAGCCTTTAATTTTACCGTATTTTTCTAATACCACTCTCTATATTATTCCTTTAAGTTTTTAACTATTTGTTTTCAGAGTAAAACTTCCTCATATAGAAACACTTAGATGTTCATAACTACATTAAGTACGTTAAGATCAATTAAAATTCTAGAACCAATAGAACACGATATTGAACATGATGAGTTCACAAAAAAGATCAAAAACTAAGCATAGAAGTAACCGATGTTAAAGAAGCAATAAAATTAAGTTAAACTAATCGAGCTAATAGCTTCGATAACTGATTGCAAGCTTAACAATCTCGATTCCTTACAGTTAAAAAATTAGTTGACATCCTCATATTAGGACTAACTTTAGTCGAGGTAAAAGAACTTGGAATCGCTTATGATATTATTGTAAAATAGTAAGTCCTTACGATAAATTATAGTATGATTTGTCGTAAGTTAAATAAGGAGGACATATTTCAGCACAAATTTCCACACCCCTCGTTCTCAAGTAATTTATTAAGTCTTTTGAATATGTAATATTTCATATATTAAAACTACATAAAAAGTTAATACATATATATTCTAACGACAGCTTAAGATTTTAATATGTATGAAGGTGTCCTTAAATCAAGCGCGTTAGCCTATACACTATTAGTAATGAAAATCAGAAACGAAGTTTAATAATATACTAATTCTTAACGATCATTCCAAATATATATTATAATATAAAAAAATGATTTACATTGAGTAGTTAATTAAAGTAAGTTGAGTATGTTTAATTGCTTTATAGAAGTTATCTAATGAAATGCTCTCATTTGGAGCGTGGGGGTTTGAGGAAGGGTCTCCAACACCTATTGCACTTACTGCATCTTTTATTCCCAAATTGTAAACAAATAATCCCATTGGCTGGGTTCCTGCAGAATTCGGTATTATAATGTAATCCCCATATACTTCTTTCGCTGCATTTTTTGTTGCTTTAACTATTTCTGAACTTAGTGAAGTCCTAACTGGTCTCTCAGCTCCAAGTACTTTTATTTCCCCTGAGAACCCGATTGACTTCAATTTCTCTTTTAGTCCATTAAGTATTTTATAGGGATCTTGATCTGGAACTAACCTGAAGTCCATCTTTACAACAATTTTATGTGGAACTATAGTTTTGCTTCCTTCTCCAGTATATCCACAGTCTATACCATCTATGTTACAAGTTGGATAAGTTAAAAGAGCCTTTACAATATCATTCTTATTTTCATATTTCATTGGAAAATTTCCGAGAGATTTCTTAATTTCCTCGTAGTTTATATCATATTGATCTAAAAGCTCTTCTTCCTCTTCGGTTAAATTTCTAATATCCTCATAAAATCCATCTATATCTATATTTCCATCATCTCTAATTAAGGAATTTAATACCTTTACCATGTCCCAGCAAGGGTTTTTAACTATTGGTGCATTGGACGAATGTAAATCTTTTAATCCATAATCTAAGGAAAGTTCAACGTAAAGTAATCCTTTAACTCCTAGTACGATTAGTGGTCTTCCTTTATAATCTAGAGAGGAACCTTCCATAAGTACTGAGTTTGCCTTAAGTTTATCCTTATTTTTTTCAATATAATTTTCTAAATGTACGCTACCTATTTCCTCTTCTCCTTCGTATAGAAACTTCACATTAACTCCAAGTTCTCCCTTATCCATTAGATCCTTTATCGCAAAAAGTCTTGCAATTAATGTCCCTTTATTGTCTGATGAACCTCTGGCATATATTCTGTTGTTTTCTTCTATTGCAGAGAATGGTGGGTGTTTCCATTCATTTAAGGGATCTACTGGTTGTACATCATAGTGATTATAGATTAAAATAGTCTTTTTGCTACCAACGTTAATTTCTCCAAAAATTACTGGGTTTCCACCAGCTTTTTCAATTTCAGTTTTTATTCCAATACTCTTCATTATTTCACTAAGAAAATTTACAGTATCCTCTATGCCTTCTCCAGTTGCTGAAATTGAAGGTATGCGAAGAAATCTAATTAGAGTATCCTTTGCTTCCATTTTTTACACCGTCCTTATTCTTTTCGGAACTTTGGGAGCTAAGGAGGCAAAAAATATTGAAAGAACCATTGGTGTCACTATTGAAATTATACCTGCATAAATATATCCAAAATCACTGACAGAGAACCCCATTAAAGGTCCACCGATCATTGCCCCTATATTAAATATCATAAAGAGAAATCCAACTGCAGTACCTATCCATGCATCCTCGACGCTCTCCTGTGCAAATGCTTGAATATTTCCGTAAATGGCGTACCCACCTCCCAATAATATTACAGCAATAGTAGCTAAAAGAGGATTTATATGAGGTAGAAACATAACAATTGTGCCTAATGACATTACAACTGTGGCTAACTGTATAATGTGTTTTCTTTCGAGCTTATCTCCTGCAAATGCACCAGGAAATGCAAGTATCATTCCCGCAATACCAAAGAATGAAACTATAGATGCTGCAACTTCTTTAGAAATTCCTGAAGAGATAAGATACGGCGTAAAGTAGCCTTCATAGGCGAAAAATGCTATTCCGAACATAAAATAGGATATAGCCATAAAGAAAAGAGATCTATTCATAACTTGCCTTATTCCTACCTTAGGTCTCTCTTTTATCTTATAGGTTGAAGGTATTATAAGGAAAATCAATAACATAAGAATTCCCCCTGAGATGCCAGCTATTATAAAAGGGATATTGAAAGTGGTAGCAGTAGAGAATTGGGCGAAAATGTATGGACTTGAGGCTAACCCTAAATTAAAAGCAACTCCCTCAGCAGCTATAGTAGTGGCTCTCATACCTGGCCTAAGATCCCCTAAGAATGCAGAAATTTCAGGCTGTATCATTCCAGTTCCAAATCCTACTAAAAATCTGTATATAACTAGCTCGTACTCATTCGTTACAAACCCAGTTAGCATAGAAAAAGTAGTAATTATAAGAAGTGATATAAGTATTCCATTTCTAGTAGTTATCTTATCAAACACAAACCCTCCTATTATGCTAAATATTGTTATTCCTGCAGCGAATCCCGTTGCAGTAATTCCAAGTAAGAGAGGATTAACGTGAATTATGGATAATATAAAAGTTCCTCCAAAGAAAAACAGATTTGCATCAAATCCTACAAGAAACATTCCAAACGCTATAAGTATTACAGTTACAATAAAATATTTGGGATTTTTTGCTTTATCGAGAACAGTATCCTTCTTCATAACTTTTAAAGAAATGCTAGATTTATAAGATTTACGACTATCTTACTTTATCGAATAATAATTAATACTTAGTTGAATAGATTTTATAACTTAAGTTAAATTTTTCTAAAAGTATTTATAGAAAATTTTTTAAATGATTTAACAATTTAACTAGATCTTATTATTCAATAACATAAAATTTTTTCAATATTTATAAGTTATGCGATAAAAGTAAAGAGTTTAATATAAAACAAAATCATGAATTATAGTTATTAGATATTTAGAAATTCAAAAAAGCACGTTATTACAAGATTTTATAATTAAACTTCATCAGTAGTTAATGGATCATTACTTATTTGTATCAAAGAGAAAGAGTAAGAATCGAAAACATTTGAAATTAATATAAATAGATTATAAAAAATAAATATTTTAGATTTAAAAGTTTCAGTTTTTCTTTTCTTTATAAATAAAAGTAATGACAGCGAAGGACGTCCCTCCTAATGCTAGAGATAAGTAGAATCCAAGGGAAAACATTATGGACAATTGAGGAATTAAGAGTCCTAATAATAGTGGTATAAGTCCTATAATAGTGGATAAAGATGCTATCCAATTTATTCCATTATTATACCAGTATTCTCCATATCTTTTAAATAAATCCGCTATGGATAATTTCTCTTTCCTTATTATCCAATAATATACCATCATAACACCAGCTACGGCTCCTAAAAAGGAACCGAGTAGGTTTATCATTTCGAATATCGTATTGGCATTATTATACCATATCCAAGGAATATATAGTATGCCGACTAAGGAAGATACAAGAGCTGATAGTTTCCACGACTTTTTTTTTTGGGAAAAGACTAATTATATCGTAAAACTGTGAAATACTTAACTCCCTGCTGACTTCTAGCTTAACCGTGAATCTTTACCTCTTCAAGGTAAATGGGTAAACTCTACAGGATCATTCATCCAAGGCTAGATAGTTAAACTTACAAGATGAGACATGGATAGGTGCAACAATGAGGCTGATAGACGAAACGTTAACTTGATAGAAATGTTAAAAGGAGTCATTCAAAATCGACGTTCACTCTATTTATATCAATAAAATACTGGATCCAGATGTGCCAGGAACTTAGCCTAATACGTTTGAGATCGTTAAGTGTTATAAGGACATAATGGATCTACAGAATTCTAAACCCTAGGAAAGTTAAAGTAAGCAGTTTTAAATAAAAAATAACAATACACTTTCTATCATGGAGATCTTGAAGGTAACAAGGGAAGAAGTACCTGGTAAGGTTGGGATAATTCCTATTGGAAGCGTAGAACAGCACGGTCCCCATTTACCAATGGGTACGGACTCTTTAATAGCTGAATGGGTAGCAAGACAAGTCGAAAGAAGAAACGAGAAAGAAGTCCTACTCTTTCCGACGATCTATTACGGTTGCTCCCTTG
>NZ_JFZT01000027.1 GCF_000632495.1 Candidatus Acidianus copahuensis | reverse complement strand
TCTTCAAGGTAAATGGGTAAAACTCTACAGGATCATTCATCCAAGGCTAGATAGTTAAACTTACAAGATGAGACATGGATAGGTGCAACAATGAGGCTGATAGACGAAACGTTAACTTGATAGAAATGTTAAAAGGAGTCATTCAAAATCGACGTTCACTCTATTTATATCAATAAAATACTGGATCCAGATGTGCCAGGAACTTAGCCTAATACGTTTGAGATCGTTAAGTGTTATAAGGACATAATGGATCTACAGAATTCTAAACCCTAGGAAAGTTAAAGTAAGCAGTTTTAAATAAAAAATAACAATACACTTTCTATCATGGAGATCTTGAAGGTAACAAGGGAAGAAGTACCTGGTAAGGTTGGGATAATTCCTATTGGAAGCGTAGAACAGCACGGTCCCCATTTACCAATGGGTACGGACTCTTTAATAGCTGAATGGGTAGCAAGACAAGTCGAAAGAAGAAACGAGAAAGAAGTCCTACTCTTTCCGACGATCTATTACGGTTGCTCCCTTGAGCACAACGGTTTTCCATACGTTGGTATTTCTTACGTTACAATGATAAACTACTTAGTGGATTTACTTAACGCAACTAAAGATTCAGGAATAAAATCAATAATAATAATCAATGGACATGGTGGTAATAGAAGTGTACTAGATATTGTGGCAAGGCAGATTAACTTCACGAGTTCATCATTCAAGGTTTACGTATTCAATATTAATTCAGATGAAGAACTTGGATTACCAGGACCAGATTTACACGCTGGTTCTGTTGAGACCTCAAGGATAAAAGCAATAGATAAAGATCTGGTAAAGGATGAAAAAATTGATGAGATTAAGGACTTTAGCTATAAAGAAGGAGTTTTCTCAACTTTAACTGTTAAAGAAGCTAATCAGTATGGAGTAATTGGAAACGGTATTGTAGTTGACGCGGAGAAAGGAATAATGTCCCTTATTGAGGTGGTAAACAAGGTTGAAGAATTATTGAAAAAAATCATCTCTTAAGAAAAAACTCCCTACATTACAAAATTTTTCTTTCTCTATAATATCATTTTACTGAAGTATTTTGTCCCCAGATGTAACTAATTTTCGAGGTATAAGGGTTCTTCCAAGGGATCAGTAGGACTTTTAGCGTTATAACAAGAAACCCTATTTCCCTTCTTTATACTTATTCCAAACTTGTCTGTTTTCCTTCAATTGTCCTCAAATTCCTGAATATGATTTTAACCACCTTGTTAACAAAAGGTACAAACAAAACGAAATAATAAATGAAGCCATTGGATCCAGAGCGGATAGCAAGGGAATGTCTACCCAACCGAGTAATGGGGGATAAACTATAGCTATCGCCACGCCAAACGATATAAAAGCTAAAGGATTAAAACCCTTGAGAAATCTATACTTTCCGTTAGACATAAAGAGAGAATCTATGTCTAGGTTAAACCTCTTTACTATTGCATAATCTGCTGTATTTACCGCTACTATAGCTCCTAAAGCTACACCATAAGTTTCCAGCCAATTTACCATAAAACCATATGCGCTTCCAAGAAAGCTCCAAGCTCCAATCGCTAATCCTACTATTATAGCGATCATAACTCCCTTAAACCAGGTAATCCGTTTAGGATAGAGGTTGCTTATGTCATAACCAGGGGGTAAAAGATTTACTAAAGTATTTACCGCGAACGTCTCAATAAGAAGAGGCAATAGCAAAAGGGTTGATAATATTGGAGATTGCGTTATCAAAGTCAGCAGCACAGGATCAATTACCACCGCATTAGCCAGATGAATACCCATAACGCTTCCCATAACTCCTAGAAATCCGATCGATAGATATCCAAACGGGAGAACTAGCTGGCCGATTATCTTCGATCTCTGGTTTGCAGCAAATCTAGTTAGGTCTGGCATTGATATAGCCATAGTGAGCCAACTTGACATGTTACCGGCTAAGAAGACGGTCTCCTCTAAAATACTTGCCTTACTTGCACTAAAACTTCCAATTCCTGATAGATTCTATCCTGACCTTAATCCTTCTGCTAGGAATATACCTATTAATGATAAAATAACTAGCGGTGCAGTTATCCTAGCCATTTTCCTTAAAGGTTCTTGACCTTTTAGTATCGGAGAGAAATGAAGAAGAAGGAGCTCTAGAAATATTAAGATAAAGAAAGTTGTCCAAAAGAGACCTGGCATAGCAAGTGATATTGTGAATGAGTTGGCAGTACCAGACTTGAGTAAAGGACTTATAGTGGGAAGTAACTTACCGCTATAGGAAAGATACAAACCAACGACAATCTCAGTTATTATGAATGCATTTATTCCCCACCATCCAGTTCCTATTATTGCCCTTACTATTGAAGGTACTTGAGCTCCCCATATACCCCACCGTGATCTAGTTACTTGAGGCTCGGCTAGACCATACTTTACTCCTGCATGAGATTGAATTATCATTGGTATCAAGGTAATTGCATTTCCGAGGAAAACTAAAAAAATTGAAAATAACCAAGGTATGCCAGAGAAGATCCCAAACCATGGATACTCCCACGTTAGAACGCCTATGCTCATGGTTATCCATAGGGCTGAAAAATCTTTGGAACCTCACCTTTTCAGTTCTGTTTTTACAGGAGAGATTTCAGGATTCCATAGATAACTATCGTATTTTTCCTTCATAAGCTATTACCATTCTCCATACACTTAAAAAAGATATGAATATTTCTAGTAAACTATATGAAAAATTATCGATTGATTATACATAAGAATAAGAAGTTTTATTCTAGTAACGAACTTTATTTAAGAAAATACTTTCAAATAGATGTCCATTTTTATAGGTTTAAAATGAATTGCTTAAATATCACAGCCTCTAAGACGAATTATGAAAAATATTGGAATTAGAGAAGATTAATGATGATCTTAACTACTCTAAGGTTAAGGAGAAGTGAAATTCCACATGAGCGATTTTTATATCATTTAAGCGAGCCAGTGAACTACTACGACCTTTCAGTCGAGCTTTCATTAATCTACAAGACTGGATCTAACTATAAGTTCCACTTATGAGACCTTTTAAACCTCGAATGGTGTGGCAGATATAAGCTTAGAGTCTATGTTAAGTTCACTGTTACATGACTACGGTACCCTTCACTTTGCAAGCTACAACTGAACTCTTAACGATACGAAGAGAATACTTGAACAAGAGAAATATCATTCCCAGTCTAGAGTTGAATCTTTCACTACTTAACCTCTATTCCGAAAGATTTTTGAAATTTCTTCTAGTATCTAATAATTTTCTTTAGCAAATATTATTTTTATTAATAAAATCCATCTATACTAAATATAATTTAACTAGCGTAAAGGTTTAAGGAAAGAATCAATAACTAATCTAGAGTTCAATGAGTTTTAACTATAAAAAGAAATTGTAAGATATACATTATTTGAATTTATAAGACTTAAGTTTTTCCAGCTTTAGTGAAGATAAAAGGGACTCCTCGAGAAGAACGTTCTAATTCGAGAGATCTCGTAATGACATCACCGTTAATATTACAATTGTCCTAGAAAGTGAGCTGCATGTATTTGGTATATATTCGATCAACATGCATTAACGACAGAACAAATCCTTTAAGGTCGGGTTAACAAAAAGTATAAAATACCTAATCTTAAATTCTGATAATATTTTAATCTATATAAAATTGTCCAAAGTATAGAATGTTACTTATTAAAGGATATAAGTGACATACCCTCATAAATAATATTTGCAGCTAACATGCTAGTTATCTCACTTATGTCGTAAGGTGGAGACACCTCAACAACGTCAAAACCCACTATTTTTTCAAGCTTTAATTCCCTTAACATTTCTAGAGTCTCAAAGCTTGTTAGCCCTCCTACTTCAGGAGTTCCTGTACCAGGTGCAAATGCAGGATCTACAACGTCAATATCTAAAGAGATGTACGTGGGCCCATTTAAGGAGTTTAAGGTACTTATAACCTTTTCCCTTGAGTACTTTACTTCCCTTATATTAAAGCTCTTCACACCTAGTTTTTTCCCCTCTTCAAAATCGTCTTTAGTAAACTGTGGTCCTCTTATACCCACCTGAATTACGTTAGAGATCAGACCTTCCTCTACTGATCTTCTTAACCAAGTTCCATGAGTGTACTTCTTTCCCCAATAAGAGTCCCAAAAGTCAAAGTGTGAATCAAAGTGAATTACATTAACTTTGCCATAATTTTTAGCCATAGACCTAAGAATAGGTAAGGTTATGGAATGATCTCCACCGGCAATGAATGGTACAATTTTTGATTTGACTATTTCGTCTATATCCTTTTCTATAACCTTCATGGTATCGTCAATATATCCAGGGACAACATTTACATCACCCCTATCGCAAGCGTTAAGATCATCAAAAGGATAAACGTCTAAATACATGTTGTATGGTCTTAACAGCCTAGATCCCTGTCTAATTCCTGATGGTCCAAATCTAGCTCCAGGTCTATAAGTTGTTGCATCGTCAAAAGGTATTCCAATAAAAAGTGCCTTAACGCCGTTTAAGCTTTCGCAAATTGGAAGCCTTGCAAAAGTAGATATTTGAGTAAACCTGGGGGATTTTAAAGCATCTATCTGTCTCATAATATCTTATATTGATGTCTCTCTTTTATATTGATCGAGTCTTAAAATCCTTGTAATCCTCTATCAAAGAGAATCTTAGGAATATTAAGTGGAGACATAAACCTAAGTACGTTATCACAAATTCCTGGTTTATACGTAATAACTCCTTTCCTCAATAGTTCCTTTATTGTTCTGCCGACTATGTCCTTATCTAGTTCTCCATTATCCTTAAGCATTTCAATATATACCATAAATCCTCTTACCACTGTGCTCTTTATTATTTCGCTTTTCGTTACTATGTAGAACAAATATAAACTCATTAAACTATTAAGCTAATATATTAAAAAAAATTAGAAAAGTCTGCAACAGCAATTGAATAACCCTTACCATGGGTTCCCTTACAATTAGTCTAGCTATATCCTCCTATCAACCTTTTTGTTCCTTTCATTTCTGAACACAGTCCTAGAGACGTGTATGTTCCCCTTAATAGCTTGCACAGTCTGTCAGTAATTGGAGAGTCCATGATGTTTATGTCGTAAAAATTATTCATAAAGTTGATTAAAGAGAGTAAAGGTCTTATTCATTTAGCATTGTTCTTAAGATTTCCATGGGATTTAGATCTAAGACTTTAGGTTCCATTGAGTTTTTTGCAACAATTTTTCCTTTTCTTATCACTCCCCATCTAGGTAAAAGTGTGGATAAGCCCTCTACTACGGATTTAGCTTCTAAAACTACGTAATCGACGTTTTTTACTCCAAATTCCTTTTCCGCATTCTCTGTTATTAGGTTAACCCAACTCAGATCAAAGTTCCTTTCAATATTCATCGCCATCCATAGGACGTGAAGCATATCTCCTGAACCGGATGGATAGAATGGATTTATCACATCGTCATGACCTAAGCTAACGTTAACGCCAGCAGATAGTAAATAGTTTATCCTTGTTATTCCTCTTGGCATTGGATAAGAGTTCCCTCCATTTAAGTAAAACGCGGTTAGAGGAGAACTTATCACACTGGAACCTTTCTCCTTAATTTTATGAACCAATAATCTTGCATACTCCTCAGGATAGAAATGAAGGGCTGTTAAGTGGCTTAAAGCTACGTGAGTTTTTGCTAAATCCAGTAACATCTCTGAAAACTTCGTACTACCATCTCCTTGATCAACATGAACGTCCAAGTTTTTCCCCAGCTTCTCCGCTATTTCTGTAATGAACTTTATATGCTCTTCCGCAGATTCAACCTCTGGTTTTCCTCCGATCAAGTCTGAAATCTTTGAGCCTTCCAAAAAACTCTCCTTAGAGCAGTTAAATATACCTTGCTCAGGGAATGCTACTACTTGGACATCGATGTAAGGAGAAAGTTCTTCCTTAGCTAATATTGCAGCTTTTACGCTCTTTAGTCCTTTAGAGCAAGTGTCGGCGTGAACTCTTATATGAGTCGTTCCATAAAAAAGTTCAATTAAAGCCGATCTCTCTATCCTTAGCTTGAGTTCTTCAAGGGTGAGAGAATCTCTTACTTTCGCCCACCTTTCAACGGCCTCATGTAGTGAAGAAGAATTGTTATAGCCTGTTAAGTTTAGGGAGTACGCATTCTCTAGATGGGAATGCATATCATAAAAAGCTGGTAAGATTACTCTTTCCAAGTTTAAAGCTCCGTCTCCTTCTGCTTCTATTTCAATTGGTTCTCCTACTCTATTCCTCCCTTTTAATATCATTTGGACTCACCGGTATCCTCTTTACTTCGCCGTAATCGGAAAGAGCATTTATGATAGCCACGTAAGCCCCAGATATACTATTCTCTCCAACAGGTCTAAATCCGCCTGGGGTATTAGACGGTGTATGGAGTAGTTCTACTTCCATAAGAGGAGCCTCCAAAGCAGTCGGTATAGCGTAACTCAAGGGATCCTCAACGCTTTCCAGAAGAGAACCTCCAATGGCTTGAACTATTCCACCCATTATTTGTCCTTTTATGTTGTCCTCATTACCTGCTACTCCAACATCGACTATAGCGTAATGGTACAAAACCTTAATGTTTGGCCAATCCACTTTAACCGCTGATATTTGCCCGCTTATTGATCCGACCATTTCCTCCGGTTCATAACACTTTACGGAATAAATCTCTTTATCCTCAATTTCCCAAGGAGAATTACTTATTTTTTCCTTTAGCCTGCTTAGTCCTCCTTCCTTATCTATCTTTTCCTTTAATTCTTTCGCTGCTAACAGGGTTGCGTTAGCTGCGGTAACCACACTCCTACTTGCCCAACTTCCAAAACCTCTAACATCGTCTGATCCTACTTCTACCTCTGCCTTAGTCCCAAGCTCTTTCTCTACTATTCTCCTTATAACTGAGGCAATTCCCTGTCCCATGTCGACAACCGTAGTCTTTACTTTAACTATGCCTCTATCGTCCAATCTTAGAGATACGCATTCATAACCTCCTACATTAGACTTCTCCTCATTGATTAACACTTTAGACGATGGAGAACCGTAGTGAACGTACATGGAAACTCCTACTCCTTTTCCGTACTTCTCTCTAACTTCCCTGTACTTTTTCTCAATTCTTCTAAAAATCTCATCAACATTACCTACTGCGTTCAATTTTCCCAGGTTTTTCCTCCTAATCTCTATAGGATCAATTCCTAGTATTCTAGAAACAGCGTCAATTACTCTTTCAACCACAAAAAAGGCCTCTGGTCTACCAAAACCCCTAAATGCTCCTTGAGGAGGTTTATTGGACACTACAACCTTAAACTCGTACTTTACTTTTATATCATAAATCCCTTTCAAGTTCATCAAAGTAACGTAAAGTGGAGATATTCCAGACCAAGGTAAAGGAAATGCTCCTAGATCATAGACTATACTATCTTTATACCCTCTTATCTTTCCGTTGCTCTCAAAAAAAACCTCCACAAAATGTCTCTGTCCTCTGCCTTGAGAGGTTAACGCATGTTCTGTCTTACTTTCAATCCACTTTAAGTCAAGTCCTGTAGCATAGGATAAAGCAATTACTGCTAACTCCTCAGGTACTATGTCCTGTTTTGAACCAAAGCCTCCGCCTACCCAAGGAACCTTGATTTCGACTTTTTGAAAATTAAGCATTTCTTCAATTATTTTCTTCGCTACAGTAGGAGCTTGATTTGATATATAGATTACCATCTTATCTCCTTCATGCCTTACTGCAACTGCTCTTCCTTCCATCGGAAATGGAGATGACCTAGAAAAGGTTAAATCAAGGTTTATACGTCTATCTTTTTCAGCAAAGTCCTCACCTCCTTGTCCTTCTAGCGCTATATTGTTCGGAACGAAGTCATATATATCCCCATTTAATTCCTCGTACTCAACCTCCACATTTTCAGCTTTATCCTCCGCATCATAAGGATCATTTCCTAACACAATTGCAATAGGTTGTCCTACATAAAGAGATCTATCCTTCGCAAGCAATGGAATTTCAATATCCTTTAGCTTTCCCTCTAAACCAAAAATTCTTGGAATGTTAAATTTTAAGTCTTCCCACGTATAAGATCTCCCTGAAACCTTGAATTTAGCAAAGGGTACTGTGGATCTTATAAATTTTACACTTTTGTAATTCCCTGTTGAATCACCGACGTAATATCTTTCCATATCCATTTTTCCATCGCAAAGACTTAAAATGATTTTTTCCTTGCTTAAGGAAATGGATACTTAGAAACAACTAGTTTTTTTATATATTTAAGTAAATTCATTCTACGAATTTATCACGATGAAATAAGTTAAACGAAAAGCTTATCTTATTGAGGAAAGAACATGATTATCAAAAACGCAAAAATTGTGACCTCATCAGGTTTAGAAGACGGAGAAGTTGAGATAGAGAACGGAAAAATAACTAGAGTTGGGAAGAGTATAGTTGGGGAGAAAGCATTTGACGCTAGAGGACTAGTTTTAATGCCAGGAGGAGTTGACAATCACGTTCACATTGAGAAGGATTACCTAAAAGTACGTACAGATGACACAGTGGAAGAAAGCACAATAGCTTCACTTTTTGGAGGGACGACAACAGTTGTTGACTTTTCCTTTTCTGAAAACTTCTACTCCAGAGTTAACAAGTTCCAAGGAAGGAGTTACGTTAACTTCCACTTTCATGTTATAGCGAATTCATATTCTCAGTCTCTAGAAAAGATTAAGAAGGATGGGTTCGAGACAGTTAAGTTCTTTACAATCCCTTACGCTAATTCTCCTCCTGGTAATATGGGTGATTTAGCCTCAATCTTAGAAAAAGGATTTAGTGTGATGGTTCACGCGGAAGATTGGGATCTAATAAGCACTCTAATTTCAAGAATGGGAAAAGGAGGGAGTGAACTTCACTTGAAGAGTAGACCTGAGGAAAGCGAAATCTCAATGGCGTTAAAGATCTCCTATTTAGCTAGGATGTATAACTCAAAAGTTCTAATAGCCCATGTAAGCTCGCCTCAAACCTTAGAAATCCCTGGTTTAATGTATGAAGGTACGCTTCACCATATCTTTTTGGATCCGTCATACTACAGCAAGGAGAATGGATACTTATACGTCACTTCTCCTCCCGCAAGAGGAGGAATGACAGAAAAAGTGGAAAAATTTGACATGATTTCAACGGATCACAACTGGTTTAACAGGAAAACAAAGGAAGAACACAAATATTTTCCCGATTTGGTTCCCGGTTTACCAACAGTAGAGCTTAGACTTCCCATGATGCTAACTTATTTTGTAAAGAAAGGTTTACCTTTGTGGAAAGCGGTAGAGATGAACTCCATAAATCCAGCAAAATTTAATAATCTTAAGACTGGCGAAATAAAGGAGGGATATTCTGCCGACATAATTCTCTATGATTTTAATGAAAAATGGATTATTAATTCAAGAGAACTCCATATGGCAGACTGGACTCCATTTGAAGGATTTGAAATATTAGGTAAAGTAAGATATGCCTTTCTTAACGGTGAATTAGCTTTAGATAACGGGGAGTTACTTGGAGTTAAGGGAAGACTAATTAGGTCATGTTAAACCAAAAGTCCATAATTTTTCCGACATTTTTCTTTAAGTCTACCTTAACCTCTTGAACCTGGTCTACTAATTCCTTGTTCATTCCATATATTGAAACCCACTTATCCACAATTTCTGGAGTAACCTCGACGTGAAATTGTATTCCTAAGACACTCCCTTTTTTAAAGGCCTGAAAGTACTTCTCACTATAAGCTAAAAGTTCACTTCCTGGAGGGAGAGAAAAAGTATCGCTATGCATTTGGAAGACCTTAATCTCATCTCCTAAAAAGGAAAATTTTCCTATCGTTCTTACCTTTTGTACACCAATTTCCGATCCATATGGACCTCTTATCACTTTACCTCCTAATGCCTCTGAAGCTATCTGTGAACCTAAGCATATACCGAGGACTCTCTTTCCTTTAGTATATGCCTTTCTTACAAGATCCATTTCTTTCCTTATATACGGATAATTTTCTGATTCATATACGCTTTGTGGCCCTCCCATTATTATTAACGAGTCAAACTCTTCATTACCCTTTATATCCTGTCCTTGTATAGAAATGCCATCAATGTATTCTGAAATTGTACCAAGGGTTTCTACTGGATGATTA
>NZ_JFZT01000026.1 GCF_000632495.1 Candidatus Acidianus copahuensis | reverse complement strand
CCTGGTCTACTAATTCCTTGTTCATTCCATATACTGAAACCCACTTATCCACAATTTCTGGAGTAACCTCGACGTGAAATTGTATTCCTAAGACACTCCCTTTTTTAAAGGCCTGAAAGTACTTCTCACTATAAGCTAAAAGTTCACTTCCTGGAGGGAGAGAAAAAGTATCGCTATGCATTTGGAAGACCTTAATCTCATCTCCTAAAAAGGAAATTTTCCTATCGTTCTTACCTTTTGTACACCAATTTCCGATCCATATGGACCTCTTATCACTTTACCTCCTAATGCCTCTGAAGCTATCTGTGAACCTAAGCATATACCGAGGACTCTCTTTCCTTTAGTATATGCCTTTCTTACAAGATCCATTTCTTTCCTTATATACGGATAATTTTCTGATTCATATACGCTTTGTGGCCCTCCCATTATTATTAACGAGTCAAACTCTTCATTACCCTTTATATCCTGTCCTTGTATAGAAATGCCATCAATGTATTCTGAAATTGTACCAAGGGTTTCTACTGGATGATTATAAAGTGAGAACTAACGGAATAATAGAAAGAGAAGGTCCACTTAATGCTTTTCTAGTTGGGGAGACGATCATGATAGCTAATCCATCAGAGGCTTTAGCCCATAATGACTACCTAGAGATTCAAGTTGAATCAGAAGGAAACATTATCGTAGAAGATCAAGCTTTTACTAAGATATCCTCAAAAAGTAACATCAAAATAAAAGTTGAAGGAAGAGGGAAGAGGATAAATTGGTTACTTCATCCATACTTGTTTTACAATGATAGTTCAGCTGAGATCACGAATAAATTCTTCCTCAACAAAGGAAAGATTGTTGAGGCCTACATTCTAGGTAGAAAAATGCATAAGGAAAAGTTTAGTTCTGGAAAGATTAGATCAGTTACTGAGATTTACGTTGATGGAAAGCTGTTAATATATGATGTGTTTAGAGTTGATGGCGATAGCTTTAAAGACAAAAATTTAATGGGGAAAGAAGGACTGTTAGCAGTTTACACAATAAACAAAAAAGATGATTTCGATGTAAAAAGGAAGTAATAGATGGAGAGAAAGTT
>NZ_JFZT01000025.1 GCF_000632495.1 Candidatus Acidianus copahuensis | reverse complement strand
TGAGAGTGAGAACTAACGGAATAATAGAAAGAGAAGGTCCACTTAATGCTTTTCTATTTGGGGAGACGATCATGATAGCTAATCCATCAGAGGTTTTAGCCCATAATGACTACCTAGAGATTCAAGTTGAATCAGAAGGAAACATTATCGTAGAAGATCAAGCTTTTACTAAGATATCCTCAAAAAGTAACATCAAAATAAAAGTTGAAGGAAGAGGGAAGAGGATAAATTGGTTACTTCATCCATACTTGTTTTACAATGATAGTTCAGCTGAGATCACGAATAAATTCTTCCTCAACGAAGGAAAGATTGTTGAGGCCTACATTCTAGGTAGAAAAATGCATAAGGAAAAGTTTAGTTCTGGAAAGATTAGATCAGTTACTGAGATTTACGTTGATGGAAAGCTGTTAATATATGACGTGTTTAGAGTTGATGGCGATAGCTTTAAAGACAAAAATTTAATGGGGAAAGAAGGACTGTTAGCAGTTTACACAATAAACAAAAAAGATGATTTCGATGTAAAAAAGGAAGTAATAGATGGAGAGAAAGTTGGAGACAAATGGTTAGAGGAAATTTATAAATAGATAGATAAGAATTCAACCTAATTCAAGGAAAACCCTAAAGAAACTTAAAAGGGATGAAGTTTAGATAAAAATTCTTAATATTTTATGTAACATCTCGCTGACGACTTTAAAAATATAAGGTATTGACTGAAAAAGAATCGGCATTTACTTCCTAACGCAACTAAATCAAACAATTATAAAAGAATTGATGGATCTATTTTATACCTTCTAATAATTTTAGATGTAGCAATGGAATTTATACCTTTAATAGTATATAGTTTATTAGAAATAAACGAATATGCTTCTTCCTCCTCCTTAAATACTGCGTGAACATGTAACCTTGTCCCACTACCTATTCCATAAACCCTCACTATATTGAGAAATTTCATTCACAACCTCATCCATATACTTAGGA
Organism: Candidatus Acidianus copahuensis; assembly: GCF_000632495.1. GTDB lineage: Archaea > Thermoproteota > Thermoprotei_A > Sulfolobales > Sulfolobaceae > Acidianus > Acidianus copahuensis. Next base: position 1,055 of record NZ_JFZT01000025.1, on the reverse strand, counting down.
ATAGCATCTGTCTCCATTATAATTGAGATCCTGTATCCTAAGTTAGTTCTATCTATAAGAGCGACATATCCTTGGATTTTTTGACTATCCTTAAGCCCTGTTCTTTAGATAGTACAGTCAAAGTGAATTTAGCATTATATCTCAACTTAACTAAGAATTTTCAAAGTATTTCTAATACATCGCTGTATATGGATAAAATCTTAATAACAGCATTAATTGGCTTCAAATTAATTAATCCATCTCGTTTGTAGCTCTAAAGGAAATGATTTCCAAGGCGAGTATCAGTGATGAATATAGATGAACTAAGTCTGAGTTCATGCTATCTAACTCTGTATTGTACCTATATGATTTGCTGTTGAAATTAAATTAGTTATGTTTTAGTGTTCAAAAGAAAGTTTATTTTATCATTTAGAACCGAATCCTCCTCCTCCTGGCGTCTCTATTATAACTTCATCACCCTCATAGAGAGTTGTGGTGAATTTCCCTGACATTTCCTCAATTTTTCCTTCTTTTCTCTTTATAGTAACCTTAGCTATTGATCCTGATTTTCCTCCAAATAAACCCCATGGAGGAACTTTAAATCTGTCACCAAGTATTGAAAGCTTTGTTTCTGCTAGTATTTTGAAAGCTCTTACTATACCATCTCCACCTTTATGTTTTCCATCCCCTCCACTTCTATATCTTATATGGTAAGCGGTAAAGAGTAACGGATAATCTTTCTCAGCTATCTCAATTGGAGTATTTAGTGTATTGGTCATATTAACGTGAACGCCTGAAACGCCATCCTTATTAGCTCTTCCTCCAGTACCGCCACCTATAGTTTCGTAATGTGCCCAATAACTTCCTTTATAATATCCACCTAGCATTACATTCATCATTGTCCCAGATCCGGCTGCAGGTACCTTATCTGGTAATACACCTGACAGTGACTTAAAAACGGTATCAGCTATCCTTTGAGTTGTTTCAACATTTCCACCGGAAACAGGTGCTGGTTTTATTGGATTAACAAGCAAACCCTCACTAGCACGTACTTCAATTAGGCTATAGAATCCCTC
>NZ_JFZT01000024.1 GCF_000632495.1 Candidatus Acidianus copahuensis | reverse complement strand
TACCATCCTCCTACCTTTATTGTTTTCCATCCCCTCCACTTCTATATCTTATATGGTAAGCGGTAAAGAGTAACGGATAATCTTTCTCAGCTATCTCAATTGGAGTATTTAGTGTATTGGTCATATTAACGTGAACACCTGAAACGCCATCCTTATTAGGCCTTCCTCCAGTACCGCCACCTATAGTTTCGTAATGTGCCCAATAACTTCCTTTATAATATCCACCTAACATTACGTTCATCATTGTCCCAGATCCGGCTGCAGGTACCTTATCTGGTAATACACCTGACAGTGACTTAAAAACGGTATCAGCTATCCTTTGAGTTGTTTCAACATTTCCACCGGAAACAGGTGCTGGTTTTATTGGATTAACAAGCAAACCCTCACTAGCACGTACTTCAATTAGGCTATAGAATCCCTCATTTGTTGGAATTTCTTTTCCTATTAACGACCTTATAACAAACGTTGTTGCTGAAAATGTGACTCCATATACTGCATTTAAGGGCTGGGGTAGTTGGGGATCAGTCCCGTTAAAATCAGCTATTATCTTATTTTCACTTATTGCAATATTTACCTTTATCTTTATTAGATTTCCATCTATACCCTCTAAATAGTCCATGGCACTATAGGTTCCCTTAGGCCATTTTTCAATTTCCTTAGTGGATAGGTCTCTACTATAGGTTATAGATTCTTCCCACCCTCTTCTCACGCTTTCTAAACCATATTTATCGATTAGCTGGGAAACTCTTAAAATACCTAGTCTATTGGCAGCAATTTGGGCATTAAGATCTCCTATCGATGTATAGGGTGACTTGAAGTTACTGAGGATTAAATCTAGGACATCCCTATTCAACTTCCCTTTTTCCATTAAGTATGTAGGAGGTATAATTAGTCCTTCCTCGTATAATGTTGTAGCATTGGGATTTATGCTACCAGGTACAGGCCCGCCTACGTCAACATGATGTGCCTTATTTACAGCATAGCCAACTAGTTTATCAGAGCAATAGATTGGACTTACCACCATAACATCATTTAAATGAGTACCTGAAATATAGGGATCGTTAAGGACTATTACATCGCCCTCTTCTA
>NZ_JFZT01000023.1 GCF_000632495.1 Candidatus Acidianus copahuensis | reverse complement strand
GTAATTGATTCTTCCCACCCTCTTCTCACGCTTTCTAAACCATATTTATCGATTAGCTGGGAAACTCTTAAAATACCTAGTCTATTGGCAGCAATTTGGGCATTAAGATCTCCTATCGATGTATAAGGTGACTTGAAGTTACTTAGGATTAAATCTAGGACATCCCTATTCAACTTCCCTTTTTCCATTAAGTATGTAGGAGGTATAATTAGTCCTTCCTCGTATAATGTTGTAGCATTGGGATTTATGCTACCAGGTACAGGCCCGCCTACGTCAACATGATGTGCCTTATTTACAGCATAGCCAACTAGTTTATCAGAGCAATAGATTGGACTTACCATCATAACATCATTTAAATGAGTACCTGAAATATAGGGATCGTTAAGGACTATTACATCGCCCTCTTCTATGTTCAATCCCTCTTTATTCATGTAATCTAACAAATTCCTAACTCCTATCCTAAACGAACCTAAATGTACAGGTATATGTTCAGCTTGCGTGACAAGATTACCCATAGGATCCATGATTGCGCAACTGTGGTCCATTCTCTCTCTAATATTTGGTGACATAGAGGATTTCTTCAGCGCTACACCCATTTCCTCTGCTATGAATTCCATTGCCTTATGGATTATTTCCCAACTAACCACTCTTACTCACCTCAAGTACCCCATTCTCTAGGACTTTCACTTTCCACCCAGGTTTTATAGCTGAAGTAGAGCTATATTCTTCTATTATAGCAGGTCCTTCAACTTGTGATCCTATAGGTAGATTTTCGCGCCAATAAATTGGAGTGTCTATCCATTCATTGTTAAAGAGTACCTTCCTGTAATCTCTAGGTCTATCTGAAGAACCTCTTGTTTCTTTCCTTACCTTAGGCTTAACCCTTTTAATTACGGCGAAGGTTCTTATAGTGACTATTTCTATCCTTCTATCTAGTTTGAACCCATACGTATTAAGGTGTTTTTCATCGAATTTCTCCTTTATTGCTTCGTAAGAATCATTTTTATCTACAGGTATAGTGAGTTCCCATCCTTGACCTTCATAGCGAACATCTGCATATCTTAAGAAATAGTCGATCTTCAGTAGCTTTCTAGATAGCTCTTTTTCCATTTCATCGAATTCCCTTTGAATATCCTTCGGATAGGATCTTCTAGCCTCAAACATTTCATCAGACATTAAAAGCCCTAGGGCGCTAAATAAACCTGGCTCAACTGGAATATAGACTCTTTTTATATTAATCTCTTCAGTTAGATCTAATGCGTGTTGCGGACCTGCACCTCCAAATGCAAATAGTGAGAACTCTGTGGGATCCAAACCTCTTTCAATTGTTACTAGTCTAATTGCCCTCGCCATCTCCAAGTTTATTAACGATAATGATGTTTGAGCTACCTCATAAGGTTCACTAAGCGTTGAAAGTCCCTTTAATGCTAACTCTTTATATATACTCATCTTCCCTCCCAATAGTTTCTCAGGTATCCTTCCTAAGACTAGGTTTGCGTCAGTTATTGTAGGTTTATCTCCACCTTTGTTATAACACGCCGGGCCAGGATCTGCACCAGCACTTAATGGTCCAACGTTTATTGCCCCCGCTTCATCTTTCCATATTATTGTACCCCCTCCAGCTGATACCTCAGCCAAGTCAATGAATGGAAACCTTATAGGATAACCCGACCCTTTTACAATCCTTCCATGATGAGCTTCTCCTCCAACCTCATATTCTGTGGTTATCTCAGCCTCATAATCCACTATTGTGCCCGCCTTTGCTGTAGTCCCTCCCATATCAAAGCTTATAGCGTTCTTTATCTGTAATTCTCTTGCAAGTTCTCTAACTGCAATAACGCCCGCGGCAGGGCCCGATTCTATAATTTGTACAGGTCTTTCAGACGCTTCAGTTGTATTTACTAAGCCTCCAGTGCTAGCCATAATATAAATGGGTGGGGAATTTATAACGCTCAGAGCCTTATTTAGGCTATTCAAATATTTAGATACAATAGGCACTAGAACTGCATTTACTACTGTAGTACTAGTTCTTTCATACTCTCTAGGTTCTGGAGCGACCTTATATGAAGAAGAAATATACTTAAAGTATTTAGATAAAACTTCCTCAGCTATTTTTTCATTTTCAGGATTTACATAGGAATGAAGGAACGAGATTGCAATGGTCATAACACCCTTAGAATACGCATCTAAAGCTATTTTATCAACTTCTTCTTTTTGCAACTTCTTTAATATCTCTCCGTTGTATAATGTCCTCTCATCAACTTCATATCTTAACTCTCTTGGAACTAATGGTCTTGGCTTTTCGAAATTTAAATCATAGACTCTAGGTCTATTCTGTCTCCCTATTTCAATAATGTCCTTAAAGCCCTTTGTGGTAATAAGAGCAGTCTTTGGCAATTCCAGTCCTACTTGTCCTAAAATTGCGTTTGTAGCTATTGTAGTAGCATGAAGGACTTCAGTTATCTTCTCGCCTTTTAACGTTCTCAATACGTTTATTACGGCCTCTTCTGGTTTTTTAGGTGTAGAAGATACCTTTATATACTCTAATTTATCACCACGTTGTATTATTATATCTGTAAAAGTTCCTCCTATATCGATAGAAATCGTTATCTCCTGACTAAGGCTCATCCTTTTGAAATTGGTTTTCAAAAATAAAAGTAGCTTGACAAAAAACGTTCACAAAGAGG
>NZ_JFZT01000022.1 GCF_000632495.1 Candidatus Acidianus copahuensis | reverse complement strand
GGTAATAAGAGCAGTCTTTGGCAATTCCAGTCCTACTTGTCCTAAATTGCGTTTGTAGCTATTGTAGTAGCATGAAGGACTTCAGTTATCTTCTCGCCTTTTAACGTTCTCAATACGTTTATTACGGCCTCTTCTGGTTTTTTAGGTGTAGAAGATACCTTTATATACTCTAATTTATCACCACGTTGTATTATTATATCTGTAAAAGTTCCTCCTATATCGATAGAAATCGTTATCTCCTGACTAAGGCTCATCGAGTTGAAATTGGATTTCAAAAATAAAAGTGCTTGACAAAAACGTTCACAAAAGAGGATTAAATTTTATAAGTGACTACTTAACTACTTTAAAATAAAACTTAAAATCTCCATTAGAAATATATATTAAAACGATGAATAATGCATACCTATAAAAACTATAATAGTAGCGTCAATGATTGATGCTCTAATTGAAAGGTATGATGCTTCTATTTTTGGTACTAATACATGATTAACCGCCTTTAAAGCTCCATGAATATATCCCTCCTATAAGAAGAGCTGAGATTATAGTTGATATAAGAAGAGGTTCTGTTAGTTGAGGTTTAGCATGGAGGAAAAAGTTGAAGATTAAAAGGAAATAGTCAAGTGGTAAAAGGAGGTAAAATGCAGTGTTCCTCTCCTTCCACCTAATTACCTTATTCCAAGGAAAATAGCTAACTGCAATAATAAGAGAAACTAAAAACCATCCTAGAAAGTTAGTGTAGGGTATACCAAACCAGTTAGGACTTGTAACGGTTAACCACTTCCAAGCTCCAGCAGTAACCATTATCGGATCTACAGCTAAATCAATTGTAACCATTAGAATTGGGAAAAGGAAAATCTTCTTCATTTGTCCTTTCAACGGAATGAGGGCAAGAGAGGAAAGAAAGGAGAATATACCCCACGCTAAAATGACCGCAACAGGAATCCCAAGAATATATGGGGGAAAGTTATATTCATAATAACCAAATGGAAACCCCGTATGAACTCCTAATTCCTCAAAGAGGAAACCTTCTATCATACTTAATATAAGTAAACGGAGAAGAGATTTGTCCAGTTTTAGAAGTAGGATAAACGATATCAACGACATAGCCAGAAAGAAAAAGAGCAACCCATCTAGCAGAATACCAAAAGTTAATAGAGAAAAGGAGATTATCAGGTACTTGTCTTCTTTATCCATAATGAATAGTCTGACTGGTAAAATATATTTTCCTCGGAGTTAACGTTAGATCATGAAACCTGAATACTGGGGCTAAATAAAGAATAGTTCCATTTACATCTACCTCTATGGACTTGTTCCAATCCTTAACCAAAACTACGAATATAATTGGATATATTGCATCTATGGTTTTTAATAGTACTTCGAGGTGAGGAAAAACAATATTCCTTTTTTCCTCTATTTGCATAAATAGGGGTTTGAGTTTTACGGACAATTATTGCCATGTTCGTGAAGCCCTTGGGCTTCACCACGTCCCGAGGCTATCATCGCGATCCGCCCCATTAACGGGATAACCCCACCCACAACCTTAATCGTCAAAGACCTCAGAGATGATGGGAAACCAGCACACTTTAGTTCCTCTTACCTAATCTTTTACACTCCCTTCTTCGGGTCTACCTACATCCGGGACAAATTAATATTGTTTTTTAAAATATTAGCATCTTGGAAGGGAAAAATCATGAAATGCATAAAATATCACGGTTTAAGCGAAAATGCTGACATGCTCTAACAGATAAAGGGAATTACATCGGAATTACTTTTTATTTACATTATCATAAATAGCGCATGGACAAGCAGAAAATAAGAGAAACGATCTGGAATAAAATGGAACAGATGAACATTGCAGCCTTTCCTAGACCTGTATATGGAAGAATACCTAACTTTAAAGGGTCAGAAAGAGCTGCTTTCCTTCTTTCTAACCTAGAGGAATTTAAGAAAGCCTCCCTTATTAAGGTAAACCCCGATTCACCTCAAAGAAAAGTTAGAGAAATCGCTTTATCTATGGGGAAAAAGGTAATAGTTCCTACACCTAGATTAAGAGGAGATTTTTTCTTGCTTGATCCAAAGAAAGTTAATCCACGAGAGGCTTCATCTATTTCTGGGTTTACAAAATTAGGTGAGAGAGTTGATATATTTAGTCTTGATAAGATCGATGTGGTTATAGTTGGATCTGTTGCAGTAACCAGAAAGGGGGATAGAGTAGGAAAAGGAGAAGGATATAGTGAGCTTGAGTACGCTATGTTAAGGGAATTAGAGAAGGTTGATGATTCGACACCTGTCATTACTACACTCCATCCAATACAGATAGTTCAATCCATTCCTTCTATGCCTTACGATGTTCCAGTAAATATCTTAGTCACTCCTGAAGAAGTAATAAGGGC
>NZ_JFZT01000021.1 GCF_000632495.1 Candidatus Acidianus copahuensis | reverse complement strand
AAGGTAAACCCCGATTCACCTCAAAGAAAAGTTAGAGAAATCGCTTTATCTATGGGGAAAAAGGTAATAGTTCCTACACCTAGATTAAGAGGAGATTTTTTCTTGCTTGATCCAAAGAAAGTTAATCCACGAGAGGCTTCATCTATTTCTGGGTTTACAAAATTAGGTGAGAGAGTTGATATATTTAGTCTTGATAAGATCGATGTGGTTATAGTTGGATCTGTTGCAGTAACCAGAAAGGGGGATAGAGTAGGAAAAGGAGAAGGATATAGTGAGCTTGAGTACGCTATGTTAAGGGAATTAGAGAAGGTTGATGATTCGACACCTGTCATTACTACACTCCATCCGATACAGATAGTTCAATCCATTCCTTCTATGCCTTACGATGTTCCAGTAAATATCTTAGTCACTCCTGAAGAAGTAATAAGGGCTCCTCCTCGAGAAAAACCTAAAGGTATTATGATCGAATACCTTGAAAAGGAAAAAATTGAAAAAACGCCATTCCTTAAGGAATTTCTAATGAAATATCATGAGAAAGATCTAAAGGAAAACTAAGTTCTCTATGAATTAATGGATCTAAGGCTTATATAACGAGATTTTTTACTAGCGAAACATTTGAATCTTTCACGTTCCTAGAACTATCATAACGATCTATTATCTGTATAAACTTTCTTAGGTGAGAAAAATTGTCAAGAATTACCTTGCCTCAGAGGAATTGAGGAAACGCTTTAAATCTTTTTCTATAACAGCTACAATGCTTTATATCAACTAAGGTAAAGATCTAGCTTAGAGAGAGATCTACCCTTGATGATCTAATGTTGATAAGCAGAAAGGTACGTAACTATTTTCCTACACAGAAAAACTCCATTATCGTGAATATAGGGAAGAACCATCTTATGAGAAAATGAGGGAATATTTAGCTTAGTTGAGAGAGAACCAAAATTCGGTTAACTGTACTCATTGTTGTTACGCGCAATTTTAATTCAACTAGATGGTGAATCCCATTCGTATAAAGAGTTTTAGAACTTAACAAGCTTTTCCTTCGCTCAAGGATCCAAATTATTTTTTTAACTTCTCTATCTAAACGTAACTATGTCCTCTCCAGAATTCGTTTTTGAAGAAACTGTAAGAATATATGATACTGATACCCAAGGAATAGCTCACTATGCCTCCTATTATCGTTTCTTTACTAACGCAATAGAGAATTACATGAAGGAAAAAGTTGGCATAAGTTATCCAATAGTTAATGACAATCTTTGGTTCGTCATGGTCGAATCCCAAGCCATCTATAAAAGACCGTTAAGGTTGGGAGATCAAATTACTGTTCTCCTTTCCCCAAAAGCTCTTTCAAAGAAGGTCGTGAGGTTTGATATAACAATAATAAAAGGGGGAGAAAAAGCAACGGAAGGATATGTAGTCCAAGCCTCAATTGATCCAAAGAACTGGAAAGCAATTGAAATACCAGATGAGTTAATAGAAAAGATAACAAAAGTATAATAATGCCTCATTAATCGTTAAATGACGTAGTAGATTAAGTGAAGCAGGATAATTTCATAGGAGACGAATTCAAGAAAAAGTCTTGGTGTATATACAAATATAACTTCTTAGTCTGAAAGAATAGTCTTATATTCCACCTCTTACGTCCATGAGTACCCATTATGGCTTCATTGATATACATCTAGAAAAGTTTGACCTTGATCTGTTCGGTATTGTTATCTTATTCTTTAACTAATTCTGATAAATTTAGAGGAATTCCTCAATTTTATAAGGAGGGTGGAATTCTTGTCCTATTATATCCTGTCACTTTAGAGTGTTCAATTTAGAGTCAGCAATCTCCACGTTACTTAAGAAATGATAACGTAAAACGTTATAATTTCCCTAAAAGATCTAACTCTCTAATGGAAAGTTCTCATCAATATGAGGAGTAATAACCATTATTGAAATCTATAAATTATTGAATTATATTTTAAGTGAGTTCATCTCGTTTTTAAAGTAATTAGCTTATATATCCCTTACTAAAAACAGTTGGAGTAGTGAAAGAAAAGTGGCAAATGGGTTCAACTTAGCAGCGTTAATCGTCCTGCTTGTACTAGTTATAGGGTATTCCATTTTTCCATTTTTTGATAAGGTTAATCCATCTCTTGGAGGGCTTCCATTCTTCTATTGGTATCAAATAGTGATGCTTATAGTAGCCTCAATACTCTATGCTCTAGTTTCAATAATATTTAAAGGGTGATTATATGAATGCGACGTTACCTCAATCTAATATTGATTATTTAACTCTTGCAGTCTTTATAGTGTTCTTTGCAGTGTTTGCTTTCCTGGGATTTTACGGAGCAAAATGGAGAAAAGGGGACCTTAACAAGCTACATGAGTGGGGTCTAGGAGGAAGAAGGCTAGGTTTTATTCTAGTATGGTTCTTAATGGGGGCTGATCTATACACTGCCTATACTTTCATTGCAGTTCCTTCAGCCTTCTTCGCTAAGGGCGCGATATATTTCTTTGCAGTTCCTTATGTAGCCTGGGGATTTGGTGTTGCCTTACTTACCATGCCTAAACTCCTTGAAATAAGTAAGAAAAAAGGATATGTGACAGCTGCTGACTTTATCAAGGACAAGTTTGGAAGCAAAACTTTAGCTATATTGATTGCGCTGACCGGAGTTGTAGCCCAGTTACCTTACATAGCTTTACAGATTGTCGGTATGCAAGCAGTTTTAGCAATGCTATTTATAGGCCTAACTGGAACAGCTAGTTCAACCGTAACTGACATAGCTCTCTTAATCTCTTTCATTGTGCTTGCAGCTTTTACTTTTACAAGCGGACTTAGAGGAGCTGCTCTAACAGCAGTTTTCAAGGACATATTAATCTGGCTAGCCGTTATAGTACCAATAGTCGTAGTTGTAATATCAGCTGGAGGATTTTCACACGCTCTAGCCGTTGCAGGGAAAGCTGCGCCTCTTTATGAGACGCTCGCGCCAAAGGAACCTGTTGAGATGGGATATTTCTCCTTAGCTTTAGGTAGCTCTCTTGCCCTCTATCTCTATCCACATGCAATAAATGGTTCTTTAAGCGCAGAGAGTAGCAAAAAATTAAAACTTGGGACTTCTCTTTTACCCATTTATGGAATAGGATTAGCGTTACTAACCCTTTTTGGATTACTAATTTATGCCGTTAAGCCTGCACTAACAGTGGTGACAACACTAAAAGATGGTCTTCTTACAGTTCCAGCTTTAGTAGCCTATACTATGCCTAACTGGTTCGTAGGTATAGCCTTTCTAGGGATTTTCATAGGAGGTCTAGTTCCGGCTTCCATTATGGCGATTGCCGTAGCTAACTTGATGACGAGAAACGTGATAAAGGAATTTGTTCCATTGACAGAGAAAGGTGAAGCTAGATTAGCTAAGTGGATTTCAACGGCCTTTAAGTTCATAGCCTTAGGCTTTGTATTTGTCGTCCCGGCTACTTATGCAATACAACTCCAGCTATTAGGAGGTATACTTGTAACTCAGACTCTTCCTTCTATATTCTTAGCAATGTATACAAATAAGTTGGAAACTAAAGCTACTATAGCTGGATGGGCAGTAGGAATAGTTTCAGCCGTTTTCCTTACGTTATATGTCAATAAGTTCAGCACGATCTCTACGACCTTCTTTTCCACACCTTTAGGACTTATCTATATAGCCTTGATCTCTCTAGCATTAAATCTACTAGTTGCCGGTATAGGTTCATTAGTTGAGTACGCAGCTGGATGGAGACCTAGAAAGATCGAACAATAAGTTAAGACAATATTTTTCTTTTTGCATTATTATAAGGAAATGTATATTTTTAAAGTAAAGGATCACTTACTATCTCGATTAACGAAACCTAATGTTTATTAAAGTCAATATACTATAAATTTTGATGCAAGTTCAAACCGTATATTTGCTCGATGCAGCAACAAAAATTGCAACACTTATGAAGAAAGGAAACACGAGCAAGACGCAAGTTGAAAACCTTCTTAACTTCTTCAGGTCTTCGTTAGATAAAGAGGAACTCATGCTATTCATAATGAGACAGTCTGGCAAGAGAAACGGAATTGACAGAACGTCTGCAAAAGAGTTAGTATTAAACATAAATGAACTGCAAAATAATGACGATATTCTCAGGCTTCTAGGTTACATTAAATGGGTTTACGAATCTATAGAGAATATAGAGAACTTGCCAGAAATGAAAAACTTCTCTGACCTAGTCAACTTCTTCAAATCAGACAAAGCTAAAGAGAGTAGGGGAGAACGATATGTGCCAGGACCTAGACGTTATTAGATCTGTAATTAAGATAGAAGGAAAGATTTTAAACGAAACCCCCTTAAGAATAGGTTCGGGAAGATCCACCGAATTCTCAAATTCAGATAACCCTATAATCACTAGAGGAGAAAATCCCTTCATACCAGGTTCCTCCATAAAGGGAGCCCTAAGATCTATTGTTGAAGCTTATGTAAATACTATGATAATAGAAAAGAAATGGAATAACGTCAAAAACTGTGAACCAGGAGACAAAAAATGTGAAACCTGTTCTAACGAATACTGTATAGCTTGCCTCATATTTGGGCATACAGACATCGCAAGCAGATTTTATGTTCTAGATTCAATTCCAAAGGGAAAGCCTATAATTTCTACGAGAACTATGGTCTCGATAAACAGAATATTCGGAAGTCAGCAGAGAGGTAATTTATACACGTTAGACTTTGTGGATCCTGGAACAGAGTTTACTTTTTCGGCGATCTTAAATAACTTGAATATATTAGAAGGGGAAAAAGAAGAACCACTTAACAAAGCTGTAGAGGCGCTAAGGTTTGCCCTCTGTCAATTAAAGGATGGAATATTCATAGGAGGAAGAAAAAGTACTGGAAATGGATTAATTAAGCTTGTAAGCGCTAACTTAGCCCTGTTTAAGCTAGAAGGAGGAGATCTCAAGAAAATTAGCGAAAAGACATTAGAGGAGGTATGTAAAGTTGGAAAATCTTAACCTAGAAAAATATGCACTTGTAGCAAAAAACTTGAACCTCAGAAGCGTAAGGATAACAGGAGAAGCAATAACAACTTCACCTATAAGAATAGGATCTGGAAGAGATACTGTTGATGTTACATCTTTAGCGAAGGTGGGAATCTTAAAGTTGGGAGAAGATCCAGTTATCCCAGGTAGTTCATGGAAGGGAGCATTTAGATCTGTAGGTGAAATAGTAGCGTCTAAGGTAGGCCTATCTGTCTGTACTGGACTTACTAAGGAAACTTGTATGGACAAGATTGAGAACTCATTTGACAATATGATAAGGGGAAAGAGATATGGAGAAGCCTTAGAGTTGGTTTGGAAGAATACTTGCATAAACTGTAAGGTATTTGGATCTCCATCAATAGAGTCAGCAGTTACATTCTTAGACTCCGTTGGGAAAAACTGCAAACTAGGAGTCAGGACTATTATAGCTATAGATAGAAAAACTGGTTCAGTTAGATCATCAGGATTAGCAACAGTTGAAGTCGTGGAGAGCGGTTGTAGATTTCCGTTCACTCTAATAGGGAGAAACTTACCAAATTATGTTCTTGGTTATATTATCTCTATAATGAGAGAATTCCAAGAAGGGAGATCACAAATAGGTGGATATAAAAGTAGGGGCTACGGCTTCATATCGTTTGAAAACTTGAGAGTAGACATCTCTCCTATAGAGATAGGAGATAAAGTAAGGTTCAGAGGTATAGGAGAAGGAGATGTGGAGGTTATACTAACCAAGGAAGAATGGGAAAAGGCTCACAAAGGTGACTTCCAGGTATTGAGCAAGTTCGAAGAAGTCTTTAAGAAGGTGAAATTATGAAAGCACAACTTAGCTTTACGCCAAGAAATTCAACGACCTACGGAAAACTCAAAGCTGAGATTGAAGTTGTTTCAGACTACCTTCACGTAGGTATGGAAAAGGGAATTCCAAGAGTTGATAGTGAAAAGATAAACAATGCAAGAAAGAAAATCGACAACGTACTTAAGGACTTCATTAACGATAGATTATCTCCCGGAGAAGTTGACCAGTTTTTCCAACCAGAAGTTAATTGGTTTTCAAGCGAAAACGGAACATACTTTATTCCAGGAAATAGTGTAAAGGGGGCTGTCAGATCAAGGATTGAGCTGTCAACTCCAGGTTCATGCTATATTTCAACAGATCGAAGAACTCAAAACGTCTCTAGTAGATACATCAGTATATTTAAACCTGATAAACGAATAGGAAGCGATAACTTTTTAAAAGAATATTTCGTAAATGGGAGAAGCATCTGTCCTGTATGTAATGTATTTGGTAATTCTGGTTTAGCTAGCAGAGTTATATTCACGGATTTTAAGCTAGTATCAGGTAAGGTTGGTATTATTCCTTATAATAACGAGAGATATGAGGTAGTTCTCAAGGGCTCAAAATTCACAGGAGAGATTCTCTTTAAGGGACTAAAGGATGAGGAAGTGGGTATGGTTCTCTTTGGCATGAAAGCTTTTGACAACGCAGGAAAAATCTCGTTTAAGGAGATGCTTTTTGGGAGGTTTAAGTTCATGGACAGAAAGTTTGGAAGAGTAAGGTTCTCAATTCAATCAGCAGTTCAAATTAATCCTCTTGAGGACCTAAAGAGGTTTTTAGAAAAATATCATCCAAAGGAGGTTAATGAAAATTGGTAGAAATATGTATAAAACCTGATCTTTCCCTCGGTTCATGCAAAGGAGAGTTTCTAGAGAAAATCGAGTTAAGCTGTTTTCCTGGGCATATAGTGAGGGTTAAGGGGATAGAGTATTACTGCGATGATAAGAGAGTGAAATCATGATAAGAAAACTCTACTTTAATGGAAAACCAATCCCATTTACCGAAGGAGAGAGAAAAGAAGCTGTAGAGGATTTTAAGAATGTAATGGTAGATATCTTGACGATAATAGACGAAATATCTAAGGAGAAGAATTTCAGCCCACAACAGTTCATGGAAATATTGGACGACTTAATATCGGCTTTCTATAAAGCTCCTATCTTTCTGACCCACGTTAACTACGTTGTAAAGGGAAAGGAGTATATGCCAAACAACTTCGATTACCTTATCCTTTACTCGATCTTAAGACACTTAACAGGTAAAGACAATATAGGTAAATTACTTAGTGAAGAAAGAATATCTGTTGACAATATACTTTCCCTTTTAGACGGAAAAAACGAGGAAATTAAGGACGATGTACAAATTGCTAAGAAAATAATAGACTACTTGCGATCTAGAGACATTTCTCCTAAAATAAAGAAAGTTTACAAAGCGTTGATTAGCACGCCAGAAGATACTAGACCGGGTTTAAACTTTACGTCTTTAGCGTCTCACTTAACTCTTACATCCTTACTTCTCTGGTTAAACGAAAGTGAGAGTATTCCGCTGAACTACTTGCGATTCGCCGCACTTATGCACGATATTGGAAAGTTGTCTAACCCTGAACATCACGTAAAAGAGGTAAATGACATTTTCAACTCAATTATATCTGATGCAAAACAAAGGGGTGTAAGAAAGGAGTTTTTAGATGAACTTGAGAAAGCTAAGGATAGAGCTTACTCTCATCACGAGCCAAATAAAACAACGGAATTACAACAAGCAGATAGGATAGCAGCAGAACATCAAAGAGACATGGATAAGGTAAAGACGATAGTTAAAGAAAATTTCAAGGATGTGTTAAACTGCTATGAGAGTAGATCCTTTGATTGCATTACAGATGAAATAAAGTATGACAACATAAGTTCAACGATATATCAGAAGTTGCACTCAGGTAAGACTGAAGAAAGAAGTCAACCACAAGGTAAACCAAAGGGATACATTTACATGATCGACTTTCCTGGAGTTCAAGCATTTATAAATAACTTTAGTAAATTGCCTGAGATTTCTGCTGCCAGTTTCATGGTTGACTTTCTCTCAGCCACTCTTCCGTTTATTGCACTAGATCTGAAGTTTAGAAAAGGAAATATACCGCTCGAAGCAATACTTTCTGGTTATGGAGGGCATTCATACCTCGTAATAAGATCTGATCTCGATCCTACAGAAGTGAAAGACACTGTAAGTTCCTTAGGAGGAGAAATTGACATCAAAATTCAGGTCTACTCTTCACCTTTCTTTATAGGCGATCATATAATAGAGTACAATACGTTTTATTCTATAATTTCGGAACAATCCTTTTTAAATAGATATTCAGTAGATTGGAAAGAAAATATTCTATCCTATGGACTCCACAAATTATGCGATAATTGTAGGATTAGACCTGCAAAGAACTTCTCTGCAAGCGATAACAGATATCTATGCGATCTCTGTAATTTAGTTAGGAAATTTTCAGAAAAAAGAGGTTTCACTGCAAGATCTAAAACGGAGTATATCGTTGGAGAGAATCGAATTTCGCTAAATAAAGGAATAAAGGATCCGTCCTGCTATCTGACTGGATGTAATGCTGACAAGGGTTACGTTTCTGTGATAAGATTTGATGCCAACGACGCTGGAAAATATTATGGTTCCTCAATAACGTTTGGTGAATACATTGACAAAAGCTACCTTCTAGACTACTACGTTAAGGAAAGTTTCTTTCAAGAGATCAATAAACTATATAAAGAGGTTAATGATGACGTGCTAAGGGTAATCCTTGGAATCCAGTACTTAGGAGGAGATGAAGGACTTCTAATAGTTCCGCCAATATATGCAATAAAGTTCTTGAAAGAATCCTTATCTTACGCTAGTGAGAATACGGGACTTACGTTTAAGGTAGGAATAGTCACGGTTGATTGTAGTCACCCAATACAATTTGCCTATAACGTTTCCGAGGAACTGGAAGAGGAGGCAAAAATAAAGGATGAGAGTAAGAACTCTATAGGAGTCTTAACTATAACTAGCGGGTTGATCACTGATTCTTCATTTTACTCTATCGCTGAAGAGTTTTCTTCAACGTTTTACATAAAGAACGAATTCGATTTAATGGACGAAATACTTAAGTTTCTAGGTCTTAACTCGTACGCTGAATTAAAGAAAATTAAGGATAGCAACGCTAAAAGCGATGAATATAACAAGTTTAAGGATTTCCTTAGGGAGATAGAATCCATTCTATCTAGATATAATCAGAAGAAAGATATATATGACGTTATATCTATGATAATCAGAGAAATGAATAGAGTAAATTCCCAGGATTTAAAAAATATCTTAAAGCTGCTTTTAACTAAAACATCAATTAACGATGGTGACGTGAGGAATAGACTCTTGGACTTTTACTACATTCTAAAGACTCTGGAGGTGGGATCTTGCAAAAGATAGAATTGAGGTTTAAAATAAAAAACTTGAGTTCGTTAACAGTTGGAGGGACATCGGCTTCAGCCACTGTTGACACGCCATTCTCCTCTCTAGGAATTCCAGGTTCAACAATAAAGGGAGTCATGAGGACTGCCGTATCAAACATGGTATCCTCAGGAATCTTGAAGGGATACACCTCATGCAACGAGATTGAACCAGAAATGATAATAATGAAACATAAAAAAATAGGAGGAGACTGTGACGTTTGTAAACTCTTTGGATATCCAGAAGTTGAGGGTAGATTATTTGTTGGAAACATAAGGCTTACAAAGGAGAAGTTTAAGTTGACAAGGGTGTCTATTGAAGACAAAACAGGTAAGGCAAAAGAAGGAGGTCTCTTTAGCCAAGAAGTCATAAAACCGGGGGAAGAGTTTGAAGGAGAGGTAATCCTTGACTTAGCTGGATTAGACGAAGAATCTAAATTAAAACAAGTCAAGTTATTACTATACTCCATTTTAGCTCTTAGATTTTGGAGATTTGGAAGGGGAGGAATGATTGATATAAAACTAGAAGAAGGAGAAAAAATTTGCAAGGTAATTGACTGTAAAAATATAGGAGATCTTTTAAACGAATTAGGGAGATGGTTGTATGAAAATAGCGTTAGTTGAATTAATTCCTAAATCACCAATTATATTTAATTCAGCCAATATCATGAGCTACTTCTTTACAAGGGGTAACTTCATTCCATCCCAGACTATACGAGGTTCTTTCCTAGGTTACTTTAGAAGGGTTAGGCCAGAGATGTTTGAAAAGGTTCAGGACTTCTTTGCGTCACCAGCATATCCTTGGGAATCAGCTCCCTCTACAGTTTTCACCCCAGCACTGGGCAGAAAATCAAACTGCTTTGCTGAGATAAAAGGATGGGGAGAAGAGCAAAACTTGACTAATTATTTATCAAAATTCAGAGAAGTTTCAACAGAATTTAAGGATAAAGAGGAATGCGTAAAAGATTTTCAGATGGCGAAGCCAAAAGTAGGACAAATAATAAGAAAGGAAATGGAAGGAAGAAAATTCACGCTATTCAAGAAGGTAGAGCTGGAGGGACAAGTTGAGATGAGCGTTGCTATTGATAAGCATACTGCTTCCTCAGAGAAAGGAATGCTCTTTGCTTATGAATATAAGTTTCCTGAAAAAATGTGGGCATTAGCTCAACCAGGAGAAGTTTTAGATTCTGTAGATAGAATCTTCATAGGTAGAGGAAAATCAAGAGGCTTTGGTTGGGTTGACGTAAGGAAGAAGAAAGAGATTGACGTAGAGGAGGAAGGAAAAGGTAAGTACTATTGCTTGTCGCAATGCGTTCCAACACTTTTCGGAAAGACGTATTTTCAGGTAGATAAAATATATGGAGATCTGAGCTATTACATTAGTTGGTTTACTAACGATGAACACGAAGGATATAGACCTTCTTTCAAAGCTCTAAAAGAGGGAAGTATAATACAGGGTGAAAGAACTAAGGAAAATCCTCCTCTTCTTTCAGCTGGTTTAAACTTTGCTATAAAGATTGAAGATCTAACAACGCTTTTGAGGTGGCAAGCATGATCGAGATTTTCAAGTTAAAGTTATCACCAAAGGGAAATATAAGGGTAGCTGGCGAAATTGACGGTAATACAATATATCCTCTGAATTATGATGGTCTTTACGTTATTCCATACTCGAGCCTAAAGGGAGTATTAAGAAGAATATCTGAGAGTGTTGTGAAAACAATGAATTGTCAAGGAAATATAAAAAAGTCTATAGAAACATACATCGGAACAGAAGGAAAGTATACTCACGTTGTAGAGAAAGATGGAAATGCGTATATAGGCAATGAGGTAATAAGGATTGATTTGCATAAGCCAGTATACGAAAACCTAATATCGTGTTTAAGTTCAAGGAATAACTGTGAGAAAGTTGAAGAAATTCTTCACCTATTTCCAAAGAACGAGAAAGACATAGAACTAGAAGAGTTTTCCAAGATTTATGAGGACTATAATCTTTCTAAGAATAACCCTTTAGAGAGAATTTATGGGTCTCCTTATTTTTCTGGGGGATTAACAATATCGGACGCTAGACTGGAAGGTACTAACGAGATAACAACTCACGTTACCATAGACAGGAAAACTAAGATTCAAAAAGAGAGGAACCTCTTTAATGAAATTTCATTGAGATCAAGAGGCTTTAACGTCTTTGTTTCCCTAAAATTCGATGAAGGAGAACTTGGAAAATGCGAAAAGGAACTATGGAAAATGACTTTAAAGTATGTTAATACACTGGGAATATTTGTAGGAGGAGGTAAAAGTAGGGGATTAGGATATGTTATTTTAGACGACAAGGAAAGCAGCTATGCATCAATAAATAATTTAGATGAAAGGGCAAAATGGGAAAATCTAAATGAATATATTTCTTAGTAAATATTTTAAATATTTTCTAATTCTATTTATTTTTATCTTAATGGAAGTTAAGAGGTTTAAGACTTCACTGTATGATGAGGTGGATAATATAGTTATAGAAGCGTATAAATTTTTTTAATATAACATCTACTTTATGCAGAGTGAACCAATTGGCAACTCTGCTAAGTAGTACAGTTCACGTATAACGGTAAACTTAGTGTTAACTCCAGAACTCTTAACATATATAAGATTTAAAAATAGATTACATAAAAGAGACTTCCTTGCAATAATAGGAAGATAAGTCCATGTTAAAGAGGAAAGTTCAATCAAAAGGTCAAGGTAGCTCACTAAGTATACAATATTACAAATAATATATATTAATCAAACCATTAATGGAATAACTCTTATATACTTTTCTCTTAAAATATATATAACAAATGAGAACGACAGTCTTTGTAACGAAGTGGCAATACGATAAACTGAAAAAGCTCTGTCTAGAGGATAAAGTATCATTTCAAGATGAAATAAAGAGAGCAGTTCTTACTTTCTTTGAGGATAAAGTACCACTAACGCTGATCTCAGATCCATTAACTTCGCATAAGAAATCTGGCCTTATCAAGATTATATTACTTATAGATGACGAGTTAGATCAGAGTATTAAAAAGATCTCTGAGATCTCAAATACAAAGAAATCTATGATCATAAGGAAGGCCATATCGTACTATCTCTTTAGAAAAGGAAAATACGGTGACCTTTAATGGCGAGGGACACGGAAAATATAGATTATTATCTTTTTGGAAAAGTTGAAGTTGAACCCATATTAAAATGGGCAGGCGGTAAGAGGCAGCTGATTCCCTTTTTTATTGATCTACTTCCAGAAAGTTTTGAAGTATATTATGAGCCATTTGTAGGTGGTGGGGCTCTCCTAACCTCACTATACAATATGGGACTTATAAGGAAAGCAGTGATCTCAGACACTAACGCTGATTTAATAAATCTTTATAAATTGATTAAGGAAAAACCTAATGAGTTAATTGAGGAAATAAACAGATTAAATCCTAAGAACACTGCGGATTTCTACTATAGAGCTAGAAAGGAATTTAATAGTATAAAGGAATTTAATAGTAGAAAAGGAGCTTTACTAATATATCTGAACAGACATTGTTACAACGGACTGTGGAGAGTTAACTCAAGGGGAGAGTTTAACGTGCCTTTTGGAAGATACAAGAACCCAAGTATGCCCTCAAAGGAGAAGATTCTAGCATTTCATACAATGCTCTCCTTAGTGGATATCCGTAATGAGGACTTCGAATATGCTGTAAAAGATGCTAGAAGAGGAGACTTTGTTTACTTTGATCCTCCATACTTTCCAGTATCAGAAACGGCAAACTTCACTTCATACGTAGTTGATGGATTTTCTTACAGCGATCAGGTGAGGTTATCCAGAGTTATGAAGGAACTTGATAGGAGAGGAGTCCAAGTAATGTTAAGCAATTCAGATGTAAAAGAAATAAGGGATCTTTACTCTGAATTTAAAATATATTCAGTAGAGGCAAATAGATTCATTAACTCAGATCCTAATAAAAGAAAAGGTATAAGGGAAATTATTGTGTTGAACTATGAGGTGAAGAGAAAACTTGCCTGGTGGAAAAGGGACAAGGACAGGGAAAATTCTTGAAGATCAAATAGAAATTGTATTAAAAAATAACGGATATAAGTTCAGAAAGCAAGTAGAAGTTGGACATAGAATCTATGGTGGTAAGTATATTGCTGACTTCATAGTGGAGTCAAATAAAGGAGAGTGTATAATAAGTTGCAAATGGCAACAGGTACCCGGAACGGCCCAATTTAAGCTTCTAGAGGAAATAGCATCACTCATTTATGTAATTACAACAGGAGATTACAAGAAAGGATATGTTGTACTTGGAGGTCCAGGATGGTCCAAGAGCTTTCTAGAATCATCGCTGAAACAGATCCATAAAACTATACTTCAGAACGGAGATATTGTAGAAGTACTAAATCTCGACAACATGATTGCAAGATTAAACATAGGAAGAATATGTTAGCTTTTTGTGAGTTGTTCAGAACCCTCCTTCTTTTCAAGGAAGATGAATTAATGAATTATTCCAACCTTTTGATCAGCTTCCCTACTCACCTTTGGTATGGAGTCTTCTGTCCGCATTAAGATAGAGGCTAAGTTTAATCATGATTTCATTAAAAGATTACTCATCTATTAAGAAAAACTGTAAAATATATTTTAATGATAAATAAAAGGATATTAATAGAAATTACACAAAAAATAAATATTATATTATCAATTAAATTATTACTGATATTCATGGATTATTTTACTAATACCTTTCTCCATAATTATTCCAGTCGCTAGTTTCTTTTTTAATAGTTTATGCTCGTCGTCTCTTGTCCTTAAAAGGTGCTTTCTAAGTTCCCTATAGTTTCCATTCTTTAACTTCTTCCCGCACACTGGACAGGAAGTTATTAAGTGCTTCCATAGATGCCCATTATAAGACCTCTTGGAAGAAGTTTTGAAGTCGCATAATGGACAGGAAATTTTCACAAGCATCTGACCTCCACTCTTCCAAATCCGTTTTTCCTTGACGAACCTATACCTCTAGCTATTGCGTTTTCTAAGATTTCCTTTACAAGGTCGTTAGATCTGCATATAGAATACCTTAACTTCCCATAAAGTCCTACCACTTCTTTATCCTCATAATACACCTTTCTAAATGTCATGTTTGATGGTTCTTCCCAGAGGGATGAATCAATTAAATTTAGAAACTCGCTTGCCATTTCTCTAGTAATTCCCTTTACTTCGAGTATATTAGTAAAAAATACCACGGAAGGTCTATTTGTGAATCTCTTTCTCTTAGTTTTCTCCCAGGGATCGACGAGGAGCGCTGGAGTTCCTATGATAAGCTCAAAGCTGTTACAATCCGTAACTTTTACCTTACTTATGTTAACGTCCACAACTCTCCACTCGGCATTAAAGATCTCCCTACTTTCCAAATTCGACAGAACTTTGATTACTTCCTCTTCCTTTCCTCCTACCTCGAACTTATAGATTTCTCCTTCTTCGGCCTGAAGATATATCGGTAATTTTGACATCTTTATCAAGTACTCACCTCTACGCTTTAGAGGAGAGACTGACACTGTCACTGGAGGATTTTTCAGCATAGTTTTTCCCACCTTTGACGTAAAGGGTGGAAGTATGGCGTTAGATTGTGGGGAAACTGACACTTCTGCTAGTAACAATTTTTCTCACCCTGCTTTCTACAAATGAGTTTAAAACAGTCTTGTTGGCAAGTCCTGCCTTCAGGGAGAAGTAATAAGCCTTACTTTCAACCTTGCTTCCAAAGATGAAAGAGCTATGTAGAGTTTCCTTACCCCTATTGTTAGATAGATCGTCAAGAAGGGAATAGAGAGAGCTTTGGATTATGCCAGTCAAAAAGATATCTTGAATCTTATCATCAACTATAACGGGTTTTCCTTTATGTTTCAGCCAATTAAAACTCCATATAGAATATTTTTTGCTTGTTTTGATTTCTCCATAAATTATTTCTTTTCCTGTTTCGATCTGAAAATCTGGCCTTCCACATAACTTAATATTGGCTATGTTAAGGCATATTGAATTGGATGGCCTTTTTAAGTTGAACTCGCTCAAAATGCTATCCTCAGCGGTCTCTGATGTAAGGTCCAGAGTTGAAGTTACGCGCTTCGAAGTTCTTAATAATTCAGAAACAGATACTACTAGGCAATCGTCTCTTCTATCAAATTTTCTCAGAACTATAGGCTTAAAATCTAAGTTAACATTCCTACTCTCCTTACACTGAACATCGATATGCATAGATAGGGGTTTATAGAATACAGTGAAAGAGATCATCTCTTTCTCCCTCTTTCACTGTACGATAGAGTATTCCCTATCTAATTTGACTACTTTTTTTGCATTCTTTAAGGTTAATGTATTATACGATGACATATATTGTCAGTAGTAATTAGGTAAACATAATATATAAAGCTTTTCCACCGTACTTAAACTCCATAGTCAATGGATACTGTTTCCTTATTCAGTACGTTTTTCAATCTTTAATAAATTACACATGAAATAAGAGAATATTGAACTGATCATTATCAGCCTAAGAAACTTCAGATTTGTTCAACAATACAACATACAAATAAAAAAATATTCATTAAGGAATCGACGATATCATATATTGTATATTACATCAAATTCTTTGTCTATCAATTCATTTATTTATCTATCGACTCATTTATTGCTTCATGTGCTCTGTACCACTTCGTGGGGCTCATATGCCCTTCATTAGTGGCACAAATGAAAATAGCAAAAGAGTTTATATATTTTTCTATAAAGTTACTCTGTGAAAGAATTTAAAGTTTTTAATATCAACGTCCCTAATTTAAAGTATTTAGTATTTAACGACTGTTTAACTTTACGGTAGTACTGCATTAAAACTATTCTATATTGACCTGCAAAACAGACAAGGGAACCATCAATATTTTTCTTCTGAAGTTTAATCCCCTGTATTTTCCCATAAATTCTTCGGCAAAGGATCTCTTTTTTGCTATTTTCCTTGATATCTTACATGTTAGAACCTCGATCTGTTTTTCCAAGCAATTCTTTTATATTCATGATCTCTATGTATTGCATGACTGTTATTCTAATCGTGAGACATGGTGAGAGTGAACCTGAAGTTGACGGCATATCAGATGAAAATAGAAAGATAGTTAAGAAAGGAGTTAAGCAAATGAGGAGAGTCGCAAACTTTATTGAGGAAATGGGTTACGAAATAGATCAAGTCCTAATTAGCCCTCTCTTAAGGGCAGTTCAGTCAGCTGAAGTTATTCTAGAAGAACTAGGACTCGAACTTAAGGCAGAGACCATTGACGATCTACTCCCAGATAAAGACCCTACAGAGTTCGCTCAAAAGTTAAGGGAGAAACAGGGTACTATTCTAGTTGTTGGACATGAGCCCTCCTTATCTAAACTTATAAAGGCATTAACGCAAAGTCAAGTTGAACTCAAAAAGGGAGGGGTAGCAGTAGTAGAAATTGATCAAGTCGAGAATAAGGCTGAACTAGAGCTTCTGCTGACCCAAAAGGTCATGAAGCTGATTTAGATGGAAGAAATAGCTGTAATAGATCTTGGATATAATTCCATTAGACTATCATTATTTCAGAGAAATTCTAGAAATTCCTTTAGAACATTGGGAAGCATGAAGAACTTTACTAGATTGGGAGAGGGTGTAGACGAGGGAGGTGATATAAAGGAGGATAAAGTTCAGAATGCCGAAAAAATTATGGCTAAGTTTAGAGATGTATTAGAAAGAAGAGGGATAGAGACTGTTTATCCTTTAGGAACTAGTGCATTTAGATTGGCCAGAAATGGTGAGGAGGTGGCTAAAAGACTGTCCAAATCACTGGGATGGGACGTGGAAATTCTACCGGGTGAAGAAGAAGGTAGATTAGCAGCTTTAGGCGCATTAAATTCCTTACCTTTTTCGGATGGAATAATCTTTGAGTTAGGAGGAGGTTCCTTAGAAATTGCTTATGTAAAGAATAGATCTCTTGGAAAAATATTTCATTTTCCTTTAGGCGCCTTGAGACTAACAAAACTCTATAAAAATCAAGAGGAAATGAGAAAGGAAATTAGAGGTTACCTTTACTCGCTCCCTATATGGATTCCTCCCACATTAATAGGTTCAGGTGGAAACGTAAGATCTGTTGGGAGATTTATTATGCAAATGGATAATGTAAAATTTAATCATGTGCATGGTTATGTAATACCAAGAGATAAAATATCATCTTTAGCTAAGAGTATTTGGACCATGAACCCAGAGGAAATAGCATCCTTTCCCGGGATAGGAAAAGAGAGAGCTTTAACAGTTAAGGCATCCCTCCTTGTCATGGAGGAATTAACGACTTTTTTTGATTCCCAAAACATAATGGTATCCGAGTTCGGAATGAGAGAGGGGAAGATAATGAGGGGGGAAGAGATCTCTCTTATTGATATGAGAAACAGCTGGTTATGGGCGATGGCAGACTTCATGAACCTTAAACCTCCTTCAGATATCTGGCTTGAGGCTGAAAAAATAACGGGATCTGAGTTGGCTGGAATTTCCGCTTATATATCGCATTTATTCAAGGAAGCAGGCTGGGGAGATCCATTTGACACATGTTATAAATACTTGCTTAAAGCATTAGTTCCGGGATTTAGTAAGAGGGATTTAGGCTTAATTTCAGCTATATGTAAAGGAGCATCCTCTAAAGTGAAGAAAAAAGACCTACAAAAGCTAGGAATAGGAGATACTAAACTAGATAAGGTTAGAGAAATGTCAAAAGAAGTAAAAAAAGTGGTCAAGATGTTCCCGATAGGTGTGTATTAATGGCAGGCCATATAATAGCCTTTGAAGGAATTGACGGTTCTGGAAAATCCAGTCAGGCTAAGCTATTAAAGGACTGGTTAGAGGCTAGAGTAGATTCATATCTAACGGAATGGAACTCATCAGAGTGGATACATGAAGTAATAAAAGAGGCCAAAAAGAAGAGTTTACTAACGCCCTTAACCTTTAGTCTCATCCACGCTACCGATTTTGCTGATAGATATGAAAGGCTTATCCTTCCAATGTTCTTGTCAGGTTTTACAGTTGTGTCTGATAGATACATTTACACAGCCTATGCTAGGGACACAGTGAGAGGAGTTAACTTGAATTGGGTTAAAAGATTGTATTCCTTCGCAAAAAAACCCGATGTAACTTTCTTTATTAGAGTTTCTCCAGAAATTGCGTTAAAGAGACTTACAGGAAGTAGAAGGGGAATAAAACCTCAAGAAGCTGGTTCCGACGTCTTCCCTGAGCTAACTCCAGAAGATGGATTCCTTAAGTATCAAGGAATGGTATTAGAAGTGTATGATAAATTTGCTAAAGAGGAGGAATTCGTGATAATCGATGGAAATAGATCTCCAAGAGAAATACAAATGGAGATCAGAAATACAGTGAGTGAGTTGCTATGGAAGGAAAGATAATCGCCTTAGAAGGTTCAGAGGGTTCTGGTAGGACTATTCACGCTAACGCGCTTAAGACTTTTCTCGAAGAAGAAGGATATGGAGTAGTAACTTTTGGCCTAGGTTTATCCAAACTTATGGGGGAACCGATATCAAAGAAGAAAAGAGATATAGTATTTCAAAGAAGGACGCTTTTCCTCTCTTATGTAACTGATCTAGCAGATCAGCTAGAAAACGTTATCAAGCCAATGGTGAAGTCAGGATTTATTGCCCTGGCTGATGGATACACCTCCACCTTGATGGCTTGGGGTCTAGCTAGGGGTTTAGAGGAAAGCTGGATGAGGGATACGTTAAATGTACTCCCTAAACCCTATCTAAGCTTAGGTCTAGTGTCAAATTCTGTTGAGATTATTAGGAGAATATTGAGAAAGAAGGGAAACTTAGATCCATTAAGCTCTGGAATAGACATATGCATTAATGAGGACCTATTCTCATCATATATTCAATACTTAGATACATTCCAAGAAAATCTTAGAAGACTGCTCCAAGACGGAATATTAATTGACACAGGAAGAACCTATGAGGTAGTTAAAGACGAAATCGCTAAAATTGTTGGGGAGAGAATTGAAGAGACCTGAGGAGTATGCAAATCAACATCTAAGGGCCTTCAATAAGATAGTAGGAATGTCTCCTAAGGGAATACATGATAGTAGACTTGAGATTAGAAGATTTTACGTAGTAGCTAAGACGTTGTATCCATTACACTTAAACTATGAAATATTGGAAATTAGTAAGGGAATCCTTAAATCTTTAGGTAAAATCAGGGACATGGATGTTCATGGATGTCCCAAAGTGAATAGAAATACCATATTTGCCACAATTGTAAAAAGGAAAAATAATATAACGGAATTACCTAAACTCTATGGTTCTAGATTTATGGTAGCACAAAATTTGTTCGAAGTGTATAAGGAAGCGCAGGAAGCTAATAGCTTTCATAGCTTTAGAAAATTACTTAGAGAAGCTAGATTTATGGCTGAAAGCTTGGGGTTAGAGGATTCCTCGTTAAAGGTCTTAGTTAGAGAGATGGGGGATATGAGGGATTCGGTATATAGAGAAATATGTGAAGGAAGAAGAAAATCTGAACTCACTTTTACATCGGATCTCAAAGAACACGGTTTATCCGCCTTAAAAGAAGTTCTTTTGTCTGATCATGAGTTTCATCATATCAAATATAAGTTAACGCTAAAAGACAACGTGTAGTTGTTTTAGCTATTTTGTCGCTATCAAGTACTTAAGTTCCTCTGATGATGTCCTTATCGATGAGCAAGCTTTCCGTTTTCGTTGTTTTAGCTTAAAGATCAACATCAGCTAGATATCTCTATAGCCCTCTTACGTTTACATCGTGTAAGGCTAAGACATGATATCCCTCCATTTGCTTTTGAATTGTGCTATGTCCTTAACTTTTCTTCAATGGCTTACTTCATATTGATCTTTGTTTTTCCCTCTTCCTACTTTTTTCTCTTTGCATATTTTATGTTTCTTTTCTCTTTACATAGTCCTGTCGTAAATTACGCTAAGTCCAACACACATCAAGAGTTAAAAAGAATCGCTTAAAAGACACCTAGTCCCAAAAACGAACAGTTATTCTCATCTATGAAAAGAACTTTAAAAAGCATCGTAGAGCTATATATCGAGAAAGATCAAACTTCCTATTTTACACCAATCAAGGTAGATCTCCTTGAATTCCAAAACGATACAGATCTAAATTCTACCTGAGCGATTTAGCTTTTTTGGACTAAAAATAATTACAGATACCACTACTTAAGCCCGTTATAAGACCGATATAACATCCTTGGTGTCTCTATGAACATGTCTCCCTTGATCGAGAACAACATTACTACTTTTTCCTCCTTTATAACTGACAAACTGATGCTTAGGCTTGCCATATAAAAAGAGTTCTTGAAACATTATGCTAAAACTTATTTTAGCCTATACGAAGTTAATAGTATGATTGACCCCGTATGTAAGATGGAGGTAGAAGTTAGTGATCTGAAGTTAGATTACAATGGGAAGACTTATTATTTTTGTTCTACCGATTGTTTAAACGAGTTTAGGGAAAGTCCAGAAAAATACATAAACAAGAAAGAAGAGTTGCAAAGGAGAGTTAATATAAGAATTGTCTACTGTAGACCTTGTAAGTATTTAGATAGAGCACTAAACTTATCAAAGGACTTACTCTCATACTTTGAGGAGGCAGACGTTACTCTTGTCCAGGGAAATAGAGGAATATTTGACGTTTATGTAGATGGAAATCTTATATTTTCTAGATTCAAAGAGGGAAGATTTCCGGAAAGCGAAGAGATACTAAAAGAAGTAAGTAAAAAGATAAAAGAAAATAAGGAGAATTGATTTAAAAAGAATATCTACATTAACTATAACTTTTTAATAATGATTAAAAAGAAGAGTATTTCCCTTACATACATTTAAGCTCATAAATCCCAACTTATTAAAATTAGATATGGTATTTGAACGTCTTAAACTTCTCTCAACTGAAGGAGAGATCATCACAGGTTCAAAGGAGGAAGGAAAAATAATTGACAAGATCAAAGCCTTCTTTCATGAAGTCAGCGATGAGGTTAGAGTTACCCCTATAATGGTTATGAACTGGAAGCAGAGAGATTTGATTTTAGAATGTAGCGGAAGGAAAATAGATGCCTCACTTTTTCCATATTCTCCTTCTGTCGATCTAGAGACGGAAGTCTCAGAAAGTTACGAATTATGTAATAACAAAATGCTAAAAGTTAAAATAAATAATCTTTTTGAAGTTAATAAGTATTACGAAGAGGCCATTGAGAAGGGATGTAATTCCGTTGTGTTCTCCTTAGATGACGAAATCAGAAGATTCGTAATAAAAAATGGAAATCTATTAAGTACTAAACCGAGCCCTCCTCCCTATATTCCAGCGATATATGTTAAACTATCTGACTTTCAACTCGTTAAGGGAAAATGTCGACTACTTGCGGATTCCGAATTCAACCAATCAACTGGTTACATAGTAGAGGGAATAAAGAACGCTAAATACAATGAGGAAATTCACGTAACCGCTCATCACGATCATTGGTTAGCCGGAGAAAGGGATAACTTACTAGCGGTATCAATTTTACCTGAATTGACATCTGATCTTTATGAGACTCACCTAATTTCCTTCACCGCTGAAGAGTCAGGTTCTCTTGGCTTCTCTCCCTTTTCTTGGTCTTATGGCTCGAGGAAGTTCTTACACGGAATACGTACAGATAATGTTCTGCTAAACATTAACATGGATAATTTAGCGGAAGATAGTTTGACAGTAAAGTTAACTCCAGGGCTAAGAGGATTAATTGAAAATGAAGTAAACGTCCTAGAAATCCCAGAGATTTACACGGACAGTTATTCTTATGTTAAAAGTGGTATACCTAGCGTAAACATAGGAAGCTATTCTATGCTACACTATCACGGGGAATTTGACGTAGTAAATCCTGGAGATCCAAAGTTAAACCAAAACATAGAATTAACTAAAAGATTAATATTAAAGATAATAAACTCAAAAATTGAATATAACTTCAATGAAATGGTGAACTATCTAGATGATGTTATGAAGAGTTTACCCCTTCCGTTAAGATCATACCTAGTAAACGTTGAAGAGAAAATAAGGGAAAGGAATGAAAGAACCTATAGGAACCTTTTAAGATTTTACGGAGGTATTTTATACGACGATTTTGCAGATGTTAAACTTTTCCACAAAATCTTCGGATCAATCGAAGCTAGAAAAAGAAATAAAGTTTGCATTGAGGATTATGGATGTATAAAAAAGGAGAGAAACGACGAAATATATAACAAACAATATGAATACTTTATCAATACGTTAATCCATGAAATAAATAATGAATATATTGAACAAATCTATTTAATCTAGTGATTGCCTTCTAGTATTTATCATTTTTAAAAATAATCTAATGCTAATATTCACTATTCTGCTTCCTAAATCTAGATCAACTACTATAACCTATCTACAGATTAGAGAAAATAAAATCCCTCTTTCCATATACGAGGAGTTAGAGTATTCTATATAAATGTGTATTACCTCCTTAATAGTGTGGAGTCCCATCATGTAATATCCTCTTTATTGGATATCATAGCTAAAATGGATAAGGAGTTGGGTTATATAGGTCCTCCTGAAAACTTTTCCCAAGAAAACGAATCAAGCGAAATTGAGATCTTAGGTTACTGCGAAGAACATAGTACTCTTACTAACTTCTCCTATTTAGATAGCTCTTCAAGAATGATTACGATTAAGGGAGTTAGAGTATATATGGGATCTCTTTTCATGAGCGATCCAAACTTTACTTTAGCTATACCTCAAGTTATCCCTACTCAGTTCCTTGCATTAAAGGCTTCGTCATCAGTATTAGAAAATATATCTCGGGACAATATTATCTCCTCATATGTAAAAGTTACTAGCCCTGCAGGAATACCTTATGACCAAAACTATAAGGATGACAATATCTCAGATGAGCTTAGGATCTCATTAGAAAACTATGCGATATCTAAATCCTCATCAATTACCATTGTAGATGGTCCAGTTATCCCAGGTCCTAATCTAACGTTCCTTTCTGAAGAGTATAAGAGTGCTTTTGAGAAATTAATTAATGATAGAGTAAATTACTTCCCAACTTTAATAGGAGTTGTAAAGAGATTGGACATGAGTTATAAGTTATCCAAGGTCAAAGAATTTAATCAAATTATTAAGAAGTTTTCTAAGATAAGGCCACCTGATACTAAGGCTATTGAAATAATTAGTCAAAAAGGAGAAGATCCCTTTATAACTCCTATTCTAAAGGAAAATTGGGGTTCTTTGGTTAGATATATGGTATATGTCAAAGTTAGAAATTCTGTCTTTAGAGTTGAGTCAACAAACCTTGACATTCTTTGCAAAGGGGTTAACACTACTATTGATAGATCAGGAGTTAGAGGAATTCCGGACTTCATTGAAATAGCAGACAGGATCTCTAAGAGGCTTAGCGCCTCAATTTTCATTTTATCTTTCATTCTAGGAAGTAAAATAGGTGTTTCGTATGATGACTGGGGAAAGTTCTGGGAAGCCTCAGAGGAAATTAGAGAACATGATATCTGAGGCAAAGCTAAGGGCAAATAACTACGGAAAAGTAGTTGGAATAGCCTCTAGAGTTAGCCCTATTTCTCATGGAGAAAATAATAAAGAAGTTGAAGTCGAAATACCATTCGAGAACTATTTAGAGTCAAGGTTAATAGTGGATTCATTTTTAGGATTATCCCTTTTAATACCTGGAACGCTTATCCTAGGAAGGATTAAGGAGGTTAGTAGAGAAGATTTAATGTCTTTATCGAGAGTTCCGGCCCTAAGCGTCAATGAAGATCCATCATCTGTTGCAACCCCACTAAGGATAAAAGTAGAGTTAATTTCTGAGCTCATTGATGAAAATGGCGTGAAGGAAGTAGTCCCTCCTTCGTCTCCTATTGATCCTCAGTCTCCAGTCTTTTTACCAAACGACGATTTCGTGAAGACTATGTTAGGTTTACCAATTGACGGAATTGAAATAGGCAAAGTAGTTGAGGGATATAGGAGGAGAGAAAACGTTGAAGCTAGGATCTCTAAGGAAATGTTAAGTCACCATATACTTGTAATAGGAACAACAGGATCGGGAAAAACTAACCTTTTAAAAACGATATATAGTAAGTCCGATATCCCATTAATAGCCTTTGATATTCAAGGAGACTACATTCGTACAGCTATAAGAGAAGGAGGAAGGATAGTCATACCTATGAGTGAAGATTACGCAAAAATGGGAATAGTCCCATTCCTAAAGTTGGTCTTCGGAAGAAGTTCTGTCGACATAAATATAGAGAGAGATTTAGTAAACGTAGATGGACAGACATTAACGTTCTCCTCAGGTGAGAAGAAATTTAAAGTGACTTTAATGGGATTTAAATTTAGTAAAGTGGCAAAAGATTTAGCGGATATCTCTACCTTATTTTCACCTCAAGGAGCTTACTTCTTCAAGCTCATTATAGATAATGCGATAGTTGACAACATTAGTAACTGGGAAACAATTGAGAAGGAAGGTAAAGATAATTTACATGTTAATATCCACCAATATACTCTTAGTAATATTGAGAGAGCTGTTAAGATAATTCAAGAGATGAGAATATTAGACTTAAAGATTAAGCTTTCTGATCCTGGGATGACACTCCAACACAAGTCCATCGAACTTGATGAACCTAGTTACGAGGAATTGCTCAAGGAAAAGATAACGGTTGATTTAAGATGGATTATGGAAAGAGGAATCGACGCGTCGGTAACAGCTGCATACATCATTATGAACAGAATATTTAAGCTTAAAGATAACGCATACAAACAAGGGAAAGAGATTCTACCTTATATTATGATGTTCGATGAGGCACATGAATATTTCCCACAGAGTAGGAAAAATGAGGAGGGAAAGGAAAGTTTGGAAAGACTAATAAATAAAATAATGAGATTAGGAAGGGTCAGAGGAATAGGCACAATCTTAGCAACTCATAGACCAGAGGATTTAAACGACCTAATAATTACGCTGACTAACAGTAAAGTAGCTTTAAGGGCAGATAACGACGCTTTGCGCAGAGTAGATATGGAAGAGTACTCTAAAATCCTAGAGGTTTCTCCACCAGGTTTTGGTATAATTAGAACTTTTGCTTATAGAGCCCACAATGTTTTTTTAAGGTCTGATAAGTTTGACTAATAGCATTCTCCACTACTAAGACGGATAATGGTAAGTTTCTGTTAGGCCTACTAACATCCTTGATTACTCTTAGATAGAGTTTTTAATAATTTATTGGATTAAACTTTTTTATTAAAATAATATTTACTAGAGAAAAATATTGTTGAAAGATGCAAAACTCGACGAGTAATGGATAAAATTTTTCAATCAATTTAACCGTTACTAATAGTAATTTTATAAATGTAAAGATTTTTATAAAATAGATTAATATCTAATCTAAAATTAAATAAGTTTTACAAAAAAAAAAAAAGAATTATTGAATAGATGGATCTATTATGTTTCGCTATATAAAATTAAGTCGTAAATCATTGCATACGCATTATACGTTCCAGGACCTGTTACATAATTCCATCCATAGTGAGCAGGAGTTGGATTACCCCCTGTAGTAATTGGGATCCAAGCCTTCATTCCCTGAATATAACCATTAGGAGTAAATATCTTACCCTGATATGATATGCTATATAGCGCAAAATTGAGCGAACCAAGCCTTTGAGCAGTCAATGAAACCATCGCTGCAGTTACTGGCGCAGCTCCACTTGTACCGTACCATAGGAATAACTGACCTTGAAATATTAATGGTAAACCAAAGCCAAATTCCGGTATGTTAAACCCTCCAGCACTAACAAAAGCTATATCAGGATAAGTTCTTACAAGCTTTGGAGTATCAGGAATAATAGAGGTTAGTTCGTAACTTTGAGCCGGAAACACTACGCTATTTCCACCAGTACTATAATCCCATCCAGTTATTCTAGTAATATTTCCGGAAGAATTTACCGAAATGAAAATCCCTCCTACTGAAGTGACATAGGGGTCCGTCTCTGGATACCAAATTGTATTATAGGTGTCTATTATAAAGTTGGGAGGAGGATGGTCGCTTTCAAATCCCCAATCCCCAGAGGCAGCTAACACAGAAATTCCCTCAACTGCAGCCTGTTCCATGATCTGATGTATAAACTGAAGCATAGCTGGATAATAGGCTGCTAAGTATGATTCAGGTACCGTAACTGAAATAGAGATCTCAGTGGGATTTAGAACATTGATCATATAATATAGTTCATACCAGTAATTTAATAGGTAACCTACTAATGATACCCCTCCTACATATCCGTTGCTGAAGACTACATAAAGGTTAGCTCCTGGAGAGAAAGCTCCTGCCCATTCAGCGTCTAATTCGTTTTCTCCAGACTGACCACCCGACGTATCATTTCCAAACTCGACAACGCTAAATGTTCCGGTTCTTTGCACGTTATATAGATTCCAAAATGCGTATATGTCGGAGTTATTAATGTATTCCTCTGGAACTCCCTCTATAGCTATTGTACTTCCTTTCCCTGTATAACCGTTTTGATAAGCCTGAGTAAAATTGAAGTAACGCTGAATTGTCAAAGGAGATATTACAATCTTGGAAATCAGAGAACTGTCTGTTGCGTTATATTTAACAATATTAGCTTTCCAATCTTGAGATATTGCAGAATACAAATGAGGATCGAAACTATTTAGTCCAACTATTCCTAAGATGAATTTTCCAACATTATATGGTACAGATGCGGTAACGTTGTTCGCATAATAATAGAACGGCTGTATATTTGTAATTCCTGGAAGACCAAACCAGTAGATTGTCGTGAATGGATAGTAGTATACATTAATATATGTGTGAAATGCACTTTCCACAGATTCCACGCTCCCATTAAATATTAAAACTAGATTATCTCCAAATTCTCCACTATAACTTAGATTATATGATTCAAGATATGAAATAAGATTATTAACATAGGATCGCTTAGGATAAAATTGATTATCAAAGGACATGGGAGATAACCAATGGTGATAGTATTGCTTAGAACCGTAGATAAAATTAAGGAGTGACGTTAATCCTGATGTATTTCTAAGCGATAATAACACTCCTATGTATAATTCTGTACTACGATTTAATGGTTGGATAAAGTGTGAACCTGGAAGAATTGAGTAAACAGGTGAAGTTGTTTGTATATAATAAGAACTTTGAGAAGATGAAATACTTTCTAATGAAAAAGAACTTAGAAAAATGATTATAGTTAAAAGAGCAATTAGGACGCGTATCATCTATTCCCTTTCACAACTCCAAATTAAAAGGATTGCTTTGAATAACATTAGATTTTATTATCATTTTTGTTTATAAGAAGAGAATATCTTATATTTAAATATTCTTTCTATAATATTTTCTAATTAATTTCTTTAAAATATTTTTAAAAATGACACACAAAATCAGAAAACTTAAATATATGGATAGGCTATCCAGATACATGTTATCAAAACTAAATTTCAGGACTAAAATGGTAATTGTGTTATTTTATTTTATAAATATTTTAATTATTGTATTTCTTTTCCTTTCCTTAATTCAGGTAAATTCAGATACCATAAGCTCAAAAGCATCCTTCTTTTCCCTAGGTAGTTTAGCTTTTATGTTTGGCCTTAGACATGCTGTCGATGCCGATCACATAGCAGCAATAGATAACGCTACTAGAAAATTAACACAGGAAAAGAGACCTTCACTATTAACCGGAACATTCTTTTCCCTAGGTCACTCTACAGTAGTTTTGTTATTATCTATTGCCATCATAATTACAGGTGCAGCCATTAAATCTAATATGCCTACACTAGAGAATATAGGTTCGATTTTAGGAACACTCATTAGTGGGGGCGTTTTATACATTCTTGGGTCATTAAATTTTTTTGTGGGATTAGAAATCTACCGATTATATAAACAAAGCGTGAAAGGCAATATAAATGAGCAAAGAATAGAAGAGACATTAAATAGGAAGGGTCTAATGAATAGATATTTCAGAAGATTCTTCTCCATTATTAAAAACCAGTATTATATGTATCCCATTGGATTTCTTTTTGGATTAGGTTTCGATACAGCTTCAGAAACAGCATTATTAGCGTTAACAGCTACCTCTGAAGGTATATTTATCAATATATCTCCTTCATATATTTTAGTTTTTCCTTTACTATTTACTGCTGGAATGGTATTAGTAGACTCTACTGACGGATTCTTCATGAACACCGCTTATAGATGGGCATTTTTAGGAGATCCAATTAAGAAAATATGGTACAATCTAACTATGACAGTATCATCGATACTAGTAGCTTTCTTAATCGGTTCATTAGAGCTTTTAGGTTTATTGCAATCCGAGATAGATCTATATGGTGGCTTTTGGAATTTGATAGCATGGATAAATAGTAATACATCATGGAGCTACATTGGCTTAGTTATTGTCGGAACATTCGCCTCAGTCTGGACTATTTCGATTGTAGTATATAAGTATAAAGTATTACCTTCTTATCAAAAGCCAGATCTGCGGAAAAAATAAGGGATTTTGTCTCTTATAAGAAATATTGATAATACCATTATTTATTCATGTTTTGTGTTATTTTAAGATAAAAAATTTTAATCTAATCAGAAATATTAAATTAGTTCTTATCGATAATAAAAATTATCAACAATCATCAAATCTATAAATTTCCATTATTATACAGCCAAACGTGATATCCATCAAAATTCAGATAAAGGAAATACGTTAACTACACTAATGGGTTCAAATATCAAATTTTTTATGATGAAATTTTCATGTAAAATTTTATTAGTGATTGATAAGATGATATTTACTAAGAATATATACTATAGTAGATTTTTTTAAAATATCCTATCCTTAATTAAAATCCCGAATCTCTCCAAGTATATCATCTAATATTTCCTGAAGTTTCTTCTTATAAAGCAAATATAGTTCAATTTGTTTCAGGTATTCTTGGCCTTTATTTGTTAGATAGTACATTCCATCCCTTTCCACCATATATCCGGCGTTTATTAGCGTTAAAAGATACTTTTTCTTCAGTTCATAACTCAAATTTGCCAAATTCGCTAGTTTTGATTTTTTTACTCCTGTCTTGGACGCTTTAAATATACTATATATAATATCAAATTTGTCCCTCTTTCTACCCATATTCCTTAAAATATCTTTTGGTGATTAAAATCTTTCTAATACTTATTTATAATCATTTTTTCCACTTGAATAGATATTTTAATTTTAAATTCTATTGAATAAAAATGAACGATATGGTTGCTTTAACTTAAATTTAGCTCTTATTTTTATATAGTATTATTACAGTAAAATATAGATAATATAGTTAATATTTTATGAATAATGGTTTTTAAGTCAAAATAGGACTACAATAAAGATTTATCTAAAATACGATAAAGCGAAAGCATATTGTTACAGGATAAGCATACTAATTGTTTTGTTATAATTGGAAGGGAATTACCACTTAAATTTTATATAAAATTATCCTTCAATCATATGTTTCTTAAAATGAATTGGATAGAAAGGGTAAGAACGAGCTTCCTCCAAATCAAAGAGGAATAGATACACGTGTATGTTCTTTAACTAGAAAATTCCATCCGGTTGCCTTATCGAGATTCTATTTTCCGTAAAAATCAGACTGAACGATGACAACTTTAACGTGATTTGCCCTTATTTTGAAAATTTTATCTTAAAAATCTTTTACATAAAATGTAGTTTCTATTACTTCTTGTAATGATCTATATGGCTTTGATTGAAAATAATCTATATACAGAATTAATGGAAACAATAACTATCATCTAACTATTTATATTATATGTCCTCATCCTATCTTTGTTATCTCTAACGTCTCATCAAAGGAAACTGTGTTATATTCGAGAAGTTAGAACTCTTTTTAACTTATACTATTTATATGCGAATATTACATAATTTTATCTTACTATATATTTATATTGAGAAAACCTCCACATTTGATCTAATACCGATATTTCATGATCAAAAGCATAAGGAAGAGGGAAATAGAGAGAATCAAGATCTTTCACTGAATGAAAATACAAAGGAGTTTTCTTATCTCTCTTCTCTATACATACGACGAAGTGGCGTTTCATGGAGAGGGATGAGAGGGAGAAGGTTCTTAAATATATCTATAATTACCTCTCAAACCTCAAGTTGTGCTTCATGAACACCTGTTATGTCTACAAGCTACATAACTTGATGTGGCGAGATAGCGTTATCATCACCTCTTAATCCCACTCTCAGTCGGACGCACTCCACTTCATTGGGGTGAGGATGTCAAGTATGTCTCGTGTTAGATAATTCTTAGAATTACTCGTTAAGAATATCCGAAGTCATATTAACGTGTTGATTAGCCTTTAAACATATTTATAAAGCGCTAACAACCAAATTAGCCTCATAATCACAATTAGGACAATTGAAAATGCGTTAGTTGTGCTTTCTTGAGACTATACCACAATTAGATCATGTCCCTAAGATATCCATTCTTACCTTGATCTTCAGTCCTCTTAATCCCTGAAGAGATAATTAGACTATATTATTCCTTGTTTTATTAGGCAATAATTCTAATTTTATTCTTATTTCAAAAATATAAAGATTTTTTATTAGAATTATAATGAAATTAGATTTTATTCAATAAACTGTTGATATTATTTTCAATTACCTTTACTTCTTTAACAAGCCGACTAAAATCTGAGTAGGCCTTTAATAAACTCTTTCCTTTTTCTGTAAGCAAATATGTTTTCCCATTAAATTCAACAAGTCCATTTTCTGAAGCGGTGCCTAAGTACTTCTTTACCAGGGGATAACTTAATCCCGCACAATACATTATTCTAGTTATTGATTGATTGTTACTGCACATAACAACTTCAAGCAATATTTCTAATTGTGTTCTTTTTTTTCTATGTTTAAGATAAATCTCTAAAGTACTGTATCCATCAAATCTATCCATGATATTTTATATGCCAAGTGGACATTTATTAGTATTACGATAAATGTTTTCTAACATAAGTTTATATAGACGTTACATAATGAATTTTTTACTTACTAGTGAAAGAATATTCCATAGATATAATATTATATAAAACTAAACTAAGAAAGTACTTATGGGCTCATAATTAGTTTGAGTATAAGTTGAGAGGACTACTTATGATAGTTCCTATTTCTTCTCAAGTAGAGAATTTCAGAAATTCTGATCTAACCTCGCCTCTCTATAGTTCT
Organism: Candidatus Acidianus copahuensis; assembly: GCF_000632495.1. Lineage (GTDB taxonomy): Archaea > Thermoproteota > Thermoprotei_A > Sulfolobales > Sulfolobaceae > Acidianus > Acidianus copahuensis. Next base: position 55,841 of record NZ_JFZT01000021.1, on the reverse strand, counting down.
CAAAATTTTTTTTAAAAAAATATAACTTTAATTTAAAATACATACAATGGACTGAGAGATTCCTTATTTGTAGATCACATTAAAGTATACACAAAGAATCTACACATAAAATATTTTAAAAAACTTGTTAATATTATCTGGGATGCAGGTAGCAAAAATCTAGGTGAACTCGTGAGAACCCTATATAACACAGCCTAACACAAGCTTTACAAGTATAATAGATTTAAAGGTGAACTAACTAGACCTTTAGATCTGTGCTATGTATCATTTATGTTTTATATTTTTTATATTAAAAATTTTATAAATAAAATTAAACTTTTTCAAGACTTATATTTAATTTCACCTTAAATAATATAGTTTATTGGAATTGTCTCAATTATACCATTTAATCCCCACAATATCAATGTATTGTTTGTTACTATTACGTTTCCTGGTCCTGACATAATTTCCGTATTAATTTCTTTTACAAACGTCCCATTTAAAGACAGTACGAAAAGTTCCCCTTGACCATTAAGGATAACAACATACTTGCCCTCGAGGATATTGGCATTTGCTGTTGTAGGCCCTGTGTAGAAAGTCCAGAGGATATTTCCATTAGTTAAATTAACTGCATATAGAGTGCCATTGGTAGGAGTGTCGTGAAACACAATATCATCGTAAATCGTAGGTGGGGGAGATTCTAGATTTGGGGGTATAGAACCATCGCCTTCATAAACAGTCCAAATTAACTTACCATTACTAGAATTTATTCCAGTTAAGTAATTAGCTAAGCTAGTGTTTTCATCTATTAACCTAGTGTATGATGTTACAACAATTCCGTTAGCGTAAGCCGGAGAAGAGTCATCAAGACCTCCTGTAGCGTTTAATGAATCCTGCCATAATATTTTCCCATTGCTAGCATTTACTGCATAAAATGTATATGGATGCGCACCGCCAAAATAGATCGTTCCATTTACTAGTACTGGAGAAGACATGCTAACGTAAGAGCTTATATTTTCTATCCAACTCAAATTTCCTTTAATAGTTAGAGAAAATACTTGATCGTTTCCATTAGCTTCTATTATATTTCCATTATAGTAGACTGGAGTTGGCATATCCTCACCAGAAGTCGGAAATCTCCACAAAATTTTTCCAGCTAAGTTTAATGCTACTAAACAATTTACACCTGTACCCCTTATCACTCCTCCTGTTAGCGAAGAAATGTTATAGTAGTTAGGAAACTCATTATTTCCTAGACCAACTATAATAGTGTTATTTACTATGATTGGTTGAGTCATGATTTGATTAGGAAATTGTACTTCCCACATCAATTTTCCAGTGATCAAATTTATTGCTACTACACTACCTATATTCTCCTCAAGACCTCTACTGGACATATTCATAGGACCTGATGTTGTTAGTATTAACATATTTCCTACAATGCTTGGGGGAACTATAATTGCCCAATCTACATTATCCTTAAAAATACCAGTAGATACATTAATAATATAGATATGATTAGGGTTTTCCTCAAATTGAACTATTGGCTGAACAGTTGGTTTGGATGTTTTCTTGAAAGATAATATATGAACATAAGTTAGTGAAACAGTAATTGACCCGATAATAATAATTGATACTACAAAGAGAAATAAAGCCAATGTCCTCTTCATAGAACTTTTCTATTTAGGAATGATATGCTTAAATTATAAACTTTATGGTGTTAATAAAAACTTTTTCTCAATTTTTATCTTTATGATAATAAAAGAGGAATTTTTGAAATATAAATGTACCTAATTAAATAAGGCATTTCCTATTAGCGAGAAAGTGATCCGCTCCGCACTTCAGTGCAGAGCTTCCTGCTTCATCGTTAACTCTTGCCTTGGCTTTAAGAGGGGTCAACTCCACAGGATCTAAGGTGACCCCACACCGGACGGGACAAAACGTTAATGGAACCAACTAAATTGCGGTCTGCGACGTAACCACAACTTTCAAAGTAAAACCGAAAGATCAGAGTAGTTGATAGTGTCGCCAAATCATGATAAATAGTTCAGTTAGGTCATAATAAACGCGGTTATTAAGATTTTATCATTAATGGTCAAAACTATCGAATAGTTCACCGGAAATTAACGTACTATATAAAATTAGTTTATTCTAATTTCCGATATAGATTTCAATTTTCTAGATAATTAATATTGTTATTTAAAAATATGGAAGTATAGTAACTTTTGTATACTCTAAAGAGTATCCTATTTATGCATCATTTCTTAATATTATGGAATAATTAAGAACAAATGGTTCTAGATCTTAACATAGATATTTTTAGTTAATAGTCTCATGTATTCAAATGATTGCCGTAACAGATGAAGGAGAATTAGCAAGAAATTTAGCTTTATATCTTGATGATGAAGTTTCTATAATAGATACGCCAAAAAGAGTTATAGAACTTAAACCCAGAGTGGTTATTCACACACTTGAAGCAAAAGATAACAAATCAACCATGTGGAACAATAACGTTTGGTTTGCAATAAATGTGGCAAGGAACGCAAATAAATTAGGCGCACTTAATGTATACATTTCCAGTTATCTTATATTTGATGGAAAAAATGGATATTACTCTGAAAGCTCTACTCCATCGCCAATAAATTACTTCGGTATGACTAAATTAGCCGGCGAGACTGGTATAGCATCTCTTGGAAATTACCTAATAGTAAGAGCTGGGGCCATTTACTCGATGACTTATGATGGAATAATAAGACCTTTTATAAGGTCATTGCTCAAAAGGCATAAAGCCAATTGTAATGATGACTTTTTCCTTTCTCCAATATCAGTTAAGGAATTCTCTGAAATAATATCTAAGCTCATAAAACTTGATGCGAGGGGAATAGTTAACGTGGGAGGAAAAAGAATTTCGTTTACTGATCTTTGTTATAAATTATCCGAAATACTAGGAGGTTCAGTAGTCCCGGTGAAAGGAAAGTACTATGATTTTTCTATAGACACGTGGTTGTTAGAAAATCTAGGAATTTCTATTAGAGACCGGCAAGAACCTTTGCTTTTCTGAGAACCTCAATCCAACTATCCCAAGTTAACCTTCCAGTTCTAGTGTTTTGCATACTTGGGTGATAACTTGAAACTAGTGTTATTGGCCCTTCACAAACTTTGCCGTGAGAAAAACTACATTCCAGTTTTAGCACACTAACAACTGAGGAAAAGGCTATTCTTCCTAGGACTAGGATCACTTTTAATTCATTTAGCATGGAAATTTCCCTCTCTAAAAAAGGACGACAGATCAATATTTCTATGGAATTTGGTTTATTCTTTGGAGGAACACATTTTACGGAATTTGTCAAATATACTCCTCGTAGGACTAGTTGGTCTTCTTTTGAGGTTGACTTCTCCAAGTTTGAAAGACCTAGTTCGTAGAGTCCCTTTATTACCCATTCACCTGAAGAATCTCCCGTAAAGACTCTACCCGTTCTGTTCCCTCCATGAGCAGCTGGGGCAAGACCAACGATCAGAAGTTTTGCCTTTTCATCTCCAAAGCCCGGTAAAGGTTTTCCCCAATAATCCCATGAATGGAATCTCCTTACTCTTCTTTCGGCAATTTGCTTAGAGAAGTTTCTTAGTTCACATCTATTGCATGAAACTATTTCATCGAATAGAAGACTCATCACAATAGTTCTACTACCTCTTTGGCTCTATTTTCACATTTCCTAGAATGTTATAAAATTTTTGACCAATAGTGTTTGAGGATAAATTGGTTTTCTATCGCTACACTTTTCCTTTTTTATATCTCTCTTCTTCTCATAGATCAAATAGTATTGTCTTAGCATTTTTACTTATCATGTTACAATAATCTTCTTTCAATGTTTCTGGGCAATTAGTTTCATTTATTTGAGGAATGTTACTAATTTTTGATAATCTTTCATTTATCTCTTTGTACTCAGATTGAGGAATTATTGACGTAATAATTTTTGCTTCAGCTTCGCGAGCCATAAGTGCTGCTGCAACGCTCATTCCTTTTCTTCCTCCAGTAATATCTACAAAGTCATTTTTCTCTATTTTTCCAGATAACGTTTCCATAAACCTCCTTAAATCTTCAGGTGACTCTATATCCCTTATTCCGCTTGGAATTTCAGCAATCTGAATTTGTGGAAATTCTTGCTTAACACAGCAAGTAAAGAGAATCTTTACGACTTCCCATGCCTTCTTTACTGATTTATCTTCTGTAGTGATTATATATATATCTGTAATTTCTTCATTCATTTCTTTAACAAGGAAATTAAACGTTTCAACTACTCCTCCAGGAGATGTTCCCAAAGTTGCTATTAGTTTAGCCATGTAATCAGTTTTCGAACAAAGTTTAAATATTTTCAATTCTCTTAAATCCCTTGACTCCTTTGTCCTCAACTAAGCATAGAGTGTATTTTTCTGGAAAACCTTCTGGAGTCGCATATAATTTCCAACATATCTTTTCGCTTAAACTCACTTCGTCTTTAATAAAGGAAGTAGACCTACAAACTGGACAAATATATCTTCTTGTGAATGATATATAACCACAATTATTACACTTCATCAAGGTTCATCACCATAGATTATAACAGATACAGAATTTCCAAAACCAGCCATACTAAGCGATAATCCTAATCTATGTTCCTTTACTTGCCTTTGGCCTGCGTCTCCTCTTATTTGGAGAAAGCATTCTACTGCCTGGGCTATCCCGCTAGCCCCAATTGGATGCCCTTTTGAGTTAAGTCCCCCACTTGTGTTTATCGGAATTTCTCCATCTATGTCGGTATCTCCTTCAATATAGGCTTTCCATCCTTCTCCCTTTTTTAGAAGTCCGAGTTCTTCTGCTTCAACTATTTCCAAAATCGTTGCCATGTCGTGAAGTTCTGCAAAATCTACCTTTTCCTTTATGATTTTGCCTGAATTCCTTACTGCCCTCAAAGATAAGATGTCTTCTCTAGAAGAAATGTTACTTGTGTCAGACGAAATCTTTGTTCCTTTAATGTATACAGGCTTCTTTGTAAAACTCTCCGCCTCTTCATCTTTTGTGAGTAGAATTGCAGCTGCCCCATCACTTATTGGAGTGAATTCGTACAGTGTTAATGGTTCAGCTATCATAGGAGATCTAAGGACCTCATCTAGGCTAACTTCTTTCTGTATATGTGCATAAGGGTTCATAGAACCATTTCTGTGATTTTTTACTGCTACCATCGCTATCCCTTCTCTTTTTGCATTATACCTTGAAACGTATTCTTTTGCCATAAGGCCAGCCAATGAAGGTAAAGTTAGACCAACATCCCTCTCTTCTCTAGGTAAGAGAGAAGCTATAATAGAAGTCACGTGTTTAGTGTTCTTTTCAGACATCTTCTCTACTCCAACTACTAGAACTCTTTTAGCTAATCCAGAATCTATTATGGTTTTTGCTATTAAAAGAGCCGTTCCTCCACTCCCACTAGTATTATCAACTCTAACTGAAGGGACGCTGTCAATCGACAGATAGGTAGTAAGAAGATTGTTTATTCCAGAAATTGAATTAAATTCTCCAGAATAACTGTTAGAGACGACTACAAAGTCGATCTCGTCATAATGCTTTCTAATTATATCAACTGACGCTTCTGCAGCTAAGTCCAAAACGGATTCCTTTCTTTTGCCAAACTTAGTGAGACCTACTTCAATAATTGCGACCATAATAAGGCAATATATATGTAGATTAAAAGTTTAAACTACTGTGACGTAATATAAATATTTACATAAAAATGAAAATTATAATCAAAAACTTATATTTTGGGCACTAATATCATATATCTTGGTTATCTATCATTATGATCTTATTCGGATCAGATGTATATAATCTCATCAATTTCTCAAGATCAAGCCTTAAGATATTGTTCGACTTCGTTACTCTAAAATTCTAACTAATATGAACTTTTTTGTTAAAAATATATTGAAAAGAGATTTCTTTTTGTTTAGAGAGCTTTAGCTATGTGGTATCATTTTGGCTATAGATGCTGCTAATTGAAGTCTAGATACCGCGTGAGCCCATATCATACCAGGTCCCTCTATTTCTACAAAAAATATTCCTTCTCCCTCAAGACCAGATAGTAACATTGTTTTTAGACCACCTACTCTCGCTATACCGTATCTCATTCCTTCATTAAACGCAAGTAAGTGTGATGCCTCAATCTGGATCTTTTCTCCTGGATTCAAGTATCTAGTTATAACCCCGCCTACTGCATGAATCCATACTCTTCCACTACCGCTAAATTTTGCCATAAATAACCCTTCTCCTCCTAAAATTCCAGCAGTAAGTCTTGCTAATGTGGCTCCATATTCCACTGAGCTCTCTGCTGCTAAAAACGAGCTATGCTCGACCAATAGTGAAGAATTGTTTAATGGAATCTCTATTATTTTCCCTGGTAAAAAACCAGAGAAAGTAACTTTACCCGGGCCTTTTACTTCTGTCACAAAAAAGTCCGATCCAGTTAACGCTCTCCCTAATGCCTTAAGCAAGCCTCCCCTCATTTTCATCTCAAAACTGACCGTAAAGTCCTTAGAAACTAGATGAGCTGGCTCTCCATATATTAAATCTTGAGGTAGGAGATCTGCCTGAAGGTATTGCATATCTTCTCCTATAATCTGATATATTGCCATATCATATTTTCTGAAAGCAAATATAAATTCCTTATAGGCTTATAGAATCAGTATTACAATAGAGAACTTTAATTTAATGTTTTAGTACATATTTCTTGGAAAAAATATATTTACTAGACTATGAAGACTGAACCTTTAAAGACTGTATTACAACTGGAAGCCTCGCTCTTTAGAGCGGGGAGGAGGTCAGATCCAAAGATTTAGACATTGACTGATTTTTAAGAAAATTTATCCTTTATCATAAAATCCGATTTAATTTATTCACATTTAACGAGGCCTTATTAAAATTATAATTATAAAACTTTTATTCCTTCGTTCAAGTAGTTATATATGCAAGTGGAGAAAGAAATCCTTTACCCCCATGAATTCGAACCTTTAAAGACTATTCTTTCCGATCCTACCTTTGTTTTACCGAGGGTTTTCCCTCCTATAAAGAATACCCGCTTTAAGGAAGGTTCATTTGAGTCAAATGGTAAGTTCATGGGAATGCAATTTAATATAGAGGGAAATTACTACATAGGAAGCGAATCGGTGACCTATACGTTTATTCTAAAAGCTGGTAGATGGAAGGGAAATGGAAAATTAGTTATCGAACTGAAACCTCAACAGAGGAAGATAAATGTAAAATTCTCTTATGAAGGTTGGATGGACACTTTATCTAAGACGTTCTTTATGAGTAAGTGGTTTAATGATTTTGCCTCAAAACTAGACGAAGAGGTTAGACTAGAGAGAATAAGGAGGAAAATTTAGTTAAATTTATTTTTAATCTTTTTTTAAAAAATTTAGCTAATCATAAAACTTCTAAAAAATTTAAAATCTTCTAAAACGCTATAATTCTAAGAGAAACATTTATTAACTAATTTAGACAAATATATACATAGATTAACAATGTCCTACGAAAATATTCCAGGATTGATTGGTGTTTATCGGCTTAGCGGTGAAAAGATGATAAAAATTACTGGTAAAGATCTAAAAATAGATCAACAGAAAATGATAAACATAATCATGGAAAACATGAGAATAGGGGACGACGAGGCAAAGAGAATAGGTCTAGGATCTTTAAGAGGATTCGCAATGGTAGTTGATAACACTGGAATACTTTACTTAAATGGAATTCTTATTGTAGTAGACGCTAGGAATACTGATTGGTCAACCATAATTAGGGAAGCAGAGAGAGGGGTGATTGCAGCATGAAAACCAAGGGCTATTTAGGTCATGTCAGAATAAGTCCTGAAGGGAGGGTAGTTGAAAGCGATGTAAGCAATTCGGAGGAAATAGCTAAAGTAATAAAGTTTAATATAGAGAAAGGGAATGAGGAAGCCAAGGAGTTAGGATTCTCTAAACTTAACGGTTTCGCGATGATAGGATCCGATAAGAGTCTAGCTTTCATGAAGAACTTAGCAGTTTTAGTGGATAATCAAAAAGTTGATTGGCAAGAACTGTTTGTAGAATATGTATACAATAAGGTATGGATAGCTATAGGTTCTATATTAGTGATTATTTCTGTGATTCTATACTATTTGGCTATTTTCACTCCTTTTATGAACTATTTTGCACCAGAGCCTAGGCTTTATCTTCCAACTATACTAATCTTAGTTGGTGTAATATTCTTAGGTATGTCTAGAACTAAGTTCAGTTATAGACTATAATTAATGTAAGTTTTGTCTATTTTTTTCTTCAAAATCCTCTAAAGTTAAGCTCATTCTTTGAACTTCTAATGAAGAGAGTAAGTCAAGTAATTTTCTCATATATGTTTTTACAAAGTAATAAACCTTGTAAGATCTGAATAGTTCCTCATTTCTTGAGACCTCTTCAAGGTACTGATCCGGATCGTAGTGGATGACGTTAAGGAAAATTCCATCTACTTCTACTGTAGAGGGAACTTCTCGCTTCGTAACTAAGAGAAGATTATTTTCCTTTATTCCAGCTAGCATAATATACCATCTGTCTACTTTATCTAAACTCTTTAGGACTAACTCTTTCTCATCCATGGATAAATGATATCTTTGAATAGCTAAATTTTTTCCTGCTTTTAGGAGAATGCTAAAGAGCGAGGTTTTCAGTTATAACCCTCTCTATGCCTGTAGGAAAATTGACAATTATTCTTATAAATGTCATAATTTAAGCGAAACTGTTATCGACAGCAAAGAAGCTATACTGCATAGAGTACGAGAAGACTTATGTTTCGAGAAAATGAAAGAAGAGATACATTAATTACTGAAAACATAGGGTTAAGTCTATTACGCTATTTCTAGAACAGTTTTGATTAATCTGTTAATTTGGGCTCTAAGAACCTTGTAAATAAATAATTTACAGTTTCAATAATAATAACTCCAGATATTATTGGATGAATCAGAAAGAAGAATTTAACCTTTTCCAAAACTCCAAGAAAAGTCGCAAGTATTGATGGTGGATGTTCTATATCAAAGGATATCTGTATCAAGAAAGATAATATTGATCCAACTACTGCAAAAAATATACCAGCCAATCCAAAGAATGAAAAGATTATACCTATTGTGGCGCTTACAATATAACTTGTTAATATAATTATACTTCTATGTAATCTCCAATCAGGATCAGGATATTTTGTAGCTGCTGTTGCAAGGAATGGAGGAAGAATAAACGCTGTTTTAGTTATTATAGTTATCCAAGTTAGAAATAGAATAGATATAATCAGGTTAAGTAAAGCCATTAATTTTTTGACTTTATTCTTTTTCACTTTTCAATGTTCATAAACCTAGGAAAAAAATTTGCCTTATCTCTTTAGGGGACAGTAAAGCGATTTCAGATTCTAGGGTAACAAAAGGCTCTTAAGGCAATTACATAATTTTCATGACTAACTCCATCTAATGACGTGTACTGCACTAAGGAGTGGGATGATATGTCTGTAGGGATCTATGCTGTTGATCCAGATTCCTTGATCCCACACTGGAGATGGCTATGCTACTAATTAACGTGTAGATGAGAAAAGCTCTTAGAGGGATAAAGTACAGTAAACAACATAAAGCCCTCTAGGGACAAACGGTGGGAAAAAAGACCGCGAAAATGGAAATGAATAGCCCCTTCTAGAGGTGAATAAGTCTCGTTTCTCATTAATGATCTGATGCATACCGTACTTCAGATTTAGATCCTATGCCAACCATCCAGGACTAAAGGCTTAAAAAGGTAGTTAAAGTTAGAATACTAAATATGCAACGGGCTTAAGGTAGGTATCAATCTATTTTTATGAAATGAACGAAAAGGACTAAATAAGACAAGTTAAGATGATAGTCCTCGAACTGAGAAAACAGGACTAGAAGTATCAATAACTCTATTCTCAAGAAGTACAAGCTATCAATGATCGTTATTTGAAGCATTAAAGGGATTCTAGATAAACAGGTAAATTTCCCAAGGGAAAAGAATGAAAGAAGTTTGATGTTTAAATAATATAGACTTCTAACAACTTTAGATAGACATTACGTGGAAAACCCTAAGCGTTTGAGAAACTGCTAGAAAGGTTGAAGGGATTTAAACAGTCACTATCTATGAAGGTCAAAGGTTCTAAAAACTTTTAGAAGGCGAAAGTTATAATATCTAAAGTTTTGTAAAAATATTGTAAATTTCCGTTGTGGCTTATACTTCAAGATAGGGAAGTTTCTTGCTAAGAACTATGACGACCTAGTCATGGAGGATATATAAGTGAAGAAAATAGTTTCAAGTTCTACTAGACTCCTCCACCTTCATTTAGATGATTTTAGCTTTTACGAGATGAGAGAGATACTAAGGTAGCAGATGGAAAAGTATGAAAAGGAATTCGAATTAGTCAAGCCCATGTACACTTCAAGGAGTTGTCCTTGTTGTGATTATGTTTTTTTTTTTTAAAAAAGAATATGCGTCTTTCAGAGAGAGTTTTAGTCTATAAGAGCTGTCGTTTTCACTGCCGACTGTAGTTTTGTGGGTTCTCTTAATATCATCTCTAGTGCGGGGTGGGATAGTCCTTAGTACATGTAGAGTCGGCCCCCTTTATCTTGGCAAAAACCAAGGCAAAGGTTAACAATAGCGTAGTAAGATCGAAAGGTCGGTAGTTCGCATATGGTTTATCCGTTGAGATATTCTCTCCAGAACGTTCCTTCCATTATTGGATTAATTATTCTAATGTACGGACCATATATTAGGGTATCTAAAGCTTGGTCATGAATGGCCCTGTACTCTGGGCTTAGCAGTACTCTTCCCATACCGAACTGTAAAGCGTCTTGGTCAGCCCATTCTACATGAACTATGTAGTTTGGAGGTGTTGGTTTCGCTTCTGGAGGTTCAAATATAGTGCTATTTGGATCTGGTTCTAGTGATCCAGGAGTTTCTAAAAGTTCATGCAACCCTTTAGAACCGAACTGAAAACTTCCAATTGCTGAAACTCCAATTTCCTTTAATACCATCGCTCCTAGAAATCCTGGTGCCCTTTTAAACATTTCCAGAGTTTTTATTATGGCGTCCTCAAATTGTTTTTCCTTTCCAGGTTTTACAGTATGTTCTGCATATGCAACGACTCTTTTTCCATATGGTTGAGATATTGCTGGTATTTCCATTGGTTTTCCTTCAGCAAACTTTCTTCCTACAACTTCGGTAAAGTCAGTCATTTCAGTGTTTATTGGCATATTAGCATAAGTTATCTCATATAGTGGTTCCCAAGGTCCCCAGATCATCTGAGATGCGCATGAGAAGCAAAGTCTAAATAGGTAGGACCAGTTTTGTCTGTGCATTTCTTCATGATCCTTCCAGTCCTTCCAGAATGTATATTGCAATACTCTTACAGTGCTACTTTCCTTTGTCATGTCCATCTTAGCTCCTCCATATCTTGTCCCAAAAGGTAAAACTCCAATCTGTATATGGTTCTGGAATCCTACAAATCCAGGATGTCTAGCAGTAACCATACAAACTTTTGGACCGACTGAGGCAAACATTTCGAAGGTTTTTGGTTCGTTTCTAAGATCTGCCATATTTATAGCTACATATGGTTTAGGCATTTTTGTTCACTAATATGTTCTCTTGCACATAGTTTATATATGTTTTTTCATAAAAACTATATAAAGTATAACTTGGTACGAATAAAAAAATTGTCACAAGTGAAGAATGAGGAATAATATTTTATTATATTTTAATACTGAAATAAAAGAGCCTATTTAAGGTAAATGAGTGAATGGAGAAATATGAACTAGATTTAATCCTAGGTTCTTACTTCTGAAAGCGAGTGATCTTAATGTGATTGATATTGCGAAGTAGAATTTACAAGTATACAACAAGTTATGTCCTTAAAAGATACAAATGGAAAACAGGGAATCAAAGTTGTCAATAACGGCCCCCGATTAAGATATCAAGTAGTTTGATAATCACGTGGACAAGATTCGTCGAAAGGAGGACAAAACAAAGAAACTGAATGTTTTACTCCTAGATCAACGTCAAAATGGATAAACTTCAAGGGATCATTTTATGTCGGTCTATAACATAATTGAGAGAGAAATTCCCCGTAAACTTGCCCTTAAATAGTAATAGAATGAGCTAAAGAATTTGTATAATAATACCTTTATAATATATAATATAAAAATAACTTTAAATGATATTCAAGGATCAATTTCGCACAAAATATTAGTAAGGTATAACTAATTATATAAATTAATTTTATATTACAGTTTTTAATCAGTCTCACCATCATTAAGTGGAGTGTAATAGAATCCAACAAGATTGAGTGCCATTTCTGCTGAAGATATATTCTGGTATGAAAGACCTGTGAGAAATATGGTCAGTTTTTCTTCACCGTGTAATTTCACTATTGCTTGTGTTTGATTGAGTGAAAGGGATATTGTATTTCCATTATTAAAATAGATAATCACGTAAACCTCATTGAATACTGAAGAGTTAGGTCTAATTCCTATAACATATTCGCCTTTTTTCTTAACATGAGTATGTAATTTCTCTTTAAAGGAAAAGTGATATAGTTGTGAAGAATTCTGATTTTTTACGTGGGCAATTGATGGGCTAGCCATCGTGTTTCCATTATGTATAGCGGTATATAGTTCAAAACCTAAAATTACGTTGGCAAGTAAAGTTACTACTATGAGAGTAAGCATGACAGATTGTTTAATCATTATTCTTTTATTCGGCTGTTTCAAATAAAAGACTTAGTTCCAGATGAACAGTGAAACTGTGAAACTGTGTCTTTCCATTTTTAGAAAAATGGCTTTTGCGCTAATTATATTTATATTTCTAGTACATTTCACCCCTTCTTTTTCTATTTCTAGCCAGGATTCAACAATTACTGTATACTATAATGGTACGGTATATGCAAAATTATATGGTATATCTAAATTTAACATAATAGGAGATAATATATCGAGAATAATTGTTAAAGGTACATCATTTATATTAAATTCAAGCACTCTTTATTTTAATAATTCATCTAAAATTATAACAGTTAGCTATAGAGCATCATTTCCAGAAGGTGTCATTGAAATAAATGAGCCATTTAACTCAAGTATTTCCGTTTTACTGCCATCTACTTTTACGCTTTCATATATTAGTCCAGAGCCTACTTCCTTTGAACTTTCTGGAAATCTGTATAACGTCACTTTTTACTCTGGAGGGGTCGAAATTTTGTTTACACCATCCAACGTTCACAAAGAAACTTACGATTTACCATTAATAGGTATACTGTTTGTAGCTAACGATACTATACTTGGTTACGCCATCTTTTCCTTGATTAAAACAAAATCAAAAGAGAAGAAGGAAGAGGAAATAGACTTAAAGGAAGAGGAGTTAAACGAAAGAGATTTAGCGGTCCTGGATGCGATAAAGAACGGTGCGTCAACGTTACAGGAAGTTATTAAGATTACTAAGCTTCCTAAATCTACTGCCTATAGAAGAGTAAAAAAACTGGTAAAGCTGGGTTACGTGATAGAGGCTAGAGAAGAAGGTAAAGTGAAGTACATACTTAACGAAAAGAAAAAGAGAAATCATGAATAAAATTGTATTTTTCTTATTCCAAATGTGTTCCGGAACCTGTTCCTTTTATAGATTAACGTCAATGTTTTTCTTAGGTGAGAAAAAACGACAAGGAAAATACTCTTATTAGGAATGCTACTAGTAATGGTAGCTGGAGGTATAGTACTAGCAGATCAGGTATCAGGCAACCTAGCGTTAATTAGCTATAATGTAAATCAATCTCAATCTCTTCTAATAATTCCTGCTAATTTTAATTTAGGCAATTTAACGAGTGGACACGCAGGAACAGTGACAGAAAATGCTACTCTCACAATACCTACTAATGGGACTTATGCATTCAAGCTAGATAAGGATACATTAAAGGGAGCCTTTTCCCAATTTAATGTTACAATCAAGTTAGGAAATCAAACAGTGATTCTGCTACTACATGGAAGAGACGATGTCCATGTGAACCTAACTAAAGGTACATATACTGTGGTAATAATCATAAGCTACTTAGTGTCTAGCCATGCACATCATAGAGTTGTAGAAAATGAGCCATTGATAACGGTAAAACAACTAGGTAACGATAGCGAAGAAACTTAATAGATAAAAAAGGTTCAAGATAAATTATTATTTCTTTTTTTGCCAATAAATTTTTCCTTTAGCCAGTGTCTTACATCATAGAAGAAGATATTGTTATAAGGACAAGCGTCCACACATTCTCCTAATCCAACACACTTGAACGACTTAAATTCACCCTTCTTAATAAAGGAGGCCCTCATATCGGTTAAACCAACTGGACAAGCGTTTGCACAATCAACAGTTTTACAAGTAATGCATTGGTTTGGGTCTCTAATTTTTAGCCTGAATAGTCCTACGCTAGAAACAGCCTGATTAAACGTCCCCCAGTAGCAGTAACCGGATGTTACACATGCAAACGTTCCCATAAAAGGTATTGAAACAAAGAGAACGTACCAAAGTATATCAAACCATATGAAGTATATCAACAAAGTAATATCAACACCATATACAGTAAGCGCTACAATTCCGGCGCTGTGCAAGTAAGATATTATCGCAGAGATCAAAACAAATACAGACACCCCCAAAACTACAAACTTAAACCAACCTGAAAGTTTCGAAGTAAGAGTTTTTCTGCCAAACCTAGATGTTCTATTGTAAACCTTCAATGAATCGTAGAATGTTCCTTGATACATTAAAGGGGCAGTACATGAAACCGCACATAGGTTTCTAGATCCGAATAAGAAGGACAGACCACCAAATATCACGTAAGTTCCTATTAATCCGATCAATACAGCTCCGCTTATTGGAGCTAAAGTTCCTATTCCCATCGACCACATTCCTGGAACGTATTGAGCAATAGGCGAAATTGGACTAAAAGATGAAAGATAAATCGTGTATAGAGCATATGCTGAGATCATTAATCCCATTCTCACTTTATTCTCTCTAACGTGCATCTCTGTCATCTTTTTAAATGCTAGAAATCCCATCTCAACTCCCATCATTATCAGAAACCACACAGATCCTAATACAGATCCTACGATGTCAATACCGTCCCATAGGACCGATATGAAAGAGCTTGGCGTTAACCAAGGAAGACTTAATGAGGAAATAAAGCCAGAGATTCCTGGCGAAAAAGTACCCATAACGAAGTCAAGTACACTACCCATAAAGAATTCCATGATAAACGTTGTAAAAATAATGGAAAAAGATAATTTAGGATCCTTAATATAATTTCCCTTCTTAGGATTAGATCCAGCTACGATCCTGTAGAAGTACCAAGTCATCCCTAAGATCATTGATATATTATAGATTATGAAGCTCCTAGTTACAAAGTAAACAAAACCACCAGTCATCATTAAGGCAAAAATAACCATCAATTCTAATGCCGTATAAGTATCTTGAGAAGCCTTAAGCCTTTGAGCGTATAAGGTCTCATAAATTAAAACAGTTGCTCCTATCATAATTGCAGAGGATGCCCAAAAAACCACGTTTATAGGGAAAACTCGAGGAAACCATGGCATGAGGAGAAGAAGAGAAATCAAGAATCTTTTGAGAGATCCGTTAAGTTTAGATATGGATAATGCAAAAACCATTTCAGATATCATAACTCCTACAAACCATGGATTGTCAATTGAATCTGTAAAGGAGGCTGGTGCACCTGTAGCCAAAGAGTAAAATAGTGCACCCATAAAATATTCCGAAGCAACCATTAAAGATGTAAAGATCGGAAATACAATCTGCTTCTTTATTTCATTAGAGTTTAAAACGGCAAGTAGACCAAAGAACATGTAGGCGCCATTTATTGCAAGGAAATAGAAGCTTTGATGATAGGCAACATATAGGTAAGCGCCTAAATTCATTGTAAACATCATTCCTAGGATATAAAGCGCTATAGATACCCTTTTTACTGATTTCCACTTCTCAACTTCATATACAACATATAGCATTACCGCCAGCATTGAGGAAGCAATTCCTAAAAACAACAAATATGAATTATCCATAATATTTTATCGGGTCTACTAGTTAAAAATCTTTACTTTAATTTATAAAAGGAATTATTAAAAGGAATTATATAAGGTTCTTCTAAACCTTCAGTCTCTTAACCCCATTAAGGTAAAAAGTGTTAACATAAATTAGTTCATTTTTGTTATTTACTATCTTAAAGGTATCATATTATTCCCTATCTACTTAATAATATATTTAATCTATCATAAACTTTATATCCAGATAAAAGTAAAAGTAATAGAGAAACATGATAAACGTAGGATTTTACTATAAGGTGAAAGAAGGTCACGAGAAGGAGTTTGAAGAGACGTTTGACAAAGTAGTAGATTACCTAAGGAAAGAATATGCTGGCTTTAAGAACGCTACACTTTATAAAAACGTAAAGGAACCTAGAGAGTACTTGATTTATAGCGAGTGGGAAGATCTAGACACGTTTAAGAAGTTCATCTCCTCCTACGCTTACAAGTCTACAGTAGATTATGGAAAAACAATAATCGAAGGTAGACCAACCCACAGAGTTTTCCAACAAGTCAACACTTAAAATATTAAAAATTAAAATATTTTATTGCAGGTTTTATTATAAGGAAATAAAGTAGTGTAGCTGTTAGTGCAACTGATAATGCATAGAAAGTATAATATAGACCTGGATTCTTCTCATACTGATCAAAGTAGATAAGTGCAGCAAATAATATACCTATTATTCCTATATGAACTATAATACTCCCACCTGTACTTGGCATTACCTTCTCAACCTCCCGCTTAATAAAACTGTTATATATGGTATAGATTCAAAGGATAAAAGTATTCCGGAAAACGTTACAAGAAGTGATTCTAGAATGCCGCATATAATTAAAAAAGAGGAGATTAAGAAGAGAACTCTAAGTTCCCATCTGGGAATTACAGTAGTATCTATATTTAGGGACTCAATTACTTCGTTTTCTGCAACCCCTAACATAACTAGGGTAATCATACCGGATGCAACTAATGAATAAACCATAGAACCAAAAACTACAAAGTAGTTAAGCGTAATTCATTCCCCTTCTGGCCCTCTCATTAAATCTTACATAGTAGTCAACCATAGTGGAAGTTACTATTGGTCTTATGGACTTAAGTGCTTCCATGAGATCCTCCATTGTTAAGAGTGGTTTCGAATCAGTCTGAACAGATCTCCTTATTGCTAACAGTATTGCCTTATTTACGACTCCCTTAATCTCTGCTGGTGTGTAGTTTTCTGTTAATCTGGCTAATTGCTGAATATCTACTTTTTCATGTAGAGTTTTATTCAAGAACCTAGAAAATAGGGCAATCCTACCAGAGAAGTCCGGAGGAGGGACATAAATTAACTTCTCCAACCTACCTGGCCTAAGTAGAGCAGGATCTATAATATCTGGTCTATTGGTCGCAGCTATTACTACAACTCTTTCTTTCCTTTTGCTCACTCCATCCATTTCAGTCAGTAACTGACTTACGACTCTATCTGTTGTTCTATTTGGATCTGCTCCTCTTGCTACGGTAATTGCATCTATCTCGTCAAAGAAGACTATTGTTGGAGCAGCCTGTCTAGCTCTCTTAAATATTTCCCTTATTGCCCTTTCTGTTTCACCAACCCACATGCTCATGAGTTCAGGTCCATTTACTGCAATGAAATTAGATTTACTCTCCCGCGCAACTGCTCTGGCCAGCATTGTTTTACCGGTCCCAGGAGGACCATACATGAGGACTCCTGTCGGAATCTCTGCAGACATTTGCTCATAAAGATCTCTTTTAGTTAATGGCCATTCTACTGCCTCCTTTAACTCAAGTTTAACTTCGTCAAGTCCAACAACATCTTCCCAAGTAATTGAAGGTATTTCAACTCTAAACTCTCTCAATGCAGAGGGCTCTACAACCTTTAAGGATTCTATAAAATCATCTTGTGTTATTTTCATACACTCAAGCGAGCCATTACATCTATGATATGCCCTCATAACAGCCTCTCTTACCAACGCCTCTAAGTCTGCTCCAACAAAGCCCATAGTAAGATCTGCAATGGCATCAAGGTCCACAGATGAATCTAACGGGACTCTTTTAGTGTGGATCTTTAATATATCGTACCTACCTGTTCTATCAGGAACAGGAATCTCAATCTCTCTATCAAATCTACCTGGTCTCCTTAGAGCAGGATCTATAGCGTTTTGCCTGTTAGTAGCCCCTATTATAAGTATACCGGAGCCAGATGAGACCCCGTCCATAAGAGTTAGGAGTTGAGCTACGACTCTCCTATCCGCCTCTGATGAAGTTACATCTCTGTTGGGAGCTATCGCGTCAATTTCATCTATAAATACAATAGATGGTGAGTTCTTTTCTGCTTGCTCAATAATATCTCTCAATCTCTTTTCACTTTCTCCGTAATATCTGGAACCTATTTCTGGCCCACTTATGTAAAAGAAGTTAGCCATGATACTATTAGCTAAAGCTTTAGCGATCAATGTCTTTCCAGTCCCTGGAGGGCCGTAAAGTAGAACGCCCTTAGGAGGTCTAAGCCCTAAAGCTCTTGTTATCTCCGGTTTAACCAAGGACATTTCGACAATATCCATCAATGTTTTGATCTGGTCTGACAAACCTCCAACTTGATCTAAGGTAATATAAGGTATGTTTGTCTTGGTCAACTTAACAGCTTCTGGAGCAACTGTTATTACAGTTTCGGAAGTAACATAGCCAGCCTCTGTTTGTGGGCTCAAAGATACAACTATGAACTCTCCAATCTTTGTATCTAAAGAGATGCCTCTAGCTATCATTTTTCCTCTAAGTTCTAGATTTAATCTTCTCGAATCAAAGTTTTTTTGAGTGACTGGAGCAAGTGTAACTTCTTTTAAGGAGACAGGGGTTGACTTTTTTATTGGTATTTTTTCACCCTCCTTTATCCCTAGCGCTTTCAGCCTAGATTCGTTTATTACTATTCCTCCTCTACTCTCCTTGTTTTCTTGGACGTAGAAGGGAATTGGTATACTACCTATAGCAATAATAACATCACCTGGCAATAGAGAAAGCGAGGAAAAGAGGTTACTATCAACTAATGCAATGTCAGATCTTGTTTTACCGCTATAAACCCTCACAAAGAACAAAGACTCCATATTCCTTTATCCCTTACTTTAATTGGTTCTCTAAAGGAAAATAACTTTTTCATAAAAGACTTTTACACTGAATTCGTTAAGATGTGTCAGAAATTCTCAGAGTTTTCTGGGGTTTTAATTTAACCCTAGTTTTTCTTCCAGTGAAAATCAATAGGACAAGTAAAATGATTTGTGAAGAGAACGATAGAAGCAATTGTCCCTCTAGACTATTCACAAAATTAATAAAGTATGTTCCAGCAAGAGCCGCACCGACTACTCCTAAGGAATATGTTGAAAATGAGGATATAGTGCACATGGGACATACAGCTACAGAACCTATAACTGATGAAATCAATCCTTTTCTAGAAATAGCATTTAGATCAAATGAATACGAAGCTATTGAACCAACTATCATAGACGATGAAATCAACTGAAGGAGTTGCAAAGGATAGATAAACATGCCAATAATATGGGGAATATATATTGTAAGAGACGGTTCAAACATAGGGATACCAAAACCACCAATTAATATTGGAGGATATGGATACCCAGATACGCCTAAATGAATAACCCCTGATAATAATGCAAACACAACAGCGAATATTGAGGACCATCTTAACCAGTGCTTTGGTCTTGGGAGATCAAATACTTGTTTTATCAGCCTAGATATACCATAACCTAACGATATTGAACCAATAACCATTACTAAAGTGGATGCTGTTGTAGTAACAATTAAGAAGTTTAGATCGTACCCGTTATAATCAACATAATATGGAATGTGAGTTAAGAAATAAAGAGTTTGGGCCGCTAATATAATTGCACCAAGAGAAATCCACTGTAAGCCTAGATCCTTACTATTTATCTTTGGAAATTCTATCTTAACATCACTTCTAGCCATTGTATTTCTGAGGTATTGTAGATAATAAACGCCGGCATACCATGCAAGTGGAGTTCCGACTATCCAAGTTGTTATCCATAGATCGATCAATTGATCGGACGAGAAGTTAAAGAATGGAATTGGCCTTCCTATAAGTAAGGAGATCGGTCCAGGCATGATAAGTGACCAAGCGGTAATATGCAGAATACCTAGCCTTGACCATCCCTTTAGCGTTGAAAATCCCATAAACCCAACTAGACCTGATATGAAGGACAAGGGAATTAGAATTTCTGGAATAGAATAAATATATCCGAAAATAGAAAATATGGAAATAACCAGAGATATAGAAATAAAAATCCCAATCTTCCACTTCCTCCCGTAAATCGAGGCAAAAGCGCTTCCAGCTAGCATTGCTAAAACAACCTTTATAAAAGAGAACGCAGGCGTTCCAGGGATAATTACTGAGGCAAAGATAGAGGAAATTCCTATCATATATGTCCACTTTCCTCTTCCTAAACCTCTAACTACGTTTTTACCTATTATTTCAGAGTAAAGGACATAACTCGATAGTATTAAGAGGCCAGCTGCTAAAACGACTAAGCCTTCAAATAGTCTTTCCATAAAAGTCAAGGAAAGAATAAAGGGTAAGTTCGCAGCTGCTGAACCGATGAGTGCAGTGAATAGCTCACACGAACATGAAAGAGAGGTAGCTATTAGACCTAAACTTGAGAGTAATTTTTGAGAGGCCTTTATTTTCATCGTATTATAATAAATAACGTAAAGGGTTATGTTAAACGCAACAAGAAAAGATAAAAGTAAGGAGATTCCCAAGGAAAGAGGAGTCATAGCCCACGAAAAAACCGGAGTGTTAATGGAAAAGAAAGGCCCCCATAAAGGAAATGGCATATATTGAGGAGAAACCGGAGGAGAAGTTGATATAAGAAAATAAACACCGTGAGGGAATCTCACATTATCGGCTATTAATAACCTTGCGACAAACTGGAAGAAAAGAAAATACAAAATAAAAACTAAACCAAAAAGTATTTTATATTTTAAAAATCTAAAAAAATCAAGGGGATCCATCTTATACCCCTTGGTCCGCTTCTTGCCTTAAGAGATCGTTGAACTCGACTTGTTTATCCTTATCGGCTTTTACAATTAGCAATATAAACCATATAGGATATATTAAAGCCATCAACAAAAAGCCTATTTCCCATAGCATAGCCTGCGATTCGAATATAGCCATATGCTATACCTCATTATAAATGTTAATGAAGAAAGTATAAAAGGTTTACTAAGGAAAAAAAGACAATTTTAATTTTATTTAAAATATTTCAGAATAAATCAAGGTCCTTAAGAATCTTTACCATATAGTAGGTTGAAGGGACTGCAGCCATTGCGAATAACGCATATGAGGTGTAAACAAGCTGAATAGATGAGTAAGCAGGGTAATAATTAGTAGAGTAATAGCTAGCCATCTCGAGGAATATTTCAGCTACTGCAGCCATCATACTAAACATTGAAAATAAAGTTATACTTCTCCACGCGTTGCTCATAGCTTCCCACCCCAGACCTGCAATAATACCTGCGACAATAAACGAAATTATCTGAAGAGACCTGCCAACCATATTAATAACACTATAATCAAAGGGACCGGGAATATACCAGTAGGTAACTATTGATCCAGCGATTATCCAGACAAATAATATGCCTTTGGTTGAATAGTTAAAGGAAAGAACAGCACTGGTCACTTTTCCCCCTTTGTTATATAGTAATTTATATAACCATATTCCCAATAGTCCTGAACCCCAGACTAGCAACATATCAAAGGAAAACTTAGCTAACTCTAGAGTCCCGTATAAATATTGAGAAAAAGGATTCACTGACGATGCTATCAACACTAATCCCAGAATCAAGTACCTATCCTCTGATCTCAACTCCATAACCCCAACAGAGTACCTCCAGCAACTAGTACAGCCCCTGCTAGAGGAACCATTGCGACTAAGGAGTCATTTGCATACTCTGTATACGGCATAGTTTGAATTAGAAAAATATCTGCAACCCAGGTTGCTACTCCTATAGCAGCAACAACTGCACCTAAAACTCTTCTAGCAAACTTTATTTCAGCCATTTTAACTCGAATATTTTATATAAAAAAAGACTTATAAACTTTACTTTATTTGCTCAGCGAACCTAATACAACTGCTATTAAGGGCATTAACATGTAGGTGGTTGAGGAGATCGTGTCGAAAACTAACGCTCCCCCTAATAGACCTAGCACTGGCAGTGAGAGGGATTTATCAATCTTCAGCAAACCTAATGATGTAAAGAAGACAAAGGAGGCTATAACGAAAAATATCGGAGGGAACCAATCAGTAACTCCGAGTATTCCTAGAATATAAGGGAAGGTATAGCCTAACATTGTAGCCAGGCCTGGGACCACATTAAACCAAGCCAGTATAGCTAAAGGAACTGAGATAATTAGAGGAATTACTAAGAAAAGTCGATTTATTTTCCTTGCAACAACTGCTACAAATACTGCTCCCACAGATAGCAATGAATAGGGCATAAGTCTAGCAGAGAGAGAAGTTATACCTCCAAACTCAGATACACCAGTCATTTCAACAAGCCAAGAACCAATTAAAAATGAAAACGCGAGAATATCGGGTATTATCATTACATATAGAAGTTTTTTGTTAATATCTCTGATTATTAGAATGGACGTTGCTATTATTAACAGCACATAGGCTAAAGACGCACCTATAGGTAAGTTAAAGGACGTATTGTTAATTCCAAAGTAGACATGAATTATATCAAAAAATGCTGTCAAGTAAAGTATGCTTAATAAAAGGGCTTTAGGAATTTTAGTCAGCGTACTGGATACTATTGCCAAAATAAGAACTGCAAACTGAAGAAAAAATACGAAACCATAGGCTTCTCCGCCAATAAGGTAGAGGAAATAAAACGTCCTAGTTACGGAAAGGGATAAGCCAGCCATACCTAGAGGAAGTACTCCAACTAGAAATTCTCTATTAAAAAAGAGTTCAATAAATAATAAAAAAATATATGGATAATAAAAAAATTTTTGATATCTTCTAAGATTGATCACAAAGCTCATAAATGATTACCCTTTAACTGTCTAGTTCTAGTTATTACTTTAATTATATTCTTTGGTATAATTAGGAATGACCTTAAGTTCTCCATCGAATAACCCTTAACGAATAAACTTATTGCTATAGCTGGAGCTGCTATCGAGTTGCCTATAATGAAAAGAGGAAGTAAGGCAGAAGTGCTCCCAGAAGGTGGTTGTATATATATTCTCCACCAGAACGATATAGACTTGAAATCTACTGATTCACCAGATCCCCCCTGAAATACAGCAAAGGCCACCCAGTAGCTATTTCCAGGTTTTAATTGTATTTGATAATGAGATTCTCCTTGTCCTCCAGAAACTCCAAAAGTAGTAAAAGTTCTAGCAAATACTGCCTTCATCCATGGTCCTGTAGGAGTATTATAGAACTTAAAGCCTGTAGCAACAACTGACGGATTCCACAAAGCCGTAACATTTATTGGAGTAGTGTTTGTTCCTTCTTCAAACTGTTGGAATTGCCATGTCGATATATATTTAGAATTTATATATGGAAAGCCCTGATAAGGAGGACCACCGATATAGTATATCGAAGAACCATTACTATATAAATCAGCAATTATCCCTTGATTCTTCAGATACCCTAGATTAAGTGGATCCTTATACTGAGGATAATGGTAATAAGGTGGTGCCGTTGTCCTACTGAAAAGGGTCGGCCCTGGGTATCCAAAGTCGGCTGTATTATTCGCTCTTGGGTTATTATTTAACACCCAAATCTCAGCTTCACCAGCTGATAAAGCTCCAGAAGTACCTGGCATCATGTGAGGTGTATATGCAATTTGCGTCCAATCCTTTGGAACTCCACCTAAAAGCCACATTATAGCAAACCTCTCTGGATACATATAAGTAGAGTTATAGAATAAAGATACATAACCTGCTGTATCTTCTGGATAAAATTCATTATATGCTGATTGAGACCATGTGGTATCATTAAGACCCATAGAGAGAAATTGAGACAGCGAAGTAATCATTGTGCCATTATAATTTAATGATAAACTATGAATTATTACTGGTTGTCCATTGTTAAGCGGGTTACCATTAGGTAATGTGGCTCCAATGACTTCACCTACTAGTTTTCCACTTTGATTTAATACAATAATTTGAACAGGATTGGCCATTGCTTGACCTGGAGGATACTGAATCACTTGATCAGGCCTTAAGTACGTTACATTGACAACAGACTGATTAGAATAGCTAAATGAAACATTAACGTCCCACCAGCCTACTGGTCCAGCATTTGAAAATGGTTGCCAAATCTGTCCAGATGGTATTCTTTCAGCACATGCTTGCCATGACTCATATCCAACAACTGGTGCTTTCATTAGAATAAAAATATATGGAACGCCGTCAACATATGTCCAAGCTGCCTTTACGTAAACCGTTGTTGTATGTCCTGAGATTCCATTAGGTACAGGAACTGTGGGGACCAGAGGCACTGTACTCCAAGGTATACTTTGCCAAAACATTTCACTACCAGGGTCTCCTTCATTTAATTGTGCATTGGGTACATAATATGCAGTAACTGTGCTCGATGAGACTTCTGCAGCATTAAGTACTTGATCTAATCCATATCCTATTCCTACAATAACTAAAAACACAACTAAACCTATAACTAGAAGTTTTGCATAACCGTTCATCCTTTTACACCTCCTCTTTTAGCTAACTCAAAATGTGATACAAGACCTCCAATACCGAAGAGAAAAATTGCTAAACCTATAAAATTGATAAAGTAGTTCGGAGTAGTTTGAGGAGAAGCTAGGTTCATACCATTGACAGTAAAGATTTCTTGATGATAAGTGATAGTCCTTGTTCCACCTACTAATAATATGATACCTAATATAATTAACACTGTACCTAGATAAAGGAAAGTTTTTGGAGTTTTATTACTTGCCATTTTTCCTCACCTCAATACCCTCCAACTCCCTGTCCGCTTACTGAGTTGGGAGCCCATGTACCTTCTGGCATTACTCCACCAGTTATCTCAGAAGCATATGTAGCGTTAGTCGTCGCAACTATTGTACCAACTAGCCAAGAATGTCCTAATCCTGTAGTAGCAGTTCCGCAGTACTCTGCACAAGCCACATGATATATCCCAGGCTTTGGAAATACTAGGACAATGTAAGAGTAGTAGCCCGGAACAGCCTCAGCTCCATAATTAAATAAACTGAAATTGGAAGTAGCGCTCTGTACAAAAAACTCATGGAAAACGTCAACGCTATGCACTACAAATACTACTGGCTCGTCAACTGGTACTACTGTTAAGTTAGTATAAGTCCTGTCATGAGGATAAAAGTCCCAATGCCACTGTTGTCCAGTAACGTAGATAACTACATAGGGACCTTTATATGCTCCTAGTGCATTGGCAAACGAAGCATGAACAACGCCTACTCCTGCATTGTTAGTTGGATTGTATCCTACATAATCGTATGAATCATATTGCACCTCTAGGGATATTACAGCTACCACAACTAAAACCAGAAACAGAGCTATTACAGTTGATCTCTTCATTTTTCTCCAAGAGATTTTCGATTAGATGGTTTTTAAATCTTATGTTTCCATCAAAAGTAAACTCAAATAAAATTGATAATTATTGTTATTTATTGAAAAATATTTTGGAAAACAGCACGAGACCTTTCACATACTTTGCAGAATAAGTGAACTAAGCAGTAAAATATATGGTTATGAATTATCTTACGCTAAGTAGTGAAGAGGTATTAAAAAGAGAGACGAGAAGCGTAACTAATCCTTATTTGGGATTCTCCTTGACCAGGTTAAGAAAAAAAGGAGAGGAGATATGAGTATCTAACTCCCTTATACTACTTATAGCGTATGTAAACGTCCTCTTCCACCTGATCTACTTAAGTTAGGAAGAAGAGACTGTTTCTAAATATTAACATACCTGATTAGAACAAACACCAGATTATAGTTTGAGGAAGAATAGACCCTAAGATCAATGTTCTAGCAGTGGTTTGACTGATAAAAGTGGCCAACAGAGGAAAGTGGAAGATAGAGGGACTTCTCACGGAAACATCTGCTGTTTAACCCAAGAGTAATGAAGTATGTCAATCACTGTAGAGTTGAAAGAACTTCTGATAGCAGTCACCTTAACCTAGTTGATAAGAGGGTCATAGAAAGACGAAATGATCAGCATCTACGCTACTGGCTTATATATCCCGCACTTACTATTGTCGTCCTTTCATGGATAATTTATTGCTAAAGCTTAACAAAGATGTTATATATAGAGAATTTGAGAACGAATTCCATTAATATTATTAAACTTCGTCTTGTAAATATTTAAATCGAATAATTAAACAAAGAGAAAACCATAAAAAAATCCAGTGTCTCTTATCCCTGAATTTTAACCCACAAAGTCCTTTAACTGATCCTTATTATCCTCTTTCTAGATAGAGGAAAAACCATCTTAACTGAGTATATGGGTCAGTTGTAGTAGGAGGAGAAACTTTACCTTAGAATATATGATGAAAATCTTATTTCAACGAAACACGTACAGAGAAAAGTTTAAATATAGGGGAAACGCATTTCTAAATTATATAATGTGGAATTTCTCCTTTTTTAAGTAACTTGATTTCTATCTAATAATAATATATGGGATGCGGTTAACCCCGTTAATGATAGAACAAGAATCTAAGTAATTAATTTAGTAAATTAACGTTACACTATACTACATAACAACGAATATTATTGCTATTTAGTTAAGTGCTGATTATTTCCATGGAAGTAATTACCGCTTACTAATTCCATATAAAGTATACAAATATTTTACTTTTTTAAAAATAAGCTATTTTCTATGACGAACAACACAACTCATTAATGATTTACCATTTCTGTAATAAACTTACGAAGTTAAGAAGAAAAAAGTATATATATTATAGCACAAACTTCAAAATGACCAAAATGAATCTAAAGATGTGGGGTCCTATTCTTGTTGGAGCCATTATAGTAGCTATCGCAATAATTATAGAGGTTATGTACTCTATGAGCCTACTGAAGCCTGTGCCTTATGCGTTTAGTTATGTCCCTGGAGGTATCGACTACGCTGGCGAATTCCTTGCTATAATAGGACTTGCCTTAATTATGATAGGAGGGATATTCAAACGTGAATAAAAAAGTCAAGGCAATTTTTTTAACAGTAATCGTTTTACTTGCCATATTATTCACAGTTAGTTTGTTCGATAAGCAATTATTCTTTTCGTATGTAAAAACTCAATCTGTATCCTTTTCCACATTTAAATCAGGTGAATTCAATATATTAATATACTCTCCAAGTTCTGGAAATATAAAGTCTGAGAGGATCTATGGAATTATATTTAGTATAAATAACCTATGTACGCAGAAGCTAACAGTAAATGGAATATTTAATTCAACTTTTTCAGAATCAAATCCTGAATACTATATTCTTGTAGAGGTGCCAGAACCAAATGGTACTGTCGTATCTGCCTACGAGAGAACTTATAATATATTCATGGGGTTTGAGACAGTTCTAATTCCAACACCAAATTTATCACCTGGTAACTATATAATATCCCTAAGTAATGGAATGGATATTAATGTAGTGCTTAATAGTTCGTCTTATTAATTACTTTTTTTAAAATAATATCTATTTTACTAACTAAATTAATATGATGATTAAATGGTAAAGTTTTTTAACTAATGTAAGTCTCATTAATTTAAGAGAGTTATGGCTAGCCGTGAAGAGGTAAGAAGGACTGAAAGAGAAAAATTATCGGAGTGGGCAGCTCAGTATGAAGAAGTAAAGGCCAGGGAACAGAAGAGAAACATCCTAATGAAGGTGCTGTATAGCGAGGAGTATAAAATGTTGACAATAAAAAACATCATAGTCGCTGTAGTTTGGTTATTCGTAGGAGGCGCTTTTGCCCTTATTCTAAGAAGCCAAGCAGGTTTGTCCTCTACGGGAGTTCCAGTAGTTGTAACTCCTGAATATTACTTCCAAGCAATGACTAATCATGTTATGGATATGATTTTCGGAGCGGTTTTTTCAATAGTGTTTGCAGTGTCTTTTTACGTAATACCGGCTATGAATGGAAGCAGGCTTATAAAATGGCCTAAAATCGCTAATGCCGGACTATGGATTGCAACAATTGGTCTGTTCATGATGAATTTTGGAGGAGTACAGAATCAATACATGTTTACATTCCTTAATCCATTGAAGGCATCTCCTACTTGGTTCATAGGATACGCCGCTATGGTTATTGGTGAATGGATGGAAATGGCGTCTGTTTTGGGTACTTCATTTAACGGAAGAATCAAGGGAAAGCTAGTTCCAACCGCAATAGGGTTCATAGTTATGGATATGATAATGATGGCGTTAGCGAACATCTCTGTGTTCATTGATGTTATATGGTCATTACTTTCACCAATAGGAGGATTAGGAATAACCATATTTGGAGTGCCAAACGCTGAGGTTTGGAAGGGACTTTTCTGGTTTGCAGATCATCCCTTAGTATACTTTGCCCCATATACTTTAACTGGAGCGTCTTTAGCAGTAATACCAATTTACGCCAAAAGACCGCTCTATAGCTATAGGTTTGCAAGATGGTTAATTCCAACACTTTTCGTTTTAGGATCCAGTGTATACGTTCACCATCTTGGAGACGACCCATGGCCATTAATATTAAGGGACATATTTGCACAAACCTCAACTGCCCTTATAGCAATACCATTCGCTGCTCTATGGCTTTTGTTCTTCATAACGTTAGGAGACCCTAGAAAGTTAAAGTGGGATGCGGCACTTGCATTTATCTACGCTTCAGCTGTGTGGAACATCATAGGAGGGATACAAGCGGAGCCGACTAACCCAGTGCAAGCTATAGATCCTACAATCCATAATACCGGGTGGATATTTAGCCATTTTCATGTTATGCTAGCTCTATATTCTGTAGGAGGTCTCTTAGGAGTATTGTATGCTGTTGGACCATATCTATGGGGAAGAGAGTGGTATAGCACTAAATTATCTTGGCTTCACTTCTGGGGATGGCAAGCTGGAATGGGCCTTTTCGTATCCGCCTCTGCCATAGGAGGGTTCTACGGATTAATAAGAAGGGAAGTGGCTTGGGCAGCATTTTATGAACCCTACTATCAGTTAATAATGATAGGTGGATGGTTAGCAGGATTCGCAACTATCTTCTTTGGCTATAACCTTATTATGACTTTACTTTATGGTAAGAAAATTAAGGAAACTGATATACCAATGTGGGCCGTAATAACAGTAGCTATGGAAAGATATGGATTAAGAAGAGAAGGATATTCCGATGAAGAACTACCAACAGCCTTACCTGCTGATGGAATGATAAGAAAAGTGAGTAATAGCGTTAACAACAACGTTCAAGGAAATAACATATTAACAAGAAATGTAAATTTACAAAAGGACGTAAAAGCTGAACTAAAACTAGATAAAACTGACAAGGCAGACATAAAGTAATAAAACTTTTCTTTTTATATAAACTAAAGTAATTTTTAATCAATAATTTTTTTATATATTCAGCACTTTATAATCTCTTATCTATTTCTCCTCTCTGAAAGACTTGGAAAAATATTGAGGAGTAATAAAGTGTCATCGCTATAACTACATTTAGATCATAAGGCAACGCATTAATTATTAGAATCACGCCTGTTACTATAAGACTAAGGTAAACATATTTCCAGTCTCTCCTCTTACTAAAGAAAACACCATAAGCTGATATTCCCAGGGTCATTATAACAGCAAACGGAAACCAATTACTAACGTTAAACGCTGTAGGTGGGAATGCGGTAACTCCTACAAGAGGAAGAAGATATGGATACTGTAAACCCCTTAAATAATGAATTACGTAGAAACCAATCATCTCGCTCATCATAGGAAGAAAAAACCAGTAACTATTTATGCTGTAATAAAATGCGTTATAAGGCGTAGAGAATAACCTAGAACCGAACTGAGCAAGACCAAAAGTAGAACCCATTAACACCTCATTTAGAACTGCTAGTAAAGAAATAGAATATACGTGGATCGAACTTACATGCAGTTTTCTTTCGGAAATATTTTCTGCTATAGCAAAGAAATACGCTAAAACTGTTATCATAACTCCCATATTGACAGCAAAGGCTACAGCTAAACTAACATTCGACGGCGAATACAAGTAAATAGATGCTCCTAAGAACATTGTTAGCATCATAAGAAGAGCAAAATATGAGAAGAAAAGACCTATATATGTTCTAATTTTTGTTATATAGTATAGGATAGTTAAAATTATTGCTACCATACCAGCAGCGACTAAAGACAATAGAATAATTGACGTCATGTTTAATACGTAAGTAGATTGACTTAAAATATTCTTTTCAACTAATCTACGTTAACTATAGATATTTTCAACAAAATGATTAGAATTATCTAGATGTAATACTCGCTTAGTTACTTTTATTTTTGTTTGTTAGTAAAGTGATTTATGAATATCGTTGTAGGCTTCAAAATAGTTCCAGATGATACCATGATAAAGGCAACAGGCGATAAAATATTTCTTGATGTTCCCTTAAAGATAAGCACTTACGATAAGAACGCTATTGAAGAAGCCATTCTCCTAAAGGAGAAAATGGGAGGAAAAGTCATTGGAATTACTGTTGGAAATATCGAAAGAAAATCTGTCAGAGAAGCCCTTGCAATGGGAGTAGATGAGGTTTTAGCTATAAAAACGCAGAAAGCTGACGTTTACTCCACTTCATTAGCAATTACCGAGAACATCAAGGCTTTTAATCCAGACCTCGTGATATTCGGCGAACAAACAGTAGATAGCGGAACTTCAGGGGTTCCAGGTTACGTAGCTGAGATCTTAGGATTACCATATTTATCAAACGTTAAGTCCTTGACAATTGAAGGAAATTTAATCAAAGTAGAAAGAGGTATGGTTAGTTACGTTGAAGAAGATGAGACTCAGCTTCCTGCAGTAATTTCAGTCGGAGGAGAAATCAACACTCCAAGAATACCTAGCGTTAGACAAATCATGGAATCTGCGAAAAAGCCAGTCCGAGAAGTAGAGTTTAATCCTGAACCTAAGGTTTCTATTGGAGAACCAAAGCCCTTGATTGTTAATAGGAAAAAGACGATAATTGAAGGAAACATGAGTGAGGCAGTGGATAAACTAATTTCACAACTTAGAGAGGACGGTGTTCTATGAAAATCGTAGTATTTTCTGAAAGCCCACCTCATTATAGAATGGCTTCAGCTTTAGCTCAAGGATTTAATGCTGAACTTATAGGTATTTCACCTCAACCTCAAAAGCTGACTGATGTAAATTACGTATATGATAAATTGGATGAAGATGGTTTAGTCGACTTTATATCATCACTCAGTCCTGACGTTGTAATTACTGGTAGCGTAAGAAGAGATAGGGCAATAGCTTCAAGAGTCGCAGGAAGACTAAGATTACCCTACATTCCAGACGCAGTGTCTTTAGGAATTGAAGGAAATGTAATTAAGGTCACAAGGACAGCTTATAGTGGGATAGCTCTCGTAGACGTAACAGCAAATATTCCTGCAGTTATAACAGTTGCTGGAACTTCCATCCAACCGAAGGAGAAGGAGACAAAGGTAGAAAAGCTTTCCTTTAAGGAAGGAAGAATTAAAACTTTAAGCGTTAAGAGCACTACGTCGGGAGCAAGTCCAGCAACCGCGCAGATTGTTATAGGTGTAGGTAGGGGTATGGGTTCAAAGGAAAATGTGAATTATGCTGAGGAACTTGCGAAGTCTCTTGGAGGAGTAGTGGGGGGAAGTAGACCTGTCTGTGCAGATCTACATTGGGTATCTGAGGATAGACAAATAGGTCTTTCAGGTCTAAGGATAAGACCTAAACTATACATAGCTCTAGGTATTTCAGGGCAACCACAGCATATTGCGGGTATTAGAGATTCAAAGGTTATCGTAGCAGTAAACAAAGATAAAGATGCGCCTATACTGGAAAACGCAGACTATCTAGTAGTTGGAGACGCAGTAGAGTTTTGCAAGTTAATGAAGGAAAAGTTTAAGAGATAAATTTTTTTAAGTTGAATTATGAAATTTTTTCCATGACAAAAGATGTAGAAGAGGAAGAGATCAAGTTCATTTTAGAGAAATATAGGCATGTAGCAACTATTGGCTTTTCTAAAGATCCAACAAAACCTTCCCATTACGTCCCTAAATTTTTGATGGAACATGGATATGAAGTAATTCCAGTTAATCCTACCGCAAACGAGATCTTGGGAAAAAAAGCTTATAAATCAATTATCGAAATCCCGGAGAAAGTAGAAGTTGTAGAAGTTTTTAGGCCATCAAATGAAGTTCCAAGAATAGTTGACGATGTAATAAATAGATCTAAAGAAAGAGGAGATGTAAAGGTAATATGGCTACAGGAAGGAATAAGGAACGAAGATGCGGCAGAAAAGGCTAGAAAAGAGGGATTAACAGTAATTCAAGACAAATGTATGTACAAAGAATATAGAAAAATATTTGGAGTCTAAATCCCTTTATCACATGAGTAAAGTACATTCTTGTTTAAACGTCTTATCCTTCCATTTTCTCAAAAAGATGCAATTAAAAGCTGACTTGAGTATGGTAAGAATTTAGGTTTATTTCAAATTTTTAGGATAAAATTTATAACCCTTTGTGAAAAGGGAACTAGAATGAGAATAAAACAATACGGAAGTATGGCTATCCCAGTTATTTACTCTATTACTCTGTTACTTATTTATCCAAGCTTTGAGGTCATTCCTATAACTTTCGCATTTATGAGTATATCTTACCTTTTTGACAAGAGAGTATATCTTGTTTTAACCTCTATTTTATCTGTATTTGAAATATTAAAGGGAAGCCCAATAATTCTCTCCTTGCTACCCATAATAGGACTAATGGGATACATTTTACCTAAATTTACATCCTCGCTCTCTATAGCCTTACTTTTTACTTCTGTATTTTACATGTTTAACGTACCAGCCAGCGAAGAGTTTGCTTCTCTCATCCTCTTAGTCCTGGGCGTAGAATTATTGGGAATGGATATTAGATCTTTTATTTCAGCTGGTATACTGACTCTCGTAATCTCTGCAGTAGCGTACTCTGCTAACCTGGTAACTATATCCAATCAAATTTCGATGATTTCTTTCGAACTTCTACTTACTGGAGTTCTAGGACTAATTATACCTGAAAGAATTGAAAGAAAGGCTGGAGCGACCTCTCTTATATCCTCTGCAATGTTGCTTTATTCGCATTCTTTTCTTCCCCTAGCATTTCTAGCGATAGGTTCTGCTTCATTTTTCCCTCCTGCAATCTTTGCGTACTCAATTTCATATCTCATTTTATTTCATAATTTTACAGGTCTCGAATTCCTTGGTCTTATGCCTCTTTATCTTTTATTAAGACTTTTTAAGGAAAAGGTGAGTGGGCTATTTCTGTTTGGAATTTTCTCAATCTTCCCTATAACCACTCTATTAGCGATTATTCTAGGAGGATTGACTGGTTTAGTTTATAAAAGAGTAAGCTTTTTGGTTGCATCAATTATATCGTTTATCTACTCATATCTTACTTACAATTTACTAGGGATCACGATCTCTTCAACTCTTGCAATAAGCTTCTCGATCCTTTATTTAGCTCCGAATCTCCCGTGGAATAATGTATTAAAATACATAGAAGAGGGATTCAGAAAATGGGAAGGAGTTATAGTTATAGGCATAGCTGGAATTTCCGCTTACTTGTTCTTTCAAGGATATTTCTTAGTTGCTTACATTACTTTTGGCATTTCTCTACTTTACTTCTTAAGTAATATAAGAGCACCCAATCCATCTAGGCTAATCCTTATTTCACTTATATCTCCAATTGCAAGTATCTTTTCTCTGTTTCTCGATAGAAGAAATAGGCTTGCATGGTCAATATTTTTCATTGAATTCTACGCATTCCTAACATTTCTCAACTTGAACCTTATAGAGTACGGTATTGGTACAATAATTGCTGCAATATCAACTATCTTTTCCTTTAAGTGGAAGTATTATTATCTTATACCTGCATCTCTTATTATCCCTGCATTTTCGCCTATTCTTTTCCTTTTAGGATATAACATTAAAGATAGAGGTTTAGAAGCAACTGTTTTTCAGATCGCTTCCGCTCTTGCTATAGTGCCTATATTGCTATCGATTCACTTCACTTTTCCTTTAGTCTGGACAGCATTTTACTTCTTGGAAATTCCAAAGATTCCAGTTGATATAAAGATATTACTATATTATCTTAAGGTTACTCATCTTCTTTGATAATGAAGTTTCTTAGCACTCCTATTCCAGAAATCTCTGCATCTACAACGTCTCCCTCTTTTAAGTACTTTCCTGTAGAAAGAGCTACTCCTGGAGGAGTTCCGGTTGATATTATATCTCCAGGCGTTAGAGTTATTCCTTGAGTAATGTACTCCACGATTTCATCTATCTTATGTATCATATCTTCAGCGTAAGCTTCTTGTCTAATCTCATCGTTAACCCTTAACTGAAGTTTTAGCAAGTAAGGGTTCTCTATTTCGTCTTTTGTTACGATGTATGGTCCCATAGGTGCTGCAGTATCCATACCTTTGCCATGTACCCAACTATGACCAAATTGACCCCTAGGTGGGAGTTGCCTATCTCTAAAGCTTATATCATTCAAGATTGTGTATCCGAATACGTAATCCATGGCTTTTGTCTTTTCAACATACTTTCCAGCCTTTCCAATAATTACTGCAAGTTCAATTTCATGATCAACCTTATGGTTTCCCTTCGGAATTATGACAGGTCTATTATGACCTGTCAAGGCATTATTAAATTTCGTAAATAAGTACGGTTCATCAGGAGGCTTAGTGCCAGTTTCCTCACCGTGGGCCCTATAATTAACCGCCAGTAAATAAATCTTCTCTGGATTTTCTACAGGAGGGTAGAATGTTATCTCCTGTTGTCTATACGCCTTAAATTCCTGAAAGTTTCTCTCTACTTCCCTAACTACTTCATAGAGAAGTTTCATAGCCCCTTTGCCTCCTGAGATAAGTGATTTCATGTTGAAAAACCACTCTGGTGGAATGCCTTCAAATACTTGCTGATAAGCTTCACTTAAATCTATCACTATGTTTTCTCTTTCTAATAAAAACCCAATAGACTTTTGTCCTTCATGAGAAAAGGTTAGAAGTTTCATAGGGACAAGTTATCATAGTTAAAATTTAACTTTATGGGGTTAGTGTAGAAATTTGTAGGAAATTGAATTACCGACTCATATCTAAAGCTTCGGTAAGTAATCCTCATGCTGTTACTCTAATCTTTCGGGTTCTTACAGCTACACAGTCGAACTAACCCTGCCAAGGTATAATGGAATCAATTCTCTAAGACCTTAGGATTGTTCCACAATTGGGGTTTGGGCTCTACGGGCATTTATTATCATGTCCATAAAGCCTTGGGCTTCACCACGTTATGAACAAAGATCATTATCATGTTCCGCCACCTTAGCGGGCTAACCCACCAACACTACTAGGGTATGGGAAAACCCGCACATACATAACTCCACCCTCACCCTTTTTTGCCCTTTCCCTGGGTCTACATACCAACATGTAGGACAAATTAATATTGTTTCTTTATTAATATATAAACATTTTGATGGAGAAAATCATGAAATGCATATAAGTGTCACGGTTTAAGTGAAACTGCTGACAACAGCTAATGGAAAACATTTTAACACTATACGATGTCTTATTTCCATAAAAAGAGTCTTATAAAATAGATTTACAAGTTTTTTTAAGATGATTTCATATAGATCTGTAGAAAAGGATAATTGATTTCCTTGGTTAAACTCCAAATCAACGGAAAAGACATAGAGACAAAAGAAGGAGTTTCTGTTCTTTCCGTAATGAGAGAAAATGGAATTTATATACCTGCATTATGCTTTAATGAGAGTTTAGGACAATTACAGACATGTGACACATGCGTAGTTGAGATAGATGGAAAACTAGCCAGGGCTTGCTCATCTACAGTTAAGGAAGGAATGCGAGTTCTGTCCAATAGTGACAGAGTACTGGAAGCTAGAGAAAAAGCAATGAATGGAATTCTTAGAAATCATTTGCTCTACTGTACAATTTGCGATAACAACTATGATTGTGAGCTTCATGAGGCGGTAGTAAGACTAGGAATAAAAAAGCAACAGTTTAAGCAAAAACCATATGAGATTGATGACTCTAACCCATTTTACGTTTACGATCCAGATCAATGTCTACTTATAGGGAGATGCGTTGAAGCTTGTCAAGACGTTGTAGTAAATGAGGTAATCAAGATAGATTGGAATCTTAATCCACCTAGAGTTATCTGGTCAGATGGAAAGAAAATTAATGAGTCTGCATGTGTCTCCTGTGGGACTTGCGTGACTGCTTGTCCAGTTAATGCGCTCATGGAAAAAACGATCCTAGGAAAAGGAGGTCTTTTTACTGGTATTTCCTTAGAGACCAAAAAGAAATTAGCTATACAAATGGCAAAGAATGAAAGGGACTTCTCATTCCCTATGATGTTAAGCGAAATTGATAGATCAATAAGAAATGGACTAATTAAAAGAACTAAGACGGTTTGCCCATTTTGTGGGGTGGGATGCTCATATGAGGTTTGGACTAGAGGGAAAGAAATACTCAAGATTGAACCTAAACCAGAGTCTCCCGCAAATGGTATTGCAACATGTATTAAAGGAAAATTTGGCTGGGGATTCGTCAATAGCCCAGAAAGGCTTAAACATCCCCTTGTTAGATACAATAATGAGTTTAAGCAAGTAAATTGGGAAGAAGCGATATCTATTATTTCAACAAAGTTAAATGATATAAGAGAGAAGTACGGTCCTGATTCTATAGGAATAATTGCATCGTGTACAGACACTAACGAGGAAGCATATCTAACCCAAAAACTAGCTAGACAGATTATAGGTACCAATAACGTAGATAACTGCGCAAGGTATTGTCAATCTCCAGCAACTGTAGGATTGATAAGAACTGTTGGATATGGAGCTGACTCTGGCTCTTTTAGAGACATTGAGTCTGCAGATCTGGTTATTATCTTTGGGTCAAATACAGCTGAGGCGCATCCTGTCGCTGCTGGTAAGATAAAAAGGGCAAAAAAGTTAAACGGGCAAAAACTAATTGTTGTGGACGTAAGAAAACACGAAATGGCAGAAAGAGCAGATCTCTTCGTAACGCCAAACCCTGGGACAGACCTAGTTCTGATTAAGGGAATAGAAAAGTATATCATTGACCAAGGATGGGAAGATAAGGATTTTATATCGAACAGGACTAGTAACTTCGAAAAATTTAAGGAAAGCTTGAATGACATAAACCTGGATTACGTTGAGAAAGTTACAGGAGTAAGAAAGGAGGACATAATAAAAATAGCTGAAATGATTCATTCAGCAAATAAAGTAGTAGCCCTGTGGGCAATGGGGATAACTCAACATCAAACTGGGAGTGAGACATCAACAGAAATATGTAACCTTTTGCTTCTTACAGGTAATTTCGGAAAACACGGGACGGGAGGATATCCAATGAGAGGTCACGCAAATGTTCAAGGAGCTAGTGATTTTGGAGCTCTTCCTAATTACCTTCCAGGTTATATCAGTTTAGAAGACGCAAAGGGAAGGGAGATTTTTGAGAATGCGTGGAAATGTAAGATAAATGAAAAACCTGGATTAACCAGTACAGAAATGATTGAAGAGGCATTAAAAGGAAAACTAAAGGCGATGATAATTATAGGGGAGGATAAAGTTTTAGCTGAAGCGAATAGCGAAAAAGTTATTGAAGCTTTGAAAAAACTAGAATTGCTCGTTGTTGTAGATCTATTTATGACAAGGACAGCAAAATTAGCTCATGTAGTATTACCAGCTGCTGCCTCAATTGAAAGAGAGGGAACGTATGTAAACACGGAGAGGAGAATACAAAGACTTTATAAAGCGTTTTCTCCACCTGCAGAAGCTAAGAGTGACTTCGAGATTATTATGATGATTGCAAACTCGCTTGGAGCTAACTGGAATTATAGTTCTCCTGAAGATGTAATGAAAGAAGTGAGTTCTTTAGTTCCAGAATTTGCTGGAATAACTTACTCCAGATTAGAAGGATTTAACAGTCTACAATGGCCAGTCTCATCAGATGGTAAAGGCACGGAGACGCTTTACCTAGAAAAATTTAATAAACCAGATGGTAAAGCGCATTTTTGGCCTACTTACTATATCGAACCAATACCGACTACAGAACAGTTCGATGTCTACCTCGATAATGGTAGAATGCTTGAGCAATTTCACTGGACCAACATAACTGGTAAAACTAAAGGTATAGTTTACAAACTTCCAAAGCCTTATCTTGAGATATCATACGAAGTTGCGAAAAAGTATGGAATAAAGACTGGAGACAAAGTAATGATATACTCAAGAAACGGAGAGAAATTAAAGGCTGAAATCATGGTTACAGATAAGCTAAAAGGAATGAGGGCATTCCTTTCACTTCATGATAATCAAGAGATCACCATAAACACGCTAACTAATAGCGTTCTAGATCCAACAAGTAAAACTCCTGACTATAAGGAAACTCCAATAAGAATAGAAATACTAGAGTCATGCACTACCTGTGAACCTCCTCTTCCAAAGTGGAATCCACGATACGTAAGGAAAACTCCTCAAATAGGGATTAATTACAAGGAAAGATGGAAAAAGATGGGTACAGTGATTGAAGATGGAAAAAACTAGGGGAATAAGAAGTGTAAAAGTCCTGAAATTTAATGGAGGAAAATTAGACGAAGAAGACGACGCCATAGCTGAAGAAGAACCGTTGAGTTTGAAGATTTTTGGAAAAACTAACAATTCAGAAATTATAATAATGAGAACGCCAGGTAATGATATTGAACTAGTAACAGGTTTTCTATATACGGAAGGAATGATATCTTCTAGTACGGATATACTCTCTTTTGAAGAGGGAGATAATGAAATAATTGTTAGAATTAGGGGAAATCCTACCAACAGGCAATTTATAATAAACTCAAGTTGTGGATTCTGTGGGAAAAATAAACTAAATGAGATTGGAAGGGTTAGCTATAATGAAAGGATTGATATTAACGTCCTAGTTTCTCTTCCAATAAAACTTTTGGAGTCTCAGAGAATATACCACGTCACTGGTGGAGTCCATGGTGCTTCAGTATTTAACATCTTAGGCGATTTAGAGTCGTCTGCAGAAGACGTAGGAAGACATAATGCTGTCGATAAAGCAATAGGGAAACTTGTGCTTAAGGGCGAAATACCGGCTAGGAGAAAAGTTTTACAAGTAAGTGGAAGGATAGGTTATGAGATTGTGTATAAAGCTTCTATTGCCGGTATATCCTTCGTTACTGGCATATCAGCTCCAACATCTATGGCTGTAAGTTATGCTGAGGCTATAGGAATGACTGTAGTCGGCTTTACTAGAGAAGGAAAAATGAATATTTATAGTCATCCAGAAAGAATATTAATTGATTAGAGTTCCGAAATCATTACATACTTTAACTTCTATTCTCGTAAGTTAATACTCAATCCTTCAGCGACCTAATAGCTGACGTCCTCACCGCCCTAAAGGGCGATGGTTCTCTTCAGATGCGGTTCATCGGTTCCACCACTCTGGGGTCTCACAGACCCCTCATTGTGGTGGCTGTTGGGGTCGCCAGAAATCCCCCTACGCAATAAGTTTAAAACTGCAATAGAATCCCTATCAGCTTGAAAACCACACTTCTTACACTTAAAGAGTCTGTGTCCAACCTCAACCATTTCTTCACCGTCGTAAGGGCAATGAGTTGAAGTGTAAAATGCTGGTACCTTGATAACAGCTATACCGTGTTTCAACCCTTCCCAAGATATCCAAAACTGAAGAGTACGGTAAGCCATGTACTGGAACCTCTCCCTCCAAGACTTCTTCAGATCAGGCTGTCTCTCGTTGAGCCCGTTTAAGTCCTCTAGTATAATTGTGTCCTTACCTAACCGTTTAGCGTAGTTTATAACCGTGATAGCTTCTTTCCTAGCCCAATCAACAAGATCATCGTGTATATTCTGGTACACAGCGACTATCCTTAACAACACCCTCTTTAGAGACCTCCAAGATGGATACTTCTTTTGAAGGGTCGACACATATCCTCTCTTGTTTATTAATCTTTCTATAGGCGTTTCATTCCTCCTCTCGTGTTTCTCATCACCATATACGACCTCTCTAACGTTAATATCTACAGCTACGGCGTTACTTGACGGCTTTGGTAACTCAACTTCTCTCTCATAGCTTATGTGTAAGTAGTACTCATCACCTTGTTTCATTAGTCTTGCTTCCCCTCTTTTCCATTCCTTAACCTCATCAAAAGTCTTTGGATACCCTTCAACAATTAACTTACCATAAGACGAGGTCTCAACATACTCCTTATTTACCTCTTTGATATCGTCGATCTTCAACCACAAAACGTCTTTCCTTAACCTAGGTTCCCTACCTTTGTTTGGGTTGTCCATCCAACTTTTCGCTATCGAGATAGCTTGTCTTAAACACGCTATTGCTTGATAAGATGAGAAATCAAACTTCTCCCTTAACTCTTTATACCACACTTGTTGTACTTTGTTTAATGAGATTGTGTACTCCCCATTTCTTTTTGTCCAAACTGCTTTATGTATTAACCAATTTAAAACTAGGTTTGTCGCGGTCTTCCATTTTGAGAAGTTGATGTCCTCCTCTGGGCTAACCTTTAGGATTATTGTCCTGGTTAGTACCCCTTCATCGGAGGGCATATAAGATACCACATAGATCAAAGCTTTTAAAAAATAACCCCGCCTTAAAAGGCGAGGCTTGAGTAGTTGTCATATAGGATAATCCTCGAAGTAACACTATGAAGTAACACTATACGAGAATCATAAGGATTACCCGATGGTTATCCTTTCCGTAAAAAATGAGACTTCGCTAAAGTTGATCTGGAGATTCTTTATTATAATTCTTGAAATAGACTTTCCTGATTTAATACACTTTAAAAAAATAAATAACATATATTCCAACTTAATAAGTTAAGTTATTCCGCTAAACTATTATTTCATTTTATACAAAACTTTTAAACGCCCGTAGAAAGAATATACCATGAGTAACGTCAGGACAACCTTAACTCCGCCTGTTTCTCCAATAATAATGTTCTATGGAAAGTCAATCAGTGGAGAGTTAATATTAAGCAGAAACACGCAAGCATTTCAGTTCCCTCTTAGAATAGTGGCTATAACGTTAGATGTTATAGCCCCTAATACGATACCGCTGACCTCTCCAATAGGCGTAACGTTAACTATAACGTTTAACAAAAGGACATACTTAATATATAGAAGAACGTTTAACACTCATGAATTCCACGATAATGTGATAATGGGAGGGGAAAATGCAGTGTTCACAATACCTGCTAGAAATACAGCGCAATTTACTGTTAAAGCCTTCCCAATTCCAACAAAAACATTGTTAAATCTTCTAATCTATACGGAGGAAAGTAACGCATAAGCATGTAAGTATAAATAGTTAGAACAATCTTTAAATCATAATATACATATAAATGGGGTAAAACCCCACAATAGACCTATTGCTTTCAACACAATGTTGTAGTGAAACACCTGACCTTTAAGTCTGAGACCTGTTTACTTACTGATCTTCACTCTTTAAAACAATGATATATGTTCTTCTTAAGCATTATCTAAGGAGATTGAATCAATTAATAATAAAATATAGCAAATAAGAAATTTTCATGTATACGCACTTCTTTCCTTTAATTATATTAAATCATATATAAAAAGAAGACAATTCTAAAATGGATAATTAATAGAATTGTAAAAATGATTTCTTACTAAAAGACTATGTACATACGTTCAGATGATATTGTGGAATGAATGCCCACGCTTTAAAAGATTAACAGGTAAAATCTATTTAATTAATCATAAATATCATTGTTACCTATTCACGTTCATGGTCCTTGTAACGGCACAAAAAGACGAATTAGGAGAAAAATCAATCATCGTAGGAAACCTAACTAGAATGAAAACAATAGTCCAGTTATTAGATAATGCTAGACAGATAAGTGAATTTGCAGGATACTATACATATGTAGGGAACTATAAGGGGGAAAAGGTAAGCGTCGTATTTCATGGAATAGGAATTCCATCTTTAACGTTGATAACACATGATTTATTCAATCTAGGAGTTAAGGAAATAATAAGGTTTGGTTCAGCCACAGGGTTAAAGGACGTTAAACCGGGAGAGATTGTTATTCCAATAGGTTACTCATATAATATGGGAGGTACGTTTATGCAATATTTTGGAGGAGACCTAATGAGTTATGCCCTTACTGCAGACTACGAACTAATGAACAAACTTGTAAGGTCCCTTAGTCAATCGCAAAAGGTAAGAGTAGGAAACGTCTTCACTAGCGATGCGCTATTAGCCCAAACAAGGGATTACCTTAAGAAGTTATCTTCAAGAAATCATCTAGCAGTAGAGTTAGAAGGAGCAGGACTCTATTTCTTAGCTAACTTACTTGGGTTTAAGGCAGTATCTGTACACCTAATATATAGAAACGCGCTAACAGAGGAGACATTAAGTCAAGATGAAATAACGAAGAAGGAAAAAGAAATAGCAGAAATAATATTAAATTCTATCTAAATTTTTTAAACTGTGATTGCCAGTGTTTGACATTATTTTGTTCATTTTCATTATTATAGGAATAGCTGTAGGTGCATTAACGGGAATAACTGGATCTAGTGGTGTATTGATAGTTGTACCTGCACTTTCTTACTTAGGTTTAAGTTTTGTTGACTCAATTGGTTCAAGTTTACTAGTAGATGTAATAACAACTCTTTCTGTAATTTTTGTTTACTTTAGGCATGGTAATGTTGATATTAAAACTTCTTTAATACTTGGATTAGGAGCAGTGATTGGAGCTCAAATAGGTTCGCGACTAGCCTTCATTGCCCCTGAAAGAGCCTTAGAATTAGTCTTCTCTGCATTTACAGCGTATATGGCTTATGTATCTTTCAAGAGATCTAAAAACCCAAAATTAAACATAAGGAAAATTAATGCAAGGAACGTTGCATATATCTATGCTCCTCTTTTAAGCGTTCTAATCGGAGTAGTTACAGGCA
The DNA here is from genome assembly GCF_000632495.1 of Candidatus Acidianus copahuensis. Classification (GTDB taxonomy): domain Archaea; phylum Thermoproteota; class Thermoprotei_A; order Sulfolobales; family Sulfolobaceae; genus Acidianus; species Acidianus copahuensis. The sequence continues at coordinate 12,441 of NZ_JFZT01000021.1, read as the reverse complement.
CATTAGGGGCAAGTGGAGGTATAATGTTCATCGCTGTTATGATGCTGCTTTTCTCGATAGACGTAAAAAGAATGATTGGGACAGCCACACTAGCCATGCTTTTGTCAGCCACTAGCGGCGCTGTAGCTTATTCTATTGCTGATAAGATCGATTTTCTCGCCTCGTTGATAATTGGAATAACGGCTTTATTTTCAGGTTATTTCTTCGCTAAGTTAGCAAATAAAATGAAGCCAGCTTATATCTATGCCTTTCTTGGAAGTGTGTTTGTAATAGTTTCTATAAGCGAATTGGCTAGAGTGATTTAATCCATAGATTAAAAATAACAAAGATTTGATTATAATTAATCATGTTATAAAACAGTCATTAAATTCATAGATTGTCTCAAATGTAAAAATACTATATAAAAACGAGAAAACGTTTAATCGATATTTCGTAGCCATAATCCAAGGGAAATACATATTATATCAATTGAAACGGATTACATAGCCTTAGCAGGTAAAATAACTATGAAAAAGTGGATAAGATCTCTAGGACTCCTTAGAGTTTGAAGCCGAGCATATTTTAGTTGTCCCTTCAATGATATAAAGAAGAAAAAGATTTTTTAAAGAAAGTCAATAGTATAAATTAAATTAAGTTCATTCTCCTAAACCTTATCAGTCCAATTATCGATGGTACTATGATCCAGAGTAAAGATGAAACAACGACGAAAGCAGGGTTTACAACAGATATGGAATTAACTTCCCCTATAGCTCTTAGAATATAGTATTCCGAAAAAGATAATGATCCTCCAGGGTTGAAATAGTCAAGAAGGTATTCGTTACGTTCAATTGCTGATAAGTTAAACATTCCTCCAGATAAGAGAAGAGCTAATGTTCCCCAGAAAATTGTAAATATTAAGTAGAATACAATTGAGAGGCCGAGATATCCTGAGGTTTTCTTTATTAAAATTGCCAATAACGTATAGAGGGAGAAAAATCCCATAATATCTCCAGTTATACCTAGAAATATTAAACCATAGAAATTAAATGGCGGAGAGATTCCATAAAGAAGACTTATTGTTAATCCTATACTCAAAGTAAGTATTCCAGACGAAAGAATTGCGGTTAGCGTTCCGGCTATAAATCTGTTAATATAAATTGAGTCTCTAGTTATAGGTCTTGCAAGCAGAAATTCCATTGCTCCGCTACCTAATGGTTTGGATATCATTGAGTAAACTAAATACAAGAAAATTATAGGAAACAAAGTAGCAAATAAACTAACACCAGATGGAAATGAAGACATTACGTCGACCTCTAGAGGTATAAGCGCACTATACCTTGATGATATTATGCTCGTTTCATTAGATTTAGGTAGAACTAATTTAACAGTGAAAAATCCGTTAGTTTTGCTCATCTTAACATGAAATATCGAAATTCCCTCTCCAGTGCCTGCGAACATTAAAGTTTTCGATATTGTTGCAGATGTTTGCGAAACAGGAAACACTGATACCTCACTCAAATTTGAATAACCATAATATACACTGTAGTTAACTTCACCGCTATTCCCTAAATATAGAAATATTAACTTTCCATCAACTAAGGAAAAGGCTTCATTGTTTGGCGCGTATCCGAAATAACCTAAATAAGAATTAAAATAATTTACAGATATATTTTCATGTACAATTGAAATAAATTGATTAGAAGGCTGAACTGCGCCTATCTGAATATATTGTACCTGAAATGGAACTTCTACGTAGCCTAAACTAGTTGACGCGACAACTTTTATTCCTTTTTCCAGGTCTTTAGATAATTCGCTTCCATTTAAAGGAAATTTCAACCTAAAATATCCAGTTTGCGTAGATGTAGATCCTATTAAACTTCCATTGACTAGCACTTCTACTTTTCCACTTACTCCATCTCCTTGGTTGTTAAAGATATATCCAATAATGTTAGTCCCGTTTTCCTCCCATATTCCAGCTATCATATTAGTCTTCTGAGTTATGTTCTTAGCAATTGAGGAATAACTTGAATAAACTATTCCTATTCCAGCCAAGATAAAAATAGCTAGGAAAAATAATACAGAGAATCTTAAAAATGTTCTCCTAAAATCATATATCAGAGGATTCATTTCTGATCACCTATAACCTTGAAAAATACTTCTTCCAAAGACGACGATGAAACGCTCATCTCGTAAAGATTTAAGTTCAAAGCTGAGATTTCTTTTGATACGTCTGCAGTGTTACCATTAAAATTATCTATGATAATATATCCGCCTTCTTCTCTAACCTTACCATACTTTGAAAGATAGTCAATTAGTTCCACGCTTACTCTATCAACCTTTATTTTTAGCGAAGGAGAGACATATCTCCTTACTTCATCCATTGACATTTGCTTAATAATCCTTCCCTTATGAATGAATACTATCTTATCAGCTATTGATTCGAGCTCAGAGAGTATGTGAGAGGAAAGAAGTATAGCTTTACCTTCATTTCTGAATTTACTTGCTAAATCTCTAAAAAATTGAATACCTTGAGGATCCAGACCATTAAACACTTCATCAAATATAAAATTCCCAGGATTGGAAATTAAGGAAACTGCTAATGAAAACCTTTTTTTCATACCCTGAGAATAAGTGGCCAATTTACGTTTTTCAAATCCTGCTAGCCCTAATTCGTCAAAAAGTTGTCTAGCCATTCTTTTAGCATCATTACTAGAAATACCGTAAAAACCAGCTAGATAAACGAAGTAGTCCCAAGCTTTAGCGTCCTGTTCAAATATTGGAAGCTCCGGAACCCAGCCCAAGTTCTTTGATACTTCTTTCTTCTCACTAATAGTATCATGATCGTCCACTTTTATTCTTCCATTATCCTGGATTAGAACGCCTGCTATCATTCTAATAGTTGTGGTTTTTCCTGCGCCATTTAATCCAACAAAGCCTACAATCTCTCCATTATTAACTGTAAAACTTACATCATTAACGGCTATAAAATCTCCAAAATGTTTAGTAACATTTTCTATGACTATCATTGTGGAGAAATTCTATATATGTATATATAAAGCTTATCGCTATAGTTATAGAAACAGAGATTTAACGAAAATTTAAAATTAGGAGATATTATTTCAAATAATATTAAAGTCTTAATTTACTATAATTATATTAAATATATAGTTCATTTGTCGACAAATCCAGTTTGAGATAAAAATATTCTTATAGCCATTATATATAGAGAAATTGAACTATCTCGACTTTTTTTTTACAGAACTAATGAAATGATTATTATTGATATTTTCCCACCAATCATCTCACTTACATACTTTACAGATCCATTAGAAAGCTGAGGTCTAAAATCCTAAAAATTAAAATAGGCTGTTTGTGGGATGGGAAGATGTGGAGACACGCTTTCTAAGAATTATTTATCTCTATAGATTTGAAGGTATCAGAATTCTCTTTAATAAAAACACTACTTCTGTTCAATTATAATACAATGAGTTATATCAGGTTAATACTTCGATGAAAATATTATATATGGCACAACTGAACTCACGTAGAAAAAGTTTAGCTTAAAACGTTAAAGCGTTAATAATATATTCATTTTAACATACCTTCTGTCATGATCAAGAAGGAATACTTTTACTTCATGTTGATAATTATTTCTCTGACTTTTGTTATAAGAGGATCAAATAACATTATAAGTACAACTGTCCCTTTAGTAGCAAAACAATTCTTTGATTTTAGTAATGCATCTATAGGGATACTTTCGGCATTGATTTCCTTTTTTATGTTTATAGCAAGTGGAATAGTTAATCCTTTATTAAAAAATAAAATAAGAAGAAAATTGTTTATAGCCTCAGCTACAGTATATGCTATAGATTTACCGCTTTTCTCTTTTTCCTCTTCCATCTCAGTTTGGCTGCTTTCGGCAGTTTCCGGACTTTCTTTAGGACTAATATTTCCTAACATAATTAACGCTACAGGAAAAATTCAAGATGAGAGAGAAAAAGAGAAGGCATTGGCTCTGTATACCTTATCTTTAAGTTTAAGCTTAATAGTAGGCCCATTACTTGAGTCTTGGTTTTTGAAAATAGTGAGCTTAAAGAATATCTTTCTCCTCTTTTCCCCGTTTGGTATAGCAGCTGGGATTTTATCCTTTCTAATAGAGTTCCCTCCGATTAGAGATGAAGCTAGGGGTATCTCTATCTTGGTACTAAAGAACCCTTCATTTATTACAGCAATTGTAAACAATACATCATATGATACCCCTTTTGCTGCTATTACCGCATTTGGCGGAATATATGGAGTACAACTTATACATCTTAACTACTCCACCATAGCCTTATTTTTCTCAATCTATTTCCTTTCGTCATTTATAGCAAGGCTTTATCTTTCATTAAGAAGAGTAAAAAATGTTGGTTTTCATATTTATCTTTCAATGATAATAGCAATTTTTGGCTTACTGATCTTGTTTTTATCGACTAATGTATTTACTTTTGGAATGGCGATGTTTTTGCTAGGAATACCACATGGCTTAACCTATCCGTTGTCACTAATAGCCTTAAATAGAGGATTTAAACCTGAAATGAGAAATGTAGCAAATAGTACGTTTTTTGCAATCATGTCATTAGTAGCTATAGTTACACCACTAATTGTTGGTGAATTGTCCTCAATAATAGGACTGAGGTTATCATTTTTCTCTCTAATATTTCTAGTTCTAGTTTCATTATTTATAATACATAAATATGTAAAACAAGTTGATAGATTATTTCATTAATTATTTGCTAAAGAAAACTTAGAATTAAGCAGGATTATTTATGCGAAAACGTAACTCTGGATAATGTTACGGGATAGCGTAACCGAGGTACGTCAAATAATGACCATATAGGATAAAATCGTTAGTCTAGCATGGACAGATCTTGAGGCTAAGGAAGCAGTTGCAAAGTTCTTCAAGTTTCTTTTCGTAAGTCATGACGCGCTTTCTTGTTCTTCTATTTTTATATGACTACGTTTTAAATGTTGTTAGAGCTGTTATCATATCTGTCTTTCTTATACCTACACTGTAACAGTCAAAGCTTTACATGTCTAGAAATTTTCCAGTAAATCCTTCCGCTTCTTTTTAATATCAATATTCTCTCAAGGTTACAAACGTCATTTCATTAGAGATATAGTAGTTGTAAATTCATTCTTACTCAGTAAGATAAAATACTTCACTATTACCTAATAATCTTAGACTTAAATCGAAGATTTTCCAAAACTTAATCAAATACTCAACAAATGTTTAGGGCATTAAAAAAAATTTAAGAAAATGATTTTACTAAATTATACTGTTCAACTCTATGGAATAAGAAATAAGAAATATTTCTTATCTATATTTATACTTTATCATTAGTTTTTGATTAAGCTAACTAAAAATGAACATATATGTCTGGGCTAATATTTAAAGAAAATTTTATATTCTTATAGAGAAGGATAGTCTTATGATAGATCCTATAATAATAAATACAATACAAGTCACCTTCTCATACAACATAAGTGCATTATTTACAGCAATAATCCAAGGAATTGAATACGGACTATATCTTGTATTACATGGAGTAAATGGAGTTCTTAATGGTATATTGGAATTATTCTAAGCAAATTCAATAAAAACATCTCAGGGTTGGACTGTAAAACAAATATAAAGTTTTTAGAAACATTGATATCAAGCTAAGAGTTAATTTTTATATTCCGTTTTGTCAAGTACTCTAAAAATGAATATACTACACTGAATAAAGAATCTGTATTTACCATAAAATAGTTCGACAAACAAAAATTTTAGATATTAATGATATATTTTCATTATGTTGTGAGCTAATAGGAAAAAATTAACTATTTTGGGAAGGATATTCAAAATATCTTATTCAATTGACTAAGTTAATTAGCCACAATTTACCTCTTCTATGATATAATCCATGGACTATGATCTTCCAGAGAGTCAATTGAGGGATAAATTGTATATATCTTTTCCTTAAGGTATCGGTCATAAAAAACCCTTCACGCTCCCGGAAAGCGAACAGCTATGTTTTAAATAATTATGGGACTATTTCATAATCCTTATACTGCTTTTTCCCTTTGAGCTAGTTGCCTAGTTTACCTATATATTAACGCTTATTCGCCCTTTTAAAAGAATACATTGAACACTACCATACTGCATTGTATATTTTATACGCTAACTTCAACTAGGCCTTAACTCCATTAAGGTCATTTAATAGTTAATAACATTGATTAATTCGTCCGCCTCTAAGGAGGAAACCTTGACGATTCTCCTTAAGGATAAAACCATTAAGATATAGTTAGAATGAATTAAAGAATAATTGAACTTTTGTTGTCTGATATCTACATAGATTATAATAGGTTTTCGGCAGTAGAATAAATATAACAAAAATTTTTTAGTCCATAAAAAACTCTATGTTATGTATAAGGCTGTATTTTCAGATTTAGGAGAAACGCTAGTTGGATTTACTCCAAGAACGTACGAGGTAGTGTATAACATATTAATGGAAAGTGGTTACGAACTAGATAAGAAAAGAGTTTACAGAGCTTACGCCAAAGTTGTAACCTCTAATTTGTATCCAGGAAGTAATGGTACAGATATGCTAGATATTAGAGACCTACTCTACGAATTAAATATCTATCCAAAGGAAAGTCTCATAAGGAAATTTGATGGATCATTAAAATCTGAGGAAACAAAATTTCTTTACGATGATGCTATAGACTTTTTAGAAGGAGTCAAATCTTTAGGCCTTACTCTAGTCTTAGTAAGCAATGCTACGCCTAGAGCTTTATCAACTGTTAAGGAATTTAAACTAGATAAATATTTCGATAAGATGATCTTTTCCTTTGAAGTCGGATTAATCAAGCCTAATCCTCGAATATTCTCAAAAGCAATCGACTTTGCAGGAGATAGAGCTGTTCACATAGGTGATATGTATGAGGCAGATTATGTAGGAGCTAAAAGCGCGTTTATAGACGCTATACTCCTTGATAGATCTGAACTTTATAAAGAATTGAAGGTTAAGAAAGTGAGAAATTTAAAAGATGCTTTAAAGGAAATAAAGAAAAATATTGAAGAATAACTTTTATGGACTGGCCTATTTAGAATAGTTTACAAGGTTCTTATACTTAGAAGAGAAGAGATCGATTAACATGATATTTTCCTCAGCTAGAGTTAAGTAGATAAAGATTCAGCGCAATAGTTGGAATGAATACATCCTTATAAAAAGCTTAATCAGGGTATACACGCCCAGAGGAATTGCCCTATTATTATTTCTTTGAATTAATAATAAAATCATTGTGCATTATAAATTTCATAGTTAAACGGAAACGCTTACGATGACATTCTATAAAAATCAATTAATCCTATAGAAAACAAAATTTTATCAAAATTTTAGAATACAAAAAATAAATATATTTGACTAATGTTATAGTAATTATTGCCAATAATTTTCTCATACTGAACTATTAAAGTTATCTTTATCGGCGTTGATGAGTTTATTTTAAAAAATAGTATAAAATTTTCTAAATATGAAAAACGTTTTGGTAATAGGCGGAGGAATAGCAGGAATGACAGTGGCAAATGCATTGGCTGAGAAAAAGGATATCAAAGTGACTGTAGTAACTGATTCTCCATATTATTTTGCAGGACCTTCAAGACCATTAATACTAACTAATGAGCAAAGATATTCCAGGACAATAAGAGGATATGAGGAATCAGGTAAAAGGGGAATAAAAGTTGTGTTTGGACATGTAACTAAGGTAAGTCCAGAAAACAGAGAGGTAATAATGAGTGAAACTACTACTTCGAATTTTTCTAAAACAAAGATCTCTTATGATTACCTAGTCGTAGCTCCTGGAGTTACCTTTGATGGAAGCGCTATAAACGGTTATGAAAAGTTCTGGTATAACAATACTACAGTCTACGATCCTGGAAGAGTTCACGTATTAAAGGAAAGAATATGGAACCTAAACTCGGGAAAAGTGATAGTTTATGCTCCTAAAGCTCCGTACAGATGTGCACCAGCACCTACAGAGACTGCCCTTTTGTTATATACAATTTTAAAATTCAAAGGAGTTCAGGACAAGGTAGAAATAGTGCATATAGACGCTAATGATAAAACTCAGCCACCTGTAATAGCTGACGTAGTTTCTAAGATTTACGAAAAAGCAGGCATAAAACTTGTAACAAACCAGGAAATTACTGAAATTGGAGACAACTACGTTGTAACCAAGAGCGGTGAGAAATATAATTTTGACGTTTTAGCCATGCTCGAACCTAACAGGGCACCGAAATTTGTAGAGGAGGCAGGACTAGGAAAAACATGGATGGATATTAGAGGCCCTCAGGATTTAAGGCACCCTAAGTACGATGATATATTTTCTGCAGGAGATATAGCAAACTTACCTTTCCCTAAGAACCAGGAAATAGCGTTTGAGACTGCTAACTTCGCCGCCAATAAAATCCTTGAAACGGAATCTCTACCAAAGAATCCTGTACAGTACGCTTTCATTGGATGGGCTTACATGGGAAATATTGAAGGAAAATTAGAGACTATATCGGTTAGATTTGGTCTAGATTTCTCTACTCAGCCTCCTAAACCATCTAAAGACACTGAACCGAAAAAGGAGTACACCGTACAAAAGGATAACTGGGAACAAGCCTACCTGGATAGACTATTTGGATATAAATATCAGAATTAATTTTCTAACTATCTTGAAATATTGGGAAAGATATAGTTAATTATTAAACAGAGAATTCCAAGGCAATTTTAAAAAAGATCGGGAATATAAGGTTTGCCATGACCGATGACAAGAAGCTTAAAAAGGAGATATCCCTTTACTCCTTATCTGTAATAGGATTATCATCAGCAGTAGCAACAGCGATATTCTTCAGCCCACTTCAGATGTCAGAAATAGCGGGACCTGCTAGCCTAATCTCATGGATTTTGGGCATATTCTTTTACGTTACGATATCTTTAACTTACATAGAGTTATCCCAGGCCTATCCAGAGGCAGGAGGACCCTCTAGATATTCGATTTATAGTCATGGAGCTGCGACAAACTTGATTAACGCCATGGCTGATCTGCTTTGGTACTTGTTTATCCCTCCAATAGAAGCTTTTGCGACTATTGAGGGATTATACTACATCTTTCCTCAGCTATTAAACGCAAAAGGTTTTCCAACAATCTATGGAGCAATAGTTGGAGTTGCACTGATGCTTGGATATATACCATTTAATTATTTTGGAGTTAGGATTTTTTCAAGGATAACGTCAGGTTTTGGCACAATAAAGTATATAATCTACGTACTTCCAGCGTTACTTTTATTATTTGCCTTTGTTAACCTCAAGAACTTTACACAATACAATGGCTTCATACCATTTGGGGTATCTGGAATTTTTGCTGCAATGCCTTATGCGATGTTCGCCTTCGGAGGAGCTAGAGTTATACCAGATTTTGCTGAAGAGGTAAAGAAGAAGAAGGATCTTATATATGCCTTAATAATTACAGTTATAGGCGAAGGTCTAATTTACCTACTCTTTGACTTTACTTTCATATCTAACTTGGACTGGTCAAAGTTAGGAATTCAAACTGGAAACTGGGGAAATCTGGATAAGATAATCGGAAATCCGTTTATAGTCCTTGCTAGCACTTTCCATAATAACGTTGCCCTCATATTACTTTTGATTGGGGGAATAGTTGGTCCATTTTTAACTGGTTATGTTTATATGGGAGGAGGAGCTAGAGTGATGTTTGCCTCAGCAAGATCTGGATTTCTACATGATAAATTAAAAGCGTTACATTCTAAGTACGCTATACCATATTGGGGGCTTATAGTCTTTGCCATAATTGGGGCTATTATAGCTTTTCTATTTGCTCCAATACCCAGTATATACGGTTTAATAGATGATGCTACCGTTGCAGGTTATATAGGATTTTCCACTAATCCAGTAGCAATGATTGTCTTAAGAAGACAAGGTGTAACAAAATATAAAATACCTGGAGGTAGCGTGATTTCGGCCTTAGCGTTTATTTCGGCCTCTCTAATAGTGTACTGGAGTGGATGGCCTGCTGTTCCATACTCCGTGATTATCTTAGCTTTCATAACTGCATTTCTAGGAATTATAGGAAAAGTAAGAGAAGGTTGGAAAGAGTCGGCGTGGTATATAACGTACATTGCTTTCCTCACGGCAATGACATATATTGGTTCTAATGGAGCTCTCAATCTAATTTCCTTTAATCTATCCACTTTGATAGTTGCGATAGTGTCAATAGCAGTATTTTATCCATTTGGAATTCTACAGGGATTAAAACAAAGAAACTACGAAAGCCATACAGAGGCCGGAATTGTAGGTAAGAATAATATAGAATAACAATAAATACCTTCTTAGCCTAAAATATTCCAACACGTGCTACTTTGCCTCTTTTTTCATTAATATATAGGCATGATATCTTATACAATCCATATACCTATCGTGATGGTCATTCATTTTTACAGCAACATAATCTAAAACTTTCTCGTTTCCTAGGAGTAACTTCGCATAATCTACTGAGAGATCACTCATCTCGATTAAAGGAGATATGTCGAAAAGAGTGCTAGATGCTTTTCTTCCCTTAACTATTTCCTTTAAGAACGGATCTGTTTTTATTATTAAATCGGAAATATATTTTTCTACATCGTCTCTGTCCATTCCAACTCTCTTTGCAATGTATTTAACAGGTTTATTCATACATCTGAGCTTTGCTATTTCTTGTAATTTGTCCATAAATAAAATGGGATGTTAACACGTAAAAGTTTTCCTGATTAGGTTTTTATGTATTATCTTAAAGCTTACAATATCAAAGAGTATTGTACACCTAACTGTCTACTAATTTTTCATAAAGATAAGGAAGGGACTTGCAGTACCTAGTTGAATTACCAAAGTGACCGCCATCGAATTCCTCGAAAAAGTGGGTTATGCCTAGGTTCTCCATTTTTTTATGTAGAGTTCGCATACCTATAAATAAGTTGTACTCATCGTTCTTTCCAACGTCTAAGTAAATCGCTTTCATTTTTCTTAATTCGTCTCTATAGTTGGACACAGTCTTAACTGGATCATTCGCTATCCATCTTTTCCATACGTCTTCAACTATCTCTCCAGAACATGTAAATGGTAAATCAAATCCACACTCCTTTTTTACATTGTACGAGTAGAATGCTGAACTACCTAGTACATTAAGAACCCTCATTTCATCGTCATTAGGCTCCTTAGAGATAAGCTCAGAAATCGCTTGCCTTACGTCCTTATCATGTAAATACTTTACAGCGTAAACAAAGTCTTGAGCGTAAAGATAAAAGAAGCAACTGTCACCAAAGTGATCAGCAAAGCCATTTACTATATCTGGATGCTTTACCGCCAAGGTAAAAGAACCAAAACCACCAGATGACTTTCCAAATAAAGCGACATTTCCTGTGCCATATTTTTCTCTAACTTGTGGAATTAATTCATTGATGATGAAGTCCTCATAATTTCCAACAGCAGGTGAATTGATGTATTGGTTCATAGAATATTTTGTTCTAAAGTCCGGATTAACTACAATCGCCTTTATTTTTTCTTTATCAAGCAAATTATGCATTATATGATGAAATATATTACTTGTGTTCCTTGACCATTTTATTCCTGCAAGTTCTATAAAGAGAGGTAGACCTTCATCGAGCTGATCTGGCGTATATATGTGAAGTTCCCTGACATAAGGATCCTTTAAGAAATTATCCTTTAAGCTTTCGCTTTCTATAGTCATTATATCATGCTTCATAGATATGGATTGCCCAAAAGATAATTTAAAATTATATTTATATTTTTAAGGAAAAGCATACAGAAACCTTCTTTAAAATAAGATTATAATCGTAAATTCATTGTAAACATTAACCAAAAAGTCTGGCTTTTTCTGGTTTTTCTCTTTTTCCTTCTCTTATTACAGAATATATGACGAGTAACAACACGGTAGTTACTGAACCTATGAGCAAAGCCTCCTTAGGCATTCCTATAAAGACTACTAGAAGAGCTACTATTGAAATTACAGGCAAATAAGGATAACCAGGGGTTTTAAATGTAGCGTTTGATCCTTTTCTTCTAAAGTGAATTACCGCAAGGGATGTGACAAGATAGGAAAAGAGGAGACCAAAGTTACTTATTGCGGCTATAACGTAGACATTACCAGCAAAAAGAGTAACAAAGCCAATTATTGATGAGATTATTACTCCTGAAGTTGCTACATCCTTAGATTCGTTATAGTTCGTTACTAGCCTAGGTAGTAAACCATCAGAACCCAATTGATAAAGCATTCTAGAGGAAGTCAATATCATAGCTAAGGTTGCGGAAGTTGTTGCCATTAGAGCACCGATGTCTACTACCAAAAGCAGTACCTGAGGAGCGTGGGAATATGATAAGG
>NZ_JFZT01000020.1 GCF_000632495.1 Candidatus Acidianus copahuensis | reverse complement strand
GAATCCTGAGAGATAAGGACAAATACAAAGAGTGGTAAGGTGGTTGAAAGAACAGCTAGGATTTTCCATGCCATTATTAATCCCTCATAGATATAAATTAGTGCACAATTCCTATATCATGGCAAAAATTCTCTTCCTCCTAATGGATGAAAAAAGGCTTCCTACCTCGTTAGTAATAGCAAAGAACTCTCTTAATCGGTATGAAGACGTAAAGGTAATAATTTTAGGTGAAGCGCTTAAGGCACTTAAATCTCTAGATGAAGAAGGGTTGGCTGCCTTAGAAGAATTACAGAAACGGGGAGCAATAGATTCAGCATGCTTCTATTCAGCTGAAAAGGAGGGAATCAAGGATGATGTATTGGACATGGGTATAACGTTAGCTCCTATAGGCGAAAGGATGGCAAAATATATTAACCAAGGATATGTTCCATTAACGTTTTAAGATATCTTCAATGACCTTATGTGCGCTATTTCTTCCTGGAACCCCCGTTACTTGCCCTCCTGGATACGTTCCAGAGCTAGCATTATAAAGACCATTAATTGGCGTAGTATATCCCCACCCTTTAACTGGCCTTCTATCAAATAGAAATTCAGAATACATGGGCATATGGTTCATGTCTCCGAAAGGAGCGCTATACTCCTCTTCTAAAACAGAGCTTCTTAATTCTTCTATGTGAATTGCTTTCCTTCTAATGTCTGGGAAAAAGTCCTCAACTTCGTCTAATCCTCCCATGATAGTTATAACATGGCCTCCAAGCTCGTCTATCATTGAAGGTATCGTAACCTCACCACCTGGTAAAGTGTAGAGAGTCCCAGGATTTTTTTGAATGAAATCAGGCATTTTTGGTAACTCCTTTAGGATTACATTTGTACGTCTCCATGCCGGTCTAAATTCTGGATGACTTACTTTAATGTATCCAGAAGTGAGAGCAGAAAGATTAACAGGACTTCCGGCATTTATTACAACACCGGTTTGAATTTCCCTTTTATCTGTTAACACACCCTTTACTCCGTCATCAAAAAGTATTTCCTTAACAGTTTCCCCAAACAGGAAATCAACTCCCAAACTCTTAGCTCTTCTATACAAAACTTCTCCTACTGTTCCCATTCCACCCCTTACTAACCTCCAATCTAAAGAGAAGTAGTAAGTCATAACATAGGCTGGCAAATTCGTCATAAAGGAGTAGTCAAAATATGGATGAAACTCTGGATCAAGGTATTCTTTTAATACCTTACCAGTGTTCTCTGCAAAGATCTCGAGATCAGTTCCCTCAATTTCCTTCTTTACTTCCTCAAAAGATGGCGGAACTGTCAAGTATTGAAATTTTTCTTCTATTAATTTCTTAAACCTAAAGATCTTTTCCTCAAATTCTGGATATTTGAATTGCTTAAATGCCTTGAACTCATTAATTCTCTTTTCCTTATCTCTCCATATCTTCATAATTTTGCTATTTTCTGTAACGAAGATATCGGCTACTGGCGAATCTATTAGGGGGAATGTCACATTAATCTCATCCATTACTCTTCTGGGGAAAAGTCCTAGAACATAGGAAAGTCTCGAATATTTTACACCCTTATACTCCTTTGTCTCTGCCATACCCCCAGGAAGATTTCTTTTTTCCAATACTAAGACCTTTAGCCCATGCTTTGCTAGAACAATTGATGATACTAAACCGTTATGTCCTGAACCTATTATAATGGCATCATATTTCATAACAAGATTTCACATTTTCTAGCTTTAACTATTAACGGTTAACGAGGAAGTTATTTTCCCTTTAAGTAAAGTAGAATAAAATGGTAATTAAGTATCCAGATATTCTACTTATACATCTAGATAGTAACAATTTAACGAGATCTGAAGATTACTCTTATCATTTTAAATATCATCCTGAGTAATCTCCCCGTTCAAGAAAGGGTTAGTTTCTTTTTCGTATCCTAAGATTGTTGAATTTCCGTGTCCAGGATATACAACGAGATTATCATCAAGGGCCTTTATCCTCTCAAGGGATCTGAACATAGCTTCCTTAGAACCACCTAAATCTGTCCTACCAATTGTATTAGCAAATAACGTATCTCCTGTAAATATCTCTTCCTTTCCTAGAAGGCAACAACTACCCATTGTATGGCCCGGAGTCTCTATTACTCTAAGTTCTCTCCTCCCAATAACTATAGTATCTCCCTCGCTTATAAACAAATCAGGCTCAATTATCTTCTCAATTTTAATTCCAAATGTTTCAGCCATTTTGCTTGAAGCTTTAAGCAAATCTAAGTCTCTTCCATTAAGGAGAAATGGAGCTGATACTCTCTTTTTGATTTCATTAACTCCGAGTACATGATCAAAATGGCCGTGAGTTGCCACTATAGCCTTTACTTTCTTTCCTTGAATACTGCTTATGACTTCTTGCGGATCTCCTCCCGGGTCAATTATCACCGCTTCATCTCCATCTACCACAACATAACAGTTTGTATTTAACGGGCCGATTGTATAAACTTTAACTTGCATAATTTTCTAATTATAGGGAAATTAATTAATCTTACGAAATACTTTGAGAAGACTAGAAAGCGTTATTTTCTCATCATAGTTCAACTTGACCCAGTGAAATTTACATTAACCTCCTCTGGTTCTTCATACCACTTAACTTTTTCTCCAACCTTTGCTCTCATTTTCCACTTTAAACTCTTTGGATGTTCCTCTACCGCTTTCCTTATCCTTTCCATTTTGGATAGGATTTCATTGTATCCTTTAGAGTATTCACGCATTCTTTCGTCGTTTATAGTATATGTTTTGTAAAACCCCCAATCTTCTGAGAGTATTTTTACAACATAATTCAAGTCAAGGGTTTTTTCATCATCATGGTCCCCTAGATCAACGTCGTAAAGTAAAGCAGCTATGTCTTTTCTATCGTTCTCTGTTAAGTTAACTATTTGAATCTTGGTCAAGAAAAGGTCTGAAGTAGGGATCGTGTACTTCATTATCTTTAACCTATCCTTTAGGGTAATTTTATGGCACATCGCAAACTCATCAAGAAATACGTCTATTGTTGAGTTTAGGACTGGATCAAAAAACATAAGTCTGGTGCCTCCATGAAGAGCATTAAACCTTTTGTTTGGAGTCATACCAAGAGATTCCATAAACTTAGATATTTTGCTTGATTGAGAAGAAAGGCCGAAGTAATCGGCATCTTTATATTGTCTGGGAAAGAGTTCGCTCCCCCTTTTTGCTATAATTGCAATAGCTGCACCTCCTATAAGCCTCAATATGATACCTTCCTTATTTGCCCTTTCTATAACTTCCATTGCCCTTGAAAGGAGCTGTTCCTTTGGAATTACCATAATGTATATTAAAATACGATAGGTTAAAAACATCTTAATAAAAAGCTAACAATTTAACGTTATGTTAACCTAAACAATATGCGAATAAAAATATTCATTATTAACGATGGATAAAACTTTCATAAAATATAACTTAACCTACATAGAATGATAAATTATGATCAGAATCAACAAAATTTAATTAAAAGTTTCCATATGTTGTACAACTCAGTGCGAATAAATTATCATAAAGATACGGTCTTAAAATAATTTTTATTTTTCAGAACACTATTAATTTTATGACCCCAGAAGATGCTTACTCCATAAGGGTCATATCAGACGTTAAATTAAATGAAAATGGATTAATGTACGTAGAAACAGAAATAAGAAATCACGACTATTACTCTATGTTGTTTTCTAACGACAAGAAAGTTATCTCAGGACACATATCTCTTCCTTCATACTATAATGGTTATCTATATTATGTTAAAGGAAAGAAGGAAAAACACTTAATAAGAAAGAAAGAGTATGGAATTGAGGAAGATTTATTATCCCTTCGTAGCATCTCGAATTACACTTTTCATAGAAAGGGAATTCTTATCCTAGGAGAGGAAAAAATCAATTCTAAAACGCCTTTTTCTACAACTAAAAGGAAGTATAGATTTGACAGCAGAGGATTATTAAGGTCAAGACAATCTCTCTTTATATTTGATGGAGAACTTCGTAAGTTAGTTAGCGGAGACTTTGACGTTACTGACGTATCTACAAATGGAGAAAGAGTGGTTATTTCTGCCACGATAGATGATGATGATTTTGGTATAGCTAATGTTTATGAGGTAAACGTGGATACAGGTGAAATTCATAAAATCAGCGAGGGGAAGGGGACAGTTGAGGCAGTAGCAGTAAACAAGAAAGGAGAAGTGGCTTTTTTGGGCCAAAGAGAAGGACTATCTCCTTGGGCTAGTAATAGGATATTCTTTCCCGAAAAAGGAAAGAGCGTCATTTGTGGAAAGACTTGTGGTAACTTTGTTTTAACAGATATCTTTGATGGAACAAAAATAAGGATAATCTATGATGATGTAGTATACACTTTAGGGCAAGAAGGAGGGGAAACACATCTATATAAAGTCCTCGATGATGCTGAAAAGATTACATCAGGCCAAATATCGGTTAGAGGTTTTGATTATTATAATGGAAAGCTAGCCTACTTTTACTCCACTCCCACAAAACCTTCAATCCTAAAGTTTGAAGATAAGGAAGTAGATCCTAATCAAGGGATCAAATCCATAACTCCGGTAAAGGTTAATCATCACATCGAAGGTTGGGCAATGATCTCGTCTAACAATTCTCCTACAATTTTATTTATCCATGGAGGACCACATATGGCTTATGGTTATGCATACTTTATAGAATTTCAGTTTTTTGCCTCAAATGGATTTAATGTTATTTACTGTAATCCTAGAGGTAGCAAAGGGTATGGAGAAGAATTCGCTAAAGGTTGCGTAGGAGATTGGGGAGGAAAAGATATGCAAGATATACTAGACTTCACAAGGAAGGTAATTGAAGATTTTAAGTTAAACGGAAAGATCGGAATAACAGGAGGATCTTATGGAGGATTTATGACGAACTGGATTATCACAAGGACTGATCTTTTCTCTGCTGCAATAAGCGAAAGGAGCATATCCAACTTAGTTAGTATGTGTGGAACTAGCGACATAGGATTCTGGTTCAACGCAATAGAGGCTGGAATTGAGGATCCGTGGAATAAAGAAGGAATGGAGAAACTCATGACCCTATCACCCATATACCATGTAAGTAATGTGAAGACTCCTCTTATGCTAATTCATGGAGAAAATGACTACAGGTGTCCTATAGAACAAGCAGAACAATACTTTTTAGCGCTGAGGAGCAAGGGAGTGGAGGCAGAACTTGTTAGATATCCTGGGGAAAGCCATGAACATGCGAGAAAAGGAAAACCTGATTTCATGGTGGATAGATTACGGAGAAAGTTAGAGTGGTTCTCTTTACATCTTTACAGTAAAAAATAGGTTTCCAACTATCAGCTATTGGAATGTAAACTTAACATTGTTTTTCTAATATTAGCTATAATAACTTATCTAGATGAAATTAATTAATCAAGTTGATGTGGTATCATGAAGGGTTGGTCGAAAATATCAGTTCATGTCTCTTATTGTAAAGGCAACAAAATTGAGGAAGAAATATTGACCTTAATGTGAATTTTGATGTTAGTTTATCTTTTCAACTTAGAGCTTCTTGATCCTTTCCCATCCTCTTTACGTAATGTTCTAGACAACTTGCAATTGAGATCTGTTATATTTTAGTTCTATTGATCGCTTTCTATGCAAGATCAAAAATAGGACGTAACATAAGACATTTAATATTAATGTAAAATCAACCTTATAATAAGGATTATTTAACATTAATAGAAAGATTTTCAATCTCATAACTCCTATTTGCACAAAATAGATGATAGATTATAGTCAAGATTTATTAACCCTGTAACGTGGAGATAAATATGGATAGGCTAACCAGTACAGCCATTGTGTTGATAGGCCACGGTTCAAGGAGAGGTACGTATAATGAGGACATAGAGATTATGGTTAATGATATTTCTAATTACGTAGGGATTCCGGTATTTCTTTCGTATAACGAATTCAATTCTCCCAACTGGAGAGATTTAATTAATGAACTGATTGAAAAGGGTTACTCAAAGTTTATAATAGGACTCGTATTTCTAGGTAGAGGAAACCACATATATAATGATATAATGGGCGAGATGATTGGAAGGCCTGTAGAAATTGAGAAGTGGATCAATATAACATTGAATGGAAAAGAAATAAGTTTTTACTTCACTGAAACATTAGCCAGATCTCCTTTAGTAAGAACAGCCCTATTGTATAGGTTATTAAAACCACTTAATCTCTTTTCAACGGCTGAATTTGTAGAAAATCCAGAAGAAATAGAAGAAAGATCTCTTTCGCTAATTAATCAATATCTAATGGAAGAGGATAATAGGAAAAAGAGGATAATAGCTAAAGCCATCTTTGCATCAGGAAACCCTGAAATCGCAAAGGCTATCTATATTCATGAAAAAGCGATTGACTCTACCATAGAAGCTTTGAGGACAGGAGTTGCTATACTGTCTGACGTCAATATGGTAAAGGCCGGTCTCAGATGGAAGACCGATTGTCTAATTAATGACCCAAAAATAATAGAAGTCGCCAAAAAGGAGGGAATAACTAGAGCTGAGGCATCTATAATTTATGGACTGAAGGAACAGAGATTAGTTGTTATAGGAAACTCTCCAACTTCGATCCTAGGTCTAATTAAGGCAATTAAAATGGGCGCCGAGGTCCCAGCTGTCATAGCAACGCCTCCAGGTTTTACGAACGCTATAGAAGCAAAAAATGCGCTAATATCTTCAGGAATTCCATCTATAGTAATTAGAGGCACTTTGGGAGGATCTGGAATTGCTGTAGCGATAGCAAACGAGATAGTAAAAATGGCAGGTGAAAAAGCATGAGTGGAAAGCTTTACATCGTAGGTATTGGCCCAGGAGATAAAGACCTTAGAACCTTAAGGGCGCAGAGAGTCCTAGAGGAAAGTCAGGTTATTGTTGGATATAATACCTATTTGAAGTTGATATCTGATATCATTGAGGGAAAGGAAGTAATTGGGGCTAGAATGAAGGAAGAAGTGTTTAGGGCAAATGTAGCAATAGAGAAAGCTTTAGAGGGAAAAGTCGTATCTCTTGTGTCCAGTGGGGATCCTCAAGTTTACGGAATGGCTAGTCTAGTTTTTGATATCATTGCAAGAAGAGGAATGACTTTAGATGTCGAAGTAATACCCGGAGTTACTGCTGGATTAGCCGCAGCTGCTAGGATTGGAAGTCCAATTTCACTAGACTATGCATCAATAAGTCTTAGTGACTTGCTCATACCTAGAGAAGAGATATTAAAAAGAGTAGAAAGTGCAGCAACGGGCGATTTTGTAATCCTTCTCTACAACCCGATAAATAAACCTCTTCTTGAAGAGACGATGTCAATAATCTCGAAGTTTAGATCTCCTGAAACTCCTGTAGGCATAATTACCAAGGCTTATAGACAAGGAGAGATTAAGGAGGTAACCACGTTAAGGGACTGGAAAAAATACGAGAACGAAATAGGTATGGTTACAACGATTATTGTAGGGAACTCAAGAACGTATAACGCTGGAAATTTAGTTATAACGCCTAGAGGTTACGAGAGGAAGTACGAACTATGATTGAAACGCTAAAAAGATTTGGTATAACAACAGGAGGTTCAGCAGCTGCTGCTTCAAAGGCAGCTGTGATCTGGGCACTCACTGGAGTAAAGCAAAGAACAGTAGTTATTCCTACCCCAATAGGTCTCAGGATTGAAGTACCAGTGAGTGATTGTTGGACTGAAGGTGAGGAAAGATGTTGCATGGTGAATAAGTTTTCTGGAGATAATCCAGACGTTTTAAATGGAGTAGAAATCGTTGCGTGTATCTCTCTAAGGGGAGAAGAGATAAAAGTGGTAGGCGGAAGTGGAGTTGGATTAGCAACTAGAGACGGTCTAAAGGTAAGTAAGGGTGAGGCTGCGATAAACCCTATTGCAAAGCAAATGATTATTGATGCGATCAGGGAGGTTTGGGATAAAGGGGCAATAGTTGAAGTAAAAGTACCGAGAGGAGAGGAACTCGCTAATCAAACTATGAACCCTATTATTGGAATTAAAGGAGGAATATCAATACTTGGCACAACGGGAATTGAGTCTCCTGTTAGCGATGAAGATTACATTGAACATATAAGATGTGAACTTAACGTGATGAAGGGAGAGTGGATAGTCCTAGCGATGGGAAATACTAGCGTAGATTACTCAAGAAAAAGATTTGGAGAAAGAGTTGTTAAAATAGGTGATAGGATAGGAGATTCCTTAAAACTAGCGGAGGAACTGGGCTTTAGAAAAATAATTCTTGTTGGTCAACCGGGGAAGATGAGTAAAGTAGCTGCTGGCATCTTCAATACACATAATAGGTTTGGGGATTCACGTATTGAATCATTGGTTTACGCTTGCGTTATTGCTGGGATCCCTTCAAACCTTTTAACTAAGGTCGCTTCAGCGCTTTCGGTTGAAGAAGGTTTACATTATTTAGGAGATCTTTCAAGTAAAGTGATTAGGGTAATTGCAGAAAGATCTCTTTTTAGGTTATCGCACAAATTTCACGTCTCCTTAGGGATCGTAGTTATAGGATACTCTGAGGAGGTTCTTGCAGAGGTAGGTGATACAAGTGTGGGAATTTGATGTAGCAGGAATACCAGACGAAATGTTTGTAAGGGAAGAGAAAGTTCCAATGACAAAAGAAGAGATTAGAGCAATAGTAATAAGTAAACTGAGATTAAAAAGAGGGCAGTCATTTCTGGACATAGGATGTGGAACGGGAAGCATTACAGTGGAAGCTGGAATGATTGTAAAAGGGGGAAAGATAATAGCTATAGATAAAGATGAAAAAGCAGTTCGTCTTACTAAGGAGAATGTAGAAAGATCTGGTATTAAAAATGTTGAAGTAATTCACTGTGCAGCACCAGAGTGTCTAAAGGAAATGGGAGGATTTGACAGAGTTTTTGTCGGTGGAGGATCTGAAAAACTAGAGGAAATACTTTCACAAGTTAAAGGAAGGAGAATAGTAGTTGATGCAATACAAATAGAAAGCGCTTATAAGGCTATATCGACTATGGAGAGGTTAGGTTTTAAGGATATAGATGTTACTCAAGTTATAGTAAGTAAAGGTCTTAGAACTTCAACCGGAACTGCAATGATATCGAGAAATCCTGTAATAATAGTTTCAGGTGATTCGCCGTGAAATTATCAGTTGTAGGTTTAGGTCCTGGAGATCCTAAGTTGATCTCAGTAAGAGGTTCAGAAGCCCTTAGAGAAGCTGATGTTGTATTTGTCCCATATTCTTCTGGTACTGGAAGAAGTTTAGCGATTGAAATAGTTAAGGAATATTCTTTAGGGGAGATAGTTTTCCTTGGCTTTCCAATGAGTGAGGAAGTAGATGAAGGAAAACTAAAGGAAATAGGAAATGAAATCTGCACTAAGGCAAAGGCTAGATCGGTCTTTGCTACTCTTGGAGATCCTGTGCTTTACAGCACGTATTTTAGAGTAAAGGATTACATTAATTGTTTTGACCAAGTGGAACTAATTCCTGGAATCTCATCAATCACTGCCTGTTCTTGTAAAGCAGAATTAAACTTAGGTTCTAAGGACGACACAATAGCTATTATCCCTTCTAGCAGAAGAGATGTTATACAGCTAGCGAAGGATAAATTTGACACAATAGTTATAGTAAAGGGAAGCCATGAATTAGACGTGGATGCTAAACTACTATCGGGATATCATATCACTTATGCGAGGCGATGTTACATGACAGGAGAGGTAATAGCTAAATGGAAAGAGGAGAATTACCATAGGGACTACTTCTCCATGATTATAGCAAAAAAAGGTGAGGGAAGACGGTAGGTAAAGTCGTTTTCATAGGATCAGGCCCAGGGGATCCAGAGTTAATAACTGTAAAGGGAAAGCAGTACGTAGAGCAAGCCGATGTAATAATATATGCTGGTTCACTGGTTAACCCAACGATATTAAGCTGGGCTAAACATAACGCTGAGATTCATGATAGTTCTTCATTAACCCTTAACGAAATAGTGGAGATAATGGTCAAGAGCGCAGATGAAGGAAAACTCGTGGCTAGGTTAAAATCTGGAGATGGAGGAATTTATGGAGCTTTACTTGAGGAAATGTGGGCTCTTGAGGCTTCAGGAATTCCGTTTGAGATAGTGCCTGGAATAACTGCCGCTATAGCTGCAGCATCAGTTTTACCTAGCGAGTTAACCATACCAAAGATATCGCAATCCGTTATAATAACGAGGGCATCTTTAAGGGTTCCAATGAAAGGATCGCTAAGGGATTATGCTCATCACGTAAAGGAAGGAGCTACAATGGTGATCTACACTGGCGTGCATATAATAGAGAAGGTAATAGATCAACTGAGGGAAGGGGGACTAGACGATTCTGTACCAGTAGCTGTAGTTTACAGGGCAACATGGACAAATCAAAAGATTGTTAAAGGCACTATAGGAGATATAGTTCAAAAGGTAAAGAAAGAAAAAATATATAGAGATTCTGTAATAATTGTGGGAATATCCGCTAATCCAGATATAGTGAAGAACGAGGTAAGATCTAGCGTTTACGATCCATCGCATAACCACTCATATCGGCCTTGGAAGGTAAAGGAAGATGATTGAAAGGTTTTGGAGAGGAGTGCTAATCTTATCGGTATCAGAAGAAGGATGGAAAACTGCTGAGGACATCAGAGAAAAAATTGAAAAAGAGTTTGAAGTTCCAGTAATTCATTCTAGTTATAATCCAAAAATTTTAGAAAACTACTGGGACTGCATAGACCTAGTGATTTTTATCATGGCTTTGGAAGGATCTATAAGGATCTCTTGTAGATTTGCCAAGTCAAAGGATAAGGATCCAGCAGTAATATCTATCGATGATAGATCTAAATTTGTGATACCAATATTAGGTGGTCATTGGGGATCTAATGACGCTGCTGAAGATATAAGTAGGTTGATTGGTTCTCCTGCTGTTATAACTACTGCATCAGAACTTCAAGGTATCCCGAGCGTTGAAAGAATAGCATCGTTCATAATTGCGAAAGTAGAAAATCCCCAAGAGTTAGCAAAAGTAAATGGAGCTATAGTAAGAGGAGAAAAGGTTTGCTTAAATGGGATCGATTTAAACCTTGGAGATCATTTCATTAAAGGGGATGACTGTAAGTACGTCATTTCAATAGGTAAGGCTAAAGGGGAACATGTAATATTTTTGAGGCCACTAAATGTTGCTGTAGGTATAGGTTCAAAGAGGGAAGTCAACGTTGAAGGTGTATGGAAAGAACTTAGTGCTAGAGTTAAGGAAATGAATATTCAAGACAGAGTAAAAGTTATCGGTTCTGTAAGGGAAGAATTTAAGGAAATTGCACATAGGCTTAAAGCAGAATTTAAGGTATTTAGCTTAGAAGAATTAAAGGGATTTTCATCTCCTTGCATTACACCATCAGGAGAGAAGCTTAAGAGCCTAGGCGTTCCAGGAGTTTCTGAGGCAATTGCACTAACCTTAGGTGGAAAGAGTTCCAGGTTAATATTAAGAAAAGTAAAGGTAGGAAACTATGCTACACTTTCCTTTGCCACAATAGAGGGAGACTAATGATATACTTAGTTGGAGTAGGTCCTGGAGATCCAGAACTTATTACCGACAAGGGAAAGAGACTTATAGAAAGTGCAGATATAGTTGTAGGTTGGGGATCAGTAGTAGAGAGGTTCTCCAACATTATTAAAGGAGATATAGTAAAGTTGGAATACAAGTCAGAAAGAGAACAGCTAGACAACGTTATAGATAAAGGTAGGACTCAGAAAGTAGTTATTCTAGATCACGGAGATCCATCAGTTTCAGATTGGCAATTCATTGAAAAAATAAAGGAAAGATGCAGAATCCGTGACTTACCTCTTGAGATAACACCTGGTGTTTCATCATTGAATTATGCTTTATCTAGAGAAGGTATAGACATGGCAACAATTATCTTCTTCACCCTGCATGTAAGAGGAGATGTTAACAAATATCTGGAACAGGCAGTAGAAATTTCCAGGATCGGAAGAACAATAGCTCTAATTCCAGAACCTTATGCTGACGGCCCATCTAGGGTAGCTAAATACTTCTTAAGTAAGGGGATAAAGTTTAGGGCAGTGGTCTATCAGAGACTAAGTTACCCTGATGAGAAGAGGGAAGAATTTTTAGATGAAGACTTAGCCAACACATTAGAGAAGTTTAGCGATCTTACATTCATGTTTATTTACCCTCTTCAACGTCATTGAATTAGTATATTGTAATCTATAATCCTCCATCTTTTCTCTTCTCCCTTATCTCTCTAGCTATGTGTATTAACCATACATTCATGCTTCCAATATAGGACATTAGTCCAACATATTTTCCGTCTATGGCGTCAATTCTTGAACTCTGATTCCATGGATTAAGAGATCTTATTGTATCCCACTCTCTCTTAGCGATTTCCATTCCTTCACTATCCATTCCCCTTAAGATCATCAGTGCTGACACGGCAAAGGAAACCCTTGGCCAGCAAGATCTCATTTGCCCAGTACTAAGGTCAATTTTGCCATCGGGTAAAGTTGAATTAGTTAAGCAAAAATTTGAGGATCTATAGTTGAGTTCATATATAGATCTTAACGCCTTATCTATCTTTTCTTCCTCGACTATAGGTGGCAAAGAAAGTAATTGACACCAAATCTGCCCAGCTATTTGAGAGTTTATACATGAACTATTTTCTTCTTCATTTCCTCTTCTAGAGTTAATAAAGTACTTGCCATTCCATAAAGAATTCATAGAATAACTAGCCTTCTCGTAAACTTCCCTGTACTTTTTATCAATCTCCTTTCCAAGAATATTTGCCATTGAAAAGAAAGCATTCATTGAACATAGAAACATTGATGCAACGTATGATGATGTGCCATACATATGGGTTCCATCATATGAGTTGTCAAACCCTCCTTTTGAATCAGGGACACCATCGCCATCTCTATCTAGGGATATTAACCAGTCTATAGCTTCCTTTACCTTATCGAAAAGTCGCATCAAAAAATTAGTATCTCCTGTAAATAGATAATCTCTATATATCATCAATATCCATGTTGATGCTAAATCCGTCCAAGGAGATATATAGGATGCTCCATATATTGGATCCTCAATACTCTCTTCTCCAAGATCATGCGGTACCTCCCCTTCTCTTATGAAATTCGCGAAGTATTCGTCCATTTTGAGGACTAAATCTGGGAATAATTTAAGTAAAGCAAACGAAGCTCCGTCCCAAGTAAACGAACCAATTGTATTCATAAGGGGGGCAACGAAAGGAGTTTCATACATTGCTAGTCTTCCATCCTTTGTTAGCCAAGTGTTTGATGTCAATATATAGCTGCTATTCCTAATAGCCTCCTTTAGCCATCCTTCTTCTTCAACATTCCAATCCACATCTAGCCTTTTAACGTTATTTAGAGCGTATTTAGCCACATCTATTGCAGAGTGAAAGAAGTTTTCATAATAGTGGCCGTAAGGGTAGTTATATGGTCTTCCATTTGTATACCAAGATAGAACAAAGTACTTCTCCTTAATAATATCAGTGTAAACTATCCCCATTATTTCTTCTCTGGCATAAGGAAAAATTTCACCCCCACTGTTTTCTTCTCCTTCTATTAATTTGTTAAAAACCGAAATGTCCTCAGTCATTCCTTTCTTTCCTGGGATATAATAAGGATGAAATGCATAAACCTTACAATTTTCGCAGCCTAGAAACATCTCTCCATAAGCAGGATCTGATTGAAGCGACCTCAAGTTCTTGTACTCCACACCATTAATTTGTCCCTTCCAGGAGAAATTTGCCCTTCCATACCTTCTACCTATGATATTTGGAAAAGATATCGCAAATTTTCCTTCTCCTTTAATCTTAAAGAAAATAACTGGCAATGACGAATCCTTTAGATTACCTGGAATAAGAGGTGAAAAAACCTCAACGGAAAAATCTGGAGATGAATATGTAACCCTAGGAAAAAGTGCATCAAATTTAACTTTTTTAGTTATATATTTTGGCGGTTCTTCAATTCTCTCTCCTGGATTGTTTTGTAAAAATATTGGCTGATCATCTAACCTAACTACGTGAAATCCTCTTATATCTAATGGATTTGCCCAATTATTTAATACCGTTACATCTGTTATAGTAAAATCTGGAGTGAAATTCATCTTACCCGTTCCTATTGAACCAATAGGTATACTTAACATAACTGGTATTATAACGATTGAGATGTTATTAACTCTTCTCTAATGAAATATGAATTATTTTATAAAAAAATTATTATTAATAAACACTTATATTTCTTTAGAAGATATTTAGCTTGGCTTCGTATTTCTTTTTAATGTCTCCATTTTTGTTAGATATGCACTAGATTGTCCTTACTACAGTTATATCATCACCCTACTGAAGTGTGCTGTATCGACTAGGAGCTAGATTACGACGTAGTAACGCTACTTTACTACACCAAGTTATGTCCACAATAAACATGATAGGCAATCCAGCTGCGGAGCAGAACTTAAGGCCTTAAAACTTTTGTATTAATTCATCTCTCTTCCGAAGGGGATTCCTGACGCATCCTGCTAATAAATCACGTGTTGACTTGTTGGAAAACTCTGTGGGTTGGTCTACCTTCGATTATTGTTTTTCCATAATCTACTGTAGACTTGTAAGCGTAGGAGGAGATGAACTTCTTAAACGTGTCTAGATCTTCCCACTCGCTATAAATCAAGTACTCTCTAGGTTCCTTTACGTTTTTATAAAGTATAGCGTTCTTAAAGCCAGGATATTCTTTCCTTAGGTAATCTACTACTTTGTCAAACGTCTCTTCAAACTCCTTCTCGTGACCTTCTTTCACCTTATAGTAAAATCCTACGTTTATCATTACTGGTCATGTATTCTTTCCATAAAATAGAAAGAAATATTTATTGTTTATATAAATGAAGGTTAGCGGAATGAAGTCTATGTTGTCCTAAAAAGCGAATAGTCTTCTTGTGAACTACCTCGATCTTTCAGTCGATCCTGCTAGTCTAGGATAATTATCGCCATAAAACTCTTGGGCTTTATCACTTCTGAACAAAGCTCATTATCGCGATCCATTAGCGGGTTAACCCACTAACACCACCGAAGCTGTGGGGAAACCCGCACACTTTAATTCCTCTTGTCCCTTGCTCTTTTGTATTCCCTTTTGAGTCTATAATTTAGGGCAGAGTAGTTCACATACTAGCTAATCTTTTACTTCATTAATGGGACAAAGAGGATCGTCTCCTAAAAGGTCTCCTCCCCAATAATATGCCCTTACTCTGTCGCCTCCCCTACACCAAGCCAAATATTTACACGATGAGCATTTCTTACCATTAATTAAGTTCACAGGATTTGTGAAGATTTCTGGTATATTCCTTATAATTTCCTTCAGATCTTTTTCTCTTACGTTTCCAAGCGGACTAAAGTCAACAAACTGACAAGGATAAACTGTTCCATCAGGGTAAATAGATATCATTTTCCTACCACAACCTCCGCTTTCAGCAACAAAATCAAGATCTTCTTCTCCTTTAGCGAGGTAAATCCCATCAAATGTACCTAGCGTTGTCTCTATTTCTACTCTTCCTTTAAGTTTTTTAGCATAATCTATTAGTTTATCCATAAATTTCTTGTACTGCACAGGTGAATATGCCATATCCTTCAAGTTCTTTCCTCTTCCACTGGCTGAAATATGGTAGAAAGTTATCCTAGAAACTCCTAAACTAAGAGCTAAAGACATATAATCGTCTAAAAGGTCTATATTATCCCTTGTTAAAGTAAATCTTAAGCCTACATCAAGCCCAGCGTTTATGGCGTTTCTTATCCCATTTATAGTCATAGAAAATGCGTTCTTCATCCCCCTAAATTTATCATGCCATGCTGGATCTGGGCTGTCAAGACTAACTCCAACATACATAAAGCCTATTTCCTTTAATTCTTTAGCTATCCTTTCACTAATTAGCGTTCCATTTGTTGATAGGGCAAGCCTTAATCCTTTACTCTTTGCATAGTAAGCTAAAGTTAAGAAATCTCTCCTCATTAATGGCTCTCCACCACTCATGATTAGAAGAGGAGATCCAATATTAGCTATCTGATCTATAATCCTTTTTCCTTCCTCAGTACTCACTATGTCCTCCTTGTCGGGCCCAGCATTTATATAGCAGTGAGCACAATTAAGATTACATTTATAAGTCATATTCCACGTTACAACAGGTCTAAATACCTTGCTAAAACCGCTAGGATTTCCAGGACTATACTCACCTTTAACCTTAAAAGATACTGTTCCTCTACCTGTAACTATTACACTAATTGGAATCATAACGATAGATTTTCCTTAGACAAATTAAAGAAGGTTTACTTATAAATGATGTTAAATTCTTTAACAGGGTAAAACAAACGTCTTTACGTTAAACCGTGTTAATTAAGAAAAAGGCGCATTAAACTATGAATGCAATTTATTACTCTCTTTCAAAATCTACCTATGTTTAGCGATGCTCCACATTTAGTCTTTTGGGAGATGACAAAGGCATGTCCACTTACATGCCTTCATTGCAGAGCAAACTCTCTTACCTCTCGTCTCCCGGATGAACTAACAACAGAAGAGGCTAAGAATTTCCTGAGGGAACTTCCTCCGAGAACTGTAGTTATATTCACTGGAGGAGATCCTCTAATCAGGGACGATTTAATTGAGCTTATCTCGTTTTCAAGATCCTTGGGACTAATACCATCAGTCGCTCCAGCCCCCTCAAAGAGTTTAATTGAAAAAATTGATCTTCTTAAAAAGGCTGGAGCATCTTCCATATCCATAAGCATAGACGGAGCTACATCAGAAACTCACGATAAATTAAGGGGTTATGGAAACTTCAACTATGCAATTCAAAGTGCTAAAAGAGGTGTAGAAGTTGGTCTTGGTGTTCAGATAAATACAGTAATATGGAGAGAATCTTTTACAGAATTACCTAGGATGGTAAAATTACTAAAAGAATTAGGAGTGAAAGTATGGGAAGTCTTTTTCTTAATACCAGTTGGAAGAGGTAAGTATTCGTTAGATATAGATTATTCCAACTATATGGATGTAATTCAGTTTTTAGTAGATGTGACAACTTATGGTATAGCTGTAAGAACAGTAGAGGCACCCTTCTTTAGAAGGGCGTTACTTGAAAGATCTGAAGGAAAAACTTACGAAAGTCCAACTTATATAAAAATGATAAATGAATTACGTTCTCTTCAAGGAAATCCTATAAATCCTCCCCAAAAGTCAACATTACCTACCAGGGACGGATCAGGAATTATATTTATTTCATATAATGGCGACGTCTATCCAAGTGGCTTCCTTCCATTAAGGCTTGGAAACATTAGAGAAAAATCCCTTCTTTCCATATATAGAGAGAATCCAATTTTAAAGAAAATTAGAGAAGAGAAAATGGGAGGAAGATGTGGAAAATGTGAATTCTCGATTATTTGTGGTGGTTCTAGAGCTAGAGCTTACACCTTATCTAAAGATCCATTCGCAGAAGATCCATTATGCCCGTACTTTACAACTTAAAGCCTCGCTCTTTAGAGCGGGGAGGAGGTCAGATAGCGAGATTATGAGATAAAGTTTCTGTATACCTTCACGCTAGATATATAGAGAAAGCATGAAACTATTGATCTACATCATGAATCCTTTAATTCTCCATGAACTTGAAGAGTTTTAACTACTTCTGTACCAACACTTGAATGAACCACCTCAATTATAGATATTTGAAAAGTCTCGCTTGCAGGAATTTGTGACTCTATCTTCTCTAAAACAGTCTGAGGTAATTTAACATAGAAACTATAGGTCTTTGTTCCAGAGAAGTCAACTATACAAATGTTCTCCTTCGTACTATAATTTAAAACTTTGAAGGATACAACAAAAACTTTAAGATAATCATTTAGTATACTTGAAATATTTACCTTTATCTTAACAATAACGTAGTCTAAACTAAGCAATGCAGATATATTAATCCTAGGTCTAATCATATATGAGCTAATGTATGATGCAAAGATAAGAGATAGAACTAATACAATTAATACTAATGGAAACACGATGTCCTTTAGCACATGTCTAAATTAATTATATCCAAATAAATCCTTTCCAAATATTTTTCCTATTAAACTTCTGTAAAGTTCATATTTATTTTATCTTTAATTTAGACTTATGTTTCGATCATCTTAAAAGCTTCAATGGAATAGTCATTGTATGAAAACATACAAGATTTTCCCAGCCATACATAATGATAAAATAGCGTTTACAACTGATGATGACATTTGGATCTCCCAAATTAACGATCCTAAATATGAAAGACTTACTTCAGGATTAGGAGTTGCTATAAGACCTAGATTTAGTCCAGATGGGAAGAACATCGCCTTTACTTTAATCCAACTCAAGGATGGAAAAGGAATTTCAGAAGTTTACGTCATGCCATCATCTGGTGGTGAACCTAAAAGAGTGACTTTTTTTGGTAGACCAACTACATTTGCAGCAGGATGGAGGGATAATAACACTGTTCTAGTTATAACTGACTATCAAACACCTTTTAGTTATTGGACTGAACTTTATGAAGTTAACGTTAACACGAACTCGTTTAAGAGGCTCCCATTTGGAAACGTTTCAAGCGTGTTCTGGAAAGATAACGTAATCATAATAGGTAGGGGTTATCAAGATCTTCCTTTTTGGAAAGGATATAAGGGAGGTAGAAAGGGAGAATTATGGATATCAAAAGATGGAGGAAAGACGTTCTCCAGATTTGTATCGCTTGAAGGTAACGTCTCTTGGCCAATGATAGTGGGGGAGAGAGTTTTTTTCATATCTGAACATGAGGGAATAGGGAATCTTTATTCTGTGGATTTGGAAGGCAAAGATCTGAGGAAACATTCGGATTTCACCAATTTTGGGGCTAGGAACGCAAATTCTGACGGAAAGAGAATAGTGATGCAATCAGGAGGAGAAATTTACCTCTTTGATGGAGAGACTAAACAACTTGAAATTGACGTTCAAACAGACAGAAGGAAAGCCCAACAAAAGTTTGTTGACATAAAGATTGATGATTTTTCCACAAATGGCGATATGATTTCAGTTTCAGTAAGAGGAAGACCATTTCTTCTGAGACCTTGGAGTGGTCCCGCTGTTCAACTTGGAGAAAGGCAAGGAGTAAGATATAAGCTTGTTAGGGTATTAAACGATGGCGGAATAATTGCAGTAAGTGACGAAAGGGGATATGATAGGCTAGTCAGGTTAGACCCAAACAGATCAACAATAATAGATAAGGATTTTGGAAGAATAGAGCAAATCTCTATATCACCTGATGGCAAAAAAGTGTTGATTTCCAACAATAAACTAGAACTTTGGCTTCTGGACTTAGGGAGCTTAACGGAGAAGTTAATTGATTCATCAGAATATGGCATAATTTCTCAGATTTCATGGCACCCAAACAATTCATGGTTTGCCTATTCGTTCCCAGAGTCACCTGGAACTAGTTCTATAAGGATTTGCTCAATAAATGGAAAGCCAGTCAAAGTAACATCCGGGTATTCTATAGATTTCTCTCCTGCGTTTGACCCTGAGGGAAAATACCTTTACTTCCTCTCCTCGAGAAATCTAGATCCGATGCAAGATCCGATATTTCTTAATATGAGTTTTCCAAAGGCTGTTAAACCCTATATTGTACCATTATCAAATTGTTACTCTCCATTTAACCAACCGATTGAAAACATTGAATGTAAGCAAGAAGTGGAGGTTGACGGTATACAGGAAAGAGTTACTCCGTTTCCTCTAGATGGAGATAACTATGTTGCTATAGCTGGAGCGAAAGGCAGAGTATTCATGGCTATAGCTCCGATACAAGGAATGTTGAAGTCAAGAGAAGAGGTAAAAGAAAGGATCGACTTCTTTGACTTTAACACAATGTCAAAGGATGTATTTTTAGACAACGTAAATGCTTTTGTTCTTTCCTTTGATGGTACAAAAATTTTAGTTAAACAGGGAGATTCAATTAGATTTCTAGAAGTATCGTCTAAACCAGAACAGAACGTTCCTCCTAATCCAGATAGAAAAACTGGAGTTATTGATTTAAGTAGAGTTAAACTCATCACGGATCCTCGGATGGAATGGGAACAAATGTTTAATGAGACCTGGAGATTAATGGAAGAGAACTACTGGAGAAAAGATTTTGATAGTATAAACTGGTATAAAATTAAGGAAAAGTATAAGGAACTAATCCATAAAGTAGGGACTAGATATGAACTCTCAGATCTCCTTAAGGAGATGATTGGTGAGACCAGAACATCTCATTCATATGAAATTCCAACTGACTTTGATACACCTATACCATACCCTGTTGGTAGCCTAGGGGCATCGCTCGAATTCAATGGAGAGTGCTATACTATAACTAAAATATTTGAGGGTGATCCAGCTAATGATGGAGAAAAATCACCTCTTAAGGAGGCAGGAGTTAACCTTGAGGAAGGAGACTGTATCATAGCAATAGACGGTGTAAAGCTAGGAGAAAATGTTAATCCCCAATCTCTCCTAGTAAATAAGTCCGGAACCCAAGTAATCCTCTCTGTCATAACAAAGAGCGGTCAGAAAAGAGAAGTAACTGTAAGAACTTTAAACGATGAGAAAAGGATAGTATACAGAGATTGGGTAGAGAAGAACAGGAAATATGTACACCAGAAAACACAAGGCCAAGTAGGATACATTCACATACCTAATATGGGACCTGAGGGTTTTGCAGAGTTTTACAGATCTTTTATATCGGAGTTTTACAAAAGTGGACTGATTATTGACGTTAGATACAATGGAGGAGGTTACATATCTGGTGTTTTGCTTCAAAGACTCCTTATGAGATCAGTGGGATTCATAGTTCCTAGAAATGGAAAGAGTATTCCGTTCCCCGAATACTCTGTACCTAAAGTTACAGTAGCTATAACTAACGAAAATGCTGGATCTGATGGAGATTTATTCTCTTTTATGTTCAAGCAATTTAAGCTTGGGACTTTAATCGGAAAGAGAACATGGGGAGGCGTAGTTGGAATATCTGGAAGACATAAACTTATAGACGGTACAATGGTGTCCCAACCAGAGTTTGCTGTTCACATGTATGATATTGGTCTATGTATAGAAAATCACGGAGTTGAGCCTGACGTAGATGTAGATATTACTCCCCAGGATTACGCTTTAGACAAGGATCCACAACTAGATAAAGCAATAGAAATAGCACTAGCTAATCTCGAAAAGAAGTAAAAGTTATCTTTTTTTTTAAAATATTAGTTAAAAATTTAATTAAATATATATCTTGAAGAGGAAAATTAAACACACGGATGACAGTAGACAGCCCTTATACGTATAAAGCTTATAGATACAATTTTTTCCCTTATCTATATCTTTATTGCTATATCCAAATTGATCCTGATTGACTATTTGGTAAATGATATTAAGCCCATAGAAGGATGGAACTTAAGTTACTACTTTACCCTATTTCTTATTATACAAGGGTTTAGAGATACGAATATGCAAAAGTTGAATTCCTTTTAGTAATGAGCGGATGGTCTATATCATGAAGTTTTCAAACAACCAAAAAAGTAAGTGATTCACTTAATCTTTTTTTCCTCTCTCTCTTTCTTTATTTTCCTTTGCTTCCTTTCTATAGTCTTCTAGCAATCTCTTAACTAACCCAATGACAAGTGAAGGATCTTCTTCTCGAGGGAGAAGGAAAATTGGAGCTGGGGGAATTTCAACTTTCTCTTGAAGCATTAAAAGAATAGCCTGATTAGCCTTCGCTAACGCCTGATCTCCTTTCCCTTGTTTGAGCAGTTCATCAGCCTCTTTTATGAGTTCATCAGCTTTCTGCATAATACAAAACTTAGAAAGCCAAAATAAAAAGGTATATATCTATTCCTTCATCACTTTCTTGTCTCTTATTATATACCACGTACCTATACCTTTGGCTCCCAATTTCCCCTCGGAGTCAACAAAATCTATCTCCACTACTACTGCCGTTCTCCCTTTTCTAATTACCTTTGCCGTGACCTCAAAAGGACCTTTGTACATTGGTTCTAGAAAGTTAACCTTAAGCTCTTGCGTTACTTGATCAATGCCATCATTTACGGAAAGCGTAGCTAGTCCTCCAGCGAAATCAATAGCTGTCATTATCATGCCTCCATTTAGAACATTTCCTCTCCTACATAGTTCTGGTTTATATGGAATTCTTATTTTCGACAAGCCTTTCTCTAAAAGAAGAAGTTCCCCACCTAAGTATGAAAAAACGGGATCATTCTCAAGATTCTTTTGAAGTTCCAACATAGAATAATTTGATTATACCTATGATTTATGTGTTGCTATGTAGTTAATGTTCATGGATTATTTCGCAGAAAAATATATTTATAATGCTGAATTAAACTAGATTTTACCACGCTTATTTAACCTCTTTTTTACTTTGTCCGCAATGAGGTTCATGTGTTCCCTAACCTTAAATTACCCTAAGTAGAAGATGTAGCTTTTCAGTGAGGTGAAGAAGTCACATTAAGATCCTCTTTGATATTATTAATTTCATAACGTTTAGCGCTCCCTCAGCACCTACTAAGTAAGACATTATTCCTCTATAAGCCATTTCGATCATTGCATCCTTAGAGTAACCATAGGCTCCCATCCACATCATCACGCTCTTTACAATGTCAAATGCTACTTGAGGCGCTACTAATTTAGACATTGCTGCAAAAGTTGGAATATCGTCTTTATACTTTTCCTCATGATCTAGCATCCAGGCAGTCTTATAAACTAGCAACCTAGCCATTTCCAATCTAGTTTTAAGTTCAGATGCTTCAAAGGCTATTGATTGAAAATCCTTTAATTTACTTCCAAAGGCCTCTCTCTGTTTAATATAATCTAAACCCATGTCTAATATTGCCTCAGATGATCCTAGGCATGCAGCACCGACTAAAACTCTAGCGTGATTAAATCCATCCATAGAGTAGTAGAAGCCATTGTTCTCCTCTCCTACTAAATATCTTTCTGGAACTTCTACATTGTCATATGTCATAATTCCAGTGGAAATTCCCATTCTTCCCATATTCTCCAACTTGGAGACATTAAGTCCAGGAGAATTTGTCGGAACATATAACATTGATATTCCTTTATGTTTAGCTTGAGGGTTAGTTTTCACTAGGGTTAGATGTCCTCCTCCCATTTCCTTTGCTTCCATAACTCCGCTTACGTACATCTTTTGTCCATTAATAAGATATTTTTTATCTCTCTTCGTGGCTAAAGTCCTTATGTTAGCTATATCGCTTCCGCCAGTAGCTTCGGTAGACGATATTCCTAGAAACCATTTGCCTGAAGTTACATTAGGTAGAACTTCCTTCCTTAACTCTTCATTCCCGTACTTGTCCAAGATATATCCCCATCCGCTTTCCAAGAGGAAAAATACAGCGGTTGCCATAGTGAAGTCTGCCCTACCTATTTCCTCAGACGCTATAGCTGTCATAACAAAGGAGGCGCCTTGTCCTCCGACTTCCTCTGACACAGGCATAGCCCAAATACCATATTTTGAGGAATCTCTTATAAAATCCCTAGGAATTCCAGTATTATCGATTAGTTTAATCTTAGGCCTTAGAGTCTTTTGTAGGTACTCCCTTAGGTTTTCTTGAAATATCCTTTCCTCTTCCGAAAATTCGAAGTCCATGTTTTTTATTATGTTATGAAGCTTATGAAAGTTTCGAGATACTTTTAATTTAGTGTGACGTCTTCCTTCATCGAAATGGGATGCCTTCCGCTCGGAATGAGGTTACGAGCAGCGATCTCACTACCTCACCATACTAAGTTACGTCCTTCAAGGCATAATAGGTGGATCCACTACGGAGCAGAATTTAAAGTGGAAAGGTGATTGTGGAAGTGTTCAAGGATTTTCTGTCTTTTTCTCCTTATTTATAAAATGACATTTCGTTGTTGGGATAGAAAAGAAACAGAGTTTGTTTTTTCTTCTTTTTGATCTTTCTCTATCCCTCTTTTCCTTACGTTCTTAGAAGCGTTAACGCCTCTATCATTTTCGTAACACATCTTAGACATTTAAACACGCATGTCTAGAGGCGCTTCCTTAAGGGATGACCGCACTTAGAGCAAGCGCGCGAAGTGTTGTTTTCGTTGATAACTTGGAGAAAACCACGTGTTGCTTAACCTTATATTCAAGGATTTTTCTTGAGTTCGCCGACCGGCTTATCGTTAAAAAGTGTCCTATTAGCAAAAGGACTGACCATTAACGTCTCTCCAGAGTTCCAATCGCCATTGAAAATTGCGTTCTCGAGGGTTAACATCTTGTTGACATAAATATTCAAAAACTGTTTTTCTACTTTCTCTCTTCTAGAGACTCTCTCCTTAGCTTTCTTCAAATAAGAGGGGCTTTTGATAACACTACATTAGAACGCAACAAAAAATTATAGTTTAATTATGTCATAATATGGTCTTGTCAGTTTTAATATATCGCTAATGCTCCCTTGGAAGGAAATTAGTTCTTCTATAAACGGTATTGTAAGAATACGCTCAAAATTTAATTTATCTATTGAATTAGTAGTATATCCTAGAGGGACCATATTGATTATTAACCAAGAGGGTTTTTCTATTCTACCTATAGAGAAATTAATGTTATTTAAACTACCTGGAGTACTAACGTATACTTTAGTTTCCTTCTCTTTGACAACGGAATGAAATGCTTTGGCTTCTTCTTCTAATTTATCTCTGATTAGACCGGAGGAATCTACTATATAATGATCAAACTGGTTTTCCGATAGGAACTTTTTATAGGCGTTCCAATTACCTTTATCTGCTGATCCAAGCTTGATCAAAGTTATATTTCCTGCCCCTATAGGCATGTCGTAAATATTTTCACGTGAATCTTCATCAACTAATATACCATTTCCTTTTATTTTAGCTAAATTAGATAAATAAGATAACCTATCAGCGTCTATTACTAGAACCTTTAGTTCGTTCTGAGCAAGCTTACTAGCCAAGAGGAGAGAAATTGTAGACTTTCCAGTACCCCCTTTAATTCCTTGAACAGACAGCCTCATAATTGGATAAATAGGGCTACATTTTTATAATCGCATTAAAATCCTTCTAACTATTTTCGATCATTTCCATGATGATTTCGTCCCAATCATGTTCTGAAGACCTTATATGTCTATAAAGTTGAAGAGGTGTGCTAAATGTTTTTCCACAAATTGGGCAAGAATTTCCATATCTTTTCCTTATATATGGTAAAATTACTTCATTTCTAAACTTATTTTTTATTTGTTCTAAATATTTGGCTTGCTCTCCTGCATCTATATATTCAAGTTCTTCTTTAGCTTCTTGTAATACCTCACCTATAATCTCTAGTTCGTCTCTGCAAATAATACCTTTAGTGTAGAGCCCATGAAGTAGTTGCCTCGTACTATAAAACGTTTGTCTCCATTCAGGAGAGCTAACTATCCACTTTTTTTCAAATCCTACAGATAAAACTATTGTAATATCATCTCTTACTAATGTTCTTTGTCTCACCTTCTCAAAACCAATCATCTGTAATGCCTTGAAGACAGTAACTTTCATAGTTAGATCTCTCAAACTTCATTTATAGTATTTTCATAGCTTAGTCTTAGTATTAAACTTTAAAATGGTATAGTCAAATTTCTTTTTCTCCAAAAATATAAGACTAGGCGAGTTACATTTAACCTAAAATTAGTTCTGAATAAGATCTTCATAGAAAGAAAAATATTAAATTCCTGACATGAGGTAAAATTCCCTCTTTAATGCTAGACGCTATCAGTTTAATACATAACATTCAGAACCTATAGCAATAAAAATTTACTTATATGCTCTTTCCATTAAAATTTTTATTCTTCAGAAAATTTTTTATAATTCCTTCAAAATTAGTTATTTTACTATGTTCCATCATGTCGTCAGATGTTGTTAAAGTCTTAGTAAATGACGTTAATTATACCTTAATCTAACGATTTATCATAATTTTGCAACACTTTCCTATGATCCCAGCATTTATAGAAGTCGAGATAGTTATCCATTTAATCCTTTGCTCCGTTAGATAGAATTCATTTATTTTAAAATTTTTTAGTGAGTCTAAAGGAAATAACGGTTTCTAGATAAATGTAAATAATCAGTGCCTTAGATCATTTTATGCTATACGGTTTTTCCGCCTCTGCATTTCAATATGAGGAATTTAACCCTAATAGCGATTGGGGGAAATGGCTTTCAGATCCTACAAACGTAATTCTTGGAAAAGTAAGTGGTTTACCTATAAAGAATTTTTATCTTAAAAATTATGATAAAATCCACGACTTAGCTAGAAAAATTAACGCTAATGCCTGGAGGACTAGTTTGAGTTGGGAAAGGATTATGCCAGTTCACGGAAAAATATCTAGAGAGGCTCTCCTGACGTATAGGAAAATTCTAAAGGATTTAAAGGATAAGGGTTTCACTGTTTTCCTCTGTTTGAATCACTTTGTTCTCCCTCTATGGATTCACGATCCAATAACAGCTAGAGAAAGCTTCTTAGGACAAGGTAGTCTAGGATGGTACTCTAAAGATACAATTAAGGAATTTAAGGAGTTTTCCCTTATTTCCTTTGATGAGTTGTCGGAATACGTCGACTTTTGGTGTACATTTAACGAGCCTAACGCTATGATAAACTTTGGTTATCTTTCTGGAATATTTCCTCCTGGTATAAGTAATCAAAGTGTATCTGAGAAAGTTACTCAAAACGTAATAGATGCACATAATCAAATTTATGATGAATTTCGAAAAAGGGGAACTAAAACAGGAATAGTTTACAATTTTCCAGCTATAGAAGGCGATGAGAGATTGAAAGATATCATGATATGGAAATTTCTCAGCAAAGTAAACATTGATTGGATAGGCGTTAACTATTACTCAAGGTTAAAATTTGAGGATATGCGACCTATTAAAGGATATGGCTTTCTATGTCAAGGGAATAGATCTTTAGATGGATATCCAGTATCAGATTATGGATGGGAAATTTATCCGAGAGGAATAAAGGAAGTTATAGAAGATGCATCAAAATTAGGAAAACCTATATACATAACTGAAAACGGTGTTGCTGACTCTTCAGATTCCTTAAGACCTAAGTTTATCCTTGAGCATTTAGAGTGGATAACTAAATCCAACGCTAAAGTTGAAGGATACCTTCATTGGTCATTAATAGATAACTTCGAATGGAACTTTGGTTATGATTTAAAGTTTGGCGTTTATGATTTTGATATGAAGGAAAAGCCATCTGCTCTTGTATTTAAAGAAGCGACACAGATGTTTGGTTAAGTTATAGATTCCATATCCTGTTATTAAAGCTATGACGTACAAAGGTGAACGAACTATTCTTATTTTTATGTTACGTTATTTTTAAAAGCTTTCTTGATGAGTTAAGGGAACCTAGAAGATAACATGATCGCGGATAATCCCTTAAAGTATATAAACTATTTTAATGGATGATATTTAGTTAAAAGATCTAAGCTTTTCGCTTTTAAACTTGCGCTTATGATGAAACGTAAAATTAAAATCCGAGTTAGCGTTAATATACTCTCTAGTTAATTTATTAATTTTTATCCTAATATGAAAAATATATATTTTTATAATTTAGAATGTAAAAAATACATTTAAATAAATTGTAAATAACTCTTAATTGGGTAAGATTTTTAATCTATATTAACAAATAGATACTTACTAGAAAATATGTTAAGATTTTCAGTAATAGGTGTTAAGGGAGGAGTAGGGAAGTCCACTATAGCATATTATCTATCTAGTGAACTATCTAAATCATATAAAGTCCTTATAGTAGATAGAGATTACAATAGCACTATAAGTAGATCTTTTGGTCTTCGGAATGGACTAGTTAATTACGTTGCAGAAGGTGTTGAAGGTGACTTTATGACTGAAAGGGGGAATTTAAGAATTCTCTCGTTATCCAATTTTCAACCTTCTAGAATTCCTACGCCTAGAGAAATTTCTAAATATTATAGGGAAGCGTTAAGAGATGTAGATGTAGTAGTAACTGATAACCCTCCCACATTTAACGATGACATTTGTAACCTTGAAATGCGAGCATATTGGGACATACTTGGAGAATTTAACTGTAGTGGAATACCGGTAACAACTCCTGGTTTATCTTTGCAGATAACTCTCAGTAGTCTAAATTACTTTCCAGAGGTAGTAAACAGGATTGTGCCTAATCCATACATCACATCACCAGCACTAGTAATAAACATGGTTAGGGAAGACGTAAAAGTGGAAGGATGGCCTGAGGATAAAATAGTTAAGATCCCTTTTAATAAGGACATTCTCTTCAAAGGATTCATGAACGTTCCTCCTCCAAGTGAAATTAACAGGTTAGTGGAAAAAATATCTTTTTTACTTGAGAGGAAAAATTCCATCAAAACGTAAAAAGATCTGCTTTATCTTTTTATATTATACATAATAAAATTTTAAATTTAATTAAAAATTGTTTTTATTATCCCTTGAGTTCATCTATTGGAAGATGCTCCTTCTTCTCAAGAATAATGACTGAAGAGATCACAACAAGTCCTAGCACGTCTAAAAATATGCTTACCTCAATAAGCAAGGGAATAGGAATTAAGGAAATACCTAAAAGTACTATAGCGTTTTCCTCTTCTAAATAACCCAGAATTTGTGAGGGAGTCGATCTTCTTGACGCTATTAGGAAAAGTCCTTGAAAGAAAAGCGAAAAAGAAAAAAGAAGATCTAGGTCATTAGGAAATATTTTTGTTATCGCCACAATAAAGATGACTAATACTGCAACGAAAAAGAAAGCCATATCCACAATAAGGAGGGACGCGACGCCACTAATTTTTTCTCGTTCTCCATACTTTCCTCCCAATACTTTTAGTAGAACCAAGGGCGTTACCACTCCTCTTATTGCTATTAATATTATACCTAGGATGATGTAATCAATAATTCCTGTAGTTAAGAAGAAGTAAAAGGATATAACAGCTATGATCGTAGATTGAACTCCAAACGCCTTAACTAACGGTCTGTAATAAGCTTGTCCTTGTACATAAAAAGCTAAAACTATTACAAGAATATACATTAAGTCTAGTATTTCAGACATAACCTACCACCGAAAAGAACAGGGAAATAACTGACAATACTAAGGCTACAGCTAAAAAGTCCTGTACCTTAAAGAGTCTAAATTTTGCCAAGGAAGTCTCCAATATTAGAACTATTGATATTAAGAGAAGCCACTTTAGGAACATAACTCCCACGTCAATTATTGAACCTAAAACTCCTGTAAACAATCCCCACGGGAGGAAAAATACATTAAGTAGGACAGATCCTAGTAGATACGCCTTAAGATAACTTCCCCACTTTAGTATAGCTAATGGTTTTCCACTATATTCGTAGGTTAAGGAGTCATCAATCATTCCCAACTCATTTAGACCAGAGCTCTCTACAGGTAGCTTACCCGTTTCAAACAGCCAAAGCATAAAAAATGAAACTGAGGCCAACACATGATCTAGCGCAAGATAATTTGAAGGGTTAAGAACAAAATGGGACTCAACATAGGGGTTATTTGTTCCTGTAGAAAGAGCTACTGCAAAGAAGACAGTGATAAGCGTTGCCTCTCCTAAAAAGTTAAAAGACATTACTCTAGATACCCCCAAGGCGACCAGGTTACTCTTTGACTCCATCGCCTCTATAGTCTTCAGGAACGCAGCTAAGGAGAAGAGAAGCGCTCCTCCTAAAAAGTCAACAACAGGTGTAAAGAATACTGGTTCTGGATAAACAACTGGAATAACAAAGGAAATGAGTATATAAGTAGCAAGAACAAAGTATGGAGTATAAAGGAAAATCAAGCCCGAACTATTTGGTAAGATGGTTTCCTTTCTTAAGAGTTTAAAGATATCATAGTATGGTTGAAATACGCTTTGTGCCTTTCTTGAAGATACCATACCCTTTAGCTTATCAAGGATGCCAACATAAAGTGGGGCAAGTAAGAAAGAACCGAGAACTTGAACTATTGCCTCAACGATCTGCGAGATCATATTACCACCACTAACAAAACTACGACTATGAACGCAATAATCATATAAACCATGTAAATCCTTAAGTCGCTGTTCATATATGCCGTTGCAATTAGCTTGGAAAACTTAATGTAAGACCTGGAAATCTTAAGCATTGCTATCCAAAAAATATCCTCTGCTATTTCTACACCATTAATTAGAACTTTGGTTCTAAGTAGTTTTCTTAACATAAGCCTGATGTTGTTTGAGTATGCAAAGGAAGTATACTTATCCTTGATTTCTCTTCCATTGTTCCAGACCTCGGCCGTTCTAGTTTTAGGTTTTCCGAAAACTAGGATTAACAAGAGGGAAAAGAAAGGTATTAAGAACAGAATGAAGAATGGAGCTATTCCTCCAAAAGCAGAAGACGAAAACCTTGAAGATAACAAAAATCCAGGTGGAACACCTAAGTTAGTACCTGAAATAAAGGAAGGGAAAAGAAAAATGGATAAAGATCCAGCGATCAAAACGAGAACTCCTACAGTAAGAACAATCGCAGATTTTCTAATATCCTTTCCATAGGAAGTCTTAAAGATCTGAGTAAAAGAAACATATTTTATCATTGCAGCAGTCGCAAACCCTTCACCCATTGCTATGATAGTCCCGACTAAAATTGGAATGATTGATAGCACTGAATGTAAAACGAAAGCATCCATGAAAAGAGATTCGAGAAGCGCCCATGTTGCTACTCCTCCTAATGTTGGCAAAAGACCTGACATTGAAGAGGTTAGAAGTACTACTCCAACAACAGAAAACGTATCCTTAAGTGTGTTTGAAGAACTAATTGATTCACCTTGAATCAAACCTGTTGATAGAAAGAGCCCTGTCTTCGCTAGAGAATGAGCAGAAACGAAAAGAGTTACAGTAGCTAATGCAAATAAGGAGAGAACATGGTTAGGA
This sequence comes from Candidatus Acidianus copahuensis, assembly GCF_000632495.1. GTDB lineage: Archaea > Thermoproteota > Thermoprotei_A > Sulfolobales > Sulfolobaceae > Acidianus > Acidianus copahuensis. The sequence goes on along the minus strand of NZ_JFZT01000020.1, from coordinate 11,463 downwards.
TAAGAAATATATAATCCGATTGAAGCCAAGATTGCACCATCATTTTCAACTGTGCTAAAGGCAAGAAGACCCTTTACGTGTTCATTTACATAAGAATAAAGGGAACCAAAAAGAGTAGAAAATGCGCCTATAGCCATAAGTAGAAGACCAAGGAAGATATCCGAAGGAGATAGAATCGCCATTCTAGTTAAACCATACACTGCTATTAATGTCATGGATGCACTAAGAATTGCAGAGAGATTCGAAGGCGCGCTTCCATGAGCTATCGGCAACCACTCTGTAACCAAGAAAGGAAAAATACCCATCTTTATCATAAAACCAAAGGAAACCAAGACTAACGGTAAATAGGTAAACACATGTTGGAAGTAAAGTGAACCCGTCTGCAAATACGCATCTAAGAACCCCACTAGAACTAAGACAGTACTAAATTCCCCAAAAGCCATAAAAGTAAACGCTGGAGATTTCATTAGCCTGTTTACACCTATAGCGAAGTAAGCTGGAATAGTCATTATCTCATAACCAGCTAAAAATTGAAGATATGTGCTAGAAATAAGGGCTATTTGCATCCCTAGAATAGATGTTATGAAAGATGGAGCCAGCCACTTCTCATGATCATAAAAAATTGAGAATAACGAAGAGAAAAACCATACAAAACCGCCTACAATAGAAAACACACCTAAGTAATTTAACAAAGAAAACTGATTTATTCCAAACCAAATAAAGAACAACGAGTCTAGCGATAACAACGCGTAAGCTATCCTTTTCCACTTAACAGAAATTAGAGCTAGTACTAATGTGAATATAATAAGATATTCAATTATCATTATTTTTCGCCTCTTGCCCTTAATATTGCATCTATAATAGTTGGAGGACTAGGGGGACATCCTGGGATTATAACATCAGCCTTAACTCCCTTTCCGAATAAACCTCCGGAAATTGCGCATGAACCTAAAGCAATAACTAATTTTGGATTAGGCATTGCATCAAATGCCCTTCTAAACGCATCCTCCATTCCGTCAGTTAAAACTCCCATCACTACCAATGCATCTGCATGTCTTGGTGTATTTGTGAAGAATATTCCAAATCTAGTCATATCGTATTGCGGAGAAGATATTAGCTTAAGCTCAACATTACATGAACCACAACTACCAGTATCAATAGGATAAAGGTAAAAGGATCTCTTAAACAGTGGAACTCTTCTGGTTACGCTACCCATTCTATAGTCTCCTGATGGAGAATAGTTTGGATAGCATTTTCTGCAGAATATACATTTTCCAGAGTTCCAACCGTTATCTAATGCTTTAGTAGGACAGTCATCAAACTTCCCATTTCCTATCAACGACGTTGCCCAAGGTGCTATTTCCTTAACTTCTTTCTCAGTTTTAATCCCCTTTCTAATTCCTTTTAGAAACCAACTCATTCAAAGATCACCCCTACCTCTGAAAGCCATATACCAAAACTTTCCCAGTTAAAAGGAAAATCTGTAAAAATGTTTTTTACCATCGAAGAAGAAAAAGCCAAAATATTATAACTTGATGGAGCAAAAAGATATACTTCCTTTATAATATTTTCATTGACTTTTACGTAATAGGCTAGATCTCCTGAAGGACTTTCAACCCTTCCAATTCCCTCTCCTTCATTATTTCTCTTTTTAGATTCATATTCTACTGAATGAAGATTAATTGAGGAGAGAATTCTCAAACTCTCCTCAACTTCCTCTCCTCTTACTATAAACCTACCAAATGCGTCTCCTTCATCATAAGTTACAGTTGAGAAACCTAATTCCTTATAAATCTCTGCATAATTACCATCATTTCTAGCATCATTTTTAAAAGATGCAGATCTAGCTACTGGTCCAATTCCTTCCTTATCAACTATAACTCCATTCGACTGGAGTCTATCAATGAATATCCTGTTGTCAATAATTCCCCGATAAATTTCTTTATACTCTTTCTTTATCTCCTCTAGGCTTTTGATTTCCTCATAAAACCTTAAGGATCCTAAACCATTAACACCGTAAAAATATCTGTGTCCAAATGACTTTGCTATAACCCTGTTAACTTTCTCGATTAAGTAAAGAAGTTGAAAAGAGGGGACTGAAAATCCAGCAGCTTCTACCACCCTCTGCATTACTATGAGATGATTTCTAATTCTTTCCAACTCCATCTCAACAATCCTACCAATTTTTACCTCATATGGAGGTTCTATGCCTAAACCTTCTTCAATAGCTGTAATGAAGGAAATTGTGTGAGACGCAGAAAAGCTACCATTTATTCTCTCTACATATAGAATAGAATTGTCTATTATTGACTTAACCCTGACTTTCCTTATTTTATAAGGAATTACCTTAACGTCGGATATATATTCGCCAAATGTGTCCAAATCTATTCCTACTGATTCTAACAATCCTCCTGCTGAAGGTCCATAAGCGAAAGTAAATCCTTGGATGGAACGATAGTTTTCTTTCTTCAACGTTTCCCTTTCAGGGCAAATTCCTTTTTCTATTCTGTCTGAATAGAGACAAAATTCACCTAATTGCCCTATCATTCTCATAGTAACCACCATATGAGAGCTATTCCCATAATTAATGGAATTAATGATGTTACAAAAGATATTATTCCCATAAATTTATCTTCCTTTAAATTTTCATTACCTTCAAAACTCATTTTGCTTACATGATAATTAATGGAAATAAACGCCACAGCTAAGGAGAAAATGACGATGGAAAATATTAAAGGACTGTACTTTAAGGCTGACGAAAGGATTAGAAACTCCCCTACAAATGTCGCTAGTGGAGGAGCTCCAGTAACAGTAAGCGATGAAAACAGAAGTGATAAACCCGTGTATTTAAGCTTCCAAAGTCCATAAGGCCTAATCTCCTTACTACCAGAGGCCTTAAATATAACCCCAGTTGTGTAGAAAGCTGATGATTTTCCAAAGGCGTGAGCGACCAGAAGAATTATTGCTCCTAAAGGTTGATTTAAAGCAAAACCTAGGAGGGCTAAGTTCATGTTTTCTATCGTTGAATAAGCAAATAATCTCTTCATATTTTTTTGAGATGCCATCATGAGGGATGCTACAAAAATTGATATAGTCGCAGCCCACGTAAAGAGAGGTTCAATAGGATAAATTTCATAAAGTCTATATAAAACATAAAGAGCTACCGGTAAAAGTACTCCAGAAAACATAGCGCTAACTGGAGAAGGAGATTCGCTATGTGCGTCCGGTAACCACGTGTTCATTGGAAAGACACCAACTTTTGTTCCGAACCCAACAAGTCCTATACCACTAGCTAATGCTAGAATTATAGATGGCTTAGGATCTACATTAACGGCTAAGGAATGAATTGAATAGTATACGAGAATTACAGAAATGAAGGCAAAAGTAACTCCTGCTGAGACAATTATTGTATACCTCCAAGAGGCTTCTATAGAAGTCTCCGTTCCTTCTGTTAGGACAAGAAGAATAGTAGTTATTGTTGTAGTCTCGATTCCTACCCACATTAGACCTAGATTATTTATAACTAAGGCAAATAGCATTGAGGAAGCAAAAAAATTTAGAAGGACAAAATATGTCTTCTTTGAGATCTTTGTCTTTTCACCTTTCAAGTACCTGATGGAAAAAAGAGAAGAAAGAAAATAAATTGAAGTTACCATAAGAACGAAATACCAAGTTAACCTTGTTACATAGAATACTCCTTCAATTGGAATATCTAAGTATAAAAATAACGAAAAAATTAAGTCTATCAATGAAAAAGGAATAGATAACCATTCCTTGATCTCTGTGAAAGCACTCCCTATTAATGGTATAACTATTATTAAGACTACTAACGGATTCATGGTCTCAACCTATCTCTGTAGAGATAGGCGTCATCAGCCCTCATTGTTTAGGCAGTTTGAGGGAAAACCCTCAGGGGGACGCCATCCCCCGTCTCACTTATCGACAGTAAGTGAATAACAGATGGGATATAAAAACATTTCTTCATGATTATAATAATGAATTACCTATTTCATATTTAGTTTCAGATCTTCAAAGCGTATGAGTATATCTTAACAATTATGATTTGAGGGTATTAGTTCTACAGTAACATTCATTATCCCTCTGCTTTCATACTTATGTTTACTCATCAGTGTCAACCCTAAAGACCTATAGTCATCGTATTAGTATCCGTCAAAGAACTTCACATTTTTCTAAAATAGGTTATATCTGTCCTAAAGAGTGTGAGTTCTTCCACCCAGTTAAGCCGTTGTCAGCAGTTTAGCTTAGATCGTGACATTTATATACATTTCATGATTTTCACTTCAAACCAAAATACTTAATATATATTCTAAAATCAATATTATATCTTCCCAAATGTGGGTTAATGTAGACCCGAAGAAGGGACAAAAAAAGGGAGAAGGAGGAATTAAGGATGTGCGGGTTTCCCCACAACCCGGTCTTCGGTGGTGTGGGCGGGGTTATCCCGCTAATGGGGCGGATCGTAATGATGAGCTTCGGCTCAGAACGTGGTGAAGCCCAAGGGTTTCATGAACATGACATTAAATGTCCGTAAAACCCAAACCCCTATGGAAATAAACAAGAAATAATCAATGTTCTAAGAAAATGTTTAATTTCTACAAGGGAACATACCATAGTAACAGTCTACTTTTACTCTCTCTCTTCTTATACTATTCCAAATTTCAGGAAATTCGTCCTTTAAGTACTCATCTGGTAACTCTGAAAAATTAACTAATTTTGTCTCCTCTTCTTTTTTCTGTTGTTTGAAGGCTGATATCATAAAGTCTCACTAAAAATTATATTGCTTTTTGAGCTTATAAACTCTCCTATTGTTATTTTGATCATACTAACATCACATAGTAAGGATTAAACTGTAGTGTAATACTTTAACTTTTGTATTAAAAGAAAAGCTTAAATAAATTTAGAATATTGTGTACGACGTAAAAATTTTTTATGCAACTCGATTAATTTTTCCAATCTAGCTACATAATCGCTTAATCCTTCTTCTGGAGGTAAATTCTCCTTGATAGCTATCTCTGTTGTATATTTGCCTTTAACTTCTCCGTCTGGCGTGAAGAAGTTCAGATCTATTTCAACTTCTATAGAAATTTCCTTTGACTTTTCCAATGATCTTACGAGCGAGCTCCAATTGTCATTAATGTAGTTCACCTTCGCTCTATTTAGGACTAGACCAAAGTAAGTTGATGCGATCGCATCCATCCTAAGTTCAATATACCTCAAGAATTGTTGTAAGTCCATGGAAGATATTTTTATGAATAGTAAAAAAAGAGATATGAAAGGAAAAACTCTTTGATTTTGCATATTTCAAAAGATTTTTATATATGGAAAAGAAGAAAATTTTATGAGCATTCAAGTTCTTGAGGATGAAATAGTAATAAATTTTCCAAGTTTTGAACCTCTAAGGCTAAAGAAAAAAGACGTTGAAAGTATAGAAGAAGTAGAACCTCCAGAAGATGTATGTCAACTAGTAATGAAATTAAGGGAAAAAGGGGTAATAATTGCCGGTTCAACAATAGATGGTAAAATCTCTTATTATAACATTACTCCAGGAAAGAAATGTAAAGTGATAAAAATGAAGGATGGTAGAAAAATTTTCGTTTCTGAATAATCCTTATTTTATTACCCTTTAAGATTTATATATGGACTTAAAAGACCTAGAAAACATAGAACATAAAATAGAGGAAAGGGAAGATTTTTCCGGTTTTAAGGTTTCTCCAATAGAAGTGTTCTTTCCAAAAGATGAAGAGGAAGTTGAGAGAATTGTAAAGTTTGCATATGAAAACTCTATTCCTATAGTTCCTTGGGGATCAGGAAGTAGCCTAACTGGCGCTGTATCCTGTGAGGGTTGTATAGTAATTGATCTTTCTAAGATGAATAAAATCCTTGAGATTAATGACGTGGACTGGTACGTTAGGGTACAACCTGGAGTAAAACTCATTGATTTATACGAGGCAGTAGAGGCAAAGGGTCTATTCTTTCCTCCAGATCCAGCAAGCTTTTTCCTTTGTACTGTAGGAGGTGCAACATCAGAGGGTTCAGGTGGAATGAGAGGAGTTAAATACGGACCATTTAGAGAGTGGGTTCTTGCCTTAAAGGTTGTCATGCCTAATGGAAATATTGTCAAGTTAGGAGAGCCATTAAGGAAAAATAGAGCTGGTTATGATCTGATTCATCTTTTAGTTGGTAGTGAGGGAACTCTTGGAATTATAACCGAGATTTGGTTAAGGTTGATTCCTTTGCCAAAGAAAAAGATTTTCCTAGTAATCTCCTATCCAGAAAGCATAAAGAAAGCTGGAGAAGCTATAATCGAACTAAGAAAGGCTAAGATCCTTCCTGAATTCTCAGAGTATCTAGACGCTGACGTTGTTAAATCAATGAATAAGAACTTGAACGCTCAACTCAAGGAGACAGATGGAGGTATGCTAATGATTTCAATTGAGGACGATCAGCTTCAAGACGTTATATCCATAGTTAAAGAGAAGGGAGAATATAAAGTCCTTGAAGGTGAAGAGGCGGAAAGGATTTATTCGCTTAGGGCTCAGGCTGCGATAGCAGTAAAGACGGAGAACTCAGGTTATTTTTATGCCGAAGACATTGTAGTACCAGTATCTAAACTTCCAGAAGCAATAGAAAGGCTAAATGAACTTGGAAAAAAATATGGGACTAAATTTTACATAATTTCCCACATAGGAGACGGAAATCTCCATCCTAATATTCTAGGAAAAAATAAAGACGAAGTAGAGAAACTCTTTAAAGAAGTAGCTAAGATTTCAATCGATTTAGGCGGTTCTGTTTCAGGTGAGCATGGAATAGGAGTACAGAAAGCAGAGATGATGAGAGTTCAACTCTTTAAGAGTAATGGTCCTCTCGTTCTTGATTTAATGATGGGAATAAAAAGGTTGTTTGATCCAAAGGACATAATGAATCCAGGAAAATATGTGGAAAGAGCTTATTTAGCCGGGACTACTGCTGCCTCATTTAAGGATAGCTCTCCATAAATCTCGTCTTCATCTTCCCTTATCATAAAGCCTAATCTTTTACCTAGCTTTATCATAGGAACGTTTTCCGGGAGAGTAAAAAATTTTAACTTTTTTAGCCCCATTCTTCTACCTTCTTCTATTAACTTTGAGACTAAAATAGTGCCTATTCCAAGTTTTCTATATTCAGGTTTGACAACAAGGGAAATTTCTCCATCTTTCTCTAGAGTCGCCTCTCCAATTATCTTTTCATCTATCTCTGCAAGTAAAGTCACATGTTCATCATCTGAACTTAACTTTATCGCATCTTCAATAGTAAGCCTATAAAAATGGAAGAACCTTAGATAGAGATCTTCTTCACTCAAAGATGAATAAAGATCATATATCCCTTTCCAATCGTCCCTAGATGCTCTTCTTATTGCTAGTTTTTCTTTTTCCATTATAGATTATCTGTTTTGTGGGTTTATATATTTTTAGGTGTGCTTAATTATGCATCTTCATAATTAAAATAAAGAAAAATAGTAATGAGAATTCGTAATATCTTTAATAACAAATTTATAGTTAACGTAATGTTAGTTCCTATTTTTTAAGTATAATCTCTTTATTTTTTAAAATAATTAAGGGAGTTAAAGACATTTATCTAAAATAAAGTACATTAAAGAGGATGTTCAGAACGTAAGTTCAATGCTTACTATTTAAGGAGGATTAGCTAGGTTTCCCGGAGATGACTATCACTTTTCTGAATATTTATATAATAGTACTGGACCAGATCCTCCATGGATAATAACTGCTCTTTTTAAAGCACTTTATTATGCTCGGGAAGGAAATTATGTTAGATCAGTAAATCTCCTCCTTTATTGGACTTATAATCATTCACAACAGGGTTTACTACCAGAGGCTATAGACCCTAAGCTTGGCGTTCCTCTTCCTACGACCTCACCACTTACATGGTCAGCATCAATGCTCGTCATTGTCTCTCTATCGCTTCCTGAACCTCAAAACTCTTCATATGTGATCATTATTGAGCTTATCATCAGTATAGTCGTAATAGTTACATTATTCTTTGCTCTTAGAAAAAGATAAATTTCTAGTATTACTAATTTTTTGCCCCTACTTACCATAGTAGTTTACTGTGAGCTAGCCACTATACTATCCAATGATCCATTATTGACTGATATAAGGGAAAATCTAAGGGAACTCCCTTATACGAATCAAGATGTTATTTTATATGAAAACTTTTCGTCTTTTATTTAAAATGAGCTTAATAACTATAACTCTAAGCTCAAAATTTTGAGATTAGTAAGAATAAGGCCAAATATATATCAGAGAACCAATATTGTGACCGAAAAGAGAGTATTGTTATATAAGAATAGGTTTAGATTAACTTTTAATTTCTTTAAAAATTTCTAGAAAAAAATTAATATAAAGGATTATTATTTGGAAATAATTTAAGTAAGTACTAAAACTACTTGCCAGTCAAAGCTAATATTTCTGCTACCAATAAAAGATCAAACAGACTTCCAAAAATATCGGTGTAGATAAAAACGAAGAGATAACCAGAAGTATACCTTCTAATTGTCTATCAGATATTATAGAACACCCACTAAATCTGGCACTATTACCAAGGATACAAAGGAAAACTATGAGAAAGAACTAACACTTTTCATTTGCATAGGTCAAAGATCTTATAATTTATTATCTTTATGTAGTATGTACTTTATGGTAATAGCGTGTACAAGAGACTGCTATGATACGTGTATTTTTGACGATGAATATAGACCCATGTCTATTTTCCCAACAAATGGATTTACGTGCTCAAGGGGAATGGCGGATCTTAAGAGGAATGAAATAAACAGATTAGTTCATCCTGTAGTCGAAGGAAAAGAAGTTGACTGGGGCTATGCGTTAGATTACGTGTCACGGCTTATTTCAGCAACGGATAAGAAAAGAATAGCCCATATAGAGTATGATGGAAATCAAGGTCTCTTAACGTGGTATTTTCCAGCAAGACTTTGGAACTTACTTGGAACAATTTCAACCGATTACTCAATCTGTAGTACAGAAGGTCATGAAGGTATAAAAGCCCATTATGGTTCATCTCTAGGTTCATCTCCAGAAGATTTTTTGAAGGCTAATTCGTTTGTAATGTGGGGATCGGAGACACCATTTAGCTTCATCCATGGATGGAAATTAATAAAAGATAAGTTCAAAATTGCAATCGACATTAGAGAGAGTGAAGCAGTTAAAAGAAGCGATGTTTCCTTTATCATAAAACCTTCTTCTGATCCTTACTTAGCAATAGGAGTTATCAAGGAAATTATGAAATATAACATGGAAAATTCTCTTCTAGACGATCCAATAACCCTTCAAAAATACGTTAACTCTTTCTCAGATGATGAAATTGCTATTGAAACAGGTCTAGCATATAATAAGATCAAGGAACTAGCAAAAATATATCAAGACATGAAACCTTTGACAATAATAGGTTTCGCGTTAGGTAGAACCATCAATGGTGGCCATGCTGTTGGGTTAATTTCCCTAATACCGGCACTTCTAGGATTAAGGAGATGGTTCTTTTATGCTAATAGTCAAGGCCTTGGAATAGATTTCAACTACCTTAGGGGTTTGCACGCTTACCGTCCATCAAGAGTAGTTGGAATGTCTGAGTTGGCCTATGAGATCGAAAAAGGGAAAATTGACTTACTTTACGTCTGGAACTCAAACCCAATTCATTCCTTACCTGGTTCTGATAGAATTATTGATGCTGTAAATGAAGGCAGACTAAAAGTAATTACCCATGATCCCTTCGTTAATGAGACCACGAAAATATCTGAAGTTCAACTGCCTGCAGCAACATTTCTTGAGAAAGAGGATGTTGTATATAGTTATTGGCACAACTATTTAGTTTATAATTCGCCCATTCGGAAAAAGAAAGGATTAACAGAAATTGAACTTATGAGAGAAATAGCTAAAAGATTAAAAATATCGGACGAAGTTATATGGGAAGATGAATGGAATGCAATATCTAAATCAACTGGAATTGATAGCGAGAGACTAAAAAAAGACAAGATAATCAAGCTAGACAGGAAGATAGAAGGTAATAAGGTTAAAGTTTTACCCCTTCCACAAAAGTTAGAGAGATGTGAGAATGTGCTTATTTTTTCTTCACATCCTAATTTTACCAATTCGCAATTTAGAGAGATATATAAAGGTGAAGCGAAGGTCTTTAATTCAAGATTTGAAGGCGTAGGATACATGTACAATGAGTTCGGAAAAGTCAGAGTACATTTTGTTAAGGATGAAAGAATTCCTGAAGGAGTATATTTCATGTATAAAAGTCATTTGTTTGACTTAGATGGAAAACCAATAAATTGTCTCGAAGGCCCAAGAAAAGGAAAACTAAGCGGAACCCCGCCTCTTAACTCATGTGAAATTAAGGTAGAAATCGATCAAAAATCTACTTCATAGATCTTAATTTCTATAAAATAGAAATCATTTGAATATTGTAAAAGAGAGGAACAATCATCTATTTATATCATTTAAAAACACTAAATTACTTAACTGACCTCCTCCCCGCTCTAAAGAGCGAGGGTTCCTCTCAGAGCGGTTCATAGGTTTTGGTCCATACGTTTCACCCTCATAGAATCATATCTAGCTGGTACTACCAGCCCCGATCCTCTCGTCCACGTATAGACCAGTGGGGTGGTCTTACCCCAACTTATCCCTATCCCTCTGGTGGAGGAGCCCTCAACACCACCATCATTGGGACTCGGGATTATGGATATATTAAACGCACCAACTAGGTCTGCGTTATATACTTTGTTAGACGTTATACACTTAAACAAACCCCTTGAAACTCTTTTCCCGCATCCATTGCCGTGGATGGGACAAGTAGTTGAAGTGTATGCCTCGTTAACAAACTTAACAGTTATTCCGTGTTCTTCAGCAACATCCCTCAACTTGTCCATAACTTGTTTATAAGACCAGACGTTAACAACTAGAAAGTTAACCCTTTTTCTGACTTATGTTCTTTGGATAACCAACCTTGATTAATGAGACACCTTTGTTATACAGAAACTCAACAACTTTCCTTACGGTAGTATCTATTATAGTGTTTAACTCCCTCTTCCACTTAACATATAATCGTCTTATTTCATTTGAGAACGGTTGTTTATACAAGGATAATAACTTCTGTTTCATACTTATCAGTTTCATGAAGTAGTACGAGATAGACTTCAACATCCTAGTCTTGATTAACACTTGTGTACCATCAGAGACATAAACAGCAAAGAGATTGTTTATCCCTTATAGTGTTTAACTCCCTCTTCCACTTAACATATAATCGTCTTATTTCATTTGAGAACGGTTGTTTATACAAGGATAATAACTTCTGTTTCATACTTATCAGTTTCATGAAGTAGTACGAGATAGACTTCAACATCCTAGTCTTGATTAACACTTGTGTACC
>NZ_JFZT01000019.1 GCF_000632495.1 Candidatus Acidianus copahuensis | reverse complement strand
TACTTATCAGTTTCATGAAGTAGTACGAGATAGACTTCAACATCCTAGTCTTGATTAACACTTGTGTACCATCAGAGACATAAACAGCAAAGAGATTGTTTATCCCTTATAGTGTTTAACTCCCTCTTCCACTTAACATATAATCGTCTTATTTCATTTGAGAACGGTTGTTTATACAAGGATAATAACTTCTGTTTCATACTTATCAGTTTCATGAAGTAGTACGAGATAGACTTCAACATCCTAGTCTTGATTAACACTTGTGTACCATCAGAGACATAAACAGCAAAGAGATTGTTTATCCCTATATCTATCCCACCTACTAAATTACCTTTAGGTGTTAGTGGTACTTTAACCCATTCATCATTCTTTCTGTCAAGTCTTTCATTTGCCTTTATGGTAATGTGGGCATACCACTTACGCAACACGGAGTTGTATATTATTTCTAGTCTTCCTTGTTCCCCTCTATAGTATATTTCTCCCTTGTATCTTATTGCCAAGTCCTCGAATTTCCCTAAATGGTGTAGTTCAATCTCCTGTTTCTCTTTATCTATCTTGTATTGGTCTTTTCTTAGCACTATTATCAACTTCCTCTCCTTCCTATCCTTCCAGTAACCAGGTGGATTTACTTTATTGATGAATGGTAGTAATTTTTTCTCTTTCTTTGCCCTTAACAAGGAGAAGAATGAACTCCATGCCTCATTATTTTTGTTTAATACTTGTTGTGCTGTTATTGTACCTATCATGTTCTTATACTCATTATACCACTTTGTATAGGTACCCTTGATATCAACACCGTGTTCACCGTTAAAGAACTGTCTTCTTCTCTCGTAGTTTACTTGATTCCATAGTTTTGAACACAAGTTTCCTAGTTCTTTTAACTCCTCCTCTTGTTCTTTTGTTTGAATTAGATCTACAGTTATGGTGCGTCTTAGGACTGATACGGTAGGCATAGGGACTGATCCCTTACTACTCTTCTTAGGTTTACCCACCGTACCGTCCTCATTAGGAATTACTCTCTATCTTTTTATAAACTTTTTTTGATAACATCCCCGCTCTAAAGAGCGAGGCTTTCAGTTGTAAACTATCTCGAACTTTCAGTAGATATTGCTGTCTCACAGTTAACCCTTATCTTTTGCTAAGGCAGAGAGAAAATCGTTTGTACCTAAATGACATTAGGTTGTTCAGTGTATTTCAAGATATCCTCTATGGACTTATTCCTCACTTACAATTGAAAGCCCTGCCCTTTAAGGCTGGGATGACATTAAGAAAAAGTTATAAGAAGATAGATCCTCATTTCTGAGGAGGACTAATAACAACTCTAAACGAAAGTTAAAGATACTCTCTTTAACATTTCATCTTCAACTTGATCTCTTAAAGTTTTAGAACACTTAACCTTCCTGGAGAGATTAGTAAAGCATAGATACTCCCTAATTGTCTCTCGCATCTCTAGGGTATTCAGAGCAAACTGTTAGAGGTTCTAAGTAGTAAATATACGCAATATCTATATCTTAAAAATTGATACATTTTGTTTCTCCTTAGCTATAAACTCATATTGAGATCCAACCATATTCGCTGTATATTTCCCCTTTGAGTGTATTCTCTATAGCTTGCCTCACGTAAGGAACAGTATTTTCAGGTAATTGATTAACTGGAAACCACCTTAAATCATCAGCTTTTCCCTCCAAAATTCTAGGTTCCCCATTATATTTCATTGCTTTAAAAAAGAAATCTACTCTCTCTTGGTTTTCAAGACGATGCATTACGTGAACTAATTTAAGCCATTCAGGTTTTATTTCTATTCCAGATTCTTCTTTTGCTTCCCTTACCATAGCTTTAGTCGCGGATTCCTTAGCTTCTACATGACCAGCTATAACACTATAACACCCATCCCTATATCCTGTATTTTTCCTCTTTTGTAATAAAATCTGATTTCCGTTGAATATAAAGAGGTGAACTGAAAGAATTTGAGGATAACGCATAAACAATTTTGACTATTACTATTATTTAAACTAATTTCTTCGCTTCTCTTTATACCATTTATAGGCCTTATTGAGTTAACGTAAATTAAAGAATTCTGTTCTATATCAATTTAGTGAGGTTCTTTAGATTTGTTTCGCAATACATATAAAAGAGGAGTATTCATAGATATTTTACGATTAGGTCTATCTCTTAGCAAACTTAATTAAAATAAAAATTTAGTAAATCTAAAAATAATTAAAATATCGATTCGATATCGTTTATAAAGTCTTCCTTTACAGTTTTATTAGAAAAAAGATATATCTTAGAAATGGTAGACTAATTTATGAGCGTAGTAATCGCTAAAAACCTTACCAAAAAATACAATGACTTTGTCGCTGTAGATCACATTAATTTTCAAATAGAAAAAGGGGAAATCTTTGGTCTTCTAGGTCCCAATGGAGCCGGGAAAACAACTACGATTAAGATGTTAACTGGATTAACTTCGATAACCGAGGGAGATGCTTTGATTGGAGGAATAAGTATCAAGGAAAGACCGAACGAAGTAAAAAAAAGGATTGGATGGATATCTTCTGAGGTTATAGTTGATGACGATTTAACTGCTTGGGAGAATATAGAGATTCAAGCTAAACTACTTAAGGTAAAAGATTGGAAGGAAAGAGCAGATGCAATACTTGAATACTTTGGAATAAAAGAATTCAAGAACAGAAAGGCAGGCAAGTTCTCAACTGGAATGAGGAAAAAACTTGAGATTACTATGGCTCTCCTTAACTCGCCAGAGATCGTTTTCATGGATGAACCTACGATTGGTTTGGATGTCAACACTAGAGCTTCTCTATGGAACCTGATAAGGCAAATAAACAAGGATTACTCTGCAACAATTCTTCTCACAACGCATTATATGGAAGAAGCTGATATGCTATGCAAGAAAATAGGAATAATAAACAAGGGAAAAATTGTCGCTTTGGGTTCACCTGAAGAACTAAAGGAGAAATACGGAGGTGACGTGATAGAGATAGAACTCAAGGATGGATTAAACGTTGAACTAAACAAGTTTGGTCAGGTTATTAGAAAGGATGGGAAGATCTCCGTAAAAACTGGAAATGCCGAAGAGGTTCTATTAGGAGTTATTAATACTATAGGTTCAAACAATATTAAGAGCTTAAGAATTAAGAAGTCTAGTTTAGATACAGTATTTCTAAACTTAACGGGCGGTAGTTTGGAAGAAGAAGGAGAGTTTGACTTGAGAAAGTTCAACATGATGATGAGGAGAGCTAGGAGGTAATAAATATGCTGGAAGGATTAAGTGCACTTTATATGAGAGAAATAAAAAGAATCTATCGTAGTATTTACATGTGGATAATGTTAGTCTCTCAACCAGTAATGTGGATAATATTCTTTGGAAGTAGTTTTTCGCATGTGCCATCAGAATTCTTACAGGAGTTTTTCCATACTAATAACTACATAGCTTTCATATTACCTGGAGAACTTTCCGTCTCTATGCTTTTTGTCGGTATGTTTAGTTCCATGAGTATAATACAAGACAAGAGGTTTGGTTATATGAAAAGAATATTCATAACTCCTGTACCAAAATATTATGTTTTCCTTTCCAAGGTGTTAGGTGGTGTCACTAGAGGGTTAATTCAAGTTCCCATAATGCTTGCAGTAGCGATAGCCTTAGGAGTATCCCTTAACCTTAATTTGGTATCGATAGTTGTCTTAGTATTGGCATTAGCTTTTCTTGGTATAGGCTTTTCCTCATTGTATTCAGTATTTACTTTATGGACTTCAGATTGGCAAGCTCCTGGTGTAATAGCTAATCTAATAAATCTTCCACTAATGTTCTCTAGTACTGCATTATTTCCAAAAGCCTTCTTCCCAGAGTGGCTACAAGATATAAGTAATGTTAATCCTATAACTTATTCAGCCGAACTAGGAAGAGAAGTATTACTATCTACTGATCCTAACTGGTCTTACCTAGGTATATTAGCATTGTTCGCACTCATAATGGTTATTATTGGTGCGTTACTTTCTAGGAAATATATGACTGCTGAGTAATTAAATCTCATCTAAGGATTTTTCAAAGCCCTTTATGTCCCTTAAAGGAAGACCAGTTCCCCCTCTTTCTAACATCAATATTTCAGAGATAATACTAATTGCCATTTCCTTTTCCCCTTTTGCGTTTATATCTAATCCTGCAGGTATTCTTAACTTCTTTAGCTTTTCCTTTTCTATACCGGATTGCATTAGCCTTTTCATTATCACTTTAGCCCTTTTAATGCTCATCACTACTGCGATTTCTTTTGCTCCTCCAAATATAGCCTTCATAATTGCCCATGTATCATATACATGCCTGGTAGCAACTACAACATATGAATCTTTAACCACTTCATCTGGAACTTGAAATGATGTACCCCTAATTACTTCATCAGCATCGTAAGAAGAAGGTTCTGCAAAAGGATCTACTACCGTAACTCTAAATCCTAAATCCTTTAAGTATTTGACTATAAAAGGGGCTGGACTTATTGACGAACCGGTACACTTTGACGCATCAACTTTAACAGAATCCCTATCACAAACAACCGGTTCTTCCATGTTTGCCTCTTTACTTGATGAGAAAACAACAACTTTCATATGTAGTTTACGAGATTCATGCTTAAAATATTATCTAACATTTTATATTTTTCTTTTGATCAAAAAATAATGTTTTACTTAAAAAATTTAAACCCAGAGTTTATTGGTTATGTATGGGGAAAAAACTCGTAATTTCATGTATGGATTATAGATTAACCCAGACTATAAGAGAACGCTCAGAGAAAGAAGATGCGTACGTCTTTAGGAATGCCGGAGCTAACGTAAACGGATTAAGAAAAGCGTTATCGCAGATAGACGCTGAAGAAGTGATCTTCATGCCTCATAACGACTGTGCTGCTATGAAGTTAGTTTATCGGGTTATTAAAGAAGGGATCAAAGTTGAGGATGAAATTATGAAATCGCTAATAGACCAATTTAATTCAATAAAGTTCAGCACTACAAATGAATTAGAAAAAGAAAATGTTAAAATTCAAGCTAAAATATTAAGTGAAATATTTCCGAAATCTAAAATTACCATAGAATTTATTGATGTAAATTCCTTAAAATGGCCAGAAAGAAAGCCAGAAGTTCAATTGCTAAGATATAATACAAAATATGAAGAGGAAATTAACGGTACTTACATTATTCAATCGAACAGTAAAGAGAGCGTAATACCAGACATACAGATAGCAAATTTACTAGGCCTTAAAATAATAAAAGACGAACTTTAATTTTTATTCGCTATGATTAGAGCTAACTTATATATTCCTGCTATAATAATAGTAAAGGAAAGAAGTATTATCATTCCTATATTTGAGATAAAGCCTGTAAATGAGTAATCAGGTACTGTAAAAAGAAGGTATAAAAACTGGTAAAACCAAGGAAGAGAAAGAATTTTAGTAAGAACTGAAACTAAAAAAAGTACAGCAAATCCTGAAACCCTATTTAAATATAGAAAGACTGACACATGTTAAATTACTATTTTATATTATAAGCTTTGTCCAATATTAACAGTGTGGAAATTCTCTTGTTAATTCTCCTACTCTACCCAATTTTTAGGAATACCCTTCCTTTTCTTTGCTTTGAAAATAACAGAGAAAGTGCATACGAACCATCTTCCAGAGCAAGTTCTTTCCAAACATACGGATTACAATCTTTACAAATTTCAGCCAATTCCATCATCTCCTTGAGAGTTCCTCTAACGGTTCCTATTATACTAACATGATTAAGGTAAAGCCAACTTAAATCCAAGTTTGTGTCTTTTCCTTGCATTGTACCAAACACTACTATCTTACCTCCCTTTCTCACTAATTTTAAGGCTAAAGGAAATTTCGATGCACCAAGTTGATTAATTACAACGTCTGCTTTCTCTCCGTCAGTTATCTCTTTTACTCTTTCTTCTGCCTCATCATAAGTAAAGGTATATCTTGATATCCTTAGCGGACCATTAGTAATGCCTATTACTCGAGCTCCTAATCTCTCGGCTATTTGTAGAGAGAATATTCCAGTGTTTCCCGATGCGCCTAAAACTACAACTGTATCCCCTCTTTTTATATCTGCAGTCTTAAGGGCATGATATGGAGCCAAGGCCGAAATTGACATACTAGCCAGTGTTTCCCAAGGTAAATCAGATACAACTAGGTTTTCTCTAGGAACTCTAATGTATTCCTCAAAACCTCCGTTTACATCGATTCCCATTCGTTTACCAGATAAGCAAAACATCTCCATTCCTCTTTTACACATCTTACAAGTTCCGTCAAAAGTTCTCGTATAAATGGACGCCTTTTTTCCTTTCATTTCACCTTCCTCTATAATTCCTGCAAACTCTACTCCTGGTATCACTGGTGTATTTTCTCCTTTTGAAACCGACATATAATCTAACATAGTTAATCCTGCTATGACTATCTTTACGAGTACTCCTTCACCATTAGGAACGTCTAAGTCCTTTAACTTTAGATTTTCTAGACCTGGTTTTTCTAGAACTAAAGCTTTCATTCAAAGTATAAATGTACGTAGATTAGAAAAATCTTATCTTAAAAATCTAAAAAATATGCTGTAAATTATAAGTCAATTATCTCAAATAATATGTCTAATTACCAAGAATACAAAACCTATTATTCCTGCTATTGAAGCAACTATTTCAGATAATATTAGCTTATTTGATGTCATTGTATTCATTATAGAATCTAATGCATTCGAATTAGGCAATGGGAGATTAGTAGATAAAAGTTTGATATTTAAGGAGGACTCTGACATTACTTTTCCAAAGAATCCAGTGGAATTAGAGTTAGAATTAATGTTAGCCGAGTAAAGAATACCATTCGTAAACACTAAGGCATTACCTTGAACTATGCCATAGGATTTTAAGGCTAAACCATGATTCTTCGAGTGGCCAAAGTTGGTGGTTAATTGATTTTGTTCATATAGCTTAAATGAATTCACCGTATAGGACTTTCCGTTAAACATTACTGTCTCTGTTCCATTAGGTTTATAAGTTAAGTTATATTGATAAGAAATTCCATATGCGCTAAAAGAATTCATCTTTTGCATCGTAAAATTAAGAATTTGCGTAAGGTTCATTTTCTCCATTTTGGTTATTAGTGATTCATTAGATAGGTAATGAACAGTAAAGTTAATTGTTTTGTTTAGCGTATATGCCATGGCCATCATTGTACTATTTGTGAAGTATTTTCCTGTTATAGTTATTGTGTTATTATATTTGTCTCCAACTGAAGTTGAAGAAATGTTTACATGAACATCCATTTGAGTATTCGATGAGTAAAAAGTTGAATTTGAAACACTATTATATGAAATACTATATGCTATATATTGTGTCCCATTTGAGTTCAGAGCTAATGTTGGCGTTATAGCTATTCCTAAAGCTAAGATTGCAAACAACAATATACCAAGTTTCATATTTCTTTTGTTATCACTTTGAGTTTATATGCTTTGTCAAGAATTAGCTTAATATTTTTACCTTAAAAGACATTTTTCATGTTATACCTTCTCTTCAGATTGATATTATTGTATTTTTTTCGGAAAATCTTTATAATATTATAAAAATAATATTTGTAGAGAAAATATGGGCTTAAGGTGCTTACTTTATTCCTAAGTCAAGGGAAACTTTGCTTTTGATTCTCAGGCTAAATAGATAGGTGATAACTTTATAAATCATGGTATTAATTTCTTTACGATGGAGCGTAAAAGGAATACGACGAGTCGTAAATTAACATTTTTAGCATTCTTTGGACCTGCGTGGTTAGTTATGATGGCAGATATGGACACATCCAGTGTTATTGGAGCCGCTCAAACTGGAGCATTATTTAAATATGGCTTTGTTTGGGTAATGTTAGTCCTAATAATTCCTCTTTACGTAGTTCAAGAAGTATCCGGAAGAATAGGAGTGGCTACAGGAAAAGGTTTAGGAGAAATCATAAGAGAAAATTATAGTGAAAAGACCGCATCCTTTATGGCCCTACCTATGGCGCTAACTGATGCAGTTACCTATGCAATAGAATACATAGGCATAGGTGTTGGCTTAGAAGTAATAGGAATTCCTCTATTGGTTAGTATACCTATAATTTACCTTATTCATATATTAATAGTTACAAAAAGAAAATATATTGCTGCCGAAAAGATCATGTTGGCCGTATCATTTATCTTAATCCTTGGGTTAATGGCTACTTTGGTGATGAGAGGTATAAAGCCTTACTCACCTTTCTACATTAGTTCATCTCCGAATTATATCTTTCTTCTAGCCGCGGTAATAGGCGCAGTTGTTATGCCATTCATGTTATTTTTTCAGGCATCTGCGACTGCGATAAAAATGGGAGAGTTAAAAGTTAATTGTAAGGAAACTGCGTTAAGACACATGAGGTTAGAGACATTAATTGGAGCAATAGTGACAGAAGCTCTCATGGCCATCGTTGAAATGGCCTTTGCTGGAATTAATAATGTTGACCCAAGCACGTTTGCTTCCGCTCAGGCTCTATCACAAGTCCTTGAACCTGTTGCAGGAACCTACTCTTCTCTAGTGTTTGGTTTAGGTTTGATCGGGGCAGGTTTTCTCGCTCTTATGGTAATATCTTTAGGTAGCGGATGGGGAGTAGCTGAAGCGTTAGGAATAAAACAAAGGGGATTTTGGAAAATATACGTAATTGAAAGCTTACCTGCAGTAATTGCAACTTTGCTTCTTTCGACTTCGTCACTAATAGGTATCGTACTAGATCTATTAGTATTATTTGTTTTTACTTTAATCGGCCCGATATTGATCCTTGGTTTCATATCTAGAAATAGGAGAATTATGGGAGATATGTATTCTCATGGCTTACAAGAAATAGTTTATTGGACATCAGCTATAGTCCTTGTAGCGATAGCTGTTCTAGCAGTATTTTAAACTAGAATTGTCAATGAGATAAAATGAATATAGTTGTTTTCATAAATATAGTTGCAAATATTAGTTAAAAAATTTATAGCAAAAACAATTATTTACATTGAAAGGTCTCTGTTCCTTTAAACTCTCAGTAGTTTACTTATTTCAAAGGTCCTCTAGTGCATGTATAAGTAAAACTTAACATGTATGATATATATGGATCTGTTTTTAAACATTAGAAGAAAGCTTTAAGTACATTATTATGATGAGAAGTAAAAAAGGAATTGAAAATGGAAAGAGAGTTAGACGAACGTGAACTAAAGGAAAAGCAAGAAGAAGAAAGAAAAAAGTTCTATATGTTAGCTGTCCTAATGTCTATGATATCTAGAGAGTAAAAAGGAATTTTTTAATGTACTAGAGTTTTATATAAATCTTTTCTTAAATTCTTATAATAAGAATAAACAGTATAAATGAAAGATTATGAAAACCATTAAGGGGAAATTGGCTATTAGGAAAATTCATTTTACATCATAAGGGTGTGGAGTTCATCATGAAAATGATATACAATAACCTATCCTTTTGTTATCCTAGAATATGAAACTGTTTCGCTTACCTTTATGGAATCCTTATAACCTTTTGAAATTCTAATGATGACAGAAAGACAGAAGGGTCAAAGAGTTTTATTACACGTTAAAAACAAATATCCTTTATGACGACAATAATTTCGACGTTAGTCCTCCCTGAGGAAGGAAAGAAGCTTCTCTCCAATTTTAACGTAATAGAGAAAGAGTTTACACAAGAAGATCTAAGAAGAGCTGAAGTACTTTTAGCTTGGCCTAAAGAAGTATCTCAGTTAATTGATAATATGGAAAGGCTAAAGATAATTCAGACTTTTTCAGCAGGTGTTGATGATCTTCCATTTCAGAAAATTAAAGAGAAAGAAATTAAGGTTTTCTCTAATGCTGGAGCGTACTCCGTTTCAGTGGCTGAGCATGCTTGGGCACTCATATTGACCTTAGCTAAGGGAACAAATATAAGAAAAAGAAGAGAAAGCTATCCGATAACTGGAAAAACGATACTAATCTTGGGAGCGGGAGGAATAGGTTCTGAAGTAGCCAAGATAGCTAAAAATGGATTTAGTATGAGAGTAATTGGAGCATCAAGGTCATTTAAGGGTAATTATGACGTAAAAATACCTTTGAATGAGGTTGATAAATATATAGGGGATGCGGATGTAATTGTAGATACTCTTCCATTAAATAAATTCACAAAAGACTTCTTAAATTATGAAAGACTTACTAAGACTAAACAAAAGGTAATAATTGTTAATGTAGGTAGGGGAGAGACAGTGAACAAGAACGATATAGAGAAAATACTAAAAGAGAGGCCCGATCTTAGATTTGGAACAGATGTCTTCTGGCGGAATGATAAGGAAGACTTTGATGTAAATCTCTGGTCTCTTGATAATTTTGCTGGAACACTTCATGTGGGAGGAGGGTATGCCAGTCAGGAAATTCTTTATAATGCAATAAATAAAGCCTGTGAAAATCTTTCCTCCTATCTTAAGCTAGGAAAGGCTGATAACGAGGTAAATATCAACGATTATTTAGGGTGATCGAGTGAAGTTAGCGAAAGACCTTTTTTTAATGGGGGAGGCAATACATGGTGGAGAAATTGAGAAAAAGATCTTGGAAAAAATAAAGGAAATATATCCTTCAGCTAAGGAAATTCCTATTAGGACTAAGTTTTGGAAGATAAAATATACTGAAGTAACAGTGAATGGTAAGACAGTAAATTCATCTCTCATGCCCTATACTTCTGGAGATGTAAAGGGAAAAATAGGTAAAAATATTGTTGCAATAAAAATGCCTTCTCATCCCTTTGACATTGCGAAAATTTATTCTATGTATAAGGACAAGGACGCAATAATTTTTTACGAAGATGGAAAGCTTAGAAGGATAGGGGTAGATGGCAAAGTACCCTCCGTTTTTTTAGATAGAGAACCTAAAGGTGAAGTTGAAATCAGAAGTGATGGAAAACTGATCGATTCAAATTCTTACAATCTTGAAGTGGAACTTTTACCAGGAGACGACTACATTACGGTTGGTGCTCACGTTGACCATTGGCTAACTGGATTTCATGATAATCTTTTTGCAGTTGATATACTTACTTCCCTAAAACCTAAGGTTAAGAAACACGGTTTGAAATTATTGTTCTTTTCCTCCGAAGAAGGGCCTAAATGTTGTACTGGATCTATTCAACAACCGAAAGATGGAACTTTTATAATGATATCTCTTGATTCTCTTTATCCAGACAGAGTAGTCTTTTCTGCAACCCCTGAACTATGGAAATTTTCGAGTCTTTTCCCCATAAAGAGGATCGAAATGCCAACACCGTTCTCGGATCACTTCAGTTACATTACTGATGGATATCCTGCAATGGTACTATATAATGACGATATGATCCCCGTGTATCACTCTAACCGTGATGTAGAAATTCGAGAAGATTATGAATTTTTTTGCGTTATAAAAAATCGATTAGAAAAATTAATAGAGACACTTGATAACATGTCAAGAGAAAATTTAGATGAAGATTTCAAACGTATTACGGGTAAAGAAAGAAAAGGGTCCATAGTTCCTATGGGGTTAACTTCAGAGGTGAAAAGGGATTAATTTTAGAAAAATAATACCAATAGTGATAACTTTAGTGTTAGCTATAATCCTAATTTTGGGCACTTCACCCTTGTTCGAAATTCCTATGAATTCTATCATAAAAGTAAGTTCTCAAAATCTCAATCCTAATGGAGGAACATGCGTGATTTTAATAAGCTGGTATGGATGTCCATTTGGAGCTGCTGATAGTTGGTCTATATACTTAGCTTTATCGAGCTTTGGAAAATTAAATTTCACCTACGGACATTCGGATCCATTAGATGCATATCCAAATACTCCAGCTCTAATATTTACTGGTTTTTCACCAAATTCCTCAATTGAGTTTAAATTTGTTTACTTGTACAACGAGTTCTTAAATTCTACAGCTAATGGGACTAAAGTAAGCAATTACGTTACATATGGTCTTAATAAGATAAAGGAAGAGTTCCCTTGGACCTATTCAATAATTAAGGAATATGTGACCGAGAAGTGGGCTTCTGGTGGATTTTTCCAACCTGCAGCGTATTTAGGTAATCCTCCCCACATTCCCACCACTATATTGATAACTGGAAAGCAAGGAACTTACATTTTAATAGGGTATATTTATAATCCTTCCGTCATTTCAGGGCTTTCCCCTCAATTCGTAATGTCTCATATCAATAGTATCCCTCAAATAGAAAGAGGATCAAAAACAATAGAGGCGTTATTGTCTTGAGGAGGGTAATATTTGAATTAGGGAAAGAATATCTAACCTTGACGTCCGCCCTTTATCCTGAAGGAATATCGACAGTTAGACGAGTTGCAACTCTTTTTGTAGATAAGAGCTACTGTAGTAAAGATCCTTGGAAGGATGCAGTAAGTATGTGTAATTGCGGAAAAGACACTGTGATCTTTATGACTGCTGCAGAGCGATACGGGTACTTTAGATGTAAGTGGGGAAAGCTCTTTATTAGCGCTGGAATTGGGGAAAGTGGAGAGGACGCTGGGTGTACAATTAACATTGGCATATTTGTAGATTACCCTCTTAATATAAACGGATTGATTGACCTAATTAGAACAGCTACTGAAGCTAAAGCTGGTGCTCTAAGAGATTCTGGTTTTCGGCTTACTGGAACAGTTAGTGATGCAATAGCTGTAGGTTCCCTCTCTGGGGAAAATAGTTTTGCAGGCCCAGGTACGCCATTAGGAAAGGACGTTTCAAGGTCAATCAGATACTCCTTATCAGAACTGATTCTACAAAAATCAAATAATGTATGAAGTTAATAGCTATGCATGACTTCAGTAACAAGGTATTGGCTGAGATATTATGTAGTCTCATTTATAACAATAATGGTAATAGGAGTAATAATAACACTAATAATTCCAGCAAATAATATTCTACTTAATGCTTTACAAATAATCATAGTATTTGGTCTATGGTATCTTATTTCCCCTTTCATAATGATGATGCTATTAAAGATGAGAAGAGAGAATGCTGAGATCCAGTCTCTAGTTAAAGAAGTTGCAGAAAAGTTACGAATTAAAACGCCTAGAGTTTACGTCTCGTATGTAAATTTTCCAAATGCTGTGGCCTTTGGAAATATTTTCTTTAGAGGAATGGCAGTCACTTACCCGTTAACTACAATGCTGAATCAAGAAGAAATCAAAGCTGTAATAGCCCATGAACTTTCACATCTAAAAAATAAGGATCCTGAGACATTAATTCTAGCCCTAATGGGAATAGATGCGATTTACGTTACTCTTGTTTATACCGCTTTTAATGCTTTAGGAGGCATAATATTTTTTGTTTATCTTTTCATTTTATTTCCTCTTTTCTATGCTATACATAGACACGTTGAAAAGAGAGCTGATATAACAGCAGTAAAGAATAATAGAGAATTTGCTGTACCTTTACAAACAGCGTTAATCAAGATTGCTTACTTAAGTAATCTTATGCCTTCGAATCTTATCAAGAATTTGCCAGAACTTCAAGTGCTTTTCGCAAAGTACGATATAATGTCGATGGAAAATAGAGGGATTAGTCTCTTTAGAACGCATCCGTACTTAAGCGATAGACTAAGATATCTTAGCGAATATGAGTGAAAGTTAGAAGTTTTATATTAAATTGTAGACTCCTTATTGTGAGATCTAGACCAGTTGTAATTACTATTGCAGGTAGTGATTCTGGAGGAGGAGCAGGACTACAAGCTGATCTAAAAACCTTTACATCATTAGGCGTTTTTGGAACCACAGTTATAACTAGCTTAACAGCTCAAAACACATTTGAAGTAACAAACGTTCTAGAAGTTCCTCCGGATTTTATAGCAGCCCAGTTTGACACAATTATGAAAGATTTTTCCCCATTATATGCGAAGACAGGTATGTTAGCCTCCAGGAAAATAATTGACATTGTCAAGGAGAAGGTTATTCAATACGGAATTAAGTTAGTCCTAGATCCAGTGATGGTTGCTAAATCAGGATCTTCATTAATCTCAGAGGACATAATGCCTTCTCTAGAAGGCCTACTCAAAGAAAGTTTAATCTCAACTCCAAATAAATTTGAAGCTGAAATAATATCTGGGTTTAAAATAGAGAGTCCAGATGATTTAATGAGGTCGGCAAGAAAGATCTATGAAAAATACGGTAACGTAATAGTAAAGGGAGGGAGTTACTTTAATGGACTCGACGTTGCAGTTATAGATGGAAATACAATTGAAGTCAGAGGGAATAAAGTTGAAACTAAAAACGTTCATGGAAGTGGAGATGTATTCTCAGCTGCGATTACTGCCTATTTAGCTAAGGGTTTTCCCTTATTAAACTCAATAAAAATGGCTAAGGAGTTTGTAGAGAACTCAATCGCTTTTTCTCTTGACCTAGGAAAAGGGCACGGACCTGTTGACCCCTTTTCCAACCCTGAAAGAAAGATAGCAATGGAGGAGGCAAGAGAAGAATTAGAGGAACTTCTATATATTCTGGAAAAGGAAAAGGATTACTTACCAAAACTAATAGATGATGATGAAAAAGCTAACGTTGCTATAATTACTCCCTAT
The DNA here is from genome assembly GCF_000632495.1 of Candidatus Acidianus copahuensis. Classification (GTDB taxonomy): domain Archaea; phylum Thermoproteota; class Thermoprotei_A; order Sulfolobales; family Sulfolobaceae; genus Acidianus; species Acidianus copahuensis. Next base: position 84,973 of record NZ_JFZT01000019.1, on the reverse strand, counting down.
AATGATTATGCGACGTTAGCTGGAGGTATAATCAGGTATTTAGAGTGGACAAAGCTTGATGGACCTATTCTTATAAACCCAAAGAAAAATACAGTGGTTAAGGCACTAGAGATCTCCTCAAAAAGAGTTGGAATAAAGATTTCACCAACACAAACTGTTATAAAATCTATAGAGAATGGAAAAGTAAAAATTTCCGAGAGCGGTTTTAACTCAGATATGGTTTCTATTGACGGTAAATTAGTTTTAGTTGCAAATTCAACAGAAGAACTATTGAGTAAAATTGAGATGATACTAAAATGATAGTAGTAGTTGGGAGTTACAATACTGATATAGTACTTAAAGTAGATAACTTTCCAGATGAGGGAGAAACTGTCTTCGTCAGAGATGTAATTATTGGCCATGGAGGAAAGGGATCAAATCAGGCAGTCTCCGCAAGCAGATTGGGTTCACAAGTAGATCTAATTGCTGCAGTAGGTAAGGATGAAAGAGGAAAACATGCTATAGAGTTCTGGAAAATTGAGAAAGTAGGAATAGACAAGATCAAGGTAAAGAATAATATAACCGGATCAGCCTACATTCTCGTCGATAAAGAAGGAAATAGTAGAATAATAGTTCATCGCGGAGCTAACTTCGACCTTCAAGAAGAGGACATTAGTGAGCTTGACGGAGACGTTATGTTAACTCAAATGGAAATAAGGGAAAACGTAGTTAGAAAAGCGTTAAGAAATTTTCCAGGTTTGAAAATACTTAATCCTGCTCCGGCAGTCATTGAAGATCAAAGTATACTAAACCTTGTTGATATAATTACTCCAAATGAAGTTGAATTTAAACAGTTGACTAACGCAGATGATATAGATTACGGTATTAATATTCTTTTAAAAAGAGTAAAAAAAGCTGTAATCATTACATTAGGAGAGAGAGGATCTCTAATAGCTACAAAAGAAAAGAGGGTTATAATCCCAGCACCTCGAGTAAAGGCAATTGATACTACAGGAGCAGGAGATGTGTTTAACGCTGCATTGGCTTATATGCTTGAAAAAGGAGAGAACTTAGAGTATGCTGTGAATTTTGCAAACATTGTTGCGGCTATTTCTGTAACAAAGTTTGGAGCGGTAGGACCTAGAAGGGAGGAGGTGGAAAAGTTTGTCAAAGAGAGAGAAGAGTAAAATAAGAAACGAGAAGAAGAATAATTCAAGAAGAAGGAGAGAAGAAGAAGTTAATGGCTATTGCGGAATTCCAGTCGATATAGATCAGAGGGATGATATATGAGGATAACGTTCTTAGGTACGGGTTCTGGTTCAACTTTAGGAAGTAAAAGATCTAAGTCCTCAATAATGTTATCAAGCAAGGAAGCAAAAATAATTTTAGATATGGGTAATGGCTCAAACTCTAAACTTGAAGATATTGGATTTCCAGAAATAGAAGGAATTTTCGTTACTCATCTTCATATTGATCATATCAACGGTATCTTTGATTATCTTGTTCAAAGAAAGATAAGGGGTATGAGAGATGTTAAGATATTTTCCCCTCCAGGTTTATTAGATTTACTTAACGTCTACAAGAAAATTGGAAATGACATTTCTGCAGACATCCGTGAAGAGGAATTACCAAAAGCCAAGATCGGAGACATAGAAGTGTATTCAGTAAAGGCTTGCCATAAAATATATGCAGTAAGTTACGTTATAACAGATGGAAGAACTAAAATACTTTATTCAGGAGATACGAAAGAGCCTTGTGATGAGATAGATAGAGAGACTAAAGATGCTGATTTGATAATACATGAAGTAACTTGTATTCAAGGATGTGAGAATTATGGACATACTAGCGTTAAGGATTTGAAATCTGGTAAAAGAATTATTGCCACGCATATTCCTGCTCAGATAGAAAACGAAATAAAAGAAGCATTATCTGGCAGAGCTATTATGGCATATGATGGGATGATAATAGATGTGTAGGATTTTAGCGTTTCATACTAAGGATAAACTAAACCAAGACATAGTAAAGGCTTTCTTCTCCTCTGCTGAAATGGATCCGTTATCTAAAATTTATGGAAGACATGATGATGGATGGGGTTTTGTTGTTTTCTTAAAGGGAAATTCGTGGAAAAAAGTATACTATAGATCCCCTGAACCTGCATTTGAGGACAAAGTTGGGCAAACAATACTTACCTCAATAAAAGGTGATGAAATGATTGGAATTATTCATGCTAGAAAGACAAGCAAAAAGTTTCTTGTAGGACTAAATCACAATCATCCATATCACTTGAGATCTAGCGTTTTTGATCTATATTTTGCGCACAATGGTTCAGTTAATCGAAAAGTGTTTGGTGAAAATGGTAAGAAACCATATACTGATAGTTATCTTATCTTAGAAAAGATAGGGCAAAAGATTGAATCTGGATTATTACCTTTTGATTCACTAAATGAAGTCATTAAAGAAATAGGACAGTATTCATCAAGTCTAAACTCTGGTCTAATTTCCTTTTCTGAATCTAAAGGACCTACTCTTTACGTAGTAAATTATTTCAACCAAGATAAAATTAAGGAGAACACAGAATATTATGTGATGTATAGACTTGGAGATTACGTTTTTTCATCTACTCTTTTGTACTATCTAAAAAGAAGTGATGTTGAGAAGATAAAAGTTGGAAGTCCTATCGAAATATAATTGTTTTACAATTTTATTTTACTATAATAGTTATTAAATACTATCTTTATATTTTTCCAAGACATAATAGCTCATTTGCTTAAATTCTTAAATAAGTTCAATCGAAGATTATAATATGTCAGAACAACTTGTAGAAGTAAAAATAGTAGATTATGGTATGTTAAAACAGATTCATAGCGACATTCTTTACTATATTAATTATAGAAATGCAATAAGGAAAACTGGAGGACAAGATCCCCCTGTACCTAATAGGTTAAAGGAATTCGGTATAGCGCCTAATAATTTGAGAATAGGTCCACTAAAGATCTCAGAAATAAATGGAAAAGTAAAGGTATCTAAGATAAACGCGATAGTTGAAAAACCTAAAGAAGGCATACCTGAGTATGCGATAATCAGTTTTGAAAGTGGAGTAAAGGTATATTTAGCCTATAAGGAGCAGAGTCCTATTGTTGGAATAGATTTAGGAATAAGGCATCTTTTTACTATTGTTGCAATAGTTGAAGAAGGTAAAGTATACAAGACGAAATATATTGGTGATAGAAAAATGGTAGATACTTTCACCAAGTATCTTGGAGACTCACAGGGATTAGTTTACTTAAATGATATAAAATCTCAAGTTAGACAACCAATCTCTGAGGCACTCTCCTTTCTAGAGGCCATCAAACCAAAGGTTATAGCTATAGAGGATCTAAGAATATACAACGCTAAGGTAGGGAAAGGGCTTAGGGCAATTGAACAGATACTAGAGAAAGAGTTATTTAGTCACGGATTTAAGGTAAGAAGACTTGATCCCAGAAACACTACTAAGATATGCTCAAGATGCGGTTATCGAAGTGGAGAAGTTATGGGTTCGATATTTGTATGCCCATCTTGTGGATATAAGGCTGATAGGGACTTTAATGCAGCATATAACTTAGCCTTAAAGTGTTACTTCACCTGCTAAACCTTCCAATAATCCCTTAGAATTTTCCTTTCCTTTCCTAGATATTGAAGGAAACGAGTTTTTACTGAATCAGTTGAGTAAGTTATGGGATAATCTTTTTCCAAGTTAGAAAACCCTTCAGCAAATGCCCTTAATCCTCTCCTTAACCCTTCAGAATATCCTCCTTCAAGGACTGCGCTTTTACTAGGGTAATTTAGTCTTCCAAACGAGTAAAAAGTTTTTTCTGTTGCCATTACTGAAGATAAACCGTCTTCAACATATGCATCAAAACCTGCGGAGAAAATCAAGGTAGAAGGCTTATAGTCGTCTAGTATAGACTCAACTATCGGGATAAGTTCCAAGTAAATGTCGTCCCTAGATAGAGGAGGAACAATTAAGTTCACTTTGGTTCCTCTTCCTTCTCCTTCTCCAATCATCTCAGGAAAACCTGTACCAGGATATAATGTTCCAGGATCTTGATGAATATCTATATGAAGAACTTCAGGGTCTCTATAAAATATTTCCTGCGTGCCATTCCCATAATGAACATCAAAGTCTATTACTGCAACGTTCTTGAGCCCTAGTTTCTTTATTGCATATGCAACATTATTAAAAATACAAAATCCTTGGGTAGGAGCTCCTAAGGCCTTACCATTAGTACCAGAATGATGTCCAGGAGGACGAACCAGTGCTATTCCACCTAACCTAACTGCTAGCTCTGCGCCCCCTAAAGCGTAAAGTGCCGCAATATATGTGTTTGTGTTAACATAGGTATCAGCATCTAACCAGCCGTTAGTCCTCTTAACTCTCTCCACGTACTCTGGTGAATGAACTAGGACATTTTGGGCTGGGTCAGGTTCAACTAATTTTCCAAGATCCTTGATTGCGTCCAACGATATTCTTATTCTATCTGGATTTTCATGATGCAAAGAGGGAGGATAATGAAGTTCATGCTTCTTAGAAAGTACTATAAACATTCTTTAGATCCTAATTCAAGAAATAGAACATGAGAGTAAAAAAACTAAGGGATCTCATGGAAAAAGAAGCATTGGATTACGTTATTCTTTCTCCAGGAAGTAATACCTTCTACCTAACTGGATTTTTCGAAGAACAAATGGAAAGACCTCTCTTCCTCATAATAAGTAAGGATGATGAATTCTTCCTTGCTCCTAAATTATATGAGGAACAGCTAGAGAAAACAAAGATAGCTACAATATCGTATGAGGATGGGGAAAATCCATATTCTAAACTTACGCTAAAGACTGGCTCGTCAATAGGAGTTGACGATCAATTATGGTCAGTTTTCTTAATTCAAATAATTAACAACTTTAAGCCTAGCAAGATAATTGAAGCCTCAAAGATGTTAAGAAAGCTAAGGGCAATAAAGGATGAACAAGAAATATCTACTATGAAAGAAGGGATCAAGATAGCTGAGAAAAGTTTTCTTCAATTTCTCGACTATGTTACTGAAGGTATTCCAGAGTGCAAATTAGCAAATATTCTAGAAGAAAAATTCATTGAAAATGGGGCAGATGGATATTCCTTCAAGACCATTCTTACCTCTGGGCCAAATACTTCTATGCCTCATTTGAGATGTACTGATAGAAAAATAAATAGAAACGAACCAATAATAGTGGACTTCGGAGTAAAATACAAGAATTACTCAACAGATACAACTAGAGTAGTATCTATAGGAAACGTCTCAGAAGATGTGAAAAAAGTTTATGAAATAGTGAAGGAGGCTCAAATATCCGCCGAGAACGGCGAGGAAAATATGACAGCAATGAAAATAGACTCTCTAGCAAGAGAGAAAATAACGATGGCCGGATATGGAAAATTTTTCATTCATAGGACTGGACATGGAATAGGAATTGATGTACATGAAGACCCATATATTTCCCAGGATAATTTAGAGAGAGTCACTAATGGAATGATATTTACGGTCGAACCTGGAATTTACGTACCTGGAAAGTTTGGCATAAGGATTGAAGACATGGTATTTATGGAAAAGAGGGGGAAACCTCTGAACTCCCTTGAAAAAAATATCTTTATTGTATAATTTTTTTCTTTATAGATGAAAGTATATCTACACCTTCCTTTATTTGATCTTCATTTGAAATGGCAACGCTTAGTCTTGCCATAGTTTCTCCTCCCCTTAAGAAAAAAGGTTTGGCTGGAACAAAACTAAGTCCAGCATTTATTGCTTCATTGAATGCCTTCCAACTATCTACTCCTAAATTTAAAAGCAAGAAAAATCCACAGCTAGGATTGTTGAAGTTCTGAAATCCTTTATCTAATAAGGAATCTCTTAATACTTTCATTTTCCTAGAATAATGTTTTGCTAGCTCTTCCGTTCTAGATTGAATTAAGCCCTTTTTTAATAGACGCGATACTACGTATTGGTTAATAGTTGATGTCGAGAAATCAAGTTGCTCTATAAGAGATATTTTTTCTGCAATTTCTCCTCTAAGAACTGAAAAACCTATTCTCAATCCTGGAGCTAAGACTTTGCTGAAACTACCAACATAAATTACTCTACCATCTTTATCGAAATATTTTATTGGTTTAGGCAAATTGCATGCTATTGGTCTATAAGGATCATCTTCTATAATGTAAAAGTCATTTTCTGAGGCTAACTCAACCAATTCCTTCCTTCTCGTTTCACTTAAGTTAACCCCTGCAGGATTGTGACAATTAGGTATTATATAGAGAAGAGATATCTTAACAACCTTAATCAACTCCTTAAGCTCATCTACTTTTATACCATTTTCATCTAAGTCAATCGGAAGTACAACAGAAGATCTTAACTTTAGGGCGTTAAAAGTTTCGATAAACGTTGGATTCTCTACTGCTATTGTATCGCCTTCAAGGAAATATTTTCCTAAAAGCTCCATTGCATGCTGGGCTCCACTAGTTACAACTATCCTGTCGTTCTTGTCTAATATGCCTAAAGGACTTAAATATTTTTCAATTTCTTCTATAAGTTCTTCCTGTCCTCCAGCGCCTGGATACGATAGTGCCTTAGCCCCAAGATCTTCTAGAACTTCATTATATGTTTCTTCAATCTCCTTAACGGGAATCGTAGAAGGATCTGGAGATCCACTCGCCAAGTTTATTCTGGTCTTTTTTGCCTTTTGTGAGGCTAACTCTACTGGAGAAATTTCTATTTGTTCCCCAATTCTGGAAACCATTTACCGACGACCTCTACTTCTTTTCCTAATCCCATCTTTACTGCTTTCTCATATATTACCTTGAGAACTGCAACATCCTCTAAACCTATTCCTGTAGACTTAAAAATGGTAATCCCTTCTTTATTTATCTTAACTTTTCCAACTAAAATTGAAGAAAAACCGATTACTTTACTTACGTCTAACATATTCATCTTATTGGCTAATACTAGATCTCCAGCCTCTTCAAGGGCCTGTTCTACATCTTCAACGGCTATAGTCTCCGAGGCTTTAATTACCTCAGGATATGCCTCAACTCTTTCAGGTATATTAGAGCCCATAAGGTTCAAGTGAAGGGGTTTATTTATGTAATCCAGTTTTATAAAGGGATCCTTTGCTGAAGTTATTGAAACTACAACTTCTGATGACTTGATTAGGTCTTTTATCGAAGTTGAAGTGTTGACTCCAATTCCCCTAGATCTAAGGAATTCAAGAGATTTAGATAACCTCTCTTGAGATCTAGTAAATACTGTTGGAGAAATCCCCTTTATTGAGAAAAAGCACTCTACTTGAGCTAAACCCTGCTTACCAAGACCAATTATTCCAACGGAGGAATAGTTACCCTTGATCACATCTGAGGCTAATACAGAGAGGGCAGACGTTCTTATCTGACCCATCCTATCAGACTCAACAATAGCTAGAAGTTCACCTTCTGACGAAAATAGCATAGAGATAAAATTACCTTTAATATATGTCTTAAAACCAACGTAATTGTCAATCCCTCCTGCTTGATATGTGAGAGTTGTGCCAAGGAAAGAAGTTCTAACTCTCTTAGAGTTTACTGCATTTTTACCCCCAAGTTTCTCAAACGCTTCCCTTAAAGCCCTATAAGAATCCTTAAAATTAAGGATAGATGCTACATCCTTTTCCTTTAACAATAGAGCCAAAGTTGTTCCTTATAATCTAGAGGCTATTTCCTTAAAAACACTCTTTTTCACGATCTTATATCCATGGAGCTAACGCCAAGACTTCAAGACATTCTAAACATGGTTAAAAATAAAGGGGAAATAAATGTGAAGGACTTAGCCCTTGAACTAAAGGTATCTCCAAAAACGGCAAAAGGATATGTGAAAGAACTTGAAAGACTAGGATTTATAACTGTAGATGAAAGGGAAGTAATTAAACTAAAAGCTGAGGGAGAAAACGCTATTGAAAAATTAGAGAAGATTGTACAAATCCATGAGAGCGAGATTAATGCTCTCAAGAAAGAAATAGACGACTTAAAGGAAGAGGTTTTGAAACTTAAGAGGAAGAGTAAAGCTTGAGTAAGTACTTAAACCATGTATACATCTCTTTTGTAGTAAGTTTACTATTTCCATTTTCTCTATCTCTAAAAACTATGGGGATCTCTCCAATTTTAAGTTTTGCTTTAATTATCGAATAAATTGCACATATCTGAAATTCAAAGCCATTAGCATTATCGCATTTTATAACTTCCTCTAAAGCTCTCTTAGAATAAAGTCTATAGTTAGAGGTATTATCGTGAAGTGGAGATTTAAGAAAGAATTTAACCAAAAAATTAGCCCCTTTACTAATAATTCTCCTTTTTAATGGCCAGTTCTCTATCTTTCCTCCCTTGATATACCTTGATCCGATAACTAAATCATAACCTTCTTTTCCTTTATCTAAGAAATATGGTAGATATAATGGATCATGACTGAAATCTGCATCCATTGTAATTACATATTCAGCTCCTTTATCAAGGGCAGTTTTTATCCCAGACCTTATTGCCGATCCTAAACCCCTTTCAGTTTTTCTTTCAACTACAACCAAGTTAGAAAATCCTAAAGAATTTAGAGCCTCTAATGTGCCATCTTGACTATTATCATCAACAATTAGGACAGTAGCATCAATTGTAGAATTTATAACTTTCACTAACCTAGTTATATTTTCCTTTTCCTTATAGGTCGGGATAACTATGTAAATCATTTAATCACCTGCACATTTTCCATATTTCATCGCCTAAGAAATGAAGGGATTGAGCGAACTTTCCCTTCTTAGTGGAAAGAGCCTCTTCGACGGTTATAAGCATTTTCATAACAGCTATAGGTCTCTCTGCAGTTGTCTTGACTAAAATAATATCTCCCGGCTTACTATTTTCGCAATGAAAGGACTTAATACCAGGAACAAAAAGATCTGCACCTTTGAGTATGGCTCTTACTGCTCCTTCATCAACTTCAACATATGGAAGATCTAATTTCAGGGATTCTATTAAGCATAATGTCGGTATTAGTTCTTCTGAAAATAAACTGAGCTTTCCATCAAAGAAGAAAAAAATTTGTTTTTTCTCTTTTCCTATTTCAGCCTTTTCGGGATTTATGTCTATATTGTATTTTTGTTTTACCTTCTCAATTACAGCTTTAAGTTCCTTCTGAGACAAAAAGTGCCTTTGCATTAAACCTCATCTATTTTTATAGGCATTTTGACTATCTTCTTACCTAAGCAGTTTTCTACAGCATTAACTATAACCGGAGTCCCAACAACTGCACCCGCTTCGCCTACGCCTTTACTTCCAGTAGGATGAGAGGAAAGACCTTTTTCTATATATTCCCAAATAATAGTAGGAGATTCCACAGCAGTTGGAAATCCGTAATCGTTGAGGTTAGAGTCTACTAAACTTCCCTGACCATCTATTACTGCCTCCTCGTAGATTGCTTGTGCTATACCTTGAACAACTCCACCTTGAATTTGCCCTTCTGCGGTTAATGGATTAATTACTTTACCTATATCGTCAATGGCAACATACTTTTTTACTTTAATAATTCCAGTATCCTTGTCCACGTTAACTAAGGCCATATGAACACCGTATGGCGTAGTTGGTTTTCCTGGATTGTAGACATACGTCACATCTAATGGTATACCGTTAGAGTAGGCAAAGGATATTACTTCCCTTATCGTTGCAGATTTACTATCCTTCCTACTTGTAATTTTCCCATTAGAAATCTCAATTTCGTCTGGCTGCGCATTCAACATTTTTGCAGAAGCTGAGACCAATCTTTCCCTTAATTCTTGGGAAGCCTTCATTACTGCTGAACCACCAACCGTTATAGTTCTACTCCCCCAAGTGCCTATCCCGTCTTCTATGATATCAGTATCGCCCCACTTTACCTCGATCTCATCCATAGAAATCCCTAAAACGTCTGCAGCTATCTGTGCCATTCCTGTAGCATCTCCTTGTCCATGAGGACCTGAACCGGTTATAACGACCACTTTTCCATCGGACTTTGCAAAAACTCTAGCTGTTTCCCATGGACCAAAAGAAGTTATTTCAACGTACATGCCCAACCCTACGCATTCATCTCTTTTAGCCTCAGAGATCAGCTCTTTATACTGAGATCTAGCTCTTTCTAAAATTGACGGATAATCTCCCGTATCATAAGTTATCCCAAATCCGTTCTTATATGGCATCTCTTCTGGCCTTATAACATTCTTGAGTCTAACATCTATTGGATCTAATTTGACTTCGTTAGCAATCATGTTAATTATCCTCTCTATGAAGTAAGTGGCCTCTGGCCTTCCGGCTCCCCTGTAGGATGTTGTTGGAACCTTATTTGTATGTACTGCTATGGCGTTAACTAATGCATCCCTTATTCTATAAGGACCTAATATCATCCTTGTTGTACTTAATACGTTACCAGACTCATCGTCATTAGCGTCATAATAGGGTGCGCCCAAATCTCCTATTACATCTCCCTTAAGGGCAGTTATTGTACCATCCCTCTTAAAGCCGACCTTAAACTTAAACTTTTTATCCCTTCCATGCCCAGCACTTATCATTTCCTCTGTCCTGGTTGGAACCCATTTGAGGGGAAAGCCAGTTCTAATTGCTAACTTGGATACCGCATAATATTCTGGATGACTTATTATCTTACTGCCAAATGCTCCACCCACATCTGGTTGGATAACCCTTACGTTTGACATTCCAAGATAGCTAACCAAATTCCTTCTCAAGAAATGAGCGGACTGCGTAGATGACCAAACAGTAAGCTTTTGACCATCAAAATTGGCTAAAATACCTCTGGTCTCTATAGGAGATGCTATGACTCGTTGATTAATCAGTTCTCCATCAATCACGAGATCACTTTTCTCTAGAGCTTTATCTGCATCACCAGAAATGTACTGTTTATTAAAGTATATATTACTCTTTAAGCCAGTATAAACTTTTACCTCATCCTTAACTGCTTTTTCTGGATCTAGAGTAAATGGAAGGTCAGTATATTCTACTTCAATACTCTCTAAAAGATCATATGCTTCATATCTATCTTTTGCTATTACAATTGCTATAGGCTGTCCAACATATGTTACTTCCTTACTTGCTATTGGGAAGTCAGCTCCGGGATTTATGTCCTCACCTGTAAAAATTCCCTCTGCTTTCTTGACGTTAATATAAGCATGTGGCTTACTTGATCTTAGAAAAGCAACAAACATTTCTCCAGGTAACTTAATATCATCTACATATGTTCCCTTTCCTGTTATTAGCCTAGGATCTTCTATCCTCTTTATCGGCCTTCCTACATATTGCATAAATAGAAGTATATATTTATATCCTTAAATTTTTTGGGATTTTAGGAAAAAGAGAATCAAAGTTTAACCTCTTCTTAAATAGTTCACTCTAACTAGTGCTGAAGGATGAGTAGAAAGTAAACCTGCTTTTCTCTCTCCAAATTTCATAATTAAGTCAATAACGTTTTCCTTCCCTACTAGACTACCGGCAAAGCTATCTGCTTGTATTTCAAAAAGCCTTGAAAGAAATCTCTGAAGTAAAATCATTATGATGGAAACTATAATTAATATGTAAGGTGTGCCGAAAAAGTAAAGAGATATGGCAAGCATGATATTAATAAACAGTAGCGTTTTAAGATGATGCAATAGCTTAATATGTCCTATCTCATGAGCAATAGCTGCTGATATATCCTCTAAGGGCAAGTTTAGCATACCAGAAGTAATTATTAATTCTCCATTGTAAAAGGAAAATGCATTCACTTCGTTCCTTTCCATAACCTTTACTTTCACGTTACCAAAATTAGTAGGAATTTCGATAACCTTTAACTTTCTAGTTAAAATAAAAGGAATAGCAAGGTAAATAACGTCAACAGCAATTAATACAAGAGAGAGTAATATGAAAGTGTTCATATTATAAACTATTTATGTACTACTATATATACTGTGCCAAGAAAGTTTCGCTTAAATTCTCGTGGATGAGCGTAAATATATGAGGGCAATTCTACTTGAAGGTGGTAAGCCAGTCTTAAAGGAAGTTCCTATCCCTAAACTATTAGAAGGAGACGTATTAGTTAAGATGAAAGCTTGTGGACTATGCGGAACAGACGTAGAAAAGATATGCGGACAATACACAGCCTCACAGCCCATATTAGGACATGAACCTGCAGGAATAGTTGAACAATCAACTGTAGACTGGATTAAACCCGGTGAAAGAGTTTTTGCTCATCATCACGTACCATGCTACGAATGTTATTATTGCAAAAAGGGAAGTCCTACAATGTGCCCTTACTACAGAAAAACAAATTTAGATCCAGGAGGTTTTTCGGAATACTTCAGAGTTCCAGCATGGAATGTTTCACGAGGAGGTATTCTTAAGCTTCCAGATAATGTAAGCTTTGACGAGGGATCCTTTATAGAACCTCTCGGCACCGTAGTTAGAGCTCAAAGAAGAATAGGAATAGAAGACAAGGATTCAGTTCTAGTTGTAGGAGCAGGACCCATGGGTTTACTTCATGTGATGCTTCTCAAAACAAAAAATGTAGATAAGGTAATTGTATCTGACGTCTCTGAATTTAGGGCAGAATTTGCATTAAGTATAGGTGCTGACGTGGCTCTTAATCCAAAGAAAATAAAAGTTGAGGAAGAGGTGAGGAAATTTACAGAAAATAGAGGAGTTGACGTGGCAATAATTGCCTCAGGATCACCGACTGCAATAGTTTCAGGATTAAGATCTGTTAGAAAAGGAGGAAGAGTTCTTTTATTTGGCGTTCCATATAAGGGGACAGTCCTAGATTATGACGTTAGCGATCTACTAAATAATGAAATTTCTATTATATCCAGCAATGCAGGAATAGAAGAGGATATGATTGAGGCTCTTAGACTTATCTCGACGAAAAAAGTTCAAGTTGAAAAACTTATAACTCATAGATTTAAGCTAGAAGAATTTAATGAGGCCATAAGGATATCCAAAGATGGAAAAACCATAAAGGCAATAATATATAATTAATAATATAATTAAGTAAAGGGTTAGAGAGATTTTAAAGAGTCTAAGGGCTTTTTCAACGTCCTCTTTTGTGGGGAGATTCCCATTTCCTACAGCGTAAAATCCTTCTTTTTCTAACTTGACTCCTAAGAGGCCAGCTACTATTGAGATAGGATACTTTGCGTTTACACTTTCAATCTCATGAGTTTGTCTTAGCGTATTTATTGCGTTCCTAATATCTAAATTCATGAACCTCCCAGCTATTATCATAATAAGTCCAGTTATTCTAGCAGGTATGTAATTCATTATAGTATCAACTTTTGCAGAAAAATATCCTTCCTTTCTGAGTTCATCTGTTTTATATCCGACCATACTATCCATAGTATTCCCTAACCTCTGAAGAAGAGAACCAGGGATACCAAATAAGAGGAACCAAAAAAGAGGAGAGGTAATACCGTCAACTAGACTCTCAAAGAGGGACTCAATAGCGGCTGACCAAATATGAGGTAAATCAGCCTTTGAAAGATCTCTTCTTACTATTTGTTGCACAAATTCTCTAGATTTTTTCTCGTCTAGTGATGATGAGACTAATTTGTACAACAGCTTAATGGAAAAAGTTGTTTTAAGAACAAAAACTACAAGCAGGAAACCTATTATACCCGTAGGAAGTAAAGTTGGCAATGAAAAAAGGAATAGTACGGGGAAAACAGATATTATCCATATTACTATTCCATAGATATAGCCTTTGTAAGGTTTTATGATCTTCTCAGCTATTTTACCCGTCATAACAACTGGATGAATATAGATTGGTGGTTCTCCAAGAACTAAATCCAAAGCTAATGCACTAAGGAGATCAAGTAGCAATATCTCTCCATCAATAGCATTATCGGAAAGGATAAAGTTATCGCAGCTCCAGCCAAATCTCCAGTAGAACCTCCTATATACCTAGCAATAAGAATGAATAGAAAAGTCAGAATGAAGAAGGCAATTAAAGGATAAAATAGAATGAATGGAATTACTTGAAGTATAACGTATGGATACTTTCTTCTTAAATAAGAGCTGAAGGTCTTACCAATACTACTCCATTCAGCTGGTCTATATAAGGACAGTACAAGTATTCCGATTCCTCTAGCTGAAATCTCTGCTCCAATAAGATTAAGGAAAGAGTAAATTGAAGGTGAAGGCATTGTTTCAAGAGATACAATCATTAGAGATAAATACACTAGAGCCATCCCTATTCCCCCAGAACCAACTTGCACATCCTTGATTGCTAGTATTCTTCTTTGAGGATCTCTTACCATTAGTCCATCTCCTATATCGAGCAAGCCATCTAAGTGATTAAAACCCCTAAATATTTCAATTACTGGAATAAGGAGAATTCCTCCTATTCTTCCCAGGAAATGAAAGAAAATGTAATAGAAGGAAAAATCTACTACACTAGCAATTAATCCTATAATAAGGGGAGATAAGAAGCTATATTGCGCTATAACCTCAATATCAGCTTTTACTGATGGAATAATAGTAAAGAACGATATCTCCGAAAGGATTCCTTTTAATGCCTTCATACGTAGTGGATAGTGTGGCAATTATAATATCTTCTACTATGAGTGATTCAGGGAAGTCATTCGTAACAGCTGGATTAGTCAGAATATTAGATGGTATTCCATTTAAGGCTCAAAATATGTCACTAAACAGCTATCCTTCTATTGAAGGAGGAGAAATGGCTTTCATTCAAGCATTTCAGGCAATGGGTTCCACACTAGAACCTTCTTGGTCTATGAACCCGGTTTTACTAAAGCCCTCTGGAAATGGAATAGAGGTAATTCTGTTTGGAAAGTCCTTAGGTAATATGAGCGCTAAAAAATACTACTCTAATATAGGAGAAATATGGAAAAAAATAAGAAATCTTGTTAAAAAAAATACTGTAATAGAAGCAGCTGGGGGAATTGAACCAAATTTTATGGATAACGATATGACTGCTATTCTCCCTTCGTATGACCTTAAGATTCCAATAATTCTTGTGCTAGATATAGATAGAGGAGGATCATTCTCATCCGCTTACGGGGTATACAACATGGTTCCACCATCTATTAGGGAAAAACTTTCTGGATTTATAATAAATAAATTAAGAGGAGAGGAAAAATATCTAGAAGATGGAATTAATTGGCTAACAGAAAGAACAGGAATGAAGTACTTAGGTTCAATTCCCTATATAGACGACGTACCGATGATGGCAGAGGATTCAATGAATATTAAGGATATCGGGGATGGAGAAATTGAAGTTGGCGTAATAGCTTATCCTTACATGAGTAATTTTAATGAGTTTCAAGCGTTGGAAAAATCTAACGCAAGAGTTAGATTCATTAGAAGTCCAAAAGAACTAAAAAAATCCGATGTTATTGTCTTGCCTGGCACTAGGAACACTTATGAATCACTAGTCTGGCTAGTTGAGAGGGGATTTTCTGAACAAATTAAGAAAATGCCCACTCTTGGGATATGTGGTGGTTTCCAAATTATGGGGAAAAAAATCGTTGATTTACACGGAATTGAAAGTGGATCTCCTAAAGAATATCAAGGTTTGGGAATTTTTGATATTGACATAATATACGAAGAAGAAAAAGTAGTTTCAAGGTCAGTTGCTGAGTCTGAATTCGGTATTGTTGAGGGATATGAAATAAGGAGAGGTAAAATTGAATATAACAATGATAAACCAGTTTTTAAAATCTTTGAAAGAAATAATGAAAAAGTTGAAGTTTACGATGGAGCATTAAAAGGAGATAAAATTGGAACAAGTTTGCATGGTTCTCTTTATTCTTCCCTTAATCTCTTTGGAATAAAAAATAACTCGAAAAGGATTGATGAGGAGAGTAGAGAAAAAGTAGATAAAATAGCAAGAATCTTGAGAAAATACATAGATGTTGAAACTGTAGAACAAATTTATACCTCAAATATAGTGTAACATGTGTTCAATCCCAGTCAGTTCGTAGAAGAGATAAGACCTCAAGTTTACAATGTCACAAAAGGCGAAAAGGTAGTTGCTGCAGTGAGTGGTGGGGTGGATAGCACAACTGCAGCTGCACTAATGTATACTCTTCTTGGTGATAAAGTTATTCCTGTAATGCTTGACACCGGTTTCCTTAGAAAAGGAGAAGCGGAGAAAGTTAAAGAAATGCTAAAAAATGTGATGCCTTTAGAGGTAATTAACGTTGAAGATAAGTTCTTTTCTGCTCTTGAAGGAAAAAAAGACGCTGAAGAAAAAAGACATATCTTTAGAGACTTATTTTATGAGAGTATATCCGAGATCGTTAAAAGGTATAATGCATCAGCCTTAGTTCAAGGTACAATTGCAGCCGATTGGGTGGAAACTCAGGGCGGTATAAAAACTCAGCACAACGTTTTGGTTCAGATGGGTATAGATACTCAGACAAAGTGGGGGTTTAAACTTATTGAGCCTTTAGCAGATCTCTACAAGAATGAAGTCAGGGAACTAGCCAGATTCTTAGGTTTACCTAAAGATATCTCAGAGAGACAACCATTTCCTGGACCTGGACTTTTAATAAGATCAGTTGGAGAACTAACTAGAGAAAAACTCGAAGTAGTCAGAGAGGCTACCGGAATAGTTGAAAAATATCTAGAAGGTATGGCATCTCAGTACTTTGCTGTTGTTATACAAAATAAATCTAAAATAGATAGAGAAATATCTTCAGAATTAGGTAAAGAAGTAACAATCTACTCAGACAAAGCTACTGGAGTTAAGGGTGACGTTAGAAGCTATGGCAAAATTGCAGGGATAAATGTTGAATTAAATTATCCCAAAATAAGAGATCTAGTAAGTAAAATTACAAGACATGATATAACCCATGTTGGGATAAAAATCCTATCAACAGAAAAAGGTAATTATAGTGTAATAATTAGAGCTGTAAAAACTGAAGATTTCATGACGGCGGACTTTGTGGAGCTGAATGAGGATATCCTAATATCCATAGCTAAAGAACTAGTCAAAATAAGAGGAGTAGCAGAAGTTTTATATGATGTAACATCTAAACCTCCAGCTACTATTGAATTTGAATAAAAGATTATAGTTTAAAATTATAAATATCTAAAAAAATATTCCTACTTTGCAATAGCTTTTTCGTCTTTTAGCTTCTCCAGTAATTGAATCCTTTTTGGAGATGCTGGATGGTCGCTAAAGAAGTCATCATACCAGTGAACCTTCTCCTTCTTCCAGTGCTCTATAAGTTCATCTACGCTAGCCTCGGATACGTCTTCTGGAACGTCTACGGGAGAGAAGAACAACATATTAGTTAATGATTTACTGCTGTTTCTCTGCTTGTATTTTTCGATAATTCTTGGATCAGTCGACAAAGTTATCTTAGCCAATGCCCTTTGCAAGTTCTCAGCTCCTCCAGGTACAGTTAATGCAGAATTTACATCAGCATAAGCCTCTCTCATCCTATTCAAGAATAATACGAAGAACTGGAACACATAACTTATAGCTAGCATTGCTATTCCAACTAGCCATAGTGTTCCAGCATTATTTCTACCGTTTCCCTCACCACCAAACATTCCACTAAATATAAAAGTATAGCCTAACCAGAACATTAAAGTCGGTATCAGACCTACAGCCATAAGCAACTGTACATCCTTGTGCCTTAGATGCCCTAACTCATGACCTAGAACTGCCATTATTTCATCCTTATTTAACATTTTCAATAACGGAAGAGTTATTGCTACTCTATTCCCTGTTAAAGGACTTCCATAAGCAAAGGCATTAGGGAACGGAACATCGGCTATATAAACTTTAGGAGTTGAAAGCTTATTATACATTGCCACTTCATTTACTAGTCCTACCAACCAACCATATCTAGGATCTTCAGGTGAAACTTCAACTGCTTTATACATTGCATTTATCATATAAGGTCCTAAAAGCCACTGTATTATCGAAAAGAACGCTACAAATCCTAGAATTCCAGATATTACTAGAGGAGCGAAACTAACACCGTACAAGTAAGCTACAACTGCAAATGCTACTGCAAAGCCTAAGAGCAGAATAGATAAGGTAGTAAAAAGCATTCCAAGTTTAAGTTTTAATACTGTTAAGTTCATAGCCTTTCTAATATCCCCTTCTCCAAATGAGTTTATAAATCTTAGCCATGTAAATCTTTTCGTGTTAATTATAGTATATTTAAACTTTTAAAAATAAATTGAAATTAATGTAATACAAATTAAGGAGGAATGAAAGAAAAACGTATAACATACGTTATACCTGATTTACTTACCTTCTATACTTTCATATGATCTTTACCTCGTTTAAGATCAGTATAGCCTTTTATGGTCCAACGGTTAATGCGTTTTCAACTCATCCCTCCAACTTAGAGAGCAGAACTTGTTTGCGTTTTCCATAAAGAAGTCACAGAAAGCTATACTAAGTTTTAAAAGTTTCTTTTTCGTAATATCAATATATGGAAGAAACAATAAAAGAGTATATGAGAACTTCAGTTATAACTGTATCAAGCAGTATGGATATAAGAGAAGCTGCTAAGGTTATGACAGAAAGTAACGTTGGATCAGTAATAGTAATTGAAGGAGATAAACCAAAGGGAATAGTTACAGAAAGGGACATAGTTAGAGCTATAGGTAAGGGTAAGGGACTTAATGATAAAGTCGATGACATAATGACAGTTTCTTTAATAACTGTGAGGGAAGACTCTCCTGTTACGGCAGCACTTAGCTTAATGAGAAATTATAATATAAGACATTTACCTGTTGTCGACGATCAAGGGAAATTAAAGGGAATTATTTCTATAAGAGATGTAGCAAAAGCCCTTGACAACATATACGAAAATAGCTTATATTAGCACAACATTTTTTTCTGCAATACTATATTCAAAGCTGAATGAATGTTAGAATCTGGAGAGAATGGTATGAGATACTTGAGAAAATTTCCAAAGAGAGGAATAGAAATATTGGCGATATAATTCAAGAAATAGTGAAAAATGAAAGCCAAGAATGCATTGGCTTGCCTAAGGTAAAAACAACTGTGAAGAAGAAAATTAATCTCAAAATAACTGGAGTATCCGATGAAGTAGTAATCAAAAGAATTGAAAATTATTTGTTTTGTGATTGATATGGAGTCTAAGAAGGCTCAAAATACTCCAGGTTTAACTAGAATAGGAATATTTAATCTCTTAATCAAGACTGCCGTTATGCCCTTCTCATTTTTGTTTTCCCTCTTAGCTGTCAGATACCTTTCTTCAATTTCAATAGAAACTTTTGGAGCTTGGCAATACATTTTTGTTCTAATAACTGGATATTTTACAATACCAGCAGACTTATTTTCAGCAATAACCTCTAGGTACTCCTCGGAGAATAAACCTGTAGGAGGTATCATTATACTTAATGGTCTAGCAGGGGCCTTATCATCTATTGTTTATGTTTTTCTTATTCCGTATTTCATTAGTGCATCACATTACTATGAACCACTTTATTTCCTGGCTGGACTTTTCCTTATTGTTCTAATCTATTTAAGTAAGATAACTGGATCAACATCTTTAGGTAAATCTCCTCGAGTTATCGCAATATCTGCAATGGCCTTCCAACTAATTAGACTTTCGTCAGGAATAATTCTGATGTTCTTACTCCATCTGTCAATAATAGCCGTAATATTTGCCTATTCTCTAGGATATCTGGCTCAGATTATAATTAATATGTTTCTTTCTAAAGCTAATTTGAAAGTAGACTTTAAGCTTGCTATCATAGCAGCTAGAAAATCATTGGTATTTATTATGAACTACGTCCAACTCATAATCGAGGCAACCTTAGTTTGGGTAGTAGTTGAAGCTGTCCATTCAACGGAACCTGTTTCCTACTTTGAATCAGCATTGATCATTGCTAATATTATTATATGGTCTCAGGCATCTGTTGATGGGTTAATACTAAAGCTACATGAAAATAAAGACGCAAAAATTGTGGAGACTGCACTTAAGTTGTTTGCAATCTCTTCCGGAATTTTTATCATGCTAATAATAGTTGATGGAGACAAGTTACTTTACGTTTTAAGACCAGAGTACATAGATTCCATATTTGCTCTTTATGTGCTTTCAGTATCTAATTTTCTAAGAGGTTTGTATTCGATCTTCTACAAAGCTATTTACATGAAGGATGAAAGTTTAAGTCCTGAATCCGTCAATGAATTTAAGGGAAATACTGCATCTCTAACAGTAAAGAATGTAATCATTTCAGCAATTTCAGTCTCTATAGTATCTGCCTTAATCTTTCTGTTAGGAGATAAAGGAAATGTAGAAGAGAACTCGCCATTTTTAGCTCTTCTTATGTCTTCGGCAGTTTTAACTAACTCCATAGGCATGTTGTTCTATTCGTTCAAGATCTCTAAGCGCCTTTATAATTTCTCAATGCCAACAAAGGAGTTTCTCCTCCCAATTCTCATCTCTATAATCTCCGGCTTCCCATTTATCCTAGCAAAAACCGAGTATGGAAAGACTCTGTATGAACTGAGGATAATGACAGAGGAATCAATTCTTGGGTTAACGATATATGTTATATTAAATCTTGTTCTAAACCCTTACGCAAAACAACTGCTTAAGTCTGGAATTTCCTTTCTAAAAAACTTTAAACGATAGAAGTATACCAAACCCATATGTCTGGTCTTAATATAAGAATGAGAAGGCTTTTTCAAAACGGAAAAGCGTTTGTTGTAGCCCTAGATCATGGTTTAGTAATGGGACCTTTAAAAGGAATAGAAGATCCTATACCATTGGTTGAAAAACTTTCAAACTATCCAGACGCATTACAAATGACTCCTGCTATGCTGAAGAGAGTTGAAGAGAACTTTTACTCTAGATCCTCGCCAATGCTAATAGCCAGACTTGATACGGCAAATGTATGGAGAAAGGAAAAGAAGTTTAGTTCAGGCTATTATTCCTTAGTATATTCAGTAAAGGATGCCGTAGAGGCTGGAGCGGACGCAGTTGTAACTTACCTTGTAGTAGGATATGGCGAGGATGAAGTCGAAGGATATAACATAGAAAGGATTTCCTTAGCTAGAAAGGAAGCCCATGAGTACGGGATTCCATTTATAGTAGAACCGCTTTATGTCGTGCCAGAAAATCCAGATTCTGTTAAGGACGTCCAACTAGTGAAATATGTTACTAGACTTGCTTCTGAAATTGGAGCTGATATATTGAAAGTAGATTATACCGGAAATAAGGAAGGATTCAAAGAGGTAGTGAATACAGCTTTTTCTCCCATATTAATAAGAGGCGGTCCTAAAACCAATGATGATCGAGAATTTATTTCAATGCTTAAGGATGCACTAGATGTCGGTTCGAGTGGGATAACTGTTGGAAGAAACCTATGGCAATCCAAAGATCCAGGAAAGATGGCTAGGGCTATATCTGAACTTGTTAAGGGAAGAATAGGAGTAGAAGAAGCTGTGAAGATGTTGTAAAATGATAGGTAAGGCAATTATAACTGCTGCGGGAAAAGGAAGTAGGATGAAGTATATCACCTCAGTACTTCCCAAAGCTCTTCTACCACTTTTTATAAGTGAAGACGGAAAGAAGGTAATGAGGCCTGTAATTGACCTTATCATGGGTTCTCTAGCAGATGTGGGAGTAGAGAAGTACTGTTTAGTTGTAGGAAAACATGGAAAACTACTCATGGATTATCTTTTTGAAAGAGGGGTTACGTTTGTATTTCAAGACACTCCAAGGGGTTTCGGCGATGCTGTCCTTAAGGCTGAGGATTTTGCCTCTAACTCTCCAGTCTTTATACATGCAGACGATGGAGTGTTAACAGGTGGATATAAAGAGGCGTCAAATCTCTTCGATCAAAACAAACCTGATGGTGTGCTTCTTTTGAGAGAAGTGGAAAACCCTCAAAGATATGGTATAATAAAACCTAAGGAGAACGGTAATTTTATGGGACATAAACTTTTCAGGATTATTGATGTTCAAGAGAAACCTGAAAAACCATTTTCAAATTTGGCTATATCTGCAGTTTATATTTTTAATAATAAGATATTTAAGGAGCTTAAAAAAGTGGAAAGAAGTGAGGATAAGGAGTTAGAGTTAACTAATGGAATAAAAGAAATAATAAAAGAAGGTGGGGAGGTTCTTGGAATACAGCTTGAAAAAGAAAGATGGTTAAATGTTGGAGATCCTGAAAGTTACTATAGAGCTCTGCAATACTCATATACGAGCTTATGATTTCCATTTAGTTTTAGGCATTATAGCTGTTTTATATCTCTCAAGTCTTTCCTTATATGGAATTAAGTCCTCAATCATTATCTTCACTTCCTCAGCCAAATTTTTCTTTGGCTTATAGCCAAGTGCGGGTAGAACTTTTCTTTCTGGGTTATAGTAGTGCTCTTCAGCCTCCACTCTTGGGTTTTCAACGTGATTAATAGTAACGTCCAGGCCGAGATCCTCTCCAGCTCTCTTCACAATTTCTGCGATTTCATTTATACTATAGATCTCCATAAACTGATTAACTACTCTATACTCTTCTCTCTTAGGTGGATTTTCTAGGAGAAGAGTTAAGGCATTTATGCTATCCTCAAGAGAGAGAAACCCCCTAGTTTGTCCTCCTTTTCCATAAGGAGTTAATGGGATTCCCAATATTGCTTCAACGCAGAACCTGTTAACAACTGTACCCCAAGTTTCATCAAAATCAAATCTAGTTCTTAAACTCTCTTCCACAATCTCAGATGTTCTAGTTCCATAAACTGGGCCTTGCATTATATCCGTTATTGTTAAGTTAAAAATCCTGTTGAAATAGGCTAGGAAGTAGCTATCAAATATCTTTGACATGTGATAAACTGAACCTCCCCATCTTGGAGTAAATATTTTATCATTTTTTCCATTTACTATTGCGTCAACGAAAGGAGACTCAGGTATATCGAAATTCGGAGTACCGTATTCGCCCATTGTACCCATTTTAAGGATATGTATAGAAGGATCTATATCCTTAACAAGATAGATTAAGTTAAGAGTGCTTTCTAAATTATTTCGCACCGTATAAACTGCGTGATCTAAATCCTTCATAGAGTAAGGAGCTGATCTCTGCTCAGCAAAGTGTACAACCGCGTCTGGCTTATAGCTCTTGATAGCCTCTCTTAAAAATTCCTTATTTGTAATATCGCCTATTGAGAAATCAATGTTTACTCCTAATATCCTCTTTGCTTCCTTCACCCTCTCCTGTGGACTTGGAAGAGGAAAGGCCGAATTTGAACCTATTTCCTCTACTGCTCTTCTTGTCGCTAGATTGTCTATACCCATTACTTCATGTCCTTTTATGGCTAACCTTAAGGATAATGGCCAGCCAAGGTATCCATCTGCACCTAGGACTAAAACTTTCATTAAAGAACATTACAAATTGTAGAAAATAAAAGGGTTATGCATCGAATCTGTGAGCTACCCAAATCTTCCCTTAAATCAAAACTCGGCATAGTAAAAATATGTGGATATAAAAATATTAATATTTGATAAAATTTTGATTTTAACTATACAACCAAAGACAATTTAAGAGAGCGACATTACCAAAGGAGAATAGCGATAATCGGACAAAACTAAATCAGGTAAGGAAAGAAAATTATTATCCCCTTGGACTTAAAGGAGAGAAGATAAAAGAGGTAGTTAGAACAATAATCTGGATACACATCTTAGCAGGTTGAAAGAATAGCAAGAACCTTTAACGTGCTTCAAGTAGACAAATATTAGAATTTAGAATCGAAGTCCTAGAATAGTAAAAGGAGAAATAGCAGGTAAAGAAACTCATTGTACTTTTGCATTGATTTAGGTTTTTACTCGCTCTATTTCCTAGAGTTTATAATGAGTTTTGCTGAGGAGTAGTAAGAGGTTTACATGATCATCCTATAATAGCCTTACTGTTCGGTTCTTTTTGCTATCTAGAGTTTAAGTCTAAGGTCTTCAGAGGAGAACTTGCCACTTACTCATGACATCCTTATCCCACTGAAGTGTTACAGAACTCACTCGGGAAGAGGTTACGAGTAGCGGTCTCACTACCTCACCATACTAATTTACGTCCTTCAAGGCATAATAGGTGGATCCACTACGGAGCAGAATTTAAGGTGGAAAGGTGATTGCGAAAGTGATCAAGGATCTTCTGTCTTTTTTCCTCGTCTTTTATAAAACGCTATTGTCAACAGTTTCGCTTAAACCATGACATTTTTATGCGGTTCATGATTTTCATTTTCCAAAATTCTTAATTCCAAAAACAATATTAACTTGTCCCGCATGAGGGTGAGGTAGACCCGAAGAAGGGGAAAAACGTTAGGGTGGAATTAAGGTTGTGCGGATTTTCCCATAGCCATAAGGTCTTGTCTCTTAGGGTTGTGGATGGGGTTATCCCGCTAATAGGGCGCAATGATCTTTGTTCAGAACGTTGTAAAGCCCAAGGGTTTTACGAACAAGACAATAAATGTCCGTAAAACTCAAACCCCACTTTGTTATAGGGATAGAAAAGAAATAGAGTAGTAGTGATTCCTTTTCCTTCATTTTTTCGTTTTTGATCTTTTCTCTATCTTCTTTTCCTTATGTTCTCAGAAGCGTTAACGTCTCTATCATTTCTTATCTACATCTTGAGCACTTGAAGACACGAATATCTGGAGGTGCTAGGGAATTCTTGACTCTTTTTCCTAAAAATATTCAAGAAATTCTTAACGTGCTACCACTTTAAACTTGTAAAGAACTTAAAACTTAGCAATGTCCAAATATAGTCGTGATGAAGACCTTTGAGTCCGACCAGTGAAGAGGTGGCGGCTAACTGATGAAACCAGTTCATCTTGCTGTTGGAAAGTTCAATATAGATATAATTACAAAGTTAAATCAAATTCCATCTCCTGACGAGAGATCTTTCACTGACATACTTGAAATACTTCCTGGAGGTTCAGCAACTAATTACTCAGTTGCAGTGAACAGATTAGGTCATAGCTCTAAGCTTTACGCTAAGACTGGGAAAAGCTCTATATTGAACTCTTTAATGGTTCCTTTAGCTGAGGAGGGTGTAGGATTAGAGTTTGTCGAACATCTTGATGTTAAACCGTCCTCAGCAATTATATTCCTTAGAGATGATGGTTCAATATCTATTGTAAGAAAAACTACTAGCTCGCTTTTACCTTCATCTGGAGACGTAATGAGATTCTCAGGAATGTTTGACATAATTCACTTTGCTTCTATTCCTCCTGAATCTATCCCTAAAGAAATAAGGACGAAATTGATAACATATGATCCTGGAGCTTACGCTTCGTCCTATGATGGAAGAAGGGTTGATATTCTCTTTGTAAACGAGAAGGAACACGAATTATTAAAGTCAAGAGTAAATGCTGATATGGTAGTCGTAAAAAGGGGAAGTAGAGGAGCATACGTTTATGGTTCAGAGGAGTGTGTTGCTCCTGCACTAAAAATACAAGCTATAGATACTACTGGTGCAGGTGATGTGTTTGATGCAGCATTTAATGTTTTCATGCTAGAAGGTGAAGGTATAGAGGATGTATTAAAATATGCTATTGTTGCTTCTGGCTTAAAGGTTACAAGAATCGGAGGAATCTCATCTCCTAGCCTTGTAGAAGTAATGCAAAGGCTAAAATCAGAGAAGTTAGAGGTTAAATGCAGGGCATGATAGTTCTTTTCGTAGATTTTGACTACTTTTTCGCTCAAGTAGAGGAGATTCTGAATCCCGAATTAAAGGGAAAACCCGTAGTGGTTTGCGTTTTTTCTGGAAGAACAAAGGATAGCGGTGCGGTAGCAACTGCTAACTATATTGCAAGAAAGCTTGGCGTAAAGGCTGGAATTCCAATAATAAAGGCAAAGGAACTCGCACCAACTGCTGTGTTTCTACCAATGAGAAAAGAGATATATTTCCAACTATCGAAAAGAATCATGAATATTCTTTCATCATTTTCTGAAAAAATTGAAATTGCAAGTATTGACGAAGCTTACTTAGATATTACGCAGAAAGTTAAGGATTATGACGACGCAGTTGCTTTAGGCAAAAAAATAAAGGATTACATTAAATCAAGAGAGGGCATATCGCTAACGGTCGGAATTGCCCCCAACAAGGTCTTTGCAAAGATCGTTGCAGACAGGAGTAAACCTAACGGGTTAGGAGTAGTAAGGCCTGAGGAAGTGAATGATTTTATGAACTCGTTAAATATTGACGAAATTCCTGGAATCGGTAAGATTCTTCAGGAAAGGCTCAAGGAAGTTGGAATTTCCAGGTTAATCGATGTATTAGATGCTGATTTGAACCGTCTTGAGAAGATAATAGGCAAAGCTAAGTCCAGATATCTGATCTCATTAGCTAGTGGAACTTTCTTAGATCCAGTAAAACCAAGGAATATCAAGCATAAAGGAAGATATGTTACTCTTGGTGAAAATAGCAGGGAATTGACCTATATTTTACCCTACCTAGAAAGGGCAATAGACGATGCTTATTCTAAGTCCGAGGGAATTCCAAGGTCTATTGCGATAATAGCTATTATGGAAGATCTAAATATAGTGAGTAGAGAAAAGACCTTTACTTTTGGAATTAGTAGGGAAATTGCAAAAAGAGAAGCAAAAAAATTAATATCAGATATTTTGAAAGAAGACAATAGAAAGCTAAGAAGGGTTGGAGTTAGATTGGGAAAGATAAGTAAATCGTCAACTCTGGACAAGTTCTTCAACCTCTAGCTTTACTATGTCCTTTATCTTTGAGAAATCCACATTAGGATTTAGCATCATGTAATTCTTATATCCGGTTATTCCTCTATCTTCTGTTTCTGGTTCATTTTTTTCTTAATATTTACAAAAAATGGAAGTCTACTTGTCTCCAATTTTCTCTCTATTTTTATCGCCTTAGAGAGTTCTAAGAAAGTCTCTTTAACTCCAAATGCACTAACAACTCCTTTATCACCTTCAATTACAGAAATTCCCGTTATTTCGCCATATTTATCCATAACTAAAACTAGTCTAGCTAATCTTCCACCGTCAACATCTTCATAAAAGTTAAGACCTAAAACATATTTTCCATAAATTGATATAGGAATTACAACTAATTCCTCGTGACCAACAATCTGAAGTATTGGCTTTATTTTTACCTTCATAACACTTAAATCATGATTGAAATAGATGGGTCTTTCGGTGAAGGCGGAGGTCAAATTCTTAGGACTTCACTAACTCTTTCAGCTTTAACAGGAAAGGCAATTAAAGTCTACAATATAAGAGCTAATAGACCAAATCCAGGTTTACAACATCAACATCTGACTGCAGTTAAGCTAATGAAATACTTGACAGATGCTGAGACTAAGGGAGATTTCATTAATTCTATGGAGATATTGTTTACTCCAAAAGAAATAAAAAGGGAAGGAAAATTAGAGTTTAACGTAGGTACAGCAGGAAGCGTTACTTTGATAGCTAATACGATAATTCCCTTATTAATTAACTCTAGATTGACCATTACGTTAACTGGGGGAACAGATGTGCCTAAATCACCTACATTCGACTACATGAGATTAGTATTCTTAAAAATTTTGGAGAATATCGGAGTAAACGGAAAGATAGAACTAATAAAGAGAGGGCATTATCCCAAAGGTGGAGGAGCGATAAGACTTTTCAATTTCCAAGGTAATCCAGGTCAATTTGATATAACAGAACTTGGTAGAGTTGAGATAATTAAAGGTATATCTCACGCATCCTCTCTCCCATCTCATGTAGCAGAAAGGCAAATTACAGGATCAAAGGAAGTTTTAGACAAATTAGGTGTCACAGTTGAAATAGAGGCTGATATAAGAGAGGGAGAAAGTGTTGGTTCTGGTATTACATTAGCGGCATATGGGAAGAGCGTTATGGGATCGGATTCACTTGGAGAAAAAGGGAAAAGGGCTGAGATTGTTGGCAGAGAGGCTGCTACAAAATTAATGGAAGATCTAAAGTCAGGTGGAGCTATAGATAGATATATGAGCGACATGCTAATGCTTTATGCCTCCATTTATGGAGGAAAATATACTGGTTCGAGGTTAACTTGTCACGCAAAGACAAACGCAGAGGTAATTAGAAAGTTCTTTCCTAATACAAAAATCGAAATTTCCGGAGTTAGCCCGTTCGTATTTAAGGCGGAATTATAACTGCTCTACCTATAATTCTTTCTTCTATCATATCGTCTATAGCCTGATTTATCTCTTGCAATGAATATGGAACGACCAAAGTTTTTATTTTGCCATTGTAATAAAGAGAAATTACATCTGCCATATCATTCTTACTGCCGTAAAGTATTCCCCTAACATTAAGACCTCTTAACACAAGCAGTTGCTCATGAACATTCAGAGTACCTCCAAATTCTCCAACAATTCTTAACTCTCCTAACCTGGAGAGTAACCACATCGAGTCCATAAGCGACTGGTCATTTCCTACATAATCTATTACATAGTCGAACTTATTGTTCTCAGTCTTAGCAGAGAGATCTGTAATATAATTGCCTTTAGATTCAACCACTTCATCGGCGCCCAATTCGCTCATTTTATTAAGCTTTATTCTATTTCTACCGACTACAGTTACCTCTGCTCCTCTAGTTTTAAGGATCTGAATACCTAACATGCTTACAGCTCCTGTTCCTATAATAGCTACTTTATCCCCCTTCTCAATCCCTTTAACTGAATTGTAAGCAGTAACACCAGCGTCAGCTAAAGGAACGATTTCTAAAGGATTTCCACGAATCTTAAAAAGGTTTTCTTCTGAAGGAATTACTACATATTGCGCAAAGCCTCCGTTTTGTTCAACTCCAAGAACCTTTACTTTCTCACAATACTGTGGATAGCCTTTAAGACATGCTTTACACTTTCCGCAACCAAATGCGTTATATACAGCCACTACGTCACCTTCCTTTACCCTTTCTCCACCTTTAATGACTTCTCCAACTATTTCATGGCCCAATATGAGAGGAGATTTTATAGAGATGTCTCCCAACCAATCGCCCATAATTATATGGACGTCACCATGACATAAACCAGTTCCCAAAACTTTCAGAAGAACTTCTCCATCCTTTGGTTCAGGGTCTTGAACATTCTCAAAACTAAGTGGTTTACCGATGTCGTTAAATACAGCTGCTTTCATTACCAACCAGCCTTAAGATATGAGGACACTTCCCAATCACTCACATAACTCTCATAGCTTTCTATTTCTCTCTTCTTCAGATCAATGAAAGCAGATACCAGATCTGTTCCCAAAGAAAACTTGAGTACGTTATCCTCATCCAACCTCTTTAAAGATTCCTGTAAGCTTTTTGGGATATTAACTGTAGCTACATCTATTTCCTGGTCCAGGTCTTTTTCTATTCCATCTATTCCAGCGAATATAATAGACGATAGCATAAGGTAAGAGTTAGCTAATGGATCTGCAAGACGAAATTCAAGGGACTTTATTTCCCTAAAATTACTTGGAATTCTTACTACGAAATGCCTTTCACTACCCATTCCCCCTAGCGCGGGAGTAATAATTTCCCTGAATCTTTTGTATGAATTTATCGTAGGAGAAGCAAATGCCATTATTCCACCTAGATGATCGAGAATACCGGCTACAAAACTATATGCGACTCTGCTTATTCCATATCCTTTAGGATCATTTGGATCAGTCATAGTTTCCTTTTCGTCCTTTCTAAGCAATTTGAAGTATACGTCCATACTACTACCTGGCATGTCAGAAAATGGCTTAGGCATAAATGTAGCGTACATGTTGTATATCCTAGCTACATCTCTAATTATCTCCCTACTTGTAGTTAAGGAGTCTGCAGCAGATAAAGCTTCTTTCTCCTCAAATCCTATCTCGTATTGAGCAGGGCCATAATGCTTATTTATAGTTTTTACTTGAATTCCGACACTTTCGAGATCCTTTATGAGATCTTTTAGGAAGTTTTGCTCCTCCATTAGTCCTTCTGGAGAAAATGCCCTCGATTCATCTGCTGGTAACAGTTTTTCTTCATTTTCCTTTATCAGGTAAAAGGTCGGTTCTAAAGCTATTTGGAGTGAGTATCCCTTTTCTTCCAATTTATGTATAGCTTTCCTTAGTATACCTCTGCTACAATAGGGAGAAGGAGTGAAGTCAGGATAAAAAAGGAATGATAGAACTCTAGCTGTCCTTTCTAAGTACGGTATCGCGACAAAAGTTGACGGATCGGGTATAGCCAAAATGTCTTCGTACTTGTCCTTTATGGGCTGATCCTTATAGTCAAGTAATGCAAGGGACTCTGGATATGATATACCTGAATCTCTCTGAGTTATTGTCTCAAATTCAGCTCTCCTTAGAGATCTACCTCTAACGTTTCCTAGTAGATCTATAAATTCTACCCTTATGTAGTCTATCCTTCCAGATTTTAGCGCTTCAAGTAATTCATCCTTTGACAATTTCAAACCTTAAAGCAAAGTTACTCCGGAAATAAAAAACTTAAAGCAAAGCGTAAATTATATTCCCTGCATACATTACTGCGTTACTGTACTCTGAAAATATACCCCTTCTGGTCAGTTTTCCCATGAAGTATTCCTCAACAATGTACAAATATTCCTCTCCCCTTTTCCTTCTCTTAAATGTTATAACATGGTTTCCTATTACTACTTTCTTTTTCTGTGAAACTGTATATCCTAAGCTCATTATTTGAATGTCCAACAAATTAGAATTGTCTTTCCAAGTTATAAATTAGCGTCTTAACCTAATTTTCATGGATCCAAATTTTATATTATATGATATTAATCTACCTTTATATCAAGAATGACATGATAGAGATATGGTTTAACGCTCCTTACTATCCTACCAAAGTATGCTCCCTTATATTCGTTTAGCGCCTTTTTAACAGGATCCTCACCTTTTGCAACTTCAACTTCAGTAAACAAGTGAATTATCCCTCCAGGCTTTACTTTTTGCTTAGCGACCTCATATGCTTCCCTACTCTTTTCAGGTAAAGGACATATTACTCTATCAACGTCATCTACAGAGTAAATTTTTTTGAACGCGTCACCGTAAATTGGAATTACTGACCATGTCTTATTTAGTCCCACGTTAGCCATCATATAATAATATGCATATGGATTAATATCAAAAGAGTACACAACTGCAGGAGATCCGATCTTAGCCGAAAGAATTGAAAACGGCCCATATCCTGAAAACATGTTAATTATCTTCTCTCCCCGTTTTACCTGGCTAGCTATCCTTAGATGTTCATATGATAACTTGGATGAATAAAATACCTTAGTTATATCAAGAAAGTAAATACAACCATTTTCTCTAAAAATTGTTTCACTTCTCTTCTCGCCGGCTATATGGGTGTAGGTCGGTAGTCTAAAATCTCCCTTGGTATCCCTGAACCTTCCCCATACCGATTTAACATACTTGTTATTTTTCATCACCTCATTAGCTTTGCTGTAAAGTAAATCATAGTTAGCATTGAAAGGTATTCCAATAATAGCTATATCTCCTAATATCTCAATCCTTTTCCACTCTTTTGTCAATTTCCTCTACCTTTTCCGATGCCTCGTCAATGTCTTTACTTCCAATGTTTAGGGAAACTCCGCCATCCAATATTGCCTCTCCATCCCTAATCACAGTCTCTAAGTTATCTGACGAAAAAATTAACGTTTCATAAGGAGATCGTATATCCATTGGGTATGCAGGTGGTTCGTTTGCCTGGAAAATAATTATGTCTGAACTCTTTCCCACTGAGAGGATACCTCCCTCAATGCCTAGTTGCAAATAACCCCATTCAGTACTAGCCTTAAACGCTTCTTCAGCAGTTAATAATAACCTAGTTGTAGCGCTCATCATTTCAGATCTAATGTCAAAACTTGGAACAAGATCTATAGAAATTGAGGGCTTAAAGCTACCTAACGGGAATCTAGACACCTCAAAACTTGGAATGAACGATATACTCCCTCTAGCGTTTTTAATTACCTCCAGGTCTTTTCTTGATCCCCCTCCCAAACCGACAAGTCTAGGATAATTTTCCGCTTTTATTCCTCTTAGGTCTACAGTCCTGTCTAGAAGTACAATAGAGTTAAACTCCTTTGCAACATGAAACACTTCTTCTACATAATTTTCATCACAAAGCTTTAATACAACTCCTTGGCTATCACTATTTCCCCATCTCTCTTTCATGGAAATAAAATTCTTCTTCCAATCTCCTTTATCCCAATAACAACCTACACCGACAGCTACTATTGGTTTCAGTCCTACCTGTTTTACAGCTCTAGCCGCACTATCGACAAACGGACCAGTAACTAGAACGGTTGTTACTCCAGACTTCAATAGATGGTATGCTCCTAACAACGAAAAATGATATGCTATATTAGAATCCATACTTGATATTAATTCATTAATATTAATCTTTCCAGAAAATATTCTATATCTAAGCGGATAGAACTGAATAAAGGATTGAGCTACAATGAAACCGGGAGAGACGATTCTATCATTACCGCTTATCACTAATTCTGCATCGTTATATTCCTCGATCTGGTTTCTGCTTATTACCTCTATTCTTCCTTCGTTAATTCCTATGTTAACGTTTTTGATAGGAGATCCTTCTACAAAAGCCAAACCAGACTTAATAAGAACCTTCAATTCAACTTAAATCCGATTTTGGGATTTTATAACTTAGGGATATGGAGTTAGCAAGATTGATGGAAAAAGAACTAAATAGTTATTCTAAGGTTTCTACACCAAGTAGAGTCGAGAAAGCGTATGTAACAGGAGCAGGGGATTCCTATGCCGCAGCTCTAAGCATACAAGGAAAGACTAACGGAAGATTTATCGCCATAGATCCATATGAGGCAATGAAAGCCCAACTTAATATGCCTTTAATAGTTTTATCAGTATCAGGAAAGCCTAAAACTAACATAGAGTTAGTAAAAAAATTTAAGGGAAGGACAAAAATAATTGCAATTACCGCTAATCGTTCGTCACAACTAGCAACACTAGCAGATGAGACTATTGACTTGCCCTATAGATCAAGTATTACCTTACCTGGTTCTCTTTCCTTTTTACTTTCATTAAGTGCTCTATATTCATTAGCTGGAGAAGAAGAGGATGAAGAAGAGCCTGATGGAGTAGTTACATTAGATTCCTCACCTTTCTTTGTGGGAAGTAACGAGAATTATGGAATAGCTTACTTCGCTTATCTCAAATTAGCAGAGATTTTTGGAAGATCATCAAATTACGAGAGATTAGAACAATTTTGCCATTCTCCTATTTTTTCTACAAGAAAAAGACAAATATTCATTTTATCAAGTGGAGATAAAAGAGAAAGGGATCTCTCAGAAGGAATTGATTTTACTGAAGTCCACTTAACACCTTGCATGGGCGCATTCTGTAACGCAAAATTCATAATAAAGGCTATAATTGAGACTGCAAAAAAGGAAAGACTCGAGAAACCATTCTTTTTATCTGATAAAAAAATATTAGACTTAAGCTCTAAGATGATATATTGATCAATATGACAGATCTAGACTTGAGCAACCAGTCAGGCGGATGTGGTTCAAATTCTCCTGCCCTTACTCTAATGAAGTTTTGGCTTGAAGTGGGAGGAAACCAAAAGGTTAGCGTAATAGCCCAGGAAGGAGTTCAGGCAGATCAAGTAGAAATGTGGGCTGCAGCAATGCAAGAAAAGGGTGTAAAAATACTTAACAAGACCTTAAAAGGAAATAAGATAATATATGAGATATTTCTACCATGAGAAAAACTTCGGTTGCCTTATACACTTCTATAATAATATTAACGTTAACCGGAATTGTTTACGTTATAGGAGATCCCCTAAGTAGGTTTCTTTCCTATCAAGGGCCAATTTTAGGAGGAGGACTTTTAGGTTGGTATACTATTTACACATCAACGCCAAAGGAAAAGATGGTAACATTCGATGATGCTGAAATACCCATAATGTCTCTAGCCATGAGGAGAAAGGCTTGGATAGGCTTTCTTGTTTCAGCATTGCTTATAATTCCTTGGTTGACTCCATTTGCATATTCCATAACATTGCACTATCCCGTGATCTATTTTCTTGCGTTCTTATCAGAATTCATTGGGGGATTTATTGCCGGTTATTTTATTCCTTCTCTTAAGTTTGTAGAAAAAGTCATAATATTTAGCCTTGGATTTGCGGCCGATATTTTTCTCATCATGTTAATCTATATCTTTTCAGTTCTTTTTCATGTCCAACAAGGAGTTTTACTGAACGATATCTTAGTATACATCTATAGCGTAAAATTCTTAGAAGGAATACTATTTGCATTTTATATTATCAAAAAAGTAAATGCTATTTAATGGGTAAGATTTACTTGGTAGGATCAGGTCCTGGTGATCCAGGACTAATTACAGTTAAGGGTATTGAGATCTTAAGGAAATCTGACGTAGTGATTTACGATAAACTAATTCCTAAAGAAATTTTAAGCTACTGTAAAGGTGATGCGGAACTTATCTATTACGGAAAGGGCATAGGAGATGCAAGTCTTCAAGACAAAATAAATGAACTTCTAGTTAGAAAAGCGAAAGAAAAGGAAATAGTGACCAGACTAAAGGGCGGAGATCCATATGTTTTTGGAAGAGGGGAAGAGGAATGCGTATATGCGGCTGAACATGGAATAGAATGTGAAGTGATCCCGGGAATAACAAGTGCCATAGCTGTACCTGCATATGCAGGGATCCCCGTTACGAGTAGATGGTTTTCCTCAGGTTTTACCGTGATTACGGGAACAAGAGCAGAAGGAAGCCCAATAAATTTAGACTATGTTCCCAAGAAAGGAACGCTTATAATTTTGATGGGGGTTGAAAGAATAGACGAGATTAGAAAAGAACTACTTAAAGTTAGATCGGGAGATGTTCCAGTAGCTATAATAGAAAATGGAACAACAAAATCTCAAAGAGTGTTTATATCAACCCTTGATAGACTACACATTACAGCAAAAGATAACGACATTAGACCTCCTGCGATCATACTTGTAGGTGAAGTGATAGAACTAAGAAATAAATTATGGAAGATCTCATAAAAAATTATGAAGGATCCTGTTTGTGGAGATGAAGTAAAGGATACTACGTATAAGTATACCTATAAGGGAAATACGTTCTACTTTTGTAGCCCAATGTGTATGGCCGAATTTAAAAAGAATCCCGAGAAGTACGCAAACAAGAAATAAATATTTAATTTATGGGGAGACTCTTCCTTATGTACCCGCCAAAATTGGGATATGTAATAGCCGAAAACTTAGAAGAGGCTACTGATTTCTTAGAAAAACACGAAGATGCTAAGGCTCTAGCTGGAGGGCATAGCTTAATTCCTATGCTGAAGCTTAGAATTATAAGACCGTCATATCTCGTTGACATTAGAAGGATAAGCAATTTACATTTTATTTCTCCTGGAAGTGATGAGATTAGAATAGGTTCTCTCAGCACTCATTATGAGATAAGTAAAGCAAATATTCCTTTACTCAGTGAAACTGCAACCAAGATAGCAGATCCCCAAGTCAGAAATATGGGGACTATAGGGGGAGTAATTTCTCAACTTGATCCATCAGCAGACTATCCAGCATCACTTATAGCTATGGATGCAAAAGTAAAAGTCAAAGGAAAGACTGAGAGAACTGTCTCATTTAAGGACTTCGCAAAGGATATGTTCACTCCAGATCTTAATCCAGGAGAGCTAGTTACTGAAATAATTGTTCCAGCATTTAAGGACTATAAATTCTCATATCAAAAGTTAGAAAGGAAGGCCGGAGATTACGCTATAGTAGGAGTAGCTGTCCTTCTTAAGACTGATGGAGAGTCGATTAAGGACGTAAGAATAGGTCTAACAGCTGTAAACAATACAGCAGTTAGAGCTACAGAAGCTGAAAACATGCTAAAAGATACTAGGATCTCTGAAGAAATTATCGAAAAAGCTTCAGCTAAAGTTATGGATTACGCGAATCCAGTATCCGATATTAGAGGTTCAGCAGAATATAAAAAGAAGGTAACAAAAGTTATGGCGAAGAGAGCTATTCTAGAGGCTCTCAAAAGGTGATTTAGATGAAAGTTATAGAACCTGATCAAAAGACAAAAATTCACCTTAAGATAAACGGAAAGGATTACGAAACAGAGGTTGAACCAAGAAGACTTCTTGTTCATGTTTTAAGGGATCTGGGATTTACTGGTGTTCACATCGGATGCGATACAAGCAACTGTGGCGCGTGTACAATTATAATGAACGGAAAGTCAGTGAAATCATGTACAGTTCTAGGAGTTGAGGCCGATGGATCAGAAATCTTAACTATTGAAGGGCTAGCTAAGGATGGAAAACTTCATCCAATTCAGGAAGCTTTCTGGGAAAAACATGCACTTCAATGTGGTTATTGCACTCCAGGAATGATAATGGAATCACTTTGGTTCCTCTCACAAAATCCTAATCCGACAGAAGAAGAAATAAGAGAAGGAATATCAGGTAATCTATGTAGATGTACTGGTTATCAAAATATAGTTGAGGCAATTAAAGAAGCATCCACTAAGATGAAGGCAAATCCGAAATAGTGTCGATGTCCTTTACTACCTCTTCTCCAAGTTCAACTTTACATATTTTTTCCCTTTGCCTTAACACTACTTTAGCGCCTATATCACCCTCAATCTTCATTACATCAGGAAAAAGGCTTTTACTGAGAATAACTGGATTTCCCCACATCCCGCGATAAGTAGGCACTACCGCTTCGCATTCATTACTAAATTTTGATGTAATACTATTCACTGTTTCCCTTGTTATGAAAGGCATATCTCCTAAAGCTACTAACACACCATCGTAATCAAGGAAAAATCTAATTCCCAATTTTAGTGATGTGCTAATTCCTTCGCTCCATCTTGGGTTATATATAACTACATCATTTTTTATTACTTCAACGAGATCCTTTGCGTATTTACCTACAACTATAACTCTTTCCATATTCACTGCATCAAGAACATATTGTACGACTACCTTACCCTTTATGTTAGCTAGCAACTTATTACTTCCAAACCTTTTTCCTTCTCCTGCAGCTAAAATGACTGCGCCTATTTTCATCAAATATATTTTTGAGACATACTATAATGAATTATGAGATATCAGGGTTCAGTAGAAGTAAACTCCTCAAAAAAGGAAATAATGAGCTTAGTAAACAATTTTGAGGAAGTAGTTTATTGCTTTCCAGGGATAAAAAATGTGTCTAAGGAAGGGGATAGCTACAAAGTAGTTGGTTCAGCTGGTATTGGTTTTATAAAAGGAGAGTATAAGGCATCTCTAAAGTTCATTAATGTAACGGAAAACGGTTTTCAGATATCTGCTAAAGGAAACGGTATGAACAGCAATGTTGATGTGGAAGCTAAAGTTCAAGTAGAAGATAAGAAGATCTCGTATGACGCTGAAGTTAAAGTTTCAGGAGTACTCGCATCAGTAGGTGCTAGGCTTATGGAACCAGCTCTAAATAAGATGATAGGAGAATTATTTGAATGCATCAAGTCTAAGGTAGAGAAACATGTCTAAATTATCCGGTACTGAAAAAAATCCAGCTAACAAAGAAAAAGCTTTACAGTTCTTTAGTAATTATGTAAATCTTCTAAAGTGTACTCCAGGAATTGAGGAAATAAATGGAAAAAACTTTACAGTTCATGCAAGCATAGGACCTCTAAAGGTAGAACTTGAAGGAACAGTAAAGGAACATAGTATTGCCGATGATAATGTAATTAATAAAATGGAAATATTAGGACCTGGGATAAAAGTCAACCTTACAACAAACGTTAAAGTAGAAGAGAAGGAAATAAAATGGACAGCGGAATACGAGATTTCTGGTTCTTTATC
Source organism: Candidatus Acidianus copahuensis (assembly GCF_000632495.1). Taxonomy (GTDB): domain Archaea; phylum Thermoproteota; class Thermoprotei_A; order Sulfolobales; family Sulfolobaceae; genus Acidianus; species Acidianus copahuensis. Next base: position 47,109 of record NZ_JFZT01000019.1, on the reverse strand, counting down.
GAAGGCTCTAGAAAAAACAATCTCGTCTCAAGCAGAGGATATCACAAAGAAAATAATATCATGCACTATTGCTGGAATCGATAGAGCTAACAATTCCTAGCCCTCTTGTTCTTCCTTCTCTGAATACGAATATTTGTCCATTTTCTATATATTCTGGTTTATATAGAAACCTCATCTCGACCTCTGAACTTTCTCCGGATCTAAGAAACTTATTTTGTATTCTCTCAAATCGTACAGCTTGTCTAATTGTATACATGTGGAGAGTAGCAACATAGCCTTCTCTTATTGTCGTGGGGTGATGAAGAACAATTACCTTTGCCTTAAACTCGTTCACTGCTTTAGGTTTTTTATCCTTAATCAATATCATACCTTTCCTAATTATCTCTTTCTGAACGCCTTGAACTGCAAAAGTAGCTATGCTCCCTTCCCTTACCTTATCGACGAAAACTCTATTTACCTGTATGCTCTTTACCCTTACCTGGATGAAATTACCGTCGTTTAATGGACCAAGGTAAACAATATCGTTCTCCTTCATTACTCCTCTTATTACGGAACCTAAAACAACAGGTCCCGTTCCTGTTACATTATAAACTTCATCAATGTAAACTAATGGTTCTCCGGATCTACCGTATGATTTTCTTGGAGGTAAAAGGTAAAGGAATCTAGTTAGAAGATCTACGTTCATCCCACTCACATTCGATATCTTAAATATAGGCACAACTCTCCCAGTTTTTAAGCCTAAAATTGCAGTGAGTAAATCGTTGTCGTCCTGAACCTCCATAACTAACCTGTTTATTCCTGGAATCTTCATAACGTTCTTAATATCTTCTTCAATTGCATTAATTTTTTCTTTAGGATATTTATCCACTTTTGTTATAACAATAAAAATAGGATATTTTAGAACTGATGCAACAGCTAAATGCTCTCTACCCATAATACTTAATCCGTCATCTCCTCCAACTACGAGCATAACATAATCTGTCTCATATCCCATCAAACCCTTAAGCGTGGTCCTTAAATACCTTTCATGTCCTCCCAAGTCTATTAATCTTAATACCTTGCTACTCCTTATCGTAACTTCCGCTTCATCCATAGGATCTCTACATTGATGATTGGTTATCTCTCCTTTGTCATTAAATCCCAAGATTCTCATTGTTATGGACGAAGTCCTACCACTTATTACTTCATGGAGATATCTAGCAATCATGGACCTGAGAGATCCATTACCATCATCTAACTTTCCTAGAATTAACGAACCAGTAACTGTACTTTTTCCCGCATTAACGTGACCCATCACAGCAAGATTAATTTCCAAGGGAACTTCAGCCTTATGAAGCCTAACTAGAACTTCGCCAACATATCTGGTTTTCTTTACTTCAACAACTCTTTTGTGAGCTATTACCGCATTTATCATAGATGCTATCTTCTCTAAAGACGTAATAGTATTGTTAAGAGACTGTATATCTAGGCCTATTACTTCCCCATCATCACTTACTCCAACAACGTATATTGCTTCTCCTCCGCCCTCCTCTAATCTAAATTTCATTTGAGAGGCTAATTCTTGAAGTCTCTGTTCTGTAACGTTTGATAAGATAAGTTTATATTCTATTTTCCCCACATCATTCTCTCGTGGATACTTCATTTCATCACTTTTTGAGTAAAATATTATCAATACTACCAAATAAGCTTTGGTTGAGAGTATGGAACCTAAACTAATTTTTGATCAAAGGCTAAAATGTCCGATTTGTGGGATGGACACCCTTCTAGCTAAGGACTACCTTTATGATGCTGGCGAGGTAGGAGAAATGGTTCTCTCCAACTGGGAGTGTGAAAATTGTCATTATAGATATAGAGATGTGAAGCCTTATGAACACTCTCATCCTAAAAGGCTCGAACTTTCTGTTGAAAATGAGGAGGATCTCAATATTATAGTATATAGATCTCCCTTTGGTAACCTGATAATTCCAGAGCTTAGTATTGAGGTGATTTCAAAAGATGTATCACAAGGAAGTTTTACTACAGTTGAAGGAATTCTAGATGAAATTCTAGAAAATCTAGGTTCTCTATGCGATAATGGAAGATGTCAAGATATTAAAAACGCTAAGGACGGAAAGAAAAAATTCACCTTAATTATAGAAGATACTTCAGGAACAAGCTTTATAAAAAGTAAAAAACAAAAATTACTCAACTTTTATCTCTTTCCCCTGAACTGCAGCCTTCTTCTTAAAGACTATTTCTAATACTCCGTTCTTATAATTCGCCTTTGCTGAACTCTCATCTACAGGTGAAGGAAGTTCAACTTCCTTATAGTACTTTTTGTCTCCTTGTTGAGCCGAGAGAACTATTACGTTATCGTTTACCTTAACTTTTATATTTTCCTTATCAACTCCAGGCATTTCTGCTATGAGTCTTACCTCTTCCCCTTTCTCAATTACATCTACAAGAGGTTCTCTTTCCTCTGATATTAATGGTCTATTCCCAGCCCTCTTTATATTTCCAAATTCTTCTACAACGGGCTTTCCATCTGGTCCAATAGTTACACTAAAGCCATACACATAAGGTCCATTCTTATCACCTTTCTGGGCTTCGCTTAGTAATCTCTTCTCAGTTTCCTCAAATTCTCTTTCTATTTCATTAATCCACTCATCAAAATAATCAAATATATCTGAATATTTCTTCTTCCCTGGCATACTTGATCGAAATATTATCTCCTAGCAAAAATTTAAAGTTTTATCTTGACTGACTTTATAAACTCTAGTTGGTCTTTTCTTGGACTAGCTCTATAAGAACTCCCATAGAACTCTTAGGATGGATGAAGGCAACTAAATGCCCTCTAGCGCCTTTTCTTGGTTCCTTATCTATTAGGACAATCCCTTTTGAGGATAATTCTTCTAACGATTTTCCAATATCTTCTACCTTAACTGCTAGGTGGTGCATCCCTTGCCCTTTCGTTTTCAAAAACTTGGCTACCGTATTATTTTGATCATCATGACTTATTGGTTCCATTAACTCTAAACTGGTCTTCTCGTCGTTTCCAGCCATAAAAGCAATTTTAAGACCTCTTTCTTGAAGGTTCTCCCTATGAACAAGCCTCATACCAAACTTCTCCGTGTAAAATTTTATTGCCTCGTCTAGGTTTTCTACGGCTATACCTATGTGGTCTATATTTTCTGTTTGCATATTAGAGATTATACCTTTTAACTTATAAATTTGATTAAAAAGCAAAGGTTATATACTGTTTAAACATAATGAAATACGGGTATTGCGATTGGATTTAGATGAAAAAATTAAGGAGTGGGATGAGAACGTTTACAATAAGTGGATTTCAAAGAGAAAGGAAAGAAAGGCAAAATTTGTTACCCCATCGGATATTGAAGTTAGACCACTATATACTCCATTAGATGTAAAGGATTTTGACAGTGTTGGATTCCCAGGAGAATATCCTTTTACTCGAGGAATTTATCCAAATATGTACAGAGGAAGAATATGGACTATCAGACAATACGCAGGTTTCGGTTCCTCAGAGGACACTAATAACCGATTTAGGAGGTTGCTTGAGGCAGGTCAAACCGGGCTAAGCATGGCTTTTGATTTACCAACACAGCTTGGTCTTGATCCTGACCAGGAGTTAGCGTATACTGAGGTTGGAGTAGTAGGAGTTTCTATGTTTCATTGGAAGGAAATGGATATTGTAATGAACTCTATTCCTTTAGATAAAGTAAGTACATCTATGACAATCAATGCAACTGCTCAAGAACTTTTATCAATGTATATAGCTACAGCCGAAAGTAGAGGCATTGATAAGAAAGTATTGGACGGTACAGTTCAAAATGATATCTTAAAAGAGTACATAGCGAGAAAGAACTACATCTATCCTCCTGAATCTTCTATGAGGTACGCAATAGATCTAATAGAATACTCTTACAAGAATGTGCCTAAATGGCACCCGATAAGTATAAGTGGTTATCACATAAGAGAAGCTGGAGCGGATGCTGTTCTTGAGGTTGCGTTTACTTTAGCTGATGGAATAGAGTATGTAAGAAAAACTGCAGAAAGAGGAATTCCAGTAGATGACTTTGCACCTACTCTTTCATTCTTCTTTGCAGGATATACAAACGTTTTTGAAGAAGTGGCAAAATTTAGGGCTGCTAGAAGAATGTGGGCTAAAATAATGAAGGAAATGTTTAACGCTAAAAAGGCTGATTCAATGAGTCTTAAGTTTCACACCCAAACAGGAGGAGCTGAACTAACAGCCCAACAGCCTGAAATAAACATAATCAGAACAACGCTACAAGCTCTAGCAGCTGTATTGGGAGGAACACAAAGTCTTCATGTTAATTCCTACGATGAAGCTCTAGCTTTACCCAGCGAGAAGGCTGCAAAAATAGCTATAAGAGTACAACAAATAATAGCACATGAGAGTGGAGTTACAGAGACAGTCGATCCACTAGGTGGTTCATACTATATAGAATGGCTAACTGACGAGATAGAGGAAAGAGCTTGGAAAGTGATAGATAGAATTGAAAGTATGGGAGGTATGATGAAGGCAATTGATAGGGGGTATCCTCAGGCAGAAATAGCTGAAAGCGCATATAGAATTCAAAAAAGAATAGAAGAAGGAGATATGGTGAAAATTGGAGTAAATATGTCCTACGAGCCTGACTGGATAGGTACAACTGAAGTATTTAGAGTTAATCCGAGTGTTAGGGAGAGAATAATACAGAGACTTAAATCATATAAAGAAAATAGAGATCAAATGAAAGTAAGGGATTCTCTCAATTCCCTTAGAAGAGCCGCTGAAGGAAATGAAAACTTACTACCATACGTTTTAGCTTCAATTAAATCTGGATCAACTGTTGGCGAGATAAGTGGAACGTTAAGGGAAGTTTGGGGAGAATATAGAGAAGCTATAATCTTTTAATTTAGCCTTTACCAGATTTCATCAGTTTGATAAATCTATCTTTATTTTGAACTGGAACGTCCTCGTTTTCCCTCACTATGTCCCACTTATCCCAAGGGAAAATTATCCACTTATTTACTTCCTTACTATAATAATCTGGAAATCTCTTAGACCACGGTTTAACATAAATTGTTGCAGTCTTAACTTTTATCGGACTAAACATAGTAACTACGTTAGTTACGGCTTCAAGGGTTTCTCCAGTATCAGAAACGTCATCGACTATCAGAACGTTCTTCCCTTCAAGGTCATTAGCGTAAATTGCTCTTATTACTGGCTTTGATTCTCTACTATTTACTCCTCTATAGAACTTTATATCTACGTATTTTAGATTCTTTACTCCGAGTATATCAGAGAAAAGCTTAGCTGGAATAACTCCGCCTGTAAGGATTGCTACGATTGCGTTGGGATAAAAACTTTCTGAAATTAATTTTTCAGCTATAGAAAATATATCATTTTCTATTTCATCCCATGATGGAATAAAGTACTCCGGCATTATATAATCACCAAAGGTATTTCAAACTCTTCTGAAAGTAATCCACCGTGATGACCTTTAAGCTTTCCGTAATCTCCTCCTTCCTTATAATCGTAGATGTAGGCTGTATTATCCTTAGGAACTGCCACAAAATCAGGAAGATCCGCATACCCCACTCCTCCTAGTAATCTAGGTAATTCCTCCTTTGTATAAACTTTTACATTATATTTATCTAACATATAGGTTTTCATATCATACCTGCTCCTAAGGAATAACGCTCTAGAATCACCATAAGGAGGAACCTCTACCATGGACATGAACTGCTGATCGCTCTTAATATCAACATTACTTCCTACCTCAACATGACCATGATCCGCTGTTATTACGGTTGTAGCTTGATTAGAGAATCTTTTAGCAGTGTTATAGATGGATTCAAAGATAACCTTTGCAGCATTTAGAGTTGGCTCTGCATAAGGTCCATATTTATGGGCTAAGGAGTCGATATCAGACAGGTAAAGATAAATAAAGTTGTAGTCCGAATTCAAAGCTTGAGAAAAAAGGTATAGAGCGTCCCATAGATCCACAAAAGTTTTTGTTTCAGTTGTCTTACCATGTGTTGCCTTGCTAAACTCGGTGTTTTCCAATCCTCTTGGAATTATTTCCATAGATTTAACTCCATTAACCTCAGAAAGGTAGCTCTTTACCCCAGGAAAAACCGAAGAAAAACTCATTGAGTCTTGTAAAGAGTCCCTATCACTCACTGCGGGATGAGTGAACTTTAGCGTATTTATTATCCCTCCAGCTTTTTTAACGAAAGTGTTGTATCCTAGGACTCCATGTTCCCCAGGTGTTAATGCCGTAAAGAGAGTAGTTATTACTGTTGAAGTAGTTGATGGGAAAACTGTTTGTATTTTTTCAGCCTCTTCTTTAGTAGATCCGGAACTCTCCATTATATTCCAGCCAAATCCATCTAACAGAACTAAAGCTAATTTCTTAGTTTTTGGAATTTCTATTCTACTTGCACATTTTCTTTCGACGCCTAGGAATTCTGCAATTCCACATGCTAGGGAGTATATATTCCTTCCGTAGTTAGGTTCTTCAATGAACATAGTGAATAATCTTTAAATTCCAGTTATAAAACGATTGGTATGCCAATAACTCAAGTTCTGACAATCTTTGCGTATACAGCTATAGGTATATCCATATTAGGAGGAATTCTATCCATAATTATATGGCTTGGGAGGAAATAATTGATGTTTGATGTAATAGTTATAGGTGGAGGCCATAATGGTTTAGTATCAGCCTCTTATTTGGCAATGAATGGATTAAAAGTTTTAGTCTTAGAGAAAAGAGAAGTAGTAGGAGGAGCTTCCGTTACAGAAGAGCTTTGGCCTGGAATAAAGGTATCTACAGGAGCTTATGTGTTAAGCCTATTAAGGGAAAAAATAATTCGAGATTTAAGGCTTAGGGATTTTGGCCTAAAGGTTTACCTAAAGGATCCTGGTTTGTTTCTTCCTACAGGCAGAGGAAAGGGATTATTCTTTTGGTCTGATGTTAAGAAAACTCAAAAGGAAATAGAAAAGTTCTCGAAGGTTGACGCCAAAAACTATGAAAAATGGCTAAAATTATGGGATCCAATGTATCAGTTAGCTGACCTCTTTATGCTTTCAGAGCCTCCCAGAATCTCTGAAGTTGATCAGTTACTTCAGTTAATGAAAGGAGTTTCAATTGATGAAGAAGCTCTCTCGGAGCTTAGTAGAGCTTTTCTCACCGACGGAAGATCTATGCTTGATAACTACTTTGAATCAGATGAAGTAAAATCTGCTCTAGTCGAAGATTCCGTGGTCGGAACTTATGCATCTCCTAGCTCTCCTGGTACTGCTTATGTATTAGCACATCATATCTTAGGAGAAGTTAATGGGGTAAAAGGATCTTGGGGGTACGTAGAAGGGGGTATGGGAGGAGTAACTGTTGCAATGAGGAGATCGGCTGAAGCATTAGGAGTAAAAGTTATAACCTCGGCAGAGGTCGACGAGATCCTAGTTAGAAGAGGAAAGACCTATGGTGTAAAATTGACGGATGGAAAAATTTTTGAAAGCAATATAGTTTTGTCTAACGCTGATCCTAAAACCACATTCCTTAAGTTTCTTAGAAATGCGGAAGTAGATAGTGAGTTAATCAGGAAAATTTCCTCTCTAAAGTCTAAGGGCGTGTCGTTCAAGATTGTCGGCTATTCATCATCCCTTCCAGACTTCGGTTGGGGAACTAGTTTAAGACCAGAGCATATAGCTTCAGAGTTAATAATGCCAAATATGGACTATATAGAAAAAGCATATACTGACGCCAAAGTGCTAGGTTATTCAAGAGAACCTTGGCTTTCAATTAACATACAATCTTCAGTCGATCCTACTGTAGCTCCTAAAGGAAAATTTTCTATTTCAATTTTTGGTCAGTATTTGCCATATACTAGAAAATTAGATGATATAAAGGATAAAATAGCCGAAATAACATTTGAAAAAATAAGGGAATTTGCCCCAAACTTTAAACTGGAAAAATATGAAGTCTTAACTCCTCTTGATATAGAAAGAAGATTTGGAATTTGGGAAGGTAATATATTTCATCTAGATATGACGCCGGACCAGATTTACCTGTTTAGACCTACTTACTCTATGAGCAATTATAGAACTCCAATAAAAGGACTTTATCTTTGTGGATCAGGTACTCATCCGGGTGGAGGAGTCACTGGAGCACCTGGATATAATGCAGCTATGAGAGTAATAAGTGACTTAAGGGTTGAAAGTTAATATTTTGAATTTCTATGATTTTTACTCAAGTTAAAATATATTCTAAGATATTTTGGAAGGGTAATTTAATAACTTGATAACCAAAGGTTTTAATTAAGATATTTGATCCATATGAAAATTTGTTAGCAAATTGCAGAATGATTTAAATAATGTTTTTCAAATTAAATCTTATCTTCATTATACATTTCGGGTATTTTTAATCGTTCATACGTTAATGCTTTAAAAAATTGTTTTCATACCTTTAAATACGTGAAACGCAAATAATAAATCGTTAGAAATGAGCGAGTACTTGTTAACACTCATTATACTTTTTATATCTCTTTCAGCGATAGGGATCTTACTTATGGGTTTATTTAAAAGATTTACTACCAACTTTATGACTAGTGACAAAGCATCACAATTACAGTTGAAAAACTCAAAGAAAAAAGAAGAAGATGATAGAAAGATTAGTTGGCGCGATATTGGAGGATATGAAGACGTTAAGAAGGAGATAGGCGAATATATTGAATTTCCTCTCAAGAATAGGGGTATTGCACTAAAGTATGGTCTTAAACCCCCTAAAGGTATACTTCTTTTCGGTCCTCCAGGTTGTGGAAAGACTCTTATGATGAGGGCTTTAGCAAGTGACGCAAAATTAAACTTCATATACGTAAATGTGAGCGATATAATGAGTAAGTGGTATGGTGAAAGTGAGGCTAGATTAAGAGAACTATTTGCAAACGCAAGAAAAAATGCGCCTTGTATACTATTCTTTGACGAGATAGATACTATTGGGACCAAAAGAGAAAGTCATTCAGGAGATTCAGTAACTCCTAGATTATTATCATTAATGTTATCAGAAATAGATGGTCTTCATAGCGACGAAGGAATAATAATTGTAGGCTCAACTAACGTTCCACAGCTCTTAGATAAGGCTCTTTTAAGGGCTGGAAGATTTGATAAACTAATTTACATAGGTCCTCCAAATAAGGAGGCTAGAAAGGAAATACTTAAGATTCATTGTAGTGGAAAGCCTCTAGCTGACGATGTTAGCCTAGATAAAATAGCCGATATAACGGAAAGATATAGTGGGGCTGACTTGGCCAATATTTGTCAAGAAGTTGCCAGAAAAGCTGCAGTAGAAGCATCTGAAAGTGGACAGGAAAGAAAGATAACAATGAAGGATTTCACAGACATTATACAGAAATATAAGCCTAGTATAAGCTTGCAGATGCTTGAGGATTTTGAAAAGTTTAGACTAGACTTTGAAAGGAGATCAAGAAAAGGAGATGACATAGAGTCTGAAATTGGAGATAAGATCACGTTAAATGACATAGGAGGATATGAAAGCGTTAAAACAGAGCTAAAGGAACTTCTTGAGCTGCAACTAAAACATTCTGACCTTATGGAAAAAATGAGAGTTACTCCAATAAGGGGAATATTACTATATGGACCACCAGGTGTAGGAAAGACAATGATGGCTAAAGCTTTAGCTAAAACTCTTGACGTAAAGTTAATCTCCTTGAGTGTTGCAGAAATAATGTATAAAGGATACGAAGGTGCTGTTTCAATTCTGAAGGAAGTTTTCAATAGGGCTAGGGAAAACAAACCGTCCATAGTGCTCCTTGATGAATTAGATGCTATAGCGTCCAAAAGGTCTGATAGACATGGATCGGATGCATCAAAAGTAGTTAATCAACTTCTCACGGAAATGGATGGAATAAGGAACTTAAAGGAAGTAGTTGTTATTGGAACGACCAACAGAATAAGTGTAATAGACTCAGCCTTGCTAAGACCTGGAAGGTTTGATATAGTTGTTCATATGTCTTTACCAAATGCCGAGGAAAGATTAGATATACTTGAAAAATATTTAGGTAATGATGTATGTGAAAGAGTGAGTTGTCAAGATATAGCACAAAAAACTGAGGGGTATACTGGGGCTGATCTTGCAGCATTAACTAGGGAAGCTAAAATAACAGTTCTGAAGGAGGTAATTAAGGGAAATACAGATAGAACTTTAACTACTCAGGACCTAGTTGAGGCTCTAGAGAAAGTTAAACCTTCTACCAAGAAATCTAAGAGGAAAGTTGGGATATCAAAGCTGGATCCGAAGAAAGCATAACGTTACCTACTTTTTCTACGTCAGAAATGCTTACGTTCAACCTTTTTCCTTTTATATCTACTGTATCTATACCTAGTCTACTACAGAAATTACTTGATGCCGCAATATCCACATTCCTTAATTTTCCCTTTATATCAAAATAAAACAAGGCTTTACCTGTACAGACTAGAACCATGTCCAGAGATGCAGAACCGAGTGTTCTAATCTTGAAACCACCCTTAATTTTGGAGAAAATTTTGGTTGCATCGTCCATACTTTCCTTATCATAATACGCCAAAACTATCCTAGATTTCACTTCTTCTTTTCTTTCGACTAATTTTTCATTAAGATATGATGATTTCTCATCATAAGAGTAAATTCTATCCCTAAAAATCTCAGCAATAACTCCAGAAATTGAATTCAAAAAATCTTTTTCGTCTTTTCTAAAAACGGCTATTGAAACAGACGACCAGGGGATACCCGATATAAAGTTACTACTTCCATCTAACGGATCTATAACTACAACATAATCATAATTTCCCTTGAATACTCTTCCTGACTCTTCTGAGACAAAGGAAAATGAAAATCCACTGTGTTCTAGCAAGTCGAATATATACTCTTCTGATAACTTATCTACAACTCGAGTGGTGTCCTGATCATGATACCCTATTACTTTATCTACTCCTTTCTTTTCCCACATTTCTCTAACGTATTTTGATGCCTCTATTCCTACTTTTACTATAGTTTCTCTCAATTCGTTTTCCCCTGTCTTTCATTTAGAAAAGTGTACGCACTCCTCGCTGCAACTGATCCTTGCGCAACGGCAGTTATTATTTGTCTAAATCCAAGCCAGGTAGAAGTGCAATCACCTGCAGCAAATACACCTTCAGTACTAGTTCTCATCCATTCGTCTACCTTTATATATCCGTTACTATCAGTTTCTATACCGTTAACCTTTGCAAACTCTACAGGAGGCTCAAATCCTATTTCGATAAATATTCCATTAACATTTAATGTTTTCTCCTCTCCAGTCTTAAGATTCTTTACTTTAACAGCCTTAACTAGCTTTTCACCAATTATTTCAGTTACTGTTGAATTAAGTATAAACTCTACATTCTTCTTCTGCTTAACTATCTCTACGTAGTAAGGTTGTCCTTTAAATACATCCCTTCTGTGAACTAAGTAAACCTTTGTTGCATATCTTGAGAGAAGTTCTGCTCCTTCAAGCGCTGAATCTCCTCCTCCTACTATTACGACCTCTCTATTCTTAAAGAGAGGTGCATCGCATACAGAACAGTAAGATACTCCTCTTCCAGTAAATTGATCCTCTCCTGGAACATTTAATTTCCTTCTTTTAACCCCAACAGCTACTATAATAGTTTTGGACTTGAATTCACCCTTTCTCTTAGTCTTTACCACGAACAAATCTCCGTGCTTTTCATACTTTTCAACTGTATCTAGAATTACAGGAAGGTTATACTCTTCAATATGAGAGTTAAATATTCTAATCATGTCTTGAGCGTTTACCTTTATTAACCCGAGGTAATCATCAACTTCTCCTGCTTCTGTCAGTTGACCTCCTGGCGTTTCTCCTATTACAAGGGCTTTCATAACATATCTGCCGGCATAAAGAGCTGCAGAGTAAGCTGCTGGGCCTAATCCTATTATTATTACGTCAAAAATTTCATTAGGATCGACTTTAGCAGATTTGGGTAATAGACTCATACTATTGATTTTATGTTAAAAGGATATAAAGGTTGATTCACTTTTTTCAATAAAAAGAAGAACTGCCAGTGGTTTATGAGAAAATAAATATTACTTTCGGCTGTTAATGGCTTTTTGTGGCAATTTTACTAATCACGGGAAGATTAGCAGCTCCGATTGTTAACGAAGTGGTTAAAAACGTTCCAGACGTTTACGTTAAGGTTTTAGATTACCCAGTAGCAGCCCTTATGAGCGTAAAGTATATCCTTGAAAATCTAAAAAAGGATAATTTAACTGGAATAGAGACCATTATTTTACCCGGTCTAGTTTTTGGGGATTCAAACATAATAGAGAGAGAACTAGGCATAAAAACTATCAAAGGAACTGAAAACGCATGGGATATCCCCCTTGTTCTTGAAGGCATTAAAAATGGAATAAACTTCTCTACTTCTCTTCCAGCCGACGTAATACTTCAAGGAGAAAAAACAAAAAGAATGATGGAGGAACTAAAGACTATAGAAGAGAATCAAATAGTAGCATTTGAAAGCGGAATAAAAATTCCTCTTAGACCCCCACCATTCAAAATATTTCTCGAATTAGATCCAAAATGGGGACCGAATATGATTGAAAACATTGTTGAGAGAACGAGAGGAAATGTTGATGTATATGTTTTAGGATTCCCAGTTGGACATGATAACATTGACGAAGTGAAGTCAAGGATTAAGATGATAAGGGATCTTGGAGTTATAGTTGGAATTGACAGTGAATCCACTAAGGAATTAATAGAAGGAGTAAAAGCTGGGGCTGACTTTGTATTCAATGCTAATGAGATAAACTATCAAAAATTAGTAGAAGTAAAAAATGCGGGTCTAATAGTGGCTCCTTTTTCTGTCAAGGACAGATCAGAAATAACAATAGGCTTAGCAAAGAAGATGAGAGAAATGGGATTTGAGAAAATAATTGTTGATCCAGTGCTTTCTCCTCCTCTTCAAGGGCTAGTTAGTAGTATTGTGGATTTTTCAAAAGTGAGGAATGCATTACCGGATTTCCCCATGATGATGGGTACTCTTAACGTTACAGAATTAATAGATGCTGACAGTCATGGAATCAACGCATTGCTCCTTGCAATTGCTGGAGAATTGGGTATTTCTTCGGTACTTACAATGGAAAAGGGGAAAACAAGATGGAGTTCCTGGGAGTTGAAAGAGGCATCTAAAATGGTGGGAATTTCGATCTTAGAAAAGAGACCTCCAAAGGATGTAGGAATAGATCTTCTATTATTGAAAGATAAGAAAAAGGTAATAGAAAAATTACAAGTAGATGCTATAAATGTTGGCCATAACGAGCCTAACATGGATTCCGGATTTGCAAAGATCTATAAAACAGAGAAAGAAATAATTCTCTCCTTTTATGGGAAGGATAAATTAGCGCTAAAAGGAAAGGAAGCACTATCTGTGGGCAGAGAACTGGTTAGAAGGATCAAGATTACACCAGAGCATGCCCTTTACTTAGGTTATGAGTTAGCTAAAGCTGAAATTGCAAGAGACCTAGATAAGAATTACCTACAGGACAAACCATTATTTAGGAGGATTAATGATGAGAATAGCGGTACCTAAGGTTATATTTTATGAGTTAAGTGATTATACGATAGCTATACCTACTTTACCTCTAATACAAGAAGGGGAAGTAGTTAAAAAAATATCAACAATGAAAATAAGCTCCTGTGACGATAAATTACAATGTTATCCTTCTATATTGGGAGGAATTTTTATTTTCAGGAAAAGAATACCTATTGCACGGTATGAATTTAATGGATTTCTATGTGCTGAACAAAGAAAGGGAGAAGAAGAAAACATAAACCAGTTAATATCTTCTTTATCTAAAGAAGAAGAGTGTTGCTTCTCAAGCCAGAGTTCTACCTTTTGTCTTAGGAAAAAGAAAGAGAATAACTGTTACCTAATAGACAATATTGGAATGCGTTTCATAGTTTAATTTTTAATAGAATGCTTTAAAAATATCACTTAGAGGTAATAAATTACAAATATTTTTTATAACAACGCTACATTACTTCTAAAAATATAGGAAGAGGAATAAAGATCAAAAATGTGAAAATGAAGGAAAAGATTACTCTCTTTCTTTTCTATTTCAGCTACGAAATGATGTTTTACAAAAATGGAGGAAAGTCAGAAGATCCTAGATAGCCTACGTATTTCTCTCTTTCTACTCTTAAATTCTGCTTCTGGAGGATCCACCTATCATGCCTTAAAGGACGTAATTTGGTGTGATGAGATAGTATAACTGCTTCTCGTAACCCCACTCCAAGCGGAATGCACTTAATAGAGTGAGAACGTCACGGATATTCGATTACTGCATAACTATACTTTCCTTCATATATCTTTAAATAAATCTTCATTCCTATCTTCTCATGAAGATTTTTAGCTATCTCTAAACCTATAAACTCAGCCGTGGGGAAAGGAGCGTCTATGCTAATTATCTCATTCTTGAAGGGGGCGTCTATTCTTATTTTATCTAAATCTTTTTTGGGTACAATGAACTTATGATCCCATTTTTTAGCTACCTCCTCTACGCTTTTCTTTAATAAGTTGAAGTCAACAACGAAACCAGTATTTGTGTTTATATCTCCTTCTACTTCAACATTTACAACGTAAGTATGCCCATGTAGTTGAGAGTCTTGTGGTGATGAGAGAGTGTAGTGAGCTGAGTCAATAACTATTCCTTCTATACCTACTCTAACTTTCATTCAAACTTCTCCTCAGGTTCTTATCATAATGAGTCCATAAGGATTCACTTAAATGTTTTATCTCATCACATAGCGATACTATATTGGGGTCATTTCTAGTACTCTCTATTCTTCTAACAATTCTAGATATCGAGCTGAAATTTCCCTGAGCAATTATCTTGTCCCTAAACCTTAACTTCTCTCCTATAACCATTTCACCTCCTTCCTCTATTATGTAATAGATAGAATAAGCCAAACTATTGATATCTACTTCAGCATCTGAAAACTGATCCTTTAAAATCTGAACAAGGGTATCCACTTGCACGTCGATAAGACTCATCAGACTATCAATGACTTCTACTTGAGATCTGAAGTTCTCATTGTTAAGTAGATCCTTAAACTTTGAACTAGCTATGTAAGCTGAACCACACGGTATTGGTATATTAAGTAATTTTACGTAACAAGTCGGTCTAGATTTGAGAAAATCTTCCTTAACTTCCACAACTTTAATTATGTAATAACTTTTATTAAAGGGTGATATTGTTGCTCGATATTATAGATAATATAATGGAAGATATTCTAGACTGGTATCAAGAAAAAGTTAAGGGTTTTCTTATTTATTTAGAGAAGGAAAAGGCATATCTATTGATAGTTTTAGATAACGTAGATATGATATCCTTCGTAGCGAGAGGAGAGATTTGGAACTTCTTTTTAGAGAGAACAACTAGAACAGCCGAGTTTAGGAACTTTGTTAAGCAAAAAAAGAGAGGACCTGAAATTTTTGGCGTAATTCTCTCGCCAAATGAAATCGCTTATCATATACCTATTACTGTTCTGATGTTAAATAATGGATATATCCTATTTGATCCAGAAAAAATTCTAGAAAAAGAGAAGAGTAAGTTCAATGTTCACATAAAGGAGTATAAAGAGGGAAAAATTATTGATTTTGCAAAGGTAAAGAAAGGAGAGGTGGTTGATGTTTGAACAACAGTTCCCTAGCTTCGGAATTTATGTTAAGAGCTACTAGAACTCTTAAGGAAGCGTCCAACGCATTTAATGAGGGAGATCTGTTTTATACGGGAAAAAGAGTTCTAGAAACTATTGAGAATTTATCTACTGTAATTCTAACAATTTATGGTATATATTCAGTTAGCGGAAATCCTATAACACAATTGGACTATCTATTGGAAACTAGAGATCTTCAAGATAATGTAAAGATGACAATTAGGGATCTACAGAAACTATATAATTCTCTCGTTAGTATTAATATAATAGATGAATCTTCATTAAAGTCTCCTAGCGTGCTTGCAAGACATAATGATATGAAGGTAGCATTGGATGAACTTTCAAAACTGTTTGAAAGAGTGGAGGGAATATTTGACGACTTCCATGGTTGACCTTGATTCCTTTACATGCGGTTCCGATCCTATTGAGGCAGTAATGTATCTTAAGAATAATAATGTATTATTTGTAATTTCACTTAATAATCCTTATTATAACGAAATAACTAAACTTTTTACTATCGAAATAAAGAAAAAGGAGGGAGATAGAATATACTTCAGAACGATAAATGGTTAGCTTTTTATTCTAAAGTAAGAGAATGGCTTAGATATTCAGAAGAAATGGACTACAAATCTGCGGTTTTGCTTAACTCAATTATTAAGGAAGATTATTCGTATAGCCTTGAGGAGATTAAAGGAAAAAAAGTCGCAATAGTTGGTGCTGGACCAAGCTTACAATACTTAAAGGATATAGATGCGGATCTTATAATTGCAGCTGATGGTGCGTCGAATTACTTGAAGACAATTGGTATAATTCCTGATATAGTTGTTACTGATCTAGATGGTATAACCAAGCCCATGGACTCCCTCTATGTCGTATTAGCTCACGGAGATAATATTAGCCTTCTCAGGAAAGTGTATGAAATGAAGAGAGTTATTGGAACTACTCAAGTTAGGCCATTCGGTAAGCTTAAGCTTTATGGTGGATTTACTGATGGAGATAGATCTGTTATTTTGGCTAAACTTTTCCAAGCCTCTAAAATATTACTTTATTCTATGGATTTTGATTCTAATATGATTGGAAGATTTTCAAAACCGTATTTTACCTCGAATATCCCTATTTCATGGATAAAAGCACAAAAACTTAAAATAGCAAAGCAGATCGTTGATGAGGTTTTCCAGCAAGATTTATAATCTTTATATCTTTCTAATAATCGGTGCCTCTAGGGATGAGTATTCTTAGTTGGTAAGGTAAGAGTTTTAGATACAACCTTAAGAGATGGAGAACAAGCTCCAGGAATTGATTTTACATTAGATCAGAAAATAACTATTGCAAGACAACTAGCAAAGTTAGGAGTAGATGTTATTGAAGCCGGTTTTCCAGCCTCTTCTGATGGTGAATTTCAGGCTACAAAAAAGATCCTGGATGAAGTGGGAGATCAAGTTGAGGTTTTAGGTTTAGCTAGGGCAAATAGACGTGATATAGAAAGAGGTATAGATGCCGGCCTGTCAAGTATACATGTGTTTATAGCAACGTCAGAAATTCATATGAAATATAAGCTAAAGATGAGTAGAGAGGAAGTCCTTAACACTATCTACGAAAATGTAAGCTACGCTAAATCTCACGGTCTTACGGTTGAATTTAGTCCTGAAGATGCTACAAGAAGTGAAGAGGACTTTCTAATGACTGCCGTTAGAACTGCAATAGATGCGGGCGCAGATAGAATTAACGTTCCTGATACTGTTGGGGTCATGACACCATTCACATTCTATGATTTAATAAAGAAATTAACTACGGTTACAAAAGATAAAACAATAAGCGTTCATTGTCATAATGATTTTGGCTTAGCAACTGCTAATTCCATTGCGGGTGTAGCAGCAGGAGCAAGGCAAGTTCACGTAACTGTTAATGGTATAGGAGAGAGGGCAGGCAATGCGTCTTTAGAAGAAGTTGTTATGGCTCTGAAAAAGCTTATGGGATATGAAGTAAACATTAAACCTTGGTTACTTTATGAGACAAGCAAACTAGTATCCGAACTTTCTGGAATTCCTGTTCCATACTTTAAAGCTATAGTAGGTGAGAACGCGTTTGGGCATGAAGCCGGAATACATGTACACGGCGTTATAGAGAATCCACTCACATATGAACCTATGTCTCCAGAAGAAGTTGGAAACTTTAGAAGATTAGCTTTAGGAAAGCATAGTGGAATACATGGACTTAGAAGAGTCTTGAAAGATCAAGGAATTGAGATTAACGATGAAGGAAAACTAAAGGAATTATTAAGAGAAATTAAAAAGAGAGCAGATACTGGAGAAAAAATAACTCCTGAATTGGCTAAGAGCTTAGCTCTAAAGCTTATGAATAACTAAGCTATTTTTTAAATATGATTAACTACTTCGGTCATTCCATGGTTTCAATAAATGATGAAATAGTGATAGATCCTCATGATGGAGGAAGTATTGGACTTAAAAGACCTGAAATCTCGTCCTGTAACTTAATCTTAATGACGCATAACCACTATGATCATAATGCTTATGAGTTAATTGAGCATAAAGAAGCTAAACTATCCTTTTATGGCAACTTTGAGTACTTAGGATATAAAATCTCTGGATATAAGGCTTATCATGATAAAGTAAAAGGAAAAAGAAGAGGAGAAACAGCTATATATAAAGTATCTTGGAATAACCACGTTCTTGTTCACTTGGGCGATATAGGAGAGTTCCCAAAAGAAAATATTATGAAGGAGATCTCAAATCCTGATATCCTTTTTTTGCCTATAGGTGGGCTAATTACAATTAATAGTGAGGAAGCGATAAGTCTAGCAAAGGATCTTGAACCTAAAGCCATAATTCCAATTCATTATTGGGTTAAAGGATCTTTATTGCCTCTTGATCCACCTGATCAATTCCTTAGCAAGATAGGACAAAAAATTATAGAAGTTAAAAAATCTTTAGATGAAAATAACTTAGAGAAAGCGGTATATTTCATTACAGCCTAATCTTCTGTACTTTAGCTACTGGAACGGTCTCCTTATTTATTTCATCTTTAACTAGGTTCTCTATAGCTTTCCTTATAGCTTCTGATCTATTTAACCCATATCTTATAGCGTATCTATCTAGGAGTTCTAACAAATCTTCTTCCGCCTTGAATGTTATTACTCTCATCATACACCTAATACATATATTCTCTTATCTATGGTTTAAGTATTTTCTGGAGCGATAAGACTCTCTTCCTATCACAAGAGGAATACCATAAGAGGAAGACTAATATACCACTTCAACCTATATTTTTATTGAGAGGAAAATACAGTGCCAACTATTCACTTATCTATACCAGAGTGGATGTATGACGAATTGAAAAGGAAGGCTGAAGATATGGGAATACAGGTTACCGACTTAGTAAAGTTTTATATAAAGGAAGGAATAGAAGGAGAAACAAAATCTCAGCAAAAGGACTCTACGCAAGTAGAAGAAAGTATTACATTCCTAGAAGCTAAAGTTGCACAACTAGATGCTCTTCTAGGGGAAGTTATGAAAAGGTTGAAGGAAGAGGACGAGGAGGACGAAGAAGTAGAAATAAAAGAGAGTTAGATGATTATCATTTAAGGACCTATGTGATAATATCCTCGTGTCCCGAGGATTAAGTGATCATAGGTGGGTCCCAATTCTTCTTCTTATGATGTGACAGGGACGTCCTGAATCGTGAGGAAACTGAAAAAGCTGACAAAAAGAAATAACTTAATTTACATAGAAATTAACGTTACAGTTCTTATAATAGATGGATTCCTTCTTATTTGATTTATAGTCTTGTTTAACTCATCTAATGCTTTAGCTTCAACTTCTACAACCACATCATATTCTCCATATACAGCTGTAGAATCCTTTACTCCATCTATCTTCTTTACGTCATTTACTACATCCATTTCCTTCCCTATTGATGTTATAAGAAGGATATAGGCTTTTACATTCGCCATGATAATATAAAAATCAGACTTAGATTAAAATTTTACTTTAGTAACAGTCTTTCTGAATCGAGGAATTTTGATGATAGTAATAACAACAGGATTGCCACTCCTAACGTTCCAAGCAAAGAGAATATGGATTCTTGTATCAAGCCAAATACATAGAACATAATGGACGCTACCAACTGAACATATGGAATACCTAGAATTGAAACAAGAGGAAAAGACAGGTCACCAAAATTTAAGAATAATGATGAGAAAGAGGCAAGCATTCCGAAAGTAGTTATAATAAAGTTTACTATTTGTATATTCCTAACTGATCCGCCTAAAATTAAGAGAATAAACATGCTTAAAGATGCCGTAAGTAAAATCATTACCATATATACTGCGATTATTATTCCAGCGAAGGTTAAAGAAAAGGTAACGCTTTCTCCAACAATATAGGGTGCAAATAATGAGAAGATAACTAATCCAGCTAAATCACCTATGGAAGATATAATACCGAGTAACATAGAAATTGCAAGCTTCGAACCAAGGAATGACCTTGCAGATATAGGTGAAGCTAATAATGACTCCAACGTTCTTCTTTCCTTTTCACCCATAATGCTATCAGTAACAAAAAATATGACAGGAGTAGATGCAGGAAATAGAATTATAGCTACGATCCTAGCTAACTGAGCAAATTGATTTTCTGAAGCTGAAGCCTTACCCCCAGTAGGTAACTTATATAGCAAAGACACAACAATTGGATCCCTTACTATTGAAGGTGATATATTTATGTCAGACCTGTTAGCTAAATATTGTATCCTATGAATTGAAACGTTATACAAGATGTTATATAACCCATTCTCAACTAAGGATAAAGCGTTAGAGCTAGATGAAATCACATATGATATATAAACAACGGCCGTCCTATTTATTGATGTTATATTCTCATAAAATCCTTTAGGGAATATTATCTGAACATCGCTAGGAACAGAGGAATTTGTATACACTATTCCTCCATTGCTTTTGATATATTTTTCCAAGTTAATTACGTATGGTTCATTGAGCGGGCTATTATTTATAATATCAACAGTGGGGGGTTGTGAGACAGTCGCAGCAAATATAATTATCCCAATTAAAGGTAATAGCAACAGTGGAAGAACTACAGAACCTAGGACGAGTTTTTTATCTCTCTTGATATCTATCCATTCCTTTCTAAGAAGGTTTAGGATCACTTTCCCTCACCTGTAAGAAGTAGAAATGCTTCCTCTAAATTTCTCACATCCATTTCCCTTATTATATCTGAAGGCTTTCCAAACCTTAGAGCCTTCCCTTTATCTAAGAGAAGAATATAATCACATAAATATTCCACTTCAAGCATATTATGAGAAGAAAGAATTATTGTAGTCTCATTTTTCATAGAACTTATAGTATTTCTAACCATCACGGCTGACTCGACGTCAAGGGATGACGTTGGTTCGTCCAAAATAGCTATTTTTGGGGAAACCATAAGAGTCCTAGCTATTATTAGCCTTCTTTTCATTCCTCTGCTATACTCTGAGGTTTTATCGTATATTCTATCCCCAAGATCTGCTATCTTAATTCCTCTTTCTACGAACTCTCTAGCTTGCTTATGAGATTTCGCATATATATTGGCATAAAATTCTAGGTTTTCTATTCCGGTTAGCCTATCATATGGGAAAGAGTCTTCTGGCATGTATGAAATATAACCTTGTTTTCTAGCTTCATCGGGTGTAAGATCTAAAATTTTTACATCTCCATCGTAATGTCTGATAATACCTGAAAGAATTCTCAGCGTTGTAGTTTTCCCAGCTCCGTTTGGCCCTATAATGCCAAAGACCTTATTCCTTTCCGCAGAAAAAGTAAGCCCTTCAATAATGCTTCTATTACCAAAGGATTTCCTTAAGCCAGTAACATTAACTATGGTGTTGTCATTAATCATACCATGATTGATATTTGATTGAATATAATATATTTCTTCCTTATAACATAATGTTTATGGTTGGAGGAGTTGCAGATAGAACTACAGAAGCTTTACTAAGATTCGGCGATAGAGGCAAGTATGTATTGAAGGCTGCTTTAGAGGTAGCTAGAGAAAACGGAAATTCAGAGTTAGGAGATTTTGACTATAAATCAGTTGTAATCAAGCTCCAACAGCTAGGCTTTGATGGAGATCCAAAGATGATTTTACGAGCATTTGAAAAGGACTATGGAATAATAGAGACTACATATAAGTCCTCCAACCAACACTGGTGGAAATTTATTGAGATTGATGAAATCTCCAAGACATTGGAACCGGAGGAAGATCCTGAGATAACCCTAATAAGAGTTCAGGCCAACAGTCTTAATATGGATGAATTAGAGAAAAAACTTAATTTCTTACTTACAAAGCCTTCTTTATCAGATGTAGATAAGATAGCGATAAAGAGGATCGCTTTCGAAGATCTAGTAGACTTAGTGAACCTATATAAGAGAGCATCACAATATGAGGAAACATACAGTATAGCTTTAAGAGTAAAAAGAATTTTAACTCTCTCATATAAGGTCTCCTCTAGGATAAATGTCAAGTCCAATACGGGATTTCATAAAGAAAAAGGGAAAGGAAAAGATAGTGATGTTGACAGTATACGACTTTTCGATGGCGAAAATCCTATCAAGAAGTGATTTGGATGCTGTATTAGTAGGAGACTCGCTAGGAATGAATGTTTTAGGTTATCCTACTACACTTCAAGTAACTATGACAGATATGGTTAGTCACGTGAGGGCTGTAGCAAGGGCTGGAATAAAGCAATTGATTGTTGCTGATATGCCATTCATGAGTTATGAGCAATCTGTTGAAAAAGCAATATATAACGCAGGGAAAATGGCAAGGGAAGGTGCACATGCAGTTAAATTAGAGGGAGGATCTGAAATAGAGGAAAAAGTAAGTAAAATTGTTGAGGCAGGGATACCTGTGATGGGGCACATTGGTTTGACCCCTCAAAGAGTCCTAAGAATAGGTGGATATAGGATTATGAAGGACGAAGATAAACTAGTATCTGATGCGAAAGCGTTGGAGGACGCAGGAGCTTTTTCTATAGTAATTGAGAACACTTTGTCCCATATAGCTAAGAAAATCACAGATACAATAAAAATACCAACGATATGCATCGGATCAGGACCACACTGTGATGGACAAGTCCTTGTCATACATGACGTGTTAGGATTAGGAGAATTTATCCCATACTTCGCAAAGCCTTATCTAAATTTGAAGGAGCAAATATTGAGTGCAGTTAAAAGTTTTACAGAAGATGTAAAAACCGGAAAATTCCCGTTTAAAGAAAATTATAAGGAATAAATATAAACATAGTTTTTATTATATACTCTTTCCTTTTCCCTTAAAGTCAGCAGATAATGCAGTAATTCTTTCTGAGATATATGAAAGGGCTATAGCTATATTTTCCCTATTGTTGAAATTTTTTGATAAATTAACAAGACTTTCTCTATCCCAGGTCTTCATTTCCTTAACTTTACTTAATAGTAGAGGGATAGCCCTTGTAACGTTATCAACTATAGTTACTGTAGAGAAAATGGAAGTTCTAGAAAGCGGATTAAGATCTATGGATATAACTTTCTTCCCCATTTTAACTAACGCTTCTGTTCTATCTCCATCCTCTAACGCTAAGAGAACGACATCTGAAGAGAATATTCCTTCCTTACTTACCCTTCTTCTCTCACTAAAGAGTTCTGGAATTGTTACTTGTTCATCCTCAACTCCTAGAACCTCAGTAGCTCCTGCTCTTTGTAGTTTTTCCTTGATTGATTTAAGTCTTTTTTCATTCCTATAAAAAAGATTTACTTCAAGCTTTGCTGGAATTTCATTAGCCAGTTTTACCAACTCTTCTGGAACTAATGCTGCCATGTTACCATTAACTGAAATAACTGGTTTCTTAGCTAATAACAATAAGGAAGCAGAGATCTCAATTGATCTTTTAGCAAAAGGAGTTGTTGTTTCGCCTATAAGGTAGTCAAAGCACTCTCCCCTCCCATGAGCAATTAGACCGTGTTCTGTTAGAATGTTTTCCCTTAACGCTTCTACTAGTTTTTCTCTAATGAGAAGAGATTCTCTTCTAGGATGATTAGCAGGAATTATTCCTGATGAGCCCCAATTTTCGCTAGATTGTGGACTATCCATCCTTGAGACTTACATTCTCCCATTCTAATTATTAATCCTTTCTTTCGAAAAGAATTGGGATAAGGAGAGAACATGCCTAGATCTTCTGTAAATTTTCTTGCCTGATTGAAGAAGTTCTCAATGCTTGGATTACTTAGAAATTCATCAATGTACTGAAGAGCTTTAGGATTATTCTTTATTATCCCCTTGGTTTCCATTCTTTCAATTGGTTTAGAACATATCTGTTGCCTATTGAATTCAACGTCAATTTTTCTGATTTTTCCTGGAAATCCTGGAACTTCTCTATAAATAAGTCCGCCTCCAATGTATTCAGCTTCAATATCACCAAGTCCATTTCCATTTATCACTTCACTTATATGAGCTGTTCTTATCGCTTTCTCCTCTTTTACGTTATAAAGATTTGACGCTCCTAATGCATAAGCTAAGCTTAGAACCGCACTCATCCCATAACCATAACCCAGAGGAATATTAGTCGATATCTCTACCTTAACTCCTCCTAAAGTCTTCAAAATGTAAACGTTAGGAAAATAAATCTTTTCTCCATTTAGTATTATTTCAGGATCCCCTCTGATTACTTTAGCCTCTATATATGGATCTAAAACGAGACCGATACCTATGGAACCTGATTCTATTGGATTTTTTGATAAAACTGGGTACCAAATGCCAGAAATACTTATTGGTACAAATATCGATGTCACAATGACCTTTTTAGGCAAAAAGTTATTATATTTTAGTAAAGAGAGAGGAGATCAGAGTTGATTCTTGACGCTTCTATCTTCAGCAGGGCATTGACCTACAATGGTCCTGATATTATTAAAAAGTACTATATAGAAGATGAAAAAGATATAGTTATAGGAAACCTTACATCAATGTCAGGAGAACTTGTTCAATATAAAAAGCCTAAATTAATAAGAGCTCCAGAAATTCTTCCTGATGGAACTTATTTCAAACTTGTAGAAAAAAGGAATGGAATAAGCTTTGCTGAAGTACCGTCTGGAATAGAATACGGAAAATTGATATCAATTATGGAAAGATATGGAGTTTTACCATCTTTGTTCCCATTGTATGACAAGGGAACTGTAGGAGGTTTTATACACACAAATGGATCTGGTTTTGGAAGTTATAAGTTTGGTTTTATCAAGGGTAAAAAAGAACTAGGAACTATAAAAGAGAACGGTATATCTGAGATAGGAGTAGTTAACTATCAAGAGCTGCTAGAAGTAGAAAGCGAAAATCGTTTTGCCTGGTCTGCCATTCTACTCTACGAGGGAGAAAAAGTAACTACAAAGTACTACGTTCCCTCACTTTATTCCCCTTTTGTTAATGGAAGCGAAGGTACTCCAATTCCCTCAATTCAAGTAATAAAAGACCTGTTTGCTCTTTCTAGCAATTTGTTTATTCAAGGGAAGATACCAGTAGCTGTTAGAGCAATAAGCCTCGATGAAATCAACAAGGCTCCTATGGAAAAGAAATTTGGGTATATAATAAATTTTAATTCACCGTCAAAATATTTCGTAACTTTCGGTACAATTAGTTTTAATGAAATAGAGGCTTTTCTTGGATTTTTAAATAAGAATCCATCAGTACTTCCATTTCCTTCCAACAGTAACTATAATGAAGTGCATAAAACAATCATGTCAAAGTTTAAGAAAAAACCAGAAATTCCGAAAGTCTTTGAGAAGGCAAACTTTTCAGACTTAAAATTCTCTAGCTTGTATAATGATGCGTTAAAATGTATTAACTGTGGTTTATGCCTCGACTCATGCCTTGCGTATAGAACTACGAAGGATATTTACCTCTCTCCTGTAGGCAAAATAATGAGATTAATATCCGCTGAAACTGAATTCGAGTACTGTTTTGGCTGTAAAAATGATGAAGATATATGCCCAGAAAAGATAAACATTTCGCAGCTTACAGAGGCTTTGCCTAGATTAGGAAAAAATAGAATGGCGTTTTCTATTGAACCAACTAGTGTTTCTCATAAAATTAAGGAATTAGAAAATATGCTGGAAGCAACTTACAAAAATAAGCCTATTTTTATTCTTTTTGTAGGTTGTGCAGCTAAATATGATCCAATAGGCCTTGAAGGTTTTATGGACTTTCTGTTAAGTAATGGCAATGAACTAAGCTCTCAATATTCCCCTAGAATAAAAATCGTAGAGGGGTGTTGTGGATTTGACAAGTATAACTCAGGTGATATTGAGGGGGCAAAAAGAGAGGTTTTATCCATATTAGATAAGAAAGAAAAATTAAACGCTGTAAGAGTTTACTTTCTATGTCCTGAAGGCCTTTATGTATATAATAGGCTATCGGGAGATCAAGGAATACTCGCTTATGAAGTTATAAAACCCCACATTAAGGGTAAAGTTCATGCAGGATGTTGGGCAAGAAAGCTAGGAATAGAAGGGGATGACAAGGAGTGTGCAGGACTTTCTATAACAACATACATGGGGAAACAAGTTAATACACCTAAAAAGGACGTGTTGACTATATGTCCATTTTCCACTTGGAAGTTCTCAACAAATTCAGTATACTCTCAGTTTTTAAAGAATACAAGTACTACTATGACACTTCAAAATATTCAGGTGCAAGATCAAGAAATAGTTGAACTGGCTAGACAATCTCTTATAGAAGGAATTATATCATCAGCTGATGATATTGCTGAAAGGGTAATTGATTGGAATATGGGAGGAAAAAATTACTTTATATTAATTATAATTCCAATAATTAGGAAAAGATTCTTATCTATTTTAAGCGATAACGTAAATAAGGACTTCTCTTTGAAGAGTTACTTTAAGAGCCTTTTAAACGATAACATTTTACTTAAGGAAAAAGTAAGGAGAGTCGTCGATTATTTAGTTTCCATAGATTTATCTGAGACTATAAATTCGTTGATTCCTTCTATACTTAATTCGCCAAAACTAGATTATGAAGCAAGAAACTTGGTAAGTCAAGAAGAATTTAAAAAGGGTATACTAGAAGCGATAAAAAAGGTTCCAACAGAAAACGCAATTCAGGATATATTTATAAGAATAGGCTACACTTAGGATGAGAAAGGCTTACCCACAAAGTTGAGATAAATATCTCTTATATAGATAGACGAACTAACCATTTCTTGACAATAATGCTTTACCTTTCTCAAAGTTAGATTAGCCCTTATTTAATGAATAAGATAGTTAATCTAAGAAATATTAAATTATTATTTTTAATTCTGAAAATGGAATATGTATATCATATATATTGAGAGTTTCATTGAACCTTGATTAACTAGTTTAATTATATAATTACCATATTTTAAACTCGCCTATATCGTGACAAAGGGATTTTATTATTTTTGGCTAGATAATGAGTATAACTGTTGATTTTCATATCATGAAATATACATCAACATAAAAGTTTACTTAGATTTTAAAAAATAAATTAGTTTTAAGTTATAAAAACATATTTTTGTCTCTTTCCATCATAATATATTAACCCATTTCTCTTTAGATAACTAAGGAAGGGATGTAATCTCTTTGGTATAATATCTTCAGGATTTGCTCCTCCCTTCTCAAAAAATAGATCTAGAATCTGAATAGTATCCAAAAATGTAACCAGATACTTTCCATCCAGCTCTATTATCTTAAGATTTGGATGAACATTTTTATTCACTCTTTCAACTACTATGAATCCTTTATCAAGAATTTCTTCGCAAATTGTCCTTTCTCTAGATTTTTTTTCGTTTAATGCTATTCTAAGCATATTTTCTATTTCATCCAATTTTCGATATAAACTATTTGAACTACTTGTGCCTAACAGGTTCAAAATCTTGTCATCCTCAGAGGAGTTCATTTATATTTTCAACGGAAAAAAGGATAGAGAGTAATATGAAGATAAGAATTAAGTACTTTGCATTTATAAAGGATATTACTGGGAAAAATGAAGAGATCATTGAAACCCAATGTAAAGATATTGTTTGCTTAAAAAAACAACTAATCAACAAATATGGAAAGAAAATGGAAGAAATTTTAGAAAAAGGTATTGCAGGAACAAATATCGCAGTTCTAGTCAACGGATCGATTTCACAAGAAATAGCTGATGGAGATGAAATAGCGATTTTACCCCCACCTGCAGGAGGTGAATTAATTAAAGGAAAATTCGATTTTTTAAAAGAAATAAAGGATTTTAGATCTCAAGCGCCTCCTGAAGCCGGATCTATGGTAACTTATCTAGGTTTTGTAAAAGGAAAGGTTGATAATCATGAAGTATATGAGCTTAGATATGAAAGCTATGAAGATTATACAATAAAAAGATTGATGGAGATTGAGGAAAGCTTACTTAAAAAATATCCAGACTTAATTAAGGTTAAAATAATCCACGCGATATCTAATATGAAACCTGGGGATGACGTTATATTAATTATGTGTTTAGGCAAGGGAAGGAAGGACGCAATACGTGCTATAGAAGAAGGAATTGAATTAGTAAAACATACTACTGGTATATGGAAACTAGAGGTTAGAGATGATGGAGACTTTTGGGTGGTCGCGGGTAATACAAGGGTGAAAAGGGGTGAATAAGCCAGTAGGTCTCTCAATAGCTGGAATAGACACAGGTAATGGAGCAGGATCTGAGACTGATGTGAAGACTTTTGAGTCTAGAGGTGTACATGGAGTACTCGCACCAACAGCAATTACGGCACAAAACACTATGGGAATCTTTGGCATAATACCCGTTGATCCACTATTTCTATCTAAGGAGATAGAAATTATTTTCCAAGATTTTGAGGTTAAAATAACAAAAATAGGAATGGTATATAATAGCCATCAATTTAAGGTAATAGAGGACAAAGTATCGAGTAATATAGTAGTTGACCCAGTAATTCACGCTAAAGATGGAACTCAACTGATTAATGATCTTGATGATTATAAGAGAATAATTTTAAAAAAAGCCACTGTTTTGACTCCAAATGCTATTGAGGCATCTTTTCTCTCCAGAATGAACATTAGTTCATTAGAGGACGCTTTACATGCGTGTAAAAAGATTAGAGATGAGTTTGGAATAGAGTATGTAATAGTTAAAGGAGGACATATTAGTTCAGATTATAGTTTTGACGTGCTCTGTAATGGAAAGGAAGTGGTAAAGGCTGGATATCCAAGACTTAATGTTAAGGATACTCATGGGACGGGTAGTGTATTTTCTACAGTTATTGCTGCAGAAATAGCTAAAGGTAAGAGCGTTGAAAATGCCTTCTTTGAGGCCAGAAGAGTTCTTCAAGATGCTATTTTACACGGCTTAAATATAGGTAAAGGAATAGGCCCAATAGATCCTTTAGTATCCCTAGAAAAGAAATCATTTAAATTTTCAGTTATTGAAGAAATGATAAAGTTTGGAGACTTTATAGAAGGACTTCAACGCTTTTGGACGCTAATACCCGAGGTTCAATCAAACTTTGCACACTCTATACCCCCTCAATACGTAGACGGAATTAACGATATAGCAACTTACAGAGGTCGGATTAGTAAGAGTTGGAACAATAAAGTAAAAGTAGGTTTTCCAGCAGTCTTTGGAAATCCGACACATACAGCCAGAATGCTTTTATCTATTATAAATTTTAAAGAGAATGCAAATTCACTTATTAACTTAAGATTTGATGAAAATATCTTAAAGATATTTAAAGATATTGGATATGAAACTATTGAAATTAATAGAGAAAAAGAACCTCAACATGGTGAAGGTAAAACGATGCAATGGATTATTCAATATATTAAAGAGAATTACGGACGAGTCCCTCAGATAATCTTCGATAGAGGAATGAAGGGTAAAGAAGCTATGATAAGGTTTTGGACTTCAGATATTGAAGAGATGATGGATAGCTTAAAACTTGTATGCAATAACATCTAAGTATGGAAATCGAGAAGATGCTTATAGCACTTAAAAACTTAGTTAGAACCGGATGGATGCAAAAAGGAATTCCAGGAAGTGAAGGTGAAACTGTTGCAGAACACTGCTTTGAAAGTGCCGTTCTAGCTTATGTTATTGGATTAAAACTTAAGGAAAAGGGGATCCAAGTTAATCCTGAAAGAGCATCAACTATAGCGCTCTTTCATGATGCGGGAGAAAGTTTACTGGGGGATTTCCCTAAATGGGCTTCAGAAAGGATTGATAAATATAGTGCAGAATTAGACGCCTTTAAAAGTTTAGGAATTGGAGAAGACCTCTTTATAGAATATAAAAAAACAATAACTTTAGAAGGAAAGATAGCTAGACTTTCTGACAGGTTATCTACTTATCTGCAGACGAAACGATATTCAAAGAAAGGATATGATGTCTCTGAGATTGGTGATAGCTATGCTGTAGAAATTAGAAATTTTTTAAACTCAGAACCTTTTATCTTACTAGGAGATCTATGGAAGAGCATTGGTGTGTATAATTTTTTACAAAATGAAAAAACGGGCTGAACATTCTGTGAACTAACTCCAGCCTTTTGATCGATCTTCTAACATCATCTCAAGATTGGGGCACACATAACACTTGAACAGAGATCCACCATCTGACCTCCTCCCCGCTCTGAAGAGCGAGGCTTTCAGTTGTAACTTCATTGTTGCATGAGTAATGTTCCATTTCGCTTGAACATTAGTCAAAACTGATCTTATAGCGAAAAAAAGAATATTTTTATAAAAGGAGTTTTTATATATATCTTCTATAATTAATCTATCTAATCTTCATCGATTGAAGTCTTTCTCCTACTTGACACTTACTAAGATAAATTTTAAACTATTGGATTTCACTATAATCCTCATGAAAGTAACAGCTGGTTCAAAAGCGCCAGGTTTAGTCAATGTTTTTATAGAGATACCAATGGGTTCGAACATAAAATACGAGTATGATGAGGAGGAGGACATAATTAAAGTTGATAGAATTCTTTACACTTCCATGGTTTACCCGTTCAACTATGGATTTATTCCTGGTACATTAAGCGAAGATGGCGATCCATTGGACGTTCTAGTTATTAGTAATTACCCATTCTTTCCAGGAACTGTTATAGAGGCTAGACCAGTAGGTATGATATTTATGCAAGATGAGGAAGGGATAGATAGAAAAATCGTGGCTGTACCTAAAGAGAAAGTAGATCCAACATTTTCACAAATAAAGGATATAAATGATTTACCTGAAGCGGTGAAGAACAGGCTAATTCACTTCTTTGAGCATTACAAAGAACTTGAGCCCGGTAAATGGGTTAAAATTTCAGGATGGGGAACTTACCAACAAGCTATTAACGAGATTAAGTCAGGCCTGGAGAGGATAAATAAATAATGGGTTTTTTAATTTTATCTTTGCTATTTTCTACTCTGCTCATTATATCTTCCATTCTTTCATCGTCTTGGTTCCTTCTGCAGGTATATTATTATAAGAGCGTAAAGGAAATTCTATATAAATATCAATCTCTGAATAGGAGTCCTAAAATATCAATAATAGTTGCAATTAAGAACGAACCCATTGATATAATCGAAGAACTTTTTGAGAATTTGTCTAGCTTAGATTATGAAAACTACGAAGTAATAGTTATCAGTGACGATGACGAAGATTACTTCAGGAGAATTCTCCTTGAAGTTAAGGGAAATAAAATACACTTATTTAGAAGAGATGAGAGAAAAGGAAGAAAAGCAGGAGCGTTAAATTTTGGGATAAGCAAAGCCTCAGGAGAATATCTAGTTTTCCTCGATGCAGAAGCTAGAGTTGATAGGTATTTTTTATCAAAAATAGCTGTAATGCTAAAAGACAGAGAGGCAATTGCACTAAAACTTAGCGTTAGAAATCTAAATTCTCCTTTAGGAATGGCTTACGCAAAAACAACAGATTTTTCGATGAAATCAATGTTTCTTTCAAGATGGGAAAAGGGTCTATTTATTTTTCCTAATGGATCTGCATTAGCAATTAAAAGAGACGCAATGAAAAAATTAATGTGGAGAGAAGGTCTAATGACTGAGGATTTGGATCTTGGAATCAGATGTGTAATGCACGGTATAAAAATAGATTATATACATGATATAGAAGTGTCAACTCTTTCTCCTCTTGGTATCTTTGACTTGTATGAACAAATAAAGAGATGGGCATATGGGTCAGGTGAACTACTTTTTTCATCTCTTAGATTAGCAAAATTTGGATTAAAGGGAATTGAAGGAATAATCTATGTTAATCAATGGGGAATTTATTCGTTTTTCCTTTTTATGCTTATTTTAACTTCAACTATAGATCCAATTGTCAAAATACCAGATCTTATACTCTTAGTTACTATTATTCTATACTCTATATCTATTGGCATATATTCATTAATACTTAAAGCAAAAGGTGATTTTCGAACAGCTACTGCAACTATATGGGGTTCGTTCTTTGGCTATATTCAAGGTTTGATCAGAATTAAAAGCGATTGGAAAGTTACTCCTAAAGATAAACGAAAAGATGTAAAACCTTTTCTATTATACATCTTCCAATATTTACTCATTTTATTTTCTTTTATTGATATTTACTTAGGTTCTTTACTTCAAGGTATCATGCTTTTTCTTTTATCTATATCCATATTCATCATGGAGTAATAGCCTTAATTGATGACATTCTCATAGCTTCCGAAAATGCCTCGTCTGGCCTTATGCTATACTTGACAATATATTTCTTCACAAGTCTATAGCTATCTGGACTTTGAACTATATCTTTAGAAGATGCAAGCAACTTAAGGTACATTGATCTTCTCTCTATTTCTGCCTTTACCTCATCTAAGCCCTTTCCTAACTCTTCTAACCTTGTCCTGAATACCTTAGCGCTATCTAGATCAAGGATGTGACTGTCTAGCTTACTATCCCAATTAACTACCCTTCTATAATCACTCCACGTCACTACTTCATCTATACCAACAACTCTTCTCCTAAGGACAAGTTTATCCCCTATAAATACTGGTAGCCTCCTAACACTTATTACCATATTCATCATTGGAACCCATTCCTTCGGTATGTTTAGTGGTTCGTTCATTAACCTCTTTATGGCGCTATCTGTATCGTATGCATGGAATGTTGTAGCCCCTCCGTGTCCAGTAGATAAAGCTTGAAATAGAACGTATGCTTCAGCACCTCTTATCTCTCCTACGACAATCATGTCTGGTCTATATCGTAGAGATAATTTCAATAGATCCATCAAACTAACCTCTTTACCTGTACCAAAACTCTCTCTCGCATATAGTTGAACCCAATTATCTTGAGCTAATTTTATCTCTGGAATATCTTCTATTGAAACTATCTTCATTGAATCTTTAACTAGGTTAAGGATTGAAGTCATCATTGTTGTCTTTCCAGCTCCAGTTACTCCTATAACCATGAAAGACATCCTTAAGTCAATTCCGTACCATAAGTATGCAGCTACCTGTGGCGATAAAACTCCAGAATTTATCAAGTCTAGAATCGTTATAGGCCTATCGTTAAATCTTCTGATTACAAAAGATGAACCCCTAGCACTAACCTCAGTCCTAAACGTTGCTGCGATTCTATCTCCTTTTGGAAGTATTCCATCGCCGATTGGATTAGCTATTGATATTGTTTTTCCAGCTAACGATATTAGCCTTAAAACAAGTTCATCCATTAGTTCTCTTCCGTTAACCTCTAAGTCAACTATTCCCATTTTTTCCCTTATTGTAATGTTAGTAGGAACATATTCGAAGTCTCTATGATATACAAAAAGCGGTAGATCTAATCCGGAGGAAGAGATGTCCTCTATTTTATAATCCGCTAAAAGCGGAGTCAAAATATTATAGCCAAACATATTCCTCAAAAGATAGTAAGTTCCTACTTTTGCTCTAGTACTAAGTAACTTTATTCCACCTCTTTCTCCCTCAATTATCTTGAGATCTTTTCTTTTTATATCCGATTCAAGGATAATTTTTCCTAGATCTATTATATCAGATCTATCTAGAAGCGATCTCTCTATCTCTGTGATCAAAAAAGTGTAAAGATCAAACGTTTGTATATCTATAGGTGGTTCAACTAATACATATTTATATGTTCCCTTCTCTTGATCATATGTAATAAATACATGAGGCTTAGCGATTGCCAGTTCAATACTAGATCTTTCAAATGACTTCCTAATATCCTCTGGTAAAAAATTTAGAATATCAATTTCATAATCGGAAATTATTTCCGTTAATTCCTCAATTGGAGCAGATAATGGAACTAAAGTAATTGGAAGCTTAGTATCTCTAAATAACGATTTTTTCACTTTGACACTTGTAGAAGAAGCCTTACCAGAATTAAATACCTTTGGAAATTTAATATCCATAAAAAAAGAGTTGTTTTACTTCTATATAAGTTATAGGCTTGCAGGTGATGATGACATAAAGTTGAAATGAACGTGAACTAGAACAATCAG
Source organism: Candidatus Acidianus copahuensis (assembly GCF_000632495.1). Lineage (GTDB taxonomy): Archaea > Thermoproteota > Thermoprotei_A > Sulfolobales > Sulfolobaceae > Acidianus > Acidianus copahuensis. The sequence goes on along the minus strand of NZ_JFZT01000019.1, from coordinate 12,817 downwards.
CATCACTAGAGTTATTGCTACTAATATAGCAGAGTGAAGGAAACCATAAGCTATTTTACCCGAGGAAAGTTTACCCACTAGAAATCCAGCAAAGAATGAATTAAATATAGATGAAATAGCTGTGATAAATATTGCCTTAGGTAGATATACAGATGCGGAAGCCAAAGGCCCATAACTAAATGTAAGTGCGGAATTACCACTTATTAATCCGAGTATTGCTGAACCTAAAATGAGGGAGGCTATTAAGGCTAACACTATTCCGACATACGGTGTCGCTAGGAGAATTTTCACTTTCTCATCATATTCCCTTTTTATTTTGATCTGAGCATCTATTTGATCGGCTATACTTTCAACCGTCTCTGGAGTCATACTACCTATTTCAATCATGTCTGCTAAGGACACTAATGCGATTTTCGAGGAGAAGTCCATAATTTTTTCTGAACCTTTTTTAAATGCATCTTTTAATGGATATCCAAGTCTCATATATCCATATATTTCCTGTAAAATAGTTCTCAACTTTCCCATCTCTGCGGCATCCTTTATATTCCTAATTACAGTCTCAGGAGGTAGGCCTGCTCTTACACCTTCTGAAATGGCCCTCAGAAAACCTACAACATATGGATCATAACCCGTTCCAGCCCTTAGTTTTCTCGTTAATATAATAGCTGGAGGTAAAGAAGCAACTAGTAATCCTATAGTAATCGCTACAGAAACAGGAATTACATCAGCAAGACCCCCTGATAAGGTAAAGAACTCTACGAGCTGATGTTCAGCTGCTAATATAGCAAGCATTACTACGATTCCAGATGCGAATGAAATGTAAAATATTCTATAGTTAACTTTCTTATCAGGAAATCTTAGCTGGATTTGTTCCACTTCATAAACAAAGATCAAGTTGATCAAGGGAAGAACAACTACAGCTAAGACTCCAAGGATCGAGTCTGGAATAAAGTGAAGTTGAGGAAATACCCCTTGAAGAATAATTGTCAGGAAGAACATTATAAATCCTGAAGATAACCAAATTACGTATACTTCCGCTATTCCAGAAAGCTTATCAGAAGCTAAACTAGCCTTTAGCTTTAACTGTTCTAAGATATCCTTTGCCTTTGACTCCATTGTCTCAATTACTGGTGCACCTGTCCTCACTGCAGTAACGTATGTCATTAGGAAATCAGTTAATAACTTAGAAGGAGAAGTCTTTACCGAGTTTGCTATGGCATCTTCTACACCTTCGCCAAGATATCTCATTCTTTTAGTAAGATAGGTTGAATATTGAGTGACGAAATTGAACGCTGATGATTTAGATAATTTTTCAAACATTATTCTTGGAGCAAGTCCTGCCTTCAAGAATATTATAAACACAGAAGAGAAAGGAGCTACCTCCGCATCATAGCCGATTCTCCTATTTTCAATAGTTTGAGAAATATTCGCTGTTATTGCCAAATACGCTGTAGGCGGAATTATTATACCAAACATTATCATCATCATGGATAAAACTAGATATTTAGCTAGCCTAAATAGAAGATAGAATTTTACAAAAATAAATATACCAATTGCAGTAAGAAAGACAGCCATTACTATCGACAATAGCAAAAAGAAGAATAGTTTAGCTGCATATAGCTGAGGATCTTCGCTAATCCCAGCCTTTAGAAGCTTTCCCTGAATTCCTTTAGCTATAGACTTAACAATACCAAGATTATAGAACGAGAGATAAAGAGAAATAGAGGTTTTAGTTGACTTCTCTTGCCTATTACTGGCTGTTTTCCTTAACTTAAAGGCCATATCATTTAATTTATATAGAAAAGAGGTATAAATGTCTCGCTATTTTCATTTAGTAAAGGTTAATAATAATAAATTGAAAATTTACTATTTATAACCATCCTAAATAATGTATAAAAATATTTATTATCAACTATAATAATTAACATGTTGTGAACTACCGTTGCCTTTGACCTCCATAGAGATAAAAAGAATTCTGAACCAGCGTCAATTTATTCAATGATCTTTAGATTTGGTACGCCACATTCCCGGCTTGAGTTAAACTGCTTAGATCGTAGGAATAAAAATAAGAGTAAGAACAAATAGCCCTTTTTAGGGCTAAGTAGCAACTCTGTAAGTTTTTTATTCGTGTTAACTGTTATTAAGATGGTGGTCAATTAATTGCCTAAAAAAGAACAACCAACGCCAGTCAGAGAAGTGGTAAAGCCTTCGGAAGGAGAAGTAATTTGCGTAGTGAAAAAAATGCTTGGTGCTGAGCATATAGTTGTACTTTGTGTAGATGGAAAGCAAAGAACTGCTAGGATACCTGGAAGAATGAGAAAGAAAGTATGGATAAGGGAAGGAGATGTAGTTCTAGTAGCACCATGGGATTTTCAGTCTGATAAAGGAGATATAACCTATAGATATATGAACGATGAGTTAAAAAGGCTAATTGAAGAAAAGGTTGTTACAAGGGATATAATAGATCAATTAAGAGGCTAGAATGCTTGGAAAAAAGAAAAGAGGAAAAGAGATTAAAGGATAAAGATCTTTTTAAAGTAGTTGATTCTACAATTGATGCAAAAACTTTTCTTATTCTTCAAGATTTAGCAAGAAAATATGAAATAGAAGAATATTGGGGAGCCGTATCTTCAGGTAAGGAAGCTAGAGTATATCCTGCAAAAACTTACAATGGAAATTTTTACGCAGTTAAAATTTATTATACAACAACATCGGCCTCAAAAAGAGCAATTGAGAGATATGCTTTCTCAGATAGACGATTCTCAAATTTAAAAACATCAAATACAAGGAAGATAATATCCATTTGGGCAAAAAAGGAATTCAAGAATCTCAGTATAATGCATGATAACGGGATAATAGTTCCTAAACCTATAGGTGTAAGAGAAAATATTCTTATTATGGAATTTATAGGCGATAATGGAATAAGGGCACCTCTTCTTAAGGAGATATCTAAGGATGAAGTTTCACGTGAGCTTTACGATAACATTTTGCTTCAAGTTGAACTGATGGTTAAAAAGGCTGGTTTAGTGCATGGAGATCTGAGTGAATATAACGTAATGATATGGAATAATAAAGAGTACATTATAGATGTTAGCCAGAGTGTAACAATAGACCATGAAAATTCTCAACTGTTACTAAAAAGAGATATAGATAATATAAATAGATTTTTTGAAAGCTGTGGAGTAGAGGTTGATGATTCTGAAGAAATTTTAAAGCGTGTATGGATATCTACATGAGGAAAAATGTTTGTAACTGTTTCAGACGAGAAGCTTAATGAGGCTAGGAATATCGCGACCAAGCTTGAACAGATGACTGATATAGAAATAATATATGATGATAGATTGAAGACTTTCAATGTAAATCCAAAGGGTAATGCATATGAAGCAATTAAAGTGGTATCCGTATTTAACGCGATAGATCTGGATTTTACTCTAGATGAAGCTCTAAAATTATTGGCAGATGAATATTACCTCGATATCATAGATTTGAAGAAGAGCTTTGGGAATAATCCCTCAGTCATAAGAAGAATAAAAGGAAGAGTCATAGGAGAGAATGGTAAGGCAAAGAAAATAATTCAAGAATACACAGGGTGCAATATTTCCATAAGTAAGCATAGCATAGCTATTTTAGGTTTAGTAGAGCAAGTACCAATAGCTAGAAGGGCTATTGAAATGTTAATAGATGGGAAGGAACACTCAACTGTTTACAAATATCTTGATAAGGCTGAAGCCGAGTTAATAGCGTTTTCAAAGAACAGGTTTAAGGACCTCAAGTGAACCTAACTTCATTTCCTGAACATAGTGTTGAATTACTTTACCGTATGATGCCACAATACTTCTTTTCTTGTAGTCCTCTAGAAATAGCTCTAAATCTTCATAATCACTAGAAAATAATAATTTAAAGAATTCTAATAAAATTCTCTTAGGCTCGCTTAATATATCTTTAGTATAAAGAAGGTTTGGATTTGGTCTCATTAAAAGAGTAAGATGCGTTCCATTAAGCTTTGCTATCATTGCTATTTTATACGCGCTATATTCCTTAGTAGGCGATTTCTTGCTTGCCTTTACCTCTATGAAAAATTTTTCTCCATCCTTTTCAGCCTCTATATCATGCGTAGGAAGATCAACAGACTTAACATTAACAAAATTCATATCTTCAAGAATTTTTCTTGCCCTAAATTCCATAGCAAAACCAAGTACAATTCCCTTTGCTCTTCCTATAGCGAAATCTAATTCATCATCGGATATTCCATATTCCTCCTTTAGAAGCTTAAGGGAATCCACGAAATAGAGTTATTGCCATAAAATAAAAATGTTTTGTAATGCTGTATTTTGGAAGATTATATTCTATCAAAGAGAGAGAAATTTACAACTTGAACATGTATCAAGTTAAATATGATACAAAGGGCAGAAGACTTCAGATCTTGTGAGAGATGCCAAAGAAAAAGAGGAAAACTTCTATTACTTTAAAAGGTTTTGCCATCTATACTTAAGGTATTCTCATGCCAGTTCTTGGAAATAAGCCGATTCATTAGAATGTATTATATGAACTTCGCCTTTAAACAGACAAATGTACAGATTGAAAAATAGTGGAAAAGTTGAGCATTGATACAGGAGTTAAACAGACATTCCCTCAAGATATGAGGGTTGGTAGTGCCTTATCCCATATCGTTGCTGCAGCATCTATAGTTGAGGAATTAGAAGGTGAATCAGAAGATGTTGATCTAACAGTGATAAAATACGTTGATGCATGGATAAATGAGATGCTTCCTATAAATTATAAGCCCGGACTAGCTGAAGTCTTAGGTTCCAAGATAAAAAAGAAATTAACAGGAATTTTCCCTGAAATCAGTGAAAATGAACTTGGAACAACTCTAGATGAAGCTATAGAGGTTAAAAACTCCATCGAACATGGAGAAATAATATATGACTATGCAGACTTAGAAGTAAGAATAGAACGAGTATTAAGATCTTTGGGCGTAGATATAAATTATTTCTCTAATTACCTAGAGACAAATAACTTCGGAGAAAAAGTAAATAACTTACTAAGCTTACTGGTTTTAACAATAGGTATTGCGGCAGTGAGGAAAAAATGGACAGCGGAATTGCAATAACGGCGGAAAAGCTAATTGATATAACGGCAAAAAAGGCTTCATTGATAAAGTTAAAGGATGATGAAGTAGTAAAAGCTGTAGGTTTTTCCTCTAAGAGTATGGCGGAAAGGGTAATTGATAAGGTTTCATTTTGGCTCTCATATGAGAATAACCACTTGCTTTATTGTAAACTTTGTAATAAGGGACCTTTTACAAAGAGAGGACTTTTCCTTCATTTAACAAGACTTCACAGGCAAGAAATAAAGGCTATGTTAGAAGATGAGATAAAAAGAGAAATAAAGGCTATTATTTAGCTTAAGCTATTTAATGATCTATCTAAGTCATCTATTAAGTCATTAACATCTTCTATTCCAACTGATAATCTGAGTAAGGAATCAGTAATGCCAACAGTCTTCTTCTCATCAAGTGTAAGAGTTCTATGGCTCATCGTAACTGGATGAGAAATTAGAGAGTTAACTCCTCCTAAACTTTGGGCCGGTATTATAATCTTTGTAGATTTCATAAGTTTAATAGCTTCATCTTTTCCTCCTTTCACTTCAAAACTGACAACTCCTCCAAAACCTTTTAACATTTTGACAGCTATCTCATGGTCTGGATGACTTTTTAAACCTGGATAATACACTTTATTTACTTTCGAATGATCAGATAGGAATTCCGCTATTATTTCGGCATTTTTATTTATTACATCCATTCTAACTTTTAATGTCTTCATTCCTCTTATAACTAGATATGCTGGTGAAGGCTCTAGAGATGTCCCTAACGTTCTTCTCATTAAATCAACCTTTGATAATATGTCAGCCTTTCCAGCAGCTAAACCTGCAATTACATCATTATGACCTGAAATAAATTTTGATGCGCTATGGACAACTATATCTGCTCCAAATTCAAGTGGTTTCTGATTTACCGGAGTAGCAAAAGTTGAATCTACTATTAATACGCTTCCTTTTTCTTTAGATATTTTAGAAAGAGAATCCAAGTCTACCACTCTTAGCAATGGATTTGTTATACTCTCAACGAATATTGCATTCCATTTTCCAGATTTAGCTATTTCTAACAGGTTCTCATTTCCAGGCTTAGATACCTCAACGTTAACTCCCCAAGACCTAAGAAAATCTGATGAGAAGCGCAAAGATCTTCCAAACATGTCCATAGTTACAAGCAAAGAAGATCCAGGTTTTAGAATAGTTAGTAATGTCGTAGAGATTGCTCCCATCCCTGAAGAAAATGCAATTCCCATTTCTGCTTCTTCTAATGTTGCTATCTTCTTTCCCAATTCCAAAACTGTTGGATTAAGTTCCCTAGAGTACCTATATTTTTCTCCTTGGGGAAATGAATAGGCAGTTGTTTGATAAATAGGTGTAGTTATAGCTCCGGTCTCTTCATCAATATCTTCCCTTACTATATTAGTTCCTTCTTTCAACGTTTACACCTCCGGCTATTTCAGCCCTCTTTAGAGTACATTGTAAATTAAATTCTTTACATATATCTATGGATTTCTTTTCAATTTCATCTATCCTGGTTTTTTCATCGTAAACTACAAGAATCGAAGGACCTGCACCACTTACACAACTACCCACTGCGTCTAACTTTAATGCTATATCTTTTATTTTTCTATAGTGAGGAAAAAGAGGTTCCCTAGATTTTTCTACTATATCGTCGTTTAAACCTTGTCTTATAAGATTTCTATCTCCTTTAAAGAAACCTAAAAGGAGAGACGATAAGTATCTAGAATTAGAAACGTAGGACTTTAGAGGAATCTCTCGAGGAAGCATTTCCCTTGCCTTTTTTAGTTTTTTCTTCCACTTTTACTGATGGTATAACTAGGAGAAATTTAACATGAATATTAGCTGGAACCTCTATTACTGAGATCGGATTAGTTGAGGTTACAGCTACCACGCCACCAAATATGCTTGCTGCTACATTATCTGGGTGAGGCGAACCAGAGCTCGCTATTTCTCCTGCCATCGCATATTTAACTAAGTTCTCCTTTGAAAGACCAAGTTCAAGTAACTCATTAACAGACGCTACAGCAGCTGCTGCTGACGCTCCGCTACTTCCTAAACCTAGAGAATATGGAATGCCTTTCCTTATCTTTAGTTTTATCCCTTCTTTGAGTTCTAACTCTTCAAGTAACGTTTTGACGGCATATCCGGCCGAATTTTCTTCTACTGAAAGGGGAACTCCTGAATTTGATTCTATTGTTACTCCTTTTTTTTCTGACGTTTCCGCGATTACCTCATCAAAGAATGCATTGTGTGCAACAGATAGAATGTCAAATCCAGAACCTAAATTCGCAGAACTTGAAAAGGCTCTACTAAGTATGGACATAGTCAGAGTTCTCTTAATATAATATTAAGATTACCTTGCAGAAGTCTTATCTAAAAATTCCTTCCAAGAATTTTTCCTTACCCTTTTTCACTATAATGTATAATGTCTCTGTATTTATTTCTTCTCCTGTTATATATCCTTCAGGGGCTATCACTTTAGCTCTACCTAAAAAGTATGGAGCAGTTGATGGTGATTTTAATTTAACAGAAGGATTTTTTACTATTTTGCTAATGCCGATCCAATCATCATAACCTATCTCATCCCCTGTTCCATTCGATACTATTTTTCTAGATATAGAAAAATTATACTTTTCTGGATTACACGTAAAAGAGCTTATAACTAGAATATCCCCTATCCCCTTCTCTAAAGCTTTACATGCCGGATATGAACCTAATAGAATTTTCCTAAATGGTAAATTCATTAACCTTGGATCTTCTTCCCCTAAGATCACTGGATCCTTTTCCTTAGAGTTTAATATAACTTTAACCTCCTCATCTTCTGCTTTTTCCTCTCCGGGATTAAGAGCTATATATCCATCAGCTAAAGTAAATGTTCCTATCATATAACTCTCAAATCTTACTGGAATAGCGTAACCGTCTACAAGAAACACTGGTATATATGTAAATCGTTTCGAGTCCGCTTTAACTGGCAATAAAAGTCTGGCTATAGTTGATTCTTCCTCATAAGTTCTCTCGCCTACCATCTGACTTAAGTAGTTTCTTATTAATTTACCATAAATCATTATAGTTGCTACTGCATTACCTGGAATTCCAAATACCGGTTTACCTTCAATTATACCTAGAATAGCCGGTTTGCCAGGCTTAATCCGCAAACCATGAACTACGATTTTACCTTTTTCCCTTATTATCTGATGAACGTAATCCTTTTCACCCGCACTTGTACCTCCCGTAATTAGAACAACGTCTGCTTTCTCTAATCCTCTATTTATGGCATCCCATATTTCGATCTTGGAATCCTTAACTACTTCCCTTCCTACTGGAATGAAACCGTCTTTTCTTAAAACTGCTGACAAATAATATGAATTGCTTTCAAAGATTTTACCTATGGATAACTCTTCACCAGAGCTAATTAACTCATTTCCAGTACTCACAATATAGATTTTTGGAGGGCGAAAGACCTTTATTTCTGAAATTCCAGTTGAGGCAAGGAGCGATATTATTTCAGGAGTTATTTTATTTCCTTCCCTAACTATAATGCTATTCCTATTTATATCACTACCAACCCAAGCTACGTTTAGACCAAATGGAATTTTTTTATCTATAAAAAAAATATTATTGTTAACTCTTGTATCCTCTATTTTTACTACAGCATCTGCACCATATGGTAAAATTGACCCAGTATCCACTTCTACGGCAACTCCTTTTTCAATTCTTAATTCCTTAGCTTCACCTATTCCTATCTTTCCAATAATCTTGAAACTACCTGGTGTATCAGAAGATTTAACGGCAAATCCATCAACAGTAGACCTAGAGAAAGGAGGTAAATCTATATTCGACCAAATATCTTCAGCAGCTACCAACCCTAACGCATTATCAATTTTAACCTCAATAATTTCCCTTTTTGGAGGCATCTCTTGAACAAACTTGGATAGAGCTTCCTCAACTGACAATAAGGAATTATCCGGAAGAATAGCTCTCATAAAAAAATTAAATGTAAAAATACCTTATAACGTTATAAGCGTAGCCTGCTGAAGCTGTTCTAATACTTGAACTATGGGATCCTTTAACTGGTCGAACTCTATATTTGCCTCTTTACTTACTTCTTCAACTATATCATTCACAGTCTTTTCTCCATCACACATTGCCCATATATAGTAAGCTATCGGAGCTACCTCGTATACCTTATCCTCCGATAATTTAATTATATAATTATCTCCTTCTTCAGCCTTATCTATAAATTCTCCTGATTTTTGTGGTTTTCTATCCTTTACATCTAGAAAATTCATTCTTCCTCATCTCTAGGTCTTCTTCCTCTAAAACCACCGCCTCCTCTTCCTCTAAAACTTCTCCTAGGTGGTGGTGAATTATCGGTTGGTATATTTTCAGGGATTTCATCAGCTTCTGGTATTTGTCCATCTTCTACCTCAGAGATCTTTGACTTACTACCAGCGTTTAATTGGACCTGACCTTTAAATGCGGTTGTCCATCCATTTTCTATCTTTATTACTTGGCCTTCTTTTAATTCCTCTTCTCTTGATCCCCAAACAGTCAGCTTTACTCTACCAGTTTCGTCCCCTACCATTATTTCTCTTATAGTTCTTGGTCCATTCCTCGTCTGAATGGATCTCTCATCTCCTACTTGAAGAATACGTGCGGTTACATTTACATTTTCTATTCCTGCCTTTAGGTTACCTATTTTTTCATCCATAACTCCCGAACTCACGTTATTTGTTAAATAATTAAGGCAAATCACATATTTAAATCTTGTTTATGCTTTGTGTTGCGGAACAAATCTAAAGATCTCTAGAATAATTGATGTTTAGCTTAGAACTCTTTTATTCCCTTTCACTAAGAATTATAAAAAGAAAGTAGTATACTGAATAAAAAATCGCACTTGCTCCATAACACATTAGTTAGTAATTCTCTTCATAAATTTGTGTCAATTCTAAACATAAACATGTATGGAAAAATTTTTAGTCTACACTAAACTTCGTAAGCTATTCATAACTTTCGTTAGATTATAACTTAACCTTTCTTTATAAGCTATGCAAACTATAAGTTATATGGGAGCAATAGTGGATAATAAAGTACTTGAACTCCCCAGAAAATTCCTTGAAGCCCTTTGGATGCCATTTGTGGGAAGGGAAGAGGAGGCTAAAGTAATTACTCTTGCGCTTCTAACAAAAGAGCACGTAGTATTGATAGGAGAGCCTGGTACAGCTAAGTCTGCACTAGCTAGGAGAGCTGCTGATCTATTGCATGCAAAGTTTTTCATGTACTTGCTAACTAAGTATACAGAACCCGCAGAATTATTTGGAGCTTTGGATATTGGTGCGCTTAAACAAGGTATTTACAAAAGAATAACTAAGGATAGACTTCCAGAAAGTGAGTTAGCTTTCTTAGATGAAATATTCAACGCAAATAGCGCTATACTTAACGCATTACTCTCATTACTTAACGAAAGAGTTATCTATGATGGATATAACGTAATAGATGTCCCTCTAAAGACGTTAATAAGTGCCAGCAATAGAGTGCCAGACGAACCTGAACTTGAGGCATTATACGATAGATTGCTTCTAAGACATTACGCTAGACCAGTAGGAGAAGAGATGTGGAGAAACTTAATTGACTCTGCATGGGATCTAGAATTTTCAAATAAATGGAAGGTAAGCTCTCCTATTATGAGCGTAAGTGATCTGGAAGCAATTTATAGTTATCTTACAGAGGTTGATCTTTCTCAAGTAAAGAACAAGCTACTTAAGCTATATGCTATGTTGGAAGAGAAAGGAATTCACTTAAGCGATAGAAGAAAGGGTAAGGTATTAAAAATAGTCGCTGCTCACGCGCTTTTAAATGCGAGGTTAAAGGCGACTGAGGAAGACTTGATCGTATTGAAGTACATTGCACCGAGAGAGATTGATGACTTTGAGAAAGTTTCAGCTCTTCTATCTGAAGAACTGAAGACACCAATAAAGTATATGAGAGAGCTAAACGAAATATATAGTAATATAAAAGAGGCAGGTAAATATGTTGATGCAGCAAACGAGTCAGATCCAAGACTGGTTGATATAATAAGAAGTTTAAAGGCTACTAAGGATAGAGTTTCAGCCTTAGGTAAAGAGAGTGGAGATGAGAAAGTAGAGGAGTTCTCAAAGGAAGTAAATAACGAGATAGATAAACTCTTGGATAAAGTTGCTAGAAAGCTGGGGATTTTTTCATGACAGGTTATCTTATTGGAATAGATTATGAGGATCCTATAACCAAGTATAGAGGGGATAGAATTCTCTATACAATAAAGAGAATTTCAGGAAAAGAATTGAACATGGATTCAGATTTCCTAGTAGACACATATTATACACATTATCTTCCTTTACCTATACTGAAGTCAAAATCAGATCTTAACAAGGAAGACATGATAAAGCACTCTCTCCTAAATATGATGCTCTCTTCCGACATTGTCCTAAGAAATAGGAATTACTCTATAGCTAACTCAGCTGTAAGTATGGCATTATCTGTTAGTTATGTCCAAAACCTAATCGAAGAGCTTGAGAAAATTAAGAGAACCTCTCAATCTGCCGAAGAAAGGGAAGCGGCAGAACAGATTCTTAATGGTTTAATGAAAGGAAACTCTGGAAAAGAAGGCAATAACGAACAAAAACAGAACTCGCAACAAAGTCAAAATCTGCAGAAAATGATGAAACAAGTTCACGAAAAAGCCCTATCTAAAGCTGAAGAGGATGCTAACTCAGTAAGGAGTATGCAAAGAATAGTTGGAGGAAATGGTGCTGGAATAGGAAGTTCATTAAATTTTGAAGGCGATATACATGAGGTTCTAAGGTTAGCTAGAAACACAGAAATAAAGAAAATTCTAGAATTTCTGAGTGGGATCCCGAAATTAGGAAGTTTTACAAAGAAGAAAACTACACGTTATTCTAGAGGAGAGCTTTTCGGATATGAAGAGGGTTCAGATTTAGAAAGACTAGTTCCTTCAGAACTAGCCATGCCAGAGGAACTATTTGACGTGAAGTTGGCCGAAAGTCAGCTTCTTCTCTATCAGAAGCAAATTAAAGAAAGCTTAGGTCCTATATATTTGTTACTAGATAAGTCTGGTAGTATGGATGGAGAGAAAATTCTTTGGGCAAAAGCAGTAGCCCTTGCACTTTACAGTAGAGCTAGGAGGGAGAATAGAGATTTCTACCTCAGATTCTTTGACAATATACCCTATCCGTTAATAAAGGTTATAAAGAATGCCAAAAGCAAGGATGTAATAAAGATGATTGAGTATATAGGGAAAATTAGAGGAGGTGGTGGAACAGACATAAGCAGATCTGTTATTTCAGCTTGTGAGGACATAAAGGACGGACATGTAAAAGGAGCTAGTGAAGTTATCATACTGACTGACGGAGAAGATAAAATTGCCGAGACAACTGTAAGAAGATCATTAAGGGACTCTAACTCAAGCTTAATAAGTGTAATGATGAGAGGGGATAATGCAGACTTAAGAAGAATTTCAGACATATATCTAGTTGTATATAAACTAGATCAACAGGACTTGTTAAAAGTAGTAGAAGCTTAGCAGAAGAAGATTATTTCAAAGTTTTATCTTAATAGGGATTAAGAGGAAAAGACTCTCCGTCAGAAGAATGGGTATAGATATCATAACTAAAATATACAAGATCACGCCCTTAAGTAAATG
>NZ_JFZT01000018.1 GCF_000632495.1 Candidatus Acidianus copahuensis | reverse complement strand
CGTTAATAAAGGTTATAAAGAATGCCAAAAGCAAGGATGTAATAAAGATGATTGAGTATATAGGAAAAATTAGAGGAGGTGGTGGAACAGACATAAGCAGATCTGTTATTTCAGCTTGTGAGGACATAAAGGACGGACATGTAAAAGGAGCTAGTGAAGTTATCATATTGACTGACGGAGAAGATAAAATTGCCGAGACAACTGTAAGAAGATCATTAAGGGACTCTAACTCAAGCTTAATAAGTGTAATGATGAGAGGGGATAACGCAGATTTAAGAAGAATTTCAGACATATATCTAGTTGTATATAAACTAGATCAACAGGACTTGTTAAAAGTAGTAGAAGCTTAGCAGAAGAAGATTATTTCAAAGTTTTATCTTAATAGGAATTAAGAGGAAAAGACTCTCCGTCAGAAGAATGGGTATAGATATCATAACTAAAATATACAAGATCATATCCTTAACTGACCTCCTCCCCGCCCTGAAGGGTTACCCTCAGAGCGGTTCATAGGTTTTGATCCATACGTTTCACCCTCATAGAATCATATCTAGCTGGTACTACCAGCCCCGATCCTCTCGTCCACGTATAGACCAGTGGGGTGGTCTTACCCCAACTTATCCCTATCCCTCTGGTGATCCCACCATCATTGGGACTCGGGATTATGGATATATTAAACGCACCAACTAGGTCTGCGTTAAATACTTTGTTAAGCGTTGTACACTTAAATAAACCCCTTGAAACTCTTTTCCCGCATCCATTGCCGTGGATGGGACAAGTAGTTGAAGTATATGCCTCGTTAACAAACTCAACAGTTATTCCGTGTTCTTCAGCAACGTTCTTCAACTTTTCCATAACTTGTTTATAAGACCAGACGTTAACAACTAGGAAGTTACCCTTTTTCTGACTTATGTTCTTTGGGTAGCCAACCTTGATTAACGAGACTCCCTTGCTGTATAAGAATTCAACAACTTTCCTTACGGTAGCGTCTATTATAGTTGTTAACTTCCTCTTCCACTTAATGTACAACCTCCTTATCTTATTTGAGAACGGTTGTTTGAACAAGGATAATAACTTCTGTTTCATACTTATCAGTTTCATGAAATAGTACGAGATTGATTTTAACACCCTAGTCTTGATTAACACTTGTGTACCGTCAGAGATGTAGACAGCAAACAGGTTGTTTATCCCTATATCTATCCCACCTACTAAATTACCTTTAGGTGTTAGTGGTACTTTAACCCACTTACCTGTGTTTCTATCAAGTCTTTCATTTGCCTTTAAGGTAATGTGGGCATACCACTTTCCTAATACGTTGTTGTATATTATTTCTAGTCTTCCCTGATCCCCTCTATAGTATATTTCTCCCTTGTATTTTATTGCCAAGTCCTTGAATTGACCCAAATGGCGTAGTTCAATCTCCTGTTTCTCTTTATCTATCTTGTATTGGTCTTTCCTTAGCACTATTATTATCTTCCTCTTCTTCTTGTCTTTCCAGTAACCTGGTGGGTTGACTTTATTGATGAATGGTGGTAGTAGTTTTTTCTTTGCCCTTAACAAGGAAAAGAATGAACTCCACGCCTCATTGTTCTTGTTTAAAACTTGTTGTGCTGTTATTGTACCTATCATGTTCTTATACTCATTATACCACTTGTTATAGGTACCCTTGATATCAACACCACGTTCACCGTTAAAGAACTGTCTTCTCCTTTCATAGTTTACTTGGTTCCACAGTTTTGAACACAAGTTTCCTAGTTCTTTTAACTCCTCCTCTTGTTCTTTTGTTGGTACTAGATCTACAGTTACGGTGCGTCTTAGGACTGATACGGTAGGCATAGGGACTGATCCCTTACTACTCTTCTTAGGTTTACCCACCGTACCGTCCTCATTAGGAATTACTCTCTACCTTTTATAAACTTTTTTTGATAACATCCCCCGCTCTGAAGAGCGAGGCTTTCAGTTGTAAATGCTAGACTTATATATTACATATCCTATATAATATTAAATATAAAAATATCTCCAAAAAATAACATGATTAACTATTTTTCATTACTCAAAATCTTTTTTATACAAATCATTATAAATATTTATAATTAATTAAATTAAAGAAAGCTATTTATTCTGTTTAGCTAAACTTTCTAAGTATTCCTTTATCCACTTAATATCTTCTTCAATGTTATTTTCCTCTTCTCTTAACCACAATAATCCTCCAGCAGCATCTTCAATCTGGCCTTTGATCTTGAGCTCCTTTACCTTATCTTTCCAATTAAAGGGGATCTTAGAGATTACGTGAATGAATATCTCTCCATCATTTCTAAGGTGGATTTTACCCCACATAACATCTTCGAATTTATACTCTAGTTCTTTTGCAAATGGTGCCTTTCCTGGTCTTTCAGACACTTCCTTCCATTCACCTAATTCCGCACCTAGTTTTTTTTAGGTATTTAACTATACTCTCTTCCACGCTCAT
>NZ_JFZT01000017.1 GCF_000632495.1 Candidatus Acidianus copahuensis | reverse complement strand
GTTGTAAATGCTAGACTTATATATTACATATCCTATATAATATTAAATATAAAAATATCTCCAAAAAATAACATGATTAACTATTTTTCATTACTCAAAATCTTTTTTATACAAATCATTATAAATATTTATAATTAATTAAATTAAAGAAAGCTATTTATTCTGTTTAGCTAAACTTTCTAAGTATTCCTTTATCCACTTAATATCTTCTTCAATGTTATTTTCCTCTTCTCTTAACCATAATAATCCTCCAGCAGCATCTTCAATCTGGCCTTTGATCTTGAGCTCCTTTACCTTATCTTTCCAATTAAAGGGGATCTTAGAGATTACGTGAATGAATATCTCTCCATCATTTCTAAGGTGGATTTTACCCCACATAACATCTTCGAATTTATACTCTAGTTCTTTTGCAAATGGTGCCTTTCCTGGTCTTTCAGACACTTCCTTCCATTCACCTAATTCCGCACCTAGTTTTTTTAGGTATTTAACTATACTCTCTTCCACGCTCATATTATTCCCTTCTCCTTAAGAACTCTTTGCGCTATTTTACTTATGCCTAGCTCTTCAGCTGATAGACCAAAAGCCAAACCTAATAGTTGCGTAACATATATGGCAGGCATAGTCCATTGAAGGTTGAACTCAGCCTTTACTTTTAGCTGTGTTACATCGAGTTGTAGATGACATAAACTACAAGGATGAACTAATATATCAGCTCCCATAGTTTTTGCGGAATTCATTACATTATAAGCCAACCTAATTCCACCCTTAGGGTTACTCCCCATTAAAGGAAAACCACAACAAGCTATTGCCATAGGAAACTTTACTGGCATAGCCCCAGTAACTTCAATCAGGTCTTCCATACTATGTGGATTATATGCAGGCTCGAAGCCCATAACTTTTTCTGGTCTTAACATTTGACAGCCATAATATGCACCTACCTTTAGACCAGTAAGTTGCTTTTTCACATGTGATTTTATATTATCTAATCCGACATCCTTCACTAAAATCCAAACTATATGTTCTGCTGTAGCCTTTTTCTGATAGGATATGCCTGCTTCCTTAAGTTTCGTATCTACTTCTTTTTTTAAGTCCTTATTTTCGTCGTACTTACTTATAGCTAACCTGTGACTTTGCAGGCAAACGCTGCAAGGAGTAACCATCTTATCTAATCCCATTCTTTCTACCGTTGATAGATTTCTTAGATTAAGGGCTGCGTGTGCCTTTTCATCATATTCATCTAGAAATCCTCCCCCACAACAGTTCCAATCTTCAACCTCAACTAGTTCAATTCCAAGTATTTCAGAAACCTTCTTAGTCGCTATATCGACGTCTTTGGACAAACCATGGGTTGCACAACCTGGATAATATGCGATCTTCATTTTACTCACCCATTATCTTCTTTATTTGATCAAGGCCTTTAACTTTGGTATCTTGAACAAGCGCATACTTCAGTTTTCCATTTTGCATTGCATATATCATGTCCTTTATAGACTCTAATAAACCATAAGTACTAAGATATACCTTTGCTTCCTCCAATTTTCCTGTCTCTCTAATACTACTGACTATACTTTCAATGTGCTTTTCACCAGTTTCGGCAACCTTTGTCTTTTCTTTCATGAATTTAGTGTGAGCTCTAGTCTTCTTTATTGTCGTAACTGGTTCTACATCCCTAGGGCACACATTAAAGCATTGGTAGCAATAAGTGCATCTCCAAGAGCTATCGATAAGGATCTTTAATCTTTCTTCATAAATTGTATCTCTAGGATCTGCTAGGAACCTGTAACCCTTAGCATGGGCTGCTGGACCAAGAAACTCCGGATCAATTCTAACTGCCGGACATGAGGATACACATAATCCGCACCATATACATTGCTCAAACTTCCATAATTCTCTTTGGTCTTCAGGCTTCAACCTATGATCTACTTTACCTTCAAGTACGTCCTTATCTGGATATAATCTAGGCTTTACCTTAAACATCTTATCGTAAAATTCGTCTAAATCCACAACTAAGTCTTTTAGAACGGGGAAATAATCCATTGGTTCTACGCTAATTGTACTTGAGTTGTATATCTTTACAATATCTAGAGCTAAAGTTTTACAAGCTAGTCTTGGTTCTCCATTTATCTTCATTCCACAACTCCCGCAAACTGCCATATGACAAGATGCTCTATAGGAAATTGTTGGATCTTGTTCAGTCTTTATCCTCCTTAGAACTTCAGTCATTTGTGTAAACCTATCTACCTTTAGTCTGTACTCCTGCCACCACGAACCCTTTTCCTTGCTGAATCTCTTAATTTTTACAGTTATTTCTTGTTCCTCTAACTGGGCTAAGTTTTTCTGTTCTTCTGCTTTCTCTACCAATTTAGTACACCCTTGCCTCTGGTTTCCATTTAGTCATCTTAACTGGCTTATACGTAATCTCTACAGTCTTTCCTTTAGAGTATGCTATAGTATGTTTTAACCAATTTTGATCATCTCTTTCAGGATAGTCCGTTCTAAAATGCGCACCTCTTGACTCTTTTCTATTTAATGCAGTTGTTCCTATTACTACAGCTAGATCTAACATATTCCTTAACTCCAGTGCATTAAAGAACTCAGTATTGTACACGCTACTTTTATCTGTAACGTACATTGACGGTACCATATCTCTAAGTTTCATAATTTCCGTTAATCCTTCGCTCATATTTTTCTCATCCCTAAATATACCTACTTTTTCCCACATTATGTCTCTCAACTTATTCAATACCTCTCCATAGTGAACTCCTGTTTCGCTTTTTGTAAACCTATATATTTCTTCTACGACTTTTTCTGCTTCCTTCTCCATATCAGAAGTAGAACCACTGTAGTCTCTTAAAAACGATACAACAGAGTTACCTGTTTCCCTTCCATACACTAATGTCTCAAGAAGGGAATTAGAACCAAGTCTATTAGCCCCATGGACTGATACGCATGCAGCTTCTCCTGCGGCAAATAGACCTATTATATCTGGATTTTTCCCTGTTATATCGACGTCTATTCCTCCCATATAATAATGCTGGGCTGGTCTTACAGGTATAGGCTCTTTCGTAGCATCCACTCCAGAAAATGTCTTAGCTGCTTCATATGCGAGAGCTAATCTCTCCTTTATATACTCCTCTCCTAAATGTCTTAAGTCCAGCCCTACATATCCCCCAGGAAATCCTCTACCTTCCCTAATTTCAGTTATTATTGACCTTGATGCTATGTCACGTGGGGCTAAATCCATCTTTTTAGGAGCATATCTTTTCATGAATCTTTCCCCTTTATTGTTGATCAATATACCTCCTTCACCTCTAGCTGCCTCACTTATCAAAATATCAGATGGATAAAGTGCAGTTGGATGAAATTGAACAAATTCTGGATCTTTTAACGAGGCTCCTGCCCTAAGGGCTATTGCATATCCATCTCCAGTATTGATATATGCATTCGTTGAGTGAGAGTAAAGCATTCCCATACCGCCCGTGGCCATAACTACTGCTCTGGCCTTAAATAGAACTGGATTTAAAGACTTCATTTCCATTGCAACAACGCCAACAACCCTCTTATTATCAGTAACTAGGTCCAAGGAAAACCATTCGTTATAAAAATCTACATTACCTATCCCTGATACTCTTTGAAAAAGAGCGTGAAGAAGCGCCATTCCTGTTTTGTCTCCTACAAACCTAGTTCTAGGATAAGTCTGTCCCCCAAAATATCTAACGGCTACTCTGCCATCAGGTTGTCTATTAAAAAGAGTACCCCAACTTTCCATGATTTTAACTATTTCACCAGATTTCTCTGAAAGAAGTTGGGCAGCATCTTGATCGACTAGATAATCTCCACCCTTTATAGTGTCATAACTCATGAAATCTGGGTCATCGTTCGGATCTGAGTTGCCAGGCATATAAGCTGCAATTCCTCCTTCTGCAGAAGATGAATGAGATCTTGTTGGAAAGACTTTAGAGATTACAGCAACTTTGAACCCGGCTGAAGCTATTTGGTGAGCAGCCATTAATCCAGCTAATCCTCCTCCCACTACTATTGCATCATACGAAAGTTTTTCCATATACTCAAAATACTCTACTGAATTAAAAACCTTGATTTAGAGTATTGAAGATAAGTTTTTTACAACTCTAGTTGGTTTTACATCACTTTTTTCCACATCCCTTTCAGTAGAAATACCTGTTAAGACAAGGATAGTATCTGCTCCAATGTCGTTCCCCATCTTAATGTCAGTTTCCAGTTGATCTCCAATCACCAGGACTTTTGATAGATCCTTTATGCTCGCTAATTCCATAGCAACTTCTATTATCCATTTGTTAGGTTTCCCAGCAACAAAATCAGGCTCTCGCCTTAATGCGTAAACTATTGCAGCTGCTAAAGCTCCTGCTCCAAGCTTTAGTCCATCTTTTGATGGCCAAAGTCTATCCATGTTTGTCGCTATGAATTTTGATCCGTTATATATACATCTCATTCCTGCAGAAATCTTATCATAATTGCTAAGCCTGTCTAGGCCTAAAATTACACTATCTGGATTTTTCACTTCGACGTCTGTTGAGGAAAAGAGTTGAAATGAGAAATTCTTCATCTCCTCAACTAGACCTTCTTCTCCTATGACATAAACAGATTTGATATCAGTTTTCCTTTTCATATATATAGCCGCTGAGAGAGCACTTGTTATTATATCATTTGAGGATACGTCTAAGCCAACGTAATTCAATTGTCTAGAAAGAAGAACTCGACTAAATCCAGAATTATTAGTTACAAAAATTACTTTCTTACCTCTAGAGATCATTTGCCTAATTGACTGAATATTTTCCCATATTGGTTCTCCTTCTCTAAACACGACTCCATCTACATCAGATATTATCAGATCATAGTCCAGCACTTTTAAGCACCTCAATTTTCATTTTTATTTTATTAGTTATATCCTCATCATGTCTTACGAATCCAAATAACCCGTATGGATAATAGATTGCCTCTTCACAATTCCACTTTCCTGGAAATGATGGAGTTACCTTAAAGTAGATATATTTACCATGAAATATAAAAACTAAATACGTTTTTTCATCTTCGATTACATAAAGATCACAATCTTCCAACTTATTGTGAACTACCTTTTTCCCAAGCTTTTCTTTGTCAATCATTTTTTATCCCCAACATATCGGATTAATCATGGATTCAGAAAAGCTTACGAGAAAATATTATTCCAAGATTATTACCTTACCTAGTACTAAGATCCTATTACCGCTGGCATCTGTAGAGTCAATCGCTGTAGTAATAAGATCTTTAATAGTAGGATTTGATCTGCTATATTCCTTTCTTATCTATGCAGTAGCAATTAGTTTAATTTTCTGGAATAAATATAGATCCACTCTATTCTTTTTCTCATTTTTCCCTATAATTTACATTATTTTTTCTTTTTTCGGTAAAGTCTATCTCTTTACCTTTGGCACATTAGTTCCACTTACCAATTATGCGATGTTAATAGACCATCGCGACATTACTGCAGTTGGGCTTTCAACATTGATTGCAATTTTACCAACTCTGATTTACCCTAATTTTTGGTTTATTCTTTTTCCAATAGTTGTGGGCGTTCTTTCGTTTCTCTATATATCATCGATTAATAGAAAGGGAAGAAAAATAATGGGAATAAGCTCAATGAGTGTATTAAGACCGTTCTTAAGAGCAATAAGTTATAAGAAAGATAATGAGGTAGAGTCCTTTTTAAGTAAGATATCTATACCTTCATTGCTTAATGTTATGGTATTAAGGCTAAATGATATATACATTATTTTACCTCAAATTCATTTTGGACTTTACGGTAAAGTAGGAAGTTCGTTTTTTCCATATCTGTTTGAAGAATCTCTGCCTAAATCCTTTGTATTTCATGGACCTGGTAGTCATGAGATAGACCTGCCTTCGCTAAAAGAAACTAAGAAAGTAGTAGAGGAAATCTTGTCCAATATAAAAAACATGGAAAAGATAAGTTTTGGAGAAATAGAGACGGAAGAGTTTGATGGTTTTAGGGCAACTAGTATTATATTCGATAACATAAGTCTTAGCTTTCTTGAAAGACCAAACGGAGGAATTGACGATCTACCTGGTTCTTTATGGACAACAATGGTTGAGAGAAAAGACTTCATAGTAGATTGTCATAATCAAACTCTAAAAAAGGAAATAGGCAGAAAGGAAAGAGATGAAATAAGGAATTTTCTAGGCAGAAAAGTAAAGTTTGGAGGAAACAAACTCAGGATAGGCTATGCTGAAGGAAAATTAGAGGGATGTGAAGGTTACTGTAACGAGAAAATTAAAGTGTTAACTTTCATTTCAGAAAATAAAAAGACTTCCATAGTTTATGTTTTCGCTAATAACGCATGTGAGGGGGTTAGGGAAAAAATTAGGGAAAATGCATCAGACTTAACTGATGCCATACTAGTAACTCCAGATGATCATACATGTACTGCAAGCTCTCTTGGAAATCTTTATCAACCAGCAACCCTATGCCCTAAATTAATAACTGAATCTAGAAGGCTTATTGAAGAGAGTTTAAACAACGCATTAGAAGTAAATGATGCAGAATTTAAGATGATTAAGATAAAGACTAGAGTTCTTGGTAAAGTCATATCGTCCTTAACTGAGGGTTTAGAAAAAGTTGGAAGTTATGCTATTAAAACTGTTTGGATCCCAATAGCTTTGCCCTATTTAGTCCTAGCGCTCTTTCTAATTGCTGAGACTTTTATCAAAATCTGACATTATTCCGTATATTCCTGATCTCCACTTCTCTAGCCCTTGATAGTTTATTGGATAGTTTCTATATTGGTCTTTTATTTTCTTCATATACTCTGCTACAACCTTGAGCTTAAATAGAAGCGATGGCCTACCTAGTCCTGATAAAATTCTAATAGCTTTATCTGCTGCTGAAAGTTGTAAGTCACCATAAGAACTTGCTTCTAACAAATCGTCTTCTCTTATAATTTTTTTCTTCATCCCATAATTTATGTCATCATCTGATAACTTCTGTAAAAACCTTCTAAAGAGTTCTAGGCTTGCCTGTTTCGCACCATATCTTTCATTATAACATATGTTAGCTTCCCACAAAGTATCTCCATCAAATTTTCCAACTTCAAAGGCGTTCAAAATAGCCCTTGATGCACAAAAACCGGAAATCATGGCCGAACCTTTACCTCCACCATGAACAGGATTTACTGTAAAAGCTGAATCTCCTACCACAACAATTCCGTTCCAGGTTAAGGTTGTAATTGGTCTTCTAGTTGGCACTAATGCGCCTCCTTTTACTATTAGGTTACTTCTATCTACATCTTGCCCATATTGAGGCAAATACTTTTCGTAGAAAGTTTGTATGCTCGGATAACCCATACCTCCTTGAATTCCTAGTCCTATATTCACCTTGTTTTTCCCCTTCGGAAAGTACCACCAGTAACCACCAGGTGATGTATGCTGATTAACAAAGATTTTAAGATAAGCCGAGTCCTCAATTTCGTCTTTTGTATAAGCTACTTCTCTATAGGCTATATCAGTATCCCTATCATCTAAGGGCTCAGTTACTGGAAACTGTAGAGGCAATTTACTCCTAAAACTCATTGAATATCCAGTTGCCTCTACAACTACTTTAGCTCTAACCTCAACCTGAGAGTTATTCCTTCTATTAAAGAGAAATGCTCCTGTTACTTTGCTGTCCTCAACTATCGGTTTCATAGCAGTAGTCATGTCCATAATTTCCACTCCTCTACTTTCGGCCTCTCTTAGGATTCTTTGATTGTAAGCAGGGGCATTAATTTCGAAACCTTCCCCTTTAACTGTCCATTCAGTTTTTTCATCTGGACTATAGAGTTTTATTCCTTCAATTTTTTGTTCTAATTGGTTACCTTCAGGATATGGCATGCCAAGGCTATCAAAGTGATCTTTACTTACTGCATCTCCACAAGGCTTGTCTCCTATCCTATTCCAAGGCTTACTGTCAATCAGAAGAATTCTTAAACCCTTACCTGACAAATGCCAAGCCGTTGTAGCTCCAGCAAAACCTCCTCCTATTATTAATACGTCATAAGTATCTTTCAAATAGATCCCTATAGTACTAATGGCATTAAAAATAAAAAATTACTTACAATTATCCTTTAACATTAAGGTCTTTAGCGAGTTTGGCATTACCTCTATAACTTTTCTCATAGAATATTTATTTTCATCACTACAATAAGTTATAATTCCCTTTAATACGTATGTCTGTACCTTTTCCATCAACTTATCTACTTCTTCATTTTTCCATGTATAAATTTCTAGTTCTAGATCTAGATTATCCAAGATAGCCTCTCTCGAGTTCGCAAAAACTTTCCAGTATTCAGATTCTGTTATAATGTTAGCAATAATATGGCTACTTCCAAACTGCCTAACGTCCTTAAACATTCTTCTAAAAACGTCATTTAACTCTTCGTCTTTAACATGAACAAGAACCAGTACTGGTTTATGATCCAGCTTTTGCATAGAATGATAGGAATCTACCATGTATAAAAACTATTTAGTAAAACAATGACCAATTTAAGGCGTACATTAAACAACTATTTTTAGGTAATTGGTCGATAAATAACATATATTCACTACTTACCTATAGTTCTCAGGTAATGAGTAGACTCCGTTATTACAAGGTATCCTCTACTCTCAGAGGGAAATTCCCTCGTAATACCACCCGCGTATATTACCCTTGCCAGCCTATCTACTTCCAGTCTTTTATATTGTCCTACAACTATCCAATCCCATGGCCCAGCCCCTATGTTCTTCCTAAGCTGATCTATATCCCCTTGATGACCGTGAAGTATATAATATTTCATCGATGAAACATCTGCTATATACATTGTAGTGCCAATTATTTCTTCCCTATACCTAGGTTCTGCCATTATGCATTTAATTGCATGGGGATCCATATCACCTTGAACGTATATTATTTGTGCCCATGGAGCTATACTTCTTATAACATATAATACGTCTATAACTCTTGGACATTCATAGTCCCAATAACATTGTGTTGTATCGCCATCTAAAACTATTGCTTCAGGTTCTTCCTTCTTAATAATTGTCGATAAAGTGCTCTCTATGTGAGGTTCTGGAAACCTTACGTTGCTCATTACAAGAATCT
The DNA here is from genome assembly GCF_000632495.1 of Candidatus Acidianus copahuensis. Taxonomy (GTDB): domain Archaea; phylum Thermoproteota; class Thermoprotei_A; order Sulfolobales; family Sulfolobaceae; genus Acidianus; species Acidianus copahuensis. The sequence goes on along the minus strand of NZ_JFZT01000017.1, from coordinate 166,641 downwards.
TCATCATATTTCACCTTCAAATATCATTGTTTTTTGTCCATCACTCCATTTAATACCTCTAGCCATACCTAACGTATTGTAATAAGCCGTAGCTACTCCCTTATTATCTATAGCAATCATTCCTATATTTCCCTTTCCAAAAATATTTGTTACCTTATTTATTACGCTTCTTACTACATCTTCTAAAGAAAAACCCATAGAAACTAAAATATCGACTTCTTTAGCTGGTAATATTTTCAGAATTATTTCGCCTATCCCTGTGCTTGAGACAGCAACCCTTTGTGTTGCATAATATCCCGCGCCAGGAATCGGAGAATCCCCTACTCTACCTGGCAATTTTCCTGATATCCCTCCAGTGCTTGTACCTGCTACTAAATTCCCATCTTTATCCAACGCAACTGCACCAACTGTGTCTCCTCCATAATTACCACTATGAGCAAAAAATGGAAAGTCGTCATTTCTCCCTACCATCAATACATGCCTACCATCTTCTAGAACTCTTTTAGCTAGCCTTATTGGATTCTTTACTTTTACGGATGCTACTGCACCTGCTCTTAGATCATTTCCCAACATTAATCCGGCGTCCATCTCTATTTCTCCTTTGCTGTTCTTTACACTACCTATGCCAGCATCAAAGAGACCTGAATCCTCCATGTAGGATATAGCCGAGACTACCGCATCCAAGGAATTTCCAGATTTAAACTCCTCGTACCCTACTCTTAATGCATTATCTATCTCCTTTTTAGCGTTCTCACTATCTCTCTCCCTCCAGTTTCCAGCTCCACCGTGTATGAGAAGAATAGGAATAGAGTATTTCACAGTGACATATTACCATAAGTTATTTTTATTTTTGTTAAGCTATAGAGCAGAGGAAAATGAAAGAACCCAACACTCTTATAATTTCCATACTGCTTATCCTGTTACCGGTAATCCCAGCCTTCCTATTTAATTTTCCCGCATTCTTAGTAACATCTTTAATTGGTTTAGCAATAGTATTATGGTATTTTGTAAGGTATCTTCCATGGAAGGGAATTCAAAACGCGATTATCTCCACTTACTTTACTGGAATTTATTCCTTCGGTCTTGCTCTAGGCGTATTTTTTGCTTTACCTATAAAGCCTAGAGTTTTTGCTGAAGTCTCACTAATAGAATCCATACCTTTTATTATATCGATATTATATGTTTTAAGAGCATTAATATTCAAGCTAGTCAATAAATCTATAGTAAAAGTAGGAAATGGCTATTTCGCTATGCTTATAGTATTAATTATAGGTGCAGTCGCAGGAAGATTTTTCCACAACTTCTATGAACTTATAATATTATATTCAGGGTTTTTAATACTAGGAATTATAACATACCTATACTTTAAAGAATAAGGGATAATAGATGAGGATAGCTGTTATAGGAGCAGGTCCAGCGGGAATATCTTTAGGTTATTTCCTTAAGGGAACTAAGAATGAAGTTACTATCTACGAAGGTTTGGACACTCTTGGTAAAAAACCGTGTGCTTGGGGAGTTTTAAAAGGAATAGAAAATTACGTTACAATCCCAAAAGAGTCAATAATTAGTGAAATAAAAGGGTTCAAGATTTTCTACGATAATAAATTAATCTATGATATAAGAGGAAGGGAAAATCTGGGATATATAGTTGATAAACCCCTTTTTCTGGAAAAGCTTTCTGAAGGACTAGATCTTAAAAGAAACTCAAAAGTTCAGATAGAAGGAAACAAAATAAAAGTAAATGGAAAAAATGAAGGAGAGGAATTTGATAAAATTGTTTTGGCAAATGGTCATTATTCTCTTTCTAAAGATCTTACTATACCTGCGATTCAATTCATTACCGACCATGAAATAGATAATGAGACTGTAGAGATGTATTTTTACTCGGATCTTCTTGGTTACGGTTGGGTATTTCCAGAACGAGAAGGATCTAAAATTGGAATAGGTGGTTATGCTAACGTGGATTTCTTAAAGGAGAAACTCAAAACTCTGGTTAAGGGTAATACGAGGGCTTTTCAAGGAGCTAGAGTTAGTGACTTTGGGGTATTAGAAGAAAGACTGAATGGAAATTACATAGGTGAGGCTCTGGGGACAGTATATGCTATTACAGGAGAAGGAATAAGACCATCAATTATAACTTCCAAAATTTTTGCAGAATCCTTACTAGAGGAAAAGGATTTCAAAAAAGAATTCAAGAAAAGCAAACTATACTGGACTCTTCAAAAACATGCCGAAATAATACAGTATGTAAAGAGATCAAATAACATTAAAGCGTTAGAGAAAGTATTAATGAAGTCAGATCCAGATATGGTATTGAAGTTTGCGATGGGAGATTTTGATAAAATTGATCTCCTTAAAATGTTTGGGAGGATGATATTCGGTTGAGTGAACATTATTATTTAGACGATGTAGATAAAAAGATACTTAATATTTTACAGCAAGATTCGAGAATTCCTTTCTCAAGACTTGCTAAAATAATGAATTTAAGCGAATCCACTATTCACATGAGAATTAAAAGACTAAGAGAAGCGGGAGTAATTAGAGGATTTTGCGTTGACGTAGACCTAGATAAAATAGGAATGAATGTATTAGCCTTTGTATTACTAAAAAGCGATCCAAAGAGATATGAAAATATTTTAGAACAATTGCAGAAAATGGACGAAATTTTCGAAATCTACGATGTTACTGGGGAATATTATGCTTTACTTAAGGTTAGAGTATCAAGCAAAGAGGAATTAGCTAAAACATTAGATAAGTTAGGTAATATGGAAGGTGTAACGTCAACTTACACTATGTTTGTTCTTAGATCTTTAAAGGATAAAAAGAACTTTTTTGAGTGATCAGTCCGAGAGCTCGACATCATTTTTCAGTCGGTTTGCTTTATCTTCATTTCTTTATCTTTTGGACTAAGTAATCCACTATATATTTTACTGGGCTTATTTTAGTAGCTGTCACAAACCCTTTCCATAGAGGAGCCCCATTTACCTCTAAGACTTTATATCCTTCTTCTTCATCCTCTACGATATCAATACCAGCATAGTCTAACCCCATAATTTCAGCTATCTTTATACTCATTTCCTCTAGATCCCTGCTTGGATTTAAGACTTGAACTGAAGCTCCCTGAGCTACATTAGTTTTCCAACTTGTTTGCGCGATTCTGTATATACTTCCTAATAATCTTCTGCCTATAACAAAAGATCTTATGTCCCTATTAGGTTTCTTAACGTATTTTTGAATATAAACTGGTTGATTTATTGATAGAATTGCCTTAGCTACTCTAAACACAATATCTGGATCTGAAGCTCTTATAGCCCCTAACCCAAGACTTCCTACAATCGGCTTTACTACAACCTCTCCCCATCTTTCAGTTAATCTCATCGCTTCAAAGGGATCCTCAACTAAGGCAGTTGGAGGTATAGGAATCCCATTTCTCTTTAATTTCATTAGACTAGAGAACTTATCCCTAGCTAACATCATTGCCCTTGGTTTATTAATTAGACAAATACCAGATTCTACCATACCTTCCAGCACGCCGACCCTTTTCATAAGCTGTTCTGTAGTTATCAAAAATCCGAAGTTTCTAACTATCCCTCCATCTAAAGATAACTTCTTGCCAGCATAATTGAACTCAATACCGTTATCTAAGAAGGAGTTAAGCTTTGAAGGCCTTATATAATATGCGGTGAAACCTCTACTTCTTATTTCTACCAAGAATTCTTTGGAAGCCTCAGTTACCTTGGGGGATTCATGAATAACTGCAATTTCTATTATTCTTCACCAAGTTTAAACGAAGTCTAAAAGTATTTTATTCTTTATTCCGGCTTCTGATAGAAGACCTGCGCCTAAAAAGTCTGGAAGAGCCTTAAGCAAGTCCATATATTCATCGTTAACTTGAATTGAATTTATATTAAGCAGATATTTTTCCTTGAGCTTAGAGTATTCAATTTTAACATAACTCTCTACACGACCACTCGTAAGTTCAAAAAGCTGTCTTGCGCTCCCTCCAAGGTTTGAAGGGTCTAGTTTGACGCAGTCCACATAATCATCGATTATCTGATACACCATGCCTAAATATTTTCCTGCCTCCATTAGGTGATCTAGATTATCTGTTCTCCGAGACGAAAAACTAGCTAACATTGTAGGTAATTTGAAGAGACTAGCTGTTTTAAGCTCTATAGTCAAGAGATATTCTTGGTTATTTCCATATATATCCTTAAGCGCCCCAGCAGCAGTGTCCTTCCATAGATCTACGCTTATGTCTAATGCTTCTTTACCATATTCTGAAATCATCTTTAATGCGGTAGGAATTAGAAAATTGGATACAAATATTACTCTTCTATTGGTGTAAATTGCCCACGCGGATCTCATTCCTCTCCTGGTTACATCATAATCTACTATATCATCCAAAGCCAATGAAGCTGAGTGTAAAATTTCAGTAGCTAATGCAGCGTTATATGCATCTTTCTCATTACCTCCTAGTGCCTCATTGAAGAGAAAGACTAAGGTCCCTCTAAATCTCTTCCCATCTTTCATTACATACTTACTCATTTCCATTATTTCCCATTCCTTTACTCCGTCAACAAATTTTGACACTAAATCATCAATAGTTTCTCTGCTTCTTTTCCAAAATTCAATGAGATCCAAGTTCTCAGCCTACCTTAATATAATGAGCAATCAGACTTAAATAAATAGGTGCTAAAAGCGGATCCACATTAATTTTAACTTCTTTCACTTTTTTTCCTTCCTTCCTCAACGAAAAAGCTATTCTTCTCATCGGCATTGCATCAACTTCTGTATATATAACGTTAGAGTCTTGAAACGTGACATCGAAATATCCTTTTACTGTTTTACCAGTAAACTTCTCTAAAAAATATTTGCTCGGATATAGTACAGGAGATATTATGAACTGTGGAAGTTCTTGAGATATCTCGCTTGATTTCATAGATATAAATTCCGATAAATCTGAAAAGTCTAATTCTTTACTTAATCTGTTATCTCTTTTGCCTCCACCTAATATTGAATTTAAAAGAGAAATTGAAAGTCTAATTTCGCAAAGATCTCCAGCAAAAGAGTGCACGGCTATATCACCCTTAGACTTAGCATTACCACAAGTCATTACGTCTCCTCTTACTCCTAGAGACCAAGCGTTGTCTAAAAATTCCCTCATTTCATTCTCATCATTTATAAAAGCTATTACTTGCCCTTCTTCAGCATAAGGACTTTCAAGAAAAATCATTTCTGGTAGAGGAACCGTCTTTATCACTTGTGATCTTAAATTTATTATACTCCTTTCTAATGTAAATGCAGGTAATTCCATTCCTCTTCCATAAACTATTAAGGAAAACTTTGGTACTTCAACTTTAAAAGGAGTTAAATCAAAGCTGTCTTCAGGGATTGACAACAGGAACACTCCCTTTCATCAGGTTTTTCTGGAAGTCTCTTAATAACTTCATATAATAGTTTCTTAGATTTCTCTGCATTTTCCGCTAATACTCTTGTTACCTCCTCTGCAGTAACAGGAATATCCGCAAACACGTCATAGTCAGTAACAGTAGCTATCACTGCATAGCACATTTGCATCTCGCACGCTAGATTGACTTCTGGAACTAGAGTCATACCTATAATATCAGATCTGAATACTTCCTTCCATACTCTACTCTCTGCTCTGGTAGAAAACCTTGGGCCTTCTATACAAATATATGTGCCGCTTTCATGGATAGTTATTCCTAATTTCTGGGCCGATTCTATAGCTATTTTTCTAAGGTTATTACAAAACGGTTCAGCCATAGAAATATGAGCAACAACATTGCCATCGTAAAACGTGTACTCTCTTCCCTTAGTCATGTCTATAAATTGATCTGGAACAACAAAATCTCCAGGCTTATAGTCCATCCTAAGACTACCTACGGCAGATACTGATATAACCCACTTTGCCCCTAGCTGATTTAACGCCCAAATGTTTGCCCTGTAGTTTATTTTATGAGGTGGAATCCTATGCCTTTTTCCATGTCTAGGAAGAAATGCTACCCTCTTACCCTCTAACGTACCTATAGTTATTAAATCACTTGTTTCTCCATACGGTGTATAAATTTTAATTTCCTTAGTATTAGAAAATATCTGAGGATCATAAAGTCCAGATCCGCCTATTACCGCTATGGTGGCTTTTTCGCTCTCCATCGCAAAATGTTCTTTAAAGTGACTAATAAATTAAAACCAAAAATTTGATTAGGTAGAGGTTGTATGAACTAAGGGAGTTAATATTGCCTAAAATCCCTGTAAAGGTTGTAAAATGGGATGAAATAGTAGATCTTTCAAATAGGCTTGCTACTAAGCTAAAAGAAGCTTATGTCCCAGATATCTTAATAGCTATAGCTAGAGGAGGGCTTGTTCCAGCAAGGTTAGTTGCTGATGCTCTAGGTATATATGACGTAATTTCTATAAAAGTAGAGCATTGGATTGTCACTGCTTCTCATACTCCTGAAGCTAGAATAAAATATCCTTTTACTGTTGACCTATCTGGAAAAAATGTACTTATTATAGACGATATAACAGACACAGGTGATAGCCTTATTTTGGCTAAAAACTTTGTTAGGGAGAACTTTAAGGCTAAAGAAATTAGAACATCTACTCTTCAGTATATAGTATCCTCAAAATACATTCCAGACTATTATGCAGATACAATAAAGGATTGGACATGGTTTATGTACCCTTGGAATTACTGGGAAGATGTAATTAACCTTACAAAGAAATTAATTGATGAAGGAGTAAGGGAAGATAGCCTCGAAGAAAGCTTTAAGGAAAATTACGGATCCTATCCACCTATACCAATGTTAAGTGTAATAGAGGAAATGAAAAGAAGGAAAATCATAGCTTAAATCTTAATTTACCTATGGCTCCTCCAAATGTTGATCTTACCCATTCGGCATCAGGTAACTCATCATTTACTATATACACTTTCGCGCCAACTTTTTCAGCATTTTCAGCTAACTTTTCCCCTTCTTCACCTTCATATACAATAAGTGAATCTAATGCACCCATGTTTATTGCCTTTTCTATTTCCTCCTTCCCATAAACTATCAGACCGTCGTCCTTTGCTAAGTGATATTTGATTTCATCCATCAAATTCTGTACCTCTACAAACTTTTGATTAGAAAGTAGATCTTTAGCCTTCATTATCATTTCTCTTAAACCAGTTTCTCCCTGATCCCCTATATCGATTAAAGGTTCCATAATAAGTTTCTTAAGCCTATAATCAATAAGATCTTCCTTATAGAAGTCTGCCTTTGCATAACCTGGACCTCCAAGTAAAATACCCTTTAGCTTCTTTTCCTCTACATATGGCAGAAAGTATGCGTTTACTTTCTCTCCAACCTCCTTAAGGAAGTTGTCATACATCTCCTCAATTATTCTATCAATTCTTCGCTGACTTTGACCTCCCATCATATGCTTCCCAGGAACAAAGCCTTCCATCTCATCTAGAACCTGAACTCTAGTTCCCCTTAGTAAACCTATTGTTGCCTCATCTCTCTCAACAATAACAAGCCCGTATACATCGTTTTCCTCTACCATATCCTCAAGGAACTCAGTGTGGAACGTCTTATCTGTCCTATAGAAGTATATTGTTATCTTTTCAGGTGGAGACAACATAAAACATTGAAAATCTTCTGTTTCGAATTTTTCTCCACAAAAGAGAACTAGACCATTATCTGGAACCTTATTTATTTGAACTAATCTATCTATTGCTCCAGTTATTGCTGCCTCCACTGCATCCCGAGTTCTTTTTAGTTTTATATTTTGGGAAATTGATGCCTCTTGTCGCAGATTGTTCAAAACATCAGATATTGGCCTACCAGGAGGTATATACAATGAAAGAAGAGTAGTTGCTGGTGAGCTCCATTTCCTTAATTCCTTCAACAGTACTTTTAACTCTTGCTTATTTAGGACATACTTGCTAAAGACTCATCCCTGATCAAACTATACTTTATTGTCATATATTAAAAAGTTAAATAGGAACATATGCGGGGAGTGGGACTTGAACCCACGCAGGTCTACACCAGCGGAGCCTCAGTCCGCCCCCTTTGACCTAGCTCGGGCATCCCCGCTCGCCTTAAAATTCTTACTCCCTATAAAAAACGTTTTCTCTTGCTTTTAAGATAACATGCCAAGAATTCCCTGCTCTTCTGATGAGGATAATCAAAATCATATTAATCGTAACAGAGAGAACATGACAGTAATGTAGATCTCGTTCGATCAGTGTATCTTATGTGCACAAGGTAATGTGTATGACAGGCAAATGGATAGTTTTGTCTCAGCAAAGATGAAGAAGTAAGGAATGGAAGATTTTTGATCCTCGTATCGAGAGAAAAAGCTATAAAAACGTAAATTTTATCGCTTATCTAAATTTATATTTGAGATTCTGAATTTATATAAAAAGATAAACTATGAACTATCTATTTTAAAATTAGGATAAGTCCCTTCTTAAGTTATATGCTAGAATGGCACCTAGAGGTATACATATTATATCTGATACTGGGAAAAAAGATAATAGAGCTAACAAATATAATATTACAAAAGAAAGAAAATCCTGACCTATAGCCCTACTGATCCAATCTAAGGAATAGCCTATAGAAGACTTTCCCTTAAACGTGAATGAGTATAAAACGAAAAGAAAGGATACACTAAGTGCATCAAGAAATATTGAAAAAGGAATAAATCCAAATATAAAGAAAAATAGGCCGCTTACTATACCAAACATTACGGCCTGAGATAAGTAATCTTTAAGTATTGAGAACTCCTGTCTAAGTTCAATAGTAAAAAGGAACCCTGCCAATGATGTACATATAGAAAAGGAAAGCATTAGACCTATAATAAAATCAGCTACGATACTCGCAATAATAGAGTTAACAAAAAGAGGTAAAAACTTTAGAGTTAATAGATCTGCCAAATAACCTATAATTGTTATTATAATAACGGGAAGAATAATACCTAGCTTGGGTAAGAACTCCTTAAACGTCTCTTCTATTCTTAACATGTTTTACATAAAACAATACTTCCTTTTATCTTATGAGGTGAAGAAGCCTAGGAAAAATTATTGACAACCTCGCTTCATGAAGTGAAGTAATCACAATAAGTATGAGATTATAGGATAGTGACTATATAATATCCACAAACTAGATAATTTTGATAATTAACAAGACAAGTGGTCTAAACACAAGGCAGAACTTAATGTCACGAAATACGTATTACATTCGGTGGACTTTCAAATAAAAACCATAGGAAACTTTCCAGGGAGAAGGTATTACACATCATCATTAAGCTAATCATGAGTGGAAAAATCTAAAGTAACTTTAGTAATTTGAAGATAAGATTTCCATTTGTCCCTAGAGGGTTAGGTTGTTTAGTGTATTTTACTCCTCTAGGGACTTACTCCTGACCCACACCTTTCTTGATAACACGGCTAACCCAAGTGTGAAATCATAGGGCATCGGGATCAACGGCACGGATCCCTAAGAGTATCGCCCCATTTATACATTGCACATCATCAGTATGGAGATCATCATAAAATTTCTAAAACCTATTTAAAAACCGCTTGTTACTCTAGAACTAGAAACAGTTTCACGACCTCATAGAGATATATTATGTACTATCACCAATGAAAAGATAAAAGGACTTTATGAGGAAATAATCTATATGATTCTAAAGGAAAATGCAGTATCTCTTTATGATAAGTATAAGAAAACAAAGGATAAGAAATTTTTAGAGGAAGCCATAAATATACTAGAAGGAAAAGACGATATAAGTAGCTTAAATCTCTTGGGTCTAATTCTCTTAGAACTTGATAAGTTAGAAGAGGCAGAAAACGCCATAGATAAGGGTTTGAGAAAAGCTAAAAGTGATGAGGATAAAGGAACTCTTCTTTTTAATAAGTCGCTCATAGCTTATAGAAAAGGCGATTATAGAAGAGCGTATGAACTCTTAAAATCCATACCAACTAAGTCTAGTACTTATCCTCACGCTAGGAGATTTTTAGCGAAAGTGTGTCTTTCTCTAGGGGAAGTAAGGTTTGTAGAGGAGGCTAGAGGAATTCTTGAGAGCTATGACATTCCTAACGAAGATTTGGCAACATGTTACATTTTTCTTTCCAGGAATGGTAAGAAGGAACTGTATAAAAAAGCGGTAGAAATTGCAAAAGCTTTAAAGAACGAGAAGCTTTACGCAGAAGCTTTACTCTCATCTGATGATGAGAAGGAGTTAGAGGAAGCCTTGGCTATTTTTAGAAAAATAGGTGATATTAATGGAGAAATAAAGGCATTATATAGATTATCCTCTGCTAAACCAGAACTACTCTACGAAGCTTTAAGAAGAATTGAGGAAGCATCTGAATTAAAATCTAAAGAACGAGAAGCTTTACTTTTAGAGTTATACAAGAGAACTAAATACATTGATTTACTTAGGGAAGCTATAAGGTTAGGAGAGGAATTAAGCGATTACCTCTCACTGGCCAGAGCTTACGTAGAATTATCCAAGATGGAGAATGAAGCAGAAAATTTAAGAAAAGCGGTATATTATTATGAAAAATTCTTAAATACTAATTTATAATTGATTGATAGTAAGATAATCAATAGCATATGATATTTAAGGTTAGCCCAGAGGAGGACGTTAGGAACGAGGGATACAGTGGAGTAACCCTCTAGGGACAAACAATGATTTATGGCAACTTCATCAACCATAGTGGTGAGGGATCTGCGAGACACCAGATCGATGGAACCTATGAATAGTTCATGAAGGGACTATTTAGGGCGCGGAGAACGTCGGTTAAGCTCTGCATAGATTAAGAATTGTGTAGAGGAAAGGGGAAAATAACCAGAATTAGTAGTGTTCTTTGTCAATATAAAGTAGATTTCCCTATTTCCATAACGTAATTCTAGTCTAATATAGTGTAATTCCTCTATTCGAACGAAGCAGTAGTGAAATTTTCTGCTCATATCTATAGGAAAGTCTAAGATTGCTTTTCTAGGCCTATTAGAAAAACCTTTACCTTGATTGAGTTTAACGTTACTATCTTATTCCCTGCGTCACGGTTAATACGCTTTTAATTCATCCCTCTTTAGGAGAGGGGATTCTTGATATTTTGACTAAACTCTATAGTTTTAAATATATCCACCCTTCTGCCTGTTTTCTAACTATCTCTCCAACTCCCGCTTGAACAACTTTTACTCCTTGCAAAAGCATGTCCTCTGTAAGTCTTTGAGAGTTAAGACTATTCCTACATCCCACAACGGTTATTCTATGAGAAATTAAGTCATTAATAGTGTTTACAAAGTTTCCATTCTTTAATAAGGCTTTTATAGCTGACTGATGAAATACAACCTCAATTTCGGCATCTTGTAGGTCATTACGCAAATTGATTACAGAATTCAACGAACTAGCTAGTTTCTCTGCATCATTTATTTGCACTACTATTCTATACATGGTATTTGTGTATTTCTATACGCATTTATCCTTATATGGAGTAAGGAGAAACGTAAGATATCGAGTTTAGAACCTGTTTGACACCCTGACCTTTTGGTTAAGCTTTCTGCGTCAACTTCTAGACTCGATCTCCATATCACTGCAACTAGACCTTTTGAGATAATTCCCTAAACTCTGTGTAAATATTACGAGTCCACAAATTCAAGTTCTAACGTTTCCGAGATATATTTCCAATTTGTTGAGATAAGGTATATGTTTATTACGGAGTACTTAACACGTGTGAACGTCTTTAGTCTTAAAACCAAGTATATCGACCTATTTAACAAGGATCGATATAACCAGTTCACTATTGACGAAATTCCTCTCGGAATAGCCAACATGCAACTTTTTCTTCCCCAATATTCATCATATCAGGCATTTCCAGTCTACACTTTATCCAAAGATATTTTCTTAGTTTCATTTCATTACAAAATTCATGAAATGGACATCCTTCACTTGTAGGCTGTCCTATCTCCATAACATCAATCTTTTCATGTTTATTTCCCATTTTGATTCTCGAATTTAATAATGCCATAGAGTATGGATGAAGAAATTCCTTTCCCTCCTCTAGAATTCTCCCGCCATAAATAACGTAAAGACTTTCACAAACATTAACATATTCAGCCGAATCTATAAGGAGTATGAGATCAGAATTCTTCATCTTAGAGATCTTAATTAAATCCTTAAGAATTCTTGCCTTAGCTTGCTCTTCTACTGAGTTTAAAAGATTCGCAAGAAGAATAAACTTTACATCACCCATAAACAAGGGGGCGCTATACACTTTAAAAAGTTCATAATCCCCCATCTCTGATAGGTACTTATCTTCTATATCAAGTACTTGCATAATTTCCTTTACTTTTCCGCCAAAAACTTTTGTAAAAGGATAAAGAAAACTAGAAGCTTTAACATTAGGTTTTTCCATATATTGAGGGATCACTCTAGTTAACATAAGAGCCTCTTTGTTATCAATTAGAACTCCTTTAACATAAAACTCCACTTTTCCTTGGTATTTTTCCTTTCCAAGTATTGCAGAAATTAAGGATTCCTTATCTTTTCCCCAATTTCCCAATATACAAGAAATTCCTCCAAGTTCTAGATTAACTCCATTCAGACAGTTTATTGAGAGACCTTTAACCTTGATCATCTGACTCACCAGTATATAATACATTTTACCTCGTTATTTCCAACCTTAGTCGTTCTTACTTTCTCACACTTTGGAGTTACAAACCTACAGTTCGCACTATAAGGACAACCTATACCTAATTTGTTTATCCCTAATTCTTCCCTAATTAAGTCAATAGTGTATGGATGATAAACCTCTCTTAAATCATTCCCCCTTTCGACAATGTTGCCCATGTACAGTACTATAAATTCGTCGGCTAATCTTGATATTACGGAAGGATCGTTATCAAGGATTACAAACTTAGACCTAGAACTCTCTATTAAATCAATCAAAGAATTAACTATCAATGCCCTCCCATTATCGTTTAAACCGTACTCTATATCATCAATCATAACGTATTCTGGATCTGTAAACATCGCTAGGGCTATTGAGACTCTTTTTGCTTCTAACGGCGAAAGATCATAAGGATATTTTTCGAGGATCTCTTTCTTTTCTCCTAGAATTTTAAGATATTCAACAGCAATTTCGAGTGAAGCGTTCTTTTCAAGTCCATGAGATATAGCTATTTCCTCAAAATTAGAAGATACTTTATATAATGGGTTAAGCGAGTTATATGGATTATAAAAAACCGCCGAAATTTTCTTCCATCTAATATTATTGAGATATTCTTCCTTTAGGGAGTAAATATCTTTTCCGTCATATAAAACTTTGCCCTTCTTTAATGATGAGATGCCTAGTGCAAGATAGATGATGTCTTCTTTTCCACTATCCTTTTGTCCTAATATACCTAAGTTAGATGATACTACTGTTGAAAAACAATTTAACTTATCTGTAGTTGAGCATTGGTATTCAAGCATTTTATTTCACCTTATCAGCAATGTATAGCAAGCTAACTACTAAGACGGCTCTTAACAAGGCTGGAATCAAAAACAACCACCAATCTGGCAATAACTTTGAAGATGTGGTCAGTAGAGTTGTTAGAGTTGGGAAAGATGGATCTCCAACTCCAGCTATAACTCCCATAGCTGTATACGTCGATATACCGTCCACCATAGCAGGAATAATGATTTTTTTACCGAATATCTTCAAAGAAGTTGAAGATAATGATAAAGAAAGATAAAACGGAAATTTAGGCAACAACTCCTTTGATATCGTTATTATTTTATTCTCTGAAATAGTTTTAGATACTTGTCTTGCGTAATTTGACCAACCGGTTAGTGCAACGATCAAAATAACGAAAAAGAAATTTGATATCAGAGAATTACCTGTTGGTGTTCCATAAATTAAGGCAATTGCTAGAAGGAGCGGAATTCTAGGTAAAGCAGTGACTCCGTCCATAACTCTTGCCATAAAAATCTCTATATTTCTCTTAGATATTCCAGAAAAATATCCAAAACTTAAAGCTAACGTTGTCTCTATTATTCCTACAATAAAACCAAAAATTAGCGTATTAACTATTGCATCTGCATTTGTATTTATCATATTATTACCATTTAAATATGTACCTAAAGGATATTCTAGACTAGGTGGTTGAAGTGGTTTTCCCGAAGGTAAAATGAAGAAATAGAAAAATATTGATAAAATAATAAATATGATAAAAAATATCATACTTTTTGGCATTATTTTCTCACCCTAGGATCTAAAAATCCATAAACCATATCTGATATTGCGTTAGACATCAAAACTAGTGTAGAATAAAAGAGAAGAATCCCTTCTATAGTACGCATATTACCACTATCAACGGAAATTCTTGCTAACGTTCCTAATCCTGGCCAACCAAATATGGACTCAACTAGGAATTCGGCTATTAGCATTTCTACAAACGCAGCAGAGATCGTTGATAAGGTGACCAGCATTAGATTGCCCATGACGTGCTTATACATCAAAATTTCTCTTGTAAGACCCTTTGCTATCACTTCTCGTGGTATCGTTTGAATAGAGAATAGCATTTTATTAGCAAATATGCCAATATAGGGAAAAAATAAAGAAATAACTGGAAAAATAAAATTCGGATGATGATAACTTAGAAAATTACCTAAATAAAGTAAACCAATTCCTATAACCCAAGACGAAAGAGCATTACCTATATATTTCCATCTGGAGATAATAAAATAGATATATCCTTTGCTACTATATGCCCTTAATGTAAGGAAAGTACTCAAATAAACTGTAAGGATAAACGAGACACCAGTTAGCAAATCTGTAAAAGAGAGAGATGTTAAAAGTAGGGAATCTACGGACACTCCATAGATTCCATTACCCAAGTTAAAAGTTAACAGATGTTGAACTGCCTTGATAACTGTAAAACCGCTCTTAATTTCAATAAGAATTGTTATAATTAAAATAACTATTAATGACGAGATTAGATTACCTGATCTTTTAGCTAGATATGTTGTTAAGCCTTTCCCTTCAATTTCAAAACTTTCTTTAACGTACTTCTCTTGAAGAGCCAAGGCAGTAGATCGAAGGCCCAAACCAGTTCCTAGAAGTATGAGTAATAAACCTAAGGGAGATAGATCAGCATATGGCTGAATTTTTCCATTAACAGCATAAACATAAAACTGGTTTTTCTGAAACTGGACTTCCTCTATGATTCCTTTATATATAACTGTGCCATTCACTATTACTTCTCCCCTAGGAGGTCCTGCAACTAGAACTGACCAATAGTACTGTGAATACTTTGGAGGAAAAGCAATTTTCCCATAACCATAATCCATAACGCTAAACTCTTGAGTTATTGTAGATATCCAAGAAATTAATATCCCTAAAACTAAAAGAAAAAGAGAAAACCAAACTAGTATTCTCATATTAGCTTTATATCCCCACTGTTTTGAAGGATATATTCTTTACTGTATCAAAAATCACTGTAAATCCAAATGCTATGGCTAAAACTAATAGTGAATCTATAATTGGTATAGGGTAAACTAGAATTCCAAGTGATGAAATGAATAGTACAAATACAATATCTATTATACTCGCTATTAAGAGAAAGTTACTTGGTCTAGAGGACCACATACTTCTTCTCTCTCTAACCATGTAGACAGTTAATTGACCAGTAATCACTAACATATCAAAAATAAACGTATGAATTTCTGGTATGTCCAATTTTAGGATAAAACCAATCCAAAGAACAAAGAACGATTCTATCAGAATTAAAATGGAAAGAATTCCAGAAGCCAATACAATTTTCTTTGCACTAAACCTTTCTGGTTTTGACGAGTACCTAACATTATCTGTTGCTATAGACATTGTAACAAAGTCATTTAGGAAAAGGAGAAGAATCACGTCAAAAGGAGTAGTAACGAAAAACTTAACAATAAAAAAAGATAATGTTAGGAAAAATACAACTTGAAGCGTTTTAATAATCTTGTTCAGTGTATATGTTAACATTCTTTGATAAATCCTTCTTCCTGTCTTCACAAGCTCAACGATATCAACTAAACCCTCATGAGTTAGCACGACGCTAGCAGATGCCTTTGCTACATCTGTTGCGTTGGAAACTGCGACACCTACTTCTGCTTGCCTTAAAGCCGGCGCGTCATTAACTCCATCTCCTGTCATACCAACGTAGTGTCCAGCTGATTGTAAATTCTTTACAATAAGATATTTATCTTCAGGTAAAACTTCGGCAAAAACATCGCAATTCTCTATTGCCTTTACTCTTTCTTGATCTGGTAACTCCTTTATTTTCTTTATGTTACAAATATTATCTCCTATATTCACTTCTTTGGATATTTCTTTAGCTATAAGGGAATTGTCTCCAGTTATCATTTTAGGCTTAACATTCAAAGATTTTATTTCAGCAATGAATTCTTTACTATCTGGTCTAGGAGGGTCATAAAGTGGAACGAGACCTGCTAGATTAAGACTTTCTCCTTCTTTAGCGACCGCCACTGCTATAACTCTAAACCCTTTGCTAGAAAATTCTTCTAACTTTTTGTCAAATGTTGGTTGATCAACTTTAGCTAATCCTGCAATAACTTGAGGAGCTCCTTTAATCACCTTAAGTTTTTCGCCATTAAAAATAACTGTTGCTTCAGTTCTTTTTATTGTCGGATCGAAAGGAGTAAAAGAAAGCTTTTGATACTCTACTTTAATGTTGTTTTCTCTTGCACATAAAATTATTGAATTATCAAGAGGATCTTGACTTGCCTCATCTGAAGCCATATAGGCAAACTTAATTACGTCATCTGGACTAAAATTCCCGAACGCTATAGGATTCTCTACTCTCATTCTATTTTCAGTTATTGTACCAGTTTTATCAAGATTTATTACGTCCATAGAAGCAGCGTCTTCAGAGGCAGTCAATCTCGTTATCAGAACACCTTTTCTTGATAGTTCTACACTTCCCAGCGCCATAGCTATCGTAAAAGTGGCTGGAAGCGCTACAGGTACAGAAGCTATAAGAACTATAAGAGAGAATGGAAGAACGTCATTGATCGGTATTCCTTCCAATATTGAGAATATAGTTAATAATATTACTAAGATAACATCAATCACAATAAGATATTTTACTATATTTAAAATTAACTTCTCAAGATGTGACTGAGCTTTTGCCGATTGAACCAATTCCGTTGTCTTCCCAAAATAAGTTTTACCTCCAGTGGCAACAACTACACCACTAGCTTCACCTCTTTTTACGATTGATCCTGAAAACGCTATATCGTTTATGGTTCTCTCAACTGGTAATGACTCTCCTGTGAGCACTGACTGATCGAGTAAAATTTGACCATCAAATATCTTCATGTCTGCAGGGATTATATCCCCTAATCTAACATGGATTATATCTCCTGGAACTAAGAGTCTAGATGGGATTACTTTCCATTTATTATCCCTTAATACCCTTGCTTTTACATTTAATTTCTGCCTAAGTAACTCAACTGCATCTTCCGCTCTTTTCTCTTGAATAAAACTAATAATAGAGTTAAATATAAGCAAGAATAAAATAATATACATATCTAAAAACTTACCTAGTATAAATGTAATGATAACTGTTACTTCAAGCATCCACGGTACTGGAGCCCAAAACTTTTTTAGAAATTTTATTATTGGACTTTCCTTTTTTTCCTTTACCTCATTATAACCGTATGTTCTAAGTCTTTTTTCGGCTTCTTCTTCTGAAAGCCCGTTAACTGAACTATTTAATTCAGAGAGAATAGTATTTACATCTTTGTTGTTAAAATCGTCCTTCATAATATGTTGAGAGAAATATGATATATAATATGTTGCGCTAAAAAATAATCTAGTTTTCATTTAACGAGGTTAAAAGAGAAAAATATGTTTATACTCTTTGACTAGATGGTAATTCGTCGTACTTCTTAAATACTAAATACCATGCCTTAGCGTTTGGAAGTTTCATCCTCATCTCTGCTTCGTCTAAGGTTGAAGGAGCTCCTAAAACTACTTCTTTACCGGGTTCCCAGTTTACGGGTGTAGCTACTTTAGCCTTATACGCTACAATCACGGCCTTAGTTATTCTCAACATCTCAGAAATATTTCTACCTGCTTCTAATGGGTATTGAGCTATAAATCTTATAGTTCCTTCAGGGTCTACAATGAATACTCCCCTAACAGTCTGTCCTGTTCCTTCATAAACTAGATCTAGCATTCTAGATAACTTTTTGTCAGGATCGGCGATGACAGGAAACGGTACTTCAATCCCATATCTTTCTTTTATATCGCTCAACCAAGCAATGTGAGAGTAAACACTATCTACACTTAATCCAACTAATTGAACTCCTAAGTTTTCAAATTCCTTATATGTTTTTGCAAATTCTACAAATTCTGTAGTGCATACTGGAGTAAAGTCTCCTGGATGTGCAAACAAGAATAGCCATTTTCCTTTTCCGAATATATCCTTATAAAAGTCAATGGGTCCCTTAGTAGTTAAAACTTGTGTATCCGGAAATTTTTCATAAACCTTTACCATTTGGAATCACTATTAATGAATAGTGAAAACAAGATTAAATTTACTTTCTATACTATTCTTGAAAGAAAGGCTTTTAAGTTTCAAGACGTAGATATATTCTTCTGTTTATACTCGAAGTAACCTAAATCTGATATGGTATTTTTTACAATGTTAGAGACCCATTTATTTGCCGGAGATACGATTCCAACTCTTCTTAAAAACCTATAGATTAAAGGCATATTTAAACTGGCACCGGCAGCGAGAGGATGCCCACCACCGCCTAATTTTGCTGCAAATCTTCTTACATCGATCTTAGCGCTTCTAAAGGAAATTGCTTTACCATTAGCTGAAACAAATACATCAGCTTTCTCTCTTGTCATTAAGAATTGTGCAGCATAGCTTATATCAGGAGGCCCCCTCCACCGAATAGCAACTACAACTTTTTTTCCATTGATTTCGAGTACTCTATAGTATTTCCATAGCTTCTGATATCCCTTCAATTCCGCGTCCACTTGTTTCTCTAAAATACTTTGAAATTCATCGTTCCAAAGTATACCGTTATAAAAGGTTTCTATGATCTTTTTCTTCCATGAGAATTCTCTGTTATTTTCGACAATCCTTCTTAACTTTTCTCCCATAGGATCATTGTGAAGCCATATGTCAACTGAACAGTCTGCTGAAACTAATTTAGAGGAAAACTCATCTTGAGGATTCATAACATTATGTACCACTCCAGCTCCGCATGTTTGGGTATCATGATAAACCTCTACACCTATATCAGCAAGTTTCTTCTTCCACTCCTCTTTCCAAACATGATGATCAAACCACTGGACGGATGCTCCTTTAGATATTAGCGATTTTAAAGCCGATATTACTTGATCTATTGTACCTTCGTTCAATCCAATGTCTGCTATCATTATCTTATTGACTCCTCTGAGCTCAAGCTTACCAATCAAATTATGTATCTTTGTAGGTTCAGTAAACCATATATTAGCCGGTAGTGAACCCACTGCTCTAGAGTAAACCGCTGCTGAGGCAGTACCATCAAAGTCGTTATGAACGATCGAGTAGAAATTCATTACTAAAAATGTTAACCTTATTCAATATTAAGTTTTATTCCGTCAAAGGTTGTTATTTTACCCTTATAGAGAAAATCCACCTGTCTTAACGTAGAGTAATAATCAAATTCTGTTAATGCTGAAATTCCATCCTTAGGAAGAACAACGTTATACCATCTGAGGGCAGCACTTCCTGCTGTATGCAAAACGCAAATATTAGCTACTGTTCCAGAAATTATTACGTTTTTTATTCCTTTTACCCTTAAAATATAATCTAGAGGAGTATCAAAGAATGCATCATAACGATACTTTTTCACCGTGAAATCATCCTTTTCTGGAGATAATTCGTCAACAATTTCCGCTCCCCATGTTCCAGCCAACGCATGTTCTCCCCAAATCTTGAACTCTGGATCGTCCTTCATATGCCAATCTTGAGTATAAATTAGTAAGGAACCTGCCTCTCTAACTCTCTTGATCATTTCTTTGATTCTACTGACTGTTTCCTCGGCTGAAGGAACGTATAGTTTTCCATCTTTTTTTACAAAGTCATTTTGCATATCAACAATAATCAGAGCAGTTTCCTTTGGAGAAAGACTAACTATACGTTCCTCATTAATATTCGGATACATGTTTTTCTAAGCGAATATGTGTTTTTAATCTTTATGTAAGAGCAAAAAGACTTCATAAGACTGTTGATTTAGGAAATTCTATCAATTTCTTCGCTACTATTCATAAATTACAAAATAACTCCCGTTGAGAGTTTGGGTTTTACGGACATTTTTGTTATGTCTATGAAACCCTTGGACTTCACCACGTTCTAAGCCGAAGCTCATCATCACGATCCATTACTAGCCTAATCTAACCTACACTGCCGAGGTAGGATATGAGAAAATCTACACGCCATTAGTTCCTCTTACCCTTTCACAGTCCCTTCTTCGAGTCTACACGCCAACATTTAGGACAAATTAATATTGTGTTTTTAAAATATAGGCATTTTGAAAAGGGGGAAATAATAAAATATGTAAAAACGTCACGATTTAAGTGAAACTGCCTTCAACAGCTCTAACTCTTAAAGTTTTTTATTAGTGCAAGTTCAAAACGTAAAGCCTAAACCCCTTATTATCTAAATTAAGAACATTATATTTCTCTATTAGAGATTTTCCGTTCTTGTCCTACAATGGAGTATTCGTCTCCTAACCTTCATTAGGATAATTTTAGATAACGCTAATTTACATCTCCTATCCTTAGAGAAAAAGAATTGTTTACGCGTTACGTAAAGGTTAGAGATAGTAAAAAGGAATTCATGCCTTTGATCCCGATACCTCGATCCACAGTGGAGATCATTATACTACCAATGAATGTTAGAGTGAGGAGTTTAAGTCTTAGGAGGACTAAAATACAGTAAACAACCTAAAGTCATCTAGGGATAAACGGTATTTTCTGAGCTCTCCTTGCGTTCTAAATAGGCTTTCAATTGTATATATCATTTCTTAGCTTCTTTTGATAGCTTATCTGCTAATTTAAGAATATCAGGATAACCCTTACTAGAGAGAGATATACAATCATCCAAATCAGTCAAATTACCTGGACTATAAAAATATTTCCCTGATTTAATTCCTACTTTCTCTCCATTTACAATTATATACTCTCTATTTCCTTCATTAACTATTTCACCTATCAACTTCGACTTAGCTACCCCTATAACAGGCTTATCGATCAATACGCCGATCACAGTCGCAATTCCGCTTTTCCTTGGATGTGCTAATCCGTGTCCATCAACTAAAATTAAATCACATTGAAAACCTTCCAACGCCTTTATCATTATAGGCGCTTCTCTAATAAAGAGAAAACCTGGGACATAAGGAAGATCTATATTGCCTGAGATAACTCTTTTTTCAATCTGATTATCAGCTTTCCTTATCGCAGCAGCAAATCCAATATTCCCCTTATACGCAACGTCTATTGCACAGATGGAACTAACATTATCTAAGCCTAAGTGCGTTATTTTCACATTCTTAGCAACTAGACCTTGAAAGAGCTTTAGAAAGTTGAAGAAGTAGTCCATTTTTCCAACCTTAACAAAAACTCATACTGCTTTAGAGTCTGAACGGATCCTGGTTGATACTTTCTAACTTCCTCAACAGCCTCTCTTGATGAAAAACCTTCCTTTACCATAAGGTAACCTGCAATTATTGTTCCTGTTCTTCCAATTCCTCCTATACAATGAACTAAGTTACCTTTACCAGAAGAAAGCCATGAGAGTATCCTGGAAAACTGTTCCTCAGTTGGTGCATGTCCATCAGATATAGGTTCGTGTAAGTACTCAAATCCATTTTCAGCAATTATTTTCAAGTAATATTGTATATCTCCCCAAGCCTCCTCAATCTCCCAGTCTTCAGGAAGCACAAGAACTCTTCTAACTCCTCTACTCTTCCATTCACTTATCTCAGATAAAGTATAAGGTATCGAAGATCCGCCTATTATACCTTTCCTCACCCAATACATTTTAATCACTCAGAATATCCGCTGTTCTTCATCACATTTAATTAATAATATGGACAATTTAAAGGTATGACAAGACTTTCGACTGGAATAGAAGATTTTGACAAACTTATAGAGGGAGGGATACCAGAAGGTTTCTTGGTAGCTTTAACTGGAGAGCCGGGAACTGGAAAAACAATATTCTCAATAAGTTTTATATATGAAGGGTTAAAGGAAGGAGATATCGGTATATATGTTACTACTGAAGAAAGTAGAGACTCAATAATAAAGCAGGCAAAGCAGTTTAACATGAACTTAGAAGATTACCTTGATAAGAAGCTAATAATCATAGATGCCTTAATGAAGGAAAAGGAAGATCCTTGGTCAATAAATGAAGTAACACCGGAGGAAATGGTACAAAAGGTAATAGAAGCAAAGCAGAAGTTAGGCTATGGAAGAGCTAGGCTCACAATAGACTCCATAAGCGCGTTCTTTCTAGACAAACCAGCTATGGCAAGAAAAATAAGCTATTATATTAAAAGAGTTTTATATAAATGGAAATTTACAATTCTTATTACTTCACAATATGCAATAACTACATCTCAAGCCTTTGGATTTGGGGTAGAACATGTTGCAGATGGGATAATAAGGTTTAGAAGAGTAATTAAAGACGGTATGCTTCACAGATATGTTAACATAGAAAAAATGAGACAAACGAATCACGATAAATATGTTTGGGAAATAGATATAAAACCAGGTAAAGGTCTTGTACTGCTAGGCAAATTGAATGAGAGAAGAGAAGACTACTCTCTTCCAAGAAAAACAATGGAACATATAAGGAAGAGCAATCAAGATGAGATTTAGATTCTTTCAATATCCATAGAGAAGTCCAAAGACCTCGAACTATGAGTTATATAACCACTAGATATTATATCTACTCCAGTTCTAGCGTAATCCACAACATTGTCTGGATTTATTCTGCCTGAAGCTTCAATGATCAGTTTACCCTTAAGTTCTTTCACAACCTCTTCAATTTCTCTTGGTTTCATATTATCTAAAAGTATGGCATCTACTCCAGCCTTATATGCTAGAATTGCATCTTCTACTGAATTTACCTCAATTTCAAGCTTCTTAGTAAAACTTGCTATCTTTCTGGCTAATTTGATAGATTCGGTTACACTACCTATTAGTGCAATGTGATTATCTTTTATCAATATTGCATCAGAAAGATTAAATCTATGTGGGTCTCCTCCTCCTACCTCAATAGCATATTTTTCAAACAGCCTTAATCCTGGAGTAGTCTTTCTAGTTCCTGCTATTCTTACTGACGAGTTTGCTTCTCTTGCTTTGTTCACCATGAGATGAGTTGCCGTAGCTATACCAGAAAGTTTTCCCAAAATATTTAGAATTACCCTTTCTACTCCTAGGAGATCGTCCCCATCTCCCTCAATTACTAGCAACTCGTCTCCAGGTCTGACCTCCTTCCCATCGTCCTTCTTTGATATAATTCTTATTCCAACAATTGAAAGGAACTTAGGAAGAAGGCCATTTCCAGCTAATATTCCGCTATCTTTAGATCTGATATATCCTCTAGCCTTTATACCTTTAACGATTCTACTTGTTATATCTTCAGGATATACATCCTCTTTAATAAAATCAAGTAATTTCTCAGTATAGAAATCAATCATTATTTTCTACACACTTCAAGGAAGTTTTTAAATACCTCTATTCCCTGCTCGGTATGTTTAACTTCTGGATGAAATTGAACTCCAAATACTGTACTGTCTTTATTTACCATAGCTTGAACCTTAGCTGTTTCACTTTCAGCTATCACTTTAAAGCCCATAGGTGGTACTTTAACCTCGTCATTATGACTTTCCCATGCTATGAGTTCTGACTTAAGTCCTTTCAATATAGTGTCTTGATCTATTACTCTCACTTTAGTAAGGCCGAACTCTGGGGTATCAGATTTTCCTACTACTCCACCTAATACATAAGCCAACAACTGATGTCCTAAACATATCCCAAGCTTAGGAACGTTTGTTTCCTTAATGAATAAAGGGGAATTACCCATCTTAAGGATCTCCTTTTCTACGGAGAACGGACCTCCACTAAATATAAGGCAGTCGTAACTCTTAATTCCCTCAACTGAAGTTAATGGATCTATAACATCTATTGATTTACCTAGATACTTTACGTTTTTCAGTATAAGATGATTGTATTGCCCACCATAATATATAAGACCGATCTTCACAAGGTTAACTTCATTTTATTTAACCTAATAAAGATTTACTAGTAACTAATGGTTTAGTTGATTTCTAAATTTAGCTAGATAAATATGCTATAAATGAAATTGTTTGTCCATTACCTAGGTTCATCATGATTTTGTTTTCATGAAATAAGGTTATATTATAGTTAATCAAGATCGTTAAATTATGTATGCCAACGGGGATACTTTCTCCATTAAATGTCGAATGATAACCTTGATTTATTAGTACATAAAACTGGTTAATGGATACTGTAATATCATTAATCTCGACATAACATATAGGTATATCATTTTTTCCGGTGTTGTTAAACACTGCGTAAATAATTATTAGTGAGCTATTGGTAATTCCTATAGTAGTCCTATAAGGATCATTAAATGTCTTATATGCATAAGCCTTGCCGATCAGAAATACTTCTCCTTCCTCTCCTCTATGAAAGTAAACAAATAGGAATGCGGCAATTCCTATTAGAATAATTGCAAGTATTATTGAACCTATTCCATATTTGGATATAGCTTTCATTAGAAAGAATTGTTAATAAAAAGAAATTAAAAGTTAATCAAAACTCTGAAGATAGATGCCAAGCAATTAATACTTTAACAATACTCTATACGGCTTATTATTTTATTAAAACAAATATATTATTCTATTTATATTTCAATTATGACAAACTTTCCGTTAGCAGGTAAAGCTACATTGTACACTCTTGTCTTTCCAACTACTCCAAAAGTTCTTCTAGAAAAATGAGCATGACCGTGTATTGCTAAATCGGGTTTACAAGGGGATTCCTCTAGTAAATTGTAACCTAATCCAGGGTATGCAGATTCCCTTTCACCATACACCGTTACAAAGGTTGGTGCATAATGAGTTAAAAGTATAGTTTTTCCCTTTGAGGTGCATAACATCTCAATTATTTTGTTTTTTCTCTTCATATAGAAATTTTCATCTATTCCCTTAGTTTTTTGCCAAAATGTCGGCTTGGTTATTACACCCTCACTTCCGATAATGTTTAAAGTTTCTCCCTCATATGAAATCTCTATTGATTCATCGTCTAGCCATTTCACTTTGGGAAAATTTTCTCTATATTTCTCCCTTTCCTCTCTAAAATCCTCATTACCAAATACTGCAATTACATTAGTTTCAATTAACGCTTTATATATAGGTTCAAAATGAGAATATTTTCCTCTGTCAACTAAATCCCCTGCTAAGAGTACAATATTAACCTTGGGAAGCATTTTAAGCGCAATAAAGAATTCTCTTAGATATTTTGGTGAATGTATGTCGGAAATAGAGGCTATTATCATGTTTATAACCTTCTACTGAAAGAAATTAAGTATAATGGAAATAGAGGGAATAGCAGATCTACCGTTACATACTGGTCATGTACCTCCGTGGCTAGTACCCATAATGAAAAGACTAGCTAAAGGTATAGTAGATATAATGAGCCTAGAGTGGGGAACAGATAAAGTAGTTGAAAGACTATCAAACCCTTTGTGGTTTCAGAGCTTTAATAACGCTATTGGAATGGACTGGGATTCCTCTGGTTCAACAACTGTGACCTTAGGTATTCTAAAGGATGTATTAAGTCCTTCGGATGGATTAGTAGTTATTGGCGGAAAGGGAAAGAACGCAAGAAAAGTACCTGAAGAACTTAGGCAAATATCTAAGTATATTGATGTTGACGTAGAATCGGCAGAGAGATCAAGTAGACTTGCAGCAAAGGTAGATACAACGCTCGTTCAAGATGGACATCAACTTTACCATCACTCAATGATAATCTCAGAATCAGGTAAATGGGGGATAATTCAACAAGGAATGAACCCAGAGACAAAGTTCGCTAGAAGATATCACTGGAAAAATACTCAGCAATTTATAGTAGAACCCCATGAGGCTATAGCTGGAATTAAGGGCGTAGCCGTAAACGTTATTGAAAAGGATAAAGAGGGAACAAGAAAAACTATTTTAGATCTATTGAGAGAAAATCCACGAAAAATTGTCGAAAGAATCTCTATAGCAAAATCCGCGTTAAGACACGAAAGTCTAGATTTCTGGTTAACTAACGCATCAGTAGTCGGAATCTCTAAAGAGGCAAGAATAGTATATATGAAACCCATAGATGAATCAAAATTGTTAAAGGTTTTAAACGGTATTTATGAAACAAATCCATCAACTTTAGAGGAGGCTTTACTCTCTGGAATGGGGCCTTCAACTGCAAGAGCGCTCTTCCTAATTTCTGACTTAATTTATAGCGAGCCTCCATCATTTAAGGATCCTGTTAATTATCCGCCAGATCCGTTCAAGTATGCTTACGCAATAGGGGGTAAGGATGGAATTCCGTATCCAGTAAACAGAAGAGTTGCATTAGAAGTTATACATACAATCGAAGAAGTCGTAGAGAAAGCTAAAATAGATAGAAAAGAGAAGGATTTTGCACTAAAAAAATTGAGGGATTTAAGCCATGGAACTAAAAAAGGGACTTGAAGACGTAGCGATAAAGGAAACAGAAATAACATATATAGATGGACAATTGGGAAGATTATACTATAGAGGGTATCCAATATATGATTTAACTGAGTTTTCAACGTTTGATGAAGTAGCTTACCTAATATGGTTTGGAAAATTGCCAAATAGAAAGGAACTACAGGACTTAAAAGAAAAATTTGTAGAAGAAAGAAAAATTTCAGATTCTATTACGGACTACCTTAGAAAAGTTAGAAAGGACGCAAATCCAATGGATGTACTTAGAACTGCTGTTAGTCAAATAGGATTAGAGGATACAAGACCAGGAGATATACGAGAAAAGGCAATATCATTAGCCTCAAAAATACCTATAATAATTTCTTATTTCTCTAGGCTTAGGGATGGAAAAGATATAGTTGAACCTGATCCTTCGCTTTCTCATGTAGAAAACTTTCTTTATATGCTTAATGGCAATAAACCATCACAAGTAGAGTCTAGAACAATGGATGTTACGATGATACTTCATATAGATCATGAAATGAATGCTTCAACATTTGCATGCTTAGTCGTTGCATCCACACTCTCAGACCTTTACTCCTCAGTAGTTGCTGGAATTTCTGCACTTAAAGGACCTCTTCATGGTGGAGCTAACGCTGAAGCGTTAAAGCAGTTCATGGAAATAGGAAGCAAGGAGAATGTAACAGACTACATTATGAAAAGACTTGAAAATGGCCAACGGATAATGGGTTTTGGACATAGAATTTACAAGACCTACGATCCTAGGGCAAGAATACTTAAAGATTATGCAAAAAAGATCACAGAAGAAAGAGGTAATAAGGAACTTTTCGCCATTGCGGAAAAAGTGGACGAAATAGGATGTAAGATCCTTGGAAAAAAGGGGATATATCCTAATGTGGACTTTTACGCAGGAATAGTTCTGTACTCATTAGGATTTAACCCAGATCTCTTCCCTACAGTGTTTGCCTCATCTAGAGTTGTTGGATGGACTGCACATGTAATGGAATACTTAAAGGACAATAAATTAATAAGACCTAAGGCGATATACCGTGGAGAGATCGGTAGAAAATACATCGATCTGGATAGTAGAGAATAGTTTTTATCTATAATACATAGTTAAAACTAATGATAAAGTTAGGAACAAGTAAAGAGGAAGTGCTCTTTAACGAGCTTATTGAGATGGCTCAGAACATAGAAGATGCTTCTTCAGTGTTGAGTGCGCTTTTCCTAGATGTTTTTAAAGGTGATTATTTTTCAGCTACATCAAAAAATATTAAAATTAAATCAATATATGAAAGAATTTCTATGAATAGAGAAGATATTGTTTCAACAATTTACAGAGAAGCGTTTTTACCAGACTTTAAAGAGTCAATGCTATCATTAACTCACTCAATATATTACGTTATGAAATCAGTAAAGGATGCGGGAAGAGCGATGACGTCAAGAAAACCCTCAGAACTTTTATGTCTACAGCTAAAAGAAAATTTCCTTAATTATTTAGCAACAATTAATGAAGCAAGTAAAAAAATGAAACAAATGATCTCCATGTTATCCAATAATATCAAAGAATCGTTGAAGGTAGGTAAAGAAATACAGATGCTTGAAAGAAATGGTGATGAAATTAAGGACTCTATGATACAGAGACTCTACGAGCTTGAAAAAGACAACGAGGTTATAAGTATTTTGCAGATGAAGGATGTTATAACTTTCCTTGATGATATACTCGATAATATGGAAGAGGCTAGCTTAAGTGTTGAAATATTATACTCAACGCTAAAATCCTAGAATACTTTTTATTATTCCAAATGCAGCGAGGGATGATATTATTGCTATAATGGGTGATGTAGCCCAACCTCTAGCTACCTGATATACCTGCCTTTTTACATCATGTCCGAAATTTCTCAGACTAAGGCCAATTACTCCTCCCATTGCAGTTTGAGTTATTGAAATTGGAATACCTAAAACCGCGAATATCTCTGAAATAATGTCACTACCTAAGAGCGCTGAAGTAGCGCTAACATAACCCAGCCTTGTAACTCTAAAGCCAACTACAATGGAAGCTTTTTTTGAGCTGTAATATATCCCAAGGGCAGATGCTATAGCGTAAATTGGAGATACAACGTAAAATGGTGCAAATAAAAGACCCGCTGATACCAGTATTCCAATTGCGTTTGCTCCAGTAACAAAGGCTGTAAAAATTGCGGAAGAAATAATAAGCATCTTATATACTCTGATTTCTCTTATTAGATTGAATTCTCTTTTTGTGAGTTTGGTTAAAATGACAAACATAGCAAGAGAAGCCAAGATAGCTAATAGAGGGGAGAAACCCCAAGAAGCTACTGTAAACCAAAATTTTTCCCAATTAAATAATAGACCTTTGCTTATTACAACCATTACAGCCAGTGAAGGATATATCATTTGGCTCAATGATGATGGAATGCCTGACTTATTCAAATAATAGAAAGATACTACGGATGCAAAAACTGCAGAAAATATTAATGCATATAAAATATTTTGCACATTTCCATGAACAAGACCATAAACTGAGTCTCTTAAAGTATAGCTACCAAGAGATGTTCCTAAAAAAATCGAAATTGCACTTACAAGATAGGATTGTCTTTTTTTTAACGCGTTAGTAGAAAGTAATATACCTATAGCCGTAGCAGAGTTATTACCTCCAACTATAAAAGAGGAAATAATACCAATAACAAAAATTAATAGACTAAGTATTTCCATCGTTTTTCCTACCTAAACTATTAAGATGATTTACGTAGCTTAATATAGCGTCCCTTATCAGCTCGCTTCTACTAAGATAACCCATATTTTTTACTTTTTCATCTATCTTAGCTAGAAATTCTTCCTCAAGTTTGAAAGAAACTGTTACTGTATCGTTTATGTCAATCTCGAACATACCCGGACCCACTTTTTTAATCTGCTCCATTAGAATTACCACAAATACTAAGATAGTAATAAGATAAAAACTTTCTTACGAAAATCTTGATACCTTTTAATCTTAAAGAGCTCGAGCTTTTTAAATAAGCAAAGCCCATTTAAAAAATATGTCGTTTACTTCAGTGTCCGAAGTTAACCTAGATAGTAGAATCTTAGAAATCCTAATTAAGAGAGGAATTAAGGAGTTTAATCCAGTACAAACAGAAGCGATAAATAAAGGATTGTTAAATGGAAGTAGGTTATTAGTAACCTCGCCTACAGGATCTGGTAAGACGTTAATAGCTGAACTTGGAATGTTAACTCATCTACTTTCTGAGGGAGGAAAAGCGATTTACGTAACTCCTCTTAGAGCCCTCACTGCTGAAAAATACAGAGAACTTAAGGATTGGGAATCGTTAGGCTTTAGGGTTGGCAT
The DNA here is from genome assembly GCF_000632495.1 of Candidatus Acidianus copahuensis. GTDB lineage: Archaea > Thermoproteota > Thermoprotei_A > Sulfolobales > Sulfolobaceae > Acidianus > Acidianus copahuensis. Next base: position 136,448 of record NZ_JFZT01000017.1, on the reverse strand, counting down.
CACATCGGGTGATTATGATAGCGACGATGCGTGGCTTAAAAACTACGACATTATAATAACAACATATGAGAAACTTGATTCCCTTTGGAGAAGAAACCCTAGCTGGATAAAAGATGTAAACTACTTTGTCCTTGATGAGTTCCATTACATTAACGATGGTACGAGAGGCCCAGTAGTTGAGACTGTTGCCATGAGAGCTAGTGGTAAGAAACTTTTAGCCTTAAGTGCAACCATAAGTAATTTCGAAAGAATTTCCAAATGGCTAAATGCAAATGCAGTAATTACAAACTGGAGACCCGTTCCATTAAAAGAAGGAGTGATTTATCCCGAGAGAAAAAAGTTTGTAGTCTTATATAACGATGGAACAAAAATTGAACTAGCTGGTCAAGATCCAATCTTAAGCTACGTTAATTATATGATAGAGGCAGGAGGCCAGGTGCTAGTTTTCAGAAACTCAAGAAAAAATGCAGAGACAACCGCAAGAAAAATAGCGTCCTTCTTGCCAATAAGAAAAGAGTTACAAGAGATCTCAGAAAAAATTAGTGAAGTAGACGATGCAGGAAGTAAAGAAAAAGATGATTTAACCTCTATAGTAAAGTCAGGAGTTGCATATCACCATGCAGGTCTTTCAAGAAGTTTAAGGGAAATTATTGAGTCGGAATTTATAAAAAGGAAGATTAAGGTAATTGTAGCAACTCCAACATTAGCAGCTGGGGTTAACCTACCAGCTAGAGGGGTAATAATTGGTGATATGTATAGATTTAATGGAAAAATTCTGGGATTTCAAGAAGAGATTTCAGTGATGGAATACAAGCAAATGAGTGGAAGAGCTGGAAGACCGGGGTTTGATAAGGAAGGGGAATCAATTATAGTTGTTAGGGATAAAAAGGACGTTGAAAAGAAGATGAAAAAGTATATACTTTCCCCTCCGGAGCCTATAGAATCTAGACTTGGAAATGAGGTCGCTTTCTACTCCTTTATATTAGGAACACTTTCTTCTGAGGGAAAGATGACTTATGACTCTTTATCTGACTTTGCTCACGGTTCTTTACTTGACAGCAAGTTAATTGAGTCTTATCTTAGGCAAGGAGTGACTTGGCTAGAGGAAAATGGATTTATACAAGGAGATGAAGATGACCTTTCTCTGACTAAATTTGGTAAGAGAGTAGCAGACATATACATAAATCCATTTTCAGCAAAAGTCTTTAAGGATTATCTACCTGGAAGAGATATTTCTTGCAACGTAGCTTATCTTCACCTTATGGCATATACTCCTGATGGACCAAGAATAGGAGTTGGAAGAAAGGAAAGAGATGAGTTACTTGACTATGTCCCTTGTCCTCTTTTTATTGAAGAACCAGAAGACGAAGACGAGGAATACAATTATCTATCTGCATTAAAAATAGCAATGATAACTAACGACTGGATAGAGGAGATAGATGATGACGTAATTCTTGAAAAATATAATATAGGTTCAGGTGATTTGAGAACAATAGTTGACACTATGGATTGGCTTAGTTATAGCGCATATAACGTGGCGTCAATCTTAGAAGAGGTAGAGCACCATAACGTCTTAAGAAAACTAAACATGAGAATTAAGGATGGAGTTAAGGAAGAACTCCTTGAAATAATAAAGATCCCAGGAATAGGAAGAAAGAGAGGGAGATTACTCTTTACAAATAATATAAGGAAGCCTGAGGACGTAGTCATGAATCCAGAAAAGGTGAAGAATTTACTCGGAACAAATTTAGGTGAAAAAATTGTTAAAGAGGCTGCTAGACTAATTTCTGGAATTACTTAGAGAGGGATATTTCCGTGTTTCTTAGGATATCTATATTCTCTCTTGTTCTTTAACATTTCTAAAGCATTACTTATAACTCTTCTTGTATCTTTAGGTTCTATTACGTCGTCAACAAGGCCCTTTTCCGCTGCCCAGTAAGGATTAGCAAACAATTTCTTGTACTCAGCAATTCTCTGCTTTAATACGTCTTCTGAATTACTCGCTGACTGTAATTCCTTCCTATACAGAATTCTCACTGCTCCTTCTGGTCCAGTTACTGCGATCTCCGCTGTTGGCCACGCATAGACTAGGTCTGCACCTAGACTCTTGATACTCATTGCAATATGAGCACCTCCATAAGATTTCCTCACAATCATTGTTACTTTAGGAACAGTAGCCTCTGAAAACGCATAAAGCATTTTAGCTCCATGTCTTATAATACCTTTGTACTCTTGTTCTGTACCAGGTATGTATCCAGGAGTATCTACTAAGCTAATTAAAGGAATATTAAACGAATCGCAGAATCTTATAAATCTCGATGCTTTATCTGCAGCATCAATATCTATTGCGCCCCCCATATAGTTAGAATTATTTGCAACAATTCCAATTACACTACCTCCAATTCTGGCGAAACCCACAACAATGTTCTGAGCCCAATGTTTATGTACTTCTAAGAACTCCCCTCCATCAACTATCCTATATATAACTTCCTTCATGTCAAAGGGTTTAGCTGGATCTGTAGGGACTATATTTTCAACTTCCTTAACATCTCTATCAATGGGATCTCCAGTATCTATGTAAGGAGGTTCCTCCATATTATTTGAAGGTAAGTAAGATAGGAGCCTTTTTGTAGTTGTAATAGCTTCCTGTTCATTTTCAACCATGAAATGCACAACTCCAGACTTAGTAGCATGAACTACGGCTCCACCAAGATCCTGGAACGTTACATCCTCTCCTAAAACTACCTTTGTTATTTCGGGACCGGTTACAAACATATAATACGCTTCGCCTTTGATCATTATAATAAAGTCTGTCAGAGCAGGAGAGTATACTGCGCCCCCAGCCGCTGGACCTGCCATTATTGTAATTTGAGGAACTACTCCAGAAGCCATAACGTTCATCTTAAAAACTGCACCGTATCCCTCTAAAGCTACTGCACCTTCTTGGATTCTAGCTCCTCCAGAGTCATTTATTCCAACAATAGGTGCTCCTACTTTTAGCGCTTGCTCATAAATTCTTACAATTTTATTTGCATGAGTTTCTCCTAAAGTTCCACCAATAGCCGTAAAATCCTGAGAGTAGGAAAAAACAAGTCTTCCATCCACTTTCCCCCATCCAGCAATTACACCGTCTCCATAAGCTTTTACTTTATCTAAACCGAATTCCGTAGCCCTTGTAGTAGCGAATATCATGACCTCATTAAAGGTTCCTTCATCATATAGAGATGAAAGTCTTTCCCTAGCAGTTAACTTTCCCTTACTATGCTGGATATTTATTTTATCTTCTCCTCCTCCTAAATATGCCTTTGCCTTTAATTCTTTTAGTTCATCTATTAATTTTCCAATAGGCGGTTTTTCATATACAGTCATATAGCTTCACCCAATATATTTATTCTATTCTTTTAACTTTAACTCTTTAAACATTAGGATTTTTATTAATGAAAAATTATTTTATTAAAACTAGAGTATCTCCTTTCTTAACTCCTTGTCCTTGTTTCACTAAGATTTTATCAACGACTCCGGCAACAGGTGCAGAAATTACCGTTTCAGACTTCATTGCTTCCACTGATAATAGAGGTTGCCCCTTATTCACAGCATCACCCTCCTTTACCCTAATCATTACAACTCTTCCTTGAAGAGGTGAGATTACTTCTCCTTCCCTTCCCCTTATCATTTCCTCTACTGATTGCCCCTCTTTGCTAGGTAGCTCAACTATTCTCTCTACTTTGAAAACACTAGCATTGTCCACTAACACATAGCCGTTATCTAAAAATACGCTATGCGGTTCGCCATTAACCTTGAATATATATTCGTTTTCTCTAGTGCCCTTACCTAAAAATTCTATGTCAAACTCATTAGTCTCTGACTTTACCTTATCATTATTGCCTTGAGTGTCAAAAGACATTAAATAAGTGTCTCCAGTTTCTGAGTAAATTCTCATTAATTTCATTACCACATCACCCTCACATTAGCTTGCGAGTTTAGTCCATATGTTTTCCAAGCGGATCTCTGAATTACTGCTCTTTGGGGTTGAGTTGTTCTGTTTAATCCTCTAGCCTGAATTTCTGCAGCTAAAGCTGCCCTCATTTCCTCTTGATATCTTAGTTCCTTTACGAATCTTTCGGTTTTTTCAGCTATATATGATGTACTAAACTTTCCCTCTTGAAAATCTGGATCCCTCATAATCCACTTATATAGTTCTATTGTTGTTTTTATGCCACCAATTTTGTAGTCATTTAAAGCCCTTATTCCAGCTTCTATTGCCCTTGGTCTACTTTCTCCATAAACTATTAATTTTGAAACGAGTGAATCATAAAAAGGTGGGACCCAGCTATTAGTATCTACACCGCTATCTACTCTCACTCCCGGTCCAGTAGGTTCCTTATAATATGTTATAAAACCAGAATTTCCAGTGAAGCCGTTTATTGGATCTTCTGCATTAATCCTGTATTCTATTGCTGAGCCTCTTACCCTCCTATTTAGCTCTTCTTGTGTAAAAGGCAAGTGTTCTCCAGCAGCTAAAAGTATTTGCATTTTTACCAGATCGATCCTAAATATTAGTTCTGTTGTTGGATGCTCAACTTGAAGTCTCTTGTTCAACTCTAAGAAGTAAAAGTCTCTTGTTGCATCTGAGAAAGCTGTCTCAAACGTACCCATAGTAAAGTAGTTTATTATTTGTCCAAACTTCACTATTGGTTCAAACATTGACTCTCTTTCTTCCATTTTTAAAGCTGGTGAAGGGGCTTCTTCTATTAGCTTCTGATTTCTTCTTTGAATTGTACATTCCCTTTCCCATGCAACTACGTACCCACCATACTTATCTCCTATTAACTGAAATTCAATATGTCTTGGGTTTACTGCGTATTTCTCTATATAAAGATCAGATTTGCCAAAGGCTTGTAGCGCCAATCTTTTGTTTCTTTCCCATACATCGACTAGCTGGTCTGAATTATCTACTCTGGTTATTCCTACTCCTCCTCCTCCGCTTGCAGCTTTAACCATTATTGGATAACCAATTTTCTCGGCTAATTTGAGCGCTTCATCTAGGGACGAAATTGGTCCGTCGGAACCAGGAGCAGTAGGAACTCCGGCCATATTAGCAACTTTTTTTCCATCTAGTTTGTCCTTGATCTTGTTCATTACTTCAGATGAGGGGCCTATAAACGTCATTCCCGCCTTTTCTACCGCCTCTACAAAGCTAGCATTTTCTGAGAGAAATCCATATCCAGGGTGAACAGCGTCAGCGTGAGCTTTCTCTGCAGCATCGACTATATGCTGAATATTCAAATAACTATCAAGCGCTGGTGCTTTTCCTATATTATATGCTTCATCAGCGTACTTAACGTGAACTGCATACTTATCAGCATCAGAATAAACCCCTATTGCCTTCATCCCCATTTCTTTTATACCTTTCATTACTCTTACTGCTATTTCCCCCCTATTTGCTACCAAAACTTTTCCGAAAGGTGGCATTTCTAATCAATAGTATATGTTTAGAAGAGTTTTAAATACTTTTATCTTATGAATTTTCTCATTGAGATTTTAAAAAAGATCAGCGTTCGTGCGTTTCTTCACGAATCAGTTCCCGAGTTCCACATCACTACTTATATATCGAGAACGGGATATTTGAGTTTACCTTATCAAACAAATTTTCACAGTATTTGAATTTCATAAACTTTTATGGACTCTTCTGACTTCCTCCTAGCTCTGAAAAGCGAGATTTTCAGTTATAATATTTGCTCAATAATATTTTCTTTCAATAAATACTACTTTTATTAATAAAACTCGTTAATATCATCAAGGCAGAATAAATAATACATTTCATAATATTTTAGGCCATTTCTACAGTTTCACTTAGATTATAAAAATTTTAAATTATAGCTTTAATATTTCAAAATAATATATATATATATCATAAAAAATAGTAATACGAGTTCCAGAAGTGAGTAAGGTAGAACAGAATAAGGAACGATAAAAGGAAGAAGTTAAGGACGTGCGGATTCCCCCTACCCTACCCAGCGAATCTGAGCATGACCTTTAACACTACGGGATGGGTTATCCCGTCAGTGGAGTGTTCAGATGGGAACAGAAGGTGGTGAAGCCTAAGGGTTCACTAACAAGACAATAAATGTCCGTAAAGCTCAAACCCCATTTCAATTACTAATAGCAGATAACTTTTATATCTCTATAAAAATTGCGAATATCGTATTCTAAATTATAATACATAAAATCAGAAATTTTATATATTAATATTTCTTTAACTTCTAATGAAAAATTCTATATATCCTAAAGTATAAGGTAGACTATTAATTTAAATCAAGCGGCATAAACTCCTTCTTCCGCTACGTATTTTTCTCTAGCTAAGTCCATCATTCTCCTTGTAAACAATATAGAATAAATCACTACAACTATCGCAAAAATAAGGGAAAGCCAACCTACTAGTGCAAGATCACCATGATTGTCAGCTAGTGCTATAGCTTTCATTAACCCTATTTTAACCTCTAGAGTATGTCCAGCAAATATGTCTGGCCAATATTCACCTATTGCTAATCCTCCCCACGCGCTATTGATCGTGCTTGATAACCCAGCGACTATATACGGAAATGTACCAGGTAATAAGACTCTTCTCATTCTCGTACGAAATCCCATCTTGTAGTTTTTCATTATTTCCCAGTATTCACTAGGTAAATTCTTTACACCTAACCAAAAACTATAAAATATATAGTAAAACGTTGAGACGAACCCGAGCAATATTACATAAAACTCATTGGTAAATGGACCTAAAACTGAGCTTACATAACTATACGTAAATCCATATAATAGCGGGAAATATGCTGGTGCTGGGAAAGCTGCTATACTTTGTATTATAGGAACACCAATTCTATCTGCTATTGGTCTAGTAGCAAAATAATATCCTAGAAAAACTGCGAAAAGGAATGATAAGAGTGCAATAAAGGCTACTCTAGCGTAATCATAAGCTAAGTTAACTAGATCGAATGGTGTGGTTGAAATTATATAACTCCAAGTAGATGGAGAAACAGAACTTACTACGGTGTAGGTTAAATAACTTAAAATCACAAGAATTACTATTCCTATGCCTCTTCCAATGATCTTATTTGGAAGTTTTATTTTCCTTTTTTCATGATCTTCTTTATCTCTTTCTCTTCTAGATATAAAATATGGGGGTTTAGTTAAATATTTTGATAATCTTGATATGGCTGACTTAGCGCTATAAAGTCTCGCAGTATACCTCACCCTAATCCTACCTCTTTTAAGAAAACTTTCCCTCTCTTCCGTATCTAACCCATATTTTTGTACGGAATACTCAGCGTATTCCCTTAGGAGAAATGTTATTAACGTTGTAAATACTGCTAAAATTCCTAATGCATATAACGCATCAGTATAATCTCCTTCGGCAGTAAAATCTGCTATTAAGGTTCCTATTCCAAAAACTTGAAAAACTTTTGTTCCTATACTAAAAACCTCACTTACAGTAATATAAAATAAAGCATCTGCAAAGCTTGGAATCAGATTTGCTGATATTCTTGGAATAGAATAGGGGATATATAATCTTGCCATTTTCCCTAAAAATCCAAACCTATAATTTTCAGATACCTCTAATAGATTTTCAGGGATTGTCTTAAAAGCTTGATAAATTCCCATCCATATATTCCACACAACTGCTGTAAATACTAAAAATATAACGGCGAGTTGTATTCCTAATTGTCCTCCTATTACTAATACAAAGAAAATAAGAACGACAGGGAAAAAGGATATTACAGGTACGGATTCTAGTATCTCAGAAAGTGAGATATATACGTTTTCGAAAGTTTTGTTCTTTATAGCGACATAAGCTAAAAACCAACCTGTTACTATGGAGAGAATTATTGTTATGAATACTCTTGATAACGTTAATAAAATTGCAAAAAGAGTAACTCCTAAATCAAGCATTTTTACCATCCTTTACAGTTTTGCTAATAGGGGTTAACAGAGCGTATAGTTCATCTAAGTATTCTTGAAAACGCGAATCCCTAGGATTTCTAGGCCTATCTAAATCTATTTTAACTTCCCCTATCACAGATGCTGGACTACCGTTAAGCACATACACTCTATCAGAGAGTTCAACAATCTCGCTCAGGTTATGTGACACAAGGACAACTGATTTTAAAGGTGTCTCTTCATTAAACAAGATAGAATATATTTCATGTCTTAGGCCCTCAGCCGTCAGCTCATCAAGGTGAGCAAACGGTTCATCCATCAAAAGGACCACTGGATCCGCTGCTAAAGCTCTAGCAATAGTTACTCTCTGTCTCATTCCTCCGCTCAATTGTTTTGGATAAAAGTTTTCAAAGCCTTGTAAGCCTACAATCTCGAGCATTTTCCTTGCTATCTTATCCTCCTCATCCTTAGGGAGTTTTTTGTACTTTATTCCTAGTTTAACATTATCTAAAGCAGTATACCAAGGAAATGTTGCTATTGACTGATGAATCAGCGAGATCTTTGGTGTTGGCTCGACTATCTTTTTTCCTAATAATCTTACTTCACCTTTATATGGCTTAATAAATCCGCCTAGAACCCTAAGAAGCGTTGACTTTCCTACCCCAGAAGGACCAGCAATAGCGACTAATTCACCATCACTAGCAAATAAATTTATATCGTCAAATACAATAACACCATTAGAATACTTAAAGCCAACATCAATTGCCTCTAAGATTCTTCCATCTGTATTCCCTTGCAAACCTCGATTTAATTTCTTAAAAAGCTTTCTATAATGAAGTACACAATTCAGAATATTAGTCATTTGCGAAAGTTCTTAGTTAAATTTTATAGTAGATAAGAATAAAATTTCATAAAAATATTGAAAACAATTATTTCATATCCACTTCTATTTGTTCATTTATTAAAATGGTAAATCACTATACTTTAGTGAACTAGAAATTATTAAAATTTTAAATATAAAAATTTTATATGCTATTTCTTGTGTGAAAAATCTACGCTCACGTAAAGTCATCAGTAAAGTTTTCATGATGAAAAAGGAGGAATAAATAGTTCATCCCCATCCTTTACAATATATCCCATCCTGTAAAGCCTTCTTATCGCATCTATTCCAAAGTGTTTAACTTCTGACAATTTAAATCGTTTATTATAGAACTTTTCAACGACTCTTTTCATCTCATAAACTGTGAGGTCGTTTGAGTAGATCTCCTTACAAACACCGTCAGGAGAGTAACCTAGATTTATAAGTAAAGACTTAATAGGTGGAGATCCTGCTAATATGCATAACTGAATATCGCTATTTATCCCTCTTTGCAAAAATTTCATGACTAGATTTCTATCTAATCCTAGTTTGGCTAGTTTAATTCCATCAAATGGTACTCCAAACTCAATTTGATAGTGTAACTTTAACGCATCTTTACTTTCATCTTTTCCTAAGGCTCTTAGAACTCTGTACAGTGCAAACGAGATCCACTTGGCATTAGATAAGACCTCGTTTATGTCCTTATCTGAAAGATTTTCGCATAGACCTGAAATATTTTCGCCCTCAGACCATTTCCTTATTAGTTCCTTTCCAGATTTACAACCTCTAAGTGACTGTAGAACTATGTTAGAAGAGGAAACTACTGACAGTGGATCATTAACTAAACCAGATTGAAAGCCCTTCATTACATCTATACCTATATAACTCATTGAGACAGCTCTTCCTAGTTTAGTTAATCTAACTTTTTCATTTTCCTTTTCTACAAGGCTCACAGAATAAAGGCTAGTGATCGATGAATCTACATCTTCTTCTTTTACTGCTGAAAACTTTAAACTTCCTTTAACTATACTATATATTTCCTTTGATCTCTTATTTTCATTCCATGAAATAATTCCTAAAATTAGTTCATCTAATGTATATTTCTTTTCCGAACCCTTCAATTCTTGAGTAAAATATCTCTGACTAAATTCTTCTGCCTGCCTCATAGACGTTGAAATAATTATCGCCATACCTTCACTGTCATAACCTGGTCTTCCGGCTCTTCCAGCCATTTGAAGGAATTCTATTGGAGTTATGTCCTTCCAACCCTTAAAATTTCCATTTTCATCAGACTCTGGCAAGCTTAAATCGTAAAAAATTGACGCGAAAACAGGTAGGTTTACCCCTTGTCCTAAGGCCGTAGTTGAAACTATGACGTTCAGGTTACCAGATTTAAGTAACTCAACAATTTTCTTCCTCTCCTCTAAAGGTATTCCACTGTGGTAGTGAGAGGCTTTATAACCAAACTTCTTTAATGTATCAGCTAGCCACTCAGTCGATTTCCTACTTTTAACAAATACTATGGCGTTCTTACCTAGAGCTGTAACATAATTTAAAGTTGCTGTTAATATTTGAAGTTTATCACTTCTAATTCCATTTATTGGATTAAGAGGAATCTTATTTGAATTATCATAACATTTTATAACATATGGATAGGCTATACATAAATGAAGAGGGACTTTTCTCTTTTTATAGTCTATAATTTGAGCGTTTAACCACCTAGAATATTCGTCTATATTAGGTAAAGTTCCACTTAGGGCTACAATCTGAGAAGAGTTATTCTTAGCCCAAAGGACTATGTTTTCAATGGCTAACCCTCTATCTTCCTCGACACTATGTATTTCATCGATTATAATCATCTTAACCTTCGTAAGCCAACGATAATTATGCCTTATCGCGCTATCAAATTTTTCATAAGTTGCTAATAAAACGTCTGAATTTAAGGATCTTAGATCGTCCTCGTAAACATCTGAATCTGAATACTTAACTCTTATCTTATCCTTAAGATCTTCGTAAACTTCCCTTGAAAGAGCTTTTAGAGGTGAGACATAGACCGCTAATCCAGGAGAGTTAGCTAAAAGATATTTTGCTAAGTACGTCTTTCCCGAACCAGTTGGAGCGGAAATTAGGAAATTTTTATCCGTACTATACCTCTCCATAAAGACACTGAATAGCTCAGACACTTCTTATTTAGAAAGGAAAAGAAATTTAAGAGCTTTAGCTTTATCTTCCTAGGGATTAGGGGACAGAAGAGCGTAAGATCGAGAGTGTATAACCCCTTCTGGAAATATATAAGTTATTTTTCATATGAAAAATAGAGAGGTTTTACTCTAGTTTTTTATCTTAACGATCAAAACGCTAAATGCTAAAAGTTAGTTAAGCGATCTATATCCTGCTAACTTGTGAGTTAATCCATTAAAGGAATGGAAAGGTTAAACAACGCAATAATTAAATCCATAAAAAGGTAAAGGCTACCAGCAACTACGTTCTCAGGTATTCAAAAAAAAACTTCTGAATATGATTTTCAAGGTAGTTCCAAACGGAAAAGAGAGAAAAGATATTCCACAAAACTAGGGAGTGGTTGGAAAAAAGGTAAAATACCTAAAAAAGATCCTTCACGCCCACATGAGTAATCAACGTGAGGGAAAACACATAGATATTCCAGACAAGGAGTCAGATTAATAACTCTTTCAAAAAGTTGTTTACGTTGAGTTAACGTAAAAGAGCAACTCTCATTTTCGTAGAGGACTTTTGTATGTAAAAAATGTGGTTACATTACTAACCGTGATCATGTTGGTTCTCTTAAAATCTCATGAGGAGTTGTAACGATCCTTGGTTCCTGTGGAGTTGACTCATGCTTTTTAACGGAAATAGACTACGTAGCATTAAATTGACCTGAAGGTCTATAGTGTCGCAAAATTATGATAAATCATTCAGTTAGGTAGTAATTAACGTGATTATTAGGATTTTATCATCGTTCAACGATACTATGAGAAGGTCGGAGTATTTAACCCAACCTTTACTTTGTTTTTTCAGCTAGATCAAAAAATGCCCTCCAAAAGGGGTCTTCCACAGGTTTTTCAATGCGTTTTTCGCCAAGGTAAACTCCCTCACCCACTTCTACTCTGCCGACTACATATGCCTCTATTCCTTCTTTCTTTAGCTCGTCTATCACTTGGAGTTTATCAGTGATTATTACCATTGTGCCTTCGCTTATGGAAGTAAAAGGATCGATATTTACTATAGATGTTACTGCTCTAACTGCCCTATTAATGAGCGAGTTACCCAAATCCTTTACTAGGCTTATTTTCTTACCTGTTACTTCTGATACTTCTACTAAGGCATTATAAAGACCACCTTCCGTAGCATCATGCATCAAATGAATTCCTATTTTACTAGCAACTAATCCATCTTTCCAACATGACATTTGCCAATACATGTTATAAGCTTCTGTAAAGAGTTCTGGCGATAGTCTTTCCTTAAAATAATCAGGATACAGATTTACTAGTATTCCAGTTGCCTCTATTGCTGGACCTTTAGTAACTATAACATAATCTCCAGGTTTTACTTTTGAAGGCATGCCTAAAGAGTCCTTTGAACCTATACCAATCATCGAAAATCCTCCTACCATAGGATAGGAAACACCTTCGTACCTACCAGTATGACCACCTACGACCATTACTCCAATTTCCTTTAAACTTTCGTGAATTCCAAACCACATTTCCTTAAATTGTTCGTCGGTCATTTCTGGAGGTAGATTAAGATCTATTAAGGCATATCTAGGAGATATTCCAGAAGTCATGACATCGCTCGCTAAAATATGAACTGCAAACCATGCTGCCTTTTTGAACCCAAATTGAGGAACAATAAACACTGGGTCCGTCTTTACGACCATGACTTTATCACCTAAGTCTATTGCACCGGTATCTACACCGTTCATCGGTGGAACTATTACCTCATTATATCTTTCTCCAAGATTAGGATAAATGACTTGGTCAAAGATTGTCTTACCTATTTTACCAAGCATAAGTATATTTCTATTAACACTATAATAATTGCTTTTCCCTTAGAAGAGATATCACATCAGATGCAGAGGCTGAAAACAGATGACTAGGAACTTCAAGGTCGTCAGTATTCCCAAACCCCTCTATGCTATAAAACATGGCAGCCATTATCCTTGCTATCTTCTTTTCTTCAAAATTCAAAATTAAAGCAGTAGTTGGTTCACAAAGGTTAGCCAGAAAGTCAACATGCCAATGCTTTTTTCCCTTTTCTTTACTTAAATGTCTAGATATTCTCTTTGCACAATTTAAACCACATGAACCGACGTATGCGTATATGCCATGTTTTAAATAGAAAGATCTTTTCTTTAATTGAATAAATCCTTCTTTACAATTGAAAAAAACTATATAACCTTTCCTAATCATATCTACTCATGATGTATATATGTTAAAAACGCAATGAAAGCAGATCATGTTTTTATTTTTCGTTTCCCTCATACCAATAATGAATAGAATTTTAAGAATACCTAGATTTATGAAGGATGGTAAAAATAAAACGCTTGAGCTTTTCATAGATAATGCAAACGTAAATGATAAAGGTTTTCCACAAGAGGCAAGATTCTTATTGGTAATAGATGATGGAAATAACAGAACAGCTTTTCAACTCTCTCAAGCAGAGGCATCATTACTTTATACAAGGTTAAAGTACGCTCTAGATCAAGCCTCTAAAGAGTATATTGATATTGAAGAGAAAAACAGAAAAAATTATGAAAAGAAGTCTTCAAGAAAAGGAATACAAGAAAAAGATTCACTTGATGAAGAGTTAGAGAGGCTAGATTCGGATGAAGAGTAAAAGCCATTCTATGGGACTATGTATATATATGCGCTATGTAATAACGTCTTATTTTCCATACTTTTGGGGATCAGAGGTATATTAGCAACGTGTTCTGAAGGAATAGGATCTGGAACCATAGTAAATTGTTGAGATATCTTGATATAATATCCATTTAGATTTACAGTACTATTTTGGCCTGCAGAGGCAAAAAATCTCTCCATGAAACCTTTATTATTTACTAACCAAATCTCTGTTAAGTTCTTCTCCGTTAATGCGTTATTAGATGTTAATTTAACTAGAACAGCTCCGCCATACGAGTTAATTATCTCTATTACACCACCGAACCCTCCAATAGAATATAGGGATTCCACAGTTTTTTCATAATGACTATAGTTTCCGAATGTCCAATTCATAGAGTAGTCTAATCCAAGATTTATAGTTCCGTTCTGTTCATAGCTCAGGTTATACGGTATGACAGAGGGGCTCGTTATCGGAACTGCTATTGCATCAAGAGTGAACGTAATTGGATAGTTTCCCTCAATTGTTAGACTAGCATTATACATTCCTGATTCTATTGCATTTTCAAGAAAACTCTCATCCATATAACCATATTGAAATATTTGATTGAACGTCTGTTTAGCTAAAAACGTTCCACTCTGAATAACGTGAGATATTTCTGTTCCATGTTTGAAATAAAGAATAGATTCATAATTAATATAATAGTGTCCATCCTCTAGATAGTACTCCCCAGAAAAGCTAGGAACAAATATAGGACCTGAATCCATGAAGTGATTATTAGCTGTAATAATTTTACTTGAAATCATTGGATTACTTTGATTTACCCATAACATAATTACCCCAGCTATGTCCCAGTCGTATGCGGTAGAACCAGTTAATTGGTAGGCTTGTAAGAGATTAGTTACATCAACTGTCACATTGGCTTTACTCCCTAGTGCTAACATAGGTGTTAAGTCTATAATTGTTGGACTGTGGAAAGATAGAGTATTTATGGAAGTCAGCGGTTTCCAGTAGAATAAATCTATACCCCCAGTATAAATTGTTTCATATGGATTAACTATACCAGCTAAGTAATTATCATAATATATTTGAATGCTTCTTGTTGCAGGCTCGTTAGTATACCAAAATTCGTCTAGACCCCCGCCCTCCTCATATATTAATGACATCATCCTGTACGTTCCGTTTGGGATAGAAATTTGCTGAGTAACGGATGGTATTTTTGGATTCAAGATTGTATAAGAGTAGTTAAAGTCAATCCCTTCAGGAGTAAAATTAACGAAAAGTGGAATAAACTCATTGGGAAGTCCAACAGGCTTGTGTCCTGGATATAAGTAAAGAGTTATATTCATTTCATAAAGTCCAGTTATTCCGACTTTGGCATCATAATAGTTCTGAATAACTGGCTCAAATGTTACGTTACCTTGAAGTAAGTTCTCAAACATTGTAACATCGACTTGAGCCGTTGAATTATTTATCTCTTGAGTTGAACCCCAGAATATTGGTACGCCGTTAGCAAATATATAGGCTTGTCTATCATATTGCGTACCGTTAAACTCCTTTATACTCACATTCATTACCTCAAGGCTGTAGTTGCCTGGAGGAATATAGGTCTTAAGGTAATATGGCCTTAGACCTGTATCGTTAAATAATAAATTTGTTGCAACGTCAATTACAACTGGGCTTACATTAGTCACGTAGTTTGTATAAGAAGGAATAACATGATAGGCTTGAAAAGAGTAAAATGCAGGATCTTGAGAGAATGGAATCTTTGACGATATTGTCATGTTAGTTATAAGAGCATGGAATGAACTATTTGACACGCTAGGAGATACCGCTAATCCAGGCAGTGAAAAAGCCAGAGTCAAAACTACTATTAGAGTAATCGCAAGTTTTCTCATCATCTCCTCTCACCTCTTCTGAAGATTAATAAAATCATGATGGCAATTATGGCTATTATTAGTCCAATTATTCCTATCGCTTCACTTATCGAAGCAGTGGAGCTTGCTTTTGATATCTTGTCAGATAAGGAAGATGATACCGAAGAAAGTGATTGTTTTACCGTGCTTATTGAAGAGTTAACTGAACTTAAATCAGAGTTAAGTTTGGAGTTGAGATCTACTGCGTGATAGGAATTATATACGGTCGTAATCAAGGAGTATGTTAGCCCGTCACTTAGAGTTAGATTAATTATGTAATCTCCATCAGGCATAGCAGAACTATTAAAACTAAACATTACGGTTATCCCGCTAAAGGTCTCAGATGAAGTATATGGTATCTTCTTCCCTCCTAGAGTCAATGAAATTACCTTTAGTTCTTTACCACTAATATTCAAGGTTACTATTGAGGAAGGAGATGTTACATTAGATGGAGATATAGATACTATATTTGGCGCGGGTAACACTGAAGTTTTAGATATATTTGATGCTGATACACCACTTTCATAAATAACGCTATTACTCTGATTAAACGCATATTTGGAATCGTGAATAACTGTAGCTATAAGTGACACGTTTGAGTTCACGAGAGTTAACGCTACTTGTTTACCTCCTATTTGACTCTGAGAAACGAACAATGTAGAATCTTTAGAACTTATGGTAGTTATATCTGATCCATATATGTATATAGTCGAATTTAGTACAGTAATATTCTGTATATTTGAATCCATTAATACAAGATCTCTTACATTCATTACTACAATGGAGGGAGAGTATACTCCTTGAAGTATATATTCTGTACCATTATATTCTATCATTGGAATAGATGTAACATTAGAGGTGGAAATTACTTCTTTTCCTATAAACGTAAATGGTAAGACGTCGAAATTACTTGTTGAAATTACATTATATCCAAGAGCAGATACTCCAGAAATTATGATCTGCCATGGACCTGAAAAGTACTGTAGAGGTTCTCCCATATATATACTGCCATTTATTATAGATGGCAATTGATACGTTGCTTCCCATACCCCATTAGAATAATTGTATTGCATTGGCACGCCAACATCAAAACCTATTATTAGAGACTCGAAGTTAAGCTCATCAGGCACAAAGGTAGCAGTAAACGTTCCAAATCTAACCTCAGTTCCATTAGGATATGTTATATTTGCAATAACCCTAACAGTTTGCCCTTCTACTGCCGTAGTAACTCCCTTAATTATAGGATTTAGCATTGTTGGTGATATATAAATAAATGTAGTATAATTGCCATATTCAGGACCAGCTGATGTGTTAACAAGTGAGGAAGCTACTACTTTATAAAATCCAGGGGCTACTTTAGGAACAGTAATAGTAGCTTCATGATATTCAAACAAATTATAAACGCCGAATTGGGGCACATCAGGGGCTAATTTCATCGGAACTCTAAGTATTAACGTTCCATTAGGAGCTATGAGCTCTGCATAAACATGTGATGTAAATATACCATAGCCATAAGCATCGAAAGTGAAAGCTAGGAAAGTAAAGTTTTCCCCAGGAGAAACGGATGGAAGGCCATCATTTATTGGTGTTAGTATATCTCCAAAAACATATTCTCCAAAATAATTGTAAGTATATGCAAAACCGTATTTATTTCCTATGTTCATAATATAGGTTCCTTCTGGATTTGGATAGAGAAGTGTCCCTGTACCACTATAAAGACCAGATGTTGATATCTCTAGGAGAGTTATATTGAACGAATACCGATCATGTGAAAACTCAGCAGTAAAGGTTGAATTTACTACAGGTGTGCCATTTGGAAAATAAATGCATGCTGAAACGGAAAATGGCGAATCGACAGGCAATATATCGCCTACAGGAGTTATAATATTTATTGACTCACCAACATCAATGTCAGTGAATGATTGGCCTGTTAAATCTTGGGAAGTTCCGTTTACGACAATGCTCCAAATGTTGGGTTCCATTCCGTGTTTTATTGTAAAGTTTCCAATCCAAGTAGTACCATTAAAGCTTAGAGGTACTGAAGAAAGATATCCTTTTGTTGTAAAAATGTATGCGCTAAAACTCCCTTCAGTAACAGGAGTTCCATTAGGATATGAAATTTCAGCTAATATATTAAACCTTGAATTATACATATACCATGGCATTGATACACCTTGCTCAAATGTTGAAATTGATATTTCTAGAGAAGGATGATCAGCTATGTAATCCTTTACGGCTTGCTCCAATATTCCTACGTTTGGTGTACCAATTCCTGTCACTAAATTATAACCCCGCTGGGCGTAATACTTTCCATTAAATCCAAAAGTAACCTCATGAAACGCTTCGCTATACAAAGTTGAATTATCATATATTCCGTAAAGTATTGGAGCTATTAGACCTAGAGAATGACCTACATAAGAATCTATATCAGCTATTATACCTCCCCATAATTGTGTGGATAAACTTGTCCCTCCAATGACTACTTCTGTGCCCAAAACTACCTCTATAAACCCCGTGTATGGATTAGCGTCGGCCGCAACGTCCGGGGTTGCTCTTAATGTAGAATTACTTATATATCTTTGCCAATAAGGAGATGGGAAGAAGGTGCTATATCCTCCATCAGATCCTACTGTTCCTGTACCTAATCCTTCATATAATGGATTAGCACTCCACGCAGTCTCATAACCATAAGTAGCAGTAGATTTTTCTACTGTAAAAATACCTATATTTGGTTCATTTAAGTAGTTGTAACCGGATGTTATATTTGGAAACACCGATGTGCCTCCTACCGAAAGGACAAATGGTGAAGATGAAGGGAATATTACACCCCCATAAGTAGTGTAAGTTCCTCCATAGGCACCTTCATCTCCTGAAGCTGCTACAAATGTAATTCCTTCAGCTGAACCTAATGCAAAGTATAGATTGACCAATGGATAATTGGGGAATGGAACTCCCTGATAGAAGGCGTAAAATCCTGATGCAGAGAATAGGTTTTCTACTGCTCCGAAACTCATTGAAACTACTTGAGCATTATCTTCAGCAACTATATAGGTTATTGCTTGAAGAATATTTGCGAATGAGTCGCCGAATGGAATTACTAATTCTATATTAGCATATGGGGCCATTGTGTGAACGGCTTCGACGTCCAACGCTGTTTCTTCATACCAACCTGTAAATAAGCCATACTCTGGATGATATGGTCCTATAGGAATTACAGTAAGATTTACTGGAGGAAGATTAAACTCTGCATCAAATTGTTGTACATCCTGATATATTGTAGGATCTCCAAAAGCGTCAATTATGGCTACAGTTACATTTGAGCCTGGATGCTTACCTGTTACGTTATAAAATCCCTCAAAATCTTCAGGAGTTAGATAAGATGCTGAAAACTGGAAACCGTACAAGGGAGTGCTCCTTGAAGAATTATATGGAATTAATTCCCCATGATAAAGTTTACCTAGGATATAGTACTGAGGTTCGACTGTTGGATCTACCTTGGTGAAGTTAGTTAGCCCATAGATAAGAACGTTTCGTAAAGGAGAAGGAATAGATGGATCTACTATAGGTTTATAGAATGTCTCATTATTTGAGAAGTAAAGGGCTAGAGTTGTATTGAATGTTTTTTCAACCTTATATGCCGGAGCACCTGCCATTATAGAGAAAGGTGTCTTTAAATAGATCGTGAAACCTTGAGATGATAGATAAGATACAATTTCATTAACTTTTTGAATAGGGGCAAATCGATCAATTAACTGCGTTCTAGACATTTTTAGTTGACCATTATAAATTTCTTGCATTAATAGATATAATTCATTAAAGTTTTTAGGCTGTACAAAAATATTCAACATAATTTCAGTGTTAGGATTTATTTTTCCCTCAATCTGTCCATTAATGTTTGGAGATATATATGTGGGTTGAGCAGAAGAAACCAATACTGGTATTAGCGGTAAAATAAGAAAAAATGATAGTAATAAACCTACTTCTTTTTGCATGATATTTAATATAAAAGGCATATTTTTAAACCTTACTTAATAAGTAACGAATTATAGATTGAAAGAAGATACTTCTTATAATCCTTAAGTATAGAATTTATTAAATATTAGATATAAGAATAATAGTAAGTATTTACTTCGCTTAGAAACCATTAAGAATCTTAAGCTACGATGTTCAACATTCTTTATGAGAATTATTTCATGGAATATTAACGGGTTAAAGGCAATAATTGGAAAAGGCTTTCTAGAATTCATCAAGGAAACAAACGCAGATATTTACTTATTTCAAGAGGTAAAATCAGATATTGTTCCAATAGATCTACAATTCTCTGATTATTCTATATACCTGAATCCTGCTAAGAAAAGAGGATATAGTGGAACTATGACTCTAACAAAAATTAAACCAATAAGTGTAAAATACGGACTCGGAGAAGAACAATATGATAGCGAAGGTAGAGTAATAACAGCTGAGTTTGAAGATTTTTACGTAATAAATGTATATTTCCCTAATGCTGGCGAAGGGTTAAAGAGACTAGATTTCAAGCTATCTTTTAATAAAGCCTTTGAGAATTACGTATTATCACTGAATAAACCTATAATAGCGTGTGGGGACTTTAATGTAGCACATGAAGAAATTGATATTGCTAGACCTAAAGAGAATATTGAACACGCAGGATTTACCCCACAGGAAAGGGAATGGTTCTCTCATTTCCTATCATTAGGGTTCATAGACACATTTAGAATGTTTATAAAAGAGGGTGGTCATTATAGCTGGTGGTCCTATCGTTTCCATGCTAGAGAAAAAAACATAGGATGGAGAATAGACTACTGCATAGTTTCAAAATCTCTAAATAAAAAGGTTAGGAAGTCAGATATATTAGGCTCTATAATAGGTTCTGATCATGCTCCTATAATTTTAGAAATAGATTTATAACAAGCTATTTTATTACTTTAGATAAATTTATCATTATAAGAATTTTACATATTTTCTATAAGGGAACTTTATATCCTCGTCATACGATGGTATCTTCTGGCTCCGCTCAATAGATGTGAACATTAATAACCATTAGTTTACAATATAATTTAAAATTGCTTCCTAAATGAGAAAATTATATTGCGGATTGAGAAGTTTTTAAAACTCTGTAAAAAGATAAGTCCATTGTGAGTGAGAAAGCTAAGGAAAGAAATGAAGAGCCTAAAAGGCAAATTGGTCTATTAGATCTTGTATTTACAAGCCTAGGTGGTCAATCTCCTTTTCTTAGCATATTAACGTATGGAATAACTGCGTTCTTATTAGCACGAACCTTTGCATCAATAGCCATTATTTTAGGTACTCTCTTAGTATTGGTTAATGGACTATCTATCTATATATTATCAAAAAAATTTACACAATCAGGAGGATACTTTACATATAGCTATTTCTCTATATCTAGAAGACTTGGATTTGAAACAGGATGGATTTATCTAGTTTACTCTACACTTTACGGTTCTGCATATGTTCTAGGAGCTTCATTTATACTTGCATCAATCCTACACATAAATTCTTGGATTACTGCTCTTGTAATATTAGCAATTTCATCCTTATTCGCGTTATTAGGTATTAGACCCTCTGCAAAATATGCAATGTTTGCAAGTATCATAGAAATCTCTATTATGACTATTTTGGCTTTTTTATTCTTACAATCAACTCACTTTACCTTTTATAATCCTTTTAGTATACATATCCCTATTGGCGAGATAATTCTAGCTATATTATTTGGATCTAGCATACCTACCGGATACGGTTCAATAACGCCTTTGGCTGGAGAGGTAAAAGACCCAAAGAAAAATGTACCAAGAGCTATTATTATAGTAATTTTACTTGGAGGTCTACTAGCAGCTTTTGATATTTATGCCATCTCAGATCATGTTTTATTTTTCCATCTACCAGACCAACAACTAAATCTCATTAGCCTTATAGAAAGTAGATTTGGTCTACTAACACTTGCCTTTGTTTTATTTGCAGCAGCAAATGATGGTATACTAGCGAGCTTAACCTTCATTCTAGCTTCTTCCAGAACAGCATACTCCATGGCATATCGCGGCTTCTTTCCAAAGTCTTTAGCAATACTTGATCAGAAAAGAGGACCAGTAAACGCTACAACTATTACTATAATAGTTTACTTTGCTATAGTTATTGCTTCCCTCTTTCTAAGCAGTGGTCACGTATTTTCTGCCTTTGAGTTCATAGGAGGAGGTTCTTTACTGGCCAATCTTTTTGTTCATATAACGTCTAACTCATCACTTCTAAGAGTATCAGCGAAAAGGTATAGAAGAAGGATTAGCCAGATTACTATCGGTTCTATAGCTCTTATTTTTTCGTTATATATACTTTTTGAATCTGCTGCTTCCTCTTCTCCAGTACTAGTCTATTTATTTATGTCTAGTATAATTTCCGGTTTTCTCGTAGCTGAGGTGATAGATATCGCAAAGGAACAACAAGAAAAGGAAGAAGACTAGTTTTTACTACTTAAAAAAGTATTTATTCATTAATCTTTTAATTGTGTCCGATCTCTTTGATGTATGGCAAAAATATTTGTTATTTCAACAGCTGGAAAAGATGATATAAATAAAGCAATGATGGCAATGAACTTCGCATTAGGAGCCAAAAAAAACGCTAATGCTACCGTAGCACTCATGTTCCTTGGAAGAGGAGTTGAGACTTTACTAAAAGGTGCTGGAAATGCGGAACAAATGAAAAAAGTAATAGAAGATATGATAAAGGCTGGTATCGAGGTTAATTATTGCGGAATATCGTTAAAGAATATGGGGCTTTCAAAGGATCAGATCTTCGATGGAATACCTGAAGTTATGGGAGGAGTTGAGACTGCAAAAAGGATAGATCAAGGATATTCTGTAGTTAGTTTTTAAGCTATTTTTTCTCTTAAACTTATGCTAGCGTTTCTAAGTAATGGTATAACGTCAACAATAATAGATAAAGGTTCGATAGTGTGGATGCCTCTTCCTCGCTTTGACTCTCCTTCAGTTTTCTCCAGACTACTTGATGATAATTATGGCGGGGAATTTTCCATTTTACCTATAGAAGACGATTGGGAGGTAAAAATAAGCTATATATCATCAAATGTTCTAAAAACAGAATTCTCAAAGAACGGTAAAAGATCTGTAATCATAGATGTAATGCCATTAGGTGAAGCAGGAATAATAAGACATATTAGTTCTGATGATAAACTACGACTCAAACTAGATCCTGTCTTCGATTATGGTTTAAGAAGAGGAATTATAGAAGAGAAAAAAGAAGGAATTAAGATTAATGATCCGGGAAAAACGGACTGTATAGCTCTATTTTCGAATCTAAAACTAAATAGAACTTCTCCGGACACATGGATCGTAGATAAAGGGAAGGGATTTATATACATGGTTTATTCGGCTGATACGAAATTTGGTCCTTTTCACAAGCCATTTAGAAGATCTGTAAACAAGTCCTTTAAATTAAGCGTAAAATTCTGGAAACAAACAGTTATAAAGAAAAAGAATAGAATAAGTGATCCAACTCTAAGACAGTTATATGATACTTCGCTAACAGTCCTCTTAGCTTCAATATATCAACCTACTGGTGCACCGATAGCTGCACCCACCACATCTTTACCTGAAGTTATTGGTGGAAAAAGAAATTGGGACTATAGGTTTGCATGGATTAGAGATTCCTCAATTATTAGCGAGGGTCTCCTTTATGCTGATTATATAGTTGAAGCTAGAAGAATTTTAGGTTTTCTCCTTGGTCTGATTAATTTTACTTCAAAACCTTTCTTACATCCTCTTTATACAGTTGATGGAGGGAATCCTCCACCTGAAAGAGAAATAACTTGGCTTAATGGATTTAAAGGATCTAGGCCTGTAAGAATAGGAAACGCTGCAGCGGAGCAAGTTCAACTTGATGTAGAGGGTATATTCATAAATGCAATTTATGAATACTTTAGAAGAACAAAGGATAAGAAATTTATTAATTCGCATTGGGAAAAATTGGAACATATAGCAGATTGGGAATCAAAAAATTGGAGGATGCGAGATTCTGGAATATGGGAAGAGAGGGGTGTAAAGAGGCATTATACTCATTCTAAGGTGATGATGTGGGTTGCCTTGGATAAAATAGGAAAGATGGCCATAGAAATAGGAAAAGAAGACAGATGGTCAGATGCTAAAGAACAAATAAAATCGTGGATAATGGAAAACTGCGTAAATTCAGGCTTTACAAGATACGCTGGGACAGATGAGGTAGATGCAAGCCTTCTAACTCTACCACTGTATGGGTTTGTTAAAGCAAAAGACGAAACGTTCTTACAGACTCTTAAAAAAATAGAAAATGATCTTTACGTGAGTGGTTACGTTAAGAGGTACAGAACAGATTTCATGGGAGAGGCAATGCACCCTTTTACCTTAGCCTCAGCATGGTTGGCTAGAACGTATATCAGATTAGGTAAAATTGAAAAAGCGGAGTTATTATTAAAGAATTTATACATTAGTCCTCTTGGTTTAATAGGTGAACATGTTAATATAGAAAGGAAAGAGTTTACGGGAAACTTTCCACAAATGTTTACTCATGCCCAGGTATTAGTGGCGCTAGAGGAAATGATGAGCTCAGCTCACACAGACTGATGAAGAAAAAGAAAAACGTCTGACAAGCTTTTTTTCTGCTTCTGATCAATTCCTTTATGACAAGAAAAATTCTCATGCATGTTGGACCTGAAACGATTGATTATGAAGTTCTATTAGCAGGAGTTAGAGGAGATGTCGGATTTACATCAAAGGAGTTTACCGATGTAATGAGATATAGTCTCAGCTTTCTAAGAAAGTTGACAAATGCGCCTTCTTACCAAGCATTCATAATTCCAGGAGGAGGAACATCAGCGATGGAAAGCATATCTTCGCTGATAAAAAAAGGGGAAAATATACTAGTTGTTAGCAATGGTGTTTTCGGGGATAGATGGGAAAAGATATTTTCAAGATACCCAGTGAACTTAAAAACATTAAGGGCAAAAGCAGGCTATTACATAAAACCAGAGGAAGTTTTAGATGAAGTAAAGAAGAGTAAAATCAATGTTGTTACACTAACTCATGTTGAGACTAGCACAGGAGTAAGGGAGCCTATCCAAAGTGTAATTAAGGAAATAAGGGATTACGTAGATCTAGTAGTAGTAGATGGTGTCTCAAGTATAGGAGCAGAAGAGGTTAGAGCAGAAGATTGGAAAGCTGACGTTTATTTAACTGCTAGTCAAAAAGCTATAGGTGCACCGCCCGGTGCAGGTCTTTTAGTGGTATCAAATAAAGCGTTAGAAAGGTTATCTAGCGAATCTATATCTAGTTTCTATCTAGATTTAAGAAACTGGTTACCAGTTATGAAGGCATTTGACGAAGGAAAATCAGCTTATTTCTCCACTTTACCAGTTCATCTTATATTTATGTTAGCTAAAGCATTCGAACTAATGGATAAGGAAGGAATAGAAAATAGAATAGGTAGACATGAAAAGATCTCCTCGGCAATTAGAGCTGGGATTGAAGGCATGGGATTGGATATAGTAGCTAAAAATCCTGAAGCTTATAGCAATACTGTCACAGGTGTAATGCTTAATAAGGTTAACCCATCTGACGTCCTAACTAGAATGGTCTCTGAAGGAATAGAATTGGCTCCTGGAGTTCATCCGGATTTAGCTGGCAAATACTTCAGAATAGGGCATATGGGTTGGACAAATGAAAACGATGTTATTTCAACTATTTCAGCTTTGGAGAGAGTTCTAAAGGTCTTAGGGGAACCAATAAGATTTGGAGAAGGAGTAAAGGCAGTTCAAGAAACTCTGTCATCTTAAATCATAAGCTATATGGAAGGAAAATTTTCCAATTCATAAGATCAATCTCCAATATACAATTATACATACTAATCTAGATGCCTCAAAAGTCATTTTTCTCCTGGTACTTAGCTTAATAGATGTATTTTAGATTTTAAAAAGAAAATAACTAAAATTATTTTATCTTATTTAAATATTCCATTATTCCTCCAGCCCTTAAAATCTCTAGTGCCATACCAGTTATTCCCTTACCAACAAGCCTCTTACTATCAACATCTATTTCTCCTGTCTCAACATTTATCCTGACATTAGATCCTTCCTCAATCTCCTCTCTAGCTTTAGGAAGAACTATAACTGGAAGTCCATTATTTATACAGTTCCTATAAAATATCCTAGCAAAGCTTTCTGCAACTATTGCTTTCACTCCAGCAGCCTTAAGAGCTATTGCTGCTTGTTCCCTTGATGAACCCATTCCGAAAACCTTTCCTGCAACAATTATAACTCCCTTAGACGCCTTCTTGTAAAACTCAGGATCTAGTGGTTCCATAGCATGCTGAGCTAAGTATTGAGGATCTGTATACTTAAGATGCCTAGCTGGAATAATTATATCCGTATCTATCTTATCTCCAAACTTTACCACAGGACCTTCTAATATCATGTTTAATCCCTCGGGTAAGTTATTTTTCCCTCTAAGGCAGACATTGCTGCAACAGAAGGACCTGATAGATATACCTTCGCATCAGTACTTCCCATTCTTCCCCTAAAGTTTCTTGAACTGGTCGAGACAATTGTTTCACCCGGTCCAGCAACTCCAAAATGACCTCCTAAACATGGTCCGCAAGTCCCATACGTCACAATAGCACCTGCGTTAACCAGAGTCTCTATGTATCCTAACTCCATTGATTTCTTAAACATTTCGTAAGATGCTGGAATGGCTATAGTTCTTGCCTTTACCCTCTTCCCCTTTAGTATCTTTGAGGCAATCTCAAAATCGCTTAACCTCCCATTAGTACATGAACCAATGTAAACTTGATCAACCGGAATCCCTTCAACTTCACTAACTGTCTTCACGTTATCTACACTATAGGGAGCGGCAACAAGAGGTTCCATCTTATCTAATTCTATTGTATATTCATCTACGTAATTTGCGGCCTTATCAGGATATATCATTTGTGGTTCGTAGCCTCTCATTGACTTTATGTAATTTGCCGTTTCTTGATCTGGAATAAACATCAGAGCATCAGCGTTCATTTCTATTCCCATGTTAGAGGTAGTAGCTCTATAATCCATCGGAAAAGTAATGGGGTTTTCTACGTAGACCTCTATTGACATACCATTGAAATAGTCTGCTTTGAATTTACCTAGAAGTTCTAAAGCAACATCCTTACCAGTTATCCACTTTGCGGGCTTTCCTCTTAACGTAACCTTAAATGACTGAGGAACTACCAACCAGGTTTTTCCTGTAACGACTGCTGCAGCTATATCAGATGCACCCATACCCTGAGCAAATGCTCCAGTGGCACCGGATGTCGTAGTATGGCTATCCGCTGCAACTATCACCTGGCCAGGCAAAGCATATCTTTCTAAGAGAAGTTCATGAAGTATACCAAAATTTATATCGTGAAAATTTGGTAAATTCATTTTCTTAACAAAGTTTCTTATTATGCCTTGGATCTCAGCGCTTCTAATATCAGGAGGTGGGGCTAAATGGTCAAATGCTACGACTATCTTCCCCTTATCAAATACTTTCTCCATATTAGCTTTCTCCATTACTTCTATTACATGATAACCTGTCAGGTCGTGGAAAGCTACAATGTCCGTCTTAACCTCTACAACATCACCTGGAGATACATCTTTTCCAGCAGCCTTGGAAAGAATTTTTTCTGTAAGAGATTGTGGCATGATTACAACATTGTGTTAACTCAAAATAAGCTTTTAATTAGAAGAAGTTCGATTTTCGGAAATTTCTACGCTATTAAAAATGGTATAGCCCTTACCTTTGACGTAGGACACGAATATAAAACCGCATTCTGGGCATGATTTAGTTACTTTATTTCCTTCTTTCTCTAACTTTTCCTCAACAACTTTTTTACATGTAGGGCATGTTCTCCTTGCCATGTTAAAGTGCTTTTTACTTCATAATTTAAGCAAGAAGACATGATATTATCCACAAAGTGTAGAGAAAAATTGAGGAAAAGTGATAAAAAACTCTCTAACTAAAGCATATATCTTGAACTATCAGATAATTAGATATGGATAAAATAAATAATATGATTCTGTTTTATTTATTGAAAGATTTTAAGGCTTCTCAGCGAAGTATAGCAACACGCATAGGAATTTCGTCTCCCGCCGTAAATTATAGAGTAAATAAACTTTTTAGCGAAGGAATTATAAGAAAAGTTTCGTTATATATAAATCCTAATTTCTATGGAAAATATCACGGTTATGTATCATTTAAGAATACAAAGGATTGGAAGGGAGAATATATATTCAAAGTAAACTGTCTAGAGAAAACTAACATCTACGAAATAGAAGCCAGAACTCTTGAGGAACTAAACTCTAAATTTAAGGTAATGTCTGACGTTATGGGAGAACCAGCAATGATGTATATTCCTTCTCAAATCCCTCTAAATCCTTCTTCTTTTGATATAAAACTTGTGTCTTTACTTAAGGAAGACCCACAAAGAGATGCATCTGAGATTGCTGATTTAATGAAAGTTTCCACAAAAACCGTTAGGAGACATCTACGATACTTAGAAGGAAAAGGACTTATTAGACTAGTACCCATAATAGATATAGCTAAGGCGGAAATGTTCATGTTTGCAATATTTACTAGGAACATTGAAATGGGTAAAAAGTTCTTTTCTTCAACCTCTTTTAGGCAAATAACTGATGAGAAAGCTGGAATATTTGTAAATATTGCAGAGAACTTCTTAGATATTAAAGATAGATATTTCAAATTTAGAGAATTCGATGAGGATGCAGATCTAATGATAGCGCTATCGTATGACTTCTCATGAAATAACTCAGTGTAATAAATACCTCATAACTAAAGGCTTGTTCTTCAGATAGATAAGATGGAAACGTTATACTATAAATACGCTATATATTATTTTACAATAATGATAATATGTTTCTTCTAAAATCAGACTGATGGTTGACTTTCGATTTTTAGCTAGCTTAATATGCTTATGAACCTATAGCAGTAACTAAGAAACTTTTAATTTTTGGAATTAAAACAGATATTATGCTATTATCAAATAGATCTATCGCAGCATTAGGGTTACTTTTAGCTGTAGTAATTTTTGGAGTTTTAGGAAGCTATATACTTGGACAGTTTGGTCATAACTTTAATCAGAAAATGGATTTGGTAAATTCAATTTATTTTACAATTATAACTCTCTCTACAGTTGGATACGGTGACATAGTTCCAATAACACCAATAGCTAAACTATTTGTGGTTATACTAATAGTTTTTGGTATGGGGGCCTTTCTCACAGCTTTAACGAGTATCTCAGGAGATATAGCTAGTAGAAGAATTCTTGATTTTTCTACAAAGCTAACGTCAATTGAGGAGGAGTTCACTAAGGAGCAAATTCTCCTTATTGGAAGTGGATATGTTAATACTGCAATTGCTAATGAATTAAAAAATAACAAAACTAAATACATTTTTGCAGTGTCTGACAGCGTTATAGCTGATAAGCTTCAAAGAGATGGATTTAAGGTAGTTCAAATGGATCTTCTTTCAGAAGAAGAAATAAAGAAACTTCATCCTGATAGAGCAAAACTTATTGTAATAGACATGAACAATCCTGTAGATGCAGTGTACGTGATTCTTATCTTAGGGGATATAGCTAAAGATGCAAAAATGGTAGTAATAGTAAATTCTGATGATGCTGAAAGAAGGCTGTCGAGTGTTAAAAAAATGGTAAAGGATATTAGTATTATAAATCCGCAGAAGGAAATAGCGTTAGAATTACTTAGTAATATAAACCTCAATAAAAGAAATGAATAATTCCATTGAAACCAGAAACAAAATTATAAAAATATAACTAATAAGAACAGAGAATAATAATTGTTAAAGGACTTAGCTTAACTTACTCTTAAGAAGGTTTTAAAACCCATCCACAGGATGATATGATATGATATATGGAATAATAAGTTTAATAGCAGCAATTCTAGCTGGAATGACTATTGTATTAGGAGGGATTGTAGAAGGATACGGATATGGTCTATCCTTGGGTACAAATTGGCCATATACAAGAGATATACTTCAGACAGCCATGAAAAAGGATCCTGAGGCAATTCATAGAATAAGTGCAACCATAGTGGGTTTAGTGTCTCTCTCCTTCTTAATACTTAGATTCTCGCTTATTACGGTAATTGGTTTCTTAGGTGTAGTAGCCACAGCCCTTTTAGGTATGGCAACGCTTTATGTACTGGCAGGTAAACTTCCTTCTTATTTCCAAGGTCTTCATGATATTGCCGCATATAGCGTGTTCGCTACATATCTTCTTATATTCTTGAAAGGATTTAATTTCAACATAGTTGACTTTTTTGTTTATGCTATAATACCTCCTCACTTCCTTTATTTCGTTATATTTATGGGTGGAGTAGTTACTGGAATGAGAAAAATGAAGTTCGAAATAGGTGATGTTAGGAAACCAAAAAATAAGCTTCAGGCAGCATGGTATATCCACTCAATACTGGCAGCAATATTCTTTATAGCGCTAATAATTGAGGGTTTATGGTTAGCACTACTTTTTACTATTGCGGAAATAGGAGTTGGCCTATGGGTGTATAGTTCATCAAATAAAAATCCTGGAAAGCCTGGGCTTGCTATAGGCTTACATCAATTATTCTCAATACTAGTTGTAACATCTCTTATATTAGCTGCTATCTGATCAGTTGAGGTGCATCTTATCACAGATCATCGTGTTGTGAACTCATCACGGAAATCGTCTACACTAACTTCTAAGTCCATATCTACTTCCAAGTTATAATAATTTTTTAGCAAAGTTACTATTGAAGGATATATCATCTCACTAGCTTGAGACCTACTTATACCTATGGAGGATATCAAATAACCCCATGGTCTACCTTGCAACACTTTTCCTACTAGCATCATTTCCTCTTCTCTAGAAAGACTCCAATCCCTTTTCTCCCAGAAATATTTTAACACAAGAGCGTGGATAGCATCTGCGGAAGACTCGTATGGGCTAATCCCTCTTACAAAGGCTAAAGCCTTAGACAGATAGACCTTATTCACGTCAAATTTTTTAAATGCAACACTTCCACTTATTAGAATGGAAGCAAGTTCCGGAGACATGTTAAAGTATACGTCGTGAAGAGTGTTAAGCATCTTATCCTTAAGGATATAAGATGCAACGTAAACGGATCTCCTTGCTCTCTCAGAAATTGGCTTTACAACAACGACTGGGAAATCTCCAAATTTCTCGTTCTTCTTAGGAGATACATGAACTGGTATGAATCCGTTTTTTATCCAAAAGCTTAACACTTTCGGATCTCCCATGAAAGATGATCCTATCCAATCTAACCCTTTGTCTTTTGCATCATTAACTACCATATCTAGAAGTTTACTTCCTAATCCTTTTCCTTGAAGATCCTTTGTTATAGCAATCCTAACTATCCTCCATCCTTTCATAGTTCCAAAGTCTATAATTCTAGAGTGTTTTAGTAATCTATCTGGAATGAGATCTCCATCAAATGTTCCACCATTTAGACAGAATTTTATTTTATCCCCGTCTAATTCTCCTTCTTCTGCGACTTGAACTACGCCTATATATGAATCTTGAGCTGATAGAGCCTTTATTATATGATGAACGCCATCCCCCATAATCATGAGATCGTCTGGGTTGTTTCTATAGTGTGCAGTAACAAGAATTCCATAAAGTTGAGACAACGAATCGTCATTAGTAAAAACCATTTCTTTGTTAACAGTCTCATAAACTACAGTATCAAGCGATGATACCTCCTTTGGTTCTGCTGCCAATAGGAGTGTATCGTATAGCCATTTCTCTATTGGATCGTTTTGACCATATCTAATTGGTTTGTCCATAGTAACCCATTTTACCGCTATCTCCTTCTTCCTTATCGCCTCATTTAAGAATTTAAGAAAGGTTTTTCCGGAACCCTCGTACCCATGTACTGTTGTGACAAAGACTAGTTTTTTCCAATTCCTTATCACATTCTCTAAAAAGGCCATTCCTAAGGATGCAGTCTCGTCAACAACAAGTGTATCTCCTTCTTCTTCTATTACAGCATCGGGAGACCTATATTCTACCTTAAAGCCATCTCCAAAGACTGATCCTGGTAAGCCAGTATCCGAGTTCTTGACTTCATATTGTAAATCTAACGCTTCAAGACCTTTCATTAAAAATAACATTATTTGCGATGATGAAGCCAAAGAAGGAGCAGTGACGATAACCCTTGTCGGATAATCTTCCTGAAGATTTACGTGTATTAAGCCTGCTAAACCAAGACCTGTTGCTGAGCTCTTTCCCCTCCCTCTAGCTGCAGTAATTGTAACAATTCTTTTTCCTCCTCTAATTAGAAATTTTATGGAATCTATAACGTTACTTTCGTCCTCGCTTAAAGCTAACTGGTGAAGGATAGAAGGCATAAGTGGTTTTGTTGGATTTTTCTTCTCAGTTTTTACTATTTCGCCATCAAATGAGTTTGCATAATATTCTCCTCCAATTAAACAGAAAATACCCTTGTGATTCATCAACTCTCTCTTGAACCTCTCCTCGTAAAAATCTAATACCTTCCCCTTTCTTACTAAAGTACTTCTAAAGAGCTTATTGTTAATAAGATCATCAGTATACATTATTATTAACCCCCCTCCTCTAACTAGGTCGGTTAATCTTCCTATATAGTTAGGTTGAAAATTATCAACCATATCCATAATTACGACATCATAGGTGTTCCCTAGAATTTCATCAGTTGAAGAATAATCTACATCAATAAAAGATAATCCCCGTTCTTCAATTACCTCTCTAATCTTATCTCTCCTTTCCTTAGAGTGAACTACCCAGGGGTGAAACGCGTAAATAATACTTAGTTCTTTCTCTTGTCTAATACTAAAATATGTTGAAAGAACGTTAATTACTTCATTTATATAATCTTCACTCTCTATAAAAACTAGGTTTCTATAATATCTTTGCATAGAATCTTGTATGGCGTTAGCTAACTGTTTAAGGAATTCTTCCCTTTTCATTCGAACTTAAATTATACTTTTTCCTTAAAGCTTCTTCTATATCTATTCCCTCCAAGTTAGCCACAGACAAAGTCCACGCTACTACGTCAGCAAGCTCTTCCTCAATGCTTTCCTTTTTACCCGAAAGGAGAGCTTCCGCAAGTTCTCCAACTTCCTCAGTAAGCCAAGTAAATGTCGCAAAGATTCCTCTTTCTCTATCCTTATTTAAATACATTCGTTTAATCTCTTCTTGAATTTCCTTAATTTCCAAGTCCAGCTTCCCTCCTTATTATATTTATATCCTCTTTTTCTAGCTTAACTGTATATTCCATCTCTTCATTGAATTCCCTATCTACAAAGATTACCTTTATTTTCCCTTCTTTAGTAATCTTTTCTACAAACTTTTTCGACACAAAATATTCTATATATAACGGATTCTGAGGATTATCCTTTATAATATTCCTTAATACAATGTCTCCTGAAGTTCTGTCTATTTCAAGATCCGCTTGAGCATTTGAATTTCTAGGAAAATCAAGAGTCATACAAAGAACAAAGCTATCACAACAAACTATACAAGAATCTTCCTTAATACTGTTTTTAACATCATCAGGGATGTTTAGCATTAATGATATTAACATTCAAAAATAAAAAGATCTATGCAAGTTGCTGTTGGGGAAAAAATAGTAACCTCTCAGAATTACCTCGCAACACATGTAGGCGCAAAAGTTCTTGAAGATGGAGGAAACGCTTTTGACGCTACTATTGCAGTAAGTGCTGTTTTGTCCGTTGTCTTACCTCATACTAGTGGATTGGGTGGAGACGGATTTTTATTCGCTCTTACGCCAGAAGGAATTATAGCGTTTAACTCTTCTGGTTGGTCACCAAAGAACTTAAAGAAAGAAAAAATAGGAGAGAGAGATCCTAATTCAATTGTAGTTCCAGGCTTGGTTGATGCCTGGAACTTTATATATAATGAATATGCTACTATGGACTTATCCCGTCTTTTATCTCCAGCTATAGCTCTATCGACTAATGGTTTTTATTTAGGTAAATCATTGTATAAGTCTATTTTATCATCTAGTGGACTAGGAGATACTTGGAAAAAGACTTTTGGGGATAAAACTTTTGGAAGTAAACTAAAGTTGCCTAGACTAGGTAATGCACTTAAGATTATCTCTAGAGATCCCAGAGATTTTTACCAAGGGAAATTAGCTGAGGAAATAGTTATTGGTTTAAGATCTAACGGATCTACAATGGAAATATCAGACTTCTCTGAGTTTCATGGAGAAAAAGTTAAAATGATAAGGACGACGTATAGAGACTTTAACGTCTATGAGTTTCCTCCAAACAGTCAAGGTATTACGACATTGGAGATACTAAAAATGTCAGAGATCAAAGAATTATGGAAGAGACCTTATACTGATTACGAAAGAGTTAATGATTATATAAAAATACTTTCAATAGCTTATGCTGATAGAGACAATTACGTAGCAGACCCACGATTTTACCAAATACCCGATCTGCTTGATGAGATAAGGCTAAAAAATGCCCTTAAGGGAAAAGCCAAGACTAATATTTTATCTGATGGAGATACAACTTTCTTCGCTATTTCTGATGGAGAAAACCTTGTAGGATTTATTCAAAGCTTATTCTACCCTTTTGGTTCAGGTATAGTTGTCAATGATATTGTTTTCAACAATAGAGGATTTGGCTTTACAACGGGACATAATCAACCTGAAGGTAGAAAAAGACCAATGCATACTCTGTCAATTCTTTACGCTGAAAGAGAGGGTGAAGAACTATTAATTGGATGTGCAGGAGGAGATCTAAGACCGCAAATACATTCTCAAGTTTTTCAATATTATACAGATTATGGAATGGAGATTGATGAAGCAGTACACTCTCCTCGACTAATTATGACAGGCGATAAAATTATGGTAGAAAAAAGATTAGAGATTCCTTTCCCAAAACTAGACTTTATGGTACCAGATGTGGGAATAGTGCAGGCAATAAAGAGAAAAGGAAGTTATACTATAGGAGTAGCAGATCCTAGAAGCGAAGGCGTCGCTCTTCCGGTATAGTAAGGCAGCCAGCTTCTTTAAATGCTATCAATAAAGAACCATATTCTGGTGAGAATTTCTTCATCATTGCTTTTATTCCTGATTGACTCAAGAACTCTGAGAAATATTTCAAGAATAAACTCGAGGAAAACATTCCACCGCTCATATAAACCTCGTTTATTTTCATTTTCATAGACATGAAAGTTACTGAATTAGCTAAGTCTCGAGCCGCACTCTCAATGATTTTTATAGCTACCTCGTCTCCCTTTGATGCTGCCTCGTCAACAACCACAGATAAAGATGCAATCTCATTGACCTTATGGCCTTCATAATATGCCCATCTAATAAGCTCATCAATACTAGATGCATTTATTCTGTCCATTAGTAAATCTCCCATTATTGTTCTTTTTATCCTTCCGTCTAACATTTTTACCAATGTTCTTAATGCCTTTCTTCCTATCCAGTAACCTGATCCCTCATCCGAAAGAAGCCATCCAGCCCCTCCTACTCTTATCCTATTTTTACCATCATATCCTACTACTACACTACCTGTCCCTGAAATTACAATTATTCCAGGTTCACCCTTAGTCTCTGCATAGAGAGAGACAAACGCATCATGTTCCACAACTGTCTTTTTACCTATTTCCTTTAACGCGGGAACAAGTATCTCGTAATCATATTTAGAATCTAAACCAGCTACACCTATACAAGCTACTTCAGGCTTTACACCACCACTTGCAGTATATACGGCGTCTCTAATGTTCTCAACTGCCAATTCTAGGCCTATGTTATGAAAATTTCCTGGACCAGTCTCAGCTTCTCCTACAAATCTCCCGTCACATGTATAAGCTAAGGCTGCAGTGGAAGTTCCACCTGCATCTACACCAACTAGAATCATAATATAATATATAACCTAATTGTAAATAAGTTTGTATGGAATCAACATCAAATAATTAAACAGATGTATAACGATATGAACTATTTAATCACTTAACGTGAATTTCTACAATATCCTTATCTTGTAACACATGTTCTTCTCCAACTTTTTGACCAGGAAATTTTGCTGATTTTCCCCAAACCCTTGCGTACTTGAAATTCTCGAAAAGAGAACTATGTAGCTTTTTAGCGACATCTAAAACAGTTGAACCTCCCTTTAGTATCATTGGATCCTTAGAAGGTTCCTCCCATGGTTCCTTAGTATATATTCTTATCACGTCTAAACTATCAAAAAGATACTTACTCAGATAATCTATCTCATAAGGTGTAATTACAGGAATATTATTTACAGAAAATTTTCTCAAAGAGAAAACAACAGTAGGTTTATATGAAATACCCTCAAATAATGACTTCTCTACATCATCCAAGCTAGCTTCACCCATTATTTTTATTATAGCTGACTTTATCCCAAAATCCCTTATATAGTCCCTTATCTCATTCTCATTTGTTCCAATCAATTTTCCCATATTTATGATTCTTATTCCCTCTTTTCCACTTCTTAGCCTTTCTATAGCTACCTTACCTCTAGGTTTCCCAAGAATTACATTATTAGAGTCCAAGAAATCCTTAAACCTTAAAAACTCATTCTCATCTGCCACGACCATGAAAATGGAATCAGCGTTCCTAATTAGACCCATTATTTTACCAACGATCAGCCTAGAACCCAAAATAATAGATGGTGGATTAACTAGTTGAATCCCTACATCTTCATAAAAAGTCATGGAAGGAACGGGTAAGTCTCTTGGATCCTGTTTAACGTTTGTTAGCTTTCTAATCAGCGGATCCTTAAGTTCTGATCTACCTAAAACAACTACTTGACCAGCTCCTTCTTTTTCTACAAAAAATGACACTCCTCCACTCTTTGACTTCTTTCGTTGTTTCTCGCTTTCCTCCTTAAGTTCCGCTAATCTTCTCTTTGCCCAATAAACTAAGTTCTCTGTCCCTTTGTGTTTAGGAACATAGCTCAAAAATTCTTGAATAGCTTTAATCTTTTCTTCAGGAGTTTTAGCATCCATGACTTTTATCCACTTGGCCTTAGCTTCGGCAGGTAAATTTGTGACCACATTAAATCCCCTTTCTAGAATAGTAATTTGGAGCTAGATCAATTAAAGACTTCCAACTCCTCCTTATAATTTTTGGAGGCTGAGATGTGGAAGAATATGTATCTATAATCCACTTCCTAGTTTTCGGATCTGATGGATAACCACTCCCAAAATCACCATATTTTTCCTTTAACGAATCAATAATTCTGTCTCTAAAAACTTTAGCTACTATGCTTGCAGCACTTACTTCGGTAAATCTTTCATCTGCTTTAAACTTTACATTTTCGCTTATTCCTAGATCTTGAATCTTACGTATTACAATATCCTCCTTACCAACCCTATCTACGCTTATCAAATCTACTTTAAAACTAGAAGTTACAATATCTATAACCTGGATAACTCTAGAATAAGTTATATCATTCAAGTTAATTGAATCTATTTCTTCTGGAAAAGCCTTGGTCACTACAACAGCCTCTGCTGACTCAGTAATTATGTGTAGAAGATGCTCCCTTTTTTCCCTTGTAAGTTTTTTACTATCCCTAACACCAACAGCCTTTAGTAAGTTTTCTTTATTACCTTCAATTAGTACACCAGCTACTATCATAGGACCTATGATGCAACCTCTACCTGCTTCATCTATTCCTAGCTTTTTCATACCCTCAACGATATAACAAGTTTTGCGTCTCTTTTACCATCCTTAAGACGTTCCTTTTCGAAACTTTGTACAACCTCAGCTTTAACCATCGATGTAAATGAGGAGACTAACCTTTTTGCAACTGTCTTATTAATGAAGTAATAATCTATTCCATCCTTACTCTCAACTACATCACTTACAGCTTCAGCTGCGTCTCTAGAAAAGAAAGACTCAAATAGAACTCTCTTTTCTTGAGAGAACTTTTCTTTTCCCCTTAACTGTATTATTGCCTCATAATATTTTCCTCTTTTCCTTATGCATGACTCACAAATTACCTTTATCACTTTTAGTTCTACATCTTGAGAGAAGTTTATAGTTTTATTTCCAATCATTCCTTCCATATTAATTCTAACATAAGATCTCCCTCCCCTATCCATCCATCTTTCGCCTGGTTCTATCCTAAAATTCTTAATGTTGGGATCAACCTTGATGCTCTTTGCCAATTCGTGTAATATAACGTCGTTTACAGCTTCATCTTCACTCTCAGCGCCTCTTTCCCATCTTCCATTAATCCACTCTGAGTAGCAAAGCTTGCATATTTTCCCTTCTATAACCTTAGGCAAATTAGCTGGATTTCTCCTTTGTACATAGCAGTCTGAACACATTCTGTCTATTAGATCAACGTCTTCTTTACCACATACTATGCAGAACTTGTGCATACTTATCACAGATTATATATCTGGGCAAACTTAACTCCTTGTACTTCCAATACTCCGTTTTTATGAACGTAGCCTCTCCTAATAGCCTCGTCTACAACTCCATTACCTACAAGGCTCACAACTGTAGCCTCATCAAATAACGAGAAAGCATACTCCAAGTCTACTTCTTCTCCACCATAAAATTCATGGTTGATAGTGAGTATTGCTCTTTCATCCCTAAATTCTTTACCTAGTAAATCTTTTTGACATACGTTCACAAGGACGTTACTATCTGCTCTTATGACGTTTAATACAACCTGCATGAGTATCACAAAGGCTTAACCGGAGTTGTTGCCCCACATGCTAAGCATTTTATATACCACACTTTTCCTTCCTTTTCTAGTATAGTATCT
Source organism: Candidatus Acidianus copahuensis (assembly GCF_000632495.1). Lineage (GTDB taxonomy): Archaea > Thermoproteota > Thermoprotei_A > Sulfolobales > Sulfolobaceae > Acidianus > Acidianus copahuensis. Next base: position 97,986 of record NZ_JFZT01000017.1, on the reverse strand, counting down.
AGACTTTTGCAAGTACTGCACTGAACGTAAGTCTTGAGAAATCTCTCCATTAAAGTGTTTATAATTGATGAAGAAAACTTTCCCTGAATTGCTAACTGTCCATTATCTCCTAATGATCCTGCTGCCGCTATCTCCTTTAATAAATACCGCATACAGAGCTTATCTTCTCTTCTAATTCTATCACAATATTCACTAAAATTCCTTATAATAGTAGAGTTACCTACATTTAGTATTATCAGCGTAGGAAGATTCTGAGTCTCTTTCTCTTGAGGTTTCTTAGGAAGCTTAGTGTAAAGCCTATCCAGTAAATGTGTATATTCTTTTGACACTCCTTTCCACAAAGACTATAAAAGGAAAAGAGGTTTAAATGTGTAATTATGAAGAAGGTATACTTTGAAACTTACGGATGTGCGCTAAATAAAGGAGATACTTACATAATGATGACCTTATTAAGTGAAAGTGGACATCAAGTAGTTCATTCTCCACATGATGCAGATGTCATTGTTATAAATACATGTGACGTTAGGCTAGAGACTGGAGAAAGAATGAAGTCTAGAATTAAGGAACTCAAGTCTATGGATAAAAGGCTAGTTGTTGCGGGATGCTTTGCGGGAGCAGAACCTGCAATTGTTAAGGAACTTGCCCCAGACGCTTCGGTTATAGGCCCCCAAGCTATAGGAAAAATAGTTGATGCTGTAGAGGGAAAAATCAAGTTTGATATTTCCTCAGACAGAACAGAAGTAACTCCTAGAGTATTTGAAGGAAAGATAGCTATAATCCCTGTAGCGGATGGCTGTGCTGGAAATTGTAACTTCTGTATTACGAAACTAGCCAGAAAAACTCTAAGAAGTTATTCTCCCCGTAATATCGTAGATGCTGCAAAAAAATCGATAAAAAGCGGAGCAGTAGAAATTGAGCTAACAGGACAGGATGTAGCTGCTTATGGCCTCGATTTAGGAGGTCAAATAAAGCTTCCAGATCTAATTGAACAAATTACATCGCTTGAAGGAGAATTTATGGTAAGAATAGGTATGATGACTCCTGAACAGTTTGTTAGAGATATGGATAAATTATTAGATGCAATGAAGAGAAAAAAGGTCTATAAGTTCTTACATTTGCCTGTTCAGAGCGGAGACGATAATGTTCTAAAAATGATGAACAGGAAGTATACAGTAGATGAATATAAACAGATCGTGAAGGAGATTCGAAGTAAGCTTCCATTATCAAACATTACAACAGACATAATTATAGGCCACCCAGGGGAAGATGAAAACGCGTTCAATAACACTTTACAACTTATGGAAGATCTAAGGTTCGAGAGAGTGCATCTTGCAATGTACTCTATGAGACCTAATACTAGAAGCGCATCAATGCCCCAAATACCAGATAAAGAGAAAAAGAGAAGGATGGAAATAGCGTACAAAACTTACGAAGAAATAGCGAAAGAGATTCATAGGGAATACGTTGGTAAAAAATGCAGGATTATTATAACTGAGGTTGGAAAGAGAGATTCAATGATAGGGAGAACAGTGAACTACATCCCTGTTGTAATAAAGGATAAAGCTAAACTCGGTGAGTGGTATGATATTCAGATAACAGATTACTCATTCTTTGACCTATCGGGAAGTTTTGCTTAAAAAATTTAAAAGGTATGAAAAAACAGTTATACATATGACTGAAGCATACTTAGTTTCAGCTGTAAGAACTCCTATTGGAAAATTTGGAGGAATGTTTAAAGATGTTCATCCAACGGACTTAGGTTCTATAGTAATAAAAGAAGCTATGAAAAGAGGAGGAATTGAACCGAAAGATGTGGAACTAGTAATTATGGGTAATGTATTAAGGGGAGGTCATGGGCAAGACTTGGCTAGACAAGCTGCAATAAAAGCAGGTGTTCCCTATGAAGTAGATGGATATAGTGTAGATATGGTATGCTCTTCCGGAATGATGAGCGTGATGAATGCTGTTCAAATGGTTAAGAATGGAGACGCTGATGTTGTCGTTGCCGGAGGTATGGAGAGTATGAGTCAAGCATCTTTAGCTCTTCCACCTTCTGTTAGATGGGGAGTGAAATCACTCATGGGAAAAGCTCTTGAATTTACTGACACAATGCTCTACGATGGTCTGACTGATCCGTTAAACTTGAAGCTTATGGGAGAAGAAGCAGATATGGTTGTAAGGTCTCATAATTTCTCTAGGCAAGAACTTGACGAAGTTGCTTATCAGAGTCATAAAAGGTCAGCTGAAGCTACAGAGAAAGGATTAGTGAAGTCTGAGATTACTCCAGTAGAGGTAAACGGAAAAATGCTAGATAAAGATGAAGGAATAAGGTGGGATACAACGCCAGAAAAGCTTGCACAATTAAAGCCTGCCTTCTCCAAGGATGGATTTCATACTGCCGGGAATTCCTCACAAATATCAGATGGAGCATCAGCAATGGTTATCATGAGTCAGAACGCGGTAAAAAAATATGGAGTGGAGCCCCTAGCGAGAGTTATGGGATTTTCATGGGTAGGAATAGAGAGCTGGAAATTTACAGAGGCTCCAATATTTGCGGTGAAAAAATTATTAAAGAAACTTAACATGGAGATAACGCAATTTGATTACTTTGAAAACAATGAGGCTTTTGCAGTTAACAGCGTGCTAGCTAATAGGTATTTAGGTATACCTTACGATAAACTTAATGTCTTTGGAGGTGCTATAGCTATTGGCCACCCAATAGGGGCCAGTGGTGCCAGAATAATCACCACACTTATAAATGTCATGTCAAAAATGGACGGAAAACGAGGAATCGCAAGTATATGTCATGGTACGGGAGGATCTACAGCCATAGCGATAGAGCTCTTAAGAAATTTAGATTAGATAATAGCAATCAATCTAAATTTTCTACTAATATTCTTAATTAGATAATATTAAATCCTTGGCTTAAAAAATCTTTAAGTATTCTATAGGTCATACCCCAAATTCTAAACCCGTTTAAGAAGTAGCATTCTTTATCTTCATTAAGTTGCTCAGGTTTAGCCCAAAAGTACATAGATACCTCATCGTCCATTATAATATCCATCTTTTCGCTTTTTCCTAAAAAAGCAGCAACCTTTAACTGCTTATTATTTGGCGAGTAATAACCTAGAAATCTAACTAGTTTAGGTTCTATGCCAACTTCTTCTTTACATTCTCTGATTGCTGTCTCTTCACACGTCTCTCCTTTTTTTCTGTGACCTCCTGGAAGAGCCATGTCTCCACTCCATGGATCTCCCTCTCTTTCGGCTCTTTTTATGAGTAGAAATCTACCTTCGTTAAAAATTAAGACCACAGATGCGTCACACTCCATACAATATTATATATAACTGTTATCTTAAATATGATATTCTATCTACACTTCACTAATTCTATCTCTTTAAACCTTGGACAGATAATTGAAAAGACGTAGTAATTATATTCTCAATACCTCCAGGGACAAACATAAAGAGCGAGGCTTTCTGTTGTAATGTAGAAATTATTATTTTCCTCTTTTAAGGAAAAAAATCCTGATTTTTAGTAAAAAACTAACGATCGTTAATCCTTACCGTAACGTTTCCAGTTCTATCAGTCTTTACCCAAGTTCTTGGAAATCTTAACATTTCTAAAAATATTGCTATAACGTTTAAGACGACTACCATATTCATATAAATTAAAGATAAAATTGGATAAAATAGTTCGATCATATGTCTTCTGGATATCATTATTCCTAATAATAAAGATAAAAAAGATGCGAGCGATATTAGACTTATTACAACAAAATAGAACTGAGATGGATAAACTAATGCTAAAGAATAATTTACAAGATTCAAGGCCATAAATATAGGAGTAGCCACAATCAACATAGCATCTATAAAAGCCCAATTCATGCCTAATTTTTTTACCTTTAACGTTACCTCAAAATGTCCTCTATACCATCTGAGCCTCTGCTTAACTAAAGCCTTCAGCGATACCGGCACTTCACGCCAGACAGAAACTGAAGGAGAATAAGTAATTATATACCCAGAGGATACTATCTTTAGACTTAGATCTAGATCTTCTGTTAAAGAGTTTTCATTCCAACCTCCTAACTCATCTAAAACTGAACGCCTTACAAAAGTACAAGTTCCCTCTAAGGGTACAAAAAAGCCTAATTTAGCCCTGCCAGCTATCGAGTACTCATAAAACAACTCTTCAAGAGATGCAAATCTTGCCATTACACTTTCCCTTATATTTATTGGTACCAATTTACCTTGAACCCCAGCAACCTTATTATTCATAAACTTTGTAGAGACATACGATAAAGTATCTAATCTTGGTACAGTATCAGCATCAAAAATACCTATTATTTCCCCTTTAGCTAATCTAATTGCTTGATTTAGAGCTCTACTCTTTCCATTGACTACCCTTGACGGTTCAAGATGAATGCATCTCACATTATCATACTTTGATTCATATGACTTACAAACGTTTAGTGTATCATCCTTAGATCCATCTTCAACTACGAGAACTTCATATTTAGATCTGTCGTACTCCTGGTTCTCAAGCCTGTCTAAAAGACGACCAAGTACTTTTCCTTCATTCTTAGCAGGAACAACAATAGAAAAAGAATGGCCTGAGGTAGTTTTGTATTCCTGCTCATTCCATCTTACGCCTACTATAGCAAGGAACGAATTATATACACTCCATGACGATACTAGTGCACTTATTGCCAATAGGATTTCATCTAGCACAGAAAAAATGATCAAAAAATAAATAAATGCTTTATGAATATGGACTGATCTTTTAATACGGACAAAATCTGCTTAAATTACATTCAAAGCTTTAGGGACATTATTTCTCTTATATTTTGAGAAAAATCTCTTCTAATTAACTCTAGATCAACTTTGGCTCTTCTAATTCCATAATTACTTCTTCTTTCTATCATCTTTCCTATTCCATAGATAGCTAGACCAGATACGGTAGTTATGTGAAGAGGATCATCAAGCCCAGCAAATATAAACCTTCCAACTTGCTGTACCATTTTTCCCTTTGGTTCATAATCCCCCAAAATTTCTTTTAACATCAATAAAATATTGGACTTTTTCAATTTAAGATTAAGAGTATAATATACGTTCTGCTCTAAATCTTATCTTCCTTTAATATTACTCTTGACACGTTTAAGAAGATACTTTCTACTTACCAAAAAGGTATATCTATAGAAGAAAGGTCTTTTCCTTAATACATAAATCCTTGACCTATAACCCATATCTTATATCTAACAAAGCAAAATATATATTCCTAGATTAGGAATTCGTACACTAATTTACTTATGTGCAAGATAGCAGTATTATGGGAGACCATCTTCAATAGCGTATTTTTATTCGTTTCGTCTAACTAGAAGAATAGGAAGAACTTAATGAGTTATTTCAGAAAATTTTTTTAAATGATGCAGAATGTATTTGTTGTGGGCCCGTAGCTCAGCCAGGAAGAGCGGTGGGCTTTTAACTGCAGTCCGTGCATATAGGAAGCCACCCATAGGTCCCGGGTCCGAATCCCGGCGGGCCCGCCACACTTCCTTATAATTATAAGAGAACAAGAGATTAATTGAGATAAACTTGTCCATTAAAAATATACGGATTTAAAAAATTTTAATATTAAAAAGATTATGGAGGCTTAACGTCTATACATGCTACTGGGCATACGTTAACACATGCCATACAGAATATACATGCCTGTTCATTTATTGGATCAGCCTTCTTCTCTGAAGCTGGATGTCCAGGTGTATCATACCATTGAAATACATTAACTGGACATGCAGTTATGCATGAACCGTCCGCTATACATAGGTCAAAATCTACACCAACAATAGTTCCGTGTATGCCAAGAACTTTCGGTGGTTCTACTGGACCATAGACCTTATGTCCTTCATGTTCCCCTACAACCTGTTTAGACGTTCTAAAGTTTGGATCTATTCCCATCCACTCACCAGCTTTAATTTATTTCTTTAGTAAAAGAACTCTCCCCCGAATATCTTCGGTAATATTTTCCATGTTTTTATATCTCTTTTAGTGTACTAAGTACATAAAATTAATATTATAAGGATAATTAACAATTTCTAGTATAATATTTTCTAAAGTTTGAACTAACTAATTCGTTCCATAAGAAGAGAAACCTTAGCGTTAATTTATGCTATAGAAAATCTCATTATATCTTTTCGTGTTATTTACTTCTTAATGGTAATGATCGTTACAGGAGGAGCAGGATATATTGGTGGACATGTCATAGATCATTTTGTAGAAATAGGAGAAGATGTATTATCTATAGACGATTTTAGCTATGGAAAATATATCAATCAAAAGTCAAGAGTAATAAGAGCAGATTTAAGAAGAGAAATCCCAGAAATACCTAAGAATTCAACAATTCTCCATCTAGCTGCAAACCCAGATGTAAGAACCTCTATGCAAGACTTAGAAGATCACTTTGATAGAGATGTAAAAATTACATTAAATGTACTAGAAATGGCAAGAAAGTACGATGCCAATAAATTCATATTTTTTTCATCATCCACAGTTTACGGAGAAGCTAAGATACCAACACCAGAGAATACTCAACTTTCTCCAATTTCTAACTACGGGTTATTCAAACTAATTGGCGAAGAAATGACTCATTATTATTCTAATGTCTATAATATAAATTCTGTGTCATTAAGGTTAGCAAATATAACTGGAGGTAGAGTGTCTCATGGAGTTGTTATTGATTTTATTAAGAAGCTTAAAAAAAATCCTGAAACTCTTGAAATATTAGGTAATGGAAAACAGAGAAAAAGTTACTTATATATTACAGACCTTTTAAACGCCGTAGACACAGTAATAAAATTCAAAGGAAAATATGAAGTCTTTAACGTAGGTAATAATGATTGGACTACTGTAAATGAAATAGCTAATATAATAGAGGAAGAAATGGCAGTTAAACCGAAGCATGTTTATATAGATACGGGAGAAGGAAGAGGATGGCCAGGTGATGTAAGATTTATGTTACTCGATTGCTCAAAGCTAAACTCATTAGGTTGGATACCAAAATATTCTTCTAATGATTCAGTAAGAATGGCTGTAAGGGATGTCCTAAATGCTAAAGTATAAGGTAATCGGCATAGCACTAATACTGTTTTCTATAATAATTATAATAATGTCATTTGAAATATTTTTCATGAATCTAAAAATAAATATATTTGGAACAGATTTATCCTCATATTTAATTAAAATAATAAATTTTATTATAATAATGGTTTTCTTCTCTTTCTTGGCCTACGTAGGATATCTAATGACTTTCAGAGTAGAAGAAAGTTAACTACTAAGGAATTACTAATTAAGAGAGATTTTAACGTATTTATAAGGAATCTATTTAATTATTATTGATTTTTTGTTACTGTTGATAGTAGTTTCACTTAAGCTATAATTATAATATCCTTAAAAAACGAAATAATAATATAAATGTTAGATAAGGATACTCTTAAAACTACCTGCTAAAAATCCAATAAATTGCAAGGCTCTCAGACGTAACTTTCCATTGATTTCAGAAGATAAATTATTATATTGTCTTTAATAAATTCTTTTTGCTTCCTTAATGACTAAATTCTAGAACTCTTTATTTTTTGGGTTTTACTATAGAGTCTTATGAGTAGAAGAACAATAATCTATGCTGTAATTTTCTCTGTCGCATCCTATGCAGTGGCTGCCGGATTAGCACTAGCATTTGCTGCTTACGCTATAAGCGTTTTCACTGATCCAATTGTTACATTAACAATTCCTCTAATAATTATTTCAATAGGCGTACAAGCAATAAATAAGAAAAACGGGCCTCTTCTAATACTACTTATAAGTGCATTACTATATCTTGTCTCCGGACTCATATTTCTAGTCCCTACATTTATGATAGCAGGAATAGTAGTTGAACTTGTTTCAAGGTTGATTGGATATAGGAGTTTTAAGGCCGTGATGATAAACACGATCCTAGCTGGGAGTTTAGCAGGTATTTTTAGCGTCGTTTTTGGAGTTTTATTTATACCTCCCAAGGCACTTCCATTCTCCACATTTGTTATTCTCCTCTCTGCATTTTCCGGGATTTATTTAGTAGAAAGTACAATAATGGGTGGTATATCGTATTATCTTGGTTCCTACTTAATTAAATCAGGAGTAATAAAAGATGTAGGAGAAAAAAAAGAAGAAAATCCTAAAAAAGAAAATAAAAGCTCGTTTAGTATGAAAGAAAATAATGAAAGTGAAAAGAAATGAAAACATCTTTTTTATATTCTATGATTTTTTCTATTTTTATAGTTTTATCAACGTACATATCTCTGGGAATTTATGCAATGATTTTGACCATAGTCCTTCTGAGAAGGAAGACAATGATAATTACAGAGGTTATCATAGCCACAATATCTATGATCCTACTTATCTACGCTGGAAAACCCTACCTCTACGTTTTTACTGTTAGAGCTCTAACATACATTAATCTTTACTTTATAGTTTCTTCAATGGTAGACAAGTCAACTATCCTCGATCTTTTAGGTGAAAAGGGGGTACCTGTAGTTATTGCTCTTTCTTATTATCCGTACTTTTACTCTCTTTCTACCGAAGTGGCATTCTACGCGAGATCAAGAGGTATACGATTCAACGTTTTAAAGCTTAGTAGACCAATTCTCGTTGAAATGGTAAAAGTGGCAGAAAACCTTTACGTAGCATACACTGTTAAGCTATTTGGAAAGTACTCTTGGCAAAGAAAATTAAAGCCCAATATATCTGATTCAATTTTAATTGTTTTGGGGGTTCTCATAATTTGCTTGTCATTACTGCTAAAATTCCCTCTGGTAGGATAGAGGTAGAAGAAGGAGAGATAGTTGGTCTACTAGGTAAAAATGGAAGTGGAAAAACCACAATACTGCGTTCGATATTGTGTGAATCTGATAATACAGTAGAAATAGACAGCTCAAACTTCTGTGCCAAAGCAGATTATTCAAAGGTCTCTATTGTTTTACAAGAACCGTACTCTCAGATCCTTGGTGAGACAGTTAAGGAAGAAATAAAAATCATTCGTAGATTTCATGAGGTAAATGAGGAGATAGCTAAGAAAATAATGGGTGATTATTATGATAAGAACTTCTTTAAATTATCCGATGGATTCAAGCGAAGATTTTCTATAGCTACCATTCTAGCATCTTGTCCCAAATATGTACTCTTAGATGAGCCATTCGCTAACCTTGATCAGATGGCGGTAAAAGAAGTTAAAGAAGTAATTCCTAAGAGATCTATAATTGCTGAACATAGGACAAAGGAACTTCGAGATATAGTAGATAGAATCTATATAATATCAGATGGAGAAATACGAGAAGAGGGCAAAGAAAAACTTACTGACTTTGATTTTCTCAAGAAGGAAGGTCTACGAGGATTCCCGATACAAAGGGAAGAAAGTAAGTTAGGAGAGGAAATAATTAACATCAATACCGAAAAGACGAATATAAGAGTTAGAGAAGGAGAGGTATTCTGTCTTGTAGGAAGAAACGGCGTAGGCAAGACAACTACGTTAAGGAAGTTAGTAGGTAAAGTGTATGTTGTGTTCCAAAATCCAGATCTACAGTTCTTTTTCCCTACAGTTCTGGAAGAGGTAAAGGATAGAGGAGTATTAGATCTTTTCGGAATCAGAGATTTGGCTGAAAGAAGCCCATATACCCTTAGCTATGGACAGAAGATGAGAGTTTTAATAGCCGCTGCATATGCGTCTAAGAAAAGGGTTATTGCATTAGATGAACCAAGCGTAGGAATGGATGGAGAAGCCTTAGTTTCCTTTGTGAAGATGATAAAGTTACTCAGAGAGGAAAAGAGAGGAATTATAATAGCTACACATGACGAAGATATAATTAGTATATGTGATAAAATAATTACATTAAGTTAAAAGCAACACAGCAATCTTTTTGGATTATCAACCGAGGATGAGGTTAATAGATAAAGTTACTCCAGTCAATACATAAAATAATGTATGATTGGATAGATCTGATGAACCGTATCCAGTCAGATATTAAAGTTGAGTAAAAATAGATGATCCTCAGACTTGTTCTGATCTATTCTTGCCTTTTTCGTTGAACTTTTTTTATGTTTAATCTCTAATTCCAGAAGATCTATTGATGTCCCTTATTGCTTTGTAGTAATAAAATTGGGGTTTGGGTTTTACGGACACTTATTGCCCTAGAACTCTTAGACTTCACCACGTTCTGAACAAAGATCATCGTCATGATTCATTAGCGGGCTAATCCAACCTACACCATCGAAGCTGTGGGAAACCGCACATCCTTAGTTCCTCCCTTACTCTTTTACAGTCTCTTCTTTGGGTATACCTTACCCACATCGGGGACAAGTTAATATTGTGTTTTTAAAATATGGGCATTTTGAAAAGGAGGAATATAATAAAATATGTAAACAGTTTAAGCGAAACTGCTTTCAAAGGCATTCTAAGTCAGATCCTTGCTACAAATATGGGAGTGTTCCTCTTGTCAATAGTTAATAGGAGACAGTCTCCCTATATTTCTTTATAGCACCAAGGGGGAACTCCTTAGATCTTGTGGGAGCTGACTTCCTTTACCTTAGCATAGCAACAGTTTGATATAAAGTAGGACGCCCAGATTAAAAGAGCAGAGTGTCCTATAGACAAAGCGCAATCTATCTTAAATAATATAATCTAAGTAACAAAAATCTATGAATAAAGACATAGGGAGAAGGGCAGAGAGAGAACTTGTAAATATTCTTAGAAATTATGGATTTAAATCTGTTAGAATTCCTACATCTAATTCTTCATCAAATCCTTTACCTGATGTATTCGCAATATATGGAAAAAACCTTCTTTCAATTGAAGTAAAGAGTACCTGGGAGAAAAAAGTAAAAGTAAAAGAATTACAGATAAAGAAAATAATTGATTTTATTACCATGTTCCCATTAAAGGGAAGAGCCCTTATTGTAGTTAAATTCAAAGGCAGAGAGTGGAAAGTGACTGAAGTAGAAACAGTTAACGATATTGTTGTATCTGAGGAAAACTCTATTCCTCTCCATGAATATATACTAAGGATAATTAACGTAGAACTTACATCAAGAGAAAGTGTAGTTATGACCTAACAGATTTCAAAGAAAAATATAGGGAGCTTGCCCTCAATTCCTTGCATAGCATTTTCTCAACCTTTTCCTAAAGATGTTTATACCCTGAAGGTTACAAGAGAAGTAAATGTGAACTACATGCGCTGAAGTGTGAGGTTCCTGCCTCATCGTTAATCCTAGCCTTGGTTTCAACCAAGGTAGATGGGTAACTCCACATGCACTAAGGTGACTCCCAGCGGGGAAAAACGTTAAGAGAACCAACTAAATTAAGGTCTGAATGAAACCACAGATTTAACAAGCAAAGTCCTCTGTGAGGAATCCCACTTTTCGCGTAACTCCGACTTGGACAAGCCCTAGAAGTGTAGGCTAGGTTAGTACTTTGTTAATCCTACTTTATCATCCTAGCCTTAAAAGGCGAAGTTTTCAGTTATAAACGGAAATCATTTTGTTCAATATAGCAATATTTATATAAGGAAATTTACTAGCTCTTTAACTCCTTCTTTAACTCATCTACTGCCTTCTTTATCTCATCCATAGATGCCTCATCTTCCATTGTTGAAATATCGCCCGTATTCGAGCCTGTTAAAACGGCTCTAATTACTCTCCTCATTATCTTTCCAGATCTTGTTTTAGGTAACTTCTCAACAAAATGAATCTGTGGTGAAACTATTGACCCCATTATCTTTTTAACGTGAGATTGAATTTCCTTAGCCATAGCATCAGATTGTTGATATCCTTGTTTCAATACAACAAATGCGTGAACTTCTTCTCCTTTTATCGGATCTGGAACACCTATAACTGCAGCTTCAGCGACTGAAGGATAGGAGGTTATTGCAGATTCCACTTCTCCAGCTCCAATTCTATGAGCGGCTACCTTGATTGTTTCATCAGCCCTCCCCAACACGAATATGTATCCATCTTCATCGATCATTGCATAGTCCCCTGGATAGTATAAGCCGGCAAACTTTCCGAAATATGTCTTCTTCAGTCTTTCGCTGTTTACATCATTCCACATTCCCATCATCATATTTGGAGGAAATGGCGGTCTCATAACTAAGTATCCTCTTTCTTTTGGCTTAGCTAAATTTCCATTATCGTCAAGAACTTCTATTATATTCCCTGGTAGTGGGAATCCTGAAGCGGGGCCAGACTTCATGGGTAAGTATACCAGGCCAGGAATATATCCAAGGTTAGGAGCACCAGTTTCTGTTTGCCACCATTGATGAGACATAAACACCTTACCTTCACCAATAACTTCCAATCCCCACTTCCATGGAGCATAGTTTAAGACTTCTCCATTAGTCACAATTATTCTTAATGAGGATAAATCATGAGACTTGACGTAATCGTCCCCATATTTCATAAAATACCGAAGAGCTGTTGCAGAAGTTCCAAAAGTGGTCGCTCTGTATCTCTCTATAATTTCAGCCCACTTATCGGGATACGGATAGTCTGGAGCACTCTCGTAAATGACTATTGTCCTTCCCATAACAAGAGGAGCATATGTGATATATGAGTGCCCAACAATCCAGCCTATATCTGATGTATTGAATAATACATCATTCTCTTGGGATAAACCATAGCTCCAAAGCAGCATTAATGAAGTTCCAGTTATATATCCTCCTGTAGAGTGTACTATTCCTTTTGGCTTTCCAGTAGTACCAGAAGTATATAGAATGAATAGAGGATGGCTTGATTCCACTTCCACTGGCTCAATATACTTAAACTTCCCAACTTCTTCCAGGAAAACGTCTCTCCCTTCTCTTACTGGAACCTCTACTCCTAGCCTCCTAAAGATAAGGACATGTGATACAGGTGATCTACTCCCTAAAATGTCCAATGACTCATCTACTGTCTTTTTGAGATCTACTACTTTTCCCCTTCTCATATAAGCGTCAGCGGTTATTACAAGTTTTGACCCCGCATCCTCAATCCTGTCAGCTAAGGCTTGAGATCCAAAACCTGCAAATACAACACTGTGGATTGCTCCTATCCTTGCACAAGCTAACATAGCGAAAATCCCCTCTGGGGTTAATGGCATATAAATTGTTACTCTATCATTTTTTGTTATACCTAATTCCTTTAACGCATTAGCCCATTTATTCACTTCATAAAATAAGTCTTGATATGTGACTGTCCTTCTCTCTCCTCTTTCGCTTTCCCAAACTATTGCAGCCTTAAACTTAGCGTTTCCTCTTGTATGCCTATCTACAGCGTTAAAAGATGCATTGAGCTTACCTCCTACAAACCATTTAGTGATCAGGTCGTCTTGCGTTATTGTCTGCTCCCAAGGCTTAAACCATGAAATTAGGCTGGATGCATATTCTTCCCAAAATTTTGCTGGTTCGCTTACACTTTTTTTATAAAGATATTTATAATACCTTAAATTATAATCAACTTTCTCCTCTAGATTCTGTTGCCCCTCTTGGAATTCCTGTGACATCTCAAACCATATAAGTATACTTATATTATACTAAAAAGTGTTACTCACTCACTATAGTTTAGATAGAGAACTACACTATATTAAAATTCATAGTAAACAGTTGAATATTTAATTTTTAGAACACTCTAAAGTATAATGAGACTAAGGAATAGTAGACACTCCACTTATTTATGTAATTATCATTTTGTCTGGACAACGTATAAGGTAAAGGAAATAGTAGACGAGGGCATTTCAGAATATATTAGCGACGTTATAAAGAATATATGTAAAGAGCTAGAATGCGAATTAATAGATCTTAAAATAGAAAAGAATAAAATTAATCTAATTGTCTCATGTCCACCAAGACTTGCACCTTCTTACATGGCAAATTATTTTAAGGGAAAATCTGCAAGAATTATTCTAAAGAAATTCCCTGAATTAAGAGAAGTGATGGGGGGTAAACTGTGGTCGCGAGACTATTTAGTTGCGACCATTGGTGAAGTCACTGATAATATAATATCGGAATTTGTTAATTCTCAAATGAAGAAGTCTAAGATAGTAGAAGATAAAGAAAAAGAGGATTAACTACCATTCAATTACAGATTTTATTTCACCACTGGGTTTTTCTAGAAGAATTTTTGATGCTTCTTCTGGTTTTACCCTAGTAGTTATCATGGAACTAAGTGCGTCACCATACTTTTCCTTCCACATTGTAAGATAATTTATTGCTTCCTTAAAGTCTAGCTTATTTGCATTTACGCTACCAAATAAAGCAATATTATTCTCTACGAAGAAAGTTATAAGGTCTGCATCTATTTGTGTCTTGTCTCCAGACTGCGTTCCAAACAGTATTAACGCAGAATTCTTATTCATTTTATTTAATAAAGGTATAAAGGCAGATGGAAATCCAGAAGTGTCCGCTATTACATCAACCTTAGGGAGGTCGCTTAATCCTTTAGACGTGTTTATAAAAGTTGCGTTAATCTTCCTAGATATATATTCCTCTTTGGGAGAAGGGTCTCTTCTATTAAGTAAATAAACATTAAATCCAAAGGTCTTCAACATTAAAGAAAAGAAAATTCCTATTGGTCCCGTTCCAATAACAAAAGCGTTCCTACAGCTATAAGCTCCGTCTTCACAGTTCCAGATCATTCTTCTTTGGACTTGAAATAGCTCATCAATTGCTTTTACTACATTAGATAATGGTTCAGTTAGTACTCCTATGTCCTTTATGGCCTCAGGAACTTTAACTAGGTAAGCCTCGTCATCAACAAATTCTTCTCTCATAAAACCATTTTTTCCCCTTATTCCGGCCTCTACGAACTTACCAGTTTCGCAAAAGTCCGATCTGCCTACCTTACAGTTTAGACACTCACCACAGCCCCGTCTTACTATTGGTACAACATAATCTCCCTTCCTAAATGATACAACATTATCCCCTACTTCCTTTACCATACCAATCGCCTCATGTCCTAAAATAAGTTCCGAAAATCCGTCTTGAGGTCTAGAAAAACTAAGTTTAGATGAAACTATTCCACGATCTGTACCACAAATGCCGTTATATAATGTTTTAATCATGACCTGATGATCACCAAGTTTTTCCCTTAAATCATAATCCTTAAGCTCAAATCCTTTTGTTCCAGGCTTTACGACAATTGCTTTCATAATATTAACCTGGACACTAAGTATTAAAAATAGCTCACAATGAAGAATTAGAGTATACTCTCTTAATCTCTTAGTTAAGGTTTACTGTTCCATCTTACAAACCGATCGTTAAAATGATAGAAAATAATTGCTTAATTCATGAAAATTAGTTTTTTAAGAAAATCTATTTTATTATTTGTATAATAGCTCAAATAATAAGAATACCAGAAACTTGTAGATTTGCGTGTTCAATTATGGAAAATTCTCTAGGTCTAATAGAGCGATCTAATGGTGAAATATCACGACCTTTAGGTTAGAACTTTCTAGTTCAAATTGAGACTAGTCTCCTATAACTACCGCGAAGATGTCTCTGTGAGACCATTTAAGCTTGGAAAGGCAAAAAATTTATTGATATTGATAAATTAAATAAAACAATATTATCATTATTTTATAACTCTATACTCAAAATTATATACTTTACAATTTAATTAGGTCCTTATCTATTTGAGCACTTTAAGTGCAGGATCGTAAAATATGGAGCTTTTTATTGTAAAATATCCATTTTACATCCTCTATATATATCTAAACAATGATATTATAAAAAGTAAATAATTTATCATTTACTTTATCCTCTTTATACAGAAGTTTGCCTAAGATATATACAATGATAAAATATAATGTGTGGATAAACGAAAGATTTTTAAATACTTCATGAAATTGATTTAAATATGGCTGATAGATCACCAGAAATGAAAGATCTAGGGGAATCTTCAGATAAGCAATTAAGGAGATCCTTAGGAAAATGGGAACTTCTGTTTCTATCACTAGGAGGAGTTATAGGATCTGGTTGGCTTTTCGGTTCATTATATACAGCTGCATATGCAGGGGGTTCCGGAGTACTTTCTTGGATAATTGCTGGAATTCTAATAATATTTATTGCGTTGGCATATGCAGAAATCTCATCAGCAATTCCTAAGACAGGTGGAATCGTAAGATATCCTCACTATACGCATGGAGGAATAGTAGGCTATATTATAACATGGGACTATTTCTTATCTGCAGCATCAGTACCGGCAATAGAAGCTACTGCAAGTATAACCTATTTGGCTGCATTAGTTCCAGGATTGACATACCCTAATGGCGTGCTTACTCCATTAGGAATTTTTGGGGCGTATCTTTTATTGATATTTTTCTTCTTTTTACAATATATAGGAGTTAATATAATGGGAAAAGTAACTCACTTCGCCGGATGGTGGAAATTAGTAATACCTTCAATAACTGTTATAATATTTTTAGCTTTCTATTTTCACCCTACAAACTTTAGTCTAGGTGGAGGATTCTTCCCATCAGCTAATATGAACGCCTCTGGACTCAGTGGATTTGCCCCGGTCCTTTTTGCCATACCCGTTACTGGAGTAATTTTCTCTTATTTAGGATTTAGACAGGCAATAGAGTACGGCGGTGAGGGAAAGAATCCAAAAAAGGACATACCCTTTGCAGTATTGGGATCTTTAATAATCGGAATTATTATATATACATTGCTTCAAGTAGCATTCACTGGGGGAATAAACTGGGCCATAGTGAGAGTCAATAATGCAACTGTGATTCCAGGAAATTGGACGGCACTTGGTGAATCTAACTTAGTTCAAGGACCTTTCTACGAGTTGCTAACTAAATCAAGCGTTATAGGACCGATACTTGCCTTATTCTCCATATGGAGTTTAATACTCCTTATTGATGCCGTTATTTCACCTAGTGGAACTGGTTGGATATATACTGGAACTGCAGGACGAACATTATATGGTTTCGCCTCTAACGGATACATACCAGAGCTATTTCTGAAAGTAGGGAAAACAAAAGTTCCCATATTTTCCTTGATAGCTGGAACAATTGTTGCAGCACTGTTCATGCTTCCTTTCCCATCTTGGGAGTCGCTTGTAGGATTCATATCACTAGCAACAGTATTTACATATATAATGGGAGGTATAGGATTAGCAACTCTTAGAAGAACTGCCCCAGATTTAAAAAGAAACTATAAAGTGAAAGGTGCTGCAATCATTGCACCGCTAGCTACATTAGCAGCGGGCTTAATAGTGTATTGGGCTGGATTTCCCACATTATTTTACGTAATTACTGCGATATTTCTTGGACTTCCTCTGTTTTTTGGATATTATGCAATAAGACTAGGTATGCCGAAAAATATAAGCTATCTGTTAGGTATACTAGACCTGGCAATTACATTAGCAGTTGCATTCTTCTTTGATATAGGAACGTCTGGTCTCTCTGCTGCAAACAATATTGCATTATTAATTTATCTATTAATTATGGGATCTTTAATTGCATTTAATATTCTTATGTTAAATATTTATTCAAAGATTGATACTGTTAAGAGAGAGATAAAAGCAAGTTACTGGCTTTTAGTATTTATTTTTGTGATATTTATTCTGTCATATTTCGGATCTCTTGGTCCTATGCCAATAATAGCTTTTCCATGGGATATTTTAGTTGCTGCTATTGCCATACTAATATTTCACTATATTGCTACCATTTCTGGGTTTAGGACGGATACAATAGAAGATATAATAGAAAGAACAAAAGAGATCTAATTTTTCTTCCTTCTTTTTTCCTCTAATTCAGTATAGTTTATGTCTAAATGTTTTTCAAGGATAGATTCTGCTATTCCACCTATTTCTATCTTTGGCTTTTTACCATTTTCTAGGATTTTCATAACTTCTTCCAGATGACTAGATTGTACAAAACCTCCATGAGACAGCCCAATTAGTCTTGGTCTTAATGAAAGCTGTAGAGAAAGGCTTCTCCTATATTCTTGAAGATCTAGTGGTGGAGGGGTAGTAACATAAGGAACACCGTTATATCTTCCACCTACTGAGTCTCCACTATATAGAACACCGTCTACAAAAACCGATATGTGATGTCTAGAGTGACCTGGCGTAGATATTATTTCCATTGTATTATTGCCAATCTTGATCTTTTCTCCTCCTTTTACTTCTAAGTATTCCCCTTTAACAGGGTTTACTTCTCCATATATGTCAACCAAGTCTCCTAGAACTTTTCTAGCATCATCGTTTATTTTTCTTGGTTCCTCCAAGAATTTTGTATATCCTTCTTTAATTATGATCTTAGGCTTATAATTAGATATAATGTCTGGGAGAAGGCCTATATGATCTAGGTGAATATGAGTTAAGACAATATAATCTATTTTGTCTAAAAAACTCACATCCATTACACTATTAGCGACTCCTGCATCTATCATTACAGTTTTCTCATCACATATAACAAACGAGTAAACTAACTCTGGGAACTCTACTGGCCCAGCTGGAACTTCATGAATCCCTTTACATGGCATATCCAATAATACTCAATAAGGTTTAAAAGATGTTCGGAAATTCAACGATTTTCACTGACATAACAAGATAATTAAGTTTCTTTATAATTTTATAGTTAGAAATTAAAAAACTATAAACTGTTGGTATTAACATTGTTAATGGACTAAACATATTATAGCATGACAAAGATATTTTAATCCATAATTTAACAATAACTCTATGAGCTTAGATACACTCTTTAGACCGACTTCTATAGCGGTTATTGGAGCATCAAGAAATAGAGAAAAAATAGGAAACATTATTGTAAGGAATTTAATATCTACGTTCAGAGGTAAGATATATCCAGTTAACAAAGAAGCAGATAGCATAGAGGGGTTAACAGCCTACAAATCACTAAACGATATAGCGGGGTCTGTTGACCTTGCCATAATTTCAGTTCCTAGACAAGGAGTTATAGAGGTAATGGAAGATGCGGTAAAAAAAGGTGTTAAGACAGCAATTGTAATAACTTCAGGATTTAAAGAAGTAGGAGAAGAAGGGGCTAAGATTGAGGAACAACTAATATCTATAGCTAGAAAGGGAAACATAAGGATATTGGGACCAAATACAATGGGGCTTATCTCTCCAGACTATAATGGGACATTTGCTTATGCAAATGTAACTAGAGGGGAGGTTGCACTAGTAGTTCAAAGTGGAGGAATAGGAGCTTATATGCTAGATTGGGCTCAAAGAACTAGGACGGGAATTAGCTTCCTAGTTAGTATGGGCAATCAATCTGACGTAAAAGAATATGAAGTCATAGATTACCTTTCAAGAGATCCAGAAACAAGAGCGATATTTGTATATCTAGAAGGAGTTTCGGACGGGGAAAAATTACTTGATACTCTTCCTGAAGTAGTTCAAAGAAAGCCAGTTATTTTCATAAAAGGGGGAACGACCGGAAAAGGTGCAGAGGCCGTTAAAACTCATACTGGAAGCTTAGCTGGTTCTTACGATGTATTTAAGGCTGCTATCAGAACTGGAGGTGGGATACTAGTTGACGATCTTAGCGATTTCCTAAACTTGACTAGGCTAGTAACCTCATCAGAACCTATTAAAGAGGATATCTTAGTAGTAACTAATTCAGGTGGTCATGGAGTTCTTACTTCCGATGCGATATCTAGATCTAACCTAAACATGATAGAGTTGCCCTCTAGAATAAAGGATGATCTTCTCAAGATCCTACCTCAAACAAGTTTGCCTAAAAACCCACTAGACCTATCTGGAGACGCTAAAAGAGATAGATATAACGATGCTTTAAAAATAATTCAAGATCTTGACTGTACTAAACTGGTTATAGTGCAATCTCTTCCGGTAGTGAGTTGTAGCGAAGTAGCTAAGGTACTTTTAAATTTTAAGGGAAAGGGGATCATCGGCGTTACAATGGGAATAGATGAGGAATCTGCACTAAGAATTCTAGAGTCTGCTTCAATTCCGGCTTTCAATTTTCCTGAAAGCGCTGTAAAGGCTATCAAGTATCTTACATCTAGACCTATCCCTAGGAAAAAGATAAGAGTTTCACAACCAATAAATTCTGCAATAGAATTAGTTAAAGAAAAATCAGAGCTACCAGATTATGATGCATTAAAACTGATGGAGATCTATGGAATAAGAACACCAAAATGGGGAATTGCTCAATCAGAGGAAGATGCAGAAAAGGTTGCAGACAACATAGGGTATCCGGTAGTTATGAAAATCTCAACTGATAAACCCGTTCATAAAACGGAGCTGAAAGGGGTTATCATGAATGTCGAAAAAGAGAACATAAAAGAGGTATATAAACAATTAAGCCAAATATCAAAGAGAGTTATGATACAGCAACAACTATCTGGACTAGAGATTTTTGTAGGAGGAATTAAGGATCCTGCATTTGGACATGCTGTTGTGGTAGGTAGTGGAGGAATATATGTAGAAGTTCTGAAAAATGTTAGTTATGGGATTGCCCCAGTTTATGAGGATGAGGCCCTGGAAATGCTTAAGGGCAGTAAAGTTCATGATATGTTAACGGCTAGAAAAAGAGGATATGATGAAGGTTCGTTGATAAGGACTATAGTCGCTGTATCTAGGCTCCTCGTGGACTTAAACGTTAAAGAAATGGATATAAATCCATTAATCGTTAATGAACAAGGGGCTTTTGCGGTTGATGTTAGAGTAGTCCTCACTTAATATATGGTGCTCTCATCACATCAAAGAAAGTGATCTCTTTAGATAGTCTTTAGTAGAATTAATATCCAAGATTAGGAATATTTTATTTCTATTCATTTTTTAATTACTACAAAAAGAAAATAGTACAATAAATAAATAATTCATGTCTATTTCATAACTCAATTATATTCTATAATATAGTATTTAAAAAGTAATCTAAAAACTTCTTATGTGGGTTAATTAACTTTACCTATATGTTAGATTTTAATTATTCATAGATGGTAAAAGTCCAACAATTATGTTTTAAATTTCTTCTAATATATTTTATAATTATGGAAACATCTTACGATTTCGAAACTTATGCCTCTCCAGAAACGATAAAGGAGTACCTACAAGATCCCAAAAATTTAATGAAATATGTTCCAAATTTTAAAGATCTTAAGAAGATAAACAATGAATTTGAGCTCGATGTAAAATGGTTATTTACAATTAAACTTGAGGTAAATTTGCAAACTACTAGAGATGAAATCACATATTTGATTAAGAAAGTCAAAGGTTTGATTAAAATAAATGCATACTTAAGATTTATCATATTGCCTACTAATAGGAAAACTATACTAAAGTTAATCTTCTTCTATCAAGGACCTTTTGAAAGATTAGCTAAGAAGCAAGCAGACCTTTTTTATAAGAGAGGAAAAGATATATTTTCAAAAGATATAGAAAACTTTAAGAAAATACCAGATAAGGAGAGTGAGAATAGTGTCCTTTTGGAAAATTCTAGGGAAATCGTGGTAAATAACAACGCAAAACCAATATATCTGATGAAAACTTTATTCGTGAAAAAGATAAATAAAAGTGAACTAGAAGAGGTTATAGAAAACTCCATGCTAGAGAGCGCCGAGGGCGAAGTCATTCTTATTCTCTCTGATGAGAAAAATATGGTTGAACTAACATTTAAAAATGGGGATTTAACCTTTCAAAAAGGAGATCTAACTTCATTAGGAGATTCAATTATTGCAATGCTTAAAAGTCCTTAAATAATGACCTATAATTTTTATAATTATTTTAAAAAAACTCTTCTTTTTTTAGTTAATTAAAAAGATTAATTAAAATTGAAAACATATCAGTAACACTTTCTTGAGACTATAACCACTCTTAGATCATACACACGGGTACTATACTCGTCGATAACTAAGAGAAAACCACCCATTGTTTAATCGTATATTCCAAGATCTCCTTGGGATAGCCCTTTGATTCTCGTTGTAGATAGTCCTGTTTGCACTCGAACTATCCATCAACGTTAATTCACGGTTCCAGTTCTCAATAAAAATTGAATTACTAGAGTAAGAAAATAGTTATGCACTTTTTTGCTTATGACATTAAGGTAACAAGTATTGATCTTTCTTACTTTTGGGAGAGAGATCTTACCTTTGGTTGAGATCAAAATATTACTGTCTTAATCTCTACGCTACAGCCTAAGAACATTGCATCAATTTATCCCTCCCAGTAAAGGATTTTTGACGCACATCCTTCTAAAACAAAGAAAATAATCATGGCAAACAAGTTTTAGCTATCATAAATCTAAAACGCACCTAAGATGTTATTATGGTAACAGACAATCTTATCGGTTTGGTGAAAGAGTTATTTATTAGATATAAATAACACGTCTAATGATACTCGCAGTTGATGGTGGAGCTACAAAGACTGTTGCATTACTAATTGATGAAAATAATCTTAAGGTATTAGGCGTAGGACTTTCAGAATCATCGAACTTCACTGCAGTAGGAGAACAGATTGCAGAAGAGAATTTAAAGGAAGCAATAAACGAGGCCCTTAGGGGAAAAATACCAGATAAGGCAATTTTTGCTCTAGCTGGAATAGGTGACTCAAATATTGACACACTAACAGGTAAAAAAATAGCTGAAAGAATATTTCCCTTTTCAGTAGTTATAAACGATGGAGAAGGAGCATATATGGCTGCCAATCTTTACTCTGATGGTGGAATTTTTGCTCCAGGGACAGGAAGCGTAGGGTTCATAAGGAAAAATGGAATAATGAAAAGACTGGGTGGATGGGGATGGTTCTTTGGTGATGAAGGTTCAGCTTCATGGATAGCTAGAACAGCTATTACTTATTCTACAAGAGTCAAGGATGGAATAGAAAAAGATAGTAAACTCCCGGAAGAAGTTGAAAGGTTCTTTGGCCTCCCATTTAGAGAAACTATAGCGTATCTTTCTAAAAAACAAGATAAACGACTAATAGCCAGTTTTGCCGCTAGAGTTGACGCTTTAGCTGTAGAAGGAGATGATTTAGCGCTAAAAATCATGGAAGAGACTGCAGATTACATTAGAAAGATTATTGGAAGATTAAGTACAACAGGAGGTAGAGTTTCACTAATTGGTGGGGTTATGAGATCAAAAGTAATTAGAGAAAAACTTGAAGTGTTAGGAGTCCCAATTTATTTTGGATATCAGGCTGTAATTGGAGGGATAGCTAGATTGACAAATATAACGTTTGATGAGAGGGATTATATTCTAAAGGAACTTGGAAAAAGTTTGAGAGATTTACCAGAAGAAAAACTAATGAAGTGCCTTTTTGCCAAAAGGGAGGAAATATTTTAACTATGTTATTTAATCTAAAATAATCGACTAGGAAAAATATTAATCGAAGATTATAAGGGATCTGGATATCAGGGTGCAGTAATGAATTATTGCTAAGAGTGTATAGCCCAAATTTAACTTACAAAGCATATGGGCTAAAGACTTATAAAATAACATTAAAATTTAAATAGAGATGAATGCCGATATACCTAGAAAATTTGGTATTATAATAAGATCTCTTTCTGGTATACTTGCGGTAATTCTAGGATATTTTCTCCTGCACTCCTATTTTTTCCCCTCATTGAACATTACAGAGTCTAATTTCCTCAATTTTATTGAGATAGAATCTCTCTTTGCTTACGCATTAGTATTCTGTATAAGCCCTTCACTTAAAGCTTTTGGAATAAGTACTTTAATCGCTATAGATGTTGTGCCATTTCTTATATTTCCCTTTAGCAGTAACTTTAATTCGATCATAGGTTTATCAACACCTTCAATCTCTCTTGTGTTTTACATAGTATATTTAGCTTCATTTTCAGTATTTTTTTTAATTTTTTTTACTCATACTAACATAAAGTCCAAAATAGCCTCAGGGATTATATCAGCATTATTTTTAATGCCGTTATTGAATTATTCCATAATTAACATTCAATCTTTTTCATCCATTCCATTACCATATATTTCGTTAATATCTAATCTTTCTAATCCAATTAACGAATATGGGCTTTTTGCCTCAATTATGGGTATTGTAGGATTCATTACTCTATCTTCCAGGACAAGAAAAACCGAACTTTTCCTACCTTTTAAGAATGTATCATTACCTTTTTTCCTAGTCTCATTAATCCCTTTAGAATATTCCTTGCTAATTGGATTTCACAGTATAAGTCCTTTATTTATTAGCGATGTTAACGGCTTCAGTTTCAAAAACATTAGTATTAATTTTAACCCCGTATTTTACTTAGAGATTTCCAGCTTTATAGTTCTATTAACTGGTTACTTTTTAAGATCAAGTAAAAAGGACTTAAGTTACGCTTCACAGTTTGGTATACTTATTTCATCTATTTCGTTCTTAACTGCTATTCTTATATTATTTCAAAATTTCATATTAGTTACAAAATTCTTATCCATACCAGTAGCATTTTTATTTTTATCTTTATCTTCCGTTACCTCACCACGCGGAATAATTAGTGCAAGAATGTTAGAAAAAAAGCTATACGATACAGTAAAGGAAGGCACATTTCGAGAGGCAACGCTTTATGTAAGAAGTCTTTCTCAACTCGGTTATACTCCGACAAGAATCTTTTGCGATTCGCTAGATGAGCATAGATGTGACGTCTCATTATGGTTGAGTTCCAAGTATAAAATAGACTTTGGGTTCTGTAAAAATTTGAGTGTAATAGCGGACTGCATTATTTCTTCATCTCAATTTCCAACTACTGTGTTGGAGATTTTAGATATTTTAGCTTCAAGAGATAAAGAAAGCGCAAAGAGATTAGCTAGCTTCATAATATCGAAAAATCCAAATAAAATAATAAGGGAAAATGCCGAAACTAGGTTGATACAGCTTCTAGATACTAAAAACGTTGCAAAGGAAGAAACTGTGAATTTACCTAGAATGAATGATTGGAAGCCTGATATTTGGATCTCTAAACAACTTTACGGTTATAATATAACAAAAGTTCTAGGAATAGGTGGAACGTCGTATGTCCTACAAGGAGAAAGGGAAAACAAGAAATTTGCAATTAAGATACCTAAAATTTCCTCTTCTACTAATGACTCAACTAGAACTAGCTTCTCAACATTTGAAGACTTGTCAAAGGAATCTTCAAGACTTCAAGACATATCCGATAAATCAGTAAATATGGTAAAACTATTTGGAATGTTTATAGATGTAAATAATATAAAATCAATAACAAACGGTAACACACAGTTATATTATTCTTCTCCGCCTGCAATTGTAATGGAACTAATGGAAGGTGGGACAGCTGAGGAACTGCTAAACCAACAAAATATTTTTCTATCGGATAAGTGGAAAAATATAGTCACGTTAATAGCTCTTCAGATCTCTCAAGCCCTTGAAGTTCTTCACGCTGAGGGTTATGTTCATCTGGACGTTAAACCTAGGAATATATTTTTCTCAAATTTTCCGGGAAAATTTGGGGACGAAGTCTATAGAAACCTGGTATCTGGAAAAGTTATAGTCAAGCTTGGTGATTTAGGTTCATCGAGAAAGATTGGAGAAAGGTTTCTGGAATACACTCCTGAGTACTGCTCAATAGAACAAGTTGAAGCAATGCTAGTTGGGAAAGGAGCGAATCCTAAAATGGATGTATATGCCCTTGGAGCTTCTATCTACAAACTGTTGGAGGGAAGGACATTTAACCCTAGCGAAATAGTGAGCTATATGGATAAGGCAGTAGAAAGTTTTCTTAAAGGCTCCCCTTTCAAAGTATATCTTGAGAGTGCGCGATTAAGATATTTATCATACTATAATTCACTTCAAGTAAAGGGTAACTTGGAATTACTTATTAAGGAATTAACTGATCCCTCTCCAGAAAAAAGGCCAGACATGGCTACTGTTGTCCAGCGCTTGAAATCCTTGGCTTCTTTAAATCCTTAACTATTTTTATATCGTTAAATGCCTCCTCCTCCATTCCGCTCTTCATGTAAACTTTTGCTCTCCTAACATACGCTTCCACTATATTTGGATTAATCTGAATTGTCTTTGTATAATAGCTTTCAGCTTCAGTCAAATTACCTCTTTTCTCCCTTAATACACCCTTACTAAAATATGCTTCTGCATAGTATGGATTGAGATTAATAGCTGTATCTATATCATTTTCACCTTCTACATCCATACCCAATGCTATTTTAGTCAAACCTCTATAGTAAAAAAGTTCTGCATCAAGCGGATACTCGTCTATAGCTCTCGACAAATCTCTTAACGCCTCATAGTACTCTCCTAAATAGTATTCCGAAATTCCCCTTATCTTATAAAATAGTGGAGAGTATGTAAGGCACTTGTCCAATTCTGATTTCACTTGCGCATATCTTTCCAATCTCATAAGAATCATAGCCCTGAGTACTTTAGCCTCATCCGTCGATTCATCTTCAATAAGAAGTAAGGCTTCTTCGTATTTACCCTTATTAGACAATATTTTAGCCTGGCTTAACTTATCATCGGCCTTCTTGAAGTTCTCTAAAGCTTCATCATCCTTACCCATCTCAAGAAGGATTTTCCCCATTAAAGAGTAAGCTTCTTTTGAGGGGGTTACAGTAATAACTTTCTCAAGCAATTTCAATGCATATCCCAGATTACCACTCTCAAACTCTTTTTTTGCTTCTGTAATCTCCGTCATTTAATTTTTTAATTTATGTTTAGCCCTTAAAAACTGTTCTGTATCAAAATTAGGAAAATCCTTGAAAATACTTATTACATCCGCATTTCAATTCATAAATATGGATTGTATAGTCCTGCAGAACGTTACCAAAAGATACGGAAACTTTGAGGCTCTTAAATACCTTTCCTTTTCAGTTCCTTGTCAAGGTAGATATGCTTTACTAGGTCCTAATGGAGCCGGTAAGTCGACCACAATGAAAATTTTAGCAGGTTTATTAAGACCGGATCAGGGAAGAGCGAATATAGGCGGTCATCCTCCTGAGAGTAAAGAGGCCAGAAAAATGATGGGTTATCTACCAGAGGACCCTTTACCTTATAGAACATTGTCTGTTAGAGAAAACCTTGAGTATATAGCTTCATTAAGAGGACTAATAGATTCTAAAGAGAGAGCAGAAAAACTAATGGATTTGTTAGATCTAAAGGAATATGATAGAGTTCAGGCAGGCAAACTCTCAAGGGGAAATAGACAAAAACTTGCTTTAGCAATGGCAATTATACATGATCCAAGCATACTTCTCTTGGATGAACCCTTAAATTACCTTGATATACCTACTCAGGAAAGAATTATCTCTCTTTTAAATTCTATGAATTCAACGTTTCTAGTATCTACACATATTATGTCTATAGCTACAAGACTAACGGATCACGTAATAATCATTGCTCACGGATCGGTAATTTGGGAAGGTACTATATTTGACCTTAAAAAATTGGGAGAAGAAAACGAACCTATTGAGAGCGTAGTAGCAAAGATGATGACAAATGTTAGGTAAGTTAATTAAGTTCATTATCTTATCTAGAATAAGAAAAAGTGTAATTATCATAAACTTTCTAATTATCCTCTTTATTATAAGTGCAGTAATTCCCGCACCTCTAAATCCTTCATTTATTGACGATACTGTAATATTTTTCTCATTAACTATTCTTATTTATTCAATAAATGCAGGAATGGTAGTTACAAAATCTGATGCAGACTTTCTCTTAACAATTCCTATAGATCAAGAAAAAATATCAATATCCCTCTATTTAGCCAATTTTTTAATAAGTAGTTTCTTTTCGCTATATTTCGGAATATTTGCAATAAAAATTTTAGGTCTACTAGGAGTTGCAGTCCTTTTTCTTTTTTCTCTATTAGCTGTATCGCTGTCAATTGCACTCTCTAATGTTGGTATAAAATTTAGAGCACTATTTGGTTCTTTGATTGCCTTGTGGTCAATATCTCCTCTTTTTGGATTTACCTACTCGCCAACTGGTATGTTTTTCGATAATTACATTAGCTATGTTTTCCTTATTTTAATGTTTATAAGCGCAACTTACTTGGCTTTGAAGAATTTAAACAATGTTAGATTTGCAGTCTTTGATCAACCTAAAAGTAGCTACGTTAAAAGCGCTATGTCATTTTCTGGAATGAGCCCATTTATGGCTATTTTATCTAGGTCATTATCTTTCCTCGAGTTTGCGGCTAGATTTAATTATATGGGAAGCTCCACTTTTAAGACCGCAAGAATAAAAATATATAAAGTAATAGCGGTAAGTACGATTATAGCGATTGCATATTATATTGCATCCAAGTACGTTCCTTTCTCATTAATATCATTTTATGTTCCTCTCGCTGAAATAATAGCCTTGTTTAATTTAGCTTATTCAACTTTTAGCTCTGATCCACTTTGGTTATCTTTAGGTATTATGGAACCTGCTCGTTATGCAGACTATTACTTAATAGGAAAGGCTATTTCAACTTTTCTGATATTTCTTCCAATAGCAATAGCTTCCCTATTTATTCCTCGTGGTATAGGGATAGGAATAAGCATGATGATAGGAGTACCTTCAGCTTTCATATACTTGTCCGCGATTCAAGCAAGAGTAAATCCCTTTCAGGTAAAAGATGAAAATATGCCTGGTTTTACATATACGTTAGATCAATATATTGTAGCTATCTTGTCATTTCCTGTATGGATACTTTTATTCGTTCCAGCTTTTCTCCCAACGATAGAGACGTCTATTATTTCTGGATTGATTATGTTATTCCTAGCTTTACCATTCCTATTCATGAAAAAATTTTGGATTGAAGTAGAGGAGAAAATGGTAGAGAGGGGGTTTGATTAGGGGATATAGGTGAAAATAAGGGAGGGCTTCATAGAATTAGTCCTTTCTTCCTTTTTCTGGGGGACAATTGGGATAGTAGATCAAATATCTTACTCTATTGGAGGGAGTGTATTTTCGATCGTGTTCATAAGATCGTTAATATCTACTTTTCTTTGTATTCCTTTAGTAGATTTTAGAAAAATAATAAACATAAGGGCGCTATTATTGGGAATTATTACCTCTATATTTTATGAAATCTACTTGATTACAATACCAATAGATGGACCTTCCCTTTCCGCTGTATTTCTTTATACTGCTCCCGTCTGGATAATACTAGTTTTACCTTTTGTGGAGAGAGAAAAAGTTACTTCAAGGAAAATTTTAGGGTCTGTCCTTGTAGTGATAGGTTTATACATTATTTACCTTGGATTTCCTAATTTGTTAAAATTCCTTCTAGGTATAGCCTGTGGATTATCATATGCCGGAGTTATTTTAATTTCAAGAAAATTGCAGATCAATGGAGTGCGTGACTGGGAGTTAATAGCTTCACAGTCCTTTTGGTCTTTACCTTTTACTGCGTTATTCGTTAGAAGTTTTTCCATTCCCTCTATAGAAGGTGGATTATACATGGGGATATTCGCTACATTTGTTCCATATTATTTTTTCTATAAAGGAATGAGAAAATCTGATTCATTAACTGCATCAATTATATCGGCACTTGAGCCAGTATTCACTATACTATTAGCCTTTTTTATTCTAGATCAATTACTTAACATTCGAGATATTCTGGGTACTCTGGTTATATTAATTTCTATAATAATTATATCGATTTAATTCTAGGTAATTCCCACTTAAACCTAATCGCTATAATTCTAAGCAAAAATGTTAAAAATAAAACTAAAATAGATGCTTCTCCCGGAGGGAATCTCACTAACATAAGCAAAAAGTAGACAGAAGAACCCACAATTGAAGCGGAAGCGTAGAATTCCTTTGTAAGAATTAGTGGAATTTCATTAGCTAAAATATCTCTTAAAACTCCTCCTCCGACTGAAGTAACCGTACCAACTATTATTACAAGAAGAGGTCGTGGATCTACAGAGTAAGCTAATGATGCCCCAGAAGCAGTAAAAGCTCCTAAACCTAATGCATCAGCATAAAGTAAAGGATTCTTTATTGTAATTTTTCTGTATAGGAAAAAAGTAAATAAACTCGAGAGAAAGGCTACAGTAGGGTACGGGATGTAAACTAGGTTTACAGGCGGATGTATTCCTAAAAGGATATCCGCTATAATTCCTCCGGCTAAAGATGATGAAAAACCTAACGTTAGAATTCCAAGTAAATCCATCCTTTTTTCTATACCTTTAATCGACCCAGCTATTGAGAAGGCTACTATACCTATGAAATTAGTTACCTCTAGTGTAGTTAATGGCTGGAAAACTACTAAAGGATTAACCATATCCAATCTCTCTTCTAAACTTTTCACTTAATAATTTGATGAAAAGTTAACAGTAAAATCTTTATTACCTAGGAATCTAGAATCTTGTATTTGAATAACCTAAACTATAAGATGATTTAGTGAAATACCCTCAAGATCTAGGTTTGATCTTCAAGTTAATACTTCAAATCTTAACGAACGTTGTTTTTCCTTCGTAAGACTTTTTCTGAAACTATATAGGGTGAAGGCAAAAGTCTAGAGTACATACTGGTTGGGCTTTACGGACATTTATTGTCATGTCTATAAACCCTTAGGTTCGCTACGTTCTGAACAAAGCTGATCGTCACGATCCTTTAGCGGGCTAATCCAACCTACACTACCAAAGCTGTGGGAAAACTACTCTTTAGTTTCTAATCCTTCACTCCTTTGTAGTCCCTTTAGGTCTACATTACTCACATGCGAGACAAGTTAATATTGTTTTTGGAATTAAGAATTTTAGAAGATGAAAAATTATGAAATGTGTAAAAATGTCACGATTTAAGCTAAACTGTTGACAACAGCTTAAGACATACCATGTTCTATAAGACCACTACTGCTTTAGGGAGTTCCATGACAACAAATCCTTTAGATACCAAGTACACTATTGAGGAAAATCTAGTTTTTATATGTCTCATAGGGAATCATCTATCCTCAGTCCTATAAGGAACATTCTACCTTAATCTAATTAAGATAATATATAGCTTATTACTTTTTCAATCAGTTAATTATTTGTGAAAGCTAAAACTATAGCGGCTATATTGTTTATATCGACCCTAATACTAGAATTATATTTCTATCATATAGGAGATATATTAGAGACTGGAATGAGACAGATTAATAATATCAATTTGTCTTCTCCTAATATGAGATTATTTGTTCGTGGTTCAACTTTAATAATATCAATTAATAATACTGATAATTTTCCGGTTATTATATACAATATAACTGGAAAGTATAATTATCTACCACAAAAAGAAGTAATCCCGCCTAATTCGATTGAGAACATTTCCGCAATAGTGACAAACGCTACTTACTTAGTATCAAACATTAGATCTAATAACTATTCAATTTGTATTGAATTAGGGATATTTAATACAAACATATCTATTAAACAGGTGATTTAATGACAATTAGATATTTTACAATCATATCTCTTTTATTCAATATTATAGTTGCTGTATTGCCCGGATATTGGTGGTATTACTCCGTTGGAAATATAATAATTGTAAAAGATTCGCTATTTTACCTTAATATAAATCTTTTAGGCAACAATATTGAGATAATTAAAGTAATAAACATGTTACTTTTCGCTTTTAGAGTATATGTAATAGTGATTTCTATAAGTCTCCTGATTTCGACTATTAGAGGAAATAAGGTTAGCTATCTACTAATCAGTTGGGCATCCATATTCTACATTCTTGATCCTATTATAATGTATTTTGCTTTTAACTATTTAGTTTCCTATTTTATACCTTTTCATTATAATTTTTTCATAATAGGAAAAGAAATTGCAACTTTTCAATATCAATATAAGATTACGATGCTAATAGAGAGCTATCCGTCAATTCAGTATTGGTTTGCCTTATTTGTAGGCATTTTAAATCTAGTATCTAAATTTATTCGGAATTACTAAATTTAACTTTTTGTAAAAATATGAGGTTTCCGTCCAAACATATTCAAAAAGAAACAAATTATATCAAGACCTAGAAAACTCACCTATTAGTTTTTCCTTTTAATAAAAGATAATACCAATACTCCACCTACTATGAATAAAATAATTGATAACATAAAATGAATCAGAAAAGGAGAGTAGAGCTCATCTAAGGAATAATAGACAAATGAATTTGAAGAACCATTGTTTAATATGATTGCTTCTCCTTTGGTGGAATTTAGCTTTATAAGGTAAATAGTCTTATCATCCAAGTTAAATACTTTAGTATAACTACCGTTTATTACATTTAACGATAAAGAAGAGGAATTTGCCTTAAAAATTAAATATGAAATAGGATAATTTAACTTAATTATTTTTCCATCATAAGGAGATAACTCCAACAACTTTGGGTGTTGACTTGGCACGTCTACAAACAATCCAACAGCAACTATCATTATCAATATCCCAGATATTA
This sequence comes from Candidatus Acidianus copahuensis, assembly GCF_000632495.1. GTDB lineage: Archaea > Thermoproteota > Thermoprotei_A > Sulfolobales > Sulfolobaceae > Acidianus > Acidianus copahuensis. The sequence goes on along the minus strand of NZ_JFZT01000017.1, from coordinate 65,590 downwards.
ACTTTATGTCCACAGCTGTATACTACTTTCATCAATTATAAAATCATTTCATTAGATTTCGAAACCTGGAACCTTGTGTATTATCCTCAATGTTCTTAAAGCTCTCCACATAGCTGCAGCATTTTCTGACACTACTGGAATTCCCAAATCTTCAGTCAAGTAATTAGAAACTTCAAACGTAGATAGGGCAGTACAAGCTAAGTAAATAGCATCAGCTTCAACTACTTTTTCAAGGTTTCTCTTTACTAATCTATAAATTGTAAAAACTGGCGTATTTGAAATATCTACTCCTTTTATTTTATTTAACCCGTCGAATCCAATTACATCAAAACCTTGAGACTTCATCCATTGAACCTCCTCTAATGTTCTTTCCTTAATGTAAGGTGTACCTATCCAAATTTTTCTTGCATTAAGCTTCTTTAAAACTTCAATAACAGCTTCTCCAGGGAGTATAACATTCGGAATAGTTTGCCTAATTACCGAGGCATGTTTATGAGTTCCGTAAGTTCTTCCATAAACTATAACATCTGACACTTCTTGCAATAGACGACTAACCTCTCTAAGTTCTCTCGTAAACAGTTCTACATCTTCTGGTTCGCACCCTTTAGTTGGTCTCATTCTTGTAGAATGCACTGTTACTCCATCTGGAAGCATTTTCCAGAAATCGTACTCTATTGCAGCATTATTGGACGGTACAATTAGACCTATTCTACCTCTTCCACCCGGCATAGAGTCTTTTTAAATTAAATTAAAATAAGTTTGATTTGTGAAGAAGAGCCTAGAAAAAAGAATCATTAAGATCATTAATGACTTTTTCCAATACGGCAAAAAAGGAGATGAAGAAGTCCTGATAGAGTCCCTAGAAAATGTAGAATATAAAAGTAAAAAATTGATAATTAATAACTTTGAAATTCCATTAGAAAAGAAAGAAAATATTATAGGGGCGATACTTGCTAATATACCGTTGATAATCTTAGGAGAAGGAGAGATCAAATGGGACTTGCCAGAAAAAGTAGTAAAAGTTCAAAGGGATGCATTAAAGCTATTGGAAATTGGAGGATTTAATGAACTGGCTACTTTAGAAATATACCTTGTAATTGAAATGGCCCTAAGATCCCTTTATTCCTTATGGTTAGGTGATGTTACTCAAATTAAATATGGTAAGAAGAAAATTAAAGCAAAGGATATTGATTATAGAAGACTAAAATTACTTATCCATAACAAAGGATGGAGTAAATATAAGGTTAAGGTTAATGGAGAGGCTTTTCCCTTCTCTCAAGGTAGCCTTCTGTCATGGGCTGAAAGATTTATGGATAATAAAACAAGTCTTGCTTTTAGATTAGCTATAAACGTAAGAAATCTTTTAGCCCACGGTGAGGTAGAGTGGGAACTATTCCCCACAGTTAATTCGCTTTACTCTTCCTCATATTACTCATGGCTTATGTTTCAAAGACTAAAGGCTAAAAGTCAAACCTAAAGTTACTCCACCCATCTTTTCCTCTTCTTAGCTTAACATTGTATAGTTCGGACAACAGACTCTCATTAACGTCTGCTGGGTTCCCAGAATAAAGTACTTTTCCATTCTTCAGAAGGAGGACTTTCGAGGCAAAGTCTAATACCTCAATTTCATGAGAAGTGATAATGAATGTTTTATCATATTCTTTTAGTATCCTTAAAACTTTAGCCCTATTTGCCAGATCTAGATTTCCTAGTGGTTCATCCATAAGGACGACGTCTCCTTCAACTAGGGACTTTACTATCAAAACCAATCTTTTCTCTCCGCTACTTAACGTGGAAAAGTCTCTATTAATTAGCCCTTGAATTTCCATTTTTTTCATAACTTTCGTATATTCATTTAATTCTATCCTAGATCCTGCCAACATTACATCAGAAACTTTCATTTGAGCAGAAAAAAACTCAGCTGGCACGTAAGATATTTTCCCTTTTAGGCTCACTTTACCTTCCGTCTTTTTTACCATTCCAATAATTACTCTTAACAAAGTAGTTTTCCCCGAACCATTAGGTCCAAGGATAACATTAATTCCTCTGTTAGGTTCAAAGCTTACATTATCTAAAATCCTTTTACCATTTATTTCAACGCTAATATTCCTGAGCATTTCGTCTCACCAAGACATAAATTATGATGGGGGAGGCAATTAATGATGTAATTGCAGTGATGGGTATTTCAAAACCTAGAGAACCATCAGCTATCAAATTGCTAAAAAGCAAAATTGTTGAACCCAATGTTATAGATCCTAGAATCAATGACTTAGTGTTACCTCCATAAAATCTTCGCAAAATATGGGGAACTATTATACCTATAAAACCTATTATACCTACTTGAGATACCACGTATCCAACGATAACGCTAACTAGAGCTATCCAGAAAACTCTAAACTTATTGGGGTCTATTCTTTTTGAGTAAGCCATTTCATCACTTATTGAAACAAGATCTATTTTCCTAGAGTATCTTAGGGATACTAGAACTAATCCCAAAGCGAGCAACGATAAGATAACAACGTCCGTATAACCAACTATCTGTATACTTCCAAGTAACCAAAATATAAGAGGAGGAACTTGAGGGAACCTTATTGACATTTCAGTTATCATGACGGTTATTAATGAACTAAAGATATATGATATAACCACACCCCCTACGATAATCCCATATACTCCCGTTTTTCTGCCTATCAATACCGTTAACCCTGTGGCTATTAGAGAAAACATGAATGCTATGACTGGGGAAATGTAGATTATCCATGAAAACGGAAGATTAAATGCTAGTAAATAATATGCTAAAACCGCACCAAATGCACCTCCTGATGCAGTCCCACTAATGTAGGGATCCATTAAAGGATTTCTCAAGAGTAATTGCATTATTGCGCCAGAAATTGACAAACATATACCTATCAATAACGTAGATAACGTAGTTGGAAATTTTATATCCAAGATAACTGTCTTATATACGCCATGAAGGGAGAAGATTTTATCAAAGGGAACATACACTTGACCGTAAACTAAAGATAGGAAAAACGAGATAATAAGAAGTGATAAAAAAATTAGATTTATTCCCTTCAATCTAGTACACCGGTAATGTAGGATTTATATTCTGTTTTACCCAAGTCCAGTTAATGTATTCTGGAGCTTCTCCGTAAATTATGTCATGAATCATCGGTATAGCGTAAACTGATAGAGGTCCAGGTTCGTTGACGAGGTTTATAGCATTTTCTGAAATAAAATAAATCCTATGATCTTTATAAGCTGATACATTTTGTATCCCAGGCATGTGATTAACTAAGTATTCTGTATAGCTTAAGTTATAAATTACTTGAACAAATATCACATCGGGATTTGCTAATAATAGTTGACCTGGATTAAGAAGTGGATATCCGGATTGAGAGCCAAAAACATTTATTCCACCTGATAGGGAAATTATGGAATTAATAAAAACATTACCACCAGCTGTAAAAAAGTCATAATTAGGACATATCCAGATTATATCCGCTACAGAAATATTGCCGGTTGTTGAGAACTCTTGTAACTTCTGATTCATCCATTGGTTCAATTGATTACCTTCATTTGACGAGTTGAATAACCTACTCACATTCATAATACTTTGTTCAATTTCATAGTAATTGCTTGCAAAGTCGTCATTAGTCAAATAAACGTTAAGTCCAGCTTCTTTCATTTGAGTAAAATAATTCCCTATTAAACCTTCTTCGCCAATTATTACAGATGGTTTTAGTTCAACTAACCCAGAAATATTAGGAGGAGATATCTGATTAAAAATAGTTATATTATAGGGAAGAAGTGATGTATCGTTTAACGATTTTAGGAGGGAGTAAGAGTACGAATCAACTCCTACCACGTATTTCCCTAAACCCAAGCTAACTAGGATTTGAGTGTCACTTGGAGACAATGAAATTACTCTTAAGTTAATTTTACTGCCACTATTAGTTGATGATTCATAAGGTGGTGATTTTTGGATATTTGAGTAAAGCTCAAAGGAAATTAGCCCTACTATAATAATTAAAGCCACAACTATACCGATAATATTCCATTTCATATTATGTGGTTAGCTTATCCATATAATAAAGTTAACTTAATTGATGAAAAATTAGACCTAACCTTTTAAGAAAAAAGTTTTTCAACGCTTCGATATCACTCTAATAAATAATCCTACCGTAAATAAAAAAAGGTAATAAACAAAAAATCAAATGAAACGTAAAGCTTTCCAAAAGCACTTAACCATACGCCTACCATTAGAAAGGTGGAAATACCCAATATTAATGAGGATAATTTAACTAAATTATTATTCTTTTTTTGTCTTTGCTTTTTCTTAGCCATAATAAGGAAGAGTAAAATTTAGTTAATAGATTCTACTTCTACTCCTACTTCTTTAGCAATTTCTCTATATCTATTCCTAATAGTAACTTGTGTTACGCCAGAAACTTCAGATATCTCTCTCTGCGATCTCCTTTCACCATTAAGCGAAGAGGCAATATATATTGATGCTGCAGCTATACTTGCAGGATCCTTCCCTGAAGTGATCCCTGAATTCTTTGCCTTATCTACTATTTCTAAGGCTGCTGACATTGTCTTACCGCTTAGCCCAAGTAAAGAGGCTATCTTCACTACATAATACTTTGGATCGCTAGCAGGAACATCAGTTACATTCTCCTTAAGTAGTAGTCTGTATGCCTTCGCTATTTCCTTTTTGTTCACTGAAGTGGTTCGAACAATCTCGTCTATAGTTATTGGAATCTTATTCTTTCTACATGCAGCGTAAACGGACGCTGCCATTACTTCCTCTATACTCCTCCCCTTAATCAACTTCTTATCTAGTGCTTTCCTGTAAATTATTGATGCTTCCTCTTTTACTGATTTTGGAAGCCCTAATTGATTGGCGATTCTCTCGAGAACTGTCATTGCCTTTACAAGGTTTCTTTGTTCTGACGTACCAATTCTTGACCTAAGTTGAAGTTTTCTTAATCTCATTGCCTTTGCTCTATCTTTTCCCTTCACATCCATAAACGTTGATAATCCCATATCATGAACAGCAATATTTATAGTACTAGCTCTACTTCTTTCCCTATTCTCCTCCTCAGTATAAGCTCTCCATTCTGGTCCCTGATCTACTACTTTATCTTCTATAACCTCTCCTGTTTCTGTGCATATGTACTCTCCACGATCCTCGTCAAAGACAACTTTGTCTGGTGAACATATAACTTCACTCATCTTGATTCACAAATCTTACTATTTGTGCTTTGACAATAATAAACTTTTCTATCTAAGTCTAGATTATCATATTAAACTTTACAATATAGCTTTCGCTAATGAGAGAATATTCGCTATAGTTTCTTTTCCAAACATCAACTCTGTTGTCCCATTAATATGAATAAGCAATAACGAAAAGGTATTATCACTTTCTAAAATATAACTATGACCGTCTAATTTACCATATAAATAGAAGAAGCTAGGAATTTTAACAGTGATATTACCTGGAATATCAATTATAACTGTTTTATTGTATATCTCTCCAGAAATATTAAATCTAGGCATCTCTATCCAAAAGTTTCCCTGCAGTTTATATGGAGAAGTGAACAAACTTGAATTAATCGAGTTAAATAGATTTAGAAGAAGCGATATTGTATAGTTACTAGAATTCTCCTTATCCAATACGAAACCAATATACTTCCCATTATATCCAATAGCTAAAGACGAATTATATAAATATAAAACCGAATTATTCTCACTCTCCTTTAAATGAAATTTAGTTGATAAGTAAAGAAGTAATAAATCGCCATAATTAGTTCTAGATAGCCCTTCTACGCTATTGTTATATATAATTATTAGACTTTTATTCAATAATACATGAGTATCTGAAATATTTATAGGTACACTAAAATTGTATATTCCTATTTTGGCTATTAGAACGCGCGCTGTATTATCAACCGTTTCACCTACTATCCTGTGATGAACATCTACTAGTCTCATTCCTCCCATAAGAATGCCTATAATTATTAGTATACTTAAAACAGCTATTAGCAAGCTTCTCTTATACATTCATCATTTAACTGATTCACAAGGTTTAAAAATATTTATAAATAATTGGTTTGTGAAAGGGCTGAAAGATGTTTTAATGATGTTTAAAATTTAATGATTTCAACACGTGTAGGAGATCTAAATTCATTTCTGGTATAATAATTGATGCGTATAAAGTTTAAACCGTGCTATATACCTTACAAGAACGACATTAATTTATTATGGTAAAAGAGATTTCTTAGATAGTTTTACGTTCTATATAATAGACAAATTATGAGAAAAAATTTTAGTAGTGTTTCGTAACTGGCATAAATGATGCGTAAATTAATTATAGCCTTAGGCATTATCCTTATAGTAATAGCCTCGATATTGGTCTATTTCTCTACAACAATGCAAAATAATGCTATAAATTACAAAGAACTATTTCCTAAAAATCTTTACGGATTGACCTTGAACAGTACTAATAACGAATCAGGTTATACTAAAATCTTAAATTATTCAACTTTTCTTAACTATTACTATGCAAGATATTCGAATACATCAAATAATATTACAATAATCATTTTTAATGTTAGCTCAAGAAAAGTTGCATGTATGTTATTTAATAATTTCTATACTAAAATAAAACAAAATGCTACATACGTCAATAAATCAAATTACCTTGGAGTAAATCAAGAAGAGAATTTTTACTTTAGTAATGGAGTAGAAGTAGAAATTTTACAAGGAAAGACTTTAATTTTAATATACAATTCATATACAACACATACAAAATTAAATCTTACATTAGACATCGCTAAACATTTGCTTCGATTTTTCCCTAGTAACTAAGTATATATTAATCCAAGATAACTTTTGCGTTAAAAACTTTCTCCTCGGAACTGGAAACAATTTTATAAAAATCTTATATAAAACTATATAGACAAAATTTTACGAACTAATCAATGAACAGCTGTTGTTATCACGTACACATGAAGTAATTCCTCATTCTGAAACAAAGAGACTTAAGTCCGTAAACTCATTGACTTGAATATTTTGAATAACTTGAAAGAGAAGTTGCAAAATCTAGTTTCCGCTGTTAAGACTAATTGTCTAGTTTGATCTTGTTTAGCTTATTCCATCTCTTTCATATAAGCAGACAAATACTTAACGCAGTATATTATATATCTCACACATAATAACTTAAACCAAGTTATTAACCTTAGAGTTTCATCACTACCATGTATGAATTATGAAAGATACAATATGTATCAATTTATTTTACGAAATTGATACTATTTACCTTAAGGACCATCAGTCTCCACTAAATCTTTACCCTCTAATCTCCATAAATATAAGTAGCATCTATTTTACGAAGTTATAGATATATACCTTAATGACAACAATAAGAATACAAAATATATCTTCAACTTGACATATAATTTTCCCTTAGTTAGTTGGGTAATATGGTTAAGCAGATAGGGACATTATCGTTATAATTGTCAGAAAGATTTTTCATCTAAAAAAAGAATTAACTTGTAGGGAGTGTTCTCCTTCCGGCTACTCGGTTAGAGTATCCCCAATAGGCCGTGGAGGAGGCCTCCCACACCAGCAAGTAGGTTCAATAGTCCCGATATGAGCCCTTGAATTAATAGGCCCAAATTGAGACTAAGACCTACTTCTATTGCATGTATAGCTAGAGGATCTAGCATAAGAATATCACGTTAAAACCAATTATAAATTTTTCTTTAATACTCAAGAAAACTATACATGTTCATTTTTAACTACTTGATAAAAAACTAATGGCAAAGTATATATAGAACAAAGTATAATTTCCTATTTCTCAGTGAATTGAGTTGAATGATTTAATTTTACTTGGAATTAGTCTATTAAATATTTTTAGATATCTGTGTATAAATTATTCACTAGTTCTATATTATTATTAGAATAATTATAAATTAAAAATGAGAAGTAAAATAAAGGCTTTAATTGGGCCATAAATGAATTTTTAATTATAAAGAAATTTAGAATAAACAGATTATAACTATTTACAATAAATTATATTATAAATTTATCAGAAAGCTAAAATTTAAAAGATCTTATAAAAACTACTATTTTATAACTAAAAGATTCCTGCTCTAAAACAGCAATCTTTCAATTCTTATCGAGTTAGATATTATAGGGATTGCTTTAGTTATTGGTGTAAATTGTGAACAAATCTAAAGATCTCTAGAAGAATGTATGTTCGGAATTCTTTTATTTTGTATAACTCGATAAGTGTTATAAAAGGAAATAGTGTATTGAATAAAATCCACATTTCTTTCACACTCTATACCACTGTGATAAAAATTTTAAACCGCATTTTTACCTCTACATTAATGAGACGTAATATTATCTTTCCTCTATTTTCAGTGGCACTCTATTTGACAATATTTAGAAGCCTTTTCTTCGTTCGTGCATTCTACATTACTGATACTGAACCTTCCCCAATGCACATAAGAGACTTTGTATACTCTTTCCCTAGCTTAAATGGATACCTTTATAACGTATTAAACTTAATTGCATGGAATTCACCAGAGAAGATTCTAACAATAATTCCCTTTATTATAGGTTCTATCTCATTCTATTTTACAGCAAAGCATTTCAAGGCGAGTGAATGGAAAGCGTGGCTTCTTTCTCTTATTTTTATGCTTAATCCAGGGACAGCACTGATTTTCGAATTAGGTGATTCTCCGGGCATATTATTTGCGTATTCTCTTTTACCTCTTATATTTTGGGCAGGCTACAATCTAGCCCAAGATCCAAGCCCTAGAAACTTTTTCATTTTAAGCGGGCTAATAGCAATGGATAATTTTGTATACTTTGAAGGATTTATTTTTTCATTTGTAGTCTTACTTCCTATAGTATTCCTGTCTAAACAAAAGTTGAAGTTTACCAGTTATATGATGATTTCACTGTTTTTAGGATTTCTAACTGAAGCTAATGAAGAATTACTACTCTACATGATAGCAGTTCCCTCCTATCACGTAGTATCACTTAACTTTGATTATTTTAAGTTATATTACTATGAAATAGGATATGTATCTTTGTATCTAGCAATATATACATTATTAACGCTTAAACAAAAGAAAGAAGTACTTACATTAAACTTAACAGCTTTCATTGTATTAACATTATGGTCACTTTTTTTCATAGATAACTTAAATATTCCTATTATAAATGCAGTCTTGTTAACTTTTACCACATTTCAATCAAAAATGATATTGTTTATTAATGGCCTCTTATCTTTCTCTATGATCTTTATAAAAGATTGGAAAGTAGTTCTACTTGGTATTATTCTCCTTAGCATTTCTAATTATCCGTCAATATATGATGGAGGAATGCAAAATACTGCATATTCGATAATAACATTTAACGCAAAAAACCATTCCGTTCCAACTGGACTTTTCGGAGTTGAAAATTTTATCTATAATCATAGCAAGCAATTCTTCTACATAGGTATACCTCCTTACTTAATCTTGGGGAAAACCCCACTGTATTCAGACTTGCTTCCAAATGTAGTAGAGATATCTAACTTTTCATCAACATATTTGGCTAGTTATGGTATCAAGTATGTAGTTACAACTGAAAAAATAAACCAAGCCAATTTAACTCTAGTATATACCTCAGGTCAATTCATGGTTTACAATGTTGATAACTTCAAATCTGTTGCTCATTCTAATGATAGTTATCTAAACGTTTCAGTTACTCCATATAAAATTATAGTAAAGGGAAATGGTAGCGAAGCTTATTTTATAAATCCCTCGATCAATGGACCTTCTGGGTTATGGAATACAACACGTAATGGATTATACTTAGTAATACCTATGAAAAATGGTATCGGAATAATTACAAATCTGGAACCAAAACTAAATGCAGAACTCATGAACATAGATTACATAGCAATATTCATTATAGTTTTAGGAATAATAATTAGTAAAAAATCTATAATAAACAAATTAACTCATCTATTTCAAATTAAAGTAAACAAAACTATAAGGTTTTTAAGAAAAGTAGAGAAGAGATAGCAATATGAAAATTATATTAGAATTTCCTACCAAACACGAGGAAGAAGTACTTACTATTATTCTTTCAGATCCAACTTTCGTTCTGCCCTTTCTATTTCCAGTTATCAAAAAAGTAGAGAATGAAAATACGAAATTTAAAGCGCTAGGGAGATTTGGAATAACAAATTTCGAAATGAATGGAAATGTATATAGAAGATATAATGGAGTAGAATATATATTTACCATGACTCCAAAAGGGTCTGCTAACTTAAAGTTTATTTTGGATAGGAATAAAGTTAGAATTGAATTCGATTATGAAGGTTGGTTAGATAGTTTTACTACACTGTTTATCAAGAGATGGTTTAATATAGCTTCAAAAGACTTTGAAGAACGTATAAGATTAAGAAGAATAGAAAAGAAAATATAATTTACTAATATTGCTCTCTATTTTAATACTTATTTAACTGCTTATACTTAAGTTCGTATATTAACCAAAAATAGTAGAGATATTCTTATATAATAGGTAATATTTTGACAAGGTAATATTTAACTAGGTGAATTAACGTTAAACTAACTTGTATGATTTAATTGTTAAAAATGTAGATTGATAAAAAGTAGTATGACTTATGTTCGATGTTACATGTGCAAAAATATGTGTGGAATAGTAGCAACTTCTGAGGGTGGGAAAGTTAGAGTTGCTGCAAATAGAGATCATCCACAACCTGGAATATGCGGAAGAGGTGCTGCAGGTCCTTTTCTACTAACACATCCGGATAGACTAAAAGGCCCTTTAATAAGAAAAGGAAAAGATCTAGTTCAAGCTAAGTGGAACGACGTATTAGATGAAACAGTAAAATACCTGAAAGAGCTAAGGGATGATGGACATCCGGAATATCTCGCAATAACCTTTCATGACTACGGCAAGGAATTGCTAGAAAGATTTGGTAATCTTTATGGTACACCTAATGTTATAGGACATGAAGCCGTCTGCCATGGTCCAAGAACTGTCGCTTCTATACTTGTTTTAGGGGCAGAAGGACCTAGAAGTATTGATCCAGATTATCCCAATTCAAAGTTCACGGTATTCATAGGAAGAAATCCCCTTGAAGGTATAGTACCAGATATTGTTAGGAGAATAGAGGAAGGAAGAAACAAAGGAATGAAAATAGCTGTAATTGACCCAAGAAAATCTGTATTAGCTCAGAGGTATGCAGATAGATGGATAGCAATATCACCTGGAGGCGACACAGCTTTCCTTCTAGCAGTAATTTACTACATGATAGATAAAGGTATGTATGACGAGGACTTTCTCTTAAAGTTTAGCAACGCATCACTCGTTATATATGAAGATATGTCGCCATCTAATATCTATCATACCTCACTGTTCTTTGAGGGAGAAATAGAAGGGAAGAAGGCTTTTACAGTATTCTCAAGATTAAAGCAAGAGGCTAAAAAGGCTTATGATAGGCTTCAAGAACTTACTGGAACTTCATACGGAGATGTAGAATATATTGCTGAAAACTTATGGAAAAATAGACCTTCTGCAGTAATAGATGATGCATGGCATACGTCATTTTCTGTAGATTCTACTTATACATGGATGGCAGCCTTTACTATTAACGCAATGATAGGTAACTTAGATAAGAAAGGAGGATTAATTTTTTCTAAAAAGCCTAAAATATATCTCAATGAAAAAACTAACATAAGCGCAAAGAGAATAGACAGATACAAATACCCATTAACTTATTCGGCATTTCCCGAAGTTACAAAGGCTATTCTTACGGGAAAACCTTATCCTATAAAAGCCCTTCTAGTAGTGGCTACTAATCTCGATGGAAGGGAACCAAATAGTGAATTAGTTAGAAAAGCTTTAGAAAAACTAGACTTTTTAGCAGTGGTAGATGTTATGCCATCAGACGTAACCAATTATGCGGACGTCGTTTTTGCCGAATCAACATACCTAGAGAGAGAAGAATTACCATTACCAGTTGGATGGACTTTAGAGCCTTGGATAGATGTGCATCAGAAGACTGTAGATCCTCTATATGACACTAAACCGCTTTGGTGGATAATACTTGAATTAGAAAGAAGATTAGGTCTTGCTAACGATACATTTGATAGCCTTGAGGAGAAGATACTAAACCAACTCAATGTTAATAAGGAAGAACTTTACAAGAAAGGTTGCATCAAACTCGAAGGAGATATATATGAAGTTTATCCTTATAAGAGACAGCTTAACACTCCTTCTGGAAGGATTGAAATATATTCAGAGAGGCTTTATAGAAATGGATATTTCCCAATTCCAACATTTGTTGATAATAAGGTAAAACCTAACGATGTTGATGAATTTTACCTTATAACTGGACATACGCTATATCATACTCAAGATAGTATAACGTTTGATATCCCAACACTTATAAAATTAGCCCCAGATAATCCTGTCTGGATAAGTCCTAAAAGAGCCTCTACCCTAAAAATAAAAGATGGGGATGCTGTTGAACTATTCTCTACAACAACAGGACAAAAAGTATCGTGCAAAGTGAAGGTTGCTGAAGGAATAAGAGATGATACTGCTTTTGCATACTTTGGTTTCGGTAGACATTCTAAAGGAGAGAGAGTCGCCTATGGCCATGGATTTGACGTTAATGCAGTAATTTCAAATGAACTCGTAGATAATATATCAGGAGGTATTGCTCAGTCCCTTAATATAGTTAAAATAGAGAAAAGAAATAATTAACATAATGTCCTCCTCATCTATAATACAACTCGCAATAGATGTTATAGAGGTATTATTCTTCATTATTCCAATTATATTCTTTCTCATGATGATGAAAGCAAACAGAATAGGTCTTGAAAAGAAAGTAAAAACAATTACCTATGTGCCTACCGTTTCATGGGATCAAATATTTGATAACAGAGAAGTAAAGAATAGATTAAGAGAGATAAGCGAAGAAGTAAATAAAGGAAGGACTTATGGGGTTATACTGTTTGGCCCACCAGGTACTGGTAAAACTACTATGGCGAAGGCTATAGCCAACGCATTAAATTGGAAGTTCGTAGAACTAAAAGCGTCTAATATTATGAGTAAATGGTATGGAGAAAGCGAATTTCTTTTATCCTCCTTTCTCGATTCTGCAGAAAAGGAACAGCCTGTGGTCCTTTTCATCGATGAGATAGATAGTTTTGCTATGCAAAGAGGCGATACGCATGAAGTAACTCATAGATTAACCAATATACTTCTTACAAAGCTTCAAGAGTTTCACGATAAGAACGATAAAATCCTTATAATTGGAGCGACAAATATACCTCAAGAGATAGACGAAGCTTTTCTAAGACCAGGAAGATTTGATGAGATAATATATGTACCTCTGCCTGATCTAAAAGGAAGAGAAGAAATTTGGGAAGGATATGCAGGGAACGTAGATACATTAGCCTTAGCTAAAAGAAGCCAAAGATTCTCTCCAGCCGATATTAAACTAATTGCAGAAGAGGTAAAAAATAAAGCTGAAAAAGAAGGAAGAACTCCTAGTACTCAAGACTTTCTTAAAGCTCTAGAAGAATATAAACCATCTATACAAATATCCACAATAGTAAAATTCGAGGATTTAGCGAGAAAGTATTCTAGAAGAAGGATTGACTTAAGACTCTATGGAATTCCGCAAGTTACTTGGGATGAACTAGGTGATTTAGAAGATGTTAAAGCAATCCTAAGAGATGAAATAGAAATTCCAATAAAAAACAAAGAGTTCGCTCAAAAGCTACAAATAAAACCAGTAAAAGGTATCCTTCTTTATGGTCCGCCTGGAACAGGAAAGACTAGTTTAGCTAAGGCTATGGCAAATGAACTTAGTGCAACATTTATCCTTCTATCCGGGGAGGAGATATCCTCAGCTGGACCTATGGAATCCCCCCAGTTGATCGCAGAAAAATTCAATATAGCAAGGGACTACTCTCCATCAATAATATTTGTTGATGAGATTGATATGATAGCTAAAAACAGATCTCTTAATGAGTGGAGAAATGCGTTGACTGAACTGTTAACTCAACTAGATGGAATAAGAGAAAATGAGGACATAGTGGTTGTAGGAGCTACTAATAGACCATGGGACTTAGATCCTGCTATTATAAGACCTGGAAGATTAGAGAGATTAATCTATGTTCCTCCACCAGATATGAATGGAAGAATTAAGGTTATCAAAGTCCTCTCTAGAGGAATAGATATTAGCGATGAAGAGATACAATGGTTAGCTGAGAGAACTGAGAGATATACTCCAGCCGATTTAAAGCTCATAATAGATGAACTTAAGAGATCTTTACTTAAAGAGGCGCATTCTACAGGGTTCCTTAGAACTAGAGTAAATCTAAGCGATTTAGAAAATGCATTGAGTAAAGTCAAGGCATCGGTCGACCTAAGCTCTTTATCTTTATATGATAATTTCTCAAAGAGGTTTTTGTAGAAGTGAAAGTGGTATCAAAAAGTATAGAGTAAAGAGAATCAAACTATCCTTAAAGGAGAAGTCGTTCTTGCTAGATAAAATGATTAGAGCAGTATCAACTACTACAAGAGAGAATATTAGGTATCCTAGCCCGTTTAATGGTAAACCACCAAATCCGCCTAATACCCCTAGAACTCCAAAAGCAAACAAAGATAACATGACTATCTCAATTATAAAACCCTCAGTAACTTGCGAAGTTAACCTGGGATCATTAGCACTTTCTCTAAATCCGACAAAAAGATCTTGAGCATTTAATAAAATAGGAATCAGAAATTCGCTATATGCCCAGTTAGGTAACTGAGAAGATGTTATAGAAGAGACTAAAAATTGGGAAGAAACCCACAAAATCCCCATACCGACAATCATTAAATATATTCCTTTATTGTTAGCTTTGATGCCTTCTAACTTTCTTACAAGATAGAAAATAAGAAGAAATATTAGAGGAATGCCTATGAGATAATTCATTCTCTGTATTATTAGGATTGCTATAAGTAAGGCAGATATTATGCCAATAAGAGGTCTTTCATTAAGCTTAACAGTAACTTTTTCTCTCCATTTTAGAAAGGCTATTATGCCAATTGCTCCAATACCTAACGTTGAAACTAAAATTACACTTACTATTATGGATCCTATAGCAAGGTAATAACTTCTTTCCTCAATTAATCCTAATAAGGTAACAATTTCTGGAACGGAGGACAAGATGCCGAGAAAGACAGCCTGATTGCTTACTCGCTTTCCTCCTTTTAGTAACAATTCTCCTCCAATGTAAAATCCTATAATTGGGAGGATAAAATCTTGATAATACACACAATAGTATATGTAACTGTTATCCTTTAAGCTTTTACTTTTACCTTACTTCAAGTTAAGACGTTCCATAACATAAGAATAGATTGTATATATTCTAACTCCTTCCTAATTTTCTTAGAAGAGTTAAGACCTAAAATATTAAGTAGAACCAATATTGTACCTACTTCCCCCTTTACTTCGAGTATAGGCTTGCCTTCTAATATAAAGGCCTTTAAACGATAAAGCTCTTGCCTTATTTTCAATAGATCTTTACGAGCCTTTTTTCGAGATAGCGCAATTATACTAATCCTAAATATAGCCTCATCAACCCTTTGTCGAAAATCGTTATAGTTTATTTCCGTAAAGTTCATCTTTATCAAATATATATTAGACAGGAAAGGTTAAAACTTTATATCAACTTCTTTTTATATGACCGCCTAAATAACGTCTTTCGTATTATTATCTTATAGACAAAAACTTTAATCTCTCTATATAGTATTTTCTTTCATGAAAGTAATCGCTTTAGGAGAACCGATGGTTGAACTAAATGCCCTCACTCCAGGTCCTTTGCGCTACGTGAACTACTTCGAAAAACACGTTGCAGGAAGTGAGGTAAATTACTGCATTGCGCTATCAAGATTAGGTCATAGATGTTCTCTTATAGCTAGAGTCGGTAATGATGAGTTTGGTAAAAATATTATTGAATGGTTAAGAGGAACAGGTGTAGAAACATCTAAAATAAAGGTAGACTCGTCTTCATATACTGCTGTATTTTTTATTCAGAGACACTTTCCAATACCATATGAAAGTGAGTCTTTTTACTACAGGAAATTCAGCGCAGGAAGTAAGTTATCACCAGAAGATATAGAGGAAGATTTCGTTAAACAAGCGGATCTAGTTCACTCTACTGGAATAACTCTAGCTATTAGCGACACTGCAAGAGATGCAGTGACAAAAGCCTTTGCAACAGCTAAGAGGAAAAGCTTCGACACTAACATTAGACTAAAGTTATGGAGTCCGGAAAAAGCTAGAGAAACTATAATGCGTCTCTTAAAAGAAGGAGTTGAAGTACTTATAACTGATAAAGATGACGCGAAAATCCTAGTAAATGAAAGTGAGCCTGAAAAAATTAAAAAAGCTTTTATGGATTATTGTAAAATTTTAGTTTTAAAGATGGGTAAAGAAGGAGCAGCCGTATTTAAGGAGGAAGAGAGCTATTACATTAAAGGATATAACGTTCCAGTAGAAGACGTGACTGGTGCGGGAGACTCCCTTGGTGGTACATTCTTGGGTCTTTATCTAAATGGCTATAGCTTAGATAAAGCGTTAAAATATGGAGTTGCAGCTTCTGCTTTAAACGTAATGATAAGAGGAGATAACGAAAATATACCGTTCTTGGAGGAAATTGAGCGATTCATAAAATCGATAGAACGATAGCAACATTAACTATAATTTTCCAAGAATGCCCATAAATGAAGGAAATAGACTTACTAACAACTAAGAGCAAGGAGGAATTATTTTAACCTGATTTAGATAACATAGCGACGAAGTTTGAGTCATATACTGATTGGACTTTTAAAATTTATTTTAGTTAATTTATGAATTATGATTTATTATTATTTTGAGGAAAAATTCAATGATTATGTAACTCATGGAATAACAAAAGGTAAAGTTTATACTTAACTAATCTTAAAATAAGATATTTGATCCTTACATTTCAATAATACTTTTAACTATTCAGACGATCTTTATACTATGAAAGAATTACCTCAAGAGTTTAAGGATATATACTTCGTTCAGGACGGTATACCTTATTTTAAGACATTTTTAGCCGGAGAATGGGTATCATCCCAAGAATTTCAGGATATCAAAAGTCCAATAGACCTAACAACGTTCTCTAAAGTTGTAAAACTCAATTCGCAAGTTATAGATAACGCTCTAGATATTATGTATAAGCGTGGTAAATGGGATATCAGGGATACGCCTGGAGAGAAAAGAATAGCAATATTTCAGAGAACTGCTGAACTATTAGAACGTTATAAAGATTATTTCATCGATATCCTTGTTTTAAATAATGGAAAGACAAGGGCTGCTGCTGAGGGTGAGGTAAGGGCTGCTGCTGAAAGACTGAAGCTAGCGGAATTAGATGTAAGGAAAATTTATGGAGATTACGTTCCAGGAGATTGGAGTAACGAAAGCATAGAAGCTGAGGCGATAGTGAAAAGAGAGCCGTTAGGAATAGTATTGGCTATTACGCCGTTTAATTATCCTCTTTTTGATGTAGCTAACAAGCTAGTATATTCCACTATAGCAGGTAACGCAATTATAATAAAACCTGCGTCTTCTACACCAATAATAGCTATACTTTTCGCAAAATTATTAGAAATGGCCGGTTTTCCAAAGAGGTCAATCTCAATAATTACCTTACCTGGAAATCAAATGGATAAGCTAGTATCAGATCCTAGGATTTCAGTTATATCCTTTACTGGAAGTACAGAGTCAGGTAAGGAAGTAATTAGGAGTGGAGGAATTAAGCAATATGTTATGGAATTGGGTGGGGGAGATCCGGCTTTAGTTCTTTCAGATGCAGATCCAGAACAGACGGCGCCTAAAATAACCGTTGGAATAACCAGCTATTCTGGTCAGAGATGCGATTCGATAAAATTTATTTTTGCTGAGGAAGAAGTTTATGATAAACTAAAAGACTTTCTTATAAGTGAGCTAAAGAAAGTTAAGGTAGGAGACCCAAGGGATGGATCAGTCACTATGGGACCGTTAATAGATGAGAGAACAGCTGAAGAAGTAGAATACTCTGTAAAAGATGCAATAAATAAGGGAGGGAAGGTTTTGTATGGAGGTAATAGAAATAAAAACTACATAGAACCGACTCTTATAGAAATAGAGAAAGATAAATTAAAAGATCTTTACCTTTACAATAAAGAAGTTTTTGCATCTATCGCTATTTTTACAAAGGTAAAAGGAATAGATGAAATGATAGAGCTATCTAACTCTCGTAGATATGGACTTGACGCAGCAATATTTGGAGAAGATATAAATAAAATAAGGAAACTCACTAGAATGTTAGAAGTTGGAGCTATTTACATAAACGACTATCCAAAACATGGAATAGGATATTTCCCGTTTGGAGGTAGAAAAGACTCAGGAGTTGGTAGAGAGGGTATAGGATATACTATAGAATCAGTTACTGCGTATAAAACAATAGTCTATAACTATAAGGGTAGAGGAGTATGGGAATATATGTAAAAAGATAATTTTATTAATTTTAATGGACAATATATGGAAAATTATAAAATCTGGATTAAATATCACTTTTTTCACTTTAATTTTTAAGTTAATAATAGTTTTCAATTTAATAAATATAGAGAAGAACACGTGCGGCCAGAAAATATCGACCCATAGAGAGGAATATGAAGTGTTTTCAGCTATTGATAGGACTAACGTTAACAGATACCCTTCTTTGACCAAAACTTAATCTAGTTTATAGAGATTTTCATTGATTTTAGCCTTACGGTAATGAACTAAGATGACCTTTAGTATGGTAATAAGTTCAAGCGGGAAGATGAAGTTGAAACCCCTGGTGAGAGCATAAATGTTACGACCTAACCACGGATAACTCATTAAGACATTATAGCTTTGGCTAACTGTTCATTTTACCTTTCTCTATGTGAGCAATATAATACATGTAAAGTTTTATCGCATGAGGGCAAGGAGTATTACCACACGTACACTTAGAAGAGATCAATTTGTTATTCCGTATTATTACCTCTACTTTATAGCCTCCTATTGCGCATCTTGCTGGAACAACACCTTTAACTATTGTATCTCCTCCTTTCTGAAAAATCGCTACTTTCATCCTGATAGTAAAGTTCTTTTACTCTTAAAAAAAATTACACAAGACACCATGTGACGTCCTCACAATAGTGAAGTGTAGCGAGAACGTCTTCTCTACTTTTCTTATTTGCCGTCTAAAGATCTTTTTAAGAAAATAGGTAAATTAATCCATTTTAGAATTTATTTGTAAAATAACGTTATTAATGACATCATCTAGCTGTTTATCAATCTCTTTTATATCTTCTAACTTTACTTTAGTCTTTGGATGATGAGAAAACATCGAGCAGTACTCCGGAACCTTTATTGAAGCCTCAAATGTTCCGATTTTTTCAGCCAATTTTATGATTTCGAGCTTATCGAAACCTATTAAAGGTCTTAGAATTAACGTGTCCATACCAAAACTTAAGCTTCTTAAAGATGATAGAGTTTGAGAAGAAACTTGGGCAAGGGATTCCCCTGTAACAATAGCCCCCGCGTTTACTTTCTTAGCTAATTCTTGGCCTATCCTATAAAGTGCTCTCTTGAACGCTATTGATTGAAGCCTCTTACTTATGTTGGAAGAGATTACCTCGGCAATTTTTAGACAATTTATACTGTAAAAATGAGAAGTATAGCCTATTGACCACTGTCCAATTCTATTCACAACTTCTTGAACTTCTTTCTCACCTATTGGACCAGTTATATTGCAATACATGAAATCTACCGCAACACCTCTTTTCATAATCATCCATGCAGCAACAGGTGAGTCAATTCCTCCAGATATTAACGCCAAAGCCTTTCCCTCCGCCATAAGAGGTAATCCTCCTGGTCCTTCTAAAATCTCGTCAAAGAAAAAAGCGGAGTTATCCCTTATCTCGATATGAAGTGAAATGTCAGGATTTTCTAAGAAAACTTTACCATAGTTAGCGAGTTTTTCTCCAACCTTTTCCGAGACTTGAAGAGATGTGAAATTATGTTTTCCAACTCGTCTTGTCCTTACAGCAAATGTCCTGCCAGTTACTTTATCCTTCCACATTTTTTCGGCTTCAGAAACTATATCATCTATTGATGAGAACGTCATCTCATATGAAGGACTAATCGATCTAATGCCAAATATTCTTGAAGTTGATAGCTTTAGGCAATCGATATCACCATAAAGTAAAATACGACCTTGAGATCTTTGTATTTTCTCTAGATTACAGTTAAATTTCTTTGCCCCAACAATAATATTTTGCATTAAAAGTTTTTCAAGTTTTGTCCTAACTATATTACTTTTTATGGCAATCTCATCATATCTTACTATTAATACTCGCATAAGTACAGCTTGGAGATCGCATTTTAATCTTTAAAGCTTTAGAGACAGAGTGGGTGACACTTTAATCTTTTTAGTTGATAGCCACAGGAATTCCAGCACGTCCCTAGATGGCTTTAGATTGTTTAGTGTATTTAAGTTCTCTGATGATTATACGTCAGAAATTACTCTAAGGAGAAACTATCTTTATCAACTTTGCTTCTTCGTCTCTTCCACATCCAGACATCATTAAGGACGCTAGAATTACCTTTAAATCTCAACATACTATATGATGCTTTAACATATGCCCCTTTTACTTGCTTATACTACAATTTTTTAATAATATAACGTCTTTCCTTAATCTCCTATCCACAATAGTAAATGAAAGCTCATTATATTTTTATCATGAACTATCTATTTCTATCCTTATGAGTATGTTGTTCGCTCTCTTAACCTTAACGAGACAAATGATATAGATGATGATATATCCACTTTTTAGGAATTTTTTCCTATATTACTCAAGTTTAGACAATGATTTGTAATTATTACAGAATATCTATAAACTTACTTTTAACTCTCATATATTATCTCTTTAATATGGTTATATAAAAATAATTTACATTAAAGATTTTCAGCCTTAAATAGATTAAAATTCATTAGAAATACTGCCTTCTTCTACTTGTTCTTTTCTGCTTGGTAATGTTTTGAGTTGATGCCTTTAGAGCTAAATATTCTCCAATTCTTGAGGAAGCTTCTTTATAGCTACTTACTCCCTTAAGCATCTCAGCTAATCCTCTTTCATTAATATAGTTCAGCCAATTTACTATATGACCTTCTTTAAGATGATACTCTACGCATGCACTATCCTTTTTTCCTAGTCTTTCAATCTCTGATTTCAACTCCTTTACATCATGAGCTATACCTACAACTTTATTATACGATCTAAAGTAAAATGGTTCCATATACTCTTCGTTTGTCCAATAAAAATTTTAACCTTAATGCCAAAATATTACCATCTAATGAATTAACTCGGTATATTGTTAACGTAATAGTTTTAGGATATTTCCTATTACTCTCTCAGCTTATTAACACTTATTACCATGCGTTG
Organism: Candidatus Acidianus copahuensis; assembly: GCF_000632495.1. GTDB lineage: Archaea > Thermoproteota > Thermoprotei_A > Sulfolobales > Sulfolobaceae > Acidianus > Acidianus copahuensis. The sequence goes on along the minus strand of NZ_JFZT01000017.1, from coordinate 44,011 downwards.
AAGATTCGCTTTTTATCTAGATAGTTAAACCTTTAATACTACTAGAAGAAAAATTATAGATCATCGTTTTTATTGGATCCTATATAAGAAAACTTTATATATGGGATAATAGTGAAATCTACTCTTATGGTGGCTTAGCATGAAGTTCTGTCCTAAATGTGGCGGAATTTTAATGCCTACAAAGAAGGATGGTAAGACTATCCTTAAATGTAGAAAGTGTGGATATGAGGAAGAAATGGATAATAAGGCGAAGAAAGAATACCAAATTAAAGAGTCTACAAAGAATGAGAAAGTTCTAACTACATCAATAGTTAGCGAGAAAGAAGGTAGAAAAAGAGACGAAGAGGAATGGGAACAGGAAAGAGAAGAGTACTATAAAGAGATAGGACTAGAACTCTTAAGGGACGAATTCGAGGGTAACGAAGAAAACGATGAAGATTGATCTTTAACAGAGTAAAGGTTTTAATCTATATTTATCTACTGATTTAAGTATGAAAATAACGGAAGTAGGGAACAAATATCTTGTCCAACTTGGTAAGAGGCAATTAATGTTAGAAGAAGTTAAGAACGAAAAAGGTATCAAGCTATTTACAATTTACGAAGTTAAAACATACAAGACAGGAGAGAAAGAGTGGAGCCCAGATACTGCGCAAGCTAAAAAATTAACGTATAAGGATGCTCCAGACGACATAAAGAAAATTCTGAGGACTTTTAAGCTAAAGATCTAGGTGATTTATTTTGGTACAGTTCGACTTTGTTTTAACTACAGACAGATGCTTAATGACCAATCATCACCATAAAGAGTTTCTAGGGTTCTTAGGTACAGGACCTGCTGTAGGAATTCCAGAAAAAGCTTGGAAATGGTTAGCATGTCCCAAGATTAAAGTAGATGAACTGGGAAGACCTGTTGAAGCTCCCTACGGAATGAGGAAAGTGGAAGCAAAATTAATAGATGAAGGATTTAATGCTGCTATAATCGACCCTGATTATATTGGAAGATATACAAAAAATGCAAAGGCTCTACTCTTTTCACATCATGATTACTTTGCATTTGGCCCTCCCTCATCAACGTGGTGGGGAATAACTAAAAAAGAACCAATTAATTACAAGAGCTTTCAAGAGCTTATAAACAAGCCAGAGATCGCTGAAGGAAAAAAGAATGGAATGAAAATACTTGTTGGAGGGCCATCTACTTGGCAATGGCTTTGGAGAGAAGACGAGATTGAAAAATTGGGTGTCGACACGCTTGTAGATGGTGAAGGAGAAAAAATTACAGTAAAGTTGGCTCAGAAGATACTTGATGGAGATGTGTTACCTAGATATGTTTACGTAAGTGGAGATGATGTTCCTAGTATAGAGGATATTTCAGAAATTAAAGGAGGAAGTGTCAACGGTCTTGTTGAAGTTATGAGAGGGTGTGCTAGATCTTGTAGATTCTGCTCTGTAACATTAAGACCTACAAGATATTATCCGCTTGAGAAAATAGAGAAAGAGTTACAAGTAAACGTTAGGCATAACATAAGAAACGGAGTAATTCATAGTGACGATGTTCTCTTTTATGGCGCTGTTGGAATTTTGCCTAAGCCAGAACCCTTAATTAAGCTTCATACATTAGTCAAGAAATACTATAAAACAATTGCTTGGAGCCACGCTAGCTTAGCAGCCATCAGATATAGTGAAGAAAAGTACGGATTAATCTCCAAACTTACAGAAATAGTTTATCAAAATGGAAATCAAGACTATCTTGGAGTAGAGGTCGGAATAGAGACTGGATCAACTAGATTAGCTAAGGAGATCATGCCAGCTAAGTCAGCCCCCTACAAACCAGAGAATTATCCAGAAACCGTTGAGGAAGCATTTAAAATAATGCATGAACATAACATAATTCCCGCTGGTACAATGATTATTGGCTTACCAGAAGAGACAGAAGATGATGTATATAGAACAATAGAATTAGTTGACAATCTTAGATCATATAGGAGTATATTAGTTCCTATGTTCTTCGTTCCAATGGGTTACTTCAAGAATAAGGACTGGTTTACTAGAGTAAAATTAAGTGATGCGCATATAGAACTGTACAAGAGGGCCTTCTGGCATGACGTATATTGGGCAGAGGATATAATAAATAAGTTTTACATGAAAGGACCCCTATATTATCCTGTAAGACTTACACTGAAATTGTTCCTTGCTATTGCCAAGAAGAAAATGAAAGCAGTTGAGAAGTGGTTAGAATCACAGACTAAGAATTGACTTGCCACTCTAAATGGCAAGGGTTCCTCTCTCTATTCTGATTTATATATTTCATTGAGAAGGCGGTCGAGAGAATCAGAGAACTCTTCCCATTATTTAGTTTTCTAATAATGATTTTTATTGGTCTTCTACCCTTCTTTGGGTTATCCAGGTCTTGTAAATGAAGATGGCTTCTCTAAAGCAAACTTCTCCAATGTCACTAGATAGTTTGAATTTTTTCCTTTAAGACTTTGTATACTGACTGTGTTCTATTCCTAACAGCTCTTTTCCATTTTTACCTTCTACATCTCTTTCATTTTCAAAAATCCACTTAAGGACATATTTTAGACCTTACACATAGTTTTGAACAAGAGAGGCTTATCTGGAACAACCTTCATTGCAACGCTCAAAGTTATCACAGATGAGGCCCCTCTCCGTGAAAGAGAATAGTATAGTTATTTTGTATAATCTTTTCACTCTCTGCCTTAAAAGGTGAGGCTTCCATCCATTATTAAAAAGCAGAACGTTTTAATTTCTATTCATCTGAGTGTCCTTCTTCCTTGGCAAAATGTAATCTTTAGGAGCGGCTTTAAATGGTTCTAGATATTTTCTTAAAACTTTAGGTATTTCCACTGATCCGTCTTCTTTCTGAAAATTCTCTAATATCGCAGTTATCGTTCTTGTACTAGCAATTGCAGTACTGTTTAACGTATGTACATAACCCTTCTTATTGTTCTTTCTATCGATGAATCTAATTTTCATTCTATAAGCCTGCCAGTCAGTACAGTTACTGCAGCTGATCATTTCCCTAAACTTAGCTTGAGCTGGCATCCAGGCTTCTAGATCGTATTTTTTAGCGGCGCATGCTCCTAAATCACCTGAAGCTATATTTACTACTCTATATGGTATTTCCAGACCTTGGAATATTTCCTCTACATTACCCAGTAATTCTTGGTGGTATTTCCAACTATCTTCCGGTAATGAATATATGAATTGCTCCACCTTATGGAATTGATGAACTCTAAATATGCCTTTCATATCCTTATTTGCAGCTCCAGCTTCTCTACGAAAAGCTGGACTAAATCCAGCAAGTTTTATTGGTAATTCGTCTTTTTCTATATCTTCCTTATAGTGTAATGCAGCTAACGGATGTTCAGCCGTTGAGATTAGATAAAGATCGTCGTTTTCAATCTTGTATATCGCGTCCTTGAATGTATCCATATCAATTACTGAGTAAATTATTTCTCCCCTTAACATGTAAGGTGGAACTACCAGTTTGTATCCCTTTGATGTTACTATATCAATGGCATAAAGTAAAAGGGAAAAATCTAGCCAAACTATATCATCAAAAATATAGAAAAACCTAGAACCTGCAACCTGAGAAGCTTTTTCAGTATTCCCTAAACCTAAAACCGTCTCCAGCATATCTGCGTGCCCTACTGGTCTCCAGTCAATAGTCTCATATTCAGCTTGTAACCCATTAAGTTGTTTTTTAAAATCTTCTATATCATCCTTATATACTCTAAATTTTCCCCATACCTTAATGGGAACGTTATAGCTATCATCTGGACCTACGGGAACATCTTTAGCTAGTATGTTAGGAAGGGAACTAATCAATTGATCCCTTTGTTCTTCTATTTCTTTTAGTTCCTTTTCCTTAGCTTCAAGTTCCTTAAGAAGAGCTCTAGCTTCCTGAATCTTCTTTTCTCTCTCCTCTTTAGCTGTTTTGGGAATTTCGGAATTTATTTGATTATGCTTATGTCTAATTTTCTCTACTTCCTGTAAAGTTTTCCTCCATTGGAGATCTAGCTCTACAGCTCTCTTTACAAGAGTAGGATCTAAATTCCTTTTTTTAATACTATCCTCAAGAGCTTCTGGATTTGATCTTATAAGCTCAAGGATACTCCAAGACATAATAAAAGAAAAGTCTACTGGATTTTATGTGTTCTGTTCAGTAGATGGCAACCCATATGTTTGAACCCACATCTCCACTATGTCATAACCATAAAGTTTCTTGAACTTCTCTCTGCCTTCTGAAGTCATTTTTAATGGAGTCCACTGAGTATCTAGATCTATATCGACTTCTACATTTTTAGCTGGTACAGACTCTTTAATAACCTGTTCTACTGTATAGATTAAGTCATCTACAACGGGACAACCTGGTGCTGTAAGTCCAAGTCTAATATGAACATCGCCCTCATCGCTTATTTTTATTTCATATATCAAACCTAAGTTAACAACATCAACTGGAATCTCCGGATCATAAACTTCACTTAATCCTTCCATAATTTTCTTTCTCCATTCTTCTTTGTTGATCTGTGACATGAACTATACTTGATCTCAAAGAATTTAACTTTTAGGATTATCCGTCAAGAATTCCCTCCAGAGGAGGTATAAATTAATGCAAAAATTTTGATTATTTCTCTACATATAATAAATATAATAATTCTCTTAACTAAGGTAAAGATCTTTTCAATACATACTTAAAGATTTACTCTTATGATCTAATGTTGATAAGCAGAAATGTACGTAACTATTTTTCGAGTAAAAAGGAAACTCCATTATCATTAATACAGTGAAGAACTACGATATGATAAAATGTTTAAATTTTGATCCGTAGAGGATCTACCTGCTATACCCTTGAAGGACTAACTTGATGTGGTGAGGTAGTGACACCGCTACTCGTAACCTCACTCAGAGTGTGTTCCATCACACTTCAGTTGGGTGAGGATATCACGGAATTTTAAACTAAATAACCAAAAACATTATATACAATGATAAAATTACTTTAAGTTAAAATGACAATTATGACTTTTTCTTGATATTGTTATTGATTTGCTAGAAAGACCTTGAAGCTCCTATAGAAACAACTTTTATTGCCAGTGTGACAAGTAGGTCCTTCAGGTCTGACTTTAACCACTACAGCATCCTCATCGCAATCTATTAGAACGTCCTCAACTATTTGATAGTGCCCACTGGTCTCTCCCTTCATCCAAATAGTTTTCCTAGTTAAAGACCAAAAGTGGGTCTTACCAGTTGTTAAAGTTAGGTAAAGCGCCTCTCTATTCATATTGCCTACCATAAGGATCTCCTTTGTTTCTACATCTTGCAAAACAGAAATGACTGTATTCATCTCATGACGAAAGTTCATACTATTAACAATCTTTTTAGCTTCCTCTTCCGTCATTTTTAGCGTTTTATCCACCTCATCAAATTCTCTAGGAATATTTTTCCCGTCTCACTACTCTTTTCTGGATGAAACTGCGTTCCTACAACGTTATCTTTCTCAACCATTGCTGGAAATTCGATACCATAGTACGACTTCATGATATAACTCTCTGTAGTATATGCTACATAACTGTGTACAAAGTACGCATATCTGCCGTCTAAACCCTCACTTAGTTCAGTCTTTTTTTCTTCATATATCCTATCCCATCCAATATGGGGAAGCTTTACGTTAGCCCTTATTTTATCAACTGTACCTGAAAACCAGCTTAAACCTTTAGTATCGCCACCTTCTGTCCCCTTATCAAAGAATATCTGTAGTCCTAAACAGACTCCTAAGAACTTAATACCTGATTTTCTCATATCGTTTAGTTGCTCTGAGAATGATAGTAGGAAATTCGATACAGCTGAAAATGAACCTACACCTGGGAAAACTATCAGATCAGAATTAGCTTCTGGTGATTCTTTTATCTTAACCTCGAAGCCTACTCTTCTTAGTGAAGAAGAGATACTAAATAAATTTCCTACTCCATAATTTATTATAAGGGCAGTAGGCATTACTTCATCCTTCTCCTTAACTCTTCATACAGTTCTTCCGGTCTAACTCCTTCTACACTCATTAGGACCCAAAGATGATAAATTAAATCAGCACTTTCCGAGATAAATCTTTCTCTCCCCTCTGATAATGAAGCTACAATAGTTTCTACCGCCTCTTCTCCAACTTTCCTTGCTATATATTCCTTACCTTTATCTAGAAGTTCAACTGTATAGCTTCCCTGGGGTTTCTTGTTTACTCTATCAATAATAATTTCATAGAGTCTATCCAAAACATCACTCATATCTTATCCCTATGCTTTTACCATGTATCTCAAAACCTTCATATTTAGCTATCTTAATTGAGGCATCAATTAGTTCCTTGGTTGGATTGTCTAGATTTGTATAGGATATCGGTTTTATAAAATCTAATACAGTAATTCCACCCCTAAACTTTGACCATCCGTTAGTTGGTAATATATGATCTGGCCCAGCACCATAATCAACCATAGCCGGAGGCGTATTACCCAGAGTTATTGCTCCAGCATTCCTTACAAGTTTCATAGTACTTCTAGGTGATCTAACTTGAAGAGACAAGTGTTCCGGAGAAAGTTCATCAGATATTTTCAAGGCTTCCTCAACGCTCTTTACCTCAACTATATAAAAGTCGTTTACATCAGTAGATAGCAATTCCTTTACTTTTGATATTAATCTCCCCGAAGTTGATATTAATACTAGTAAGCTACTTTTACCATGCTCTCCTTGAGCGAGGAGATCAGTTGCCACCCTTCTAGGATCTGCAGAATCATCAGCTATGATAACCAGTTCTGTTGGTCCCTCAATACCGTCTATTCCTACTTCTCTGCTAACAATATATTTAGCGGCTTGAACATAAATATTTCCTGGGCCTACAATCTTACTAACCTTATGTACAGATTCGGTGCCATATGCCATTGCAGCTATTGCTTGGGCTCCCCCTATCCTGTATGCTTGCTTTATACCCAGTTTCTGGCATATATATGCCATCATTGGATCTAATTTATCATATTGCGGAGTAGAAAAGTATATTTCTCTAACTCCTGCAATTTTAGCTGGTATGCCAGCCATAAGTAAGGTTGATGGATATTTCTGCTTACCTCCCGGAACGTATATACCGACGGTCTCTATTGGTTTCCAAACTATGCCGAATTCTACTCCTGACTTTCCTCCACCTACCTCAGGAGGCATAAGTGTTAAATGAAACTCCTTAAGCTGTTCATAAATCACATCCACCGCCCTTCTTAGATCGTCAGAAAGGAGGCTAGCTTGTTGCTCTATCTCATCCTTAGAAAACGACAGATCTTTTAATTCTACGCTATCAAACTTTTTCGTCAGATCTATTATTGCCTTATCTCCGTTTTGCCTAACTTGATTTACAATACTCTCGACTACATCCAGAACTTGGGTAAACTCTACTAGTCTGTTCTTAGGAATCTCTTCCTTAATCATTGTCTGACATCAACTCCTTTCATAAGTAAGTAATTTTTCAAGTCTTTTATTCTGATTACTCCATCATGAAACACACCAGCAGCTAAGGCTGCATCTGCTCCTCCTCTTGAAAGAACCTGATAAAAATGTTCCATATTACCTGCTCCTCCACTTGCGATTACGGGTATATTAACACTCGAAGAAACTGCGAATGTTAGATCAATATCGAAACCAGACCTCGTACCATCTTTATCTATACTAGTAAGAAGAATCTCTCCAGAACCAAGTCTCTCAACTTCTTTTGACCACAATATTGCATCTAAACCTGTCCTATAAGTCCCTGACTTAGTATATACTGACCATGAGTCCATTTCTCTCTTGGCATCTATTGCTACTACTACGGCCTGAGCCCCGAATTCGTTAGATGAGATCTCTATTAGTTTTTTATTCTCTACAGCAGCAGTATTTATACTAACCTTATCTGCACCTGATGAAAGCATTCTAGATACGTCTTCTAACGTTCTTATACCTCCACCCACTGTCAAAGGTATTGAAAGAACGCTAGCTGTATTTCTTACTACATCAATCATTGTTCTTCTTCCCTCAATAGTTGCAGATATATCAAGGAAGACTATCTCATCTGCTCCTTCTTCTTCATACTTAGACGCTAATTCTACAGGATCTCCTTTGTCTTTTAAATTAAGGAAGTTTACTCCCTTTACTACCCGTCCAGCATTAACGTCAAGACAAGCTATTATTCTTTTGGTCATAGTAATCCCTTAGTTGATCTAATATCTTTTCCAGAGACCTTTATTGCCTCCCCTAATGAGAGACCTACGGCCTTAAATGCAGCTTCAACTATATGATGTTCATTTAATCCTCTCAACTTCTTAACGTGAAGCGTAATTCCAGAATTAACCGATAGAGACCAGAAGAAATGAGAAACGTTTTCCATAGACAAACCTCCTATCTGTTCTCTTTTTAACTTAAGAGAAGTAAAGGCAATACCTCTTCCCGAAACATCAACAGCGGATAAGACTAAAGCTTCATCCATAGGGACAATGGCATTAGCAAATCTTTTTATTCCCTCTCTACTTCCTAATGCCTCCTTAATAGCCTGACCTAATGTTATGCCTACATCTTCTACTATATGATGATCATCATAGTTTAGCTTATCCTCTGCATCTATCATAAGAGAAATGCCCATGTAAAACCCCATAGTCTTAAGCATGTGATTAAAGAAAGGTACAGGCGTTCTTATAGTAACTTCACCTGGAGAATCCAACTCTAATTTAATTTCAATTTTTGTTTCCTTAGTTTCCCTAACAACAGTAGACTGTCTAGACATATTTCACACCCCTTAATTTACCAGAATAGAATGCCATGCCAACAATAGAAAAATCAAATCCAATTACCTTAATCTTAATGAGGTCTTCTAGGCCTCCTATTCCCCCAGCATATCCCTTTAATCCATTAACGTACTTAATATATTCAGACGCATTATCATCAATTCCCAATTGGGTACCTTCATTACAAACATATGTAAATATAAAGCCTTCAGGTTCATAATAGGAAAGCCTCTTAATTACTTCGCTGACATTACCTACAGTCTCCTTCCACCCACTTATTAATACTTGGTCTTTGCAATAATCTATCGATAACATGATACGACTCGAGTGATTTTTCATTAGATTCTCGAACTCTTTCTGATTCTTAAAAGGAAGAGTAGAGATCACAACATCAGTAACTCCTTTTGTTAGGAGTTTTTCGGCTTTACTTAGACTTCTAACACCTCCCCCTACTTCAACTTTTTTAAAGCCTACACTACATATTTTTTCAATTTCACTTTCATTTTCCCCGCTTCCATCAGAAGCGTCTAGATCGACTATATGAATAAAGTCATATCCTTGAGAGAACAACTCAATTGCTGTCATATAAGGATCTCCTATTATTTTACCGCTACCAGGTATTCCTTTTATTCTCTTTACTGCTTTTCCTTTACTGATATCTATACTTGGAACAACTTTCATTTGACCACCTTTTCTATGTTTACTACCACAATATCCTTAGCTCCAGCAGTCTTCGCTTTAGCTATTACTTCTGGTAGCTGGTTCTCCTCGGCAACAGTAATGACTTCCCACGCATTATTTTTACCTAATTTGGATATTGCCGGAGAAAGCATTGCAGGTAAAGATGAAATAACATTCTCAAGCTTTGAGTCGTCCACGTTCATAAATACCATCTTCTTTCCTTTTGCGCTAATTACTCCCTTCATCATAGTTAGTATAAGGTTTATTTTTTCGGCTTCTTCACTTTTTATCCAAGATCTGCTAGCTATAACTACTCCATAAGTTTCCATAACGTCAACTATTGGCCTTAAACCATGAAGTTTTAGAGTAGTTCCAGTACTAACAACATCTATTATTGCATCACATGCCCCCAAGGAAGGCATCACTTCTGCTGCTCCACTTACTTTGACTATCTTAGCTTTTATCTCATTTTTATCTAAAAATTCTTTAGCTATATTATAATATTTAGTTGCTATTCTAATGCCGTCTAACCCTCTTATATCATTTACACTGCTAATTTTCCAGCTCTGAGGAGTAGCAAAGGATATTTTAGCTTTACCATAATCCAATTTAATTATTTCTTCAACGTCAGCTTGTGACTCAACTACGTAATCGTGACCGCTAAAACCTATTTCCGCAGCTCCTGCTTCTACTAGACTTGGAATATCCTCGGTTCTCATTAAAACTAACTGAACTCCTTCCCAACTAGTAGGTATTATTAAGGCTCTTTCATCACTTGCGAGTGGTTTTATTCCTGTTTGAGATAAGAATTGTAATGTAGGTTGTTGAAGTCTTCCTTTATTTGGTATTGCTATTTTCAATTATCTCACCTAATGATCTTAGAAAAATCTCACAATCTTGAGGGGTACCTATTGTAACTCTATAAAATTTATCTAGTGGATTTCTTATAGCTATACCTCTGTCCATAAAGGGTTTTAAGAGATCTAAAGGATAGTAAAAGAATAGGAAGTTAGTTACGGATTTGAAAACATTTATTCCCATATCCTTCATTTTTTGATACACTTGATCTCTGAGTCCTGAGATTTGTGCAGCTATCTCTCTTGCGTAGGAAGGATTCTCTAGAGCTACTGTCCCCGCTATCATTGAAGGTAATGAAACATCGAAGGGAGTTGTTGTCTTCCTCAACGTGCTTATAATTTCGGAATTACCAATCAAGTATCCAACTCTATATGAGGCCATTGAGAATGCCTTACTAAGTGTTCTAAGTATAATAAGATTATCAAGGCTGTTAACAAGTTTAGTTGCAGTATATCCAGCAAACTCAAAGTAGGCTTCATCTAAAAGTAGAATACCATGGGTTGACTCTGCAATTGTCCTTATCAAATTTTCATTTCCCTTAAGCATTGGAGAACCCGTGGGATTATTTGGATCATCAATGGCAACAATTCTCGCATCACTAACCTCATTGATAATTTTTTCTATATCTTCCTCCCACCATTCTCCCTTTTCCCTTAAGTTTATTTTAACAGTTTTTAACCCTCTTAATGATGAATATACTGTATACATACTATATGAAGGATAGTTTATAACTATCTTATCCCCTGGTTGACTCAGATTATAGAATACTAACCTCAAAGCGCCGTCTCCACCTTGAGTCGGAAGAATATTCTCAGGTTCAACCTTGTTATATTCAGCTGCAACTTCTCTAAATCTATTAACGAGGTCTGGATGTTGATACCTATTTCCCTTACTTAAGTATGCCTTTATTGCATCCATTATAAAGTCAGGTGGCGAATAAGGAGATTCGTTTAAGTGTAGCCTTATCCCATCTTTTATATCACTAAAATCGTATTCTTTAGCATCCCTTAACCAAGGATAGATTAAATCCTTTCCTTTATTCTTTTCGGTTGGTGCAATAAGAAACCCTCATTAGATGACAGAATGCGGTATTTAAAAAGATTTCGATCTTCTTGTTTTGTTGAACAATTCTAAGGATCCTTGAATGAAATCAATATTCGACTTGGAACTCTTTTATTTTATACTTTTTCACTAAGGACAATTAAGGAAAAATAGCAAGGAAATAAAGAGTCATATTTCCCACAACGCAGAACTCCTTAAAAGAATATGAGCGGATACTCCCTTATAGAAAATATAACTATTATTCAGATAATAATTAAATATTTACTGTAGTGCTCTAATCTCATGCTAATGAACAGACGTTAAGATTAAAAACCCATTTTAAGTTAATGTACGAGTTATACATTACGCTATAGAGGGCATTCACTTATTTCTACGAAATAGATGAAAAATACTAAACAGGACTGAATTAAGACATCTAGATCTTATCCCGCTAATGGATCGTGATGATGGGAACAGAAAGTAGTGAACCCCCCAAGGTTTTATGGACATGGCAATAAAATGTTCGTAATGCCAAACCCCAACAAATCTACCTTTAAGTTGTTCAAAGCATTGCTTACCGTTTTCATAAATCAGAGGAATTTCTAGACAGGCTAGCTAACTTGCCTAAGGAAAACGAAAAGACAGATACCTCTCTTTTTCGCGTTCACAGATCTGTCGTAAGTTAAAGATAAGATCGAGAAGTTCAAGATTATCTGCGAAAACTTTGATTATACTCCTGTTAGTGATTTATTAGTTCGCTTAATGTCTTATTTTGCGTTAGTTTGGAACAACCTTCAGATCTTGCGGATCTTGTCCTTTACCTTGGAAAAAGACAAAAATTATTCGAAACAAATAGACCAATTAAGAGGTAGAGGTTGTTCGCAACAGATGGAAGCCTTACCTTTTAAGGCGGGAAGTGAAAAGCTTATAGGAAATAAATGTCCTAAGTTCGGTAGGAAAATGAAAGAAGCTGAGTACAGATATCTAAGATACAAAAAGTGCGGTTTCAAGAATGATAGATATGTAACCGCGATTGATAACTTAACAACTTTCGATATTAGAAAACTAAATAATGGGAAGAGTTCTCTGATCCTCTCGATCGCCTCCTCAATGAAATATATAAATCCGAATAGAGAGAGGAACCCTCGCTCCTTTAGAGCGGGAAGGAAGTCAGATGAGCGACAATCTAATTAACGAGCTTTCCTCCAATGAGACCCTCTTTGTCTCATATTATTATTCGCTAAATTTAATCACTTTGTTTGAGGTCTCCGCAAGCATAGCCAAAAAGGAAAATCAGGAAATATGTATAGCGAATTTTGGGAAAATAATCTGGGACTTCTATCCATGGGAAATACCTTTCAAAATTTCTTGTACTCCGTCATCTGTATTAGTTGTATTTGAAGCAGAAAAAGAGATAGATATTCCAGAAAAGTTCAGATTCGCTACATCAAGTAAACCATTGAAGGTTGGAAAATTCAAGGCTAATGCAATAAAGAAAGGAAATAATATATACAATATTTTTCTCTCTAATGGAAAACAATACTCAGTAAGAATGGTTAACGGAAAACTCATAGAGATAAAACTTGAGAGAGATGAGGAAGAACTTCTCAAAATTATCGATGAACTAGGAGGAGAGGCTAACATAAAGGAAGTGATTGCGATAGCAGAAAGAAGATTAGAAGAAAGTAAAGAGAAAATTAGAGAAAAATTACAGTTTTTAACTCAACTAGAAAAAATAGAGATAAAACAAGGAAAAATAGTATTAGCTAAGCACAATACTGGGCCTAAGAGGAAATGATTCCTTCTTGTATTTTCTCATGATTTCATCTGAATATTTCTGTACTTCAATATCAAGTCCTGTCTTGTATTTAATTAATGGCAACCCTTCCTTAAGCAATACTTCTTCATCTACTCCTAGCAAAAGTAGTTTTTTCTTGCTATCGCTCATCTCCGTAGCATACTCAAATATGTCCTGTAACTCCTTTGCCTCCTCCTTGTTTTTTGGTCTATGAGAAGACATAAAAGTTTTCAAAGTACCTCCTCCGGCCGTAGTTTTAAGCGCGTCCATAAGTAAAGTATGCTCAGATGTATTGGCCACATATATAGTGGCAATCTTAGGATTTCCCTTATAAACGTTTAATATCGATCTTATATCATCAATAATTTCTTTATGATATTCATGTTCTAACTCTAGCTTTAAGTCTATATTACTTTCATCGTAATTTGGCCATCTTGAAACTGATACAAAACCTGAATTACCTAAAGCGTTCCATACTTCCTCAGCTATATGCGGAGCAAAAGGAGCTAATAACCTTGTCCAAGCTATGACAAAATCTCTTAAAATACTTCCATTTGGATCTCTTCCCTCAGCTTTCACCATTTCCATATACTCGTTTACATCACTAAGTAAACCAAATAGTATTAGGTTATTTGCATCTCTAAATCTCATGTTATCCATTAAGCTTATAGACTGCTTTATAGATGAGTTCAGTCTAGACATTAACCATTTTTCAGCGAATCCCAATTCGTTTCCATTAAAGGACGAGATAGAAGATGCTATTTCATAGAACCTCTTTAGTGAATCCATGACAGATTTTGCAGCAGCATCTGTGAAGTTTGCTTCAGAACCCATGTCAGAAAGTGATGAAAGCGTTATCCTTATAACGTCAGGGCCATAGATCCTTATAGTTTTCCGTAATGGGATTATATTTCTTAGAGATTTACTCATCTTTTTACCTTCATAGAGTACTAAACCGTTTACTGCAATACCTCTAGGCCATAAATCCTCTGGAAATATTGCTGCATGATTAAAAATAAAGAATGATAGATGATTTGGTATTAGATCTGACCCACTATGCCTCATATCTAAAGGGTACCAATACATAAACTCGCTTCTAAGTTGTTGTAGAACGTCTATCGAAATTCCGGTTAGTTTAGATATATCATTAATATCGCCTTTACCTAACAACACGTAATCCCAGAAATCGAAGGTCATTTGTGAAGCGCGTAACTTATAAGCCTTGATTTTATGTGCAATTGTATAGTAAGCCATATATATAGTAGAGTCGGAAAGGCTCTCGATAATCCACTTCTTATCCCATGGCAATGGTGTTCCTAGTCCTCTTGTTCTTGCACATGCTCTCTTTTGTAACCACTCGATTGAGTACTCAAAGTCCTTTCTAACTTCGTCTGGAACTAATCTCATTTTAGACACTAACTTTCTCACTAGGGCCTTCCACTCAGGGTTCCCGTAATCTAAAAACCATTGATCTTTCAGGATTTTCACTACTACCTCATTACCGCATCTGCAGTATACCGGTTTATTCATTATTTCATATATCTTGTCCCCTAAACCATGGCTTATCAAGAAATCGGTAATACTCTTTCTAGCTTCAGGAACTGAGATCCCAATAACTGATCCTAGTTCAGACCTAAACTCCTCCTTGCTTCTTTCTATAGCATCTTTCCTCATTCTTCCTTTATTATATTCTATTCTGTAAAGTTGTTCGGTAAGCTTCTTCAGATCTGTGTCATTCTTAGGATTACTCTTTTCCACAAGTTCTACGGCCGGGAATTCATTATATCCATCAACTTGTACTACTGCTATTGGCCGAATGGAAGAGGAAACTTTTTTCAAGTAAAAATAATCAAAGGGAGCATGAGCTGGAACACTCATTACTATTCCAGTGGCTGTATTTACATCTACGAAATCAGCCCCGAGTATTGGAATTGTATCACCTGTTACTGGATTTATTGCAGTTATCTTAGTTAATTCTGAACCGGAAATCTTCTCTAAAACCTTTATATTATCGATCTGAAAAGTCAGTTTAAATGCTGATCTCTCAGAAAGTATAACTTTTCTTCCCTTAACTTCAGCTATTACATATTTTTCCTTTGGGTTAACCCATATTGCTACTACTCCAAATATAGTTTCCGGCCTCAAAGTAGCAGCTGGAAGATATCCAGACTTGCTTTCAAAAAAAATGAGGGTATATTCCCCAATATCAGGTTCCATGTCACCTTTAGTATCGTGCATTCCTACTGGTAAATGATGAACAGGGCACCATCCTACTGGATGAGTATCCTTGACTACAAATCCGCGTTTTTGTAAAGTGTTAAATTGCCATACGATAAATGAGGAAAATTCTGGATCAATTGTGGTAAATTCCCTACGCCAATCAATGCTCAGCCCCATTTCATCCATCGCCTTTTTTATATCGTCCTTGAAGTAATTGGCCATAAATAAGGGATCAGAAAGTTTTGGAATAACTTGATCTGGGATTTCATAAATGTTCTTAAATATATCTATTACTTCCTTTTCTCCCTTTGCTACATCGTCAGCCATTGTGATTATCGGAGTTCCTGTATAGTGAAAACCCATTGGAAATAAAACATTGTATCCTTTCATCCTCATATACCTTGCATATATATCTGCAGTAACATACGTTCTTCCATGACCTAAGTGAAAGGGACTATTGGGATAAGGGAAGGCTACAGTTGTATAAAACTTTTCTCTAGAATCTACATTAGCTTCAAAGATCTTACTCTCCTTCCACTTCTTCTGCCATTTTTCGCCAATAGACATAAGAAATGAGCTAAAGTTTTGTGAAATGACGTTTCACCTAAACTTATCTATCTGTTCTATTTTTAAATTTATAATGTTTACAAGATCAGGTGACGATGGAAACACAAATGTTATAAGAAAAAGGGTTGGCAAGGATTCACCCCTAGTTAACTTTCTTGGAGATTTAGATGAGCTTAACTCATTTCTTGGGTTAGCATTAACTAGAATAGAATGGGATGATGTAAGAAAAGACTTAGAAAGAGTCCAAAGAGAATTATTTGTCCTTGGAGAGGACGTAAGTACAGGAAAAGAATTGATAACACAAGATAGCGTTAAGTGGTTAGAGGAAAGAACTGTCTACTATAGAAAGGAGAGCGGACCAGTTAGACTATTTATAATACCTGGTGGTACTGAAGAAGCCTCTACAATTCATGTAGCTAGATCTGTATGTAGAAGAGTAGAGAGAAATGCTGTAAAATACTCTAAGGAATTGGAGTTTAACAAATGGGTAATAGTTTATCTTAATAGACTTTCATCATTGCTATTCTCGATGGCAATAATTGCAAACAAAAGAAAAGGAGTAAACGAAAGGATTTATGACATAAATAATTATTTTTAAATTTGAATTACCAAATAATGGCTATAATTGTCTAAGAAACAGTAGAGCTCGATGAAGGTAAAAGCCCCGATTTTAATAAAAGTTCACAATTTTTACATATATCTCTTCCATAACTTGTTGGATCTCCGCAAATCTTACACCTAGGCAACTCTGATAAATTAGCTCCTTCTCTAATCTTATCGGAAATCTCATCAAAGGTTTCAACTATTCTCATTAAAGAACCTGGTTTTCTCTCCTCAATTAGATATAAGAGGTCTCTTATCTTTGCCCTCATAGTAGGCTTTAATGATATATATGGACACTCAACATCTTGGAACTCAAAACCCATTGCAAGAGAGTACATAGTCGTCTCCCATTCGTAAATTTTTCTTAATGGTTTTACTCTCATTACAAATCTATCACTAAGCTTTGGAGGAAGATCTCCAAGCCTTATCAACCTCTTCGTATCTCCTCTTAATATATTAATAAGTATAGCCTGAGCTTCATCGTCTAAGTTGTGTCCAGTAGCTACGAAGTCTGCCTTAACTTCAAGGCCTTCTAAGTTTATTAGTTTTCTTCTGAAACCTCCACAAAAGGTACATGCAGATATATTTAATCCCTTCTCATTTGAAGATAAAACCATTTCATCAAGAGAATATCTTAGCTTTTCCTTAAAAGAAGTGGAGATTAGCTCTATTCCTAAATCATCTAGGTATTTTTTTAGTTTAAGTACTTGATCTGCCCTATTATAACCCGTTATTCCTTCTGTTATATTGAATGCTATTAGTTTCTTAGGATCCATTATTGATGCCAAAGAATCGGCCAATGTGAAACTATCTTTTCCTCCAGATACTGCAAGTAATACCCTCTTAGCAGATAGAACGCCTTGTCTTTCAGCCTCATTCTTTACTCTAAGCCTTATATCATCTATAAAGCATTGTTTGCATAGCTTTCTGCCAGTGTGAGGTTGAAATATGAAAGCATCGCGTGTATTACAAACGTCACACTTCATTTTGCCCTCCTAACCTCTATTACTTTTTTGCCACTTGCTACTTCATCTATACTATGTATTGCGCAACCTTCTTCCTCTAACAATTTTCTAACTTCTTCAAATATTATGTCACTACCTTCAAGTATGACCATTAAACCCATAGTTTCCACATCCATGTCAGTAACGCTTATATTAGCCCCATCAATCCCATCTAATTTAGTTAGTTTTTCTGCTATGTCCACTATACTAGAACCCTTAATAGGTTTTAGGACATCAAGAACTATCCTTCTTATCACTGCTTATCAATAGTTAAAATAGTAGAATTTAACGTTAAAAATTTATTTAGTTTGGGCTTCAAACTTCCTCTTTTTGACGTTCGAACTAAATGCTATATAAAGATCACTTCCAAGAAATATATAATAGTAAGGAGGTTGTTGGTCTACCTTTACTAGCCTAAATTCTTTAATTCTTATTGGGTAAAAGGAATCTACATTCTCTTCTCTTTAATTGCATATAAGATAGATTTAAATAAAGCAAAATAGGGGGTATATAAAGGGGGGCTTAAATATGATGGGGGTAAATCAAGTCTTTCCAAAAGTTGTGGGAAGGCAAGTGTATGGCAGCCTCTACGATTGCGACAATAATGCTCTTAAGGACTTAGAGTATTTAAGAGGCGTAGTTACGGAAGCTGCAAAAGAAGGAAACATGACTTTACTCGACGTTAAATCATGGAAAATTGGTGAAGGTGTTAGTATCGTAGCAATAGTTTTAGAGAGCCATATAACCATTCATACGTGGCCTGAATATAGTTTTGCTACTGTTGATGTTTATTCCTGTGGTTCCCACACAGATCCAAGAAAAGCGTTTAACTACATAGCCTCTCAGCTTAAAGCAAAAAAATATACTGTAAATGAGGCTGATAGATCATCGGAATTCTAATAGTTGGAGGAGGCCTCGCTGGATTACTAGCTGGATATAAGTTTGGAGATTCCTTAATTTTTGACAGAAAGAGATTCCCAGGAAAAAAATGCACAGGAATTATAAGTCGCTCGACTTTTTCTCAGTTAGGGGTCTCTAAAGAATTTATTGATGCGGAGTTCAAGGAAATTAAAATAAAAACCTTGAAAAATGGTAAAGAAAAATCTACGCTTATCATTAAGACAGATGTAATTAGGTTAAATAGAGAAAAACTTGAGAAATGGCTAGATAGTAACTTAAAAGTTATAAGACCAGTAGATGCCATAATAAAGGGAAAAAACGAGGTTTTAGTGGGTTCACAAAAATACTATGGAGAAGTTATAGATGCGTCAGGTTGGAAAGGTAAGGCCAAATGGGTAAAAGCGGTGGAGCTAGAGACTGAACCTTTAGACTCATCTATAATAGAAGTATATCTAGATTCGGAAAATGCCGGAGGATTCTCATGGATCGTACCATTACCAGACAAGACATTAGTAGGATCAATGTCTTATAGAGATCCGAGACTTTTCCTACCCAAGGTTAGCAGGAAAATAATAGGAATTCATGGAGGAGTAATACCAAGGGTTAGACCTAAAGAGTGCGAGGTAAAGTGTTATGGTGATAGAACTGGTATAATTAAAACTTTTACTGGAGGTGGTATATTTGGAATAGCTGAGCTATTGAATGCAAAAGATTATCAACAAACTTTTCAAAAATTAAAGAAAGAAGTAAATAGACAATATTACATTAGTTCATTTCTTGAAAAAACTTGGCACTTCTGGATAACAATTTCTACCCTACTTAATGAAAAAACAATAATAGCGGAAAAGGAATTCGATTTCCACTCACTTCTCCTTCTTCCTCACTAAATTGTAACATCCTTCTCCCTTCTCAATGATACCCTTCTCCATCAAGTCAAGTATTACCTTCTCTGGCTCTTTAATACCTCGTCCTTTTAAGTC
Organism: Candidatus Acidianus copahuensis; assembly: GCF_000632495.1. Lineage (GTDB taxonomy): Archaea > Thermoproteota > Thermoprotei_A > Sulfolobales > Sulfolobaceae > Acidianus > Acidianus copahuensis. The sequence continues at coordinate 24,555 of NZ_JFZT01000017.1, read as the reverse complement.
TCTAATCGCCGTTATCTCTCCAACAGAGAGATAAGTTTTAAAGTAGTTTTCTGCAGTAGCTATCTCCTTTTCGCTTGCCATATATAACTTTAAACTCTCATCTTTAAAAAATTAGTAAGCGTATAAAGAGGAAGGTCCAAGTAAAATTTATTTAGTGAGTAGAGTAAGTCCTCCGTGAATCCATACCTAAGGTTGATTAGAGTTCATAACGTGATAGGTGCAGCTATAGGAGATCTTATGGGATACTTGGTAGCATCATTCTGGGAAATTAGTGTTGAAAGACTTGCTATTTCAATGATTGTAGTATCACTTGTAGCTGCAGGTGGATATGCTATAAACGATGTGTTTGATGTCGAAATAGATAAAATAAATAAGCCAGATAGACCTCTCCCCTCTGGAAAAATAAGCTTGCGAAGAGCTATTATCCTCTCTTATGGTCTAATGATTTCTGGCACTATAATATCGATTACTCTTGGGTACTTCGAAGTCATAATCGCGACTATTACGTCATTAGCGTTATATTATTACGCAAAGACATTAAAGAGAGAAGGTTTAAGTGGTAATATTATAGTTGCTACTACTACCGCACTCTCAATTTTCTACGGTGGCATTACCTACTTCTCTGGAGATTGGCTTGAAAGAGTTATAGTTCCAACTGCTTATTCTTTTCTTTTAACTTTAGGTAGAGAATTTATTAAGGGAATAGAGGATTATGAAGGAGATAAGGCATACGGAGTTAAGACGCTAGCCACAACAATAGGCGTAAGGGACACGTGGAAAATATCTCGTATAATACTGATTCTTATACTAGTTATTTCCCCCTTACCTCTATTCCTAGGATTTAATATTATGTACTTGATTCTACTTATTCCGTTCGTTTATTTCATTCTATTGTCGATTTTTAGTGAAACGTCAATAAAAGGAGGATCTAAGGGCCGAGAATATCTTAAGTGGTCGGCTTTTATAGGAATAACCGCATTTGCCTTGGGGAGCCTACCACTCCACATCCTTATCTAATATTTTTCTTACGCCAGCCTTTATTCCTACTACTCTTAAATGAAGATTACCTTTCCTTTGATTTAAAGGGAAAGATAAATTTAATGAGTCCCCATCTTTTACATTTTCAACGCTCTTAAAGTAAATTGTGATACCATTAAGCATAACATTGACCAAGACTCTATCTAAGCCAATTTCACTCTTATTAACTATGCTTATGTTAAGTAAAAGATTTTCAACTCTACTATTAGCTTCTATGTCTATTTTTGGAGTTGACTCTCTTGAGGTATAATGCAAGTAAATTAAAGCAGGATCCTTAACTTTGCCTTCATGACGAATAAATACTTCTCCTGGTATTTCAATTTCTTCTCCGTCTGAGTTTCCTTCCATTTCTAACGTATTTTTACTTCCTTCGACTATTAGCTTAGATTTCAGTGGAATCCGTACAACAATATAGTTATTTTCTTTTCCAGAAAGTTTTATAGATTCATATGGCTTCAGAGCTAAAACTCCTGCACCTAGTGTGTATTCAGTTCTAAATCCTGATACCTCGTATAAGGTTGCCGTACTAATTAAATGAACGTAAATTGGTTCGTTAGACATCCTAGAAACTACAAGCTGATTTTTCCCTTTTTGCACAAATGGAGAGACATCAAAGACATGAAGGTTTAGAAAATTTCCATTCATTAGAATATCTTCATTAGGTTTAAACTCCTTTGTTATAGAGAAATTATTAAGCCAAAGTCTCCATTTAGCAAACTGATTTTTTGTTTCTGTTACAATAACGATGTAGGCTTTACTTGGCTTATATTCAGCATAAAATATATGCTCTAATTCTTTACTCAAATTCTCGAGCTTTTGCATTTTTACGGCTGACGAATATTCTAAGCTTCCGTCAGTAAAGCCTTCATCAAATACCGCTAGCTTTCCAATAGGCATAATTAAAATAGGAACCTACTATAAATAAAAGTGAATGCTCTGGGATGTAATTAATGCAATATCAAGATCCGACGTAGTTGTAGAGGTAGTTGATGCTAGAGAACCTTTACTTACCAGGTCCAGGAAAATCGAAAGTTACTCAGCAAAAAAAGGCAAAAAGATTATAATTGTGATAAATAAGGGAGATCTCGTTCCTAAGGAAATTCTTGATAAGTGGAAAGCAAAGTTCTCTAATGAAGGTATTAGAACAATATATATAGCCGCGACTCTTCATCAAGGGACAACAATCTTGAGACATGAAATAAAAGAAGCACTTAAAGGAAATGAGGGAACAATATGCCTAATCGGATATCCAAAAACTGGTAAGTCCTCTATAATTAACGCTTTAAAAGGAAAACACTCTGCATCTACTTCTGCCCATCCAATGAGTTATGGATTTACAAAATCTATTCAAAAGTTCAGAATAGATAACAAAATTTATGCCTGGGATACGCCGGGTGTAATACCACCAGATGGTAGTCTATTTGAGAGAGCAATAAGAGGATACCCAGTAGAAAAAATCGAAGATCCAGTAAAAGTTGCGTTGATGCTTATTGAAAAAATATTAGCTTTTAACTCTAAGGAATTATCAAGAGTGTACAAGATAGAATTTTCTGATGGGATTGATCTTCTCAAAAAAATTGCTGTAAAAAGGGGATGGATATATAAAAAGGATAAAGAACCACTTATTGAGGAGGCTGCAAGGCAACTTATAAGGGATTATCATGATGGGAAGATAATTTATTATATGCTTCCTTCTTCTCAGTATTGATGATAAAGACAGTAATATTTGACGCAGATAAGACCTTATGGGATCATTACAATATCTCAGAATTTGAAGAACCACTTAAAGTTATAAATGAGACACAGGTAGAGGACTCTAATGGAAACAAACTAACACTCTTCCCATCAGTTAAAGAAACATTAAAAGAATTAAAAAAAGGGGAATTATAGTTGGAATGGCTACTTGGAATTTTCCTCATAAGACAACCGCAGTTCTAAAAGCCCTTGAACTAGAAAAATATTTTGATATAATAATATCTAGAGATTATCCGTTCAAGTTTATCATGATTACTGAAATTCTTAACAATCTTAGATACGAAAAAAATATTATTATAAAGCCTGAAGAAGTTCTCTTTGTCGACGATAGAAGAATACATTTTGGAAATGTCTGGTTATATCTAGGTAATGTAAAATGTGTTGAAATGTGGAAGGACATACACGACCATAAGGAAATTTTCAGCTTCATAAACTAAACTACTTTTAAAATTAACTCATCTTGTTTCGCTAAATATTTTATATATTGCCTCCCTCCTCTGTACAAGCAAATAAAAAAGTTTAAAAATAATTCGGCGTTTATGAATAGCTGGGAAAAAGGATGAAAGGTGGCTATACCCTCCAAGTCGAATAAATTTCTCAAAAATAATCTATGTGAAGAGAATGAAATCTACTTTTGCTCAAGAAAAGGAATTAAAGGTGAAAGATAATGCCTACAGGTGCTAGACTAATAGTAGATTCACTAAAAAGAGAAGGGGTTAAAGTAATATTCGGTATACCAGGATTGACCAATATGCCCTTCTATGACGCATTCCTTGAGGATTTGCAAAATGGTGAACTTAGACATGTATTAATGAGACACGAACAGGCCGCTGCTCATGCTGCTGATGGATTTGCAAGGGCTTCCGGCTTTCCTGGAGTTTGTACAGCAACGTCTGGACCTGGAGCTACAAATCTAGTTACAGGAATGGTAACCGCATATTGGGATAGCTCTCCAGTAATAGCAATAACCGGTCAAGTTGTCAGACCAGTAATAGGAAAAATGGCATTTCAAGAGGCGGATACACCAGGAATATTTGCTAATGCAGCAAAATACGTTGTTCAGCTAAAGAACATAATGGAAATACCCGAATGGATAAAGAATGCGTTTTACATATCATCTACAGGTAGACCTGGGCCAGTGGTCGTAGATATTCCAAGAGACGTTCAACTAGAGAAATTAGATGATGTGAAATGGCCTGAGAAACCTACGGTAAGGGGATTTAGACCATTCAAGTCAAATGTTGAACCTATCCTAATTAAAAAAGTAGCTGAAATACTAGTAAATGCCGAAAGACCAGTAATTCTTGCAGGTACAGGCGTTATATGGTCAGGATCTACCCCTGAAGTTCTGAAACTAGCAGAAACGCTAATATCACCTATAGTTACAACTTTACCAGGGAAGAGCGCAATACCTGCAGATCATCCGCTTTACGTAGGAGCAATGGGATATTATGGTAGAGCTGAGGCGTCGATGGTCGGACTAGAATCTGATGTTATGTTAATAGTGGGAGGTAGACTAAGCGATAGAACGTTTACCTCATATGATGAAATGATAGAAACTGGTAAGAAGTTTATAATGATTAACATTGATCCTACTGATGGAGAAAGAGCGTTTAAGGTAGACTATGCGCTATATGGTAATGCTAAAGATATTCTAAGACAAATCCTTGAGGCAGTAATCAAGATCGGAGCAAAGAAGGATCATTCTGGATGGATGAAGAGAGTTAAGGAACTAAAGGATTATTACTCGCAGTTCTATTATCCGGATGAACCAGGAAAAATTAAGCCCTGGAAAGCGTTAAAGACAATAAGAAATGCTATTCCAAGAGATTCAATAGTAACTACTGGAGTGGGGCAACATCAGATGTGGGCGGAGGTCTTTTGGGAAGTCCTAGAACCTAGAACGTTTATATCATCTACTGGAATGGGAACTATGGGGTTCGGATTACCTGCCGCAATAGGAGCTAAGATGGCTCGACCTAACAAGGTAGTTGTTGACTTAGACGGAGATGGATCATTCCTTATGACTGGAAATAATCTTGCGACAGCGGTAGACGAACATATACCTATAATTTCTATTATATTCGATAATAGAGCGTTGGGTCTGGTAAGACAAGTTCAAGACTTATTCCAGAATAGAAGAGTTGTCGGAGTAGATTATGGACCATCCCCTGATCTAATCAAATACGCTGAAGCCTTTGGCGCTTTAGGTTTTAACGCAGATAGTTATGAGGAAATAGAAAAGTCTATTAAGATTGCAATTAAGGAAAATATACCTGCTGTAATTAGATTGCCTATAGATAAAAATGAATTAGCCCTACCAACTCTGCCTCCAGGTGGAAAATTAAGTCAGGTGATTGTCAGTGACCCGAGAAAAGGTAGTTAAAATAACTGGATATTATAGGGACCCAGGCTTCCTAGAAAGGATTATGGGAAACTTCAGGAAGCTTTGGGTTGACATAGACTGGGTAAATGCTAGAAGAATTACTGATGACGGCTTGTATGAAGTTTATCTTGGAATTAAAGATACAAAGAACACTTATCTCGCAATAATAAATGCAAGCAAGATGGTTGATGTAGAAAAAATAGAAGTCCTGGAAGATGCTGAGGTAACTTCAATTTCCGTAGATAATAAAGGTCGGATTACAGATAGTGGAAGCATGGTAATTTTTGTACCAGTTTATAATAAGATAACTACCTACAGTTGGGGTGATAAATATAGCCAAGATATACACTGAACAGGAAACAAGTCTAAACCCTATAATGGGAAAAAGAATAGCAGTATTAGGCTATGGAAGTCAAGGAAGAGCGTGGGCATTAAATCTTAGAGATAGCGGATTAGACGTAGTTGTAGGTTTAGAAAGACAAGGAAGATCATGGGAACAGGCAAAAAAGGACGGATTTGAACCAGTAAGCACTGAGGATGCAGTAAAGAAAGCTGATATTGTTATCTTCCTTGTACCAGATATGGCTCAGAGACTAGTATATAGAGAGAAGGTGCAACCATACCTTAGGGAAGGAATGGATTTAGTCTTTGCTCATGGATTTAATATACACTATAAGCTAATAGAACCTCCTAATTTTGTTGACGTCTATATGATTGCTCCTAAGGGACCTGGCCCAACAGTTAGAGATTTCTACGTTAAAGGTGGAGGAGTACCAGCACTAGTTGCTATACAACAAGACACCAGTAAGAATGCTTTATCAAAGGCTTTAGCTATAGCCAAGGGAATAGGTGCAACGAGAGCAGGTGTAATTGAGACGACTTTCAAAGAGGAGACCGAGACTGATCTATTTGGGGAACAAACTACGCTAGTTGGAGGAGTAATGGAACTCATGAGATCGGCATTTCAAACTTTAGTAGAAGCTGGGTATCAACCAGAGGTAGCTTATTTTGAGACAATAAATGAAATGAAGATGATTGTTGATATAGTTTATGAGAAAGGGTTCTCTGGTATGTTAAAGGCAGTATCTGACACTGCCAAATATGGAGGGTATAGAGTAGGTAAAGAAGTAATAAATGATGAGGTAAGGCAGAAGATGAAGGAAGCTTTGGATAGGATAAGGAACGGAGAATTTGCTAATGAATGGATAGAGGAATATAACCGGGGAAGTCCTGCTCTTAAACAGCTTATGAATGATGTAGATAATAGTTTAGAGGAGCAAACGGGTAGAAAATTAAAAGAACTTATAGAGAGAGGAAAACCTAAATCTTAATTTTTTAAAATATATTTGTGAACAGAAAAAAGAGAGGCTCTGCCGTAGAGAGGCAAATTGTCTCACTTCTTCGTGATAGAGGTTTTGCTGTATTACGTGCACCAGCTAGTGGAAGTAAAAGAAAGGATTCAATTCCTGATATAGTTGCAATGAAGTCAGGATATATTCTAATAATAGAAGTTAAGAGCAGAAAGGGAGGAAAGGTTTACATTTCAAGAGATCAAGCGGAAGGTATACTTGATTTCACTAGGAAAAGTGGGGGAGAGCTCTTTATAGCAGTTAAAATGCCTAGAGTTCTGCGATTTGTCCCCTTTACAAAATTAAGGAAAACAGAAAGTGGGAATTACGTAATAGATGAAGATATCCTATCCTCAGGAATCGATATAGACGGCGTATCTAGATATATAGACGCAAGATTTAGTAGAACTTTAGATACGTTCTTCTAATTTACGAGAATACGTCAAGAATACCCTCTCTGAAGAGATAAGGAGGAATTGACGCCAATTTATAAGTTATTTTTAATTGGTAATCTATGTCCACGGAAGTATTCCGACGTTGTAGAGGAATACAAATTTCCCACGTTAGAAAGAAATGAGAAATACTTTGGTAGCAACGTTGGTGTATATAGGCTACTCATAACATCAGTAATTACGTGGAAAACCGCAGAAGGCATGAGAAACTATTGGAAAGTTAAAGATACTTCACAAATCACCACCTAGGAAAGTAAAGGGATCTAAAAACTTTGAGAAAGCGAAAGTAAAAATAACCAGGACTTTTGAGTCAATAGAGAACTTCTGTTGTGACTTAACTTCAAGACAGAGAAGTATAACGCTAAGAACTATGACACGTTGGCTATGGAGGATATAAAAAGTTAAGTAACCTGTTTCACGTTCTGTTAGTCTCTTTTACCTTCACTTACTGACGTTGGTTTTTACGAGATTGGCGAGAAGGATATTCGAGTTGTAGATGAACAATGGGAAAGAGGTGAAATTGGTTAATCCTGTAACTCCTCGAGAACCTATCCACGTTATGGTTACGTAAAAAGGGAAATTTCTCTCCCGTTTAGGTCTTTCGTCTGTAAAGGTGATGTTATAATGCAGACCGTGATCTAGCTAATTCTCATAACGTTTTATTCGTGAAGAGTAAAAACTACCTTAGATCCCGTAGAGTTGACCTCCCTATCTTGGTCAAGACAAGAGTTAACGAGGAAGCTGAAAGCCCAGACCTTTATGTCAGAGTAGTTCAGTGGAATTAAAGGAACAATATATCAAAATAAGGTAATTAGCTTCTTAAACATATCTTTCATTCCCCTAGCCTTATCCTTATCCTTATATTATGCTTCTTCTCTAGCTTCTTTAATTTTGTGGTAACTCTTCTGTTATACTTACTTATTTCAGTCTTAGGAATTGTTACTACATATTCGCCGTTTTCATATTTTACGTCTGCGTCTGGTATTGCAATATTTATTGCTCTAGTGATTTTTTGTTCAACAGAATTGGTTTTTGTTTTAGATACGGGAACTATCATGGTCTGTTCACCAAATACATAAATTTCATATTCAACACTGTCCGTTAGGAAATCCTTTACTTCTACCACTGGTCTAGCTAAATCAGCCTCTCTCATTCCTAAGGGAACCCTCACCGTCATTTCTAAGCTAAATACTTTATCAACTTCACCATTACTTATGAAAATTACTGTATCTAAAATTCCAGGTATAGTACCTAGATCAACCCTGCTTAGAAATCTATGAATAGCATCTATAGGAGTTGTTGCATGAACTACTCCTATCATTCCTATTCCAGCTAATCTCAGATCAATGTAAAGCCTAAAATCTTCGTCATTTCTCATCTCATCGTAGACAGTGTAATCTGGCCTGCTAAGGAGTAGTATATCGTGAAGTTCTCCGACCTCCGCATAATTCTTTGAGTATTGTGTAATATCTGGAGGAAGATGCATATCCCTTGGAGATTCTATAGTTTTAACTATTTTTCCTAGTTTCATGTAATATTCAGCTAAAGCCTGGGCAAAAGTAGTCTTACCCATACCTGGAGAACCCGCAATTAAAATACCTTCAGCCCTTTCCCTTAATCTCTCAATAAGCTTATCTGAAAGCCCATATTCCTCTAAGGATTTTCTAGTAACAGGCTTCGTAACAGTTATCTCCCAACCATCGCTCAGAGGAGGTCTTGTTATTACAACTCTGTAATTTCCTAACTGAACTATTGTAGAACCCTTTCTCTCTATCTCAATGAAAGAATTTTTAATGTATTTTATATCACTTATTATCTCTGATGCTATTCTTTTTATTTCCATAGAGGTTATCGGAATTTCTGACAAGTTAACGAACTGCCAAGATCCAGGTCTCCCCTTTTTAGCCTTAGGTATAGAGTCCTCCTTTAAATGTACGCTCATTGTATTCTCATCAAAGAACTTATCTAGACTAAAACTATCCTGTAGAGGCTCAATAAAAACATAGCCTATATTCATAAACTCACAAACCCTTTTCTGCATATCATCTGCTGTGACTATAATACAACCTCTCTCAGCGCAATATCTTCTTATCTCTTCATCGGGATTGCCCCCTGCATTACCAACTACTTGAAGAGAGAAGAGGTATTTCTCGGAAAATTCCTTTAACTTATCTATCTCGTCTAATGCTATTTCTCCTGAGATTAGACCTTCTCTAGCATCCCTTTCAAGCTGAGAAAGTAGTGCCCTATGAATAAGGACATTACCTACTATATCCCCCTTCTCCACGTGTCGGGAGAACCCCTGAAGAAGAGCTGATTTATCTACCATTAGTTCCTTTACTGACAAAACCTACTTCTCCCATGTTATTAAAAACAATTAGAGATAAAAAACTATTTTCTAACCATGGAAATAAAGTACTCATGAACCTTAGTAGTTGAGGAAAGTTCTGGATGAAAGGTCGTTGCCAGTAATGAACCTTCCTTAACTATTACATATGTGCCTTGGAATTTTGAAAGGGATTGGGCATTTCCCCAGACTTTTAGTATTGCAGGCGCTCTTATGAAGACAACTCTTTGCATCCCGCCATCTAGCTCACTTAAGTCCACATTAGCCTCGAAACTTTCTCTCTGCCTTCCATAGTAGTTCCTCATTACCGATATATCCATGATTCCTAAAAGAGGTTGAGATTTCTTTCCTACTTTTGCATCAGATACCTCTTTTCCAAGCATTATAGCTCCTGCGCAAGTACCAAGGACAGGTAAACCTTCATTTGCCTTAGCCTTAAGCTCATCAAGCAAGCCCATCTTGCTTGCTACTATCCCAATTGTAGTACTTTCACCGCCAGGTATGATAATACCGTCAACATCTAAATCCTTCTTTTGCTTAACTGGAACTATTTCTCCGTCTAAACCCATGACATCAAGTGCTCTCCTTGTTTGAAGAGCATGCTCTTCAAAACTTCCTTGATACGCTAAAATACCTATTTTCATGTATCTCTCACCTGCATAAGTTCTTCGGGTTTTAAGGTCTTTACATCTATTCCCATCATTGACTTTTGTTCATTAATCATCTTTTGAGCTTCTAGAACAACCTCTGGATATTCCCATCCTGCAGTAGCTATAACTATGGACCTTGCTCTAATATCTGGATCCTGACTCTTGAATATCCCTGAACCTACAAATATTCCATCAGCGCCAAGCCACATCATAAGAGCAGCATCAGCAGGTGTTGCAATACCTCCTGCTGCAAAGTTTACAACTGGTAATCTACCTAGCTTTGCGGTAAGCTCAACTAGCTCATAAGGAACTTGGAATTCCCTGGCTTTCTTTACTCTATCTTCCTCGTTCATTCTTGCAATCATGTTTAATTCGCTATTCATTATCTTCATATGTTTAACAGCCTCGCTTACGTTTCCAGTTCCAGGTTCTCCTTTAGTTCTTATCATCGAAGAACCTTCAGTTATTCTTCTCAACGCTTCCTCTAATGATCTAGCTCCATTGACAAATGGGACTTGAAATTCCCACTTGTTTATGTGATGTTCATCATCTGCAGGAGTTAATACTTCACTTTCGTCTATCGTATCTACACCCAGTGCTTCTAGAACTTTAGCTTCATAATAGTGGCCTATCCTGACTTTCGCCATTACTGGAATGGTAATGGAACTCATTACATCTTCAATTACCTTTGGATCTGCCATTCTCGCTACTCCTCCAGATTTTCTCACATCATATGGCAACTTATCTAGAACCATAACTGATGTGGCGCCAGCATTTTCTGCTATTGACGCTTGTTCTACACTTGTAACGTCCATTATAACTCCTCCTTTCTGAAATATTGGAAAAGCGTGCTTTACTCTGGCAGTGCCATGCGCAACCTCTGGTATTTCTCTTTGAGGTAAGTATGTTAAAAGATCTCTATCCCTCAAAACGTCCTTTAGTTCAGCTAACTTGTAGAAGAAATCCTCTATTTCACTGAATGATAGTTCGTAAAGTCTCATAAGTAAAGGAATCAGTTATAGAATTTAAAAACTTTTTTGTGCTATATGTTAATTTTCCTTTTTAATAATGTCGTCCAAGGTTTTAAGAGGAGATAGAAAGTGAATTCTTTTAAGTAATCATATTCTAAATTTCGACTTTTAAGGAAAGTCATTAATTGTCCGATTCTTTATAGAGGAAGATGAGTTGATATCTATTTTATCATTAGTATCATTAGAATGTATCTATGATCTGTATAAGTTCATCAGTGAATTCGCTAGTTGAAAGTGCTCTAACACCCATATATCTTGCTAAATCTTGTGTTACCTTCTTTTGGTTAATTGCTTCACTTACTGACTTTTCAACTATATTAGCTGCATCGTTCCATCCCATGAACCTTAACATTAACTCTGCTCCCTTAATAATACCAGTAGGATTAGCAACATTCTTTCCTGCGTATTTTGGTGCTGTACCATGAACTGCCTCAAACATTCCACCAGAATCTCCTACATTTGCCCCACCTAACAAGCCTATATTACCAATTAAAGCTCCTGCTGCATCAGAGATATAGTCTCCATTAATATTTGGTGCTAGTATTATATCATAATCTTCTGGCTTTATAATTATTTGTTGGAACATATTATCGGCAATTCTATCGTTCATCAAAATCTTTCCAGCCGGTATTTTACCTGAATAATTCTTTGCTAATTCCTCCTCCGTAACTATAGTTCCTTTGAACTCATTAAGAGCAGTTTCATATGCCCAATCTCTAAATGATCCTTCAGTATATTTCATTACGTTACCCTTATGCATTATAGTTATTCTCTTTCTAGAGTTCTGTAAAGCGTATTTTATTGCCATTCTAGTTATTCTTTGAGTCTTGAATTTACTTATTAATTTTATTCCAATTCCAGTATCATTCTCTATATCAACTTTTAATTCTCTTCTTAAAAAATCTCTAATCATAGAGGCCTCAGACGAGTCATAAGGATACTCTATTCCTCTATATAGGTCATCAGTATTTTCTCTAAAAATAATCATGTTAACCTTCTCTGGATTCCTTAAGGGACTCTCGACTCCCGGAAAGTACTTTACAGGTCTTATGTTAGCGTAAAGGTCAAGCATTAACCTAATCGCTACATTTACGGATTTCCATCCCTTACCTATTGGAGTTTCTAGGGGACCCTTTAACATAACTCTATAATCTAATATTGCGTTCTGCGTCTCTTTGGGAAATCTGTCACCTATCTTTTCTACAGCCTTATTTCCAGCTAAAACCTCAACCCACTTGATTTCCTTGGATGTTCCATAAGATCTTTCTACAGCCTTATTTACTACTTTTATAGTGGAGCTAACTATCTCAGGGCCTATTCCGTCTCCTTCAACATAAAGAATTATAGGTTTATTAGGGACAATCCACTTTCCTTCACTAAACTGAATTTTCTCTCCATCTTCTGGAAACTTGTACATAATAAACAAACAAAAATTAAGGTCTTAAAGTTTTATTCTTTTTGCGACTATGTAAGGAAAGTTCATACGTTTGGGGTTTGGGCTTTACGGACATTTATTGTTATGTCCATAAAACCCTTGGGGCTTCACCACGTTCTGAGCTCATCATCGCGCCCCATTAGCGGGATAACCCCATCCACACTCCTGAAGATCTTGTCAAAGACCTTAGGCGTGGGGAAACCCGCACATGGTTAGTTCCTCCCCCATCCTTTACTCTTTTATAGTCCCTTCTTCGGGTCTACATACCCACATTTGGGACATATAATATTGTTTTTAGAATATATATAACTACTTTGGTTGGAAGTGAAAAATCATGAAATGCATAAAAATGTCACAATTTAAGCGAAACTGCTGACAACGGCGTTAGGTAATGTATATATATGATAGATGAACCTTTTTGGTAATTTATTATTATCAATGGATAATAGACCCGTTAGTATTTTTGCTTAAATTATTGTATTTTTATAAGTGTAGCGATTTTTTATCTAAAACACTTGATATATCTTTTTAAAACGATCGTAATTTATGTCCCTGAGGTTAGTAAGGTAAACCCGAATTTGATACTATACGAGAGCTGCAGAGGTTAAAGATGTGCTGGTTTTCCCTAGTCTTTGAAGTATTTGATAAGACTTTCAGAGATATTAGAGGGGTTAGTCTGCTAATGGGTGAATCGTTATGATAGGTATTGGCCCAGAAAGTGGTGAAGCTCAGGACTTCACGGATATGGCAGTAAGTCCGTAAAACCCAAACCCCCCAGTTTTATTAATTTCTCACCAAACCTTTCATCAATTATAGTAATTCCCTTATCTTTTAAAGTGTTAATAACTTATTTATATAAACTTACTGTTTTTTCTTAATTATATATTTTATAGAGTCTTTTAGTGAATTTATTGAACCCGCACTGTACACTAAATCTCCTTTAGAAAAGACCATTTTAACAACGTTTTCTCCATCGCTAAATATAATTTCAACATCGTTGTCTACGCTTTCTACAATAACCTTGTCTATAAGCATTTCCATATTATCTCTGCCTATCAAACCAGAATTTATTGTCTTCATACCTGAAATATATGATATCTCTTCTTGTTGCATCTCAGGTTTTGCTATTTTTTTAGCTATTATATCAAACTTCTCTCTTATCCTTTTGTAGATCTTCTTTGCTTCGGATCTAGCTAGACTCTCAAAAGGACCTTTATAGTAGAAAGTTATTTCTACGGTAGTTTGTTCGCTTTTGCCAAAAAGGGGTTCTATTTTATGATCTAATTTTGCAATTATCCTCGGAAAATCTCTATGCTCCATCATATAAGTTATCCTATTTTTTAGCCTTATCTTAACAACTTTTGTTTCAACACTTATTAGCCAGCCGACTTTCACGAGATATGTATTCTCATTAGTTTGTTTAATTGATTTAAAGAAAGGTATTTCCATGGTTATATTTTCCGGGTTATTAAAGTAATCTAGAAGGTAATCCTGAGGTAAAGATGTAATAATTTTAAATACTTCTTCCATAAGATTCATTCTCGTTGTTAGAATATAAAGCTTTTATTTTTAGTAATTATGAAAATATTAATTGGATAAGTAAAAATGAAGGTTGGATAAGATTTTTGTAGAGCATTAATCTACTTGATATCATGCTGAAGACAATTCTGGTTATCTTTATCCTATTGACTGAAGCTATACCATTCTTTACAAACAATATAAATAATAGTATAAATAATACTACTATATCTCCTTCTTCAACTCTCACAGTAGCGATAGTTATTCCTCCAAAAAATCTGGAAACTCTTGAAATGGATGTCCAAAACCATACAATACTCAACAAAACACAGATAGAGAATCTCTTTATACCTAGGCATAAGCTAAAGGAAGATTTATCCTACCTAGCGAATCACGGAATAAATGTTACGTCATTTCTTAACGTAATAATAGCGACAGGAAAAGCAAAAATCTTGGAAAATGTATTACATGGAGAATTCTACATTAACAAAATAGGTAATACTTCATTTTATCAATTCTTCGGAAAACCACCTTTTTCGGGAGCTAACATAATAGCTACAAATATTACTAAGGCTTTTTTAGAAAAACCAGATACTCTCATTAATCTAACTCAGGCTGTGGCATACAATGTAATCTCTCCTCATGATTTAGCGAAAGCGTATAATGTAACCTACTTGTACTCTAAAGGAATATACGGTACTGGAACAACAATAGGTGTGTTAGATTTTTACGGTGATCCTTACATAGAGACACAACTAAAACAATTTGATTCAGAATATAATATTTCAAGTCCCCAATTTCTTCAAGTTCAGCCAATTGGGGCTTATAATCCGGAGGAGGGAATAGTAAGCGGTTGGTCATTAGAGATATCTTTAGATGTTGAATACTCTCATGCGATAGCTCCAAAGGCTGGTATTATCTTATATGTAGCTAATCCCAACATTCCATTGCCAGCTGACATTGCGTTCATTGATCAGCAAGATTCAGTTAATGTAGTAAGTCAGAGTTTTGGAATACCAGAACTTTACGTAAATCTTGGAATTATTCCTCTTTCCTATATTCAATCGCTAAACTATGAGTATTGGCTTGGTGAAGTAGAGGGGATTACTTTTGTGGCAGCAAGCGGTGATTATGGAGGAAATGGCTATAACTATTTCCTATTCCCCAATGGAAATCTCCTGTTCCCAGCATCAGATCCATATGTACTAGCAGTTGGAGGTTCAACCCTCTACGTGAACCAAAATAATACTGTACAAACAGCTTGGAGCGGTGAAAGTACCATCGGAGCTAGTACCGGTGGATATAGTTCAATCTTTCCAGCACCTTGGTATCAAAATACCTCTGGTTACAGAATAGTCCCAGATATCATAGCCGATGCAAATCCTTATACCGGTGTAAATGTCTTATATTATCATGGAGAGACCGTTTTAGTTGGTGGGACGTCAGTAGCCTCCCCTACAACTGTAGGTATAATTGACCTGATAACAGAAATTAAGGGAAGATTAGGTTTCATAAATCCATTAATTTATGATTTAAAAGGAACTAAAGCGATAGAGGAAGTTAACTCAGGATATAATACACCGTATACAGCAAACTCATCGTTAAACCCAGTTACGGGTTTAGGATACATTAATGCCGGTTATTTAGCTAATTTGCTTCACGTAGCTAACAATATGTGTGTAGCGGTGAATAATATGTCCTATTTAGATGGTCAAGTTGTTCATGTAGTTGTAAAAACCTCGGGTACTGGACCAATTACAGGCTTTGTGTACAACGGTAAAACTGTTATCTCTAAATTCAGTCTACAATATAATGGATCTTATTGGATAGGTAGTTTCACAGCTCAAGGTTCTGGAGAAGAAGAGGTAATAGTAACACAAGGTTCTGAGATTTCCGGGACATATATAGATGTTGGTCTTCAGGCCTCATTTATCTTGCCAGAAATAGCCATTTATCCAGAATCTGAAAGTATTCCAATTCTAGTAGAATTACTTTATCCAAACGGGTCAGCTGCCACTGCTTCCAACAGTTATAGAGCGGATATTCTAAGTTATAATGTAACAGATAACACGTTTTCAAAAGTTACATCTATTCCCTTAAAAGTTATGCCTATTATAAATATATCATCACTAGGAATACTGATAAAGTTCAACAGTTCCTATTTACTTGGATATTACAATACGAGCAATGTAGTAGGTGGTATAGATATGGTAAAAATTCCTGGTATATTTGGCTTTACTGAGATTGTTCTAGGTGCCTACGTAGTACCAATCGTATTACCAGGAGTTTTTACAGAACCAACTTCAATTACGTCTAATGAGAACTTTACTTTAGAAGTAGCTGTAGAAGCTCTAAATTCTCCTAATGTTACTGTACAAATTATAGGAAATTCTGGAATAGTATATCAAACACGAGTCAATGCCATTGAAGTTGATAATAATGAATATTATATTA
The DNA here is from genome assembly GCF_000632495.1 of Candidatus Acidianus copahuensis. GTDB lineage: Archaea > Thermoproteota > Thermoprotei_A > Sulfolobales > Sulfolobaceae > Acidianus > Acidianus copahuensis. The sequence continues at coordinate 8,140 of NZ_JFZT01000017.1, read as the reverse complement.
AGGAAATTAACATTCCCTCAATGAAACCTGGATATTATAAGGTTATTGCTTATGCAACCTATAATGGAAGCAATTATGAAGTTTATGGAAGTGGGTTTACTCAGATTTACATTGCACCAGGTTCTCTCAACGTAAATGTTACAATGTTGCCTTCAAGAGTTGTCTATGAAAATCAAACCATCGAGGTAAAAGCGTCAATAACCTATCCTAATGGTACTCCAGTTAGATTCGGAACATTTTCCGCCGTTATAGTTCCAGACTACTTAAAATCAGCTTTTGATTCACTTAGCGTATCGTATTCCACGCCTTTGAATTACGTTAATGGCTCATGGATAGCTTATATTACTACACCTTCCTCTAACTCTAATCCGTTCGGCTATTCTGCAGAAGGATTGAGTGGAAATTGGGAGATTTACGTGTATGGAGAATCATCTACTTATTGGCCTACACAATTTCCTAATGTGCTTAATTATCAATCACTCTCTGTTTTACCATCTTCTCCGAACTTACAATTTGAATTACTTCCATATACTTATATCTATACGTTTAATGGTACCTTAGCATATAGAGACTATATATATAATGCAACCATAATAAATCATAACGCAACATTTATTGATTCTGTAATAAATAATCTAAAACTTGATAATGGAACAATAACTCTCATCAATTCAATAGTATATCATAATGAAACATTTAATGGGAAAATTATAGGCAAAAAAGATAACAACCAACAAAAAGTAACCGAAAGTAACAGCAAACCCACTTCTATAAACTATATGGAGGAATATGGGATCCTTACATTAATTTTAGTAGTCCTATTTTCAACAATACTATGGATAATAAGACATAAATAATTTTTTAACAAAATTTTCTTCCTTACTACTTAAACTATTGAACTTTAGTTATCATTCCAACCCATATCTTTTCGTCAAACATCATATACTGTACATTGATTCCTAACTTCTTAACGCTAAACGGTGTTTTTACTTTTACAGTATAATTAAAGTAGTAGACGTCTCCTTCAGTCTCTATATCAGCCTTTTTAGGAAATTCGACTTGATATGCATAACCTTCAGCTAGTTCCTGAATCTTTGCTGTAAGCCTTATCATGATATCCTTGACTGAGTCACCATAGATTGGCTCAAACGACATAGCTCTAAGCTCTTCTTTAAATGCGGAAATACTTTCTGAACGATAACTCTTTCGTTTTTTTACTTCCCTTGTTTTCACACTTATTTAGTCGTTTAATTTTGTTTATAAGCTAATCTGGGGTTTGGGTTTTACTGACACCTATTGTCATGTCTGTAAAACCCTTAGGCTTTACACGCTCGGTTTTTATCCTCACGATCCATTATCGAAGTAACCCTCCCACACCCTTGAAAGTCCTATCCAATACCTCAGGGATGTGGAGAAACCAGCACGTCTTTAGGAAGATATTTACATTGGCATTTATCTGCCTTGAAATTTTTGACTAAAATTGACGTTCAAATGCTTTTTTGATCCTAAATTTATGTCTGCCCACATATGGGTCTTAAGTTTTTTAAATATGTAAGATTTCTGGAAATATCATAATTTAAGCTAAACTGCTAACTACGATTATACGTAGTATTCATCTAAACTCCTCTTTGTTTTCCATCCATCTTCTGACAATTCTCTTAATCCTTGGGCAATAACTTCCCTATTAACCTTAAGGTTATCAGGATATCTTTCCTTCATAAGAACATTTTCAAATACTGACATGAAACTTGAAATTGGAGTAGAAATTTCCTGTCTGGAAAGCCCAAATATCGACCTTACTTTTCCCTTGTACTGTTGCGGAGATAAAACTATTATTGAACTGTCATCCCTCTCTGCAACCAGGAAAGGCACTATAACCTCAATTAACTCATCATTATAAATAGTTCTTCTACTCATATCTGTGATGAAGGCTAGTTCAGATCTTTTAGATTCCTTAAGTCTCTCTAGATTACTAATAACCCAATCTACATTTTTTCTTATATTTTCTATTTTATGCTTAATTTCATTAATTTCTTGTTGTCTCCTATCATCTAATTCTTTTATTTTATTAATAATGAGATCCACTTTGGAAAAGTAAGGTTCCTTAACTTGCTCAAGAGATTTATTATATTCTTCATAAAGCTTTGACTTAGATTGTAATAAAGCGTTTAATGGACCTTTGGTTATCTTTCCAGATCTATAATCTAATTCTGCTCTTGAAATTACACCTTCCATCTCTACTATTTTCTTTATATAATCCTCAGATTTTTCCTTAACTTGCCTATATAAATCCACCTTAAAAGACGATACTACTTTATCCAGTCCGCTTCTTTCTGCTGAGATTAATTTCATGAATTTTTCCTCGACATTATTCTGATATTTTGCTAATTTTCCTGCAAATATCTCCCCAACTGCCTTAATCCTGTCTATTGTGTTATCTATGTTCCTTATCTCATTATCAATAGTTTGTGAGATTCTTTTTATATCATCTATCTCAGCTTGAACCTGGTAAATATCAATATTTCTCTTTAAAACAAGAAGTGGAAGCTGGGGGGATGGCTTATTAATAACAGATGTAATGTCATAAGGAATTAAACCTCTTATTGCGATATTCTCGTCTCCTTTGACTTCTCCCCAAGGGATCTTGGAAATAGTTTCTATAAATTCATGGTCTGAATCTATTGATGAAAGTCTATCTATTACCCTATTATAGTCCTGTAGAATTGTTTTTTTTACATTAACACTCAAATTTGCAGTTTCATCAAAGCAAAGAAAGCCTTGGGTATCTTCTAGTTTAAATAGTAAGAATGGCCAACCAACAATTGTTGCAGAACGTAATTTCAGACCTTCAGTGGCCTTTATAATTCCTATAGATAATTGTTGCCCGACGTCTAGAGGTGAACCGCTCTCTGAACTTACTGCAAATGCAGAGTAGACCACTCTCATTATAATAAGTGCCTCAATCTAAGTATTTAACTTCATTCATATCTATAACTTAAAGATAATTCGAATAATCTCTTATTTTAGATAGGATTTTACTTACTTCCTCTTTAAAATCAGAATTATCTAGGAGTGTATCTTCCCCATCTTTAGATATCGCTTTAACTGCTTTCTCTATACCGGATTCTATTGCCACTTTATCAAAATAAAGTGTCTTTTCTGAAGCTATAAAATTTATAACATCTCTATTATAATTTAAGAAATCTTCCATCTTATCAGCTAATACTAGAGCTTTTAGTATTTTATCTCTATTGACTGCAGATATCCATGGATTTTTTGACTTAAGTTCTGCTACTAGATTACTATTGTAGGCTATATCCTCTATCACTTCAATCTCGTCTGCGTTTTTGGATTCTTCTCTTTTCTGAATTATATCATAAATAAAAGGAGAATAATCAACGTCTAACTTAAAGTCTCCCATTGTTGGGTAAGGATAGATGGAATTAGAAATACTAAATTCCCTTACTTTACTGTAAATAGATTCGAGTTCGGTTTTTACTACGTCAACTGGAAGAGGTTTACCTAAGAGGTGCGCAGAGGATCCTAAAATCGATATCACATCTAAAGTTAAAAGAAGCTGAAATGCCTCATTGTATTCTGATTCGCTAAGCTTTGGGTATAATTTGAATCTTTTCAAATAGAGAAACGGCCAATCTCTAAGTGTGTATAAAACTGGAGGCTTAGCAAAGTAGATCCCCATAAAGTAACCGCCGTTTAATCTTCTGTATACATAAACAGCTACTTGTTTTTCTATTCCACTCTTCTCCGCTAATCCAATATAATCCATATGACTCAGACCTTTAAATCCCTCACCTTTCTGATAAGGTTGAGATCAATAGTAGATAAAACAGGAACAAATAAAAAATTTTTATGCTTACTTTTCAAGATAGCCCTTTTCTGTAAGGAGTTCAGCTGTTAGTATTCCTCCACCTGCTGCTCCTCTAATAGTGTTGTGAATTAATGAAACAAATCTAATGCCCTTTTGATTAACCTGTTTTAATCTACCAACAACTATACTCATACCGGGTGGATCTCCTGACCATCTATCAAAATAAACTTGGGGTCTATTATCTTCCTCAGTTATTAATATTGGTTTTTCCGGAGCGGTAGGTAATTTAAGATCTTGAGGTTCTCCTCTAAAGTTAGTCATTGCCTCTTTTATCTTGTTTACATCTGTATCCTCCTTAAATGTAACATAAGCCACCTCATAGTGACCGTGAACTGTCGCTATTCTATGAGTTGTTGCATCTAACGAGACATCCTGCAGCTTTGGTTCATCAACGTTCCTCTTGACCTCACTTAATATTCTAGTTACTTCTCTTATAGTCTTCTTATCGTATCCATCTCCTAAAGGAAGTATATTATCTACTACATCAAGAGAAGGAATACCAGGATAACCAGCACCTGACAAAGATTGAATTGTAGTAACATATGCCCCTGTCATCTTAAAATTAGAGAATATAACTGACAAAGGTATTGCAGCTCCTTGAGCTGTACATAATGGAGTTGTTACTATAAATCCCTTCCAATCTCTTTTCTTCCTTTGCTCATCTATCAAGCTAGCAGTATGTGGGTTAACCTCTGGAATTAGCAGTGGAACGTCTGGATCAAATCTATGGTCTGGAGAATTACTTATAACAGGGAATCCAAGCTTTGCAAACTGTTCTTCTACTGGACCTGCGGCTCCTTGGGGTAACGGAGAGAATATTATGTCAACGTCATCCATAAGTTTCGGATCTGTCGGCTTGACTTCCATATCTCTTATTTCTTTCGGAACTTGGCCAACTGTTTGCCACCTTACAACTTCACCGTATGGCTTCCCCACAGAACCTTTCCCAGCCAAATATGCTGGCTTAATATACGGGTGTTCAGTTAACATTCTAACGTACTCTATTCCCACTAGCCCAGTCGCACCCAATATAGCTGCCTTAAGAGTTCTTCTCATAAATATCAATATACTTCTATGATTTCTGGAATATAAACTTACTTTAAAAATATAAGCTCTAGTATATTGGAGAGTTAATTATATGGAAAATAATTATCAATTAGCACAGAGAAACAATGTTCAATTATGAAGAACAGATTTATTAAAAGTTCTCTCCTTTATTGGTTTATATTCCAAATTGATTTTATTGTAATTTAAGACTGTATACTATATAATATTATAAATAAGTAGATTATATAATAAAATCTACTACCTCTATAATAACTTTTAAAAAAGATCGTTTCTCATTTCTATCTATGACAAAGCTCTCTGAACAAGAAATAAGAAAAGAAATAAGTAATTTGCAAGGATGGACGTATGAGGAAAACAAGATAAAGAAGGAATTTCAATTTACAAATTTTGATGACTCAGTAACCTTTGTTTGGATGATTAGACCTATAGCTAATGGAATGAACCATCATCCTGACCTTTGTATATACTACAATAAAGTTATAGTAGAGCTAACTACGCACGATGAAGGTGGAGTTACAGATCTCGATCTCCAATTAGCAGAAAAGATAGACGACATAAGTAAGCATGTTAGGTCATAAATATATCGCGTTTTTTATTCTCTCAAGAACCTTCTGTAACCTTTTTTCCTCTTCTCTTAATAAAGATATTCTCTTTCTAAGATCCATAGAGTAATCGATTTGCTTCTTTATTTCCTCAGCATTCTTTCCAAGGTAACGACTTTTTAATTTTCCTTCATCCCAATACCTGAGATAGTAGTAGGTATTTCGTCCCACTTTCTTAATATCTACATGACCTGCAGGTAACTTCTTTAATTCTTCCTCTAAAGATTCCCTTTCTCTTTGTATATTGTTAACCTTTTCTTCTATTTCCTTTACCTTCTCCCACAACATAACCCCTCACCGTATTTGTGAAGAGTTTCTACTCATATTCATACCCCATTTCTTGAAGTATATTTTCATCTAATGCCTTCAAAATCTTTGCTTTTTCATTGATCTCTATATATTTTCTTATTCCACCAGCTCTCCCCTTATTAAGTATCTTAATCTTAATTATGCCAAACATGTCGAGCTCAGAAAGAATATCAGAAAACCTCCTATAGGAGAGGGGTCTCTGTTTCATTTTATTACATAAATCTACGTAAATCTTATGAGCTGTAACAACATCATCGCTTTCAACAGCAGCCCTAAGTGCAAGCTTGTAGTGAAATGGAAGCGATTTTATTGCTTCGACTAACCTTTCTTGTTCATACTCAACTATTGCCCTATCCACATGATCCTTCCTAACTAAACCTTCACCTGATGCTAATTGCGCTGCCCTAAACAATAAATTAACAGCTTTTCTAGCATCACCATGTTCTTTTGCAGATATTGCTGCAATATATGATAGGATCTCATCATTATATGTTCCTCTATAAAGACCATATTCAGCATATATTGATAGGATCTCTTTTAGTTGCTCTGCATCATAAGGTTTAAAAATAACAGAAGGTCCTAAAGACGAGAGTACCCTAGGCTCCATATAGTCCCTTACATTTATATCGTTACTAATCATAATAAGTGATATCTTTGTATCAGCCCTTAAAAGTTGATAGAGTACTATATCACCTTCACGTCGTTTCACCAATGTGTCAACTTCATCTAAATACACTAAGGCTTTATCCTCTCTCATTACTCCCTTAATCTTCTCTATATATTCACCCAAATTTATGCCATGTCTTGGGACTATATCGTTGGTTAATTTTTCCGCAAGAACAGATAAAACAGCCTGGGGAGTTCCCCCCACTTCCCTACAGTTTATATAAGCTTGTCTAACTCTAGAGTAATCAATATCTTCTTTCTTAACTTCCTCAATCTCATTTAATATATACTTAACAACAAAGGTTTTTCCAGTTCCTGTAAGACCTAGAAAAAGATTAGAAAACCTGACATCGTTTTTCACGAAATAACGTATCGCTATTGCCGTCTCTCTAATTATTTCTTCCCTATATGGAATCTCAGTAAATACAGATATCGGATCAATGAAAACCTTTGGATCCTTAATTACCTCGCCTTTACCGCCCTTAAGTGTCTCTCTAATCACAGCGTTTCATACGTTTCTTCAGTTAAATCTTGTTTCATACATAGCCAATTGTAATACCTCGTTTCCTCTATAGTACGTATTACAACTGAAAGCCTCGCTCTTTAGAGCGGGGAGGACGTCAGGACGATTTAGAAACCAACCTTAAGAATGGAACAGCGCAGTGACCGAAAGGTAGAAAGTTCATTATGCTTTAATTTAGAGAGATGGTTTAACTCCCCGGTTTTACTGTATATGTTCTTTGTTTCACACTATTGAATACTTCATTTTATAGGTTAGCTAAAAGAAATTGTTCATTAGTTAAAAGTGTGAAAAACGATAATACCATGAATAGTAGTATTTTCTTAGCCTTACACACTGACACTAGTAATGCAATGTTTCATCCGAAATTTATTAACGCAACAAGATAATGAGTTTGTATAATTTATGTGTTAACCTTATTTAACTTGGTTAGATAAAGTATTAGGAAACGTAAGAAAAATAGTGTGTGTCTCTATTCATTGGAGTATGGTAATATGAGAAACTTTGCTTTTGTACAGTAAAACCGGGGAGTTATTTGTTCTGACCTCCTCCCCGCTCTAAAGAGCGAGGGTTCCCCTCAGAGCGGTTCATAGGTTTTGATCCATACGTTTCACCCTCATAGAATCATAGCTAGCTGGTACTACCAGCCCCGATCCTCTCGTCCACGTATAGACCAGTGGGGTGGTCTTGCCCCAGCTTATCCCTATCCCTCTGGTGATCCCACCATCATTAGGACTCAGGATTATGGATATGTTAAACGCACCAACTAGGTCTGCATTAAATACTTTGTTAGATGTTGTACACTTAAACAAACCCCTTGAAACTCTTTTCCCGCATCCATTGCCGTGGATGGGACAAGTGGTTGAAGTGTATGCCTCGTTAACAAACTTAACAGTTATTCCGTGTTCTTCGGCAACATCCCTCAACTTTTCCATAACTTGTTTGTAAGACCAGACGTTAACAACTAGAAAGTTACCCTTTTCTGACTTATGTTCTTTGGATAACCAACCTTGATTAGAGAAACACCTTTGTTGTATAAGAATTCAGCAACTTTCCTTACGGTAGCGTCTATTATAGCGTTTAACT
>NZ_JFZT01000016.1 GCF_000632495.1 Candidatus Acidianus copahuensis | reverse complement strand
TCAGAGCGGTTCATAGGTTTTGATCCATACGTTTCACCCTCATAGAATCATAGCTAGCTGGTACTACCAGCCCCGATCCTCTCGTCCACGTATAGACCAGTGGGGTGGTCTTACCCCAACTTATCCCTATCCCTCTGGTGATCCCACCATCATTAGGACTCGGGATTATGGATATATTAAACGCACCAACTAGGTCTGCGTTAAATACTTTGTTAGATGTTGTACACTTAAACAAACCCCTTGAAACTCTTTTCCCGCATCCATTACCGTGGATGGGACAAGTAGTTGAAGTGTGTGCCTCGTTAACAAACTTAACAGTTATTCCGTGTTCTTCAGCAACATCCCTCAACTTGTCCATAACTTGTTTGTAAGACCAGACGTTAGCAACTAGGAAGTTGCCCTTTTTCTGACTTATGTTCTTTGGATAACCAACCTTGATTAGTGAGACACCTTTGTTGTATAAGAATTCAACAACTTTCCTTACGGTAGCGTCTATTATAGCGTTTAACTTCCTCTTCCACTTAATATACAACCTCCTTATCTTATTTGAGAACGGTTGTTTATACAAGGATAATAACTTCTGTTTCATACTTATCAATTTTCTGTAGTAGTACGAGATAGACTTCAACACCCTAGTCTTGATTAACACTTGTGTACCGTCTGATACATAGACAGCAAAGAGGTTGTTTATCCCTATATCTATCCCACCTACTAAATTACCTTTTGACGTTAGTGGTGCTTTCACCCATTCATCATTCTTTCTGTCAAGTCTTTCACTTGCCTTTAAGGTAATGTGTGCATACCACTTTCCTAATACGTCATTATATATTATTTCTAACCTCCCTTGTTCCCCTCTATAGTAAATTTCCCCATTGTATCTTATTGCCAAGTCCTTGAATTGTCCCAAATGATGAGGTTCTATCTCTTGTTTCTCTTCATCTATCTTGTATTGGTCTTTCCTTAGCACTATTATCAACTTCCTCTCCTTCCTGTCTTTCCAGTAACCAGGTGGGTTGACCTTCTTGATGAATGGTAGTAGTAGTTTTTCCTCTTTCTTTACCCTTAACAAGGAGAAGAATGAACTCCATGCCTCATTGTTCTTGTTTAAAACTTGTTGTGCTGTTATTGTACCTATCATGTTCTTATACTCATTATACCACTTGTTATAGGTACCCTTGATATCAACACCGTGTTCACCGTTAAAGAACTGTCTTCTTCTCTCGTAGTTTACTTGGTTCCATAGTTTTGAACACAAGTTTCCTAGTTCTTTTAATTCCTCCTCTTGTTCTTTTGTTTGAATTAGATCTACAGTTATGGTGCGTCTTAGGACTGATACGGTAGGCATAGGGACTGATCCCTTCTTACTCTTCTTAGGTTTACCCACCGTACCGTCCTCATTAGGAGTTACTCTCTACCTTTTATAAACTTTTTTTGATAACATCCCCGCCTTAAAAGGCGAGGCTTTCAGTTGTAAACGGTAATATGCCTCATTTTAAGGATTTACTTTACGTTCATCTTTCGTCCTAGATCAAGGTTAGAAATAATTGTTTTTATAGTCTAAGTGAGGGAGTGACATTGAAGCGCTAACCATCTCTCGTCCTAAAGAGCTAGGCTTTCAGTTACAAATTCCTCAGAAATGAACTTAGCCTGTCCTCACGTCTATCTACACATAAGATGTTGGATTTACCTCTACAGTATGCATAACCCATTTAGGATCTAAAGCATTCTTCACTAGAAGAGAAGACTTACTTACCTTAATCGGTATATCCCCCTTTTCGCTTATACCGTTGATTTGCATTTTATCATCTGAAAAGAATCTAACGTAGCCAGTACCTAGAAACGCTTCTCCCTCAAAGGGATAATCATAAAGGTAGCGTAATTCCTCTCCTCTGGTTACGCTTATTGAAGTTATAAATTTTTTATTAGGATATCTAAAGCTTTCAGGTCTCCACTCTGAAATAGAGGTAAAACGTTTCTCCAACTCTCTTACATAACTTGAAGAACCCTCAAATATTACCTTTGCCCTATCCTTGAAGGAAATTATCCCTATAGGTCTAAGTTCGCTACGTAAAAGTTGCTGAGCGTCATTTGGTGAAACGCTTACCTCTACCATCTCATCTGGGTAAGGATATATCTTGAAAGTCGCCTCCAGAAAAGTTCCATACCAGCCCAAGGAACCAGTAAGAAGCTTATGAATCTTGTAACCAGAGGAGAACTTTAAGGTTTTACCTCCTGCCTTAATCCTTTTTCCATCTCCAGTTACTATTATTCCCATAAGAATTGAGTCCCTAGGGTAACCGAAAAAAGTGGAGAATGGCCCTGGAAGATTGGTACCTAGCATTCCTCCTAAAGATCCGTCATAAAATGAAGGAAGTAGAAAGCCTCTTTTTTTAACGTACGAAAAAAGTTCGATCATGCTTACTCCAGGCTGAGCAGTAACGTACAAATCCTCCTCAGACAGTTCAACAATCTTATTTAGAGAAGAGAAGTCCACTCCCACATTAGCTGAAATTGATGGACCGAAATGCCTTGAATTCCCCACAAATGGATAGATCTTTAGATTCAAAGCGTTAGCTAGCCTTATTATCTCCTCTACTTCTTCGAAAGAACTTGGAGTTACGTTAACTTCTGTTGAAACTTTGCCTTTTAAACCTTCTTTAAGAGGGGTTAACTTAGCAAGGTGATCTTTCCAGTCCATAGCTTATACAAGGTTATCTCGTTTTTATCCATTTAGGATAAAAAACCTCATCTAGATTATGTACCTTATCCAGGAATCTGACTTCCTCCCCGCCCTGAAGGGTTCCCCTCAGAGCGGTTCATAGGTTTTGATCCATACGTTTCACCCTCATAGAATCATAGCTAGCTACTAGCCCCGATCCTCTCGTCCACATATAGACCAGTGGGGTGGTCTTACCCCAACTTATCCCTATCCCTCTGGTGGTGGTTCCCTCAACACCACCATCATTAGGACTCGGGATTATGGACATGTTAAACGCACCAACCAAATCAGCGTTATATACTTTGTTAGACGTTGTACACTTAAACAGTCCTCTGTATACTCTTTCACCACAACCCTTACCGTGAATGGGACAAGTGGTCGAGGTATACGACTCGTTAACAAACTCAACAGTTATACCATACTCTTCAGCAACGTTCTTCAACTTCTGTTTCATACTTATCAATTTCATGAAGTAGTACGAGATAGACTTCAACACTCTAGTCTTGATTAACATCTGTGTACCGTCTGATACATAGACAGCAAAGAGATTGTTTATCCCTATATCTATCCCACCTACTAAATTACCTTTAGGTGTTAGTGGTACCTTTATCCACTTACCTGTCTTTCTATTAAGTTTCTCACTTGCCTTTAAAGTAATGTGGGCATACCACTTATGCAAAACGGGGTTATATATTATTTCTAACCTCCCATGTTCCCCTCTATAGTATATTTCCCCATTGTATCTTATTGCCAAGTCCTTGAATTTCCCTAAATGGCGTAGTTCAATCTCCTGTTTCTCTTCATCTATCTTATATTGGTCTTTCCTTAGCACTATTATCAACTTCCTCTCCTTCCTATCTTTCCAATAACCAGGTGGGTTGACCTTCTTGGTGAATGGTAGTAGTAATTTTTTCTTTGCCCTTAACAAGGAAAAGAATGACCTCCATGCCTCATTGTTCTTGTTTAAAACTTGTTGTGCTGTTATTGTACCTATCATGTCCTTGTACTCATTATACCACTTGTTATAGGTACCCTTGATATCAACACCATGTTCACCGTTAAAGAACTGTCTTTTCCTTTCATAGTTTACTTGATTCCATAGTTTTGAACATAGGTCGCCTAGGTCTTTTAACTCCTCCTGTTCTTTTGTTGGTATAAGTTCTACAGTTATGGTGCGTTTGGGGACTGGTATGGCAGGCATAGGGTCTGAGCCCTTCTTATTCTTCTTAAGTTTACCTACCATACCAGCCATCATTAGGAGTTACTCTCTATCTTTTTATAAACTTTTTCTTAACCACATCCCCGCTCTAAAGAGCGAGGCTTTCAGTTGTAACCGATCAATTGGTCAATCTCTAATTATAGTCTAAACTGTAGGAGTGGAACTAAGATCACTTTAAAAACTCATGATCTCCTTTTATCCAAAAGAGAACTCTTAGCGGATTTGATAAAGTTACGGTGTACCTCAGGAACTGAGAGTTAAACTTGTTAACTTCAATACAATCCTATTAGATTGTTGATGAGATAGTTCCACAAAGGGATTCATAGTGATGGATGATTCAAGTCCACTAAACTTGTGTACAAGGTATATATAGATTAATTCTCCTTATTAGGATTAACAGTGAACTGAAAGTCTAATTGTCTTCTCTAAAAAGGTTATATGAAAATAAAGGGTCAATTTTACCAGGTATCCTCAAAAAGTAAGGAAATATAAAGAGGCCAAAACTGTTTACCTACACGTGAAAATCTCCCAGAAAATACTAATTTTATTCATTTTTTCTAAAAAGAAAAAAGATTATCTCATATTTCTAGAAATTTTTTCAGCTGTTTTGGGATCCAACATTTTTAATGCTTTTTGCATCATATCATTATCTCTTTTTGATAGATTTGCTGGAAGTTCTTGTGAAGCCCTCAATCTTAACTGTATAAATGGCTTAAGCTGTTCATCTGGTAACTTAGAAGCGATCTTTAAGTTTGTTAAGCAAAGGTTTATATACTCATCATCAGTAGCTTTCTCTACCATTTCCTTAATAAGTGACTTGAGAGCGTCAAGCTTAGCTTTATCGTCATTCATTTTCATTAAACCTTCGAAAAGTTTTTCCATTGCGTTTTCTCTTTCCTTCTCAGGTAGCTTTGATATTTGAACAATATCTTGAGACATGCCATTATCTAAAGCGTTAAAGTTAAAAAAATTTTACTATATTAAATATTTAAGATTATTTTAACTCGGTTAATTATGGAGAACGGTATATTCAGCATATGTAGAAGATTTTGATAAAAAAGTTTATTATCTTTTAAAGTACAGAACATGTGTTCGGAATGTCTGGAATTGAAGAGTTAATCAAGGAGGTAAAGAGACTTAAGAAAGAGAAAAACGCAATAATCCTAGGGCATAATTACATGGAATACGGCGTCCAACTAGTCTCAGACTTTACTGGTGACTCTTACGATTTGGCTGTAAAAGCTATGAGGACAAACGCGGATATTATCGTGTTTGCAGGGGTTCACTTTATGGCTGAGCAAGCCTCTGCCCTTAATCCAGACAAGAAAGTCCTAACTCCAGATCCTGAAGCAGGTTGTTCTCTGTCAGACGCCTTAGATGTAAAGACATTAAAGAAATTTAAAGAGGAATACCCAAGAGCCCCTGTAGTCCTATACATTAACACGAGCATATACGTTAAAGCGTTGGCTGACTACATAGTAACGTCTTCCACTGCAGTAAAGATTGTGAACAAGATAGACTCTGACGTAATACTCTTCGGTCCTGACGCAAACTTAGCAAATTACGTCGAGAAAAAAACCGGCAAAAAACTGATAAAAGTACCGCCGAATGGGAGGTGTATAGTTCACGCAAATTATACTAGGAAGATGGTTGAAATAGTGAGAAAGGAACATCCAAATGCCTTACTTTTAGCTCACCCTGAAGCTCCACAAGAGATAATTGAGTCAGCCGACTTCGTCGGATCGACAAACCAGATGATTGAGTTCTCTAGGAAGATCAGTTCTAACGAATTTATAGTAGCTACTGAATTAGGGATGATCAACGCTCTTCAAATTCAAGTTCCAGGAAAGACGTTTCACCCATTTGTTACAATGGAGAGGTGCGCTTGTGCTAGATGTCCTTATATGGCGATGATTACTTTGGATAAGGTTAAGAGATCATTGGAAGAGGAGGTATTTGAAGTAAAGGTTCCGCGCGACGTTGCAGATAAGGCTAAGGAAGCTTTCGAAAGAACTATAAAAGCGTTACAAGAGTGACGTATGATGATAGTAGTAGGATCAGGTATTGCAGGCCTATCCTCAGCAGTTTTCCTTAAAAAGGAAGGATATAACGTAAAGGTAATAAGTAAAGACGTTGACGGAGGTTCCACGCCTATAGCTAAGGGAGGGATGGCTGTCGCAATATCAAGAGATGATTCCCCTATTATCCACGCTGAGGACACGTTGAAGACAGGAGATGGAATGTGCGATGTAAAAACTGTAGAATACGTTACATCAAAGGCCAAGGAAGCGGTAGAGAATTTAATAAAATTAGGCTTTGAATTTGATAAGGGTCTAAGGCTTGAAGGAGGCCACTCTAAAAGGAGGGTAATGCATAAGACTGATGAGACAGGTAGGGAATTATATTTCTTCCTCCTTAAGAAGGCTAAAGAGATGGGAATACCAATAATTGAAGATACTTTGCTAAGCCTTAAGGTTAAGGATGGGAAGGTTAAGAGTTTAGTTTTAAGATCTGGTGAAGTTGAGGAGGATAAGGTTATACTAGCTACTGGAGGATATGGATTTCTCTTTAAGTTCACGTCTAATCAACCAACAAATACCGGAGACGGTATGGCCGTTGCGTTTAGATCAGGGGCTTACCTATCTGACATGGAATTTGTTCAATTTCACCCTACAGTAACAGCGCTAGATGGAGAGGTATTCCTCATGACAGAAACCCTCCGAGGTGAAGGAGCAGTCCTCGTTAATAGTAAAGGTGAAAGATTTACCCTTAACTATGACAGCAGGGGAGAACTAGCTCCTAGGGACGTCCTATCTAGAGCAATATACATAGAGTACGAAAAGGGAAATGAGGTATTTATGGATCTCTCAGGAATTGAGTGCTTCGAACAGAAGTTCCCCGTTGTAAACGCCTACCTGAAAAGACATGGACTTACTCCTAAGGACAAAATAAAAGTATTTCCTGGAGCCCACTTCGTTGACGGTGGAATCAGAGTTAACATTAGGGGAGAGACAAACGTAGTAGGGCTTTACGCTGTAGGAGAGGTGAGCGATACTGGACTTCACGGAGCCAACAGGCTCGCTAGTAACTCTCTTATCGAGGGTTTAGTATTTGGCTACAATATTTCAAATTACGTGGATAAATGGGAAGGACTTGGAGATCCAGAAGACGGTATAATAGAAAGGGTTAATCTTAGCAATGGCGGAAAAACTATTAGTGTAGATAGAATAAGGGAAATAAACTGGAGTTATTTAGGAGTGATAAGGAATGGAGAAAAGTTAAAGCTAGCATCAAACATCTACTCAGCAATACCTTCATGTCCATCTGAGGAGTCTAACGCTATGTTAGTTTCAGCTCTTATGGCAAGGTCTGCATTGATGAGGGAGGAGAGTAGAGGAAACCACTATAGGGAAGATTTTCCAGAGAAAGCTAAATCGTGGGAAGGAAAGAGAATATATTTCATTATAAAAAAGAATTATTGAAATAGATAAGCGGTATTACATCTACTTATACTTTTTTATATATACTTTTACGGAGAAAAAGAGTTTATCAGATATATAAGTTATAAGGGATCCTGTAAACTATATAATCATGGAGTCTGCTACTAGAACGGAACTTGATTGTAAGAGAATTGGAGGAGTTTGTATATGCTTAAGCTATGACAATTCCTATAAGTCAAATGATAATGAAAGGCAGATAGTTTAATTTCTAGTTCTTTAGTAGCTTTCTTGGCAGTTTAACCATTTCAAGGCAAATGATTATATTGAATATTAAATAAAATTCAAGATAATTATGTAAAATGTTTTGAGGAAATTTATTACCTATTAATTCTCTTTAATTTTATGGAGGATAGAAAAAGGGATAAGCTAGTAAATAGGCTGTTTTACGTAGCTTTGGCAATAATGGTTGGGGTGTATACATACCTAACTGTGAAAACTTTTGCGCCTGTTAAAGCATATATAGGGGACGAAGTGTGGTACCCTACTGCAGCTTATAATTACCTTAAGTTTATTTTCCACGTAACTCCACCGATGTATTTTCCTTATTCTAATGAGTCCGGAATTGCAACTTATATGAACTACTCCCATCCTCCTCTTGCGAAGTTTATAATGGATATATTTATAGCCATCCTTGGGTATTATCCAATAGCGTGGAGATTACCTAGCTGGATTTTAGGAGACCTAATGCTTATAGTTGCCTTCTTCCTAGGAAGTTCATTGTTAGGGGGAGGAAAGATAGGAAAGTTAGGGGGTCTAATGGCAGCGTTTATGATAGCTATGGACCCGAATCTGTGGTTACTTCACGGTATTGCAATGCTTGACATATACGTATCGTTCTTCGCTTTCCTCTCATTTTATTTTCTTATGAAGGATAAAATTCTATTAGCATCAATATTCTTGGGTTTAGCAGCAGCCTCTAAAGAACCTGCATTAGTGTTGATCTTTCCATTTCTATATTATGTTGGAGAAGTTATGAAAAGCCCTCTAAGAAGGACAATTTATGGAATAGTCATTCCAGCGTTTGCTTATTTAGCTGTATCCTCTCCCATTATAGCCTATACTGGAGGGCTAATTCAATGGATAAAAATCAAGTATTATCACATGGTAGCTTGGGACATAACTAATGGTCATATAGCTCTTTCCGCAGTGAGTCAGATATCAACTCCATGGGGATGGTTCTTAGACATACACCCATTTTATATGGGTCACGGATTTTACGCTAATATAAACCCCCTTGTAATGTTTCTATGGCTCTTTTCCACTCCAATAGCCTTTATATTAAGGGAAAAAAAGATGATTATGCTTACGATGTTTGGATGGACAGAGTGGTTAGGTTTTCTAGCAGTCTACTTTTTAGGAAATCACACAATGTTCAGCTTCTACTACACGGACTTCGCTCCATTTGTGGACACTTACGTTGTAGTTTCACTATTTGCGCTAGGCAAGAAAATGTTAGCTAGAAAACCCTCTAAGGACGTTCGTGCTGAAATTCCACAAATACCAAAGTGACTATTTAAGTGAAACTGCTTTCAACGGCTTTAAGTAGATCCAAAGGTCAAAGTAGTTCACCTACAACTCAAGGTAAACAGAAACTTCTATTAACGTACTAAAGTAAGTGAAAGAATATTTCTAATATACTCTTAAATGCTGTTAACGAGAATACTACTTATGGAAACAAAACAAGATAATGTATTACCTCCTGGACAGAGATACATAAAGAAGTTTATACATTACGCTGCTCTCGGAGTCCCCAAGGTTGAGTTAAACAGTTATAGGCTAAAAGTCTCCGGATTAGTGGAAAGGGAGTTGGAATTTAACTATGACGAATTACTTAAAATGATTAACGTGCATTACAAAAAGGATTTTCATTGCGTTACTGGCTGGAGCGTAAAGGATGTAGAATGGGATGGAATAAAAATAAAGGATTTATTGGACATGGCAAAAGTCAAGGATAGTGCAAAGTGGGTCATATTTTACTCGCTTGATGGATATTCCTCGATTGTCCCTTTAGAGGACGTAATTTCTGATGATTCGATAATAGCCTTATTAGTTAACGGAAAACCGCTAAGTAGAGAGCAAGGATTTCCTGCAAGGCCATTTATGCCCCACCTTTATGGATGGAAGAGCGCAAAGTGGCTAACAGAAATAGAGTTGGTTCAAAATTACGTTGATGGCTATTGGGAAAATTATGGTTATCACGAGAGAGGATATGTTTGGGACGAGGAAAGATTTAAGGGGCATAACGGGAAACATAGTGCAAAAAGACCTATACTTTAATAAGGTATTTTATTAGGCTTTCTACAGCAGTCCTATTTTCTGGTTTCAAAAAGACCGTAGCTATTTGATTTCCATTTTCCCCGATGGCAATGGAAAACCCCTTACCTTCTACTACAAAGGCCTTATAGTTTGTTATATTGAAGACGTGTATACTTAGATTTGAAGAGCTAAAATTAGAGATTGATAGATTACTTGACTGTAACTCCTCTACCGCTCCAAGTGCTAGTTCAAACACGCTTTCTGCTTGAGACTTAGAGGAGTAATTCAATATAGTTATCTGCAATATACTACTATTATTTTGATAAAAACTATAAAACGATATACTATTTAGTCCATTGTCTATAAATTGAAGGTATTGTGATATTTTACCTGTTTGGATCTGTGAAGTAGATATCTCGGTTGATGTGCCATTAGAGAAAGTTACCTTAGCTTCCGTACCATTAATAACTGCATTTCCAGAGGAGGATATGTTCTCAATCCAATTACCTCCTATAACTTTATCTACTGCCTGTGAATCAATTACTTTGGTTTGTGAGGAACTGGAATGTAAGAGGGAAGTAATGGTGGGGAGGTAAATAATAAATATTGTAAATGCGATAAGCAGGGCTATAGATCCAGCTAGAAGTTTGATCTTAGCAGATAGTGCTTTTTCCATGTCGTTTATCTTGTTTTTGAGTAAAATAAAACTCTTCCAAAATAGGATTTAAGCAAAGTCACAAACAGTCTAAGGGGAATATATCTTGATGGGGGTTTGGGTTTTACGTACATTTTTCACCATGTCCATAAAACCCTTGGGCTTCACCACGTTCTGAGCTGAAGCTCATCATCGCGCCCCATTAGCGGGATAACCCTACCCACAGTCCTGAAGATCTTGTCAAAGACCTTAGGTGTGTGGAAACCCGCACATGCTTAGTTCCTCCTCATCCTTTACTCTTTCATAGTCCCTCCTTCGGGTATACATACCCACATGTGGGACAGAATAATATTGTTTTTAGAATATATTAAATATTTTGGTTGGAAGTGAAAAAACGTGAAATGCATAAAAATGTCACAATTTAAGCGAAACTACTGACAACGGCAAATAATAAATTAACCAGATAGGACTTAGAGCTTTGTCTCACAAGATTAAAGATTTTCAAAAAGAAATAGAGAAAGTGATGTTTAAAGCAGAAAAGCACATATATCTTATAATCCAAATAATGATTTCTCTTGAATTTTAACACTAATTAAAAATCTATTTATTATATCTCTTTAGGAGAGCTATCGGAATCCACTTCACCAGGTAGGATATAACTTCCTATATATCTTGATCATGTTTAATATATGACCTTTATCTTCAGCTGAGTTGTAAGGACCTTTAAATCCTGTGGAGTTTCGCCATACCTTTACAAAGGTAAGGGATTGACGTATAGCAATAAGGTGATCGAAAAGTCAAAGCATCTATCTTTTTAAGGAGTGTCTAACAGTCCAAAAACTTATAGTTACCCATTTAAAAGCATTTTAAAATTATCTAACTTGAATAAATATTCCTTGCTGGCGTCAAACATAGATACAAATATTTACCTCGATTTCAAGCGAATTATATGGAAGACGCCATTAGGCTTGCAAAAGCAGGAAAACCGTTAACGGCTATGAACTTAATTAAGACTTACGTCCAGGAAAAAATGGAAGGTAAAGATCTGAAATCAATGGATAAGGTGTGTAGAGATCTTATTACAGCAGTACTTTCTGCCCCTTCAGTAAACGATGAAAGTTGGGGGGTCTTTGTTCCAGCTCCTAACTTAAGAGAAATTGAAGCAGTTGTTGAGAAAATAAAGGAATGTATTGGTTAGCCTAATATCTTATTCATCTCTTCGTAAAGTTCTTTATGCGATTCCTTTATTCCATCTAGTATCTGTTTTACTCCTTGGATTAAGTTTTCAGGATTCGAAACTTCGTTTCTACCGAAAGGTGTAACTAAGTATACTTTACCTCCTTTAATTGCTAGTTGTAATTTTGCGAATTGTTCTCCAATAGCTACTTCATACGTTATAGCCTCAGCTATCCTTATCTCGTCTCCTTCAATAAATATGTGCATATCAGATCCTTGAAAGCAAAACTCAAGGGATTTTCTTTTTGTATCTACAGAGATTTCCATGAGTAAAAAAAATGTTTAAAAGTTTTAAAAGTTAGTTGTATAAAATAACCTCTAAACTGATAAAGACTGTTTAAGTAGGTATTAGCAAGTTGGATCTTCTCAACTCGTCAAGGAATAACGCGTTTTCTATGACTTCGTTTTCTCTAAATTCTAGATTTTTAACCAATTGGACTGAGTTTGTACAGTCAAACGAACTCCTTGTGTACTTTAGGAGGGGTTTAACGTATGAAGGTAGAAAGGCCTTAGCTAAGAATGTAGGAACGGGTAACTTTATCGATCTCTTACCTAGTGCTTTTGCCATTATTTCAAAAAACTTAGTTATAGACACTTTGCTACACTCTGTTGCATAAAAGTACATTCCTTGAGGTCTCATTTCGCTTAGAATTTCTACCATTCTCGATAAGTCTTGGGCACTAATCGCGTTAAAGCTAATACCTAGTTTTGGTACAAGACCTCTCCGAGCTAAGTTATATATGCTGACATATTGTACGTGAGCTGAGTATTTTCCATAGACTAGTGTTGGTCTAATTATTGCTGATGGAAATCCAATATCCGTTGATGCTTTGTAAACAACTTTTTCACCTTCTACTTTTGTTTTCTCAAATTCAGTCTTGGGAGTAACTCCAAATAGGTGGGGATGCTCTGGTCTTATTCCTTCACCCACTAAACCGGGTAAACCGCTAAGGTGGATCAACATCCTGTTTCCAGTCTCTGATATTGCTTTAGTTACTGCTGAAGGTACATCAACGTTTGCCCTTCTCAAGGCATTTTGATCTCCAGAGATTTCTCCCACTGTGTTTACCACAACGTCACTCCAAGATACGTACTTCTTAAGGACGTCAAAGTTGTCTAAAGGGTCTAGCTTTACGGGCGTAACTCTTCCGTCAAGAATCTTTAGATAACGTTCCTTTACCGGATTGAGGTTTCTATAAGTTATTACCACTTCGTTTTCTGGAGTTAAGAAGTCTGCAACATGCATAGAAATGAATCCAAGTCCTAGTAAAAGATACCGCATATATCATATTCACTTTACTAGATAAAAATCGCTTGCTAAATAGATCAAAATAGGTAAACCATCTTCTCTTTCAGCTTTTCTTCACTTTCTGATTGTCTCCCTAACTATGAGGAAATCTCTGGAGTTCTTTTAAATTAACTGTAGGGTAGAGTCGTGAGCTAACATAATTTCACTTTTATTTTGAATAATTATAGAATATCATTAAATAAACAATAACCAGTCCTAATATATAAGGCAATACTAAAATGCATATTTGCAGTATGAGTATATTATTCATCCAAACCTTGGTTATCCACCATTTAACTTCCATTAATATAAAGAAATTCATGTGTAACATAGAAGGTTTTACTTTCATTATAACCAGGGTAATGTAGAAGGACTGTCACTTTTCCAGAAAACGTGTAAAGATTGCCATTCATCAAGCTATTGTAAAATACTTCTGAGTAATTCAGCTTTAAGCTAAACGTATTTTCTCCAGCAGGAAAACTCAGGTTTACAGGAGTAATTTGGTTGGTCCTAGCTATAAAAACGGAAAGATTATCATTTGCTATAGAATAGAACTGAACTGAGATAACAGTATAGTTAACTGGGAAAAACGTATACAAGGTTAGATTAGATATACCCCTGCTATAGGTAACATTTTTCACGTCTATACTGTAAACCACGTGGATTGGTTCCGTAGATGAAAAAGTTATGTAAACAAGGCTCCCATTCATAATCCCTTGAACTAATCCTCTAAGGATTAGTGAGGATAGAGTAGAATCCTCATAGCTGAAAGGAATTGTCACGTTTATTTTCTTACTTCCCGAGAGGGAAAAAGGAGGAATTTTAGCGGTCTGGTTTGTCTGATAGATCTGAACATACCCTCCTGTAACGTTTATTGGATATATTGTATCGTTTATCAAGATCGTAATTATAATCTTTCCTTGCGTTAACTTTACATCTAAAACTTTAGCAGTTGGAGGAGAAAGAACTCCTCTTTCTACCTTTATTATGTTTTTTGTATAAAATACCAAGACCATAGAAGATAGGAGCATTACTAAAACGATCGCGATGAAGACTTTTTCTTCAAATTTCATTGTATTCACTCATATTCTTTTTCCTCTCTTCTCATATCTAGTTTTGCCATGGATAGTATGCGCTTTATCCCCTCATCTATTGGTAGTTCCTTGAATTCTTCTCCGTCATAAATGAAGGATTTTCCTTCATAGAAGTAAATTAGAGGTTTTTCTGGAAAAAATGAACCTTCGCTTCTTTCTGAAAGAGGTATCTTAAATTCACCTGTATCTATTGATTCTTTTGTTGTAGCGTAAGAAACCCCTAACTCATTGAATAGATTGGTTAAGCCCTTGTATAAGTTTCCCTCCATTATGTCTTTGTATACTTTCTCTAGCAAGGTAAGTCTCTGATACGGTAACCATCTAGCTCTTGTTGCTGAGTTAAGGACAGAGAAAATTAGAAATGGAAACAAAAGGAAAAATGGGAGTCCAAAGCCAGGGGTTATTGGAGTTCTCATGTAAAAATATCCATTAAACGTTGGTACTACTGAATAACCGGAGTAGTGAAAGTACCTTAAGACGTAAATATATGAGGAGATTAACATAGCTAGGGTTAAGATTGAAGATATTCCGCTTAGATAAAGCGAATATCTGCTCTTCCTCCAGATAAGAGGAATGATTGAGGAAAATAAAGCAAAAATTCCAGTTGCCAAGGTTAATGGTAGGAAAATAAAGGTTGTGGATCCCATAAAAGTTACTTTAAGTCCTAAGAAAGTGAGGTACTGGGAATATATTGTTGAGTAATTGAAGATTACGGGGTAAAATATCCACGTGACAAGTAGGGAGAATCCAAAAAAGGATGAGATCAAAACTTCATATCGCATTAATTTCACCTTAGAAAAAAGAGATTTAAAATTGACTGATTATAGTGGTGGTATAGGAGGTAAAATCTCTGATGTCGGTGGGAGTGGTACAGGTGTTGTGGGAGATACTACGTTAGTACCTAGATCAACAGAAATAGTAGCTATTGAAGTTGAAGATGGTGGGGGTAAAGGAGTATTTGGCTGAACTAATAAAGAAACATAATAGTTTCCAGCCGGTAAAGCAACTGGAGTTGTAGTACCTGTAGATGCTTTACCAGTATTTACTAGTTGAATCGTAGTTTCGTATGCCCCAGACGAACTATAAATTACTAGATAAGCGTTGTCGATGGGATTTGGAGAAGTATATGAGTAACTTATATTGCTAGCAAATATACTAACAGTAGGGCTAATAACAGTAATTTCTAAGAATTGATAAAAATATGCATAACTAGAATTTGTTATGTCTATTGTAGTTGTGAAGGATGAACCGTCTTTTGGTACAGTTGTAGTTATATATCCTTTAGCAATTCCATTTGGACCAACAGCTAAAGTTAAAGGTGAAGAAACGGTCGACACACTTATCGAACCAGAGTAGTAGTAGATTACATCTGCTGTTACCACTGGTATCAATGCGGCTAAAAATACAAGCGCTATTATAATTTTTTTACTCTTCATATTATCTTCATCTTGTTTTTGAATACAGTCTATATAAAATTTTCCCATAATACGTTTGCAGGAAAATGGTAAATATTAAAGGGCTAAATGATATTAATTGATCTCTCTTGCGTTAAAAGATTTACTCTTCTTAACTAATTAAAATTTTTACCTTCTAGCTTCTAGCTTTGATTATTAAATTTTTTCTAGTGTATATACGGTTTGAAACGGATATCATTTAGTCATTTAAACATCTTTTTTTATACAAAAATTTATTTTTATTTACTTTTATAACCGAGTTATATTAAGTGCAAGTGGTATTCGTTGTTGCTTAACTCTATTAACTTAATAGAAGTTCAAGGAGGAATCTCAAATTAAATGGGTAATGATCTACAGTAAAATGCATTTTAGATAGTAATATGATCTCTTTGCAGAGTCATTTTAAGAATAATATTATCTTAATGCCCTACTCTACGATAGAAAATCGAACAGTTAACGTAGTTAATATATTGCGTAAATACAAGTTTCTCTAAGTAATTTAAAAAATTAATTTTTTTAAGAATTTTCCAATCACATAAATTATAACGCCTGACATGACGAACCACATAGCTACTGCAGTTTGAATCTCCTGTTGTGGAGAGTATGGAGAAAACGGATAGGACACATTAGAGTATTGAGGAACTTGAAGCAAGAAAAATATTGAGTAAGCAGTATCTGCAGTCATCCATAGAACAAACAAGGAAAGCCAGGAAAACAGCTTTAAGCTAGAACTGCCTATTCCTGCAAGTAACCCAGCTACTATCATCGATATGTCGTTAATTAATCTGAAACTCAAAAAAGAACCAGCTAAGGCAAAATAGTAGGGCGTGTGCCAAAATACGACTAGAATAGCAGATGGAATTAAAAGTAAGGGATTACCTCTAAAGACCTTATAAACTAGCAGGAAACCTCCTATAAATAGAAGGTAGTGAGATACCATGAATACCCATTGTTCTTTAAACTCTATTCCCTCAACGTAAGGATTAACAAAGGCTAATATCAACGCGATGGAAGCAATTAACTGTTTAATTGAAACCTCATTTTTTTGAATTTTCATTTTTTAATTCACCAAATAAAAAAGTTAATCCTTTACGTAATAGATGTAGTGGTAGAGATTTATTGCATACCCCCAGAGGACTAGAATTGTTCCTAAGTCAATACCAGCGTAAGTGCTCTCTATTCCTACGCTTGGTATTCTATACATAAGGACCATCAAAATTATCGAAACAACTAGGATAATGGGTATTGCAAAGAAGGCCATCTTCTTAGTGAAAGGTATTCCTGATGCTGAAGAGCTAGTAAACGCGTTACTTCCCCTATAGTTCATATATCTCACAACTTTGCTGACAAAATGGTAGACTAATATTGCTAAAATAGGTAAGATCATTAGACCAATCATTGAAGGCTTTATAAGGAAGTCGCCAAAGCTTCCGGCGAACAATAGGCTAGTTACTGCTGTCCCCAGTACTGTTGTTGGCCCTATCTTAGGAGTTTGAGGTGAAGCGACCTCTGCTTTCTTAGGTTTTTTCATTTTTCCAATAATGTAAATTACAGCAGCCAGGATAATCGCTGGTATTCCTAAGACCTCAAATTGCTCACTGCTGGGAACAGGAACTCCAGGATCAAGGTATCCCCAGAAAGATAAGGCAATTAGCGAGTATATTAGTACTGACATCACCCAAGTCCAGAACTTCCTACTGCTTATATACATGAGCTTACTGTTTTCGAAGAACGGTATTAACATCAAGACTACTAATCCAACAATTAATACAGAGATTACCATAGAAGGTAATAATGGGATACCATTAGGCAAAAGGAAGTCGACGAACTTATACAGGAAAAGGAAGAACCAAGGAGGATAAGGTTCAGTATGTATCGCTGCGCTTGAAAACGCTTGAGCTGCTGGGAATGGGTTAACTACAAGAGGTAATGAGATCTTACTTCCATCAATTACTGCCCCGTTTAAATTTGCTAAAATGTTAGGAACAATCAATATAACACCCCAAGTCATTAAAACTAATGAAAGCATGTATATGAAGTTCCTAGGCCACCATTGATTAAACTTTTGTTGTTCCTCTTTTGTATAAAATGCTGGGACTTCCGGCTTTTCTTTCTTTGAAGGTGTCATACCGTATCTTTCAGATAACAAAAAGTGGAAAGCAAATACTGCCCCTATCAGCGCTACCATTATTATGTGCCACCCGAGGATTCTATCGAAGAACTCGCTTCTCACCAAAGGATTAGACGACTCTACAGCGTCAGTCCCTGGACCGAATAACCATCCAACGATCGTCGTTGCACCTGGAAAACCCGAACCAATTAGCAGAGAAGTACCTATACTTACAGCGTCTATTCCTAAAACGTCTCCAACTAAACTATATCCAAAGAAGGAAGCGCCTAACGTTAAGGCTAGGAGTAAGACTCCTGTAACCCATTGCAGTTCCCTTGGTTTTTTGTATGCCCCTTTAAAGAAGTTTCTAAACATGTGAATGTAGACAAGAATAATCATTATATAAGCTCCGTACAAGTGACTAAACAGTAATACTGGCCCATAAGGCACACTATTTATTATGTTCATAGTTGATCCATACGCGTTTGCCGGTTCGTAAAGCAGTAGGAGGATCAGACCAGTAATTACCGTATAAATGAACGAAGCAGTAACTAGAGCTCCTAACCAGTAAGACACATTATACATGTAATCAGGAGTCCTAAATAGAGGTGCCTCATCTATTCCTACCCTTTCAAGGATTGAATCTATAAAGCCCTTTTTTCTCTCCATTTTCTCACCCAGATGAATTGATCTTATTATTTACTAAATTTTCCTTTATATTTTTATCTTTAATATTTTCCTTTATATTCTTAATAAGGTTAATGCCATCACGTGAAGCAAACAGAGCGGGAGGGGAGACAGAAGGAGATGACACGGAAACTCCTACAGATCTTCCTGTTCTTACGTATTCAGCTATAGCAGCTGATATAGTCATAACTAAGCCCGGTATCCCGATCTCAGCTAAAAGGCTCATAGCGTCCATGTAAGGCATAAACATTGGAGGATATGCAATTACCCTTCTTAGAAGACCTAAGTAACCAGCCACGCTCATTAAGTAACCCACTGTAACAAATGGTACTGTCCACCATATAATGCCTGCCAGCATTATCTTCTTTGCCTTAGCGCTGAAGTTTAGGCTTGGGTTAGTTTCCTTAAGTAGATCTACGAAAACTCCTGTAAAGCCTACTAGTATCAAAGTCCATATAACCAGATGGAAGTGCCCAACAACGTAGTAAGTATTGTGTACCACTCCATTTATCAGATTAATCGGTAAGGGAAGAGCCTGAACTCCTCCTATTATAAAACCTATTAAAGCAACTAAAAAGGTTAGACCTAGCGGGTCTTTCCAGTTATAACCCTGGCCAGTTAATACTGTTAGACCTAGATTTAGGACAGTTAGTCCTGATCCAGACGCTAACAATAGTGTGGAGAGCGTTATCCAGGCCCTCAGATCTACTGGCAACGGAAATGTTTGCAAGTGGTGTACCCATATTAGCATAGAACCAATGGCCAACAGGTATATGTTCCACCTAGCCCACTTTTCGCTATACAGAGATCTTCTAGCGTATATTGGAATGTAATAGTAAAGCGCTCCAAACAGAGGGAATGGAACGTAGTAAACAACAGGATGTCCATAGAACCAGAAAAGTATTGTCCACAATAGTGGATTTACAGTAACCATACTCGGAAAGAGGACAGCTAATACATACCATAGTTCAGCTGCAGTTAATGCGGGAAGAGTGAAGGCAATTACAAGGGCAAAAGCAACGCCATAAGCTGCAAAAATGTTAATCTTTTCATCCTTCTTTTTAGTTAGGTAAGCGTCTATTACTAAAGTAAGAGCAGCTATTGAACCTCCAGCAGAGTTTATAGCTAAACAACCATAAGCCAAAGCCATTAGTGAGCCGTGGTAAAAGAAGAAGGCCTGAAATGTTGAAGTATCTTCGATAGCTAAGGGAGGATACATGTACCATGCAGTATGGGGATCTCCGAGTAGGGCAACAGCTAAACCTAAGTTTGAGGCCCAGAACAGAGCCGTAATGAGCTTTTTGTGGACAATAGATAGCTTAGACTTATACATAGAGAATATTATTATAGCTATAGCAGCGTCTGGAACTAAACCAAGCATAGCAGCCCATCCATGTATTGTTAAGGCTGAGTAATACACAGGGCCTACTGCGGGTGAGTTTGCGTCATACGTTAAAAACGTCCTCAAATTCATTGCCGCAGTTCCTAGAATTATTAACCAGCTTACTGCACCTAAAAAGTACAGCCACGCTTCACCTATTGTATCCTTGGGATTAACTACTTTTGAAGCTAAATCCTTAAAGTTGAAAACTTGTTTTATTATCATATTTACATAATTCTTCCAGTTCATTTACTTCACCTCTAGAGTTCCAGTCCAATATGAGAAGTTATATCCAGCATATTCAGGTTCCCTCCAAGTATAGTTACCTGGTGTCTTAGGAGCATAAAAGAAGGCATAAGTCGTGTATCCTGGAGGAGAGTTAATTTGTACTACCCCATTAGGTAGCCTTAAGAAGAACCCAGTTATTATCTGGGGAGAATTAACAATTATTGCAACGGGTTGCCCAGGTTGGGCAACTATTAAGTCTGGTTTATATCCATCTGGTTGAGTTACGGTCATATTTACGATTAGTACGCCATTAATATCTTCAATCGTTCCATTTGGATCCTTCTCATACTGCAATACAGCGTTCTGCGCAAACTTAGGCATCCCACTGAATAGAGGCAAGCCATATCTATAGCTAGTACTAGACCCAGCGCTAACTCCCACTATATTCCAACCTACGAATACTCCAACTAAAATTAGCATTACTATAAACCACGCGACTTCTGCATGTTCTTTTAAAGTTTCCTTTAACGGCATTTTGCTCATTATAATTTGAGGTTATTAGCTTTTAAATTTTTATTTTTAAAGACTATCATGTTTTCGCAAATTTCAACAATATTTAAACTAGATTCTGTTTCCTAAGCTAACAAATTTAATTAAGTAAGTTAGTCATTTAGAGTATAATTATAATTAACTTTTTCTTGTTGTGTCAAACATTAGAAAAAGATCGGTTTTAATTTAAAATAAATTTATAGTTAAAAAGAAACTTTCATTAGATAAGTATCGATTATTGTAGTGGAAAAGTTTTATAATAGCGCTATTAAAATATCATCTAGATGGTCATGAAGGACAAGATTATCATTAAGAGATCGGACTTTATCTTCGCAAAGCGCTTATTGTGGAAGATGAGAAACCCTAGAACTAGATTCGACGAGAAGAAGTTTATGAAAGAGGGAAAGGATTACCTTTTTAATTATGCAGACGAGAATGCTGGGCCTCTCGATCCCAATAGAAGGGCCTTTCTAAAGGGCGTTTTAGTAGTTCTAGGAGTTGCTGCAGTAGCAAGCGCGGTTCCATTAGTAAACTCACTTAATCCTAGCGTAGTAACGTTGAAAAAGTTTCCTTGGATGATTATAACCGACGCCGATGGGAATCCGATTGAGGCTTCAGCAGTTCAGGTAAACGATCCGACCATTATGCTATTTCAATATCCGATGTTAGGAGACATTACCTTTCTGATAAATATGGGAGATGAAAACAATAAGCCAGTTAAGATACCTCCAACATCAGTACTAATACCCCAGACAGGAAAGACGTATCTTTTCCCTGGAGGAGTAGGGCCTTATGATTCTATTGTTGCTTATAGCGCAATATGTCAGCACTTAGGATGTGAACCACCGGAAATCCACTTCTACCCTCCCCAGTACTTCAAGCCTAACATGCCAACTCCGGACTTCATACCGCCTAGTGCATATCAAGCGGGAGTTAGCGCGGGAGCAAAGAGTATAATTCATTGCGATTGCCACGGTTCAACATACGATCCATGGAAGGGAGCTGCAGTAGTAACAGGTCCAACAGTAAGGCCCTTACCTTACGTACAACTATATTGGGATTCAACGACTGATTATCTATACGCAGTTTCGATGAACGTTCATGCTCCGCCAATTATGGATCATACCTCTGATTTAGAGGGGGCTGCGTATCTTGACACTTACGATGAATCAACTGGATGTCCAAAGCTTATTCTAAGCAAGGGACAAAAACCTCAGAACTGTTATACACCTTTAACTAGTGACGGAAATACATTCGCAGGAGGTAGTGGGTAAATGACAAGGCTTGGAATTGCGATATTAGCCCTTATATTTGGGGCAACAGCGGCACTAGCAGCGTTTATAACTTATACGATACTATGGGATTCGTCAACTTCCTTAATTTTACCAGAGTTGGTAAGATCCCTCAACCCCATCATTAGTTAGAGTGTAAGGTTTTTCGATTAGAAGGATCATTAAAGAAGATCTGCAACATGTAATGGCTTAAAACCAGATCTGAGTATGGAAAGAGAGCACACGCTATTTGTAGATATTACGGTATTTACTCCGGACTTTTCAATTTTGGTTTTCTTTATTTCCCTCACCTTATCTGACATTTCTGGATGAGTTATCCAATAGTCTCCACCAGAACCGCACTCAAACTGAGGATCCTCCATTTCCCTTACGTTAATTCCCATCTTTTTTATGACCTCAACAACATATTTAGTAAGACCTTTTCTGTAGGCATTACATGGATAGTGAATAGTAACTTTTCCCTCTTTCCTTGGGAGATCTACTCCCTTCCTTATTAGGAACTCTGCAAAGTCAAATACCTCAACCTCTAGACCGAATAATTCCTTGTATTCCTTCATATGAGCTGCACAGTTTGACTGCAAAGTAACTATTGGCTTTTTGATTGTTCCTAGCCTTGAGGCTAATTCCTTAGCTTTTTCGATATTTCCTGCACTAAAGTGAGCTAAACCACAACATCCATTTATTATCTTTACTTTATACCTTTTCCTTAGAAAATTCAGCGCTTTCTCTACAGTTTCCCTAAAAAGGACACCTTCAAGACAGCCTGGAAAAAGTACGATCTCAGGCTCGTCATCTTCTCCTTCTATCTGTCTTTCTACTTTCAATCCTTTTGTAAACTCCTTGAATCTTTGTGCTTCCTTCAAGCTAATTTTTTGCGAACCTTTTAAGAGTAAATATGTTGCCCTTGGGCTTTCTAGAGATCTCAAGAAAAGGGATTGTTTTACGTTCCTTTTCCTAAATGGAAGCACAATTTGTCCATACTTTACACCAGCAGGACAAGCTGTCTCACAAAGTCTACAGAACATACAAGTCTGTAATCCATAACTTTCAATTTTTGATCTGATAGCCTCAATTCTTCCTCTCGGTGAATGGACTTCGTTTCTAGTAACGGAAAAAGTGGGACAAGTCTCTAGGCAAAAACCGCAATGAGTACACATTGATATAAGCTTTTCGACCTCCAATCAATCCACCTCCATTAAGTGTTTATGGATCTCCCCAACGGCTATACACTCCTTCTCCTTGGGGGGAATAAGCTTGCAAGGATTTAAAATAAATTCTGGATCAAAGCTTTCCTTTATTCTTCTCATTACCTCTATGTCTTCAGAAGAGTAGTAAACAGGCATGAATTTCAGCTTTTCTATCCCTATCCCATGTTCTCCACTTGGCACTCCACCCAACGTTAATGCGTAGTAAGTTATCTCCTCAGCAGCTTTAATTGCATTAATCGTATTTTCTCTATCTTCGGAATTAAATCCAATTAAAGGATGAAGAGTTCCATCTCCAGCGTGGAAGCAGTTAGCCACTGGTAAGCTGTATTTTCTACCTATGGCATAAGTAAACTCTAAGATTTTAGGTAAAGAAGATCTTGGAACATTTGCGTCTAAAGTAAGGTAAGAAGGGGAATAATAAGCAAAGGAAGGGAAGGCTCCCTTTCTCCCTATCCACCATCTTGTCTTTTCCTCTTCAGAGGTAGGTTCATAAAATCTTCCATTACACTTGGATATTGCCAACTTACTTCTCCTCATCTCCTCCTCTACTTGGATGGAGTTACCGTCGAGCTCTATAAGGAGAATTGCCTCAGCTTCAGGATAATTAGCCTTGTATTGAGTGTTTTCTACTGCTATTATCGAAGGTTTATCCATAAATTCGAGGGAAGCTGGAGTTACTCCTACCTTATAAATTTCCACAACAGCTTTACCCGCATCTTCTACGTTGTCAAAGGCAGCTAGCAATGTTCTGCTAATTCCAGGTTTAGGGAACAACCTTAGAGTTGCCCTCAAGATTATCCCTAGAGTTCCCTCTGATCCAACGAATAGAGGAAGAGGATCCAAGTTACGTCCATTTAAATCTTCAACGGATCCGTCAGGTAAAAGAACTCTTAATGATACCACGCTATTGAAGGTAGTTCCATATTTTGGGGTATGCATTCCACCAGAATCATGGCTTATGTTTCCTCCTATAGAGGATACGACGTAACTCGACGGATCAGGGGCGTAAAAGACGTCACTATCAATAAACTTTCCTATGTGTAAGTTAGCTATTCCAGGTCCCACAGTAATCTCTAACCCTTGAGTATAGAATACCTTGTTTAGCCTATTTAATGATATGACGACTTCTCCTTGCGTGGGAGTTGTGGAACCGCTTAAGCTAGTTCCAGCCCCCCTTATCAGGTACTTTGTCCTTTTACTTTTAAAGAGTTTGACGATCTCTATAACTTCCTCCTCACTTCCGGGTAAAACAACAAGGGGAGGAGTAACCTTTAAGGGAAGAAATGCGGGGTATGAGAATAGTTCACGTTCCTGACCAGTAATAACCCACTCCTCTCCAACTATTCTTGTGACTTCTCTCTCTAAGCTCACGTCGTTAATTTTGACTCTTAGTTTAAAAGTGGACAATACAAAGAAAATAGACTATATTTAAATTTTAGGAGAAAAACAAGGCTATTGATTAAACAGGATTGTGCATCAAGAGTGCTGTTAAGTTTTTACAGAATACCTTTCATTTCTTATATATCTTCATGTTCAAAGACAAGTAATCACTTTTAGGACTTTTCGCTAAGACCTTAGTCTTCGAAGGAGAAATAAGTTATCAATATTTATTAATGCATATTATAAGAAAGTTGTTGTGGGAATATGGAATTAAGTAAAAAGGCAATACTCTCAGTTTTAGTAGCAGTTGTTGTATTTTTCATAGTACTGTCCTTGCCGATGAACTACTCCGTTTCTTCTATAATAGGTGTAGAAAACGCTACTATTGTTGCAGCAGTTGTCTATATTTTGTTGGCTTCTGGCGCATTTCTAATCATATTTAAAAAAGTTTTTGCATAATTTAATAATATATTTGATTATAGTAACAAGCTTTTTATACTGAAATTATGATTTTTCATATGTGAGCTCGAACAAGAGTTTATTAGGTATATATAACGTCATGGCGGACATTTTCTCAAGAAATCAATATACTCCAGCCCTAGCAGCAGCTGAACTTGCTTCCCTTATTATTACTTATTTCGCTGGAATGGGAATAGCAGTATATAGACTTCCTCTATCAGGTATTCCTCTAACTGCTCACATATATACTGCAGCGTTTGACGTAATATTTGCGATTGCCCTTTACGGTTCTACGACTAGAGCTCAAAATCTTCCTTTAAGAGTCCTATCAGTTCTAGACATATTTTCAGTGTTAGGTGCTGCGTTCTCAGGTTTATTCTACTTCGGAGGATTTGTGGAACCTATATATGCTATAGGAATGGGGACAGGCTTTGTATTTACAATAGTTTTTACTTCGCTAATACTCTTCTACGCTGTGCGACATTAACTTAAAATGAAAATAATTATATAAAATTTTTTTAATTAGAGATATTTTAGATGATATCTTTATAAGTGACTTTTTGCAAACATTACCTGATAGACGATGGAAAGTAAGGGGATTTTGGGAAAAGTAAATAGAAATACTCCAGTTCTTATTTCGGCAGCAATAGAGGAAATCATACTTATGGGAGCTTTTGTTGCAGGAATTACGGCATTATTAAACGATCAGTTTCCAATAACAGCTTCTTGGATGGCAGCTCTACTCTCAGCACACTTGAGCTTCGCTGTACTAAGTGGGTTAGGAGGAGTTCTCCTATTTGTTGTGACATACTTAAGTGATAGAAAGGATCTATTTTACCTTGGACTAATAAACGTAATTTTCATAGGTATAGCAGCTGCTAACGGTCTTATGTTCTATGCAACTTATAACTACGATTATTCCTATACTATGGCGATATCCTTCATCTTTGCAATAATTTGCACCTCAGGGTGTATTGCTTGGTCCATCTAAATTTATGAGTTGACATTAAGGATCAACTTGAATGACGGATTGACGCAAAGTTTTAAGGTAGTAACGCAGAGAGAATAACGTTTATGGAAAAAAGTGACTCCATACAGGAAGGTCCTTGATAACCTTTATATCATCAGTATGAAAGCGCATAATTACTTTCTAACTGTAGTAATTAATTTTTGTTAAGAAGTGGAACCCAGAGACATTGACGGATAGTTAGAGCGTATACAGAACTTTTAGCGATCTTTTGCTCATTATGAGAAGCATCAGCGCTACTTCTTAACTTCACTCTCAGTCAGATACGCTTCAGCGAGATGAAGATGTTGTCAATCTAGATAAGGAAAAGTATATGATAATACCTGAAACAAAAATCATAAAGGAGAAAGGAATAGCCCCTATTATAGCGTAAACTAGCAGAGAAAAGAAAATTATAGCTGAGGAAATCTTTAACATTGAGAAATTAAACTGGTTACCAAGATTTAAGATGGAAGATGAGAAGGAAAGTAGGTAGGCTAACATCATTATTATTCCCCCTATGTAAAGGAATAACACGACGCTCTTAAAAGGGAGAAGTGCAGAAGTTGCTAGCGAAACGCAACCTGCAATTAGTAAGTAAAACAGCTTAACCGTTAATCTAAAGGCGTGACCTAGTCCATCTAAAGCCTTTGTAGTTAGATATCCAAAAAGGAAGAGGAATATTAACGCTAACATTAAAAGCGGAGAATTAAATGAATACTTAATCCCTTCAAAGGATAGGGCGTAAAGCACAGAGAATATTGTTAGGAAAAGGGAAGAAGTTCTAAGCATTGCATAAGGTCTAGGGTTTAGTCTAAACTTCCTCATGAATATAAGTTTATTCTTAACCTTATTAACTTAACCAGTAAACCTCAATTTTTATATTTTTTTGAAAAATTCAAATTATGAAAAATTTTTAACCTTATCTCAGAGAATAAACTATGGTTCCTATATCAATTATTTTAAACGAAATCCATGGATTCTTTGCCTTAATTTACTTCGGTTCAGTTATGGTTTTTGGGATAGCCGTTGTTCCAAGAATAGGTAAGTTATCCGAGGGAACAGTTGGCGAGATGGCTAGAATATTTTTTCCTCCTATATTGAGCTTTGTTGAGGCAACAGGAATGGTTACCGTAGTGTTTGGAGCTGGGGAGTTCCTGCATTACCTCTTAGGCTACTATAGATTAGGAGGCATGAAAGAAGTCTATGGGATAATCTTTGGGACTACTTGGGGGTTATCTATTCTTGTTGGTGGTATATTAGGCCTAATAGGTTTCTTTATTGGATTTTTTATTGCTCATTATTTAGAAAGGATATTTAAGTTATTTAGATCCCTAGATCCATCAACAGAAGTAGAAATAGAGATGATACAAAAAAGGTTAAATTTTCTCTCTATTATCGGCGCGGTTTTACTCTGCGTAACCGTTATTCTTATGATTCTTGCTGTCTCAGTATTGCCATTGCCTTTAACTTAGTTGATCTATCATGGAAGTTTTGATTAATTCTCTATACGTGGAGTGAAAGTCCTTCATTGCCGCCATTAAGTACCATCTATCCTTTTCGTCAAGAAGTTGCTCTATTGAAGGCCCTATAGTTCTCCCCACAACTACTGGAATACTAACGTGAATTACTTCTCCCTCAAATTCTCTAGGGATAGCTATGCTCATAACTCTGTTCTCGTTTAGAGCTATAGATCTAACTATATCGGCTATAATTGTTCCAGGACCCCAAGTAGTTCCTCCCATAACTCTGATTATTTCCCCAGGTATTTGCTTAACATAGTTTTCAACCTCTTGATGTACACTTTCCTCAACTGGATTACCCTTAATCGAGACAGTACTCCAGAGAACAACGGCATCCTCACCGTGTTCTCCACCAACAAATCCATTTACTTCCGTCACTGGGATCTTATATTTCTTTGCTAGGTAAGACCTCATTCTCATGGTCTCAACTTGATCTCCTGCGCTTATGACGTACTCTTTAGAAAATTTCGAGAAAATAGACGCCATCATGTCAACAGGGTTAGTTACCATTAAGTAAATCGCACCTGGATTCTTGGGAGGTAGTTTCTTAGCTAAATCGTACATTATTTTAGCGTTATCAGCGAACAAATCTCTTCTGCTCATTCCTGCTTTTCTTGGCTTACCTGCAGTTATTACAACTATGTCAGCCCCGGTTACATCATCAAGCCTGTTTGAGGAAATCAGATCGGTATTTACTCCCTTAGTCGCAAACGCGTGCCTTAGCTCGTGCTCAAACTTCTCAGGAAGCTCGGGAATAATATCGTAAAGGATGGCCTGATCAAATATCCCGTCTATTAATGAGGCGTAAGTAATTGTTTGGCCTATCTTTCCTAATCCTATAAAAGCTATAGTTTTCATGTTTTCACATGATCATATAAGTAAAGTTCGTATTTAAATTTTCTCTAGAAAGTATATGTTATATACGCAACTTTTATAATTAAGAGAATTTAATATGATCTTATGGTTAGTAAAGTAAGGTTCCTAATAACTAAAAATCCTTTAACGATAGACAAAGGTGCTACTATTAAACAGGCTGTAGATATAATGTCGTCTAATAACGTAGGGTCATTAGCAATTATGGAAGATGGTAAACTTAAGGGGATTGTTACTGAAAGAGATGTAATTAAAGCAATTAGTAAGGGGATTTCAACATCTGAAACTGTGGAGAAAATAGGGACATTGGGTAATTTAATTACAGTAAATGAGGATGATTCTGTCTTTATAGCTGCTGAGAAAATGGGGAAGTATAACATAAGGCACTTAATAGTCCTAGGAAACGATGGTAATTTCATTGGAATTATATCGATTAGAGATATTATAAGGGAAAAGCAAGTCCTTAATGCGCTTTCTCAGACTACTGAGGAAGAATGGACAGGAAGTGATTAACTATGAGCGAGATAAGTAAAGGTTTGGAAAACGTTTTCATAAAGGCTACGTCTTTAACATACGTTGATGGTGAAGAAGGGGTTCTAAGGTATGAAGGGTACGACATTAATGACCTGGTAAATCACTGTAGTTTTGAGGAAGTAATTCACTTGATGCTGTACGGCGATTTACCAACTAAGGAAAAGTTAGCTGAGGTTAAAAATAGGTTAAACCAAAGTTATTCCGTACCGAGTAGTGTGATTAGGATAATGGAGGATTTACCCCATAATGCTGAGGCAATATCGATGATGGAAACAGCTTTTGGAGGACTTTCGTGCTTTTATGGTGTACCATGGGATAAAGCTAAAAACAAAGAAAGGGCTATAGAGATAATCGCAAAAGCTGCAACAGTAACGGCAAACGTGTACAGAATAAAGGAGGGATTGAAGCCAAGAATACCCGATCCTTCGGATAGTTATGTAGAGAGCTTTCTTGAAGCAACTTTCTCTAGAAGACCATCAGAGAAGGAGATCGCTGCAATGAACGCTGCGCTAATTCTTTATACTGATCACGAAGTTCCAGCTTCAACAACTGCTGCCCTTGTAGCCTCATCAACTCTTTCGGATATGTATTCGTGTATTGTCGCAGCCTTAGCTGCCCTTAAAGGACCTCTCCACGGAGGTGCAGCAGAGGCCGCTTATCAACAGTTTAAAGAGATTGAAGAACCGGATAATGTAGAGAAATGGTTTAACGAAAAAGTAATTGCTGGAAAGAAAAGATTAATGGGGTTTGGACACAGAGTTTACAAGACTTATGACCCAAGATCCAAAATATTTAAAAATTACGCAATGAAGCTCGCAAATGGAGAGAATAGAAAATACCTTGATATAGCGATTAAGCTTGAGGAGTTGGGTTTAAAGGAGTTTTCCAAAAGAGGCATCTATCCAAACGTTGACTTTTATTCGGGAATAGTGTTCTCTTCTCTAGGATTTCCAGATTACATGTTCACTCCTTTATTTGCCTTAGCTAGGACTCTTGGATGGTTAGCTCATATCATTGAATACGTTGAAGAACAGCATAGGTTAATTAGACCTAGGGCTTTATATATAGGTCCAGAAAAGAGAGACTACATTCCATTAGACGTTAGGCAGTAGGTTAAGAGGTAATTTTTTTCTTTCTTTCTTTTTTTCCCTTTAATTCTTTCTTTTTTAAAAAAATGAATTTAGATTTGTGCTTCTAACTTTAAATATTCACCTTTACTAGTGACTACTTCAACTACATGCTTTCCTTTCTTTGGGACTATACCTTTAAGACTTAATTTAACCTGCTTTCCCATTACATTAGAAGTGAAGTCATATACTGGATTTCCATCATAATTAACGAAAAGTATTTTGCTTAAGTTTGGTACTGGAACTAATAGGTCCATAATACTATATTCCCTCTTAACTCTTTTAAGGTAAAAATCTTGATAACCAATATTACATCATACAAATTCCATGACGTGTTACAAAGTCTATTTTACATAATTTTTAATAAAAAGAAATCTATTTAAAAATTTTTCTATATATTCTATGGTAAAGAGTGTTAAAGTTAGTATAAAAGTTCTTACTAGAAGCTTTGCTGATTGAAATATATTTTATCATTAAATATATGAAATAAACATTGTTTACTCATAAATCTTATATATATGATTATCTGTATATATAATAGATATAAAATGTCTTCACAAAAGTTGGAAAAACTAATGAAAGTAAAGGGAGTGATAGTAGCTGGAGAGTACAAGAATGACGGAACTCTAGTCGAATATAAAGGGCAAATGTCTAAGGAAATGGCTGATATGGTAGCAAAAATGGTCGCAGCTAATACTCTAATGGGAACAGTTCAGGCAGAGGCATTTTCCAAAATATCCGGAATGAAGTGGACACCATTTCATGGATGGGCAGTGGCAGCAGGGGATTACGCTGTGTGCGTTATGGGAAATTACGGAGTTTTTGTGAAGTTAGGAGAAGCTAGTTTTGACGAAGTGTTTAAGGCGCTATCAGAGTAAGATAAATTTATTTTTAAAAATTTTTTATATAATAAATTAAGACTTAAGTTTACTCCAAATATTTATCAGCTTATTATTGCATCATTGTTAGACTTACTTTGAGATGAAATGCTCTAACCTTTTCTTTTACCTGTGGCTTCTCTCTTAATTACTACTTTTTAGACTTTTGAGATTGTAAAGAAGTTACTTTAAAGCCCGCATTAATTTTTCATAGACATGGTTCCTTTTGGTTGAGATTAACACAACTGCATTCTAGACTTTACTGAAAATATTTTAGTGTACTATAGCAAATAGAGACTTCCATTTAGAGAAGTTGATGTCCTCCTCTGGGCTAACCTTAAGGATTACAGTCCTGGTTAGTACCCCTTCATCAGAGGACATTATGAAATATTGTTCTATCTCAGAGTTTAAAAACTCGAACCAGCTCTAAAGAGCGAGGCTTGATCTGTTGTCATTTAATCATGGTTAATTACTTATTTGTGGTAAATGAAAACGGTTTAAGGATTTTTATCATTATTTACAGACACATTGTGTTTATTTATCCTTTTATTTCGCTTTTTGAAGCAATTTCCAATTGGGAATCAAATGTTATTATTCTCTTAATTTTTAATCTTTTCATTACGCTAACAGTAACGCTATCAGTAAAGCTTAATTTATCATACTTCTTGAATATATCCCAGCCATTTTTTATATCATCTTCATTTATCTTTAATATGTCAAAAATCTCCATGACTTTTCCCCCTAGATCTACTGCGAGCCAAGGGACAACTTTTCTAATATAGGTAAGGAATTCGTCTAAAATATAATCTGTTATCACAAGCTTCTTTTCCTTTATTTCATTAAACAGTTTTAATGCTTCTTCATGTCTTGAATCCCTTGAATTGAGGAAGGCTATTAGAAAACTTGTGTCAAGGATTGCCATATCCCTCGTTGTAAACAACCTCATCTATATCTTCCTTTGAGGTGTCAATTCCCCAATTGGATATTAAAGAAAGGAACGTATCATAATTTCTGTTTTTCCCTCCTTTTATAAATTCAACAAAACTCTCCTCATTGATGCTTACAAAATCTATCATCAACGTCTGAAGTTCCTCAAGTGAGAGCTTTATATCTCTTTCTAGCAAAAGTTTAGACCTCAGTTTCTCCAACTTTTGTTTTGAATATTCATCAATTTTTACAGTAGTCTTCATATAAATAAAGTATACTTTTCTACTTATTATACTTTTCTACCATATTCTGAAAGTGTTGTGAATCCTAGGGTTTAGTACCTTAAACAGTTAATCGAGCATAATTGAACATATACAGACGGAAGCAGTTTCACATAAATCAGGGCATTTCTATACATTTCATGATTTTTTCCTTTTCTGCTGTGTAGAATAAATAATCCTTGAGCACTAGGCTATACAATAACATATAGATTATATCATCAAACTGTAATTAATAATACAAATTAAAAATCTCTTTCTATTAATTTAAGTTTTAGTTAGAGCTATTATTTCTCCTATTAGCATTAATACAAATCCTATTCTAAAGGCCCCAAAGAATACTGGTAATGATATGAACGAGGCTAATATTAGGAGTATCCCTGAGGCTACCCTATTGTTTATTAAAGCCCATTTGCCCCTAGAGGATACTTCGAAACACACTAAACAATCTAGGAGTACCCTATAGGGACAAACAGCACATCACACTGGGAATGAGGCTAGAAGGTAGTGAAACCAACTAACCTTCCCACATCAAGTCTAAGGAAGATATAACAGGTTGCCACGGGCTAGAACTTAAGGCCTAAAAACTTTACGTTAATCCCACTCTGAATGGATCCTAACGCATTATTCTAGACAGAGATGAACTTCTCTCCTAAAAAGGAAAAATCATACCTTGGGAAGAAGTCTTAATTATTAACCGGGTTAATTTATATATCGTTCCGTATATCTATAATAGTCTAATAATTTTCAGATAGAAGAAAGTCTTAATGCTGGAGATTTCACTTAAAGGAAGAGGAGGACAAGGAGTAGTAACTGCTGGAGAACTTCTCGCTAAAGGAGCAATTATCGAAGGACTTTTTGCTCAATCTGTCCCTTTTTTTGGCGGAGAGAGAAGAGGGGCACCAGTAAGCAGTGAAGTTAGAGTCTCAGACTCCCCAATCCCTTTACATAGGAGGGTTTACAATCCGGATATGGTCGCAGTATTTGATCCATCTTTAATGGAAATACTTAGACCTCTTGAAGGGATAAAGAACGACGGTATACTTGTTATTAATTCCAATTCGCCAAAGAGCTATTGGAAAAATACATACTTTCTTGACGCCACAGCGATAGCTATGTCTATCGGATTAACAATAGGTGGTTGGAGCGTTGTAAACACAGCAATGCTTGGAGCCATGGTAAAGGTTTCTAGGATAGTTGACGTGAACGCAATAGAAGACGCTGTAAAAGAGGAGTTCCCGGGAAAGCTAGGAGAGATCAACGCGGAGGCGGTAGAAATGGGATATAAAGAGGTGAGTTTAGTTGGTTAATGTTCAAGAAGGTATACCAATAGCTAGGCCAAAGATAGGATCTTCTGGCTTTACAGGAAGTTGGAGGATTACAAAACCTGTAATTCATTACGATGCATGTACTAAGTGTAGGCTGTGTTACTTTTACTGTGTCGAAAATTCCATTGACCTACAACAGGATCTTTATCCTAAAATTGATTATGACTTCTGTAAGGGTTGTGGTGTATGTGCTGATGTTTGTCCAACTAAAGCAATAGAGATGGTAAGAGAGGTGAAGTAAATGCAAGTTGAGTCAAAAGTTATAAAAGGCCTAGTCGGTAATCACGCAGTTGCTTACGCTGTAAAGCAAGCAAAACCTCAAGTTCTAGCAGTATATCCTATAACTCCTCAGACAACAATGTTAGAAAAGCTTTCCGAGTACGTGGAGAGCGGAGAACTAAAGGCCAAGATGATAAGGGTCGAAAGTGAGCATTCAGCTTTAGCTGCGGTTTACGGAGCAGCGTTAGCCGGATCTAGAGTATTCACTGCAACTGCCTCTCAAGGACTTCTATACATGACTGAGATGATTTATTGGGCAGGAGGTCAGAGAGTACCAATAGTAGCTGCTGTAGCAACTAGGGCTATAGCATCTCCTTGGTCTATTTTAGATGATCATCATGATTTTGTAAGTAAAAGAGACGCTATATGGATACAGCTAATGGCCGAAAACGTCCAAGAAGCTTACGATTTAACTATTCAAGCCTTCAAGATCTCAGAGGATAAGAGAGTTTTACTTCCAGTTATGATGGGCTTTGATGGATTTATCTTAACCCATACCTTAGAAAAGGTAGAGCTACTACCCGACAATGTAGTAGACGCCTTTATACCCCCTAGAGATTTTAATTTGATAGACTTTTCAGACCCACTAGGAATAGGACAGGTAGCATCTCCAGAGGATTACATTTATTATCGTTACGAAGCTCAGCGTTCAATGGAAAGATCTAGAGAAGTAATTACAGAAGTTGAAAGAGATTATGAGGATATAACTGGTAGAAAATACGGGCTTATAGACTGCTATATGTGTGATGATGCAGAATACATTATTGTATCTATGGGCGCTTGGTCCGGTGATGCGAGGGTTGCTGTACAGAAGGAGAGAGAAAAAGGAATAAGGGCTGGCCTTTTGAAAGTTAGGACGTTTAGACCTTTCCCCAAAGACGAAGTTAAGCAGATTGTAGGAAAAAGTAGAGGTGTAGTTGTATTTGATAGATCAGTATCTTATGGTTCTGGAGGAGTATTAGCTAACGAAGTAAAATCAGCCTCTTATGGTTTAGACGTTCCAATACATAGCGTAATAGCAGGTTTGGGAGGAAAAGATGTCAGACCACTTCACATGGAAAAGGTATTAGATGATCTTGCCTTGAACCAGCTAGAGGATGAGAGGTGGTTATTATGATGCTAATGAGAGGAAACGCAGCATGTCCAGGATGTCCTATACCTAGAGAAATTGACGCTTTGTTAGAAGTTACCGGACAAAAAACTGTTTTAGTAGTGCCAGCATCTTGCACTAGCGTTATAATGGGAGATACCAATGGTATGCCCTCAAGCGTTCCTGTAGTACATAGCGCGTTTGCTGCAGCACCAGCTATAGCCTCAGGAATAAAAGCTGCCCTGAATTCTAAAAAGGAAGATGCGACAGTTGTTGTGTGGGCAGGAGATGGTGGGACTGGAGATATAGGTTTGGCTTCCTTAAGTGGGGCAGCAGAGAGAAACGAAGATATTATGTACTTATGTTACGATAACGAGGCTTACATGAACACTGGAGTTCAAAGATCAGGCTTAACTCCGTATGGTGCATGGACTACTACAACTCCAGAAGGTAAAAGGGAAAGGAAGAAACCAATACCACAAATAGTTGCGGAACACGGGGTACCATATGTTGCCACTGCCTCAATAGCTTACATATTTGACTATCAAGCTAAGGTTAAGAAGGCAAAGGAAATTCAAGGATTTCGTTATATTCATTTGCTTTCTCCATGTCCACCTGGTTGGAGATTTGATTCAAGTTTAACGATAAGGATAGCCAAGCTTGCAGTTGAGACGGGCATCTGGCCTTTATATGAGATAGAGAAAGGAAAATTCAGGCTTACAAGTCTAAGTAAGACGTTGATAGATAAGTCTAAGAGAAAACCTGTTTTAGAATACTTAAAACTTCAGGGCAGATTCTCTAAAATGACCTCAGAAGAAGTAAAGAAATTACAAAACGAAGTTGATGAGTTCTGGGAAGAGATACAGAAGATCGACTAATTAAATACCATGAGTTTTTCTTTTAAAAATCTCGAGGTTAGACTGTAGTTAACAGTTTCACTTAGACCGTGAAAATTCTATACATATTACGTTTTTTTTTTTAAAATTTTTTAGGAATCAAGTATTATTGGGTAGCAAATGCGAGTAGAGTTGTTCAGTGAGAGGAACTCAAGAGATTGATAAAGGAAGTCTTCGTAATTAAATAAGCACTGGTTAAGGACAAAACGTTATCTCCCGCTTACCAGAAAGAGAGATTGTTAGGTTTGCGCATTCCGAATAAATGACAAAACTAACCTCCTCCCCGCCCTAAAGAGCGAGGCTTTCAGTTGTAAAGGAATTTATAGACTTCTACTTAATCTTACGAAAAAGGATTAGAAGATTGGTAAAAGCAAAGAAGAGTCAACGAAAAGGAGATAAATAGTTTGTGTAAAAGCGTCCAAAACTAGAGTTCAAGACGAAATTAATAGATCCTTGAGAGATGAAT
This sequence comes from Candidatus Acidianus copahuensis, assembly GCF_000632495.1. Lineage (GTDB taxonomy): Archaea > Thermoproteota > Thermoprotei_A > Sulfolobales > Sulfolobaceae > Acidianus > Acidianus copahuensis. Next base: position 26,961 of record NZ_JFZT01000016.1, on the reverse strand, counting down.
GACTTTCAAGGATATGAGAAGGGTTATCTCGCTAATGGATCGTGACGATCTTTGTTCGGAACGTGGTGAATCTCAAGGGATATAGGGTAATAAATGTCGATAAAGCCCAAACCACTAACTGAGGAAGAAGAGTGGGAAATCCAGTTATAAAATCTGATAGGAAAATCTTGGTATATTATGTTAAGAATTACAACCGAAAGCCTCGCCTTTTAAGGTGGGGAGGAGGTCAGATGTCCTTTAGATATAAGTTAAAAATTTTTGGTCTAACATAAAAAATAAGCTATTATATTTTATCTTGATTTTTATCCTTTAATTATCTTTAAACTAGGTTCTATTAACTATCTTTTTTACTATTTTAAAAAGACTAACTCTATTTACTTTAACAATGCTTAACGTGAATAAAGAAAACTTAAAAAAAGAAAAGTATTTCAAGTTACTACTAATTTTTTTAATAGAAGCGAAATGAAAATATATCCTAAATCCGAATTAGGAATTGCTTTTCTTTTTACAGCAGGAGCATTGTCCTGGTTATTAGCAATGGGATTAGCTGCTCTCTGGTTTAGAACAATATTGCTAACTCCCCATATAACTCCTGGACCTAATTATGATCCAGGATCTCTTTACTATTTTTTAGTAACCTTTCACGGACAAGCTGGAATATTTGTTATAGTACCTGATCTAGCGTTAGCAATATTCGCATATTCGCTCCATGTAGGTAAGATGAATATATTTCATAAGAAGCTGGTCACGTTAGCGTTTTGGATGATAAACCTTCCATTAATAGTTGAACAAGCTGGAGGCCCATTGACGGGATGGTATATGTATCCTCCATTAGCCCTACAACAAGGTAGTTGGTTAGTATATAAAGGAGCAATGATCGGCGTAGCTTACTTCATGATAGCTTTGATATGTCTTGGAGTAATGATAGCCGGTTATACGATGTTTGCAGATGCATACAAGAGTAGACCTAAGAACGAGAAAATACCTATATTCGCTTCTTATACCATGGCGTTTTCAGGGATGTTTATGCCGTTAACAATAACAGCTCTTATGGCATGTTCTTTGTGGTATTCACTTTACTTCTGGGCTAGGGTACCAGTAAATCCATTGACTTGGGTAGTCCTATTCTGGTTTTATGGGCATCCAGTTGTTTACTATGTTCCGTTTCCTGTATTCGGCGGTTTATATTACCTTATACCGAAGTTTTCTGGCAGATCGCTGTTTAGCGAAAGATGGGCTAGATGGAACATCGCCTTACTCTTCACTTTCGGTACGATTGCGTGGATTCATCACCTTCAGACTTGGCCTTTGCCTGTCTATATAAGAGCTTTCATAACTCCTACGACGCTAATACTTGCAGCTGGATCTGGATTAACTGTACTAAACCTTGGATTAACGATCATGACTGGAAAGGGATATAAATGGAAGGATCCAGTTGGGCTTGCTGCAGTAATTGCTCTAATTGGGTTCATATTAGCTGGTTTACAAGCGCTAATATTGCCAATAAACCCGTTGAACGTTATAGTCCACAACACTTACTACGTCGTAGGTCACTTCCACTTGATGATATGGACTATAATTCTCGTAGGGTTTACGGCAATTTTGCTTGACATGCTAAGATCCAAGATGGCAGGACTAGATTTCTCTGAATTAGCTAGAGGTCTCTTAATTGGAGGACTAGTTATGTGGACTTCCTCTGCTCTAGCTTTAGGTTATGACATGAGCTACGCTGGATATATTGGTTTTATAAGAAGATGGATGGCATATCCAGTCAAGTTTCTCCCATTTATGGACTCCATGACATATATTGCAGTGGCTATGGCATCATCTTTCCTCATATTCGCCATTCCGATACTGTCTACTTTACTTCCATTAAAGACTTCACTGTTTTGGTCAGTAACACAGGGAGGTTTGCCTTCTTCTTTTTCAACCTCAGCTCCTGGAATCATGGGATCCAAGACTGCAAACGTAGAGAAGGCAAAATAATTTTTTTAAGAAGATTTATTTCTTAACGCTGAAAAAACCAATTCACTTTCTTTTTTTCCGATGTTATTTATTTTGATTTTTCCATCGATTGATAATGTTACTAAATTTGGAAGATTCGATTCACCAACTAAAAAACCAACCTTAAGCTCGGAAGACAAACTAGTTAAGGCTAGGTCTAGTTTGCCATAAAAAGGAAGTGTTGGGTTATACCACAAGACATAATTCTGCTGTTTAAAACTTACAGAATTAAGAGAAGAGGTCCGCGTAAAGTTCAATTCTCTTACATATGATTCCTGCTCAGTAACCTCTAATATGCGTATAGCAACCCATATTGTAAGGACAGTTCTCATTAGTTCTTCTGTAGCTTTAATAGCTTCCTCTGTATTTGAAATCAAAGAAGTTAATGGAAATCCACACAAAGAATATAGATGATAACTCAAGAAGTTAGGCAAAACAACGTCTATTTGGTACTTACGAATAAACGAGGAAATCTCCTTCATTTTTTCTACGTAACTGTTTCTCCATAACTCTAATAATTTATTCAGTTTGTCGTCTTTAACGTCTAACTTGTACCTTTCCAAATCTTTACAAGACAACCATTTTCCTATTGTCCTTCTTTTTATAGAACTTGATTTATATTTTTCCAGATAAAGACAATAATCCTCATATATCCCGAATTCAAGGACTTCTTTATCTAGCAATGAGTTAGGGTCAATCAAATACTCAAAATTATTGTCCCTCCTTTTTATTTCAGATGCGAATTTAGAAATATGAACCAACTTACCGTTATCAATAATGTAGTAATAAATTCCTTTCCTACCTTTAGCGGGTTCAGTCAGCACAATGCTCATTATCATTATTTATTCAAAAGACATTTAAAAACTTTAACTACAAAATATCTTATACCTATTTTAACATTATAGCACATAATGTTCAGTGAATTAAGTCCAAAAAGGAATGCATAATTAAAAATGTAAAAGATTTTTCATCTCCACTTTGAAAAGTTACTTTAACGCTATGCCTTCTGAGAAGAGAAGTTCCAAAAGAGAACTGCGTTAAAAGAGGGGATAAAGTTCGGGGTTGAGAAAGCATTTTTAATTTTGAGTTTGAAGATTGTTATTTAGAGTTACTAGATAAGTTATTGATTAATTTCTTGATAAATGATGTGAGATTCGCAAAGGTGTCTGAGACCTAAATGCTTTCGCGTCATCGATCCTGTCCATATTATCGGAATGAGCTATTTTGCTTGAAGATATAATGACTAGTAAGTCCCTATTGACTAAAAACTCTAGGACAAACAGTGGAATAATTAAATCAAAAGGTTTAATTAGTTTGCAAAACCGAAGCTTAGACTTGCATATAATTAAGGTTAAACTTCACGTAGTTCTTTTTATGAAAAGCAACGGTTCAGTAGCATGCTAACATCACTTATCAGCGCCGTTGCCATTCATCACTTCATCCATAAGTTCTCATACTCCTTTACATATTTAACGCTTCTCTTTACGTCGGAGAAAAGCTGTGAGGCTAAGGCAACATCCTCAGATCTTATTACATTTCTTCCTCTTCTTTGCGCTATTACCAATGATGGATCGAGGAGCTGTACGGCATACCTCAAACTGTTTTCAGAACCCAATTTAGTTAGCTCCTCGATAGCCTGAGGCTCTAACTCTATTTCTAACTCCTCTGCTCTTATTTCTATAATTTCCTTTATTTCCTCAGCGTTATAAGGCCTTGTCGGAATTATTAGTAGTCTGTCTAGGAGGTCTAGCGGAATACCGTGAGGAGATTCATTATCCGTCCCCCTTATCTTAGTTATACCTCTATTTGTAGCTAATATAAGGATTGGAGCTAGATCTGTCTCCATAGCTCTAGTTAGGAAGGAGAAAGCTTCTAGGTCTAACATGTGAACGTCATCAATAAATAGAACTCCTGCAATTATTTCGCCTATTCCTTGGGAGATCCAGTCCTTTACAATCTTATCCGCTTCCTTTCTTATGTCCTCGTCTATCTGCCTTTCTGAGAACAGCGAGAAAATGGCTGAAACTGTCAAATTCCTCGCAGCTAGGTTAACGTCTAAATCGTTTAACGTAAAAGTAGTAGTTATCTCCTTTTCCTTCTTTACTTGCCCTCCAGGAATTTCTATGTATTTTGATGAATCTATATCATAACTTTTAGTTCCTTCAAAATCCTTTACTTTACCTTCTATAATTATCTTTCCTGTCTGCGCATCTATCATAATGACATCTCCTTTCTTTACGTTGAGAGATATAAGTTGCTGAGCTATCTCTTGACCTACTGTTACAGTAATGTTATCCTCCTTTGTGGCTAATGTTATTTGAGCCTCTACAGGTACTTGAGAGTATGGATTCATCCTGCTTTTAGCTACCTTTACCTTACGTTCCTTCACAACTCCTTCATAAACTAATCTCTTTTCCCTTAATCTAATCCCTATAGACTTCCTTATTAATTGCGTTAATAGTTCAGTTTTCTTGATCTCCAAGGAATAAATTTCTGAAGCGTTAATAGCAGTGAAAGGAGTGTCTTCACCTAACTCTTTAGCTATTGCTACAGCCAAGGCAGTCTTTCCCGTTCCTGGTGGACCAACAAAAAGAATACCCTTTCCAGCCATTCTGCCTTGTTTTATCAATTGGACTACTACTCCAGAAGCTTCTCTAGCCTCAGTTTGTCCTACTAGTCCATCAGCTACCACCTTAGCCTTTCCTTGATTGTCTAAACCTAATCCTTTTATATGAGAGTGTATACTTGCCCTTTGCTTTATTGGCTCTTTAACCTCTTTAATCTCAACCATTGTGATCAAGATTATATTATGACAGAGCTTTTGAAATTAATCATCTCATTTCTCCATCATTTGACATTTGATTTTACGATGGGTTTGGAGAGGCTAACTGTTTTGTTCCTTAGTTCTTCATTCTCTAATTAACCCTTAAACTACAACTTTGATCTTTTAACGTAAAGGCTTGTGAGAGAGTTTACATTGTTTCATGACTACCTTACCTCCTCATGGAGTCTATTGCGATCCGTGATATTGAAACTTAGAAGATGTTAAAGATCGATACGTACTTTAAGGGGATCTCCACATCTATTAAATTTTTATCTAATCCATATAAAATAAAAATCCTAAATAGTTAGTTATAGTATTAAGGTTTTTATAATAGAATGTAATCAATTATAAACTTTAAAATAAAATTTCAACTAAACTTACATAATTAATTCCTTAACAGATCTTTACCAATAGAAATCTATGGTTACCTTAAGAACTTTTTTAAATTCTCTGGATAAAAGAAGATCCATGAAACTTCTCTCTTTGATTGCTATTTTCCTTATCATTTTTATTGGAATTACTTTAATATATCCTGAACATGAATCTAAGTCTAATAGCTTTTCAGTGTTATCTACGGCTAGCGGAAATGAAACCATTTATTTATTAACTTCCTCAAATTACACATTTATTGTATATATTTGTAATTTTGTTAGTGGAGGAAAAGTTCCTTTTGCATTTCTTGTTTCGTCAACCTTACCTCACAATTTTACGATTCAGAATGGTTATGGTTATTATTATTTCTTTAACAACAACAGGTTAGTTCTTGAAAAGGATAATGTAACAGAGATTATTTGTCAGATTAGCGGAGAGGACTTTTCTTTCAATTCTTCAGTAGCTCTTGCAGTTATCAAATCGTTGAACAACTGGATTCCTAGTTTCTCGTTCTTAAATGAGAAGTTTAATATTAGCGAATTCGGAGAGGCACAAGAGAATGTAACGTTCTTGGTAGCGGAAAATGGGAGTTATGCTGAACTTTACGTTTGTTCCTATTCTAATAATATTTCAGCAGAAAAGGTTTTTAATCTCTTCACTTTCCAGCTCCCTATTAGGGAAATTATGGGATATAACGTAACTTATTTCCAAGGAGATCTAATAGCAATGAAAGGAAACAAGATAATTTCATTTATCACTAGAGACTCGAATTTCGTATTTAATAAAGAGAAAGCCACCGATTTCATCGAAAGACTAAACAACGCAACTTTGATAGAGTGGCTAACCACTTAATTAAATATAAGCCGACTGTTCTGATTCACCACTAGTTCCTAAGTCTCTGATTAACGTTGAAACTACAACTTTGATCTTTTAACGTAGAGGTTTGTGGGAGGGTTTACATTTTATTGTTTCATAGCTAATGATGCTCTTCATAAGCCCATTACTTTCTATCTCTTATGAAACTCAGAAGATGTTAAAGATCGATTTTACATACTTTAAAGGGATCCCCATTTGTCTTTGGTCTTTATCACCTCTCAGTTAAATAGGAATTCTAAATAAAGGAAGAGAGCTTAAAAAATCATATGAACTTCAGGTAAGAGATCTAATAGAAAAATTGTCGAGATAATATCAATTTGCTTGACATTAACAGATTACTTTTCTAAATGCTTTAAAATTATCTCCTTTACTGATCTTTCTACGTTATCCCAACTGCTGTGTAATTCAAGGAAGTTAAGTAGGGTATTATCATTCATTTCTTCCTCAATTTCTTTCTCACTCAATCTAAGAATGTCCGCTAACTTCTTTGCCATTTCTACTTTGTTAAATTCTTCAACTAATTTAACAGCCTTTAAATCCTTATATACGCTTCTAATAGCGGGAATCGAATATGCGACAACAGGCGTTCCCAAAGCCAGCGCTTCCAACATTACTAGAGAAAAACCATCAACGTGTGATGGGTAGATTAAAGCTTTTGACCTTGAGACAATGGCGTCTAATTTTTCCCTTTCTACAAAACCCAAGTATTCTACGTTAAGATTATATTTCTTAACTTTTTTCCAGAATAGCGTTTCATAGTACTTATTGAAGAACTTTCCAGCTAATATTAGCCTAGTATTTACTCCTAGGCCTTTTAGTATTCTTAAAATATCAGGAATTTCTGGAAGTCCTTTATCTTGGTTTAATCTACTCCAGAAAACTATGTAATCCTCCTTTCCCTTATTTCTATACTTTAATAGAGATGGATCGAAAGCGTTTCCAGGAATGATTACTTCTCCTTGAACACCGCTCTCCTCCAAACTACCTTGACTAACTGACGCAATGAAAGTTGGAGGAAATTTTCTAAGTAATTTTCTGTATCGGGGTTTTGCAACCAATTCGTTGTAAAGAAATCTAGTGTAGAATCCTTTTCCTGAAGGAGTTACCTTGTAAAATTTAACCAATCTTCTAAGGTAATTAAGTGAGTCCTTATAAAAAAGGGGTACGTGAATCGTTAGCCCAAACTTTCCTAATCTCTTTCCTAAATAAAATATATCAGGAGACCTATGGTCTGGTTCGTAAAGGAAATCAACATCTAGTTTATATTTTTCTAGAATGGATTTTGGATTGGCTTTCATATTTTTTTCGTTCATTTCGTAGAACTCATCTGAAATTTTTATTCCGTAAGTTTCTAATTCCTTTGCTTTTTTTATAAGAGTATCAGACGGTACATTGAATACTTGAGTAGAAGGAAAGTAAATTACGGAGAAGTCCTTAGCCAATCGTTTAACTACCTCAAAGGCATGTACAGCTCCCCCACCTCCAAACCAAGGATAAAGGAACTGATCGTAAACTATGCCGAGCTTAATCATAAGTAAGATGAAAGTCAACGCATATTTAACTCTATAGCGGTAAAGGTAACTAAGAGTATACTTCGAAATTTTATAATTAAACATTAGTGAAAATTAATAATGAATCATGATAAGAAATTACCTTATGTTGATTTTATGGAACTTTTTATAAGATATCATATTAATTCATAAATTTTAAACTAAAGTAATAATATTATACACTAAAAATGTTACCACAATAAAATTTTAAGTAGAGATTTCGGAAGATAGCTTGTGATAAGTGTTATTATAACATCGTATAACAGGAAAAATTCCTGAAAACTGCAGTTGAATCAGTACTTTCTCAGGATTTCAAGGACTATGAAATTACAGTTGTGGTTAACTTCAACGATTTGGACGAGTACTTAAAGGAAAAGGGAGTTAAATACGATCCACGTAGATAGAAGGGAGGTTGGCGTGAAGATATATGAGGCATTGAAGACGATTAACGGAGAAATAGTTGCGCCACTCGATGATGATGACGTGTTTTTGCAGGGAAAACTCAGATCAATCCAGGAGGCATTTAGTAACGATATAGATTTTTACAGGAACGAAGTGGTCGCTATAGACTCGGAAGGAAATGAGATTAATTCCCCATTTGATAGGAGTGAAATAAGGAAAATCGTACGGGCTGGAGACCACGCAATAGTAGATAAGAGAGAGGCGTATACAAAATTCAAGTCCAACGTAGATCTCCTGACTTTTAACAATAGCTCTATTGCGATCTCAACGGATTTGCTTAAAAAGCATTCTGAGTACCTAAGGAAAATAGAGAGGCTTACAGACGCTTTTTTCTTTTATATCTCCCTAAATAGTAATAAGAAGATTTTTATAGACTTAAAAAAGCTCACCGGATATAGAATTCACGGTGAGAACTCATCCATTAGATATCTTAATACCTTTGAGGATTTTTTAGCCTATATGAGACAGTTTTACATGAGCAGGGAAAGGGACTGGGAAAACATAAAGGAGGCAATGGAGACTGAATGGGCCAAGGACTACGTCACAGTGTTTTATCTGTTCACTAAGTGCTTGAGGGAATCAATAGAAGGAAGACATGAGGACAGGATGGAGTGCATTAGGGTTGGCTTAGACAGATATGTTAATGGATATATAGTTCCAAAAAAGGTTCTACTTCTTTCTCTTCTTCCACACTCACTTCAGAGGAGTCTGTGGAAAAGAGTTTGGAAAAACCAGGTTAAATCTCTTAACCCTAGCTCCCTTCTATAAATGTTTATTAGCCGATCCACCCCAACAACTTCATAATGATCGGAGTAATAGCTCACGGCTTGTCGTCTACTGGGTTCAGTGGAGAAGGTGAAGTCTACAGAGCCTCTCTTGAGGCATTGGAGGAAGCTGGGATTGATTACTTCAGTATAAGCTTCTCGAAACCCAGGAATAAGGTTAAAAACCCAGTTTACTTATTTCCGTTTCCAATCAGAAGGTTTGATAGATATCAGAGGCTTCTAGTTTATTATTCTGCGAAAAAAGTACGTAACAAAGTGTCACTTTTCCTTAATCTTAGCGGTTTCATAATTCCCCTATCTGACTATGCGCCACACTATATTTATGCGGGAAGATCACCGAGAGGATTGAACGTATCCGGTTCTATCCTAAAAAGGATTTATCAGTTTCCCTTGCATAGGATTCTGTCCACATTGAAATTCGAGGCAAAGAAGGCATTCTTCGCTGCCAACTCCAGATATTCAGCCAAGGCTATAAGCCAGATGTATGAGATACCGGAGCCCAGAGTGATCTACCCTCCAGTAGACGTCGAATTCTACTCTAGAGCATTTCAAATACATGAAAGGGAGGACCTATTCGTGACTGTGGGGAGAATAGAGAGGAACAAGTCATTGGAAAACGCTATAACAATTTCTGCCATGACTGGAATAAAGGGTGTAATAGTTGGATCCCTCTCTGATAGAAGATATCTCAAGGAGATTATCTCAAAGAAGAAAAGGATGAACGCTAACGTCGATATTTTGCCTAACCTTCCTCGTGAGGAATTATTAAAAATAATGGGAAGAGCAAAGGCTTACTTCCACCCTAGAATAGGCGAACACTTTGGAATACCTGTAGTGGAGTCCATGGCTGCCGGGCTAGTTCCAGTAGTTCCAAGGGAAAGTGGAGCGTATGAGGTAGTCCCAGAATTCTCCTACTCTTCGCTAGAGGAGGCAGTAGAGCAATTGAAGAGGGCGGTATCGGCTGAAGATAAGGTAAGAAGAGATATGCATGAAAGGGCTAAACCCTTTAACAGATCTAGATTCAAAGCGGAAATCCTCTCTTGGTTGAGAGAAGGTGTTGGCGCTAATCTCTGACCTCTTCCCCACCCTAAAGGACGAGGCTTTCAGTTGTAAGTTATCCTAAGATTAAGGCATTGATAATGACGTAAATTTACTAATTTAGAAGTAATTTAAAGATTTATGTAGGATCTGAATGGAATGGTAGATAATAATTTAAATCGAATTATCAAAGTCTTAACAGATGCTTATTTCGGTCTTGGTAACTGCCTACAAGCGTAAGGAGTATTTGAAACAAGCGGTAGACTCTGTGCTCTCCCAGGGAGATGACGATTCAGAGATAATTGTTGTAAAGGACTTTCCAGAGTTAGATGATTACTTGATGGAAAAGGGAATTAAATCGATAAGATGCGAAAGAAAGGAGCAAGGATTACGTGTGTACATGGGATTACTAAAGGTCGAAGGGGAGATTGTCGTATTCCTAGACGACGATGACATGTTTCTTCCAGGCAAGCTAAAAGCAGTAAGGGATGCATTTGCACGTGGAGTCGACTTTTACCATAACGAGTTCAAATTGATTGATCAAAACGGTAATGAAATAAAAAGGCCAAACAATAGGAGACTAAGTAGGATTTCAGGTAGAGAGGAAGTCCTAATCATGAGCAAAAAGGAGGCCTTAAGGAAATTGGGTAGCCTTCATCCAATCGCTGTGAATAGCAGTTCCATAGCAGTTTCAACTAATGTACTTCTCGAAGCTTCAGAATACCTTAGAAAGGTGACCAGGAACATTGATGGATTTTTCCTTTACTCTGCCTTGAGGTCTGAGAAACCCCTCGCTATAGATTTAAGGGAATTAACAGCTTATAGAATTCATGCGCTAAATTCGTCCATAACCCTAGCTAGAGATTTTCAGTCCTTTTTGACGGAAAGGGGTGAGTATCTACTTTTGATGGAGAACAATTGGCATATATTTCAGGATATGCTAAAGGGTAATTGGGCGGAGGACTATGCATCTTTTTATTTGGAGGCAACTAAATGCCTAAGAAGATCCATGGGATTTGGAGAGACGAGACTATCAGAATGCCTGGGTCTAGTCTTTAACAAGTATTTCAGGGGGTACGGAGATCCATGGAAAATTTTCCTCCTAACTAACATGTTTCCCAAGTTCGTGAGGTTATATCTCTGGAGGATTTATTGGAAGTTAAAGGTTAGAGAATAAGACTAACAACTGCTTGCGTTCAATTAAAGCTTAACACTCTCATCATGAAGGTTTCCTTTGAGATAGTTTACCATTTTACCAAGAAGGAGTGTTACTGATTCTCTGATGGTTGGGTATTGGTAGAAATCCGCTTAAGGAGAAACCTATCTTTATCAACTTTACTTCCCAACCTTCCACTCCTTAACGTCATTGAATATGTCTGAGTAGACTTCAACTCTCGATGTTAAGTTATGTTTTTAAAAGTCTTTTTTAATATCAATTTTTCCAATGGTATAACATGTTTGCTGTCTAGGATCCTTGCCTTTGTTGCTTATTAACTTTAAGCAATTGGTATTGCATTTTGCAATCCCTTGTTTGTGGGCATGTTAAATTTATCCTAACTCCTTGACCAACGTTTATTGTATTAAGGTTTAGTGATGTATTATATTACTTTTTTTTGAACTTCCATTTTTCGACTTTTTCCCTCTATTATCATGAGTTAAGCTTTTACATGTAATCGTAAAACTATGTTCATGAGAACTGTAGGAATTACGTTTTTCCCCGGTTGGAGGGAAAGATTGGGAGGTTTTGAAAGCACAATAAAATCGGCGTGGGACATGGGATTTACAGAGATCTTTGTTGGTCTTGGCCCTGGAACTCACTGGAGAACGCCAGTTACGGAAGCAATAAAACTGGGTAAGGATATTATGAAGAGAGCCCAACTCATGGGATACTATGTTTTCTCGGATATAAGTCCGTCTATACTCTCACAGCTCGGCATAGGTATTCAAGAGATCTGGAAACTTAGAGATATGGGAATAACCGGAGTGAAGTTGGACTATGGTTTTGCCATAGACGCAGTTAATCCCATAATCTCTCAAGGGATGTACGTTGAACTAAATGCCTCAACTGTAACTGAGGAAGAAGCGAGAAAATTAACGGAAATAATTACGACGGAAAAGATAAGGGCATCCCATAATTACTATCCAGTACCGTTCACAGGTCTATCCCTTGAAGCCGTAAAAAGGAGGAGCTCAATACTGGAGGGAATGGGTATAAGAGTAGGTGGTTTTATTCCTACTTCCGATTTTAAGCTTAGAACTACAGCTGAGGCTCTAAGGGAATTACCTCCCAAGATAGCGTCACAAGTTCTCTTCTCACTCGGTGTAAGCAGGGTATTGATAGGCGATCCTTTCCCCACGTGGAAGGATCTTGCGGAGGTCTCAAGATCTAGGAGAGAAGACTGGATTACCGTCAGACTAAGGCCTTATCCAGGTATAATAGGGGATATATTCGGAAGGCTATTTGTCCTAGACAAGGATAAGGAATATGCCATTGTTGGCTTTAACCCTCTCCCACTATACGTTCCTCCCAAGAATACGGTAATGAGGAGAAGAGGAACAGTTTGTCTAGTCAATGAAAAGAGGGAATTTACAGAAGTATGGATAATGAAAAGGGATGCACCACCCGATCCGGCATTTAACGTTATAGGGGAAATAGGGGAAGAGGACCTTCGGCTTATCGAACTCTCCTCTAAGGTGGTCTTCGAGGCTCATTCCCCTATTAAACCTTAGTATACCAAGAGTATTAGATAAGACAAGCGAGTATTCTATAGAGGGGGAGAGAAGGGTTTGAATTTTATATATGAATACTTTTTGTCATCTTAACGTAATTTAATACGTCCGACGATACCTTGGTATTGCTTCACGATAAGACGATACTAACTTGGAAAGTCTAGTTAAAATTTCTCGAAGTGAAGACGTTCTAACCGCTGGTTATTATGCTTGTAAAGCTCGTGGAATATCCTTTAGTTATCATCTCTAGAAGAGACAGAGGTTTCAGAGGAATCATGAAACAGTTTCAGGTTTATGATAACAGAAGACTTTAAAGCGATTATCATTTTATGATGAACCTGCGTTGATGCACACAAAGGCATGGTATGATTTGCGTCTAAAGGGATATGCAATTAGTCCCAATACCTTGACCACACTAGAGGTAGTTGTGATATTTTGGATGTGTAGGTAAGAAACTTAGAGGGCTAAAATACGAACAATCTAAAGTCCTCTAAGGATAATCTGTTCCTGCGAAGATCCCTAAATCACTAGGTTAATTTTGGGTTAGTAGGACAGAGGTTCCAAATGTGTAGCTAAATTACGATATATCCTTGCTTTGATATTCAACGACTTTTATCTCTTATGTATCTTAAAAACATTAAGGCAAAGATGGTTAAATTTTTTATAATATATTTGATCAAAGATTTATGCAAAATAAGGGAGAAAATAAACTTCTAATCTCCTTATTAATAGCTTTCTTTTTAGGAGGCTTTGAGTTAACAGTCTCAGGTAGTTTAAATCAGATAATAGCTAGTACTTTTAACTCTCCTTCTATGGCACCTCTTGTAATTTCAGCGTATTTAGCAGGTAGCGTAATAGGAAGTTTTCTCTTTGGAATTCTTGTAGATTCTTTCGGACGGAAGAGAACGTTAGAAATTGGACTTATAGTTTTTGTATTAGCCTCTTCATTGATTGCAATTTCAAGCAATGCGTTCGAATTTCTCATTCTTCAAGGGATTCAGGGTTTAGCGATAGGTGGTGATAGCACAGCAGCATCTCCAACTATTGTGGAAATGATAGGAAAAAATTGGAGGGGAAAGGCCTTTGTGATAGTTTCGACTGTATGGTTTTTGGGTGACATGTTGGCGTCTATTATTGGACTTTACCTCCTTTCTTTTTTACCCCCCTCTGAAGTCTGGAGGTACTCATACCTTTTCGCTCTTTTTCTAGTAATTCCTTTTGTTTTTATTAGGTTTACTCTTAAGGAAAGTCAAGTTTGGAAAGAATTTGGAGTTATTAAGAGGAAATTTACTTCATTACAAAAAAGAAATATTATTCTCTTTACAGTCATATCATCAATTGACAGTATAGTAGCTTACGTATTTCCCTTTATTTTAATTCCCGACTTTATCGCACCCTATTTAGGATTTTCTAGTTCTGGTGCAGTTAGCTTTACTGACGACGCTATACTTGGAGCGACTTTATCTTCTATCATAGGGGGATTTACTTTGGTTTTAGGGTTAATTGATAGACTTCCAAGGAAGAGTTCCATGATTATAGGGAGGACGTATATGTTGATCTCTTTTGGAATAATGATTCTCCCTATTTATCTTAAGTCCCCGTTAGGAATTATACTGGTCTTTGCAGCAATTTCTTTTTTATCTCCCTTAGGTCTCTTCGCCGCTGGCTTGGCTTCGACGGAAGTATTCCCTGCATCCATAAGAGGAAAGGTTGTTGGTATCGTTACTGGTATCTCTAGCATTGTAAGCGCAATAGCCCCAATAATCTTCTTTTCCCTATCGTCATCTTTAGGACTTCTATTTTCAATGATAGTATTAATTGCATTTATAGGAATAGACGTTAGTTCTGTCTTGATTTTAAGGATTCCAAATACAACAAATATTGATATTCAAGAAATAGAAAAATAATATTTATATTGTTAATATTTCATATCCTTCTTTTATCTTATTTAATACATATATTCCACCTACTGGAGCAAATTCATCTATCATTCCATCCTCTATATTCTCTTTATCTAATCCTACATTTTTCATTGCAACCTCACATGCAACAATCTTAATATTATGCTTCTTTGCGTTCCTTATTGCCTCAAGTATTGGAGAAAAGATCATTTGTTTTTTATTTAACGCTTCGACAGCTGGAGTAAGGAATATCATTTCAATCGTTATATTAGGATCTGCCTCTTTCATTTTCATTCCCATTCCAATATTAGCTAACATCTTAGCCATGTTCTCTCTTCCTGTTAGGAATACGAAAAGGACTTTATCGTTCATAAATATTGATTAGGCTTCTAACTTTTAAGTATAGTTTATAAAATTTTCAATCATAAAATTGAATAAAAATAATAAACTCTTTTAACTTTGATATTTCTCTCATAAAAATCCAGAAAACTTGAGTTCAAAAAGAGGAGGCTTTGAAGGTAACATAGAGGAATGTATTTATGTCCTTTACGTTAACGTTAATATGAATGTCTCAAAGAAAGAAGTAAAAGGGATTATAGCCCTGCTAATTAATAACTATTCATCAGAAAAGTACAACTACTTAGCCGAAAGGGAAATAGAAAGGGAATTTTAACACACTTACAAGCAATGGATTGTATAGAGCAATGCCAATTGTTTAAAGTTAATAAGCAACAAAGGCAAGGATCCTAGACAGCAAACACGTTATACCATTGGAAAAATGATAATATTTTAAAAAGAAAATTAACAAATGACTTTTAAAATGTTGTTTGGCACATTGAGAGTTGAAGCATATTCAGCATATTTGATAACGTTAATGAAGGGAATAAATCTATTCCCAAATTTTATAATCCTCTCTCCTATTGCCGTTGTCAGCAGTTTCGCTTAAACCGTGACATTTTTATGCATTTCATGATTTTTCACTTCCAACCAAAATACTTATATATTCTAAAAACAATATTATTCTGTCTCAAATGTGGGTATGTAGACCCGAAGGAGGGACTGTAAAAGAGTAAAGGATGGGGAGGAACTAAGCATGTGCGGGTTTCCCCACACCTAAGGTCTTTGACAAGATCTTCAGGAGTGTGGGTGGGGTTAACCCGCTAATGGGGCGGATCGCGATGATCAGCTTCGGCTCAGAACGTGGTGAAGCCCAAGGGTTTTATGGACATGACAATAAATGTCCGTAAAGCCCAAACCCTCGCAGTAAAGAAAGTTTCATCAAATCCCTAGTCTTTCCTCTCTCCATTTTACTTTTAGTTAAATATTTATAAAAAATTTTTCCTGAATAAAGATATTTATTCAAGTAATTCCCTTATTTTCTTAAACAGATTTGGATTTCCAAGAACTACTAACTGTTCTCCCTCCTTAAGTTCTGCATCCCTAGAAAAGTAAGGATCTAGCTGGTTTCCTCTAATAATAATGAGAGGGACAATGTCCTTTGGAAGTTCGTTGATCTTAGCTTTTTTCCTGACTTGAAATATTCCCAGAACAAAATTTTCTTCACTTCTATCTGGGAAAACTATTCCAGCAACGTTATTGGATACAGCAGCCGCTGCTGTAATCCTCCCTACAATTTCGTCATAAGGTATAACTAGATCCGCTCCACCTGTCTTAAATACATCCGTCAAACTTGGGTCTTTGATAACTGATATAACCTGAAGTGGTGGGTTCAGCTTTTGTACTTTTAAAGTAATAACTAATGTCTCCATATCATCTCCCATTGATATTATTGCGTTTTTAGCCTCTTTTATGCCAGCACTAAGCAAGTTCTTATCATCCTTAGGATCGCCTAAAACCACCTTATCCCCCGATATTTTACTTGCCAGTTCAGAAGAGTGGGTTAGAACCACGTAATCAACGCCAAGTTTTTCCATTCTTTTAACTGCACTAATAATTACGTTTCCGTGGCCTATTAAAACAGTATGCCCTTTCATATGAGTTCCCCTCCATCTTGCTTTCGCGTCAATCCAAGAGCTTCTCTTAACTACTGTAGAGACTATAGCTTGAATTATACTTGTATAAAGTCCAACAGCAAATATTATAGTGAGAATAAGGAATAACTTCTCTGTAGAAGGCATTTGAGAGATATTTGGAGCATAAAGTCCAACAGTAGTAATTACATTTACGCCTGCATAAATAGCTGAAATCCAATCTAGATGCTGATAAACAATAAATATTAATGCATTCAAATAAACCGCAATTCCAAGGAGAATAATTTGAAGGAGAATTTTTCTCAAAACCGAATACGGGGCTATCATATTCTCCAGAACAGGAACAACAAAGTGGTTCCATATTCTTTTTGAGTCCAACGATCATCAGCGTTCGCTTATATCTAGAATTAAAAAGCTTTTTTCCCAAGATGTTTTATCTATTGTTTGCTTCATTTCAGATGTCTTAGGACGTATTTATGGTCCTTCGAGTCTTACACAAATGCACATAGGATTTAACAGCAGATCTTTTTCAATTGAGTTTTAAATTCTGATAATTAGTTCACGCTCTTTCAATAACGATGCTACCTCCTTGCCCTCCTCCTACGCATAAAGTGGCAATTCCGTAATCCTCTCCATCTATGTTCAGTTGTCTTGCAAGCGTCCCCACTAATCTAGCTCCAGTAGCGCCCAATGGATGTCCAATAGCTATCGCTCCTCCTCTCTTGTTTACTTTTTCTTCTTCTATTCCTAATTCTTTAATAGTGTTTAACACAACAACGGCAAATGCCTCATTTATCTCCCATATTCCAATGTCCTTTACTTGCAATTTCGCTTTTTCTAAAGCCTTTTTTGATGCGGGTATAGGACCCTTTCCCATAACATCTGGTGGAACACCTGCATAACCAAAGCTCTTGATTTTGGCTAATGGGGTTAATCCATATTTCTCTATACTTCTTTTGGACATTAATAAAACATATGATGCTCCTGTATTAAGAGGGGCTGAGTTGCCTGCTGTTATAACTCCATTAGGCTTAAAGGATGGAGGAAGTTGTAGTAATTTCTCTAATGAAGTGTCAGGTCTTATTGATTGATCTTGATCAATTTCTCTGTCACTATCTTCAACCTTAACGCGGATAGGCATTATCTCCCTTTTGAAAAAACCACCTTGAAATGCCCTGTAAGCTAACTGATGACTTCTCAAGGAAAACCTATCCATTTCCTCTCTGCTTATCTTAGCCTCCTCTGCTAACTTTTCTGCAGTTAAGCCCATAACATAACCCACTTGTAAGTCGTAATCTGAATACTTGGGATCTTTAAGAAAATTAACATTAATCTCTATGTTAGGATTATCATACATAGGTACTTTAGACAATTTCTCTATCCCACCAGCTATTACAATGTCAGCCATTCCTGTCGAAATCTCCATGGAAGCAGTTGAAATTGACGTTAAAGAGGACGCACATTGTCTGTCAATAGCCATGGTAGGTATGGTGTACGGTAACATTCCGGCAAATATCTCATGCCTTCCTCCATAACTCCACTGTTCTCCAACCTGAAGGGCACAACCAGTAACTATCTCTTCAATGTCTTGTGGATTTATATTATTTCTCTCTATTAACTCCCTAATCACTCTTCCAGCAAGTTCCTCAGGTCTTAGGTTATAGAATAAATCCTTTTGCGGTTCTTTTCTTGAAAACTTAGTAAAAGGCGTTCTAAGGAAATCTACCAAGTAAACTTCATCTAACATTTTTATCATTTACCTTTATGCACTTGACTGCATAAATAGCTTTAGGAAAATGCGCATGAATTACCTTTAGAGAGGAACTAATTGTTGCAAAGATCTAAGCCATAAGCTTAAATGATAGCTAATATAGTGTTTTGTTAACATAGACAAGAACTAATCTTTGAGAAAATGATAATTATACTCCAAATTATTTGTTCTAATCTCCTCCTGATTTATAATATAGAACATATTTATTAATAAATTTATAAATAATATACTGCGAAACAAGTTATACATAGATTTAAATCAAAACTTCATTAACCAAAAAAATAAATTTTTGAACTTGAATCAGATGTCAGGTAATCCGATGTACGTCCCAAAAACTGAAAGAGGAAAGGAAACTGTAAACAGAATAATTACGTCCTCTCTTGAACTTTTTGCTGAAAAGGGATTTTCTTCTACAAGTATAAACGACATAACAGAGAAAGCTGGAGTAGCTCATGGCTTATTCTATTTCTATTTTAGGACTAAATATGATATTCTTGATAATATTGTAAAAATAGTTAATTTAGATATGCGTAAATACCTTAAACTCAGTACTATGGGACTAGATAAAAGGATAGAAATAGAAAAAGTAGGAATGCAAAAGTTTCTCGAATGGATGAAAATCAATAGGAAATATTATAGAATTCTTATAGAAGCTCAAGTACATAAACCAGAATCTTACACTTGGTATTTTGAGACATTATCAAAAAGATATTCCGAAGAATTAAGAAAGGCTATGGATGAAGGACAAATAATTAAGGTCAATCCTGAGTTGCTTTCTTATATCTTTATTGGAATAGGGCACATGCTAGGGTTAAGATATGTATTATGGCATAACGATGGCTTAACTGAAAGAGATATGAGAGATTTGAACCTTATTATAGAGAGAATGGTCAGTCCATAATTTAAATATTATTTTATTTTCTATCTAATCTCTTTTAATTCATGTTGAATGAACTGAAATATTGTTCAATTACTTTCAGATTAAATTTAATCATTTTTAATAGATTTTTAGAGCCGATTGTTATGTAATTTTTCCTGCGAATAGGAAAAATCTTCATTGGTCTCAAGATGTCTATCTAAGATATTTACTAAAATGAATTCTTTTTATTAATAAAACTTCATGCTAGTAACAAAATAAAGAGGAAGGCTCATTAATTAACTCTTCCCTTATGGAAAGATTCATAAGCAATCTAAAGCTAAGTGTCTTTTACCTTAAAAACAAAATTATTGAAAATAGTATCTAAACTAGCATATTTCGAAGAATTTTATTACTGTCCTTTTTTCTATTTTATTATTATATTTATCTATTATTAAAAAATTGTATACTTATATTCTTTAAGTAATAGATTCAAGTAGGATCGCACCTTAACTATTCGCCAACGAATTTTGGTTTTCTCTTTTCTAGAAATGCCTTAATTCCCTCCTTAACGTCATTTGTTGTTAATAGCAAGCCAAACAGCGCTCCTTCAATTAGCATTCCATCCCAAATATTGGTTTCATTACCCATCTCGATTGCTAGTTTTGCTGCAATCAGGGAAGACGGAGACTTCTCCGCTATTTTGGTTGCAACCCTTTTAACCTCTTCCTCAAACTTTTCAGGAGGTACAACCAGGTCAACTAATCCAATTTCATATGCTTGCTTTGCAGATATTATCTCTCCAGTGTATATTAGCATTTTAGCCTTCCCTTTCCCTACTAGTTTAGGTAATCTTTGAGTCCCTCCAGCACCTGGTATTATTCCAATATTTATCTCTGGTTGACCTAACTGTGCAGTTTCAGATGCAATCCTAATATCACAAGCCATCGCCAACTCTAATCCTCCTCCTAAAGCGTAGCCATTAATTGCAGCTAATATAGGTTTAGTATATAGTGAAATCTTACTTACTAGTTCTCTCAAAGTCCTATATCTAATTATATCTATAGGCTTAAGATTTAAGAAAGAGGCGATATCAGCACCCGCGGAAAACGATCTCCCATTGCCAGTTAATATCAAAGTTCTTACTCTATTATCTGTTTCAAGTTCGTCTAACGCTTTATTTACTTCCTCAACTAGTTCTTGAGTTATGGCATTAAGCATTTCAGGCCTGTCTAAGATTATCCACGCCAAAGGTGGTTCAATTCTTAGTAATACATTTTTGTATTTTTTCTCTTCAACCTTGTTGTAAATGTAGAAACCTTCACCAGTTTTAACTCCCAACTTGTTTGATCCCATCATTTGCATAAGTAAAGCATCTACATTGTAAAATTCATTATTTGATTCAAGCTTAAGCTTAGAGATCGCGTTGACCACGTTATCTATTCCTATTTCGTCAGCGTATCTAAGTATACCCTTCGGTAGGCCCAATCCAAGCTCAACGCTTAGGTCTATATCCTCCTTTGAGGAAACTCCATTTCTTAACAACCTCGCCGCTTCGTTCACCGCTCCGGCTATGATAAGTGATGGATCAACCTTATCCTTTAGCTCTATAGGTATGTCAGGTTTAGAATATTTTCCAGGTGAAGGATAAGCATAAAATCCCTTACCGCTCTTGACTCCAAACTCCTTCATCTTAAACTTCTCGTCTATAAGACTACATCCTGGTAATTCTATGCCAAGTTGTTTCCAGCCTTCATTTATAAGATAAACTACGTCTATCCCAGTGTAATCCATTAGTTCAAAAACTCCCATAGGGAAACCTAGTTTATATCTAGCTGCGGCATCAACTTCTGTGAAAGACGCTAACCCTTTTTCAACAATTATACACGAACCATTAAATATACCGAAGAGAAGTCTGTTGACTAGGTAGCCTGGAACGTCCTTATTTATCATTACTGGTTGTTTTCCAATTCTTTTAGCTAGTTCATAGACAATTTTAGCTGTCTGATCAGTCGTCTTTTCTCCCTTCATCACCTCGACGAGTGACATGAGAACTGGAGGGTTGAAGAAATGCATACCAATTACTTTATCCTCTCTCTTTGTCGATCTGGCGATAAGAGTAATGGGAAGACTGCTTGTATTTGTAGCGAGTATTGCTTCTTCCTTTAATGTCTGGTCAAGGGACTGGAATATTTGCCTCTTCAGATCTAATCTCTCTACCGCAGCCTCTATCGCAAAGTCAACGTCTTTAACCTGTTCGCTTAAACCAACTATTGGCTTAATTCTAGCCATTATATGGTCGACGTTTTCCTTTAATCTCCCTTTTTCATGAAATTTTTCTAAACTCCACTTTATCTTCTGCATTCCACTATTTACAATATCTTGAGAAATATCGCTTAAGTACACTTCGTATCCACTTAACGCAAAAACCTCAGCAATTCCGTGCCCCATTGTGCCAGAACCGACCACGAGAATTTTCTTAATCTGTTCTATATCCATTAATAAATTGGTAAAACTGACTGATAATAAAGATTTCTAGTTTTCCTTTTCAACAAATGTTAAATACAGTCAGATTTTAACTATTATATATGGTCTTACCATTCAGCGGATCGGAGGCGTACTCCATAAACGTAAACCAGAATCACGAGATCTTTAGAAAATCAGTAAGGGAGTTCATGGAGAATTATGTATCACCTCAGGTAGAGAGGGGAGAGAAGGAAGGAAAAGTGCCTGATGAAGTATTACAGAAGGCAAAAGAATTAGGACTTTATGGCATACAAGCCCCAGAGAAGTATGGAGGACAGGGAGGAGATATGTTAATGGTCGCAATAGCTCAAGAGGAAATGACTAGAGTATGGCCCTCCTTTGCTACTAGGATATCAATTGGAGGACTCTATATGTCACCTATACTTCTTTATGGTACAGAGGAACAAAAGGTAAAATATGTCACTCCAGTAGCTAAAGGGGAAAAGGAAGCTGCATTTGCAAATACTGAACCAGTAGCAGGTTCAGACGTTTCTGGAATTCGAACTGTAGCAAAGAAGGTCGGAAATAAATACATAATTAACGGTAAAAAAATTTTTATCACCAATGGAGGCTATGCTGACTACTTTGTGGTTACAGCCAGAACTTCTCCCCCAGAACCCAATGCTAGGTGGAAAGGAATTTCTATGTTTATTGTCGAAAAACCTTGGAAAGGAGTTAAGGTAGAAAGTAGGATTGAAACTATTGGTCTAAAGGCTTCATACACAGCTGAACTACTTTTTGATGACGTTGAAGTTCCTGAGAGTAACTTGATAGGTGAAGAAGGTATGGGATTTAAATATGCAATGGCAGCATTTGATAGAACTAGGGTCGGAGTTGCTGCGCAAGGAGTAGGGGCTGCACAAGGGGCATTAGAAAAGATGGTAACTTATTCTATGCAAAGATCTGCCTTCGAAAATTCCCTAATAAATTTTCAGATGGTACAAGAAAAGATCTCTGAATCATTAACCGAAGTAAATGCAGCTAGGCTTCTCACCTACTGGGCGGCTAGTCTGTTTGATAAAGGCGAAGAGAACGAAGCAATCATTGCCGCTTCTATGGCTAAGTTCTTCTCCACGGAAGTCGCTGAGAAAGTCGCAATAAGGGCAATAACAATTCATGGCGGTTATGGAGTGTCAGCAAGTGCAGGAGTTGAGAGATATTTGAGAGACGTTGAGGTTATGAAGATCTATGAAGGTACAAACGATATACAGAAGTTAACAATATTGAAGGAAAGTGCAAAGAGGTTATTGGGTTTAAGATTATAAGTTAGATTTTTAACCTTATTTATATTAACAATCTATAATGGACAATCAATCTTATTATTATGATTATCAGTTAACAATAGATAAAATCCTAGATTCTGGCTGTACTACATTTCCCAATCAAGAAATAGTTTACAGGGATCTAAGGAGATACACTTTTTCCTCATTTTCTGAATCAGTAAAAAGACTAAAAACTGGATTAAGAAGGTTAGGAGTGAGGAGAGGGGATAGGATTGGCGTTATTGACTGGGATACAGATGTCTTTCTGCATTTATACTACGCTATTCCTTCATTAGGTTCAACTCTCCATACAGTAAACATAAGGTATCCCCCAGATCTCATAATAAAGACAATATTGCAGGCCGAAGACAAGTACCTAATTGTAAGGGATGAGTTTATGCCACTTGTAGAGAAAGCCAAGAATTTGATACCACCAGGAATGAAGATTATAACCTATAACGACAACAAGGAAAAGGTAAAAAGTGACGTTCAATCGATAAACTTCTGGGATTTAATAGAAAGTAATGAACCATCTGAACCTGAGGAATTGAACGAGAGAACGGAAGCCACACTATTCTTTACATCAGGGACAACGGGAGAACCCAAGGGTGTAAGCTTTACTCATAGGGATCTTGTACTTCACGCTCTTTCTGTGTCATTAGTTGGTTCAAGACCACCGATCAATATTAGTTCTTCTGATGTGTACCTTATACTAGTTCCAATGTTTCACGTTCATGCGTGGGGTTATCCTTATGTATTCATGATTTCGGGTATAAAGTACGTATTACCCGGAAAATATGATTACGGTAATATATTGAGGCTTATGGATAAGGAGAAAGTAACGTTTTCTGCCATGGTCCCTACAATACTATATCTACTTATTACGCATCCTGATTCACAGAGTTTTTCTCACGTGTTCAAAAGATGGAGAGTCGTAATTGGAGGATCAGCCTTACCTGAAGGCTTAGCTAGAAAGGCAAAAGAACTTGGAATTACTGTTGTTGGGGGATATGGACTTTCCGAGACAGCTCCTGTCCTAACAGTGGGCTTTTACAATTCGTTAATTATGAATTCGACGGAAGACCAAAAGTTCATGGAGCAAATAACAGCTGGAACTACAATACCTTTAGTTGAATTGAAAGTTATTGATCCAGCTACCAATAGTGTGGTGAAGGGCAAAAAAATAGGTGAGATAGTAGTTAGATCCCCATGGTTAACTAAGGAATATTATAAGGATAAAGGTAAAACAGAACTGCTATGGAGAGGAGGATGGTTACACACAGGAGATATGGGTTTTATCGACGACTATGGTTATCTTCATGTAGTAGATAGAGAAAAGGACGCGATAAAGAGTGGAGGGGAATTCATACCTACTCTTCTGCTAGAAGACGTAATCTCATTGCATCCAAACGTCTCACAAGTAGCAGTTGTTGGTATAAACGATGAAAAATGGGGGGAAAGACCTATAGCGTTTATAGTTCCTAACGGTAAAGTATCAGAAGACGAAATAAGGCAATTTCTACAGGTTAAAGTTAATGAAGGTAGAATACAGAAATGGTGGATCCCCGATAAGTTTATCTTTGTTTCCTCTCTTCCTCTAACTTCAACAAATAAAATCGATAAAAAAATGTTGAGGGATATGGCCAAAAAATAAAAATATTTCCTACTAAGAAGTAAATTTTAATTGACTAAGGACGTTATTAAGCAACTAGTGCTTTTTTTTTTAAAAAAAAGAAAAACTTAATATGTTATAACGTTAGAAGGAAGTATGGCAAAAAACATAGTCGTAATGATAAACTCAGGTAAAGATCAAAAACCCAAGATATTAACTGGGCTAACTTTAGCTTTGGTAGGGAAGCAAAAGCAATTATTCGATGATATTCAAGTAATATTCTTTGGTCCCAGTGAGCAGCTAATTGCGGAAAACGATCCAGATGTAATGAGTATGCTCAACCAAATGATGAGCATAGAGAAAGTTTACGCGTGCCAACTTGTAGGAGACTCTATGAAAATAACGGATAAACTTAAGGCAATTTCAGGTCTAAATGTAACGTTGGTAGGTCCCTTAATCGCAGACTTAGTATCTAAAGGCTATGAAATATTAAAT
Organism: Candidatus Acidianus copahuensis; assembly: GCF_000632495.1. Taxonomy (GTDB): domain Archaea; phylum Thermoproteota; class Thermoprotei_A; order Sulfolobales; family Sulfolobaceae; genus Acidianus; species Acidianus copahuensis. Next base: position 1,906 of record NZ_JFZT01000016.1, on the reverse strand, counting down.
TTTTAACCTTTTTTGAATTAGTTTCAACTAGAAAACCTTTATAAGTTCTATCTAGGAAAGAAGTGAATCCAATTCGTATTTTAAACGGAACTGCTTAACATGTATATTTATATTGTTTTGTTTTATAATTCTAATTTATAAATAACTTTAAATGAGTTTTATAGGAAATCACTTGATTTTCTCTAAAATCCATAGAATTATTCCGGAGAATATCATAAGAAGCCCGATTAATTTTACCTCTAAGGTGTGAGCTAACGGATTAACCTTTAATATAGTTATCTTCACATAAACGGGAGATGTTACAGTACCTGATATCTCCTTAACTGATTGGTTAATAACTTTTTGCGTTGTAATGTTGCCGCACTTTAAACTCTCAGTTTCGTTTATAATTTTTTTGACAATTACTGACTGAATCTGTTTATATCCTTCAATTACCCATTTTCCAGGTGAAAGATCTGTGGAATAAGGCAATTTCTCTATAGAGATCTTACCATTATGAGAAATCGTTATGTATACTGTAATGTTAGAAGAATTTGAGGATATTGTAATTACTCCAACTGCAGTAGATGGGATAGATATTGTAAATGGTTTTTGAGTTAACGTTCTAGTAAAAGTTATATGCGCATTAATAGATATTAAGCTTAAGGAAAGTAGAGCTATTCCTATAGCTATCAAGACACTTTTCATACTTCTAACCTCATAAATTTAACAAACGTGAGTGTTAAAGCTAATACTGCTAGGATAAGATCTATCTCAACGCCGAATACTATTTGAGGGAGGACATTTTTTCCAAGCGAGTAGACTATCCATAATACATAGGGATTAGTAAATGACGTTAAGTATAGATGATTGTAGAATCCTTGAATTAGAAGATAATAATTAATTGATCCGCCCAAAATAAATGTTCCTCCTAAGATAAACATTGAGATCAGGGTAGACACTCCAGGGCTCCTAAATAGTATGGTGAGAAGGAAAGTTACGTTTTCAGCAAAGAAATATCCTGAAATGAAAGTTAAGTAAAGCAACGGAGGTACTCCTATTTCTGCCATAAATGAATAGAACAAGGTTGAAGAGACCCAAAATAATAAGGGCAATACAACGTCCGAAATGTAAATAAAAACAAACAGCTCTTCCCTTTTTATTGGAGACATTAAGAAGGAGATTATACTTCCTCTATACATATGGTCTCCTGTTACAAAAACTATATTTCTCAAACCTAAGGAAAAAGCTAAAGTCTCCGACACGCTAATTATTGGTATGAAAGCTAGAACTATTCCAAAAAGCTCAAACCCTGATCTCTCGTAAAAAGCTGATAGGAACACGTTGGATAATAGCATAGTTGGAAGGATTAACTCTAAGGTTGGATCTCTATACCTTTCCTTGAATATTATTCTAAATATCTGTAAACTTCTTGAAAGCCTCATCAAGGGAAGACCTCCTTAAGCTAATAATCTTTACTCCTCCATCCTCGAGTTTATCTACAACCTCTCTTAAATTACCTCTAACCCTTAGGTAACCTCCTTCAAGTTCTCCTAAACCAAGGATTCTCTGAGCTTTTTCGGGATTATCAACTAAAAGAAATATTTCATCTCCAGCACTTAATGCATCGTTTATCTTACCTGAGAATGTAATCTTTCCTTGATCAATGAAAACCACGTGAGTTACTATTTTTTCCAACTCTGAAAGTATGTGAGAAGAGATGAAGAAAGTTACCCCTTTCCGATGAAGTGCTTTAACTACCTCATAAAACTCCAACCTTGCTTTGGGATCGAGATTTGCAGTAGGCTCATCAGCGAGAATTAGTTGGGGTTCCTTAATTAAGGCTGCAGCTAATTGAACTCTCTGAGCTAATCCTGAGGAGAGTTGATTTAACTTCTTATTCAGGTGAGAGTTTAGTTGAAACTCC
>NZ_JFZT01000015.1 GCF_000632495.1 Candidatus Acidianus copahuensis | reverse complement strand
TTTCCATATATTCTCCCCAAGTCTGTTAGATATTCGTAGACTTTTACTTCCTGAGGATGATATATCGTTGTGAATATTGCAGACATTCTTTCGTAGACTTTAGGATTATTCCACGGATCCTCTCCAAAGACCTCTACTTTTCCTGAGGTCTTCCTTAGAAGACCGGAGAGTATCTTAATAGTTGTAGTTTTCCCTGCACCGTTTGGTCCAATAAAGCCAGTGATAGATCTGTTATCGACGTTGAAAGTAACGTCTAAGATTTGCCTTTTCTCAAAGGATTTCGTAAGTCCTTCGGCAATTATCATTAGATTATAAATAGAATAACATTTTTATCTTTTTTTATCTTACTGAATGTTTGGGACTGACCTCCCAAAGGGCGAAGTTTTCAGTTGTAAAGATTCAACGTGGTTCGAATATTACCTTATCTGAAGAAAATGATTATTTTCCTATGTGTATTCTGACCATTTCACCTTTCTGAGATAATTGGATATGCGTGAAGCAAGCGTATACTTAAATAAACCTCAAATAATAATTACATATGACTTCAATAGACATTCCAGAAGGAATTTACCTTGAATTAAAGAAAAAATCAGAAATTTCCAACAAGCCTATTGAGGATATTCTTACTGATATCGTCCTTAGCACACTAAATACGGAAGAGGAAATAAGAGTTCTTCAGAGTCTTAGTTACGAAATGGAGAAAAGAGGGGATCTCTTAGAGGAGAAAGGTGATCTAGTAAGTGCTGGTGAGGCATACTGGAAGTCCTTATCTTTCATCTTGAAGGCAATAGGATTAAGGCTCGGTTTCGAGATCTCAACATATCAAGATTATTTCTCCATTATTGACTACCTTTCATATAAGACGGGAAGAAATTCTCTTATTGTAGATTTTCTAAATTCTGAGAAACTCCATGGAGAATTTCATCCTAGACCCCAGGATGACAATTCCTTTACTATTAGGCGTTCGCATCTAAAGACCTTATTAACAGTTTTAAGACAGATGATTACTCAGACAGAAATCACATACTGAACTATTAATATAAGCATAAAAACTTCTGAACTTCATCTCTGTATTTTTTTTAATACTTAGCTTTAGTTGTGATAGTAACATCCGAAAGTTTTCTAAAATCTCTAACGTTATATAAATTATGGAGTTTGAGAAGATATCCCTTGATGGGAAAGAGGCAATTATTATGCGTAAAGGAAAGGAGAATAAGCTTATAGTAGTCTTAGAGCCTTATGGTTTTCATCCGGGTAAACCGTTCCTCAACTTGATAGATATACCAGAAGGTTATATGGTTGTAGAACCAGACGGTTCTCTCGGTAAACCATGTAACTTTGTCTCAAAGGACGATAGGTTCTCTAACCTTATGAAGGGTTCGTGGTTTTATGGAAATTATTCGGATGTTGTCCTTAGAGTTATTGAAAGGTTCGCAAAGGAAGTGAATCATGTAATTTTAGCAGGTGCCTCAATGGGTGGGTGGGGAGCTCTAAATATAGCCTCTAAATATCCAGAAAAATTTGATGCAGTAATAGTCTCTTCAGCCCCTTCAATGTTCGGAAAATCCTTCTTCAACGTTAAAGGAAATTCTGAGTTGTTAGCCAAGATGATGGATTCAGATAAGGACACTGCAATAGCATATTTTACGGACATGTTAGAGACAATGGATAACCTATTCTCTGAAGGAAAGTTATTATCTACAGTGAAAATTGATAACGAAAAGGTCTCGCTAGACGAATCCCTATATTCGGCTTGGAAAAAGGAATTTCCTATAAATAAGGTAAACAGCGACTTATCTAAAACGAAGCTATTTATCTCTGTGAACTGGTTTGATACAACTACTATGCTATCTAATGAGAAACTGCACGAAAAACTCCGCGAGATTAACGTTGCTCATGAATATCAGGTTTTTCTCGGAAAGAAAAAGGGTTCTCACTATTACGGTATGATAGAAGGAATTAGAAGAGGAATGGAGTTCTTGAAATCCCTATAATACCCTTATTTTAACCGAGAGTGAAGGACGTAGGACTCAGCCGTTGCCAATAGTTTCGCTTAAACAGGGACAGTCATATGCATTCAATGACAATTTTTCCATAGTGAATAGCAATGAATTCAGAGGCAGTTACTTTAACAAACATTTATAAGTTCTATGGAAGGTTTGCAGTTCTAAAAACATGAACATTAAAATAGATCAAGGAAAAAAGGTAGCTATAGTGGGACCAAACGGTGCGGGTAAGACAACCATGTTAAGATAATTATGGATATAATAAAATCGAACTCTGGAGATGTAAAAGTCTCTATTGATAAAGAGAAAATTGGTTATTTACCGCTTGTCTCTAGATGGTACCTTTAGGTCGTTTAGTGCGTTTCAAGGTATCCTCTAGGGCTTTCTCTTCATTTAAACCTTTCTTGATAGCACATCTAACTCCAATGTGGGATCAAGGAAACTGGATTAACGGTAAGGGTCCCTTTGGATATCACCCTATCTTTGTGCAATGCACGGCATTGATGTGGGATTCATCATAGAAGCACATCCAAAAACCTTTATCTATCCTAGAACCATAAACAGTTTTACAACTGAAAGCCTCGCTCTTTAGAGCGGGGAGGAGGTCAGAACTCCAAAACTCTATAACTTATCCTCATCATGAGGTTATGGATGTAATATATTTTCCCTAAGACTATCAAGGGTTAAATCTACTAAAGTGAAAGAAATGACCTTGGAATGATGTGAGAAACTAGATATTGACTGTAACTCCTTTAAAATGTGGTTATCTTGAGGTGAGAATAAGTTAGTTTGACTTGCAGTTACTATAGCAAAGAACCCTTCATTACTAATTTTAGACGACCATAAATATGATAGATGTATCAAGGAAAGGCTACTGTGGAATATAATAAAAGAATTTAGAGGAACAACGATCTTGGTCACCCATGTCCTTTACGAGTTAAGGTTAGCTAACGGGGTTTATTTCTTGTTGATGAAAAATAATGTTTGAAGGTGTCTATGACGCTCTGCAAAAACTTATAAGAGAAAGGGGATACGGTCGAGATATGGAAAGGAGATATTTATAGCTCTTGGATCATTGAAAGTAAAGAGGAACTTTGTGAGATATTCTTCTACATTTTGAATTTAATAAGACAGACTTTTAGGGATCTCTAGTCTTCGCTACGTCACTAAGCCTCTCAAAGTCCTTGTCTTTAGTCACTATTACCCAACCAAACTTCTTTGAAATTAAAGCTAAGTAAGCGTCAGTAGGGTCTACGTGTCTTTCAACAATATAATAAACAATATCTCTCACATCGTCTAAATCGAAGCCTGACAATCTTGCCCTTCGTAATAGTATTGGGAGATTTAATATCTCGTTTAAGTAGCCCATAGCCCTCCTCTTTTCTCCTTTCCCTGCATAGTAATTATACTGTTCAAGTAGGTAGTTCATCAGTTCTATTAATACTGGTAATGTTACTATTCCTTCAATTTCTTTCTTTGAAATTATTACGTTTGTGTCAAGGACTTCACTACGTTCTTCCATGACGCTTTCAAAGCCTCCTCTTCGTTAAAGTCCAGACTTCTAGATAAGGCCTGTTTCTCGACGTCCTTTAGTTCTTCAGCTACTACAGAGTAAGGTGTGATTATAACCATACCGTTAAACTCAAAGACAAACACCTTTTTCCCAGAGTACCACTTCCCTAAGTATACCCTTCCTTGTTTATCAACAACCTTTTCATCCATAATTTAATAGTGGATGACATTCCAATATAAACCTTTACCACTCTTCCTATGGAAGGAGATACTAAAATGATTTAAGAAATTTTATACATCACTTCTAGTATTAAAGTAAGTATTTTTAGTCTGTTCTTTATATGTATTCAGTGTTAAATAGTACTTATAAGGAGGGTTTTAAACACGTTTTTAAAAGGAAACTGTAATATAAGCATATGGACAAGTACTATTTAGCACTTTTAGGAGAAGCTGGAGCTACTGGTCTAGCTAAGGGTATATATCTGGTACGTAAAAATGAAAGGTTCTTTAGAGCTTACAAAAACGAGTTAAGTCACTGGGAGTATTTTAAGCAGTTCAAAAAGAGCTATTTAGAGAAACCCACATATTATGGGCTCCTAATTTTAGGTTTAGTAGTAGGCTTAATGGAAATGCGTGTAATAAAGAAAGTAGTTAATAAGGTTGAGAGCCAGGCATTAGACTTCTATTATAAGAACTTCGAAATCAAAGGGAGGATAGCTGAGATAGTTGAGGATGAAAAACATCATTTCCTCTAAAGGAATGGTATCTTAACTAGTTCCTCGTCAAATTTCTTCATTTTTTCACTGATAAGTTGATTATACTCTTTCTCGTTCATTAATGAGTTGTTTTTAGCAAACCGTAAGGGCACTTATATTCCACTCTCAATCAACTTTCCTATACTTTTGGGCACCCAAACCTCTTTTCCTTTTAAGGAAAGTAGGTATACCTTTTCTGTCTCTACCTTTATCCTCCCATTAATCCTTACTGAGTCCCCCTCAATATAACTCTATATAGTGTGAATTCTGCAACTCCTCCCTTATCATCAAAAACCTATCTTCATATCCGAAAACCTTTATTTTCTCGCTCTCACACACCTTGACTACTTGAGATAATATCTCTCTTCCAAACTTTTGCACCTAAAGTTCAGTTCCTTAAGCTGTTCACCTTCTACCTCAAAATACTCTACACTCACCGTCTTATCCTTAACCTTATAAACTCTCTTTATCACTGTACCTTCATCCCCATCTAATTCAGCTTCTATGTACTTAACGCCGTTATCAGCAGTTTTGCTTATACTGGGACATTTTTATGCATTTTATAATTTTCCCTTTCAAGATACTTATATATTCTAAAAATAATATTAATTTATCTCAGATATGGATAGGTCCCGAAGAACGCACTTTGAAAGACTGAAGGATAAGGGAGGAATTAAGGATGTGCTGGTTTTCCCACAACCCTAGTGGTGTTGGCGAGTTATCCCGCTAATGGATTGTGATAATGATCTTTTTCAGAACGTTGTAAAGTCCAAGGATTTCATGAATCAACCAATAAATCTCCGTAAAATCCAAACCCATTAAAATGTAATTGTCTGAACAGGAAGACCAGCAGATAAAAGGATGAGACTTCAAGGTAATCAGCATCTTTCTAAAAAGCTAATAATAAGGTTAGTCTAATGTTTTCCTATGGAGAAAAGGAAAGTGATGGATAGTAAGGTTACAAAAATTGCGAGGGGGCTAAACAGGTTAGTTCGACAGTGCCATTTCAATAATGTATATTATTCTCCTGACGGTATTCCAATGCCTAAAATATATTTGAGAGAATTCAAGGTTAACGAATTACTAGAACTACTCAGAAGGGAGGAAGTAAATCTTGTTAAAAAGGGAAAATTTCTAGAGATGGAAATTAAGGAGGAAGATAACATTATTATGATTAAGGAAAAACTAAGGGTAAGAAGTAAGTTTATACCGCCTAATTCTCCTCTTCTAGCCTTATCCATTAGGTTACTTATCCACGAAGAATTTACAGAAGCTGAAATCAATTATGTTGGGAAGGAAAAAATAATTTTTCACTTAACGAACGATCATAGCGCTTCAGATAAACTCACTATGGTAAAGTCTTAAATGTCTCTGCGTTTGAATACCCCCAAAATTTTACGTAAAACTTACTTTCGCCATAAATAACAGTTCAGGTTCTACGGATATAGTTTCCTTTTATATCACATGTTTGAAAATTTCGCATTTTAAGGCGATGATAAAGCAAAAAGTAGGATTAACAAGTTCTTGACTCGGTGTATATAGATAATAAACGGTAAGGGATTAAGAAGATCTAAGACAGCTAGTCCTATACCTGAAGAAGTAGGAGAAAGAATACCCAACAATTTATTCTCAAACAATATAAAATATTGTGTTTATTTCATAGTAGGTAAAAGAGATTCCTAGAGAAACAATTCCAAAGGAAAAGACCCTAGCAAGTTTTACAACTGAAAGCCTCGCTCTTTAGAGCGGGGAGGAGGTCAGAAGATGGACAAAAGGTATACTTATTTTTAGTTTAAACTTTAAGTATTTGCTATAAAAAAGAGATCTTTTGCTGGATCATTTAGGATTTTGGAGTACTTATAGGTATCTGATTGGTAAGACCTCCGTCTACGACAATTGCTTGACCCGTAATAAACGAGGATAGATCAGAAGCAAGAAATGCTACAACGTTGGCCACTTCTTCTGGAGTTCCTACTCTTCCAAGCAGATGAGCCTTTCCCCATTCCTCAATCTTCTCCTCAATCCTCTCCTTTCCTACTTCAAGTTCTGCAGCCCATTCAAGGAGAGGCGTTCTAATCGAACCCGGAAGAACAGCGTTGCATCTTATATTAGGGGCAAAGTCTAGGGCTATGGACTTCGTTAACATTAGTATTCCTCCTTTACTTGCAACGTATGCCGATGCCCTTCTAGTTGGAGTTAAGGACTGTACAGAACCAATATTTATGATAGTTCCTTTCCCTTTCTTTAGCATATAAGGAATGACGTATTTGCTCATTAAGAACGCACCCTTAAGGTTAACGTTAATTATTTCGTCCCATACCTCCTCAGGAAGCTCAACAACGTTTCCATAAAGTTCTTTTCCAGCGTTATTTACTAATACATCTATTTGACCAAATTCATTAATGCTTCTATCAACTGCATCCTTAACTTCAAGAGACTTAGATACGTCACACCTTATGAAGAGAATATCCTTTAATCGTGGTGGGAATACATCGATGATTACAACTTTCATTCCTAAATCTAGGAACTTTTTAGCTATACCTTCTCCAATACCTTTGGATCCACCAGTTACTATTGCAACTTTATCCTTTAATCCATAATCAATTGACATTAGATCAACCCTAACTTTTAAGACGAGGTAAAAGTTTTTAAAATCTAAGACGTGAGACCTGTAACGTCCTTTGATGGGTATTAGCAAGGTTGTTTAAAGTTAGCTAAGTAACTAAAAACTTCTCTAAATAGAGGAAATCAGTTAACCTTATCGTAATATGAGGAAAAAAGGTGAAAGACGGGAATTAAAAAAATATGATACATCACTAAACCTTAATAAAATAAACGTTGGTCAAGGAGTTAGGAGAAATTTAACATGCTTACAAAGAAAATATGGAGTAATATACCTTCGCGCTGGTCTTCCTTAAACTTAACCAAGTTAGAGATGAAACCTCTAGCTCTTCTCGTCATCAAGTATTCCCCTAAATAGTCCTTGTATATAACCTATAGCATGAAGTCTAGCTAAATAAGAATAGCCTGGAACGATCTCCTTATCTCCTGTTAATGTAGGAGTATGATCCGTCCTCATAATACCATCAAATTTAATTTCACGGTAAGCTCTAGCAACTTTTACTAAATCTGTTTTTCCTTCATCAATGAAAGTCTCTACAAAGTTATACTTATTTCCCTTGACGTCTCTAAAATGAACGAAAAATATCTTGTTGTTAAAATGCCTTATTGTAGCTGGTAAATCGTCTGTCATTAACGTAAAATTACCTTGGCATAAAGTTATTCCATTGTAGTCGCTCTTTTTTAAAGATAAAAGTCTATCGTAAGATTCGACTGAATTCATAATTCTAGCTACTCCTCTTACCTCATCTACAGGTGGATCATCTGGGTGCATTGCTAACTTTACATTGCTTTGTTCAGCTATTGGAACTATATAATCTAGGAAATCCTTTAGAGATTTCCAAAGAGTAGAAGAGTCTACTTTCCCAAAATAGGGGGGAGGATCTTCTTTAAGATCGTCGTGAAAGTAACCAGTTACCCTTGAACCTCCTCGTCCTGCAAGCCCAGTTCTTGTTCTTATCCAACCCAATGGCATCCAATTATAACACCAGAGTTCAATCCCTAATTTTCCCATATTTTCTATCATTTTTGCTATTGCGTCTAATTCCTCCTCTTTACCTGGAAGACCCAGTTTCACCTTTGTCATGGGAGGATTGTCCTCTATCGCCACTAACTTTAACCCGTTTTCCCCTAGCATCCTTTTATATTTTGATAGGGAAGAGTAACTCCAAGGCGTGTCAATGCTTTCCTTTCTCCAGTCTGGTGGACTTCGAGGAAGCAGTCCTACAGCTTCTTTTACTCCTACTTGTTTTAACCAGTCCCAAAAAGGGACAGGAGACTCTTCGAGAATTATTTCCGCAATCCTCGGAAACATGAAAAATATTATTCCGACTAGTATTTAATTTTATGATTTATAGTCCATCGAAGTCATGATTAACGGTGAAAAACATGAAAATTTTACGATAAAACCTTTATTACTTTCGTTGTTAATTTCTTCTTTAAAATTGTTAGACAGTGATAACTTCATATCCTTGGTTTACGTAAAGCGCGACTCTCTCCCCCGCAGGCATTAAAGGAACTCCCATCTTCTCTAGATCTGGCCTTATTTTCAAATTATCTGCTATCCCTACACATGCAGAATCTACAGCCTTCATATCTAGGAGTTCTTGAAACATTTTCTTGATATCACCTTCTAGTTGAGTTAACCTCTTTTGGCTCGGACCGAAAAAGAGAACCTTAACGTCTTCGTATCTCTTGTTTTTTGCTGAACTATATGCCATTCTTATTGCTAGGTCAGCTTTCTCATCTCCTGACATTATTAGAAATAGGGTTTTTGCCATAATTTTTACCCGGACTTCTTTCTACGTAAAAACTTAAAAGATTAACTATCTATTAATAATAAAATAACTAAAAATAATTCTAAATATCGAGATTATTTATATTGATTTTATTTTAAAAATTTTTCACATATAAATGTGAGATAACGCTTTATTTCTTTGTGTAAATAAATCCTTATGAATAGAGTTGTAGTAGTCACCGGTGGAACAAGAGGAATTGGAAGATCAATAGCCGAAAAGTTTCATTCTTTAGGAGATACAGTCTATGTACTTTTTAGTACCTCAGAAAAAGAAGCTAAGGCACTGAACGATAGAGGAATCTTGACGATAAAATGTGACGTATCATCAAGGTCTCAACTTGAGGAAGCATCATCAAAGATCAAGGAACAAGAAGGAAAAGTAGATGTCTTAGTAAATAACGCCGGTTTATGGTATCTTATGCCTTTCGAGGAATTTAACGAGGAAAAGTATAGGAAAATGTTAGAAGTGAATCTTAATGGGGTGATATACTCCACTCTTTCCTTTTTACCGCTAATGAAAAATAGAGGAGGATCGATTATCAATATAGCATCAAATGCAGGAATAGGAACTGCAGCTAATGGGACAACGTTCTACTCAGTTACTAAAGCTGGTGTTATAATGCTTACTAAGAGATTAGCATTCGAACTAGGAAAATATAACATCAGAGTTAATGCAGTAGCTCCAGGATGGATAGAGACAGATATGACAATTGGAGGAAAGAGCGAAGAAGAAATACAGAAATTGAGGGAATACTTTCAGCAAAGAACAGTTCTACACACTACGGGAAAGCCTGAAGATATAGCGAACTTTGTGGTATTCCTAGCGGGGGAAGAGTCTAGATATATGACAGGACAAGTACTTGTACCAGATGGAGGAAGAATTGATAATCTAACTCATAGTATCTAATTTTTTTGAATATATATTTTTATTAAAATTAAAATATAAAATTTTAAGAAAATTTTATAATGATAAAAAATTGTAAAATCTCATAGGGTTAAGCTGAAGAACTCTCTGGAGGATCTAGAACTTTTTCATAATATTGAAGATAATTTTAAATAAGATGAATGAATATTAATTTTTTCATTTGGTGTTTTCCTCTTCCTTAAACGTTCTTCTCATTATCTTACCTGAAGGTGTTTTAGGAATATTACTTACGAACCTTATCTCTCTGGGAACCTTGTAAGGGGCAAGGTTTATCCTACAGAAATTAATTATATCCTTTGCCAATGCCTCTGACTGTGTATAACCGTCTTTAAGCTTGACATATGCAATTACTGCTTCACCTCTATAGGAATCAGGCATCCCTACTACAGCAACCTCATCGACTGCCTTATGTTTATATATAATTTCCTCTACTTCTCTAGGCATTACTTTAAATCCAGAAGTATCGATAATATCTTTTTTCCGATCTATAATGAAAACCCAGTTTCCAATAATCTTGCCGACGTCCCCGGTCGGTAGCCAACCATCCTTAAATTCACCCTGTTTCCAATATCCTTTAACAACTTGTGGTCCTCTAACGAAAATCTCATCGTCTTCTCTTATTTCTATCTGAGTCTCATATACTGGAATCCCAGAGCTTACTATCCCATTATCTACTGGTAATTTTCCGTCATAAGGGTATGGCCATAAGGTGGCAGGTGAAGTAGTCTCCGTTAATCCCCAAGCCATGTATATGTAACTTCCCACTTTCTTTTTCCATTCTTCTTCTAAAACCTCTGGCATTGGCATTCCCCCTGAGGACCACATCCTCATGCTCGATAAATCTTGCTTATCTAATGCGTTTAACATCCCCCTATACGCCGTGGCGACTGACATTGTTAATGTCGTTTTCTCATCTTCCACGTATTGTAGCGCTAGATTTGGATCGAAACGAAAGAGTGTGGAGATTGAAGATCCGGACAATATAGAAGTTGTAATGTGAAATATTTGTCCAGTTATATGAAAGAATGGGGCAATCCCTAAAACTTTATCCTTACTGCTAAAGGCAAACCAATCCTTATATATAAAACTTGACGCATAAATGTTAGAGTGGGTTATCGGAACACCCTTTGGGATTCCAGTTGTTCCGGAAGTATAAACTAATAGCGCTATATCTGATGGTGATAAATTCCTTTTGATTCCGTTTTTACCATTAAATTCCAACATCTCCTCACAATCATCGTTTAATTTCCACTTTTCCTTATACTCATAAGGTATTTCAAAAAAGGTATTAGGATTTGTAGTCATTAGTTCAATCCTATCGTGCTTAGTAGATTCGCAAGAAGCTATCATTAATTTAGCGTTAGAGTCTTTGATTAAGAAATCAAGTTCGCGTTTCGAATACAGAGGATTTACTGGTAAAACTATTCCTCCAAGATTCCAAATCGCATATTCTGCTATAATGAACTGCGGTATATTTTGAGTAGAGAGTATTACAACGTCCCCTTTGTTAATCTTTTCAGAGAGTTGTCTAGAAACGCCGTTTACCATGTTAAATAGCTGTCCATAAGTTATTTCTCTTTTAAAAAATGATAATGCTACATTATCTCCATATTTATTTTTACTTTCTTCTAAAATATCAGGCTGTGTTCTAAAATTATATACTTCCTTATTCTCTGTTCCGATTATCGTCTTAATCACCAATTAATTCTATATACATAAGGTGCATATTCTTTTTTGGAATAAAACTGAACGTCATGACCTGGAAATACTTCAGCCTTCTTAATTATCGATAATAGTTTTACTTTATCTGCAGATTCACCCCAAAGAGCTGTACTCCAGTCGAAGCCTTGTTTTTTCTTTGTCGGAAATATGTTTTCTAATGTATATATCGCATCGCTAACAAAAATTACACTTTTTTCGTTGGTATCTATCTCTAATCCTTGTGTTCCTGGAGTATGGCCAGGTAATGAGATTATTCTAATTTCGTCAGTAATTTTGTAGTCCCCACTTATCATGTTGTAGTCTAAATCTGGGAAATCAAAATCCTCCCTATGATAAACATCTTTATAGAACCAGTCAGGATAATACGCGTACCTTAATTCATCTTTTTGGATGATGATCGGAACACCTTTTAATGCTCCTAAAAATCCAGCGTGATCATAATGCAAATGAGATATTATTGCAAGGTCTATGTCCTTAATGTTTAGGTTAAGCAATTTAAGCTGATTAGGTAATAGATTTTCCTCCTTTTGCGTAGTATTTAGATCTTTCATAATAGGATATTTTTTCCTTGCATCTGGTCCAGTATCAAATAAAATTTTCAGATCTCTATATTTTATAATAATACCTACTATAGGAACTTTAATCATTTCGTTCTCATTACCAGCTACTAAAATATTTTTAGGATGAAAGTTATATCCGTAGTCTAGAAGAGAAAATCCATCCTCCATTTTAAACCACTTTTAACATGTTTAAATAACTTTAAATGTTGAACTTTTAAAATACATGTTTTACATGTAAATGGAACATGTTAATCGTTCTGTCCTTAATTTTCAATCCTAAAATCTAAAAATAAAGTTAGGATCCTTTTAAGATATGTCTTTAATGTAAAATGGAATGAGTGAAGATAAATCAAATAAAAATAGAAAAGAAAAAACAAAAATTACTCGTTATCAGTGGTTTATATTTGCTGTAGCATTAGCAGGTTGGACAATGGCATCTTTTGATTTGAATCTATACTCGTTTAATTTACCATTTATAATGCAAGATTTACATATTACAATAGTTCAGGCTTCAATTTTAACTTCAGCAATTTACGCTGGTGCTGCGGCAGTAGTTTGGTTAGTAGGGCCAATATTAGATACGTTTGGTAGAAAAACTATATGGCAAATAAGTTTACTCTTTACAGCACTGTTTACTGGATTTACTATCCTAGTAACTAATTTTATTCAGCTTTTAATAGTAAGAGTTTTATCAGACGGTTTTTCTTATGTGGAATTTCCCACCGGAATAACAATAGCTAATGAGGAGTTCCCGGCCAAATATAGAGGAAGTTTATACGGGTGGGTTCAAGGAGGATTCCCATTAGGTTATTTTGTCGCAATAGGAGTTTCTGCCCTAGTATTTAGCGTTATTAAAGATCCGTTGGTTGCTTGGCGCTACGCGTTTTTAGTCGGTATTATACCAATAATAATTGTATTAATTATGAGATTTTGGGTTAAAAAACCTGAGAGAGCAAAATATACTTTACTAGCAAGAAAATTATTGAAAGAAGGAAAAATACAGGAATCTGAGGAAATTACTAAGAAATATAAAGTGGATCTAAACCAAGTCTCTAAGTTTCCCTATAACCAAATGTTTACAGATCCCAAGGTAAAAAAACATACTGTAATAACTACGTTTGCTGAGATATTTCATGAATTAGCTACTCCCGCATTGTTCTTTTTTACTTCTGACGTATTGATAGAATATAAGCATGTTCCTGTATCCATAGTATTTCCGACTCTTTTAATAGCTACTGCATTAGCGTTCTTTGGCTACGGAATTATGGGTCATATAGGTCAAAGAATATCAAGAAAATGGGGAAGTATAATTATAGGAATTTTAGGCGGTTCAGCTGTATTGTTTTTCGCCTTTTCTCAAGGAATTCTGGAAACTATAATAGCAACTATTATATATTACCCTCTTGTACTGTCGTGGAATGGAACATGGTGGGTTTATATTGCTGAATCTTACCCTACAAGAGCTAGGGGAACAGCCAACTCGTGGCAAGTTGGGTTAAACGATTTTGCCTGGATTATAGGGAGTTTAATTTTTGGTCCAGCTATTCTAATTCTAGGATTCTCATTGACATATATATTATTGGCTGCGATTCCTGTCTATTTAGGTGCTATCTTAACCATATTCGCCAAATATACTAAACCTGATGCGGAACTAGAAGAAATAGTATTTTAAATTATAGATCTTTTTATATTAAATTATGTATTTTTTTAAGTACATTTCTTAATCTTAAAGATATATTCATCTTACTTACTCCTAATTCTCTAGCGAACTCATCCAAATTTTTCTTCCTTGGTGAGTCGAAATAACCTAGCTCCTCTGCTTTCTTTATAAGCATTTGTTCCTTTTCAGTAAACATAACGTTACCTATATTTCTAGATATTGCCTTAAACAAATTTTTCTCGTCTAAATTAGAGAAATAAAGATTAACAATCTTAATTCTATCGTCAATCTTAAGTAAATCATCTACCACAATCTTGATGTTATCATTACTTATGATATCATAATATTCTATTCCATTCCTAACAGTTGCATTAAGTACAATAATCCCTCTAGATTTTAATTTTCCGATAACAGTACTGTTAACGTCTTGTAACATAAAAATTGAATATACAGTATATTTATTGGTAGATATTAGGTTAGAGAAATCGTAATCCATAATACTACTGTCGTGGTCTAAGACTTGTTTTAACTTACTCTTACTCTCATATTTACTTCTACGCACAATTGAAATTCTGTTAGCTTTAAGGATATTAAATGTAGAATATTCAACGCTAACTAATGTGTCGTAGTA
Source organism: Candidatus Acidianus copahuensis (assembly GCF_000632495.1). Classification (GTDB taxonomy): domain Archaea; phylum Thermoproteota; class Thermoprotei_A; order Sulfolobales; family Sulfolobaceae; genus Acidianus; species Acidianus copahuensis. The sequence continues at coordinate 122,484 of NZ_JFZT01000015.1, read as the reverse complement.
GTCATAAACGGTAAACTCAGTCCAACATCCACTGTGCCGTAAAGCCAAATTAGCGTAAAGATACTCAGGCATAAGTTTCATGTTTATAATGTACAAATTATTTAAAAAGGCTTCCGGTATGTATTATGGTAAATTAAATCATTAATTAACTATCTTTTTTAGAAAAAGGTTCCAATTAGATTTAGATTAAAAAGAACTTCATACTATGATTTAATTATACGATAATGGTAAAATATGAATAAGCGTTCTATCTAACATTACTGAAGATGAGTTATCTTTATGAGTGGAAAAAATAAGTACAACGTTGCTAAAAATTAACATAAGTGTAAAGACTCTAGTTTGGACAAATGTCTAAACATAATGCGCGTTTCTGGCTAAGAGTTTTTAATTTCCCTAACCCCCTTCAATGGCTACCTTTAAGTTTTTGTCACCAAGTTTTAAGGAAAAGTTCTATGCTTTCAGTACTCCTTCTCATAACTAACTTTATACCCACTAACCATGCTAGGAAACCATTAACATAGCCGACATTCTTATCTCTTCAATATCATATTTCACTCCCTCAGCCTCAAACTCTCTCCTTAAGAACTCTACAGAAACGTCTTTTGGAAAATAGTTTATTCTCTATTAAGAAAAACTAATAGAAGGATTCATTTCTTGAGATCATAATTTCTTCTAACATACCTATAACTGAACCAGACACTACATATAAGGCTCTCTTAGGGGACTGTTATAGTCATCAGTTTAGCTTAAATTATTGTATTTTTATGCATTTTATATTTTTCTCCAGAGTACTTATATGCTCTAAAAACAGTATTAAGTTGTCCCGCATGAGGGTGTATAGACACAAAGAAGGGATAAAAAGAATGGAAGATGTGTGGGTTTCCCGTAATCTTTGGGTCTTATCTCTTAGGGTTATCTGATTAATGGGGGAGAGTGATGATAACGTGGTGAAATCCAAGGGTTTTACGGACTTATGGTCCGCAAAGTCCAACTCCTTCTTCAACTCTTAATGAGTTAGCCTTCACGTGATGCAAACCAATGTGTTGATATAGTCGTGCTAACGATTTTCTCGTCTCGTGACACACAGGACATTGATACATGCCTTCTGATGTTACAACAGGTTTTAAATCCGAGTGCTGAATAGCCACGTGTTGGTAATATAATGAATTAGTTCCGAACACCTCTCCACACACTTTACATTTTAAGAGAACTCTTTTTACCATAAGTTATGGTTAGAACGCTTAATTAAAAATACTATGCCTAAGATATTAGGTTAAACTCAGTAAACAAAATGCATTCATGTTATCCCGTTTATAATCTTTTTTGCTTATCAATAAAGTGATTAACAAGTAACTTCCTGCTTCCGTGAGATCCAGTGAAATACTCTAATTTGAAAGAGATGTCATTCAACCTTTTTATCCAAGTAATATTTTACTGCCTTTCTAAGGGCCTTCCTCAATATCTCTTCTAGTGTAGGAGCGCTAATTCCCAGTTTTCCCGCGAGTTCAGAAAGGCTGATTTTCCTATCTTCATCAAAATAACCTAACTTATAGGCTAACTTTAGTATCTCTTTCTGTCTCTCAGTCAACTCATTGTCAGAGACCACTGTTGTATTGAGCACTGTAACCTTACTACCACCCTCACTTACTTTTCTTATGAAATCCTTTAAGGCAGTATTGTTTAAGACTAGGAGAGTGTAAAGTACTGTCTTGGGACCAATAACCTTGACCTTCTCCACAACTATTTCTGAGGAGTAAAGTAGTCTACATACACCACACCCGTTAGTTCTCACCCATACCTTAAAATCGCTTAACCGTAAGGACTTAATAGACCTCTTTTTTATTTCACTAACTATTTCATCGTCTATTTTCCTTTCAAAAGTCATGATGTGGTCGGTGGTATTATCGCCTAACTTAACGTTTTCCACACTAGCCTTTAGGTCAAGTTCTGAAATCAGCCCTATTACTTGACATGGGTGGTTCTCTATAACAACTGTAGCCTCGATAGGACCCCTTTTCATAAAATTCCCATTAAGTATTTGTTTTTAAAGTCGATATACTAAAAGTTTAGGTATAGTTTTTATTATGTGTTATGACTACACACTTAATAACATGATAAAGATTAAGAGAGTTTATGACCCTATGGAAAAAGATGATGGGGTAAGAGTTCTAGTTGACAGATTATGGCCTAGAAACGTAAAGAAGAGCGCTGTTGATTTATGGTTAAAGGACATAGCACCTAGTGATGAACTTAGGGAGTGGTTCAACCATGATCCCACAAAGTGGGAGGAGTTCAAGAAGAGGTACTTTGAGGAATTGAATAAGAACCCTAAAGTGAGATCTCTCTTGGAGTTATTAAAAAAGGAGGTTAACGTCACCTTACTTTACGCGTCTAAGTCCCCTTATAACAATGCTGTAGCGTTAAAAGAATACTTGGAAAAACTTTTAGAGAAAGAGTAGTTTGTTTTATCGCTAGCCTTCTCAGTAGTCTAACCTAGATCTTGGTATCTAGAGTAATTAAGCTCGAATTGGTGGGGGAGAGGCATATTAGGAAGCTCCCGTTTCGCGGATGATTAGACGTTCTAATGAAATGTAACTAGTAATGTGATGCAGAGTGATAAATAAGGTGAAGCCCCGTGTTAAGACTGAAAAATTGAAAATGATGATATCTTAGGGAAATACCAAAGAGAAGGGCTTGTCCTGATGGAATTAGACTCCGGATGTATCCTACGGTTTTCCGGGTCTATTTCACCTAATCCTTTAGGTATATCTCTTTTAACTGTACAAAATATGCTTAATGCGATGATAAAACTTAGGAACCATGGCCTATTTGGGTTGTTGACTTATACTTATGTCATCTCGCTGTTCCCAAAGTCTGACTTGATTAGAGCATTAATTCTAGTGCCCATACTGCTTTACAGTATTGTAGTGTTGGATAAATTGAACCCTAAAGTTGAGGTTTTTAAGTTATCATACCTAGATATACTCTTAGGAGTTTTATCAGCAATTCCATACATTTTGATTATCTATGAGGTAAGGAGCTTTACTGTGCTAATCCCCATAACCTTACTTTTACTATCTCTTTACTTCTTTCACGAGAGGAAAAGTATGTGGGGTAACGTAGTAGGGACAGCCTTTATTTCCGCACTTTCCTTTATACTAACTTTATTTCTAAATAACCCCTTTTACCTTATCATACCTTCCTTTTGGACTCTTTACACTTTTACACAAGCTCTCTATGTAGAATATAAGATACCTTATAGGAAATTGGATAGAAAAGTATTGATGGTGTCGTGGTCTATATCGCTTTTTCTACTCATAACTTTGAGCCTCTACCTTAATGTCTTTCTGATGCTGTTAGCGTTAATAGAGCCCTCAGTAAGGTTCTTTAAGCCTGGAGAGAAGTTAAAGTCATCAAAGGAGATAAGGAGTCTAGGAAGGGGTGGTATGAAAAGAGACTTACTATTCGTTACTTTAACAGTAGTAACTTCATACTTAGTCTTCTTTAGAGTTTAACTGTATTTTCAATTCTCGGCTTGAATATATCTAAATAGTATGTTAGCCTAGAAGAAAGATCAATGTTCTTGAAAGGAGGATGTTCATTCCCTTAAGTCCTAGCTTTATTAGTTGTTAATAGAATCTTAATAGGTCGCGCTAATTACGTCTCGACTAGTTAGTTAATCATGATAAGGTGACACTATAATGTAGAGTGACAATACATGAAATGAAAGATTTAAATATTTATTATAGTAAATATTTACTATGAGTAATATTAAGGTGTTGAGGGCTTTATTCATCGTAGAGGGTTATTGTTATTGTACACTTTTATCTATCTTATCTATTCCACTTTAACATCATGTTACACGTCCATAGCAAGTTCCTAGGGCTTTCTCCATTATTCCCTATAACCTCCTTTGGAGCATTAGGTTTCATATTCATTACGTTTGCCCTAAAACCTCAATTACTTATAAACAAGGGTTTAGCGTCTTACCTCCTACGCACGGTAAGTGGTGTTTCAGCCTTCTTCGCTATACTATTCATATTCATTCAAGGTTTTACCATAAGCTTCAGCGTCTGGTATACTGGCTCCTGCAGTTCTTCCGGGTCTTCCATTCACTGGAGGTCTTCTAATTCATATAATCTTTGAGCACGGTTTAGGTGGAGTGCTAGGGTTTTTAGTAGCCCTTAAGCCAAGGATATTAACTACTGTAAGACAAAAAATAAAGGAAAGTTTAAGGTAGAGTTTTTAAACTTGTAGCTAGACGTTATTACAAGACCAGAGTTCTAAAGTGTTAAATTCATCGTAAAAAATCCTAAAACGATTTCAAATCTCTTGTTATTCTAAAAAATAGAAGCCGTTTTCTCGATCCTTAGTTAATCTCATCTCCTACTGTCCTATAGCTTTAACTATCCTAAGACTGCTTTAACTATCCTAAGACTTAGTAGTGCTGCAATAGCACCAACTATTATGTCACCCGGTAGGAATGCTATTAAATCAAAAGTTACCCTACCCCAGTCAACATAAGCCCCATAAATGAATGGACGAAGGAACGCGCCATAAAGTATAGGGTCTGGTATAGCCCATAGAGCACCTATTATTCCTCCCTCTACTATAGCAAAGACATAATTCATAGTTTTAAGTTGGCCTGATGTACTATTAGTAGTATTATTTTGTACTTTCCTTCCTATGCCAAATAATTTACCACCAGTTATTGCTATCATTATATCAATGAAAAGCCCATAAGTTAAAGATTCATATATGAAGTATAGTGGCTGTCCTCCAAAACCGTAATGAAATGTGTCTGCTAATACGTCGAAAATAAATAATGTTAACATACCTACACCAACTTTCCTAATTATCGCAGCAATAATAAAGACTATTACTAGTCTTCCCCAGAAGCCAATACCTATAAAGGGACTACTTGGAAGAAATTTTCCGATAAAACTCCCCACATAATATTCCCCGACTACACTGAATGCTGCCCCAATACCTATATATACTAGATCAAGGGTAGAAAACGCTTTAAGTCCTCCAGTCTTTTTACCTATGTATAAAGTAATTAAAAACGCTAGTATGAAGTGCTACTATTATTTCCCATGGTATCATTCCTGGAACATTTACATCTCTTTTTGTACCATTAAACGCATAAACTATCGTAGATAAGTGGTAAATATACTTAAAAATCATGACTTATATACTATATTTAGAAGTTTATAGTTTGTATAATTCTATGTGATTAATGAATTATTGAAGTGAAGAGTATTGACGAAATAAAAAATTCTGATGTCTAAATCTTACACTATAAACTTTATGATCACTTTACGAAAAGGAGGGATAAGGTGATAAAGCATCAATTAGATGTTAAAAGTAGAGTTGGATCACATAATTAACGAAGAAGAAAGAATAGTTCATCTTTAATGTGAAAGGTAATGGACAACCATAGGGTCTAAAATTGAGTAAACTCCCTTTTCCTTTCTTTCAATATATCCATATCTTCTCAGTTGTTCTAATGCTTCATTCGCTTTCCACCTCTTATCCTCAACCACGTCCTTAACCTTGGCAGAACCTCCTAGTTGAGCAATCTTCTTTAACACGCTCTTAGCTGAAGGTTTTAGTTTTCCTAAATCTCTATCAATAGCTATCCTAACGTTATCATCTTCAAGTAACGTTATAAGGAATGATTCTATGTTTTCCGTACTCCCTCTCATAACTACCTTTATTCCAATTAGGTTTAACCATGCAGGAAAACCATCAACGTAGTCCACAATCTTATCTATATTTTTAAGATCATACTTCACTCTTTCAACTTCAAATCCCTTCCTCAAGAATTCTATGGAAACATCCCTGGTAAAAGGGTAAACCCTCTCTATTAGGAAAAACTGGTAAAAGGGTTCATTTTTTGAGCTCATAATTTCCTCTAACATACCTACTGCTGAACCAGATATGACGTATGATACTCTTTTATGAAACTGCCACCTCGACCTCATTTTGTGAAATAACTCCGGCATCGATTGCTTAGCTAGCCTCAGATACTGAAACTCATCTATTATAACTATAAACCTCTCAAAACCTAACTCTTCACATAATATCTCTGGTATATCTAAGACTTCCGAGAATTCTTCACCAATTTTACTACCTTTTTCAGCCTTGTCAAGAAATAGTTCTATCCTGCTGTTAATTTCTGGGATGGAAAAGCTAACCTTTATAGCACCTAACATCTCCCTAAGGGATCTCATAGACTTCTTTACTATCTCCTTTAACCTATGTCCCTTCCCAGCCCTCTCATAAGCCTCTGCCATTACACTTTCAAGCGTATACGAGACAAAGGAGTGTAAGTCGAACCCTTTTTCGTTTTCAACAAACTCCTCAGCGTTAACGATAACTGAAGGATAGTTAAGTTGCTTTATAGAAGCAAGCAATATTGAAGTCTTCCCTATCCTCCTAGGGCCTATTAGACTTAATGGCTGTCCTCTCCTCATATATAATGTAACTTTCCTTATATCATCCTCCCTACCAAAAGGAGTGTCAGTAGGTGGACCATAAATAAACCACATTTGTAGAGGTACCCCTACTATAGAGGTACCACTACATTCTAATAAACTTAATTAATATCAAAGGGGGTTTAATAACTATTAAAAATGTGAGTCTATTGAGAGAGTAAGAATTTCCACAGAGGTATTAACTTTACATTTCCCTCTTTACCTTCATAGTCATACGTTATTACGTTCAATTCATTGCACCCTAAGGTTTTACCAACCCTAACTAAATTGTCTATATCTCTCTTTTCAATATCCTTATCACTCTCAGCATATGTGACAACTACTCAAGCCTCGCCTTTTAAGGCGGGGTTATTTTTTAAAAGCTTTGATCTATGTGGTATCTTATATGCCCTCCGATGAAGGGGTACTAACCAGGACAATAATCCTAGAGGAATTCTGAAAAGGAGAAAGGATATAAGGTTAAGTCAATGTGTCTCCCAGTCATATATGTAGCCATCTCCTTACTCATTAGCGTAGCGTTACTCCCAGTTACTATCACTTTTTTGCTTTCCCTCAACCTTGAGACGAACAGCTCCCATCCTGGTACGTTCTGTATTTCGTCTAGTATAATTACTTCTGCGTTACCTTTCAGAGAATATATGGCCTCAAGTACTTTGTTAAGCTCTCTTGCGTCAATACCCATTAGCCTCTCGTCGTCAAAGTTAACCCTAGCATAGATCTTATTCCTTGATAGTAGGACAGCTAGTACGGACTTACCACTCCTTCTCAAGCCTGTTATTAGTAGGGTGTTAGGGTGATCAAGTATTTCTTGTAGTTCTCAGCATCCCTTCTGATTATCTTCTCTCCACTGAAGAGCTCCTTTAAAGCGTCTTCTTGATCGCTAGAATTTTCTTTATTTCTTCAACTTCCATAATTGAATGATTACCTAATGTTGTATAAAATGTTTGCAGTAGCAGTGCAAACTTTTACGGTAAAGTTTGCAGTAACAGTGAAAAAGCTTCAAGATTCCAATAGAATATTCACAGGTAACCGTGAATATTGGGCGCCTATGTTTTCAAAAGCCCCTTATATTAGAATAACACTTCATTATAACGATCTCCGACAACAGTATCACTTCACATTTATTAATATAAAAATTAGCTTAAAGATACTCCTTTCGTCTCAGGTATAACAATCAGAGTTATCAAAGAGGAGGATAGGGCTATTATTGCATATACAGCTAACAAAGCGCCCAAACCATAATTACTTAACAAAAGGGGGAAAGCAGTAATGCTTAACGCTGCGGACAGTCTGTCCGTAGCAACGCTTATAGCTTGTCCAGTTCCCCTTATTTTGGTTGGGACTAATTCTGGGGCCAACATAGCTGAACCTATAATTGATGCCGGCCCTATTGCTGCAAATAAGTAATTTAGTAAGTAAAAGGAAAAGCCGAGTATAGCACCTATTCCAGTGAGCGTTACGGACGAAATCTGACCAGTTCCAGAGAGATTTATTCCAAACAGAGATGGTCTCATTAAAAGAAGTGAATACATAAGAAGCCAAATGAAGACTCCTGCATAGCCTATGACTATTAAGGGCTTCCTCCCTATCCTATCGACTAAAGAGATACTAATAAATTGACCTGGCAAACCAGCAAATAACTGTGCGGCATAAGTAAAAGCTATTGGAGTTAACCCTAGATTAGCTGCTATAGTAATTGGACCATAAATTGCGAAAGTAGAAGAATACATATCGTAAAGTAACCACAATAAGGATGCAACGATTATGAAACCAGAAGAGGTCAATAATCTCTTCTTAAATGGCGTTCTATCAACCTCTACAACTACATTTCCTACTTCCTTCTCCAATCTTTCAAGTTCCTTCTTGATAGGCTTAATCTTTGTTAGGAATTTATACGTTTCTGGAATCTTTCTTCTCAGGTAAAACACTGAGAACGCAGGAATAGATCCCGCAAGGAAAACTAACCTCCAAACTAATGAAGGGCTTACATTAGCGATTAGAAGTATTTGCTCAACAAAGGCCGCTGCCACAGCTCCTAATCCCCAAAGAACTGCAAAAGTTACTATCATAACCTTTCCTCTATTCTTTGGGGACGAGTTTTCAGCGGCTATTATTGGGGATAAAACGTAATCTGCACCTATACCCATACCGAGAATTAATCTAAAGAGGAGAATCTGAGTGTAGTTCTGGGAGATCGATTGTCCTATAATTCCCAGAGTCATTAGAAAGACATCAAGCCCATACATGAACCTTCTTCCTAACCTATCTGAAAGAAATCCCATGATGATTGCTGATATTGCAGCTCCGTAATAAGATCCAGCGACAAGTACTCCTTCCTGAATCTTAGACATGTGAATTGATGATTCAAGTAGATAGAATACTAAAGATATGGCGTAAAGCTCATATCCGTCAGTAAACATTCCCATACCTGCAGTAAGAACATTTTTGATCTCAAAACTTCTAAAGCTCCACCCTCCCTTCATAGGAATATTAGTAAATACCCATAGCTAATAAGTGTATCTATTATAAGTAGCTACTATGAAATATTTTAACTATTATATAATTATTTATCATAGATTTTACGAGATCATTTTCAATTTAAGTTTAAAATACTTCCTTTGGAAACTACCCCATTTAAATAATATCGATAAAAATATCTATTATATATTAACAAATAATCTAAAACTACATCGAGTGTACAACACGAAAGTCACTTTAAATAATTTCTTTGTTTAACTTCTGAGGGAGTATATCCTCGCATTTTTTTAAGTGAGATTCTATATACTTTTTAGCTACAGGCATTAATGGACCTGAATACCATTCCTCCACTCTTATTTCTGAACCGTCTCTCATAGGAAGAATAACAAATCTCCATCCTATATTTATTCTAAAACTTACAAATTTATTATAGATCACGTATGATATTTCATATCCTTCTCCAATATTTTTCCAGTCTTGAATTGCTTCAACTGTCCACTTAAAGATTGCCCACTTAAGTTCAAACACGTATCCATTCTCTCCTTTCCTAATTCCCTTTAGCTGAGGGACAAAACTTTGAATTACTGATGGATCCTGAAGGATCCTAAACGAATCCTTTGAGGATAAATTAACGTCTATTCTTTTATACTTTGAATAACCTTCCTCTACTTTAATCTCAACATTTTTCTCTTTTACTATAATAAACTTTACATAATCTTTTTCTTTCTCAATAGTGTAATTAAGACCTAAGCTTTTACACAGGGAAGGTAGAGTGACATCAATGGCGGGTTCGTGATCTGTTAGCACTATAAGCTTTCCGTTTCTCATCTTTCGAAGCTCCTTCGAAGCCTTTAACTCAGGTATTGGACATTCATCACCTCTTACATCAATAACTTTTTCTTCACTCATTAATTAAAGATCTTTATTTGCTATAAAAATTTTTGTACTAAATATCTGATACTGAATAAATAACTAAAATGAGTTTTGATTAAATTTGCATATAAATCTTTAAACTGCTTCCTTCGATAGTTTTATTCACCTTATGTCTAAATACATCCTTCTGAAATATCATCTATTTGCTTATTTGGTGTATACGATATCATTTAAGAGTTCACCATGAACTATAACTGAAAACCTCTTCTTTTACCTTTAATTCCATAGGTTAAAGTCAATACGTCTACCTCTATTCAACGATTATTAATCAGGTTTTATGAAGCACTTATATTCGATTATGATATTGATTAAAAACGTTAGAAATGTCTTTCTCATTACCTATAACTCGAACTGGAAAGTCAAATATAGTTCCACCACCTCCATGGTATTATGGAGTTACGTATATAGGTGTTCACGTAAAGTTTTCATCAGTTAATGACATAGTTCCGGAGATGTTTGATCCTGAAGGGGAAGGTTGGATATACATTGCGGAGTTCATCTCTACCTCTGAACATACATGGGAATACATGTATGCCGATCCTGAATTAACGCAGTACATGGAAGGGGCTATAGGAGTAAAAGTAAATTTCAGAGGAAAGAGCTATCTTTATTATCCGTTTATGTGGGTAGATAAGGACTGGGCATTAGTAAGAGGTTGGATTGATGGCTATCCTAAGAAGATTGCTAAGATATCTATGACTAAACTTCATCCACTTCTACCTAAATACAACAAGCCAGTTCGTGAGTTAACGTTAGGAGGTTATGCAGTGAGAGGGAGCGCAATTATAAAACTACAGGTAAGCCTAACAGAAAAGGTAGATAAAACTCCAATCCAGTCCTTCGGACCCTTAATAAATATAAGGAGATTTCCATCGAGAGGAGATGGAGAAGACGATGTATATGAGATTGTCAGCCGTGTAAGAGACGAGAGTGTCATGGGAGAAATATGGAGGGGGGACGGCAAAGTAGAATTGAGAGGTTCGATAAATGATGAGATAAACCTTGAGCTTGACAAAGTTTACGGTGGTTACTATTTTACTCAATACTTTAAGGTTACTACGACTACCCTACTAGAGAAAATTCCTGCTAAAAAGGCCTAAATTTTGATTTAATATAGTGTAGTAAGAACGCATTAAGGAAACGCATTACAGGAGGAAATCAGCTAGTCGGCATCAAGATTTTTACCCATAATATATCTTGAATACATTCGCAATAAAGAAAAATATATAATCATTTCTCTCAATAGAGAAATATAAAAATAATACTTAATTAAAATCGATACAAATTTTACATACCACATATCAGTTTATTTTCTCAAAATTTATATTAAGTTATTCTATTTATTTACTTTCTTAATTAACTCAAAATACATCTTTACAGTTTCCCTTCCTTTATCCGTTATCTTTATTATAGTCCTGGGTCCCGCAACAGTAGGTACTTTCTTAACCACTATTAAGCCTGCCTCTTCCAATACTTGTATATGTAATGAGATGGAACCCTTTGACTGTCCAGTATATTCTGCTATTTCACTAAAAGTCATCTTCTCAAACACGTATAATCCTATCAATATACCCAGTCTTACAGAGTTTGAAAGCACTTTATTATTGAGAAATTCCATCAGCTTCTTCACATCTTCACTCAATTTCCTGCACCTCTAGTAGCGACATCACTCCAGCATAGATCCATGCTATGCTTACTACTAGATATATTGGCGTAAACAGACAACCAAAGGGCATAAAGATAAACGAAACTAACGCTATTACATCATAATATCTGGGTTCAGTATATCTATATCGAGAAAAAAGAGCTACATAGATGTTGTATGTAATTACTGCAACATAAATGTAGGAAAATATAAAGTAAAACTTTAGATTTCCACTAACCGAGGAGAGGAGAAATCCTGAAATTAATCCAATATAAATTAAGGTGTAAGCTAAAATAGTTATTCGAAACTTCTTTTTATCTATCTTTTTTCCATATATAAATGTTAAGTAATCTAGATCTATTTTATAAAATAATTTTATAGTCATATAAAAAAATGGAATCAATGGTATAGAAGTAATTAAAATATAAACTAGGCTAGTAAGTTGGACGTTAAGCAAACTAAGCGTTGAAAAGATTATATCGAGTATTAGGGTGTATATAGGCCATATAATATAATATAATCCAAAGTTTTTCCTCGCTTTCTTCTCGATAATTGTTTTAGCTATCCGTTTACTCTCCTCTATGAGATCTTTATTATTCTGACTAATCAGGAATCACCCTATAAATCCTGTTTAAACTCCCTAAACTATCAAATCTCAGGCCTTTATCTCCCTTAACTAGAGATATCTTTTTCCCGTTAATGTCGAAGGAAATTAGCGATTCAGGCATTTCTCCCTCAACAATAGAAGAGGAAAGTACATCATTGACCTTTACTGGACCGTATATTTTACCAAGAATTAGAAAATATAAATTGTAATTAGAAAAGGACTTTAACATATCTATTTCATGTGTTACGAAAAAGCCCTCTTCTCCATACTCCTTTATCCATCTTACTACTACAGACCTTCTGGGAGCATCGACATTCTCAAACGGTTCATCTAAGATAGCAATTTTAGGTCTTGATGCAAGAGCCAGAGCATTTCTTACGATGAGCGATTGCCCTGCTGATAATTTATAAAATTGCTTATTTAGGACATCCTTTATGTTGATTTCCTTTATCATACTCAAGAAAAGCTCTTCATCTATATCCTTGAACTCGGAGTAAAGGTAAAGTATATCCTTTACTCTTTCTCCAATCGAAAATGCTTCTGGAATATTCGTTGAGAGTTTTGTAAAACCTTTAATTTTTCTTAGCTCATTACCATCAATAAAAATTTCCCCTTCGTATGGCAACATTCCACAAATTGACTTTATTAGCGTTGTCTTACCCGAACCGTTTGGACCTAGAACAACTCCTTTTTCTTTAGTTATTGTCATACTTATGTTGTCAAGTATCTTTTCATCTAAGGTCACTGAAACGTTTTTTAACTCAAGCATACAGAGTTATATAACTTTAGAGTTTTAAATATAGAGTTGAGTTCAAAATCTGAACTTATTTTACAACTTAAATTATTGGAAGACTTAATCAAACCATGAAAAAATTAGTATTGTACATTGTGAAAAGGTTTCTCACATCTAAACCATTAATCGGATGGGGTATTCTATTTACCTTTTTTTGGATATTTGTTGGTGCGTATTTAGAGTCATCTTCCCTAAATAGTGTTCCAACTTCCATATTTAAGGAAGCGTATTATACTTATACAACTAGTTGGTTTATGTTCGCAATTATATATTCCTTAAGTGGACTGGCAACTACAGTATCGTATACTATAACTTATCAAACTGGTTCCCTTCCTTTCCTATTCAAATTTGGAAAGTTAACCCCACGTAAATACTTGGCATCAGTGTATGTTGGAATGGAAATAGTATCATTAGTTATTGGTTTATTAATGACAGCATTTACAACTATTTTATTTTCCACAAATGGTAAAGGTGTATTTGTCTATCCAGCCAATATACCAATAACAATTTTGGCAATACTCCTAGCCGGTTTCTTTATGACGTCTTTAGCCTTCCTTCTAGATATTGTAGTGATAAAATATTTGGGATTAAAAAATCAAAATTTTGTAAGTTTTATACCACTTATTCTTGGCTTTATTTTTTACTTCTTATACATATATTCAACGTTTAAGAGCGCAATACCAGACTACCTTTCACCATTTAATGCGTTGATGCTCATTGCAGGCATCGGATTTTACGGAAAGGCATTACCAGTTTCAATGGGACAGTTCACTGCAGGAATGGAAACAAGTGTTCCCTCAGTCTCTTTGACATACTTGGTTGCTTCCGCGTTGATTTGGGGAATAGTACTCTCTGTAATAGACACTGTCTTGATAAAGAAGATTACGTTAAGGAATATAAATGAAGGGAAAATATTCTAACCTTATTTTTTGACTTCCCTCTAATTTACTGCTTTTTTTGGTTGAAAATATGCCTATAAGAATTTCTTAGGTTCAACCTGTAGTAAAATTTACTTTACTATATATAGATCCTTTTAAGACATGTTTAAGCTGAAGTTATATATCCTATTAAGGATTCACACGTAGTTTTAAACCACTAATAATTAAACACTCCATATCTCCCTAGTGAAGAATACGGTATTACCGTGCAAATTAAAACATCCCGAGATAAGAAAAGTAACAAAAATAGAACGAAGTCAAACTATTTCAGCAATTTGCACTGTATAAAAATTCATAGTATATTATATTTTAAAGAAAAGTTTTGAAAAAATATTAAAATGTGAAATATGATTAATGTTTATGGAAACAGCTTCTCTCGAAAGGACAAACCTTTACGATCAACAGTTGAAGATTCTCAGGAGAATAGGAGAGATAATGGGACTTGATGGGGATATAGTTGAGTCCCTTTCTATTCCAGAAAGGGTCATACAAGTTAAAGTTCAATTAAAAGGAGATACGATAAAAACATTTATTGGATGGAGATCCCAACACAATTCAGCTCTAGGTCCTTATAAGGGAGGAATAAGATTTCATCCTCAAGTTACCAAGGAAGAAGTAATAGCTCTCTCCATGATAATGACGTGGAAGAACTCAATCATGGGACTTCCTTTCGGTGGAGGAAAGGGAGGTTTAAGGATAGACCCTTCAGTCCTAACTCTTCCAGAAACTGAGAGAGTAATAAGAGAATATGTAGCCCAAATGTACAAATATATGGGCGGTGATTTCGACGTTCCAGCTCCAGATCTGAACACAGATGGACAAATTATGGCGTGGGCTGTTGACGAATACATCAGACTTACAGGTAAGAACGATTTCTCTTCATTTACTGGAAAACCTACAGAACTTAACGGAATTTCAACTAGATCCTTTAGTACTGGGCTTGGAGTAGCTGAAGTAACGAAAATTTATGCCGAAAAATTTATGGGAGGAATTGAGGGAAAGAGGATAGCGATTCATGGGTTTGGTAACGTTGGATACAACTCCGCCAAATTTCTTCAGGAGATGGGAGGTAAAGTTGTTGCAATAAGCGACGTTAATGGAGGAATATTGGATTGGAATGGATTAGATGTAGGAAAGGTCAAAGAATTTTCTGATAGATATAAGACAGTAAAAGATTTTCCTGCAAAACAGATTAGTAACGAGGAATTACTAACTTTAGATGTGGATATACTTATACCAGCTTCAATAGAGGGAGTAATAAACGCTATGAACGCTCATAGTGTTAAGGCAAAGCTAATTGTAGAGGGAGCAAATGGCCCAATCTCAGTAAAAGCTGATGAAATTCTTAAAAAGAGAGGAGTGATTATAATCCCTGATATCATAGCTAACGCAGGTGGGGTTATAGGAAGCTACGTTGAATGGGCTAATAACAAAATAGGAGGGATTATTGAGGAAGAAGAGGTAAAGAGGATTATACGCAATAAGATGAGGGAAGCCATGGGAAGGGTGATGAAAACTACGGAAAAATACGAAAGTGATTATAGGACAGCAGCAATGATTAATGCTGTTGATAGAGTAGTTAAATCTGCAAAGCTAAGGATGTAGTTTTTATAGAAATTTAAGTTATTAAATAGTAACAGTTAAATATATCATGTTATCTTGACCAACCTATTTGCAATGGTGACGTAGTCCCACGATTTTTTATTCTATGTATCAGCAGTTTTATTAGGATAGAATTAATATGATCAACTTACATTTTTAAAATTTTACTATTTTAAAGTAATTCTTGTACAGTACCATCTCCTTTATATTATCCTCTATTTGTAGGGACATAAATTGATCTACGTTATCTTTGATACTCTTAATACCAGGGGATATCCAATCTGAACCAAATAGCGATCTGTCATAAATTTCCCTAAATCTTGGAAAATATTCTAATAGCTTTTTTGGAGGTATACCCGCAATGTCTAGGTAAATGTTCTTATGCCGTCTCAAAAGGAAAAACGCTTCCTCCATCCAAAATGGTCTACCACCGTGAGCCATGACAATCTTTAGTCTGGGAAAATCCACAGCTACGTCATCCAGAAAAATAGGATCACCGTACTTTATCCTTGCCCCGGGAAAGATGCTAGTCCCAGTATGAAAAGTTATTGGGAAACCGTTAGACTGGGCATAATCATAAATCTCTTCCAAAGCTTCAAGTTTTCCCTCCTCTTCCCTGTATGCGTTTGGTTTGAAAAGTTGGTGAACTGGGTGAAGTTTTATCCACGAAGAGTTATACTTACTCCTGTACTCCTCAAGTTTCTCCACTGGTTTTTTGTCTAAAAGGGGATTTGCTGACATTACCGGCATTAATCTATCTGGATAACTGGAACAATATTTTCCGACCCATTCAATTAGTTTATCGTCAAAACCCATAACATAGGGAGAGGAATAAGACATTACGTTAATCTTTTCTACTCCCCACTGATCCATAATTTTAACAAGTTCGTCAGGGGATGAAATGACCTTACGGTAGATGTCTAAGTTAAAGGCCTTATTTTCGAAGATTGTTTCCCCCACTTTTTCCTTCATCATCTCAGAGGGAATTAAATGTACGTGGACATCTATTACCTTCATGAATAGAGATTTGTATTAAGGTAAAAAATTTTATCTTCCTAACACAAGTTACGACAAGATATCAAATATTGGTAAAAATTTACCGTCTTTGTTCTCTACAACAAGTCTAACTTTATCTCCAATCTTAACTTCAGTCATAACGTTCGAGTATAGCCTAAATCCTTCGTTCACCTCAACTATGGCGTAAACGACGTTCTTATCCTTTCTGTGTAAAGTGGTCTTAGAGAATATTTTTCCTTCTCCTAAACTTTCCTTGACTTCTACTTCTCCCGAGCACTTAGGGCACAAATGTCTCGGATAATAAAAGGAATAGTTGCAGACCTTGCATTTAAGATATGGAAGATGTCCTCTCTTAAGGATATCTTGGTATTTTTCTTCTATTTCCCTTAACCTCATTTCTTCTCACCTAAAAGCAAAGACACGGAATGTGATCTATTCCACCCGCCTATTCCATTTATGAACACAGTCTTTGCCCCCTCTACTTGATGGCCCTTAGCCATTCCGTTTAATTGAAGAAGGGCTTCCTCTAGTATTACTCCTCCGCTCATATAAGCTGGCTGGCCTAAATTTAGACTACCCCCGCCTGTATTGACTGGGATATTCCCCTTGTAAGTTAAATCGTTTTCAGCAGATAATTTTCCTCCTTTTCCCTTTTCAGCTAGACCTATATCCTCAATTTGAAGCATAACAGTAACCGTGAACGAGTCATATAGCTCAAACGCATCCACTTTATTCAACTCTATTCCCTTAGAGCTTTCTATAGCAGGAGTGAACGTTATTTCCTCCCTTTCTGCTGGGATATCAGACCAGTGAGCCTCACCATATCCTAGTATGTCTACATCGTTCAAGTTTTTTGCCCTCTTTCCGACTATAAAGACGTGAAAACCATCGACTGGGTAAACGATCTCCAACAAGTGAAGGGGATCTGCTACTGCTGGAGAACCAAGTACATCTTCTACTTTAATTTTCTCCTTATATAACGCTTTCTCGTTCCCCGAAGCGTTATATCTTTGATGGACAGCAATTGATGCTCTTTCCTCGTCTGTTGAACCGTAAAGATGTTTATGCCTTTCTGCAACTAGCGCATAATCGGTAACTGGGTTTAGATCGTCGTAAACTCTGAAGTAATTGTCAAAAGGAGTTATTGCCACGTCAGGAAAAGCTTTGTCAATACTATCAACGGTTATTCCCTTTGTTCTTACATCAGATCCTTTACCTCCAACTATACAAATAACGTTGGTTGCATCTCCTGCCTTTATAGCCTTTTCTGCTCTATATACCATCGCTAACGCTGATGGACCTCCAAAATCAACAAACTCTAGGAAATTTCCTCTTATTCCTAGATATTGCCTAATCTCATCTAGGAAGAAGTGGTTGTGCGCTTTTCCGTCAAACGTACCTGTCAAGTACGTCGCTAATAGACCGTCAATGTCTTTCTTTTCTATTCCAGCAACATGAAGAGCGTCATCAACTACGTCAGCCATTAGCTCAAAAGTAGAACCTTCATATTTCTTGAATATTTTTGATGAAAAACCCGTTATCACCTCATCTCACCTTAAGGCTCTTTCCTTCCTCTTCGTAGATTCTTACCTCTCTTTTCCTGGTTTGGTTTAATGGACTTTTTAAATCGTCTATCTTCCAAGAACATTCTTGGCATTTTCCCTGAGATGTTGAAAACAGTACTCATACTTGTCACATTGTAAGACCTCCAGAGACACTAATTACTTCACCGGTTATGTACGAAGCCTCTTTGGATGCTAGGAAACCTACTAAATTAGAAACATCCTCAGGAGTTCCTATCCTACCCATAGCTATTCTTTCTATGAACTTCTGTCTCACTTTTTCTGGGACGGCCCTAGTCATTGGCGTATCAATAAATCCTGGGGCTATAGCGTTTACTGTAACGTTATATCTCGCGAGTTCTTTAGCCAAAGTCTTTGTAAATCCTATAACCCCAGACTTAGCTGCAGCGTAGTTAGCCTGACCTATATTTCCTAACCAGCTCATTGAAGAGACGTTGATTATCCTTCCGTAGTTTCTTTTTATCATTCCTTCTACAACCTGTTTTGTCATATTGAACATACTATACAAATCAACCTTAATTACTTCGTCCCATTGCTCATATGTCATTTTGACGAATAGTGAATCTCTATTTATGCCAGCATTATTGACAAGGATATCAATTCCTTCTATACCAAGGGATTTAGTTGCTTGAAGATAAAAGCTTTGACAAGACGAAAAGTCAGCAACATTCAATTGTAGGCCCAAGGCCTTTACGTTAAATCTTTCTGATATTTCCTTGGCAACTTTACTTACTTCGTCTCTGACATCGCCTAAAATTACATTTGAACCTAGTGAGGCCAATTTTTCTGCTATTCCTCTACCTATCCCGCTTGCGCTTCCCGTAATCACTGCGTATTTTCCGTCAAGTCTATAGGGAATTTCCATGGTAAATCCCGAGTATGGAAGAATTAAAATCTTTATATTTACATATCAGTCAAACAGGATGAAGCTACTACGGAATAAGTTTATAAATTAACGTTTTCTCTATATATTTTGTTAAGATTTGCATTTATAAGTATAATCGGTTATTTAGATTCATGATAAAGGAAATTAAAACCTACAAGTTATGTTATGAAGGGATAAACGAAGAAAGGGATGCATTAGCTATTAAAGGCTTAGCAGAACATCCCATGGAAATCGTAGTTTCAAAAATCGAGACTTCAGACGGTCATATAGGTTACGGCGAATCGCTAGCTTATGGTTGTTCAGATGCAGTTCAAGTTACAATAGAAAAAATATTGAAGCCTCTACTTCTTAAGGAAGATGAAGAGCTTATTGAACATCTATGGGATAAGATGTATAAGGCAACTTTAAGGTTTGGTAGAAGAGGAATTGTAATTGCGGGTATTAGCGGAGTTGACATAGCCCTTTGGGATATAATGGGGAAAAAGACAAAGAAGCCTATTTATAAATTGCTTGGTGGTTCTAAGAGAAAAATAAAGGCCTATATAACTGGGGGCTACTACTCAGAAAAGAAGGACATTGAGAAATTAAGGGAAGAGGAAGCGTATTACGTTAAAATGGGATTTAATGGAGTTAAAGTAAAGATAGGGGCTAAAAGCATGGAAGAGGATATGGAGAGATTAAGATCTGTAAGAGAAGCAGTTGGTGAGAACGTTAAAATTGCTGTAGATGCTAATAACGTTTACACCTTTTATGAGGCTCTAGAGATGGGGAGAAAACTAGAGAACTTGGGCATATGGTTCTTTGAGGAACCAATACAAACAGATTACCTCGACCTAAGCGCTAGATTAACTGAGGAGTTAGAAATTCCAATTGCTGGTTACGAAACTGCTTATACAAGATGGGAATTTTACGAGATAATGAGAAAGAGGGCGGTTGACATAGTCCAGACTGACGCTATGTGGACTGGAGGGATATCCGAGATGATAAAAATAGGCAACATGGCTAAGGTCATGGGATTTCCACTCATTCCACATTATTCAGCAGGTGGTATATCGCTTGTAGCAAACTTGCACGTAGCAGCTGCTCTAGGAACTGAATGGATAGAGATGCATCTAAGAAAAAATGATCTTAGAGATAAAATATTTGAGGAAAGTATAGAAATAGATAGTGGTAGATTAGTTGTTCCAGATAGACCAGGTTTAGGATTAACATTAAGGGAAGAAATATTTGACGAATATAGGTGTAACTCTTAAATCATTTTTATCTAATCCAAACGCTTCCTAACTGGATTTCTACAAGTATCAATAATGATTTTATATGTCACTTGGCGAGATTTCATTATTTTCAAGTACCTTACTATGTCCTCTGATCCTTACAAGTGCATGTGATGTTACTTTACATCCTGGAAATATATCCATGACGCTACCACACAAGGACTACCGCTAGGATCTCTGAGCTCCGGATACACCACAACACTTGTAAGCTCCAGGCTAATTATTATCCTTCTATCATCAGCCCTTATGATAGTCTCTGGCTTACTAACGACTTCCATATTCTCTAATACCTTCCCTTTATGACTAAGTATATTTTGTGGATTGCACATCTCTCCAGGTTTAATTTTATCGCTATCAGCAGTCACAATGGTATTAAACATGACACTGTAGTGATCATCCCTCTTTATTAAGTGAGTTGGTATAATAAATACTCTTATTTTGAGGTTCTCGTCATTAGTCCTACTTAAATATACACCTACCTTAATACTCTCTGTCTCGAAATCGAGTAAAGAGATACTCATGGCTCATCATAAAAGATATCTATGGCTACTATTCTACCATCCTTATCTCTCCAGATCTGTACATTAGCATCATGAGACTCTGCATTAAAAGGCTCTCCCCCAAAGCTTATGTAAACACCATCATCAAACTCCCTAATCTCAACTTGGTAAAAGTTAGAGCTCATGTTCATAGAATAATCTAGGTCTGCTGACGATGATACGTTACTTAAACTATACATAAGTTTTCCTCTGCAAAAACAATATT
This sequence comes from Candidatus Acidianus copahuensis, assembly GCF_000632495.1. GTDB lineage: Archaea > Thermoproteota > Thermoprotei_A > Sulfolobales > Sulfolobaceae > Acidianus > Acidianus copahuensis. The sequence goes on along the minus strand of NZ_JFZT01000015.1, from coordinate 101,463 downwards.
AAATGTTTTAACCCTCAAAACATTCGCTATATATATATATAGCTTTAGCGTCTATGACGCTATTGTATTTACGTTTGACCTTCCTTCTCATAGTGCTACCTTATCATGATTAACTAACTAGTCGGGACGTAATTAGCGCGATCTATTAAGATTTTATTAACAAGTGATAAAGTTAGGATGAAGAGAATCAAAAGTCTACCTCTTATGAACATTGATTTTTCTTTCTTTGAGGCGAACATATTATTTAGAGATATTTAAGTTAAGAATTGAAGACATAGTTAAAACTCTAAAGAGGACTAGGTATGAAGTTATCATTGTTAAAGAAATGAATAATAAGTCCCTTTTCATACCACTCTTTCCTAGACTTCTTATCTCCTTTGGTGGATTTACCTTTTTCAGCTTAAAGAACCTTATATGGATATATTGAAAGATAAGGAATATACTCAATCCTAGACCCGATGATAGTACACTATCTTACACATAAAAATCCATGATCTGGGATTTGGATATTAAGTTTTTACGGACATTTATTATCATGTTCGCAAAACTCAAACTACATTATTATCTAGTAATTTAAATTATTCAATAATATCAATATCATTTTTTAAATAATTTTACCTTTCATCGCCGTCAGGGAGTCTGTTCTAATAATTTTCATTTATCTAAATGAGTTTAAACATTTACTTTCATTTATCTCTCTACAGAATTATTTAGTATTTTTCAATAGTATATTTATGGGCAGAACACAACCCTCTTTCACTACTGCAGTAGACGCAGAATTAGAGAAGCTAATTAGATTAAGCAAGAGAGTGGGTAACCCCTGTTTTCAAAACGTAATTCTAGAGGCATCAAAAAGGGTTAGATATTTTCAGAACTCGATGTATGATGAAGTTACAGATCCACAGGAGGTCGTCCTCCTAGCAATTATTTCCGTGTTAGCTGAGGGACTATACAATGGAAGGTTACGTTGTTGATGCCCTTCCAATCCATGGAGGGGTAACGCTTGTCCTGGATGGGTTCAGAAAGTTAAAAGTGAAGACTACTTTTCCAATCTACGTTATTACACGTGATCCTGAAAAGGTGATGGAACATCCTGCAGTACTTTACTACGAGAAAGAGAAATGGAAGGATCTGGACGGAAAGGAAGTAGCGCTTTACAGGTTCGAACTCTCAGATATGGAAGCTTACTATTACATAAAGAAGAGATTACAAGTAGTTAACGAGATTCCAACTGTTATGTCTCAAACGTTGTCAAGGATAGGTGCCCTTCCATTTAGAAAAGTAAAAGTGGAAGGTAAAGTAGAGGAAATGTATCCGGAAGAATTTCCAACGATCTCTTACGCCTTTATTACGCCAACGAATTGGTACGGTCCATCTCCAGAAGGCAAGACGTATTTTGCCATAGTTAATGGTAAGAGAATACAAGGTAAGCTAGACGATCTTGATTTAAGGGTAGATGTGGCGGAATGTTATGGTATTGCTTGCGATAAAGTAACGGCATCAGTTAAGATAAAGAGCAAGAGCGCTCCAGTCTCGATAAAGGGACTAATAGAGTGGTCATTAGTTAGCAAAACCTTGCTGAGAGAATTGGAAGGCGCGACGATAGGTAAAGTGTTAACAACAAATGAGGCTTGGATAGCGTTAAAGAGAAAGGTTATAATACCTAAGGTGGTCCCGAGAGTTGAGAAATTGAGAACGTTAAACGATATAATAGCATCAGATAAAGGCGGACTTGTAGTGTTTCCAAAGCTCGGCTGTTATGACAATGTTTCACAACTTGACTTTTCATCAATGTATCCCTCTATCATAGTGAAGTATAACATTTCTGCAGAGACTGTAGATACTTGCGAAGATCTAAAGACAGAGATAGGTCATTCTATTTGCCTTAAAGAAAGGGGAATAGTCCCAGAAGCTTTGGAGTGGTTAGTCAAGAGGAAGGAGGATCTAAAGAGAGTAGATGAAGAGAGATCTGATGCGATTAAGTGGATACTCGTAGCGTCCTTTGGTTACCTAGGTTATAGGAACTCAAGGTTTGGAAAGATAGAGGCATATGAACTAGTTACCTACTTTGCTAGGAAAACTCTTAGAGAGGCTATAGAACTTGCCAGAGAACATAAAGTGGATGTCTTACATGGAATAGTTGACTCCATGATAGTTAAGGGCGATAGAGTTGAGGATCTAATAAACGATATAGAGAGTAAGACAGGATTGAGAATGAAGGAGGAAAAAATGGATTGGGTTATTCTATTCCCTAGAAAGGATGGGATGCCCTATCCAATGAGGTATTTAGGCAAACTAAATGGAGGAAAAATGAAGGTTAAGGGTTTAGTGAGAGAGAACATGCCTAACGTTATAAAGGACTTCCTAGAGGAGGCAGTGGATCGCATGTCTAAGGCTAGAAATTGTAAGGAAGTAGAGGAGATAAGATCGGAAGTCGAGGAGATCATGGAAAAGTATAAGACCAGGATAATTAATGGAAGGAAAAAGCAAGATTATGTAATGTGGGTTAAAGGTATCCCTTACATTAGAGGAGTTAGAGGATTTTACATTGCAGAAAGAGGATATCTAGGCAGAGATGTTAATTATTACTTAGACTTCTTGAGGAGACAGTTTGAGGTGCTTTATGGTGTTGTTAACGGGGTTCCCAATCCTAGATAGACTAATTAATAAGGATGAGATTGTTGAGTTCTATTCTGAGGACTATGAAACAATTTCGCAGTTCTATCATAGGGTTATAGTCATCTCTTCTCCAGTAAACGTAGTTATAGTCTCAGAGAGAGGAGGGCTAGATCCTCTTCTTATCAAGAGATTTCAACGCATATTCGGAAGGACAGATGAAATATACATTAGGAGAGCGTTTAAAGCTGAGGATGTGAAACCTACAATTGAGGCTATGAAAGGAGACTTAATTGTTATTGACCCTTTTCATCACAGAAAAAAGTACTCCGATATTGTCTCAGCAATAAGGCGGATTGCTGGAAGAAAGTTTATCTTTAGCGTTATGAACAGAGAAACTGAAGGATCGACTTTCGGTCTTCACTCCGATCATTCTGTCATAAAACTAGAAAGAACAAAGAGAGGCTTTAAAATCAAGATAATAAAAAGCGTAACTGTAGGGGAAATTGAAATCCCTTTTGGTACATGGGAAATTTACGGAAAGGCTGAGGAGGGATTAACCAAGTGGTTAGTATAGTTTCACCTTAAAGGATATAATGCGTTAAGAATTCGCTTTCTCTAGGGAAGAGTTTATCCATTTAAGACGCATTATTACTTTCTCTATAAGTTATAGCGAGTCACTTCACTCTTCATTAATTGACCACTTGATTAGGATCGAGGTGAAAGACTGTCTATGGGAGCGTTTACGTGTTATCCTCTTGGTAAAATGCTTAAGGGAGGATGTTACACGGTACCATTTAAGACACTTCAATACACACCTAGTCTTCAAGATAAAGTATTTAAATGTCGATAGAGTAATCTATTATCATGGTTATACTCGTTTCTCCCAAAGCCGATACAAGTGAGGTGCCCTATTCATTTTTCGGAATCGAGGGAATTCCCCTCGAGAAGAAGTCTAATGGAGCATATTCATAGAACGTCAGTAAATGAATGCCCAGTGTGCAATAAGCAGATTAAGGCAGGGACAATACAAGCAGTAATGAAGCACGCGTCAATGTGCAAAGATCAACAGCATATGGAATTCGTAGGCAAGATAAGATATATACTAGAAAGAAAGGAAGTAGTTGTTGAAAACTCTTAACCTATTTTTTCTACTTAACTTATGCAGGTTTCTTTGGATGAAGTTAAAAATCTCCTAGACGAACTTTTTTCTTCAAGAGGAGTTGAGAATTACGAAATAATCACCCTCCACTTTTTAGAGGCTGAGTTAAGGGGACACTCCTCTCATGGACTTCAGAGGGTAATACCTCTAATTAAGGGAATTGATCTTGGAACTATAAACAGGAAGTTGGAATTCTCAGTTGAGAAGAGGAGTAATACCACTTTATTGATTGATGCTAAACATAGCATAGGAATACTATTATGGTCGAAGCTAATAGAGGAGGAGAAGTTTGACACAGTCAAAGTTATTGCTGTTAGAAACGCATCGCATATAGGTTTTCTTGGATTTTATACAACAAGGCTAAACAGAAAAGGTTTAGTCTCATTAATGTTTGGTAACGCTGAGGCGGGAATAGTAAAACCTGGAAGTGGAAAACCTATACTTTCTACAGCTCCAATAAGCGTTGGAATCCCTCCAAACTATGTCTTAGATATGTCACTTGCATCTACCGCAAGAGGGAAGATATTGGAGGCAAAAAGGAAGGGAGAGAAGTTAAATAAAGGAATAGCTGTAAACGAGGAAGGTAAGGAAACGGAGGATCCAGACGAGGCCTTAAAAGGAGGTATCCTACCAATTGGCGGGTTTAAAGGTTTTCTATTGGCGTTAACTGTTGATCTCCTCACTTCATTTCTAACGGGATCAGCTATTGGTGAAGAAGTTACTGGCGTTCTTCACACAGAAAGGCCTCCTAATAAAGGAGAAGTCCTTATTGTTATAAATCCTAGTTGGTTCGAGCAGAACTCTTACGCGTTAGTAAATGTAAAGAAATTCATGGAGGAATTCCCAGGAGAACACGGCGAAGTTCTAATGAAAGAAAGGACTGAAAAAGGATCAATAGAGATTGATGATGGACTTTGGATATCTTTAAAAAATCTCAAAATGAGAGGGTGATTTTCTTTGAAAAGCTTAATATATTAAGATAGGGATTTTCTTCTCTAAAATGGGATAAATGATCCACATGTTGCTAATAGTAACTTATGATCAACATGATAATGCTGATCCGACAGAGGTAAAGATCTTTGTAAAACGAAGCGCTATAGTTAACGTTAAGTTGTTAAAAAAATTCTCTAACGAAGACAACATTTCAGAGATCGTATCTCTCACTCAAACCTTAGGATAACTAGGTAAACATAAGGAGTATTACCAAAAAACGAATCAGTTTCCTTTTATATCTATTTTTAAAAATTAATAAATATGGTTATTAAGGAAATAGTTTACAGGAACTTGACATCTTACGAGGTAAGGGAACCATTTGAAGGGGAGTATTGGCCATCTCAGATTTGGAAATGTTTAAGGGAACAGTATTACAACAGAGTTTATCCAACTCCCCTTGGAGTTGATTCAGCTAGATTTACAACTTTAGGTAACGTGTTGCATGATCTGATAGCGGAACTTTTATCAAAGGAGAATTCGATACAAGTTATAAGCGAAATACCGATAAGGATACCCCATCCAACAAACAACGAAATAGTTATTTCTGGAAGGGCAGACGATCTAATAGTTGTTATGGTCTCGAGGGATAGGTATCTCGTTGAGGTAAAAACTATAGATGACTTAAGAGAGAAACTAAGGAAGGGATATTTACCTAGACTAGATCATAAGGCGCAGATTAACCTTTACATGAAAGCCTTTCCAAAATCAAAGGGTATTCTACTCTACGTTGATAGGTCAGACTTTGACATGGAGGAAATCCCAGTTGAATTTGATCAAGAGCTTTACATAAAAACAATGGAAAGAGCTTCCCTACTTCATGAAGCTATAAAAAACAAGGCTTTACCCAAAGCGGAGGCAAAGGAAAAGGATGATATGAAATGGCAATGCAATTTCTGTATACATAAAGCTAGGTGTGATAGGGATCAAGGCTTGCCTTAAAATGCAAGGAAAATTTTGAGGCACAAATCTCGAAGTGTAACGTAATGGGTGTATTAACCATGGATTGCGTTTAGAGTTGGCCTAGAAATATTGAATTGAGATGACAGAAACGTCTGATCTTTTCTCTCTTTATTGGCAAAAAGATCATGAATCACTTCCGATATCGACTATAGGAAAAAATAAGATGTTCTGGATAACTTAACCATATGGATGTATATGAAGCAATAAAAAAGAGAAGAGATATTAGAAGTTCCTTTAAAAAAGAACCAATTCCTGATGAAGTACTGTCCAAAATATTGTTAGCAGCTCATCTAGCTCCTTCAGTTGGTTATTCCCAACCTTGGAATTTCATACTAATATATAGCGAAGATACAAGGAGAAGGATTTTAGAGGAGGTTATGCGACAGCGAGAAGTGTTTAAAAACAAACTTGAAGGAGAAAGAAAGGAACTTTTTTCTAACATTAAGATAGAGGGAATCCTAGATACTCCCCTTAATATAGCCATTACATGTGATCCATCAAGATTTGGACCAAACGTACTAGGTAGACATACAATGCCAGAAACATGCGAATTTAGCACTGTCCTAGGAATAGAAAATATGTGGTTAGCTGCGAGATCTGAGGGGATCGGGATAGGTTGGGTGAGCTTTATGGATAAAGAAACGATAAAGAGAATCTTAGGGATCCCAGAAAATGTAAAATTAATAGCGTATTTATGTATTGGATACGTGACTAGTTTCCCTGAAAAACCAGAGTTAGAGGAAAAAGGGTGGGGAAACAGATTAAGGCTATCCGACCTTGTTTATGTAGATAAGTGGGGAGAAGGAGTAAAAGAGGATCTTAGGAAATCCCTAGACAACGTGAAGATCTAGTTTTTCCTTTTTTTACAAATGGGGTTCTATGCTAGAGATTTTGAATATTTTTAGGCATACATCAGATATAATTTAAAGCTTTTCGGTCTAAATTGGTTAAGGATTTAAATTATTACTCCTCAAGTGTTTATTCATAGAGAGCATGACAAACAAAAAGAAAAAAATTAAGAAAAAATTATATCTTTAATTAATTTAATTATTATCAGAATAGTAGGATCTTTGAGAATAGGCCTACTCTTTTTTCGCCTGCATGGACACCTGTTGCATGCCCTGGATTAATAAATATGTATTATGCAGAAATGTTTACTGGGAGAAGGCTACTGAGATTATAGGAAATTGATTGGTTCAAACTATTTTAGAATAATTTACGTTCATGATATGGTAATCAAAAATGTCGAGATGTAAATGCAACTATCCAATCTCTTTAGGAGACTATGCGTCCATAGCTACGGCTAGGGTGAATAAGACCAAAGCTGTTTTAGAAAGGAGAAAGAATTAGAGAGACTCAATATAGATGGAGTGGAACTGGTTAAGTCTGAATTTCTAAAACTGTTTCTTTGAGGTAACTCTTCATTGAAAGCTTTAATTTCACAATTAAAGGTATCTAAATCGTTTGTCTCTAGAGGGCTAGGTTGTTCAGTGTATTTCAAGGTATCCTCTGAAACTTTCTCCTCACCCGCACCTTTCTAAGTAGTACATCTAACTCCTGAGCCGTTCGTAGGATGTCGAGATCAACTGCACGGATCACTTAGGTACTCTCCTCTCAACGTTAAAATCAAAATACTGATCATCGAATTATAATGAGGAAAAGATTTGTATTTTTAAGGGAACCTTCAATACTCGATCTTCCTCTTTCTTAACTTCAGAGAGAGGGAAGCATGTTGAAAAATCATTTTTTATATTTTGTTTCTTTTGGCTAACTATGAAATGGGAAACCTTTGGGCCAGAATGGTTCGGTCCAGTAATAGGCACTATGGTTCTTTCTCTTCTTTCATGGATTTTTTCTCAGATTGGGGTTTTTCCTAATATATTCTTTAACTTAGGGAAGATCATATTCTTTATAGGTTTTTTACTCTTCTTAAGTATTTTATTTCTTTGGATACTTCATTTTTTTAAGGCGAAAACCAATGATTTCTCCTCTCTAAATAGGACAAGCTTTACAGCTTTTTTGGGAGTTTTAGGATATATTATTAGTTTTTTCTACATAACTTACGTTAGTTCTTCCTTTTCCCTTCGATTCATATTCCTCACTATCTTCATACTAGCCGTAGGGGAAGTCCTAGGGGTAAACCTCCTTTTATGGTATAAATTATTTTCAGGTGAGTTCGATTCTTCAGATATAACCTATGCTTCCTTAGTTCCTTCAATAGCATTAGCTTCTAACTCAATATTGAGCGATCCCATGCTTCCTCCCTTATCTCCGTGGTTTTTACATAATATGTTAATAAGGGAATTTCTTTATTCAGTCATCCTATTTACTACTGGAATCGCGTTTTTTCAGTTTGTATTCCTTGGTTCTGCTTCCCTCCTTAACGTTGCTCGAAAAGGAGAACTCACCACGACTATGATCCCAGTTGGAGCAGCGTCAATTATTTTAATAAATATAATTATACTCCCTACACTAGGATTCTTCAACTTTCCTAAAAGTATAGCCTTTTCAGCCTCATTTATGCTATGGGGATTTGAGGCCTGGAACATGGTTTTGAGTTTAATTATTGCAGTAAAGAAGCTGGGTAAGACTAATCCAAATATGGGCATATGGGCATATGTATTTCCATTAGGAATATCTTCATTTGCTGACTTCCTCTTATACCTTTACACTAAAATTTTGATATTTTATTGGACAATTCCAATTATATCAATAGCAATAGTAGTTCTTTATGCATATGCGTGGCATAATACTATAAGGATAATTAGAAATTCACGGAATTAACACGATAAACATAGCTTTTCCGGTATTTTTTAATTTTAGATATTTATATAAAAATTACTTTAATTGATAAAAAAGACTCAAAAGAAGGATATGTCGTGTTTAAATTACACTTAAAAAACGTGGCTCTGCATTGCCAAAAGCTAGTCCATAGTTGACCAGATGAGGGAGCGTTATATGAAACAATGACTTTCTTATCACTTATCATAATCTTGATATCTTTTACTTAGATTTTATAATGGAGACTTTTGCTGTAACGATAAGAAGATTCCAAGAGGCTTAAATGGGAACCAATAAGTCTTAGATCTTCATTGGACTTAACGCTTAGATCGCGTATTATGACTTCTATTACTAAAAACCGTTCTGTTTTTTCTCACGATAATCGAATCTATTAGTAGCCCTACACATGAGAAAACAAAAATAAATGACCCAGAAGTAGGCCCTAAAAAAGGTAAAAACAGAACACTAAATATCATCAAAATTGACGACATTTTTAAGATAGAACTATTTCCAGAAGATTTCCATATTAAGAAGCCAAAGTACAGAATACCTATTGAAAAAAGTGAAATTGCCACTATCCCCAAGTAAAGCAAATACCTCGACTCTACTAATAGAGAAAAAAGACAAAAAGCGATGGAACTCAATGAACCAAGTAGTATTAATAAGATACCCCTACCTTTCTTATTTGGGAACGTTTTACTACTTTCTATAAAACTAGAAATTCCAATTAACGCCATTGAGATCATCATAAAAATGGAGAATGGGAACCCTAAGCTTACGAATTTTCCACCTAGGAGGTAATTCACGTAAGAGGCAAAACTTGAACCGTATATAACAACGTCAAAAAACCCAAAAACGCTTCCAACAAGCATTAGGATGGAAGAGATCAACTTCATGCTATATGAAAGTCAGGAATAGTTAAAAAACAATAATGTAATTAACGGAAAAGCGTTTGTAAAGTAAAATTCTTAATCTATATCACGATATAAAAAATATGGATATCTTTGAAAGATTCCGCGTTGCTATGAATGAAAGAAGAGTAGAGGACATAAACTCCATTCTTAAGGAGGTAAATCACTTTAACCCAAGCGAATTCAATTGGGTATCTGATATAGTTGAATCGTATCCCAAGAGTAAGAAAGCGGTTATATTGGTAGATCTGGATAACAAAAAAGAGGAGAAAGCGATCACCTACGGAGAACTGATAGAGGAAACCAACAGATTACTTAACTTCTTAAGGAAAGAGGGAATAAAGAAAGGGGATCCTATTTACATAATGACTCCAGTTGTTATAGAACAATGGGTCTCTCTAATGGCCGTAATAAAAGGGGGATTGATTGGAGTTCCAACAGCTATTAATTTGACTCCCTATGAACTTAATTATAGATTCCATGATCTACCACCAAAAGCCATAATAGCTGATGTAGAGAGCGCAAAAAAAGTGGATGAGACAAAAGTAAAAACATTAAAAATATCTCTCGGAAAAGTTGACGGATGGCATAATTACGACGAGATATTTGGGGAGTCCAACAACGCTACACCGGAAAGGACTTCACCGAAGGATCAGATATTAAATTACTTTACGTCTGGAACAACCGGGATGCCGAAAAGAGTTCTTCACACGGCTGTAAGCTATCCTGTGGGAAATTTGTCAACTGCCTCTTTCATTGGGATTAAAAGTGATTTCATTCATGTAAATTTAAGCGCACCAGGTTGGGCGAAGTTTGCTTGGAGTTCCTTCTTCTCTCCATTCATCATGGAAGCCACAGTGCTAGGAGTAAACTACTCAGGAAAGTTAAAAGTTGACGATTACCTCTCAGTTGTGGACGAGTATGAGGCAAACTCCTTCTGTGCTCCTCCAACGGCTTGGAGACAGTTCGTAACAACGGATTTGAGAAAATTTAAGTTAACCAAATTACAGGAGGCAGTTTCCGCGGGGGAACCTCTAAATCCCGAAGTTATAAAATCCTGGAAAGATGTATTTAACGTCAAGATAAGGGATTTTTATGGACAAACTGAAACAACGGCAATGATAGGCAATTTCCCTTGGGAGGACTCCATTCCAGGTTCTATGGGAAGGCCTTCCCCTATGTACGACATTCAACTAGTTGACGATGACGGAAATGTCATCAAGGGAGGAGAGGTAGGACATATAGCTATTAACCTTCAAAAAGTTAGACCTATAGGGCTATTTCTAGGATATTCTGATGAAGAGAAGAATCTGAGCGCTTTCAGAGGTTCTATGTATTTTACTGGGGATAAAGCTTATGTGGAGAATGGGAGATGGTTCTTTGTAGGAAGATCTGACGATATTATAAAAACCTCTGACTATAGGGTAGGTCCATTTGAGGTTGAAAGTGCACTGCTAGAGCATCCAGCGGTAGCGGAGGCAGCGGTTGTCGGTTATCCTGATCCTACAAGATGGCAAGTAGTTAAGGCCTATGTCGTATTGAAGCCCGGCTATACTCCGTCTAAAGACCTAGCCATGGAACTTCATGAACACGTAAAGAAGCTTCTCCTATCCTATAAAGCTCCTAGGAGGATAGAGTTCGTTGAGGAATTACCAAAAACTATAAGTGGGAAGATAAGGAGGAAAGAGTTGAAGAAAAAAGAGGAGGAAAAATTCAAGGATGGAAAAATTGGTGAAAACGAATTCGTAATTTAGGTTATCAAGGATCCACTCCAGAAATGAACTTACCGTTGTTCATAAGTGTTGTATCTATCAATAATTGTTATTATAAGAATATAAAAAATTAGATACTCCATCAGCAGATGGAAAAATAATATCTAACTTCTCTGAAATTACTTTAGCTTTTATTTTGACTTAACCTCAATTTAGATATTAGTAAAGCTATAAATGGAGGTAATATCGAACCTAATAAAGTAGCGTATAGATATATTCCAGAAATTGAGATAAGGAAAGAGACAATACCATAACCTATCATGATCTCGCCTATTGAGACTATAACGTAATATCTTATCCCTTTGTATAAAAGTAGAAGGGACGGAAAACCTAGAGAAAGGGAAACAAACAAGGATATACTTGAAGGATCTGCAGTTAGATTATAGAATGAAGAGTAATTGACCATAGTACTTAATATTGACATAATCAAAACTCCAGCCATAATTAATGGGAAATATAGTCTAAACTCTGATAGGACGTTCTTTAGCGACAAATATTCGACCAAAATAAGGGAAAATAAGCCTATACTACTCATTTCTTTGGCGAAGACTGGAGGAGAAAAAAATGAACCCAAGATTGTAAAGATACTAGAGACCGCAAATGCTGGCCATATTACCCAGCTATAGGAACTTTTTCCCTTGACATAAGGAACTAACGTTATGCAGAGGAGAAGAAGGCTTGTGGAGATTATCCCAGAAGGAATCTGATAGGAAAAGTTAGGCATAAACTTCCAGCCAATAGGTAAGGAAAAGATTATCTCCAAGATTGCTGTTCCAATAAGGAAATAATAACCGTAGTTGCTTAACACAAGCAAGGATGAGGCTACCGCCATCGCAATTATTAGAGAACCTTCATATGGAAATGAGGGAAGAAGCCAATATGCGATATAAACGAAGGTGTAAACGACGTAGAGGAAATAACTAAATATCCAAGAGAAGAGCTGAGCTAAAGCCCAAGTTTTATATTTTGAAAGGTAGCCGAAAAAACCTTTCCCAGACCACTCCTTTCTTATAAGAAGGTAAACAAGAATGAATACGTCGAGGATCAAGGGAATAGAAAGTAAAGAATTGATCAGTCCTTCGTGATTTACTTCAAGACTTATTGGCTCGACGCTATTAATCGCGAAAGCTAATAAAATAATGGATCTCTTGTCCATTTTCTTTCCTTTTTTGTGTTTCCTTATTAATTTTTTCCCAGATGAGCTTTGAGGGAAAAATGCACAAGACATTGCAAAATTGATAAATAGTTAAGTTAGGTCGTAACCAACGTGGTTATTAAGATTTTGTCGGCAATCGACGCTAAATAATTCAGTTATTATTTATACAACATCTTATCATAAGTTCTTGGCCTCAAGTTCTCTATAATTTAATAGTCAACGAGTTTTTCTAGTTCTCCTGAACATCTCTTACATGAGAACTATATTCAGATCCTTCGTCTTTTACTTCTCACTCTTTCTAACCTTTTATTAATGAGTCTGAAAGATCGAAAGGTATATGCTGTTCATGAAAATATTGCATTAGACCTTCATTGGACTGCGGGTACTAGAATAATGTAAATACTTTTTATAAAGAGATTTGGGAAAAAATTTTTTAATATGATAATTAGAACTTATTTCATGAAAAAACCTTTAACCCTTCTAGAAATTGCTTTACTAGTTATCTCAGCCTTGGTAATAATTGCCGGAGGAGTTTTCTTCGCTATTGGTATCCCCCATACAACTCATACTACTCCTACGTCTTCAACTTCTTCTTACTCCACTTCGTCTAGTTCAACGTCAACTCAGTCAAGCTCCACGAGTTCAAGTAGTCCGGTGTGGGGAGGATAAACTATTCCTTTTAAAGGCAACTTATTTTTCTTTTCCCGTTCTATTTTGGAACGCTCTTGTCAATGCTTATGAACAATATTTAATACCTCACAACGAATTTGAATCATGGCTAGTAAACTCAAGATAATAGATTCTCACGTTCATCTAGGACTTGGCAAGATGCCTGAGCACTGTTACGATTTTGTCAAAATCGTGGGTTCACATGATTTTAGAAGAGAAGAAGTACTCCTTGAAGATGACGAAGTAATTGTTGAGAAAGTGGTTTTAGTCCCTTCCTACCCATGTGGTAGTTCGTCCTGTACTGACGGTTTTTACTCTCAAGTTAAGTGGAGAAGTACAGATGAAAGATTCCTACAATATGGAACTTTAAATCCTAACTGCCAAATCGACGTTAAAGAGGAATTGGGTTTTCAGTATGATTTAGGAATAGTGGGAATAAAGCTTCATCCCGTTCATCATTTCTTTAAACCAAATGCGTATAGGGAAGAAGAAGGTGGATTAAAACAACTAGAGAAAATCTACGAATTTGCACAGGATCATTCTTTACCAGTTATAATTCATACTGGGACAAGCGTTACTTCGTTAGCTAGAAACAAGTATGGCGATCCAATATTTATACAGGATATTGCAGAAGACTTCCCAAAGCTGAAGATCGTCTTAGCGCATTCTGGAAGACCCTTTTGGACAAGGGTAGCGACATACTTAGCAGAAAGTTATAACAACGTTTTCCTCGAGATCTCATCAATACCTCCCATGAAATTAAGGGAATATTTACCAAACCTTGAAAATCTAAAAGATAAGGTAATTTATGGAAGCGATTTTCCTAACTATAGCGGTCAAACTATATTGGGCCATGCAAGATCTACTATAGATTCCGTCGGATATAATAGTTCTGTAATGAGAGACAATTTTTTAAAACTCATAGGGAAATGAAGGAATTCGATAATATCCAGTCTTTCTAATAGTTATAACGGTTAATCCTTCTGTAGAAGAATTAATGAACTATAATGTTATTCCTTATATGTTAGCTCATTATTCCTTATTCGCTGCAGGTTCCTTGCTTGGCTATAGTAGTTCAAAGAAAACCACTTTTGCAGTTATTCCTGGAATATTTCTAGGAATTCTTTGGCATATCCCCTTTTTCTTCAATCTAGGTGTAACCTTTTTATGGATAAGAGGTATAGAGGAGTTTTCACTTGTCATAGGAGGTTACCTTTTGGGAGTATCGTTGCATGACCTCGGATGGAAGATAAAGACGGCTTTATTGGTCCTTTGGATGTTAGGAGATACTTTTCTCTCAACAACTCTTATGATCTCCCCTGCTCTATATACTAAGGTTTATCCAATATCTCAGCCCTATATCTTAGGCATAATTATGTTTCTCTTAATGAATATTGTTGTAGTCTCAATTCTTCTTGAGTTTATGTATAAGAAAATGTTAAGCGAAGAAAAAGAGTTCGAGAAGAAATTATGAAGAAAATTTTTTATAAAATAATGCTAAAATAATTTCATGCATGAGGAAAAACAACTAGAGGATAACCTATATGAATTCCTTCTTAACATGAGTAGAAAAGAGGAAGAGATAGACTTCAGTATTATTAATTTCTTTGGGGAAAAACTCAAAGATAGAGGAATAAGTCTTCCGGACATAAGGAGAGAGACAGTAATTGACGATATCGATATCGTTAGTCTTGGATATCCGTTGACTATAATTTACTATAAAGACGATTCTTACATTAATGTCTTCTTACCAAAAAACTATGCCGACTCTTCGACGATAGAGCAATTATTAATTAGGCTTAAATATATTAAGCAAAAATTTTCAGGAAAAGTTAGAGGCTACATACTATGTCTTTCAATCCCTGAAAAGTACAAGAGGTTAGCTGAGAGTTTGGGAATAGAGGTGTTTACTGAAAAAATTTTAAAGTGAACGAGATAGAAGTATATAATTACTGTTTTTTGTTAATACTAATTTCAATCGGGAAATTATAGATGATAATGTAGTATATCTTTTCCCATTATGAAAGAAAGTAATTTTTCCCTTTCTTCAAGGTTGTTAATAACTAGGTCTGCATCACCCAAATCTTCCCTAGAATAAACCCCAGTTGCGACTCCAATGGTGTTAGCCTTATTCTTTTTTCCAGCCTCAATGTCTCTAGGTGTATCTCCTATTACGTATACTTCTACTTCTCCATATCTTTCTATCAATCCTTTAATTGCCTCTCTCACTACGTCCGTTCTATCTATGAATTTATCTCCGAATCCTCCCACTTCGAAATCAATTTTTGCTGAACTAAGTCTCTTTACTGCAACGTCTCTACAATTTCCTGTTACAATCCCTATTTTAACGAATTGCTTAAGCGCGTTGATTGTCTCTCTTGAACCGGGAAGTAGATTAATATCTGATGGATTAAAATATTCCATAAAGTAGCTAACTAATATCTTAATTGATTTATCTAAATCAACTTTAACTCCTGACAAGTGCGCAGCTTCTTGGATTATTCTTCTGTCAGTCATTCCATGAACGTTAATGGACGAAAGATCTGACGTTAAATTAAGTTGTTTAAAAAGTGAATAAAATGCCTTTCTATGAGCTTGCGATTCTCTCATAATCGTATCGTCTATATCAAAGAGAACAGCTTTCATGAATGTAGATTTACAGGATAGGTTATCAACTTTTCGCAATAATTGTGTATTTGTCGGCAGTGTAGTCGATTGATAGTAAAGTCTTAATAACTTCGTTAATAACGGACGATTTATCAATTTTGAAACACTATGATCTGGTAAATGGACATAGAGTTAGAGAACAACTATTGTCAAATTAACTAGTATAGAGATCGTCTCAGCTTTTCATATCAAGTAAAGCGATTAACTATATCCATAATCGCTTCCAAGTCTTGTTCTGTCCTGTAATCCCCTGTTTGCCCTCGTGGACTCATTGAAGTGAACCTAAAAGATAGTATCCAATAAAACGTGTTATATAACTCACGTGCTAACGTTAACTTTCTATCCTATTTCACTCATCATAAGTGCAAAACTTAAGGTCTACAATAATCACTATTATCTGAATAAGGATTTTATCTCTTTGTGGTTAAGAGTAGATGTAATAAGGATGAAAGTCTCCTTATGAAGGTATATAAAAATCGCTTTTCCTAAACATCTTTATAAACTGTGATTCCATTTTAATAGAGATCTCGATGAGTTAGTTCAGACTAATGAACAAAGTAACCTTAGCTGTTAACTCCTTGATCCCATAACCCATACTCGCATGTAACAAAACGGTCTCGCAAAACAGAACCTCAACAGTATAGGATTAAGTATGGAGATGAAGCAGTAAGATCGATGGGTCAAGATGTTCGCATTCCACGTAAGGATCAATTCGTCCTTCGCTCATGAATGGAATATTTACCCCCTCTCTACCCCTAACCTCTATAGAGATAAATCTTCCTTAACTTTTAAGAATATACTAAATATTCTATACATAAAAATTTAACTTTTTATAAAATAATTTAAATTATTTTATTCCACCTTCAATTCTCCTGTAGGGTTTTCAGAATCATAGGCTGGAATTATGGTATAACAGTTATCCTTTAGGTAAGCATACGCATTAATGCATTCGTATATATCCTCGGCTATTCCAATGGGTAAGTTTTCCTCGAGATTTCTCTTTACAAAGGCTGAGTCGGTAATACAAATTCTCTTTCCCTTAATCTCAGCTATTATGGACATAGAGCTTCTATGATGGCAACCAGTCCACTTTACGTGTAACCCGTCAAGTAGTTGTCCATCTTTTATTAACTCAATTCTATTCCATGCATTCTCAAAGAGATTTTCCCTCACATATCTTGGAAGATATATATCCCTATTTAGAAATGGAGATTGCCTTGGGTTAACCACATCTTCAAACCACCCTCTCTCTGAAAAGTATAGCTTGGAATTATTAAAGAGATTTATCCTCCCTATGGTATAGTCCTGGACTGGAGTTATAAGAACACGGGATATATCATCTGTTGAAAGACCTATTTGCTTTAGCTGGTTTTCGACCTTCTCTTCTTCCTTAAAACCAAATCTACATCTCTCTCCGGCCCATTCTTTTAGGAACTTATTTCTAAGGTATAAGTCGTCGGGTAATCCTGTATTTATTAACAGATATCCATCATCTGTATTTACTAGAAAGGAAAAGAAGGATAGCTTAACCCATGAGTTGAATTCCCTCATCCAAAACACTTCCGGACCTGGGACTTCTCCGTGATCTCCTACCTTCATGATCCTGATCGATTTAATCATAATAGACAGTAATAGAGGAAACTTAATTAGATTGACGCATACATGTTAGGTTGTGATCTATTCTGGTTGTTCGATAGAATATTCCGTTAAGTAGTATGGATAATATGATGGCATCAACGTTCTATGAAAGCTGAATCCAAGAATTTCAATTAGTTCATGTATGCAAGGTAGGGTTCTTGTCATTAATTAAGACAAGAATACCAGTTGTTCTACCTCATGGTCTAATCTCTTTGAGGCCTTTACTGAATTCTCGTCTTAAATACTCACGTTTGCACTCTAACTGTCCATCAATGTTTATCTAAAGTTTCAAGTCATCTGTGAAAATTGAATCACTAAAACGATAAAGTAGTTATGCACTTTTCTGCTTATGACCAAGAGTACACCATGATTGATCTTTTCACGTCTGTGAGAGATCTTTACCTAGTTAAGATCAGCATTATTGTCTTAATCCCTACGTTACGACTTTAAAACTTTACGTCATCCCTCCTCTTTATGGAATTCCTAACCAATCTCCTAATAACACTTACGTACTACTCTTTTCCGATTTATTTCACTTTATAAAAAATTTTATAATGAATTTTAGTCAAATAAAAAAATCTTATTCTTTTTTATAAAAATCTCTTATTACTTCTTCCAGGGATTTGCCCTGAGATTTCGGACCAAATAGCATAGCTAATATAATACTTACTACGAAGAATGCTGTTGCTACAGCTGCGATCGCAGAATAGCCTATAATCGCGATTATAGATGGTACGAAGATGCTCCATAGACCTATCGCGAATCTCATCCACGCCCATACAAATCCTTGAGCGGTATTTCTTATTTCGGTAGGAAATAATTCTACTGACCATAGCCTGTTTATTGGCCATAGACCTACTCCTTGTCCAAAACCGAATAGAACTACGTTAGCCATCGCAACTCCTAGTATAGTTATTGGTAAAAATATGGGAATTGCAAATCCTAATGCGCAAATAGCCGCAGATATAGCATAGGTTAGATTTCTATCTATCTTATCTCCTAACGTCATGTAGACAACAATTATAGCTATTATAGCTGTAGCGAACCAAGCTATATCTATTAGATCATCTAATGCAGCTGATTTTATTCCAGCATCATTAGCTATATAAGGTAGGAAAAATCCAAAAGTACCCGCAGGAACTCCCCAGAAAATATAAAGTGGAATCATTAGCGCTAACCCTTTCCAGTACTTAAAGAGTTTCGTCCAACTAAATTCTACCTTCTCCCCTTCTTCTGCTTGCGCTCCTGATCCCAATTTGTTCAATGCATCTTGAACAACTTGTTTTTTACCCTTAATGTATGCCCACCTAGGAGACTCTATTATTCCCCTTCTTAGTAACCACGTAATAATAGCTGATGCAGTTAAAATGCCGAAAAGGACTCTAAAGGTATTGACTCCAAGGGGACTTGAACCTATTGCAGCTAGTAAAACCACTATTGGACCAATATACCAGAAAAGGTTAGTGAAGCTCATTAACCTACCCCTCCCTCTCTTAGGGGAAATTTCTGCTATTAAAGCCCAAGATGTAGGCACATCTATTCCTACTGCAAGACCCATAATAATATACCCAGCAATTAGAGTAAATGGATTAAGTGAAATGGTAATAATTAAGGCGCCTATTGCGTAAGCTATAAGGTCATATGTATATATAGCCTTTCTACCATATTTGTCCCCTAAGGGCCCAGCTATTAAAGCTCCCAGCCAAGCTGCAAAAGCATTGGGACTGAGAGCTGCAATTACTCCTAAGAAGAGAGAAGATAACTTAAAGTATGTTACCCAATAAGTTACAGAAGCAGCACCTGCGACTATGGAACCGGCATCTAAGAAGTCGCCCATAGCGGTTAACGTGGCCCATTTATAATGTCTTCCAGAAACTTGTGCATCATCGAATGCCTTGATAGGATCTGACTTTATACTTCTATCATCCTTATTAGATTTAGTCCCTTCCATTACTCTCATTCTTCCTTTGTTATATTTTAAATAGAGTCCAAACAAGTATGGAACATAATTATTCCGTGAACTGTCTTGACCTTTAGAGCGGTCTTACTACCTCACAAAAACTCCACATGCACTAAGGTAACTCCGAGCAGCGGGGAAAACGTTAAGAGAACCAACTAAATCAAGGTCAGCAATGAAACTACAGATTTCACAAGCAAAGTCCTCTGTGAGGAATCTCACTTTTAACGTAACTCCGACTTGAGCAAGTCCTAGAAGTGTAGGCTGGGTTAGCTAGTTTGAACTCCTTACAGTGTTTCTCCATCTGCTACTTTCTGTATCTCGTAAAAACAACAAGCGGAGGAGACGAGAAGATTTTGATATCATGTTTCTGACATATTTCTTTCTCTAGGAACCTCTTTAACCCTTTGTGAAAATGATGATCAATATTTTCTTTGCTGTCCAGAGAAAAGTTGCTGGTATTCTATCATATTCCCTCAGATCTAGGACTATCTGTCTTAGATCTGTTTCGCTTAACCCTTTTTTATCCATAAAATTAGATTGATGCCCACCAGATCGTGTTATACAGATTACGTGCAAACTTGCTTGGTTTTTAACTCTTGATGTCTCTCCGTTCATATATGAACTAAATCGGACTACAGTAGATACCTATTAATTATATACAACGAGTCAAGAACTTGTTAATCCTAATTTGTGCTTTATCATCCTGGCCTTAAAGGCTAAGCCTTCAGTTATAAAAAGAGAATCAAAAAATTAAAGCAACTAAATATACTATTTATCACGAAATCTGAAATGTATCTTAATCTCATTTTTAGACTTATACTTCTCTTCCATATATTATACTATTCTAGGAAGGTTCAAATCCACTCAATTATTGGCTTTTTCAGGTTATCTTTACCTCCCGCGCTATATATAATTATTAATAGAAGAATTCTTTAACCATATAAACTATATCGACATATGGTTTTGAACCTCAATTTCGTTACTATCGCTTTTTGGATAGAGCATGAGAATTGCTGGAGTAAATTAACCACTGAGCATAACGTAATAATAAGAACAATAATCGCAAAGCCAAAGAGGAATCCAGACTTCATATTTGGTATGGACGAAATTAAGGTTGAAAGATTAGAGAACTTTAAGTCCTTTCTAAAGGCATTCAAAAGGGAGAAAACTGTTCTGGAACTGCTAGGCATATCAGAGGTAAACAAAAGAAAAGGTATATACAGGGTAACTTTCAAAGAGAAATACGATAACATGATAATGTCGACCCTAAACAATTACCTCGTATTTTATATGAAGGATTTGGTCATGGATGGAGTAGAGAGATTCATTGTTGTATTACCTAGAGATGAGGCAGATCTCCTCAAAAAAGACCTGGAAAGAATAGGGGATATAAAATACTTTAAGGTAAAGCCAGCTAAACTAGAGGAACTGCAGATATCTCCATTTGACTTGACAGATAGAGAAAGAGAAGTTATATATAACGCTATAAATAAAGGCTTTTACGAGATACCTAGGAAAATAGGATTAGAAGATCTGGCGTATTCCATGGGAATAACGAAACCCACGATGGAGGAGTATCTGAGAAAGGCAGAAAATAAAGTAATGAAAAGGATGTATAAGGAAGTGGAGGAGTTTACAGATTTACTTTGGAGTTATGACAAGCCTAGAACTGACCTCCCCTGAATCCAAGCTAGAGAGAGCTGAGTTCACATCATCCAGAGAGTACTGTGTAATAATAGATCTTACTTTTCCCGCCTCCGTTAATTTAACTACATCATTTAAATCATTTATTGTTCCATAATTGGATCCAACTATCGCTTTATCCCAAACAACTAAATCAAAGTTAACAGCCTCAACTTTTCTCCCCTCCATGCCCACAACTACAGTTGCCCCTCCTGGAGAAAGAGCTGAAGTTAGAGTTGAGACGCTTTCTGGTGTTCCGACCAGATCAATTGCAACTGATGCTCCTTCCGGTCTTACCCTTTTTACAAGGTCTTCCAATTCCTTTAATTCTATCGCGTAGTCAGCTCCTAATTTCCTAGCTAGCTCCCTATGTTCCTCTTTCCTAGATATGGCTACAACTGTAACGTTAAACAGCGACTTGAGAATTTGAATAAGGTAAATTGCGAGACCACCTATTCCATTCAAAAGAACCAAGGCATCACTATGCTTAGAAAAATAAGGTATGGCTGATCTTACAGCGCCCATGGACGTTGTTCCTGCATCTGCAAGAGGTGCGGCATCTTTAGGTGAAAGGCTACCTAGTTTAACTAACCATCTGTAACTAGGGACATACATGTACTCGGAAAATCCTCCGTTTGTATTCTGTCCTGGAATAACTTGGTTCTTGCAAAGGCTATACCTTCCTTCTCTGCAATATCTGCACGAGAGGTCCCCCCAAGTAGCGTAAACTATTACGGGATCTCCTTCCTTTAGTCCTACAACTGAATCTCCAACGGCGTATACTCTTCCAGCATTTTCGTGACCCAAAACAATGGGAAGCTTAAATCCAGGTCTAGCCTCAACTCCCCTCCAAATTCTCAAGTCCGTTCTACAGACACCAGCTCCTTCTACTTTTAGGATAACAGCTTCACCTACAGGATCTGGAATCTCGATATCTCCCATAGATAAGGGTTTTCCATATTCTGTTAGAAGCGCAGCCCTCGATTTCATGGAATTAACTTGTGTTGGCTGTATATAAAATATGCTAACCTAACAAGTATGGGAAAAAAGCAAAAAATCCGGGAAGGAAAACTCTATCATGAAGATCCAGGACATTCAGATACTTAGGATAGAAAAAATTGAGAGAGATAACTTTCCATATGTAAAACCTACGGATTACTACTTACAAGTCCTTGGAGAGACATCTCCATTTAATTCCGCTTTCATGGATGAGGTGTGTTTTCTAGGGCTTAAGAGCGAAAATGATGTAATCTCCATAGTGGAGACGTCAGTTCAAGCGTGTAGATTAGCTGTTGATATTTCTAAAGTAATTAAGGGATTAGATCTCTCTAACAGAAATATGATTTGGGACTTGCTTTATAGGTATACCCTTCCAATAGGAAGATCAGGTATAATCCTTCACGCAATTTCTGCTATAGATCTCCTTATCCACGATTCTTATGCAAAGGAGCTAGGAATACCTGTATACAATTTACTAGGGGGAAAGACAAGGGATAAGATCAGAGCTTATGCAAGTCATCTTCATCCCACTGCTAATGAAGAATTGGAAAAGGAGGCATTAAGCTATATAGAACAAGGATTTACTGCAATGAAGATGAGGTTCTCTTCTGGTCCTTCAGATCCATTGGGAGTTGAAAAGAACGTTCAGTTGGTGAGAACAATAAGGGATGCAGTAGGGTATGATGTAGAGTTAGCTGGAGACGCTTGGATGTCGTGGAATTTGAACTTCTCATTAAAGATGGCTAAAAAGCTAAGTAAATATGAAGTCACGTGGATTGAAGAACCGCTTCTTCCTGATGATTTCGATGGCTATAACTACCTAACTAAGAAGACTGAAATTTCAATAGCTGCTGGAGAACACCACTATTACCTTTATGATTTTAAGAGGTTGTTAGACTCAGGAGTAAGAATCCTACAACCAGATTCCTTATGGGTAGGCGGAATTACGGCAATGAAGAGAATTTCTGGAATGGCAGAAAGTTATGGTGCAATAATAATTCCTCATACCTCAAATATATATAACCTTCATTTTATAATTTCTGAGCCGGAATCTGTATGTACAATGGCAGAATACTTAACTAGATATAGATGGTTAGAAGATCACGTTAAAAATCCTCCGAGACCAGATAGGGGTATGTTCAAGCTCGAAGAACTCAGTGGATTTGGTCTCAAATACTCTTTTTCGTAGTTCCTCCTTCTAACGGGAGACCATTATCGATAAACATTGAGTTTTCGCTAGACGTTTTTCCTTTTTCTGCGATCATGTATTTTACTGTACTTTCTCCGAGAGAGTTTTTCCTTCTTTTGTATAAAACGTATACCACATCACCGAGAAGAAGGATAAACGAAACAATAACGAAAGTTAGATAAGGTTCTACTAGATCGCCTAGAATTCCTTGATAAAATGTATATATAAATAAAATCATTCCTCCTATAGGTATTATTAATCCAGAAAAGATCTTTCTGAACTTAGAGAAATTCACGTTATTTTTCCTTAAAAAGGCATAAAGGCCAAATTCTGGAACAAAATGATGAAAATACCAGAGTATTGTAGAAGATGTTCCTGCGACATAAAACGCTAATGCAACTGTCTGGGAAGAGTATCCATAAGTTCCAAGAAGGAAGAATGAGGTTAGACCAACCGTGATTAGAGCGATTATCAAGTTCATTGTTGCAGATCTCAGTGGAATACCCTTCTCATTAATTTCAGATAACCATTTGCTCCTAATGAAACCATCTCTAGCCATAGCCCATAAAAGTCTTGCCTGTGATCCTCCTCCACCGCCGAAGGCTATTAGAGAGACTACAATGATAAGAAAGTTCAATCCAAGTAATACTGTCTCTGGAACGAAGTGGGACCATGCCACCAATTGAGGGAGAGGAGAAGAAGAGACAGAGTTTAGTTCGCTTTCTGGAACTGAAGCTAGTTCCGAATACGCGCTGAGCGCAATTACTATGGCAGATATTGAAAGCCCTATATATATTGCTCTCCATAAATCATTTTTAGCTTTTACTCCTTCTTCTGCGTAAAAGAGAGAAGATCCGTAACCAGTAAATGTATAGAATCCTAGTACTGCTGTTGCAAGGGCTATATTTGTAAAGGGGACAGATGTAGGATTAAGGAATTGCGGGCTATTATAAGGAGTTTTAAGGATTATATAAACTATGAAACCTACAATAACTGCTAGAGTTGAGAGAATTGTAAATGTTAATATCCTTGAAAATACCTCTATGGGCTGTATAACCATTAAGTAAGTTACGAGCAAAGTAAGCGTTACTAGAACACCCCAAATCCAAACAGGTAATAAAACGTGAAAGATAAGATAAATTGTATCAACTGCGAGCCAACCTATGAAAAACGCATTTGCAGTTTGCCAAAAAACGTAGAAAAAATAATTTGCTAAAGCAGTAAACTTTCCTGCAGGAATACCAAAACCTATTTCCGCAAGACCGTAATATCCACCTGCAAATTCCACAAGTCTTGTATACTCAAGAATTGGAATCGATACTAAGACAAATAACGCGTAACCAAGAATTACTGGCCATATTGCAGCTGAACTCGCGTTGCTAATAAATGGAGCAACCTCTATTGGACCTATAATGGGAAGAACTCCTGCTACAGTTATAGAAACCATTCCAAGAAAACGGATAGAGTTTTTCCTTAAATGAGGCATAAGAAA
Source organism: Candidatus Acidianus copahuensis (assembly GCF_000632495.1). Classification (GTDB taxonomy): domain Archaea; phylum Thermoproteota; class Thermoprotei_A; order Sulfolobales; family Sulfolobaceae; genus Acidianus; species Acidianus copahuensis. Next base: position 76,815 of record NZ_JFZT01000015.1, on the reverse strand, counting down.
TATTGCCATGATATATATTTAAACTTTCTTAGATTTGTTTTATGTAAAAAATCAGTGTTAGATAGGTAATGCTATTGATGCGATAAAAGCGTCTTTAAGTTAAGAAATTTAAAACGAACAATATCATATTTAATGCAGGATTAAGTAGCGCATTCAATTTTTTGGTAAAGTCTATAACCCTGTGTCCCGAAATGGATAGAGGTAATGGGTGAAGATCCAGATCAGGACTGAACGAAAGGATGTAGTTCTAAACTTCTCTATGCCAGCAGGAATTCTCAAACCTTAGGGCTGGAAGGAGGTCAGATATAATACCTTTTATATAACTTTTAACTCTCTCAAAACTAAAGATTGCAACATAACTTCCTTCAAAAAGCTTTTAATATAGTAGAATGGGCGCTGGTTCGTGGAATAAAACATGTAAAAGTCGAGTAAGTTCGTACATATTCTCTTATTAATTCTATTTCTTAAACTTTTAATGAGTTACTTTATTACTCTTAGAATATAATATATTGTTATGTATATTGGTACTATTTCCCTCCGACATCAAAACGACTGGACAGAAATTACCGAAGATATTTGCCTAAATATGAGAAGTAGTTTGGCTGTATCTAATCCGTCAATTGATACTAACTTTGAGGACTTTGTATTTAATGCTCCAAGCAAAGACATTGCATTTCATCTAATAAGAACCATTAAAAAACATAAAAATATTTACAAAATTGTATCTTTTAAAAGAATTGGCAGAATGACATATGAAATGTCATTTTTAGGCAGTTATTCCAATTCTATAAGAAAAATAATGTTAGATAACGGTATAATGGTCAAGTTTTTAATCGTTTATGACGGTCTAGAGAAATATAGCTTTATTGCGCCAGAATGGATAAATTGGGATAATTTAAAGGGCGAATTAAGGGGCGTTGCAAGGATCTACGACCTTGACGTTAAAAGGGTTAACTCGACTACATCTTCAGATCTAATGTCTTTGTCATTAGAAGATGAAGAGACTCTTCTACTAGCTTTTAAAAGAGGATTTTTTGACGAACCTAGAAAAGTTGATTTAAACGGTTTAGCTTCAGAGCTTGGACTTTCAAAATCAACTGTTAATTCCAAGATTAAAAAAGGAATTCGGAAAATACTTTCAGTATATTTCAGCGGAATAAGTGCTAAGGATGTAAAATAAATAATAGTATCTATATGTACCCATTTTCTCTCAGAACTTTTATTTTATTTTAATTGAAGTATATATTCATTAAATACTCTAATAAAATGTATAAAAATAGATCTAATATAAATACTTTACTCTTACATGTAGGTAGATCTAGGTTTCTATTCACTTAATCTAACCTAAAATAATTTTATAACGTGATAATATATAAATTAAGCTCTTTTAATTGTTAATTTTTTATAAGAAAGATTCATATACAAGATCTTCTATTAAACTAAAAGGGGAATGTAACCTGTCTGTTCTATACAACTCTTGAAAAGATTATATTTCACAAAGTAAGTATATTACATAACCTATTTGAGAAGACTTAAAAACCCCTGTATGGAATGCACCATAGGGACATAAAAATGAGAAGAAAAGGGAATAGAAAAGCGTTATCAAGTTTACAGCTAGGTATTATAATAGCTGTGGTTGTTATCATAGTAGTTGCTGCAGTTGCCGCAGTTCTATTAATCCCACATAAGCCCTCTGTTCCTGTAACTTCAACTACTGTTCCTTCATCATCTGTTACTTTCTATACTTGGTGGGCGACTGAGGGAAAAATAGCCCTCCAACATGAAATACCTGCTATTCAGAAATCTACAGGGATTACTCTAACTCCAGAAATAGTACCTGGCGCTGGAGGGACTAACGCGAAGTATGCAATCTTATCCCTTATAGAGGCAGGAAAACCTCCAGCAGCATTTCAAGTTCATTACGGACCTGAGATGGCAAGCTATGTCGAAGCTGCTCCAAATGGAATCAATTCCTTCGTTAACCTCACTTCAGTAGCTATAAAAGAGGGATTAACTACAAATGCAGTGCCTGCAGTATTACAAGCTGGCGCTTTTAATGGTACTATTTTGTCTTTACCTGTGGACGTGCATAGGGGTTCATTAATATGGGTAAACATGAATGTTCTAAGAGAGTATAACTTGCCTTTTCCTTATAACTTAAGTACGCTTCAATACGACACAATGCAATTAGTAGAACACGGATTTACTCATCCATGGATGATTCCTGGAGCTGATGGTGGTTGGGATCAATTAAATGTATGGGAAGATATATTTCTATCATTGGCTGGTCCACAACTATATAACGAAATGATCTATGGAACGATTAACTTTAACAATGCAACTGTTCAGAGCCTGATAAATGAAACCACGAATATATTTCTAAACTTTACAGCCTATGATTATCCAGGATGGCAATCCTTGACTTGGACTCAAGGTCTTTCCTACTTAGTTAATGGACAGGTTGCGTTCCAAGTTAACGGTAACTGGCTCACAAACTACCTTTATGATTTTCTAAATACTACTGCATATCCTCCATTACCTCAATATATCAATAATAGTAGTGTAAAAATAATAGAATCTCCATTCCCTGGAACACAACATTATTATGCCCTAGTTATCGATTCTGTAGGGATTCCTGTAGGTCCTCAAGAGAGTCAGGCTTTAAAAGTTGCTGAATTCTGGAGTTCATATCAAGGACAAGAAGTCTGGACAAAGTGGAAGGCGGTTACGTTCTGGAAAAATGGGACAGATTGGTATAACACTCCTGCACAATGGTACGACTATCAAGCTTTACTTCATACTCCAGAAAAAGATTTCGTATATCAGTTATCTGATGGAGGTCTATTCGATAGCACTTTTGGACAAATTATAGGGGACATATTAACGCTACAGGAGGTAGGAAAACCTGACTTTAGCGTGTGGTATGGACAGCTTCAATCTGTGATGCATAATGAACAACAGGAGTGGTTGGCCGCAGCAAAACTAGGATTAGGATATCTAGGATTTAAGGAACAGCCTTTTGCGGGATATTATCCACCATGGGTTACTGATCCATCGGCATACGGCCTAGATCCAGCAAATATGCACTCAACTGTTCAGACTCAAGGATACAGCGTTCTGTTACTATTTCCAACAATCCTAGTTCCAGTCGCTTTCGTAAGTAAACTATACCTTTAAGATATATTTTTTTAATATTTTTTAATGGGTGTAATTATGAAGAAGACAAGCTTCCTCCTCATATTACCTACCGCAATATTTGGAGCAATACTGCTCTACATTGTTTTTTATAATGTGGCAATCTCGTTTACGAACTGGTCATTACTTCACCCAATTCCTTCCTTTTCTGGTATTTCCTCTTATGCAAACGTTATACATTCGTTTTACTTTCCTACTTCTCTTATTCATTCACTAGAGTTGAGCGGATCAGCTGTAATTTTTGGAAACATCTTAGGAATAGGAATAGCAGGCCTACTTTACTTCCTTTCCTCAAATAAAGCTAGGACGTTTTTTCTCTCTATAATAATTCTTCCCCTAGCTATATCAATGGCAGTTAACGCTCTAATTTGGTTATGGTTATACAACTATAACCTAGGAGTAAATTGGTTATTTTTAAGGCTAGGTCTTCCTTACGTTCCTTGGCTCACATCTACTTCCATGATGATGCCTAGCATTATAATTATAGCAATTTGGGCATATACAGGACTTCCAGCACTCTTTTATCTTGCGTCTTTCCTAGGAATAGACAAAAGCATTATAGAGGCAGCTAGACTGGACGGAGCTAGTTCGTTTAAGATATTGAGAAAAATCTTGATCCCAAACTCAGCAAACGGTTTCATTGTGTCTACAGCCCTCCTTTTTCTATTTACGTTTAGGATATTTAGCATTCCATATATTCTTTCTGGTGGTCCTACTAACATATTTATGCAGACTCTCGTTGTGTTTTCCTATTATCTCTTTACAACTGAGTTCTTCGCTCAGGCCTCAGCTCTCTCTACAATAATTATTTTAATAGCTACAGCAATAGTTATTCCATATGCGCTTTACGGTATAAAGAGGTGGATTAAAAAATGATGAGAGAAAGGAGAGTGTTGTCCCCTTATACTAAGTCAGTCCTTCATTATATAGCGCTTACAATTGTGAGCGTAATTTGGCTTATTCCCGTTTACGCAATGATAATAAATGGTTTTAAGTCAAATCTAGAAGTAGCATCATCTCCAGTACTAGTTCCTCCCTCTCACCCAACTTTATCTCCGTATATGGCCGTAGCTCACGTGTTAGAGACTCCTATAATTAATAGCTTAATTGTTGCAGTAATAGCCTCTTTACTTTCTACAATACTAGGTTCGATGGGGGCGTACTTCTTTTACGTTCTTTCTAACTCTTACTTTAGAGGTTCAGGTATGTTAAGCAACTTTCTCTTCTCTTTAATAGCATTAGGTACTTTCATTCCCTATGAGGCTACGCTCATACCTCTAACAAGGTTTATTGTAGACATAAACTTACTAAACTCGTATCCAGGACTTATTGTTTCTATGCTCATATTTTACATTCCAACGGCAGCGCTTCTTATGTCCTTATTTGTTACTGTAGTCCCTAAGAGTCTTATAGAGGCAGCTAGGCTGGACGGAGCTGGAGATGTAAAAATATTTTTCAAGGTTATTCTCCCTCTAGTTATTCCAGGATTCATCTCTACATTAATCTTTATCATTATAGAGTCATGGAATAACTTTTTCCTCCCTCTAGTATTAACAACTACTCCGTCAATGAGGTTGGTTCCCGTTGCGGTAGAGGCGTATACTGGAGGTTATGGTACATTATACAATGAGACATTTGCAGTAGCGACTTTAGCTAGTCTTATACCTTTAATAATATTTATATTTCTTGGTAGGTATTTTATAAGAGGTTTGGTTGCACTAGGAGGAGCTGGTAAAGGTGTTTAAACATGGTTGAGATATCTGCTAAAAGCGTATATAAGATATTCTCAAAAAAGAAGGGAGAGGTATACGCGCTAAAGGACATAAACTTGACGATAGAAAGCGGGGAAAAGTTCGGGATACTTGGACCTAGTGGTGCAGGAAAAACCACATTTATGAGAATAATTGCAGGGTTAGAGGCTCCAACTAAGGGTGAGCTTCTTTTCGATGAAAAAGTAGTTGCCCGAAATGGGAAAGTAATAGTAGGACCTGAAAGCAGAAATATAGGCATGGTATTTCAAAACTGGTCGCTATATCCTAACATGACAGCGTTTGATAACATTGCTTTTCCGTTAACCAATATGAAGATAAGCAAAAGTGAGATGAGACAAAAAGTAGAGGAAGTTGCAAAAGTTTTAGAGATTTCTTCTGTGTTAGAGCATTACCCAAGGGAACTGTCTGGAGGTCAACAACAGAGAGTAGCCTTAGCTAGAGCTATAGTTAAAAGTCCTTCAGTCCTCCTCTTAGATGAACCTTTCAGCAATTTAGACGCAAGAATCAGGGATAGTGCAAGAGCACTAGTCAGAGACATAGCGGAAAAGTTAAGGTTAACAGTAATTGTGGTAAGTCATGATCCGGCTGATATATTTTCCATTTCAAATAGAGTCGGAGTGATCTTCCAAGGGGAACTAGTTCAGGTCGGAAAGCCAGAGGAAATATATAATAGCCCTAAGTCTTTTCACGTTGCAAGGCTGATAGGGGAAATCAACGAGCTAAAGGGAAAGGTAATTGAAGAAGATGGGAAGAATATCCTCAGTATTGGTAATTTAGCGATCCCAATTTCAGGCGGATATAGGGGAGAGGTTAAGGTTGGAATAAGACCAGAGAACCTAAGATTGGAGGAAGAACCAAGAGAGGAAGGTTGGGTTGAAGCTGGCAAAGTGAGAGTAAAGATAACGACTTATGAAGGTGGACACTTTAAGGTTACTTTAACCCCATTAGGAGACGACCAAGAGATTATCGTTTTTATGGATAAAATACCTAAAGAGGAAGAGATGAAATTGTTCGTGAGACCCTCAAAGATAATGTTTTTTAAATATTAGAAAGGGGAAAAAGTCATTATAAATAAACTATTTTTTCCAAGGAGTTTATGTAGGTCGGGTAATTATTTTTTATAATCTCCTAGTCTCTGGAAGAGAACGGGATATAAATAATTACTATGATTTAACTGATGGAAGTAATTTGATTATTCCTAATCTTTTGTATTGAATACTCTACAGAAATAATTCAAAATTAAGCTACATCTACAGGTAAAATTATTTCTTTGCCTTTTCTAAACATATTCTTAATCTGACGTCCTCACCGCCCTAAAGGCTACTCCTGAGTCGTTGTCGTTTTCCTGGCAATATCTGCTAAGTCTTTTTTTAAGCATAAAGATATACGCCTTACTTCCAAAGATTTCTTAACTATAGTCATTTCCAGATAAGTTAGGTGAAATAGTTATATTTTTGAATACCACATTACAACCATGGCAAGATTGTTTTTCGAAGGAAATTTGGAACTCCTTAAAAATAAAACGATAGGAATAATAGGGTATGGAAATCAGGGGAGATCTCAGGCTCTAAACTTAAGAGATAGCGGATTAGACGTCATTATTGGGAACGTACGTGACAATTACGCCGATCTAGCTGAAAAAGACGGATTTAAAGTTAGGTCAATCCCTGAGGCAGTTAAGGAGTCGGACTTCTCCTCTATCCTTATACCTGATGAGGTAGCTCCAGACGTTTTTAAATCCCATATCCTTCCTTACTTAAAGAAAGATCACGTTATCCTCTTTTCCAGTGGTTATAACATAGCTTTCAACTTCATTGATCCTCCTGCCGGTACTGACGTAATTATGGTTGCCCCTAGGATGATTGGAGAAGGAGTTAGAAAAAGATATGAGGAGAATATGGGTTTCCCCGTCTTAATTGGGGTAAAACAGGATTCTTCTGGAAAGGCACTGGATTACGCCCTTTCCTACTCTAAAGGTATTGGCGTAATGAAAAAAGGAGGGGTAGCGGTTGAGTCCTCGTTTGAGGAGGAAGCCCTAGTAGATCTCTTCAGCGAACACACATGGGCTGGTTCGATGCTTTTCCTCTTTAAGGAATGCTTTGACGCGCTAGTGGAAGAAGGAGTTTCACCAGAGGTGGCACTACTAGAGCTATACATGTCAGGAGAGGTAGCAGAAATAGCTCAAAGAATAGCTGATATGGGACTCTTTGATCAGTTAAAGCTTCATTCAACCACAAGTCAATATGGACAATTCGTATATGGACCGAAATATATGACAGATGAAATTAAAAAAATGTTAAGGCAAGCAATACAAGAAATAAAGGATGGAGAATTTGCAAAGGACTGGACATTAGAGAGAATCGCTGGTTATCCAAGATTAAATTCTATGTGGAAAAATGTTAAGGAGTATAGGATAAGTAAGGAAGAGGAAAAAATGAGAAAGATCTTGAAAGGAGAAAAAGAGGGTTAAAACTATCCTTTTTCTATTTTATGGTTACATCGATTTTAGGTGAGTTCTTAACTTTTTTCTCTAACGATCGTTATTGAGTTCGTTATCAACTGACCTCCTCCCCGCTCTAAAGGGCGAGGCTTTCAGTTGTAAATTAGCACTTAAGACTTAATTGCAAGTGATCAACTAGACGTTATCGACGCTGAATTAGATTTAGTTCGTGAAACTGTCTTTTACTCTAGTGTAACAAAAGGTTTTTATAGTGTTTTAGAAAATTTTACGATTAATCCCGCGCTAATGTTGTACATTTCACAAAGATGTGATATCTAGAGGGATCCTTGCCGTTGATAGGTGCCTTGATCCCACATTGGAGATATAACTATTGCGAATACACCTGGACTGGAATTATGGGAATTAGGACTTCCGTTGATGCGGAATAACCTTGTGATGAGAACAACTCTATCTGAACCTCGACGTAATTATAAGAAAACGACGATAAGTCTTTCTCTAAACCATGAAGTGAATTGTTAAGAAGTGTAGATGGAAGTACAATTGAGGTTATGGGAATTGCAACACTTAACGTCTCATTTAAAGCTGACTCCGGACTAACATTAATCTGCTTTTCTACATAAACTCCTCCAAATAAGGTGGTTCCATAAGATTCACCTCCTGAACCAAGGAACGTACCGTAGAGCTTGACTGTTATACCAGCTTTATTGAATACAATAGATGAGTTTGTAGGATTAGCTATAAGTAAGTCTAATCTAACCTTTAGTGGAGTTATCAGGAATCCACTTATGTTAGCGTTACTGATATCAGATGGGGAGGAAGCAGAGATTGTATCAGGGGCGAAAAATCCTCCAGATATTCCACCACTAAAACTACCATTTATTTTTCCTGAAAAATACTTAAAGCCTTGATCCAGAAAAGGATCCAGAATATTATTCGAACTTAATTCAAGTTTTCCATTATTTGTTGATATATTACCTTTTCCGCTTATAGCAATAAAATCTATCTTAGAGTTGTCTCCAACAGACTTTATAGCTCCATTTAAATAGAGTTCTTGGGGGTTTGCAAATATATATAAGAATGAGGAATAGAACGGTTTCACCACTAGCGAAACAACATAGGAACTTAATTTACCTATAACATTTATATTATTAAATGAGACATTCACGTTGCTTAATTTTCCTTCTACTGAATAGTTAGAGTAATAATATCTGAAAAACTGATTAAACGTAATAGGGCTTATACATATACTTCCATTACCTATGATAGTTGCATTTTCATTTACTAAGTTTAAATTAATTGGCTTATCTTTAATGCTTTCAATTGTGCTATTTTGAAATATCACCTTTCCGGAAAAACTTCCTGTAACGGTTGCGTTAACTATAGTCAGATCTATTTTTCCATTTTTGTTAGATGTTATGTTTAAACTGGTTGGAGAACTTAGTAGATTTATAGCTTGCGATGGAGAGGACATTGAACCGCTAAAATATGCATCATTTAAAGTACCAACTAAACTAGCGTTGACTTGAGCAGGATCTAAGTTTACGTTTTTCATATAAACGGCAGAATTAGAGTGAAATCCCTGAATTAAACCTGAATATGAACCTGAAGTTAAATTAAATGATGCATCATCAAAGGTTCCATCAAGAGTACCAACAAACGTTAAATTTCCTTGTAATATATCTCCGTTTTGTAATATAGGACCGTTGTATAGAACGTCACTGAACGTTATAGGCTGACCGTTATTAACCTGAAAAATTTCCGGGTTATATAGTGTAACACTACCGTATTGTCTAATGAGGTCAGCTAAATTTTCGTTAGGTATTACCTTAAAGCTTGGTTGTGATAACACTTTAAATGAAGAAGGGTCTATCTCAACTATTGCTATACCATTCCCATGCAGTGGATGAACTTGAACAAATACTTCCCTTTCAGGTAAAGGGCAGATTATATTCCCATACTGAGTTATTGCACCTATGATGTTTCTTTGACTTAATTTTATAGCAGGGAAACCGTCAAAGGAAAAGTTTGCATTGGTTGGACTCACGTTTAGAGTATAAGGAACAACTCTTACTCCGCCCGAGTTTTCTATTAACGCTTTTATTGAAACGGGTATAGGGATCTCTTTTGAGAGGAAAACGAATAGAAACTCGTTTGAAGCGTTTACGAAAGCGATATCTGGAGACGTTAGAGTGCTAGGGGTGAATTCTTCATATTGGTATTCAGCGTCTCTAGTGTAGGCATTAGCAGTAACCTTTTCTTGTTGTTGTATTGAACCTAGACTACTTAACTGACCTCCTCCCCGCTCTAAAGAGCGAGGGTTCCCCTCAGAGCGGTTCATAGGTTTTGATCCATACGTTTCACCCTCATAGAATCATAGCTAGCTGGTACTACCAGCCCCGATCCTCTCGTCCACGTATAGACCAGTGGGGTGGTCTTACCCCAACTTATCCCTATCCCTCTGGTGGTGGTTCCCTCAACACCACCATCATTAGGACTCGGGATTATGGATATATTAAACGCACCAACTAGGTCTGCGTTAAATACTTTGTTAGATGTTGTACACTTAAATAAACCCCTTGTAACTCTTTTCCCGCATCCATTGCCGTGGATGGGACAAGTAGTTGAAGTATATGCCTCGTTAACAAACTCAACAGTTATTCCGTGTTCTTCAGCAACGTTCTTCAACTTTTCCATAACTTGTTTGTAAGACCATACGTTAGCAACTAGAAAGTTACCCTTTTTCTGACTTATGTTCTTTGGATAACCAACCTTGATTAGAGAAACACCTTTGTTATACAGAAACTCAGCAACTTTCCTTACGGTAGTATCTATTATAGCGTTTAACTTCCTCTTCCACTTAATATATAATCGCCTTATTTTACCCGAAAATGGCTGGTCATACAAGGATAACAACTTCTGTTTCATACTTATCAGTTTCATGAAGTAGTACGAGATAGACTTCAACACTCTAGTCTTGATTAACACTTGTGTACCGTCAGAGACATAGACAGCAAAGAGATTGTTTATTCCTATATCTATCCCACCTACTAAATTACCTTTTAGTGTTAGTGGTACTTTCACCCATTCATCATTCTTTCTATCAAGTCTTTCACTTGCCTTTAAGGTAATGTGTGCATACCACTTTCCTAATACGTCATTATATATTATTTCCAACCTCCCTTGTTCCCCTCTATAGTAAATTTCCCCATTGTATTTTATTGCCAAGTCCTTGAATTTCCCTAAATGGCGTAGTTCAATCTCTTGTTTCTCTTCATCTATTCTATATTGGTCTTTCCTTAACACTATTATCAACTTCCTCTCCTTCCTGTCTTTCCAATAACCAGGTGGGTTTACGTCCTTGATAAATGGTAGTAGTAATTTTTTCTCTTTCTTTGCCCTTAACAAGGAAAAGAATGAACTCCACGCCTCATTGTTCTTGTTTAAAACTTGTTGTGTTGTTATTGTACCTATCATGTTCTTATACTCATTATACCACTTGTTATAGGTACCCTTGATATCAACACCACGTTCACCGTTAAAGAACTGTCTTCTCCTTTCATAGTTTACTTGGTTCCATAGTTTTGAACACAAGTTTCCTAGTTCTTTTAACTCCTCCTCTTGTTCTTTTGTTTGAATTAGATCTACAGTTATGGTGCGTCTTAGGACTGGCATGGTAGGCATAGGGACTGATCCCTTACTACTCTTCTTAGGTTTACCCACCGTACCGTCCTCATTAGGAGTTACTCTCTAACTTTTATAAACTTTTTTTGATAACATCCCCGCTCTAAAGAGCGAGGCTTTCAGTTGTAAAATAATGTAGGAACAGCAACTGCAATTATTAAGATTAATATAATAAAAAATCCTATAACTGTAGATAATCCTTTCATAGCCATAAATAACCCACCTCTATGTAGCTTGAAGACCCAAGCTGAGGAGTAGAGAGTAGTATCTCTACAAAAACTGGATCACTTCCTGAAAACGTTACTTCCTGCACAGAACCAGTTGTCGTGTTCCAGATTGGAACATTTCCTTGAAATTGAACTTGAAGGGATTCACTGTATATTATGGCGCTTTGCATTTCTTTTGGATATGTCCCATTTACTCCTATCTTAAAACTGTTTGCAAATGAGGGAGTAACCTGTGAGTTGCCAAATAAAGAAGGAGATAGATTAAACACTAATAGAGAGTTTACCTTGATAATTAAAATCTGATATGGTAAAGATGACTGTCTTTTCTTTACCTAAAGAGAAAACTTCTGTTTTCTGAATATAAAGACCTTGAGAAACCTGTTGTGCTAAAGACCTTACTTGACCTTGGGCTTGAACGTGAGCAAAGTACATACTTCCAATGGAAAATACGAGAATACCAATTATTACTGTTACAGCTATTAAGATGAAAGATGAGATAGCATTCTCCATATCTATATCAAATCTAATTAGAATTCAGTTATATATAACCTTTGCGCAAAATGAACAAGATATACCAAAGAGGGAAAACAATTACTTTAATATTTTCTTGTAGATTTTAAATACTTTTAGTTACCTCCTTTTGAAAAAATATATAAAAAACCAGAATGGAATATGCTAACACGAAAGATTAGTTTTAAATAGATTATTTAAAAGATTTAAATCCATGAAGAGAGAACGTCTATATCTCATTACCTTTATATTCCTCCTGTTTATGCTAACCTTCTCTGCAGTTCATCACTTACCTCAGTCATATAGTGAATCTTTAAGGCCAGGCATATTTGCTATTTACAATGGAACAACGGATTACACCAACTTCCACAAAGAAGCTAAGTTGATCTATATTCAAATAATAAACAATTCATACAGTAACAACACGGTTAAGGTAGAAAATATTATAGTAAACAGGGAAACGTGCGAAGCCTCTCCTCCTACTTATAGTATTATGAACTCATCCGTTCCTCTAACATTTTACTTTATAAACCCTGGTCTGTTAGGAATGAACATTTCAGCTGACGGCGAACTATTCTCCTTTGCAGGAAAAAGTAATTCACTATACATGTATAAAACGAGATCTCAAGTTCAATCAGGTGTGTATATTGTAGGTATTTATTTCTTTAATCAATATGGAATAGCTGAGAAAGTATATTTCCTTCAGTATGGGGCTGACAACGTATTGGCGAGTAATACCACGTGGACATTATGGAAGACAAACCTAATCTATAACGAGGCTTTTCCCAATCTTCATATAACTTTTGGAAAACCGGTGAAGTTTTCGCCAGATTCTTTCCAAACTACTAAAAAACTAATAATGGAAGACATATTGGCTGTAGGCCTATTATGTATAATTCTTATATTAATATTTAGAAAATAAATATTTTTTGATGGACTATTTAAATTTAATTTAGGTATAATCCTGGTTTGATAGTTGACATCGTGAAGCGGTTTAATGCTCTATGGATGCCATTAATACCAGTTTCGTTATACTGCGATTTTTAGTTAGATTTTTTAGGAGACTACATAGCAAACGGTAACATGAGTCCTAGAGTGTATGGTAAAACTGAAGTTACAAGAAAGTCTTTGAGGTGTTGGTCAGAAAAATGATAGGAAGTTAAACTCATGAGTATACTTCTAAGGACTGGTTTCTCTACGCTCGTTTTGGTGGAATGGGTGGGTTATCCCTCCAATGGATAGTGATGATAGGCTTTGTTCAGAACGTGATGAAGCCTAAGGGTTTCACAGATATGACAACAAGTCCGTAAAACCAAAACCCCTATGGGCAACTTCAACCATTTCTTTACATTTTGTCTGGATACCTAAATATCGCAGAGACGTCTTAGTTGGTGAGATCGCAGAATATACTAAAGGGGTCTTGAACTCAATACTTAAAGAGCTAGGCTGTGAACCAATAGCATTAGAAGTTATGCCAGACCATGTTCACGTTTTCACCTTATGTCCCCAAAGCATGCTCCCTCATATATAGCTAGGTATCTGAAGGGTAAGAGTTCAAGAAAGATATTGCAGAAGTTTCCAGGGATTAAAGCAAAGACGAAAAGCGGTAAGTTATGGAGTAGGAGCTATTTCGTAGCCACAGTAGGTAACGTTACTGCTGAGGTAGTTAAAAAATACGTGGAGGAAAAGTGGAAAAATGAGGAGGACTAGTGTTATCAAACTAGTAACAGATAAGGAAACAGAAAACAAACTAAAGGTGTTATGCTCACTTTCAGCTAAACTGTGGAATGAGGTGAACTATGAAAGAAGAAGGCAGTTCTTCTCTAAAAAGGGAGTTGATCTAAAAGGTACATATAAGATGTTTTACGAGAAGTATAAGAAGTTAATAGGGTCAGCTACAGCTCAACAAGTGCTAAACAAGAACAACGAGGCATGGAACTGACGTCCTCACCACCCTAAAGGGCGATGGTTCTCTTCAGATGCGGTTCATAGGTTCCACCACTCTGGGGTCGCACCGACCCCTCACTGTGGTGGCTGTGGGGGGCGTCAGAACTCCCCCTACGCAATAAGTTTAAGCGGGCAATAGAATCCCTATCAGCTTGAAAACCACACTTCTTACACCTAAACGTCCTGTGCCCGACCTCAACCATTTCTTCACCGTCATAAGGACAGCGAGTAGAGGTATAGCGTGGTGGTACCTTGATAACAGCTATACCGTGCTTAAACCCTTCCCAAGATATCCAGGACTGAAGAGTATAATATGCCATGTATTGAAACCTTTCCCTCCATGACTTCTTTAGCCCAGGTTGCCTCTTGTTCAGACCGTTTAAGTCCTCTAGTATAATCGTATCCTTGCCTAGCTTTTTGGCGTAGTTTACGATCCTAATAGCTTCTTTTCTAGCCCAATCAACAAGAGCATTGTGTATGTTCTTGTACACTCCCCTTATCCTTAACAACACCCTCTTTAGAGACCTCCAAGATGGGTACTTCTTTTGAAGGGTCGACACATACTCCCTCTTCTTCATTAAATCCTCAACGGGCGTCTTATCCCTCCTTTCATGTTTTTCGTCGCCATACACGACCTCTCTAACGTTTATGTCTACAGCTATGGCATTGCTTGACGGTTTAGGTAGTTTGGTTTCTTTCTCATAGCTTATATGCAAGTAATATTCGTCACCCTGTTTCACTAACCTTGCTTCACCTCTCTTCCATCCATTAACTTCATCAAAAGTCTTTGGGTACCCTTCAACAATTAACTTACCATAAGATGAGGTCTTAACATATTCCTTAGTTACCTCTTTAATATCGTCAATCTTCAACCATATAACGTCTTTTCTTAACCTAGGCTCTCTTCCTTTGTTTGGGTTGTTCATCCAACTCTTAGCTATTGCTTGTCTTATACAAGCTATAGCTTGGTAAGAGGTGAAACCAAACTTTTCTCTTAACTCCTTGTACCATACTTGTTGTACTGTGTTTAACGAGATTGTAGATTCACCATTCTTGTTTTTGCTCCACTTATCCTTGTTCTTCAATAACCACTTTAAAACTAGATTTGTCGCGGTCTTCCATTTTGAGAAGTTAATGTCCCCCTCTGGGCTAACCTTAAGGACAACAGTCCTGGTTAGTACCCCTTCATCGGAGGACATACAAGAACTATATAGCCCAGAGATTTAAAATGTTTGACCCCGCCCTAAAGGGCGAGGCTTGAGTTGTTGTCATTCTTTAAGTTACTGCAAAAGAAGAAAGACAAGGAATTGCCACAGTTTATCATAAAAGTAAACCCTCCTGGGTACAAGAAAGAGAATAAACAGAGGAAGTTATGGACAGTCCTTAGAAACGACCAATATGAGATAGAGGATGACACATTAATCCTAAAAGGGTTAGGTGCGATTGGTAGAATTGTTGTAAATTTAAGGGAAGAGTGCATATTAAGGGGAAACAGGGTAGGTTAGAGATAATAAAAGACGGTGACTCGTGGTATGCCCACATTAGTTTCGAGGTAGAAGAGAAAGCGGTAAGGAAGGAATGGCGTAAGATACCACTTAGCCCTAAGGGAAATTTAAATGCAGGGATCGATATTGGTATCAACAACTTGTTAGCAATTTATACAGAAGACGGGAAGGCTAAACTATTTAACGGTAGACCGTTAAAAACAATTGCATTTTATTATAAATACAGACTGGCAAGATATCAGTCAATACTTAACAAATATGGCGTAAAGACTTCTAAAAAGTTAAGAGTGCTTGTCCAAGTTGTTGTTACACAGTAGACGGACTTTGCTTGTTCCAATAATAGTCTACTGAAAAGTAGGAACACCTAGATCCTGAAGTAACCCCTCTACCTTCGATAAAGCGTCGTTAAGAATGAAGCGGTAAGATGACCAAAAGGTCTGGACAGTTCATAAGAAATAGTTGTACACATTAAAGGATATAGATTTTGTATAGATGATCTAAAATGTCGAACTACTTGCTCCATTTTTTATTTCATTTAAGTTCAAGTCTCCTACTCCTTTAACTTCATGCTAAAACTTCAAGATTGAAGAGGCTTGTTTTATTATCTGATAAAACAAAATATGATTACTTCAAATAAAAATAATGATTATATACATAAATGTATGCACTAAAGAAAATTCTTAAAATATACAAAATAAAAAATTATTTTTCCCCCAGATATTTATGTTATGTCGTACCGATTACAGTTACAGGGAGAGTCTGACCATTAGATAGAGTTAATGTTATGGTATATGTGCTACCTGGTAGGATACCACTTTTATCGCTAACAGTAAAAGAGTAAGTTCCTGTCCCAGCAGTAATAGTTGAAATATGAGGTGATACACTTCCACCATTAAACGTAGCTGAGACAATTGTTACAGTCCCGGTTGACTTAAGAGTAACACAAGCTACTCCATTAGTAGTTATCGTCCCACTTCCTATTTGGGTAACTGTAGGTGAAGAACTGAAAGCTCCGAAGAACCCGAAGGCTAGACTAACTACTGCAAGAGCTATGATAACAGATGCTATAACTAGGATTAAAGCAGTTATTGCTCCTGATATTCCTCTTTTCCTTTTAGCGCTTATTTTTGATCTTTTTAAAGACATCATATCCATAAATCGATCGGAGTTAGTTCTATATAAACTTTTATGATTATTCTTCATCTGACCTCCTCCCCGCACTAAAGTGCGAGGGTTCACGCTAGTACGGGGAGGTTTAAGGCTACATCCTTTTTTCGTTCAGCCCTGGGCTGGGTCTTCAGCCCGTTACCCCTATCCCTTTCGGGACTCAGGGTTATGAGTTTCACTAAGATATTATACGCACCGACTAAGTCCGCGTTAAACACCTTGTTAAGTGTCGTACATTTGAATAGTCCTCTGTGTATCCTTTTACCACAGCCCGTTCCATGTATTGGGCATGTTGAAGAAGTGTATGATTCGTCAACAAAATTAACTTTAATACCATATTCCTCTGCGACCTCATAAACCCTCTTCAACAAATAGTTGTAATGCCATAAATTCACGGTATAGAAGTTCCCATTATCTTGGGATATTTCCTTAGGATAGCCGACATAAACCGTTGAAACGTTATTGTTATAAAGCCAATCAATAGTCCTCCTAACTTGAGTATCAATGAAGTGCTTAGCCCTCCTAACCCATGTGTTATAGGGTGCTTGTTCTCTCAGAAAGATGGGTTTGGCTTTACGGACATTTATTGTCTTGTCCACGAGGCACTGAGCTTCGTAACGTTCTGAGCCAGAGCCCATTAACCTGATCCGCACCTTAGCGGGATAACCCCACCTACCTCACAGAAGCAGGTGTGGGAAAACCTGTACACTTTAGTTCTTTACCAATCTTTCAAGTTCCTTATTCGGGTCTACAAACCCACATTTACAACGAAATAAAATGAAAAATACCATTATGGTGCCAAAGACGTTACCTGAGCATAAGCTATCTAACTTTCCTTTTCTTTCTTAACCTATTTTTGTACAATTATAAGATACTAAATAGAAAGTTTTTCTGAGATTTGATGGAAACATACTGGAAGGGTGAGTGAGGAGTAAGTCCTAAAGGACTGAAACACGTTGAACAACTTAAGGATATCTCTAGGGACAAACTGATGACTCATTATTCCTAGGAATAGCTCGCTTTTTGTTAGTTTTACAAAAAGCTTTAAAAATATCATGAGAATAGTCTTATAGGACTAGTCTTATGAGACTATATCTCAAAAGAAAAGAAGAAGACAAAATACGAAAAATAAAGGCCTGGACTTTGATATATGGACGTAGGAAGACTGGTAAAACTACACTTGCTAAGAAATACATAAAGGCCGACTGGTATTTCCTTGTTACTGTATCTTTGAGAGCAGTAACACAAGACGATAAGGTAATAAAATTAGAAGATGCCTTAAATGAAGCAAAGAGGATTATAAGGTCTGGTGGAACTGCAATAATCGATGAGTTCCAAAGACTACCAGACGACTTTTACACTATAATATCTAATTGGGAAAGAGAAGGTATACTAGTAGCAGTTGGGTCAAGTTACAGTGTATTAGAGAAAGTATTTGACAGGAATAGTCCACTCTTAGGTATGTTTACACCCATGGAAATAGATATAATTTCTTATGAAGATGTCCTTTACCAGTTAGGTGACCCGTTATTATCAGTCATCTTTAGGGATCCTTGGATCATTCCTTTTATCGATAAATATGAGGAACTACTGGAGAAAGTGAAAGAGTTTTCTCTCATAGCAAAAGGATTAATAGGAGAAGTATTTAAGGAAGAGGAAAGGCAACTTACTAACATTTACTATAAGATCCTTCTCCTCTTGGGTGAAGGTATATGGAAAACCTCTGAAATTGCTGGTATTATACAACCAAAGGGCAGGGAACCCACTATATCGTCAATGGTAAATAAGCTGGCCAAGATGGGATTAGTACAAAAGATCCCAACTTTATCAAGAGAAAACTTCTATAAAATAAGGTCACCTCCATTGTCTCTAATATTATATGCTGAAAGTAAATATTCAGTAAGTGAGACTGAGTTAAAGGTCGAAACATTACCTATAGGTAGAGAAGTACAGTTCAGCATAGGAGAGATGCTAGCAAAATACTTTAACGGGGAACTTTATTATTCTCCAAAGGAAGACATTGATATAGTAATTATGAAAAAAAGAGTACCAATATGGGGTTTTGAAGTAAAGATGGGGGAAATTACTAGATCTGAAGCCCTCAATGCGGTAAAGAGGATAAGTAAAGTAGCTAAGAATGTGGGACTGATAAGCTTGAGAGAGAAGCCCCCAGAGGGCTATGCAGACCTATCTTTGGGACCTGATGAACTAAAAGAGATAGCGGGAAAACTATTTAATAATAGTTAGAACCCAAACTTATTCTCTTCGAAAAGAAAAACAACTACTTGAGTATATACACATAATACGTTAACACTCTGCTTTAATAGGAAGTTTCTGCACAAGGTGATTAACTCTACAAAGAGAGGGAAAGAAAAAAACAAGTCTATATTCCTGAACTTAAGATATCCTAATACAACTGGCAGGATCATCCAAAGGACAGCCATGGAGGCAAAAGTTATTATAAAAAGGATTAACGATAACCTAACGAAAGTCATCTTAAAATTGCATAAGACTAATCTCATTTCTTTTCACCAATGACCTTAACAAAATATTGACAAAGGCTATCTAGATCACGCTATAGGTATGGAGCTTTATTTTTATTAACAATGATTCTTGAGAAAACATAAATGTATTCATTATTTAGTGGAGACATAGACCTTTCGAAAGACTTTCAATCCAACAAAATCTAACATATCATAAAGCCTTTATCCAACTTGAAAGGAAAAATTCCCTTTAATCTATTCCTTTAATATAGTTTTTATTAATTGATGAGATAACGTAGTATGTCTGAAAATAATGATAAAAATCTTAATAAACCATGTTAATTCCCCCCAATTAGGTAGTTAATCATGTAGATAATTAATCATAACCAGACAACTTCCTTTACTTATCCTTTTATTTTGTTTTTGAAGAAATTTCTAATTGGGGATCAAAAAACTCCATTCAGGACTAAGTCTTTTCCTAACCTGGCTCAAAAAAGTTAAAAGATGAGTTCTCCACATAACTCTGAAAATTAAGGTGATCTCATGAAAGTCCTGATTCTTGTAAGAGTTCTTTGGCCAGGAGGAGTGCAGAGGGCAGCCTTTAAAGAGGCATATGAGTTGATGAAAAGGGGGCATGACGTTGATTTGGTATTTATTAGAGAAACTCAAAGAGAAGTTAAGTACAGTTCCTCGATTAATTACACTGTACTTTACCCTCCCACAGTTAAGAAACGCTTACTTGGTAAGATCTTCTGGAAGTTAACCTCAATCTACGCTAAGGGAAGAGGAGACGACGCAACCATTGACCTAGATCTCATCTTTCTTTACGAAATGAGAAGAAAGAAAAATTATGACGTTGTCATCTACTACGATCAGTGGACAGCTCTATTTTCGTGGGTTAGAAAACTTAAGGAAAAAGTGTGGGAAATAAGGGGAAAGAAAGGAGGAGGAGAGAAGAAAGTTGTCTTCGTCCACGAGACGCCACTCTCCAACCCTAATCCTCCACTTCTCCCTAAGCTTATAGATAGATTAGGTCTTTGGAAGGCTAACTGTATCATTACAAACGCTGAGGCTAACAGAGAGGCCCTGGAGAGATATGGTTACAAAAACGTCTTCACTCTTTACCTTGGTAGTGATCCCGTCGATTCTCCTAATTTTTCCTCTAGAGAGGATATAGCCTTGTCCGTAACGATGTGGGATGCTGGTAGACATCCAGAAAGGCTTGTGGAGATATCAAGGAGGCTAAGGAGAGGTAAAGTAGTCATAGCTGGGGACTGGGCCGATAGAACGCTTTTAGAGAAATATAGAAACATGAGAAACGAACACTTGGAGGTAACGGGTCCGCTTCAAGAGGAAGAATTAAGAGAACTTTACAGAAGATCTAAGGCTTTCATACGGTTCGGCTATAATGAGAGAGGACCTGGGATGGGTTCCCTTGAAGCTCTTTCCTATGGAATTCCTCTGATAGTTAACAGAGGGATAGGTATAACTGAGGTTATAAAGGATAAAGAGAACGGATTTATTGTGGAGGAAAACGACTTTGATGGAATATCTAAAATATTGGATGAATTGTTCGTTAACGAGGAGATGTGGAATAAGATTTACGAAAATAACAGAAAACTAGCTGAATCTCTATCCTGGAATAAACATGGTGAGAGACTCGACGAAATTATAAGAAAGATAGCTAATGAATAAAAGAAGACCAGAAAATATTCCTATTTCCTTATCTTCTCTTAAAATTTGAGAATGACCTCTAGTTGAACCAACTAGAGTCTCCCTACTTGATTTTATACCTCCTTTATCTTAACTTTCCAATTAAGGTTGTGTATCCAGTTTATAGACAGCTGTACTTTGATTTCTTTTTTCTGTTCAGGGGATAAATAGTCGTAGCTAGCAGTTTCGCTTAAATCTTGAGATTTTTAAGCAATTAATGACAGCTGTTAATTTTGCAAAGACCAAAAAGAAGTGTGCGAGAGACTATCTCTTACAACTGAAAGCCTCGCTCTTTAGAGCGGGGATGTTATCAAAAAAAGTTTATAAAAAGATAGAGAGTAACTCCTAATGAAGACGGTACGGTGGGTAAACCTAAGAAGAGTAAGAAGGGATCAGTCCCTATGCCTACCGTATCAGTCCTAAGACGCACCATAACTGTAGATCTAATTCAAACAAAAGAACAAGAGGAGGAGTTAAAAGAACTAGGAAACTTGTATTCAAAACTATGGAACCAAGTAAACTATGAAAGGAGAAGACAGTTCTTTAACGGTGAACATGGTGTTGATATCAAGGGTACCTATAACAAGTGGTATAATGAGTACAAGGACATGATAGGTACGATAACAGCACAACAAGTTTTAAACAAAAATAACGAGGCATGGAGTTCATTCTTCTCCTTGTTAAGAGCAAAGAAAAAACTACTACCATTCACCAAGAAGGTCAACCCACCTGGTTATTGGAAAGACAAGAAGAAGAGAAAGTTGATAATAGTGCTAAGGAAAGATCAATACAAGATAGATAAAGAGAAACAAGAGATAGAACTACGCCATTTGGGACAATTCAGAGACTTGGCAATAAGATACAATGGGGAAATTTACTATAGAGGGGAACAAGGGAGGTTAGAAATAATATATAATGACGTATTAGGAAAGTGGTATGCCCACATTACCTTAAAGGCAAATGAAAAACTTGACAGAAAGACGGGTAAGTGGGTTAAAGTACCACTAACACTAAAAGGTAATTTAGTAGGTGGGATAGATATAGGGATAAACAACTTGTTAGCTGCCTACATCTCTGACGGTACACAGATGTTAATCAAGACTAGAGTGTTAAAATCTATCTCGTACTACTTCATGAAACTGATAAGTATGAAACAGAAGTTATTATCCTTGTTCAAACAACCGTTCTCAAATAAGATAAGGAGGTTGTACATTAAGTGGAAGAGGGAGTTAAACGCTATAATAGACACTGCCGTAAGGAAAGTTGTTGAATTCTTGTATAACAAAGGTGTCTCACTAATCAAGGTTGGCTACCCAAAGAACATAAGTCAGAAAAAGGGTAACTTTCTAGTTGTTAACGTATGGTCTTACAAACAAGTTATGGAAAAGTTGAGGGATGTTGCTGAAGAGTATGGTATAACTGTTAAGTTTGTTAACGAGGCACATACTTCAACTAGTTGCCCCATCCACGGTAATGGATGCGGGAAAAGAGTTACAAGGGGTTTGTTTAAGTGTACAACATCTAACAAGGTGTATAGCGCGGACTTGATCGGTGCGTTTAATATATCCATGATCCTGAGTCCTAATGATGGTGGGATCACCAGAGGGATAGGGATAAGCTGAGGTAAGACCACCCCACTGGTCTATGCGTGGACGAGAGGATCGGGGCTGGTAGTACCAGCTAGATATGATTCTATGAGGGTGAAACGTATGGATCAAAACCTATGAACCGCTCTGAGGGGAACCCTTCAGGGCGGGGAGGAGGTCAGAGAACTGAGGTATATGGATCAAGGGATCATCAACCAATAAAACTACAAAAATGAGGTTTAGAGAAATCGTTGACAGACTTATGGGAAGTAAAGAAGAGAGAAGTAACTCTGTAGCTAGAGTCTCATCTGAAACACAGAAGGATGATCTAAACCAGGCGGGAGAGTTAAAAAGCAGGAAACTAGGAATACAAGAGTGCCTAGCATTAAATGTTATAGTTGGTTAAACATAAAGAGGAAGGAACTTCATGAAATCAATAAAAATGATACTAGCAATCAAGTGACAAAAGTAGTAACGTAAAAGGAAAACTATCTTTGGACTGAAAAGGAAGCTTGTAAAACACAAACAGGATTTATATTATCAAAAATTGGACATTCCATTGTTTAACTTGCTGGACTTTTATCTAGTCCGTCATAAGGACAAATAAGATTGATAGACAAAACATCAGATTATTATCATGAAATAGCTTACGTATTAGGGTTATCCGTCCGTTTTTCCATAGAGGGTTAGGTTGTGCAGTGCATTTTACTCCTTTAGGGACTTCTCCTCTCACTCACCTTTCTTGATAGTACAACTACCTTCAATGTGAGGTCAAGGAATCGGGATCAAAGGCACGGCTCCCTGCGAATATCACTCCACACATCTTTGTGCAATGCATATCATTAGTGGGAGATCCAGGAAAAAAACTAAAACGGATTTAAAAACCTCTAGCTACCCTAGAATCACAAACAGTTTTACTGCCCCATTCCTCTCCTTTAACCCCCTAAGGTAAAGATCCCAAATTTAGTTCAACCATCTTACCGAAAATCTTTTAAAAATAAGGAGAAAGCTAGAGTTGTGAACCCAATAAAGAACTGGCTGTTTTCCCTGAGTTCCACAACCTTTAACGTTGTCATTGCTCTCGTCTTCTTCCTTATAACTGCTAGGATAACGTCTCCGGCCTTCTTTGGGAAAGTGGCTATAATACAGCTCCTTGAAGTCATCTCTTCCTCTGTCTTATATTTTGTTCCCGGTCAGATAGTAATGAGAGAGGTGGCCTATCTTCACGCAAGAAAGGAAGTGGATAAGAAAGTGGTAGAAAAGTTCTTAAGCATACCTTTCCTAGCCTTACCCTTCCTACTCACCCTTTTGCTTTTTCCCAACTATGTAAGGTTAGCCGTACCATATCTATTCCTTTACGTAGCTTCCAATGTGGAGAGCCAAGAGATGATGGGGATGGATATGTTCAAGGAGACTACTATATCCGGTTATGCCTTCTTGACTATAAGGTGGGGTATATCTCTAATAGCAGTCTTGGAGAAGAATATTTACCTGTTTCTAGCAATATGGATAGCCGGATCTGTAATAAGTAACGCTTACAACCTGGCCGCAATTTCCAGGAAAATGAAATCCTTGATAAAGCCATCGTTTGACTTCTCCTTCCTTTTTAGGCACTTTAAGGAGTCTTTATCCCTGTACTTGTCTAACTCAACAAGTTTTCTCTCCTCCCAAGGGGATAGAGTCACGACTTCTTACCTATTGGGTTCATACTACCTTGGCTTATACCAGTTCTCTGCCTTAGTCGCAGGAGTTCCTTACATGTTCATTTCATCCATTAGTGGTTCTCTACTTTCAGCGTCTTCCTTTTACAAAGCTTTAGGTAAGGAAGAGGTAGTAATAAGTTCTATTTCCTTCAAGTTTATTGCCCTTCTCACATTTGTTGTTGCAATAGCTTCTTTTCCCCTCGCAAAGTTCCTTATCCCTATTCTCTTTCCTGAATATGTAAAAAGCGTGAACGTTTTAACTCTCTTAATCCTTGTAATGACACTTCCTACACCTGTTGGATTGTTAACTAACTTCATCATAGCCTTTAAGAGAAGCCTTAGACCTTTCCTTTACCTCACTTTGATTACTGCCTCAACTGTATTACTCACTTCATTTCTCCTCATACCAAGGTTGGGAATAATGGGGGGAGCAATATCCCAACTGATCTCCTCCTTGATATCCTCCTCGTTTATTTTATATTATGCAACGTCAACTAAGGTATTTCTTCCAACATTAAAGGAATTTGTAGTCCTTTTGATGTTACCTAGCCTTGGACTATTTGAGTACTTCGCTGATCCACTGTGGTTGGACGTAATTGTCCTCCTAATAGTGTTGACCTTATTTAAGGTATTTAGAGTAATATCAAGGGATGAGGCAAGGATTATGAATTCCTTTTTGCCCAAGTGGTTGAAGTTCTTAGAATACGTAGTGGTAAAGATTAGCTCATAGACAAATTTAAAGAGATGATATTATTATGTATATTATTTTAATATCAGATTTTTCTTTCTTCCTTCTCTTTTTCTTCTTCTTCCTTTTTGATATATTTTGCTGAAATCTTTATCTTAAAAAAAAAAAATCCAGAAGGCATAGCGTAGATTTCCTAATATATTCTAAAATGATCGTTGACAAGGGAGCCCAGTATAACAATGTATAGAGACATCTTAGCGAATAGATTCACTTCCAATATTCTAAAGAAAGATGTAATCAAACCAGATTCATAAAAAATCTTTTCAACAAATGTGAAACGTCCATAATCCCCTACTTTTCTCTTTGTTTGCCTATCCCTCTATTCCTCCATATGCCTATCCCTATTATTATTGTGGATATCGCTATTAATACCAAAGGTATTGTTGGCATAACTTCCTTTACCTCGTTTGATCTTACTCCGACGTTAATTATTCTGTACTCATGAAGGGTGGGAAAAGTAATATTTACCACCATATTCCCTGAGGCAGTTAAGTGAATTTCCCCCTCTCCAAAAGTGGCGTTTCCAGAGATCGCTTCCCTCCCATTTATAAATACTACGTATGGTACGTTTTCCGTAGTAATTACGTTAAAGTCGTTAAATATTACAGTATTTATATCCACGCGGAATCCTGCGAAAGAGAAGTTCCATGGTATATCCGTCAAATAGTCAACAACGTATTTACTGCCGTTAACTACAACGTAAGGAACGCATGTATAACCGTTAACATCTTTGAAAACTGCACTGTAATTTCCTTCTTTCACGCTAGGAAGTCCTCCCAAGACGGAGTGCCACCCGGTGTAGTTATGTACCCACAAAACCCCAGTCATCGAAACAAGTACTGCATAGAAGTTTGATTGCGAGATATCGCTCGCGTGAGGGTCTATTCCCTCATAAAGAACTGGTCCCGGATTTCCGCCGAGCGTTGGGATATCCCCTGAAAACGAAATTACTAGTTCCCTCGCTGTCAGCGAGGATACATTAGTTTTGAAAACGGCAAAGTCTCCAGGATTGCCTGTAAGCGTAAGGTGACTTTCGTTTGAGCTAATTATAACTCCAGGAGTTATATATTGGAAGTCTGTTCCCTGGATTTCATTCGTGAATACTTGAAAAGAGATTGAGAACTTTTCACCGTAAAGGACAGATCTTGGATAATGAAGTAGAATATTACCTCCGTAAGCTGGTAGGGGAAGGAGTATAATCAACAGGAAAATCCACTTCATTGTAGAATCAATTATTCCTGGATTATTATTTTTTCTTATCAGGGTTAGAGGTACGTATTGAAAGTGTTGTTAAATAATGATAAACTCTTAATAATTACGTTAATTATGAGCTAACCGAACAATTTTCATAATTTGGAGACAGTCGATACATACCGTGTAACGCTTCTGAGATATTTAAACCATAGTAACTTTTCTTGTCATATGTGATAAACTTTATTGTTTTCAATAAGTATTATTTTTATATATAGATGAGACTACTGAACGTGATTTTAGACTCTCTAATATATTTTAGCTCTTCGGACTCTTCGTAAGGTTAGCAATATCTTACTTGTTTCTCTACGTAATGAATGCTGTGTAGAACTCCGAAATAGTGGGAATGGATATTTTTAAGGAGAGCATAATCTCTGGCTACTTATTCTTGATTATTAGGTGTGGGATCTCTATAATAGCTGTTCTACAGAAGGAAATCTACCTTTTTCTGCTAATGTGGACAGTTGAAGCATTGATATCGAACTCCTTTAACCTCTTCATGATCTCAAGAAAGCTTAATGCGAAAATTGTCTTGCAGTCGTTTAACTTTCCCTTTATGTTTGACCATTTTAGGAAGCCCTTTCTTTGTACCTATCCAACGCTATCAACTTCCTCTCATCCCAGGGGGACAGGGTGACAACTTCCTACTTGTTGGGTTCCTATTACCTTGGCTTGTACCAGTTCTCAGCATTAGTAGGAGGAGTACCCTTTATGCTCGTAAGTTCAATAGGTGGACCGTTACTTTCAGCCTCATCATACTATAAAGCGTTAGGAAAAGATGAGAAGTTAATGAGCAGTGTAACTTTTAAGTTCGCCTCCCTCCTTACATTTTTAGTGGTGATAATATCGTTACCGCTAGCTAGGGTTCTGATTCCTATTTTATTCCCAGATTACGCTAAAGCTGTTAACGTACTGACCATATTACTGCTGTTAAGCACGTTAACTTTCCCAATAGGGACTCTGACTACTTTCATTGTAGCCTTTAAGAGGAGCCTAAGACCATTCTTCTACATTACCCTAGCAACTGCCTCAACTGTGTTGGTGACTTCTTACGTCTTAATACCTAGTATGGGCATAATGGGTGGTGCAATCTCTCAGTTAATTTCCGCATTCATCTCTTCCTCCTTCGTGCTGTACTACTCCGTATCAACAAAAGTGTTCTTCCCGGGAAAAAGGGAGTCCTTCCTCCTCTCGTTAATACCTCTCATTGGACTTTATGAGTACTTTATTGATCCATTATGGCTAGACGTTATCGCGTTGCTTGGTGTAGTTGTGGTGTTTAAGGTCTTTAAGATAATCAGAAGGGAAGAGGCGAAAGTAGTTAGTTCATTCTTACCTAAGTGGTTGAAGTTCTTCGAGCCCATACTTTTAGGAATAAGCTCGTAAAGGGTAGTTTTCTTAAAGTTTACTAGGTAGAAAGAGGTGTGTAATTAAAGTGTTACCATTCATGGGTAAAATCTTAATAAATTATGTTAGTTACGTAGCAATTATGTAATTAGTCATAAGAAGATGAGACACTTGAAATGCATGAAAAAAGATGTATGAAGAATCTATGTTTCGTTTATATTACTAGGTAAAAATAATAAAGAAAAAGCTTAAGAGTATAAAAAATTAATTTGTAATGTGAGTGAATTAAAGGTAATATTACTCATTAATCAAAAAGGTGGGACTGGTAAGACCACCTTAAGTGCGTTAATTGCTATAGGACTTGCATTACTTGGGAAAAAAGTCTTACTTATTGATGCTGATCCTCAAGCTCATCTAAGTTCATTTTTCATTAAGACTAATGAGTTAGATACGTATCAAGGTGTGCTTCATATGGCAAGGGGTGAGAAGTTTAAGATAATTCCCGTTAATATTGGGAAAATTAAAGGAAAGTTAGGGCTTATACCCTCTAATTTGAGTTATCTTGTAGATGTATATAGGGGTCAAATCCCTCTTACAGATCCCTATGCTTTACATAAAAGACTATATAGAGAACCGGCTATAACAAAAGATTATGAATGGGTGATAATTGATACACCTCCAGAACTTTTTGCACCTACAATATGGGCACTTTATGCTAGTAACTATTTAATAATTCCTTCTAACCTAGAGGAACTTCCGTTAATGGGTGTTAGGATCTTAATATAAGGATATATTACAAGATGTATTGTATACAAAGAACGACTGTAATATACTAGGAATAGCGTTAGTAGGGATAACAAGGAAATTTAGTTCTAGTACTATAAAGAAAATTGAGGATAGGCTTATAGCATTTATAAAGGATAAAATTCCACGAACATTTATCCAAAAATTTTACTATAAGCCTTTCTTCAATACAATGGTTTACGTTCACAATGAGTTAAGTGACTTAGTATTCAGACCAAGAAGATGGGAATTACCTCTAGTTAGAATTATATCACAGAATAAGGATATAAGTGACGAAGTAAAGAACCTTGTTTCAGAGATTGAAAATAGAGTAAATAGTTTTCAAGGGTTGACCTAAAATGGGTGATGATTTCGAGGAAAGGATATCACGCGATCTGTCCATGGAACCTTCTAATTTTATAACATGGGTACTCGAAACGTATAAGACTGTTTGGGAAAAAGGCTATGAGAGAGGTGAAGAAGAAAAACGTGATAAGGGACATGAGGACGTACAGAAATTAGATCTAGAATCTATAATTCAGGAATTTAAGTCAAGATTGATAGAGGAATATAAAGCTTCAAAAAATCCTAAAAAGAAAGCAGGAGAGTAATATGGTTTATAAGAAACTTGCTAAAATATGTTAATGAGGATATATCCCCTTGTAATATAGATATGTGGAAGCTATTTGAAGAATATAAAAAGAGCCGTAATTTAGGCAAAAACACAGAGTATCTGTATAAGTCTTATGTGAAAAAATTTGTTGCGTTTTTACAAGAAAAATGTCGAAAACCTATAAGCCAGTGAACGAGAGCTTCAAGTATTTAAGCCTTACATTCAAACTTCAAGCATAGTACCCACTACTTATGCTAGGAGGGATAGAAAAATATCCCCCCAGTTGCGGGGGAGTATTTTTATATAAGTGACGTCAGCTATTAATAAAACCTTAATGAAGGGCATAAATTGTGTATCCATATTGTCATCTTATCATGATTAACTAGGTAAGTGAGACGTAATTATCATGATTTATTAAATTTTAACAATATACGACTACACATTTGATACACACGACCTAAATCATGCCATAATTAAATAATTGATCATTATTTGGCGATGCTATGCAATGAATTAGATATTATTATTAACTTACAGAATAAATTTAGATTGTTACTGTAAGGTGATGCTATAGACGTTAAGTTTTACTCCTCCTCTTCCTTCTCTCCTCTAGTACATAACCTAAAACTATTAAGATCGCGCTTATAACTAGGAGAGATATCTCTCGAATTGGGTAAACTATCTTCACCTCGTCATTGCTCATGGGAGCAGTTACGCCGACATAAATTACCTTGTATTCGTGAAGCGTAGGGAAGGTTATATTTATTGTAAGGGGCGAGGTAACCTTGATAGAGAACTAACCTTGTCCCATAGAATTAGTAAAGCCTGAAGTGTATTCTTTATCGTTTACGTAAATTACATAAGGGAGTGAAAGAGAGAAATAAGCACCAGATGCATAAAACTCAATTGGTTTTACAAAATCATACCCGGTATCTAACCTTATACCAACGTAAGAGAAATTCCAAGGGATGGGTGTTAAATATCCTATGAAGTATCCTTTACCGTTAATGAACATCTCCTTTACTAGAGTTTTACCCTCATGGTCTTGAAATATTACCGTATAATTTACTGGGGTAGTAACGTTTATCCAATTATCGATTACTTGACCATAAAAAGGTAAAGATGTAAGTGGAGCATACCATGAGGAATTGATATGCAATAAAATTCTTCCATCAAATGTTAATACTACTACCGTAAATTGATTTTGGTCACTGTCTGGTAATGGGATTTCGAAATTACCTCCGTAAAGTGCAATGCCAGGGTCGGATAAAATTGATTCATTATATTCCCCTAAAAATGTCACTCGAATTTCTTCTGAGAGGTTCAGCATAGGAAATACTACGTAATAGCCGTAAGGAGAACCACCTCTATATGTACTATTTATTATTTCTGTACCAGATGAGATTATGGGGAAATTAGTTGAGTTAATTGTTGTTGAGCAAGCTGAAAAGTTAACAGTTAAGGTTTGTCCATACAGTACTTGAGAGGGATAGGAAACGTTAATTAAACCTAGGGTAGGGTTAGTGAAAGTTAGTAATAAAATAAGAATGATGGACAAGATAATCTTTTCCATAATTGTCTTTAAATTTTTACACTCTCATTTAAAACTTTAATTGTAGCAATAGCTAAGATGTCAACGGTATAGGAAGTAATATTTATTACTATTTGATTGGATAGAGATAAAAGATATGGATTATGAATCTTGAAGATGTAATTTCGACAATAAACCAGTTAAGGCATACGTATAGGAATTGGCTAGGGTTAACGTTCAAAATGGCATTATATAAGTTTAGATTAACGAAAATAGCAAAAGCTACTGGGGTTTTAAGAGACGGATTACTTGTTAATGGAGATTATTATAGGCTTCTGGATTTAGCAATTTTGATCGAAAAACTAAACCAACTAGGAATACCGACTGAACTACAAGAGAACAATATAGTAATAAGGCTTCCTAGTACAACCTTACAGTTTAAAAATGAAAGCGATTTCGACATCATTTACAATTTATTATCTCTAATATATTTCGTAATAAAGTATGGCTTAATGATATTTAATGAGGTTAGTGAACTAAACGGCAATTTTGTAAGAATAGACACAAATAATATGATTATTGAATCATCTGACGGAAGTAAGTTTTATGTTAGGTATATAGATCCTTGGACTTTTACTGAAACTTTCATATTAAAGATACATGACAGATTTATAGCTTCTTTCAAAGGTTTAAAAGTTCTAGACGTAGGTGCTGAATTCGGAGACACGTCTGTTCACTTCGCTAGGAATGGAGCTGAAGTGATTGCGATAGAACCAGTTTCAACAAATTATAATGCGTTGCTTCAGAACCTAAAGCTAAACGAAGGGATTAAGGTAACACCAATAAAATGCGCAATAGGTGAGGACGGAGAAGTAACGATGTTTTACAAAGCTGACAGAATTGATGGCTCAGCTTCAGCATTTTATAAGAGCGAGAAAAAAGAAGAAATGGTTAAGAGTTACAGTTTATCTTCACTGCTGGATATGTTGGGTCTTAAAGAAGTAGATTATCTAAAAATGGACTGTAAGGGATGCGAAAGGTACTTATCTGTAGAGGATCTAAAGAGAGTTAAACAACTAGCTAAGATTGAAGTGACTTTAAATAACGTTAATGAATTAAGCGAGATATTGAAAAGAATCAAGGAAGCAGGATTTAAGAAGACTTACATTATATATCATAACCCAGAGTTAACCACTAATATTTTCCTCCACAATACCATATATGCGATAAGGTAATTAGGAATTAGAAATGAGTTTGCTAGACAAATCTTGAGGTCTTAGTTTGTTAAGGTAATATCTCCACTTATAGTTAAAATAAATACGATTAACCATATCTCTTTTGAAGTTAATTACTTCATCTTTCTCTAAACTCCCTCTTATCATGCCCTTAATTTGGAAGTTAATCCATCCGATTTTAGGTTTATATAAGCTAAATATCCTAAAATATAAATCATCATCTTCTACTCCATTTATAAATGTCTCATCTAGAAAATTATTCTTAATTTCCTTTAAAAAACTTGCTTGAAAAATCATAAAAGCTCCTCCGTTAATTATTAGATAATCTTTTGAGCATACAAGGGAGGTTAATTTTTCGTTTCTAATAAATATAGGAATATCCTCATATTTAATTATCGGAATAATTAAGTATTCAACCTTAAATTTGTCTAGGATATTCTATCTAACATTAAATGGAATAACGGCATTTTCGCTTACAGCTCTTTTTAAATATTGCTTATATATCAATCGTCTAATCTTACATATATGAACCATTAGTGAATGATACATGGGGGGTTTAGCAAAAACTACATCATTTTCTTCTACGGTCCTTAACTGTTTAATAAGTTGTTCTGGGCTATCAATACCAATCATATTGTCATTTGATACTATTACCCATGAAGGAGAAAGTGAAAGTGCCTCTTTAATTCCCTCGTTTACAGAATGGGCAAAGTTAAAATATTTCCCTTTACTTTCAACGAAAATTAGTGTGAGTCCTTCATAGGTTTTCCTTATACTTTTTGCATAATAACCATTCATATCCGCAGTAGGTATTACGATTACTACTTCATTGTATTTTCCTTTCTCTACACCTATTTTAACCTCTGCCTTTGGTCTTTGCTTCATCCAGCTTACGAGATCATCAATTTTTTTGAAAATTAGAGAAAAATTTATAAACCGATTCTGGTTCGGAAGAGAGGAACAAGCTATCAACATCTAACGTTTCTGACATTTAATATTTTCTAATTCAAAGTAATTTAAATATTTATCGTTTTAAATGCTTTCTTAAACAAACACAAGGCACGGTCGTGTACGGGTAAAAGCTTAATAAACCGCGTTAAATTTATTCGCTCCTCTATTAATCTTAATAATACGACACTCTCATTTAACTGCTCATTCTGATTGTGAATATGTACCTTATTATGGTCAATACGTTTTAAGTTGTAGATTAAAGGTATAGTTATCCATGTCAGATATGCATAACGGTTACGAATATATTTCGAATTTTTAGTTATCAACAAATCGAATTACGAGATTAACGTAAGCAAACACACATCGTAAACATACATAGTTAAAGCAGAAATTTCATATTAACGATAAGCTATTTGATCAATATATTAATGCTCTTGCATAACAATAGCGTTGTACTAATTTTCTACAAATAATGTAATTAGTCCATCTAATAAGAAGTTTTTAAAATCATGAACATTTTCTAATTTAAGAAGCTTAAAATTTCCAGTATGTTTTCTACTACTTTATCCCAGCTATTATGATCCTCTAAAAATTTCATCAATGTAGGTTCGTTTAACATCTGAAAATATTCATCGTCATTCATCTTCAAGATCTCAAAAGTCTTTTTGGCCATATCTCTAAAACTAGATTCTTTTACAAATTTTACAGCTTTGAAACTTGAGTAAATACTTTTAGGCCCTTCAATGTTGTATGCAATTACTGGTGTCCCCAAAGCTAGGCTCTCAAGTATTACTTGAGAAAAAGTATCTTCATGGGATGGGTAAAGTAAAGCTCTAGCTTTGCTTACAATCTTATATTTTTCTTCTTCTGTGAGAAAACCTAGATATTCTACATTTTCTTTTAAATTAAATTTTTCAATTAACCCAAAGAATTTCTTATCGGAACAATCATAGAATTTTCCAAAGATATATATCTTTATATTTTCTTTTAAATTCTCTTTTAAAAACTTTAAAATAAATGGGATATCAAACAATCCCTTTTTGAACGTTAACCTTGCCCAGAAAACAAGGTAATCCTCCTTATTATTTATAGTTCTATATTTTAGCATTTCTGCATTAAATGCGTTTGATGGATAAAGCACTCTAAGTTTTTCCTTAGGAACTTTCCATACTTCGCCTTCTCCTTTTGAAACTGTAGTAATAACCTTTATGTAGGGGGATCTGAAGATTTTAGGAACCTTAAAAAGTGTATAAACTTGAAATCTTCTCTTCATGAAGTAAAATGGATCTTCCTTTATCTTAGTTAAATATGGAATAAGTTTAATTGAAGTTAAATAAGGTCTTAAATCTGTGTGAATAGTCATCATTGTAGGTTTTTGAAGTACAGACGAGAAGTAGTAGGAGTCTGGAAAGTACATGTAATGATATAGTGCAAAATTTTCTCCAAACAAACTAAGAAACAATTTAATTTTCCAGTTAGGGAGGGTATGGATTACTTCATGGAAAGCATGAATATCATAAAAACTTTTTACTTCCTTAAGTTCCTCCCTATACGCATGTACTATCTTTTCAGGATCTACATTGAAATTATTTTCGCATAACTTATAGACTATTTGCGGAAAATTGAAAGGCATAGAAGATAAAGTTCTACAAATCTCTTCGTTGTTTTCTTTTGTGGCAAAATTTCTTATGCTGTTAAGTGTAGGAATTACTAAGATATTTAATTTTTTATTCAGTCCACTAAGGACTTCTTTAATAAATACTTCACCACCGCCGTAGAATTTTATAACGCTGGAAAATGGTGTAAATACGCCTATTTCATACATCAAGATAGAATTAATCTTTCGTAATATTTAGTTTTATTTTTAACAAGGCTGCTGTAGAACAATCTTACTTTATGATTTCATTATACATATTTACTAAATTCTTAACGTAAGCGTTCACGTTAAATTTCTGAGCAAACGAAATGAGCGCATTTCTATTTATGTCAGAAATTTTATCAATAATCTCATTAAGGTCGTTATTTATCTTTAAGCAATATTTACATACTTCTTCTGGTATATCAGAGTCTTCAAACACAATCACGGGGATACCTCTACTCTGTGCTTCAACAATAGGATATCCAAAACCCTCTTCCTTACTAGGCAAAAAGAAGGCATCAAAAGAGTCATATATTTTGATTAAATCTTCTTCAGGAGCGGGACCCATGAGCCTTATTCTTTTATCTTTTTTTATTTCCTTTATGATTTCCTGCATAATTTTGTTTGAGGTAGAATGATTTCCCCATAACTCGAACAATGCGTTTTCTCTAAGGTTTTTAAAAGCCTTAATAGCCCTTAAAACGTTTTTTCTTTCGCTGTCTATCTTTCCTATATATCCTATCTTTATTATATCTTCTTTCTTTTCTGTCGCATTTCTTTTTTTCTCTTTGAAGAACTTGTCGTCTATAAAAGGGTTCACTACAAAGATTTTTTTATTATAGTTCATTTCAATCAGATCCCTTTTGACCTTGCTCGAGACTGCTATAACTGCGTCGCTTTTTTTGATACTTAATAAATACAAGCGTGATAACCTTGAGAGAGACTCTTGATATTTTAAAAAGAAAAGA
Source organism: Candidatus Acidianus copahuensis (assembly GCF_000632495.1). GTDB lineage: Archaea > Thermoproteota > Thermoprotei_A > Sulfolobales > Sulfolobaceae > Acidianus > Acidianus copahuensis. The sequence continues at coordinate 41,799 of NZ_JFZT01000015.1, read as the reverse complement.
TCATGGACTGTAATTACTGACTTTGCGTTCCCTTTCAATAGTGGAATGAAGGGTTTTGGTGCTAGTAAGTGAATTATATCAAAGTTCCTATATCTTAATGAAAGGCTAGCTGTAACTGTAGTGAGAAATGCAGAAAGGACTGAGGAATAATCATATATAGGAAATTTTTCAACCTCTAAATATTTACTGAGACTTTCATAAGTTTGTCTTACGTATCTACCTATTCCAGTAACTTTTTCTAAACTGCTAAAGAAATCATCCTTAGATGCTATTAGTAAAACTCTCACAAGATTTTAATTTGTGCACTATATTTAAAACTTGAATGAAGCTCATTGTAGTTAACAAGCTAGGAGATTATTCTGGTGGCAGCAGACACGTCAGAGAGGTTACAAAGAGGTTGACAAAATATTTTGATGTGGTATATGTGCCTTATGCTGACGTGTACACTGAAGATGGTTCAATAGATGACCTAAAAAAGCTAGAAGGTATTTTTAAAATACCGTCAGAAGCTTATAAGGAAAGGAAGTTTAAGCCATTATTGTTCCCTAGATCAGCTAAGTTTTATAAAGAATACGTTGACGAGTTTGATATTTATGGTGATTTTATTTATGACCCTGACTTCGTTACTCCAGAAGCTGTTTTCCTCTCCAATAAGCTTGATGTCTCACTTGGAGCAACCCTTCATGAGCCTATTTATTCCCTTAGTCAAAGTATATCCTACACGTACTATTCGTTAAAGCCATTTGTGTATAGGTCGATAGATTATCTTTTAGGACGAACCTACTGGCTATATGCTATTTCTAGAAGTAAAGTAAAATTTTTGAAAAGAGCCAAATATATTAAATTTATAGCAGGAGTCAGTAAGGGCACACTAGACTCAATAAAGCTAAGGAATGTTAGAAAGGTTTTATTAAATCCTCCTAACGGAGTAGATTACTATTTAGACCATGAAAGTGAGAAAGACGATTATATAATTTTTTGGACTACACTAATTCCCTCAAAAGGGATTTTTAACCTTATCAACATCTTGAATATTTTAAAGCAAAAAGGAGTAAGAATAAAATTAAAGGTCGCTGGTAAATTTTTATACCCTAGGTTTGAAAGACTATTTTTTGACTATATAAAGAAAAAAAAGTTAGACGTAGAATATCTAGGATTTATAAAAGAAGATCACAAATTACGTGAAATTATTGAAAGAGCAAAACTTTTAGTTTATCCTTCCTTAGCAGACGGTTTCTCGCTAGTTATTTTAGAATCATTAGCACTAGGCACACCGGTTATAGCGTACTCTATACCTACTGTTTATTCAGCGTTTAATACACTACCGGCTGTAAGGTTCGTTAGACCTGGGGATATTAACACGTTTGCGACTCAAATAGAAAGGTCTCTTAAGGACGAAGAATTCTTGAGGTCACCCTTCGAAGATAGTGTTAGAGAATTTGTAAAGTTCCACACTTGGGATAATGTAGCAGAGGGCATAGCAAAGATAATAAAGGAGTCGGTATGAAAGAACGTTAATAATTCTAGTCTCGCTGTGGTGACGTAAAATGCGTATACTTATATCCCCTCCTATGAGATTTGGAACCCAATTTACGGGTGCAGCAAGAAGGACACTTGAAGTATATAGCAGAATTCCTAATGTTAGCTTGTGTGTTGACAAAAATACGTTAAAGGAGATAGATGAGTTTTTTGAACCTCTTTTGGCTAATTTTGATATAGTCTATAGTAGTAGTACTTCGAAGCTTGAATTTCTACCAGGCTTTATAAGATGTTTAAGAAAAGCCATAGACTCAGACGTTATACTTTCCTATTCAGAGTATTCTCTCAGTGTAATTTACTCGTATCTGTTGTCAATATTCTCAAGAAAACCTCTAATAATATTTGTGCATCATGTAACAGAGGAACTTAGGGGAGATAGCAAGTATTATCCACTGATTAAGATGGCTTTTGAACATTCATCGGGGATAATATGTCTAGATCAAGAAGAGGTCTACGAAGAACTAAAGAAACTATTTCCAGATAAGGTAATACTAACGTCTACAAATGGGATAGATGTAAGCGGTTACTATACTACAAGCGAAAAAGTGTGCGATGGTCTCTTCATAGGAGATTATGGAGAAAGGAAGGGCGTTAAGTATCTTTACAAGATATGGGATATGGTGAGCGAGAAGATTGATAAACCTAAGCTGTGTATAATGGGGAGAGGTTGGGAAAAACTATCACAGTTACCTAGAAACTCTGAATATCTGGGTTATGTAAGCGAGAAAAGAAAAAGAGAAATTCTCGCTAAATCTAAAGTATTTGTCTTCCCCTCTCTATATGAGGGTTTTTCATTGGTTACAGCTGAAGCATTGGCGTCATATTTACCAGCCGTACTATGGGATTTACCGTGGACAAAGAGATTTTCGAAAGGGGTTATTAAGGTTCCCTTTGACAACGTAAAAGCCTATGCGGATACGGTGATAAGTTTGTTAAATAATGAAGAAATTAGAAACAGGCTAGGAAAAGAAGGTAGGGATTATATATCGAGATTTTCATTTGATGCTATAACAAAACATGAGATTGAGGCGATATCAAAGATTTTGAAGTATTAAATAAATCATGGAATTTTATTATATAATTGTACTAAAGAAGTTTTAGTATACTTAAGTGTTTACTTCACTAATTTAATGAGAAATCTATAATTATAACAATTATTAGTAAATTCCTATGCTTATGATCTTTGTAAATTCTTATAATTATATTTAAGTATGTTTTATTCTTATAAATGTGGACTTAAACTCTAATATTACTTTAATCTTTAACTTAATTATTTAGATTTAATAGTTACACATATTAAGCATAATACAGCTAAGATCTCGTTTCTGTGTGTATCTAAAGTGTTGCTGTATTGTAATAAACTATTTAATTATAACGTAATTTATGTCCTTCATTAAGGTTTTATTAATAATCTACGATACAGCGAAAACACACTTGATCCTTAAGAGTGATCATAAAAGATAAAATTATCTTATTTTAGAGAATCAGCAGTTTAATTTTCAGTTCATAAGAAATCTTATAAAATAGTTTAAATGAGCACACATTTATTTTACTTAATATTAAAGAATCTTCTAACAATATCTGGAGTAGTACTAGAATAGTACCATGTTCAACAATAAGATAACTATATTAAAAATAAACTTTCTGCTATCAATAGAGCATAAATAGGCTTAAATCTCCTAGACTCTATTGCTAAAACTTATATAATATTCATAAAAGCTATAACTAGAATGGGCATTAGTAGTAAAGTCGATAAGTTTAAGGTACTAACTTTATTCGAGTTTTTAGGTTTATGGGTATTTGCGCTCATTCCCATTTATGTTTACCTTTTAAGTAATGGCTATTTTAACAATGGTTTAATTCCTCCTTTCTTCTCCGGACCTCAATTAAGATACCTCTTTTTCCCATCAGTTTATGTTCCGGAAATTGGCGTTTATATTAATCAAGCGGTTGACTATCTATTTCTTCTGGTATTCCCTACATTTAACATTATTATACTAGATAAATTATTTCTTCTCGTAATCTTTTCCTCAGTGTACTTTTTGCTTTACTTTCTTCTAGATCTTGTATTAGATACATTCGATATTAGCCACAGGTTATTAATTAAGGCGATTGGTGTTATAGCATTTTTCCTAAATCCTTTATATTTAGAACTTATAACAGCTCAATACTACAACGTCATTTTCGCGGTACTAGCTATAGCTTATTTCTTCGTAAAAATAATTAATATTAATATAAAAAATAAAAAATAAATAAATACGATATTATAAAAATGGGCTTAGCAATTTCTTTTTCAGCTATAATGGATCCTAGATTTTATGTATGGTTAATTTACCTTTTAGTTCCTTTCATATTGGGCACTTTAGCCTTAGGAAGAAGAAAGTTCTTAAAAACGCTAGTAACTTCACTGCTAAGTTTATTAGTAACTTTGCCTTTCGTTGCTTTTGAATATTTCATCTATATATATCCATCATTATTAGTTGTAACTTCAGTATCTAAGGCTATTTCAGCACCTGCTTTTAGACCGGACACTTTTTCAACCATAGCATTTTTCTCACCCGACGCTACATTCCTCTTCATCTTTGATTTTATTAGTGAATGGTGGACCACAATAGCTTACTCTCCGCCTAGTATTCTATTCTATCCTCGTACCAAATGGTGGTATCTCCCTACAATAGGCAGAGAAGATAATGTTCTATTTCCTAACGATCCCATATCCTATATCTGGTTTGCTTCCTTATCTATATTTTTTATTTTAATGTTAATTAGTCTCTTTGATAAAGATAGAAAACAATACATATCTCCTCTTGTCGCATCTTTACTTTTCTTAATAGCTATTGAAGTAGGAACTAATTTCCCAGATACAAAATTTACTTATTATCTCGAGGTTGCTCCTTCGCATCTACCGATAATAGGAGGAGTATTTGCAACTACTTTTGCAATTCCCTTTTATGCTGAGTGGTTAAACCTTTCCATATACTTAATCTTAATTCCAATAAGTGTTAATTATCTACTGAATAAGGTAAAAAGAATCAGATTTAAGATTATTATACCTTTAATTATAGTGATCTTATTCTCGTTCGCTAGTTGGCAATACTTCAATGGTACTTTGTATCCTTCGCAAGATACAGGTTCATTTCCAGGTAATAGTGTATCTTTACAAGGTTATTATGCTCCTCTTTATCCTCCACCACAGTGGGTTCACGTAATGAATATAATGTCTACTAATAATGCTGGAAGAGTTTATGTTGGTGAAATAGGCTTCTCAGAAAAATGGACTAATTATCAGTTTATCTTAAACTCTCCTCCATTAATGCCAGGTTGGGCAACAATCTCTCCTCCGCCTGTTCAAAATATTTCTCAGACACCCCTATCTTATGATATAGCGGGCATAAGATATCTCTTTATAGATAACACATCTTACATCCCGCTGAACAGTTATTTTATTTACTCATATTTGCATTACTCCGGCTTAATACCCGTTGTTAACTCAAGTGATGTATACCTTCTTGAACAGCCCAATGCTTCAATATTCAGGTATTCTTATAATGCTCTTTTCTATAACGGAACAGACGAAAATTTAGTATTTGATGTGCTTTACAATTTATATCCACTATTAAATTATACACCAGCCATTGTATCTCCAGTGAAGATGCAAAATACCATACCAATAGTATTAAATCCAGAGAGTGTTTTATCATCACAAATAAGTGTTTACAACGTAACGAATGTAACGGAAATTAATATACATGAAGGAAAGTATATTGTGTTTAACGATACAGACATAAGTCATATAAGTAAATACATCCTAAACGTTTCTAATGCTTTAGTCATGAAGGTCACTGGGATACTAGTTTTTGTACCTTTTACAATCAATTTCTCTTCCCTTGTGAGTTTTCCACTCAATTACGTTTTTACTCAGTTTACGACAGAGTTCTCATTACATACTCCGAAAAACGTGTTTGTAAGCTCCAGCTTACCATTACCTTCTGCTGAAGTTAATAGCGGTAATTTATACTTAGGTCATAATGTTTTTGGGCAATTAATCTTTTATAGCAACGGAATTTTACTCTTACATTTAAAATATGGCGAATTGGCGAATTTATTACTGATTAGTGTTGATCTTCTATTCTATGGGATCTTTGCTTACATAATAATTTACAAAAGAATGTTAAAAGCTGTAGTAATTACTCTCTTAAAACGCTCCTTGAAAAAGAATATTTAAGTGAACGTATGATTTTAAATTAATACTGATTTTTAAAATGTGCTATACAGAATAAATGTAAATTCCTTAAAATCTATTAAGACTGTAAATAAAACTGCTATTGGTTACGAACATGAATTATAATGATCTATTTTAAGCCAACATTAACTTAATCTATAATTTGTTCAACACAGCATTAAACGCAAATCTTAAAAGAGAATCGAGTCTTTAAGCCAACTGAGTGTTTATTGATGAAGAGAACGAATATATTGTACCAGTTCTTTAGTTTGAGATTCAACAGAGAACTCAAGAGCTCTTTTCCTACAATTTTCCGAGAACTTATCATTATATCCTTGTTCATATATAGTTACTGCCTTATAGTACAGATCTTTTTCACCATAAGCTAGCCATCCCGTCTTTCCATCTATTATTGTCTCACTAGGGCCACCTGAATACTTAAATGCTAATACTGGAGTGCCTGAAGCCATCACTTCTATGGGTATATAACCAAAATATTCAGAATCGTAAGGATAAATAAGGAAGAGAGCTGAGGAATATAACCGTTTTAACTCATGATCAGAGACTCTTTCTCCCAAGAATTCGGCATTTGGTACCTTATATCCTATAACTTTCATCTTAGTTTTCTCAGCTATTTTGCTTAGAACATCAATGTGTGCGCCATAACCTCTTTTTAGAATAACTAATATGAAGTTTTCTTTATCATGTCTAAATTGATAATTCTCCACGTCTAGCGGTGGATATACTACTCCTTCTGGGACTCTGTGATAAAAGGCTGAGACTTAATTAGCTGTGGTATTACTGTTAGCTAATACCATATCATATTTCTTTGCAGCTTCACTAAACGCTAAAACATTTTTAACTGTAAAAAGGCTTGCAATAGATCTTATTATCCTTTGTTTTCGATAAAATTCTTTCCAGAAGAAAATAAGCCCTAGTACTCCTTGTGCCCATAATATCATCTTACCGTTTCTTTTGAGGTTAATTATAGGTACTAAATCATCATTAGCTACAATGTAAATAGAGTCATCATTAAGGTAATCAGAAAACTTCTTGAAAATTAAGGGATTCCCCATAAAAGTGTAAAAATCATGAATCAACCCTAACTTACCTCTCAAGTTAATAATATGATCATTCTCAATACTACTAGTTAACGTAATTACTTGTGAATCTATATTAATTTGCTTTAAACCTTTTATAAAATTCAATATTGCTTTACTTTGTCCATCATATTGAGTGAGATGTCCAGCTAAGAAATTGATTGTAATATCCATTGAATGACTTATTATTCTTAATAATTTAAATCATACGCTTCTCTAATATTAATAATTACATCTTATACCAGACTTATATTTAAAAACATTTCAAATGCTCAACGTTGTTACGTTTCTAACTATTTCCTGCAAGAAGATATATTAATTTTTTATTAATAAAAAAGAGATACAAAAATTATAGATTCAGAAAACTCTTTATATCTCTTAGTCTAGTTACCCTTTTATAATTCAAGGTTTATATTTCAATGTGATTTCAGTAATAATCAGAAGCAAGGATGAAGACGTAAGCAAGTTGATAAACTCATTACCTAGTGACGTTGAGGTTATCCTTGTAGACTCCTCAAAATCACCACCTCATTACAGTAGGGAAAACTTAAGGGTTATTCACACGAACGTGGGTAGGTTGGAGGCTAAGTTAATTGGTATTAGGGAAGCTAGGGGCGATAAAGTCCTCTTCATTGATGCAGACCAGTTTCCAGAGAGTGGTCTCATTGAAGAGTTAGAGAAACTAGACTGTGATGCAGTCCTAATTCCAGAAAAGTCTGCCAACAGAAATGTTGTCGGTAGACTATTAGACCTACAGAGGGACTACTTAGTTAGATACGTTAAGGTAAAAGGTTTCTCTCCTTACGTTGTAGCTGTACCTAGGTGTTTTAAAAGGGAGAAACTGTTAAACGTTGACGTAAAAGATTTGAACGTTGTTAGCCATGAAGATTCAGTTCTTTATTACGAGGCGTTTAATAGTTTAAAGTCCTTTTGCATATCAAACCATGTGATTTTTAACGAAGACCCTCCATTTTTCGAGTTCCTAAAGAAGTATTATAAGTACAGGAAGAGTACGACTAAGCCATCTCCTCATGACTGGTTAATTTCTAAGTTGAATAAGAATAGGATAATTTTTGACAGGGATGTTGGTTTTAACGGGGTATTCTTGTTGATTTAGTGAAAGGTATACCATATTTGCTTGGTAAGGTGTTTGGGTGAGTTAATGAATGGTGGATGGTATGACAGACTGAACAGACTGGAATTAAAATTATGAGTTCAAATAAAAAGTAGATGGAACCGTACGTTAAGGAGTTTGTATAAGTGTATAGTTAATTATTGACAAAACCCTTAATAAAGGACGTAAATTACCATAGTTGGCTTATCATAATTTGGCTACACACTCAATACACACACCTGTACTGAAATAACTCATAACAATGGATAACTTAAATTCTAGTTCTAGACCTATAGTGAATAGTATCTAAAAAACTTAAATATGTATTAAGAAAAATACTACTTTGTGGCAAAAGTAGAATCAATAAAAGTAAAGGATGAGACTAAGATGAAGTTAATAAAGATAGCTGGAGAATTGGAAAAGCAATATGGTAGAAGGTTCTCTATAGACGAGGTTATTAACTATTTGATAGATAAAAGTACTCTTAAACCAGAGTTATTAGATAGTTTATTTGGTTCTTTAAAAGGAGTTGATTTATATAATGAACTATTAAAAGAGAGGAGATTAGATGAAGAGAGATCTAAAAGGAAGTTTGGCTATTGACTCAGGAGTTATAATCTCAATTCTCCATGGTGAGTATGATGAAATATTTCGTAATATTAGAGAAGGAAAAATAGAACCAATTATAAATATAATTAACTTAATCGAAGTATATTATGTTCTGTGCAAACACAAAGGATGGGAAAAAGCTACAAATATCATTAAGAACTTGATTAACTCTAACTATTTTAAAATAGTTTACGTTAACGATATGATAGTGGAAGAGATTTCTAAATGCAAGTGTGAGTATCCGATATCTCTAGGAGACTGTGCATCAATAGCTACAGCTAGAGCGAATAAGACAAAAGCAATTTTTAGAAGGGAGAAAGAATTAGAAGGACTAAACCTTGATGAAATAATACTGATCTAAATGAGTGTTCTTTTTAATCTTCTTTATCTTATATTTATATCAGTAACTAAAACAAATACAAAGTGATAAACTCTAATATTAACCCTTTTCCAATCATTTTAATTGTATAACATCTCAACACTCCTAGTGACAGCCTTAACCTATAGCCTCGATACGCTACAAACTTAAACTCGTGACTAATGATAAAGAGATATTAGGGAAGTATGAGGGAAGTTTAAGCTTCGAGAGGTTCTTAAAGATTTGAGGAATAATTGTTTCGGTATAACTCTATTTAACACTCTCTTCATAAGGAGATTATTCTCAAGTCTTTATTTGCTAAGTATCTACTTCACCTATTCCCTCTCTATTTTAAGGTATTTCTATCTCCCTATCAACTCGTCCTTTAGTAAGCTGTGTGTATTCAACAGTTTCACTCTTTCGATAAAAATTGAATAAATTCCATATATATTTAACAATTTTGTTATAATATTTATCTCTTGTAAAGGTTTTAAAGGTCAAGGGGAGTAAAACTTAGGGATGGAAATGAAGTTGAAGAGGAGTGAAGTATTTCTCCCCTTGACCCAAGCATTATTAAAGATATTAAAGGTAATAAAAATTAACCCAAACTTCCACACGGTAGAGGAGATTGCAGAAGCACTAGCAGCATACTACCTCCAACTATCATTCCACAAACTAAAACTACCACCATCCACAGCATACTACTACTTCCAAAAACTACAAAACTACCTAGAAGAATTACCAAAGCCAAGGAGGGTAGCAATAGACGAAACAAAAATACTCCACGTCAACGGAAAATACTTATGGGTAATAGTAGACATAGACACAAGGAAAGTAGTAAAAATCTACATGACAACAGGAAGAAGCGGCGCTGACGTGTACAAAATAACAACTAGGAAAGGACGTGCTTTACATACACGATAAGGGACCATGGTACAACATACTACACTGGCAAGGAGTACCAAACAAACACGAGAAGTTCGGGATAAGAAACGTTGTAAAGCAAGTGTTTAGGATTGTAAAGCACGGGTTATCGAGCATGAATTAGCATTTTCTACCAAGCTCAACAAAAAAAGAGAGACAATAACAAGGTAGATGAAAATATTCTTCACAACCTACAATGAATTTATACAATTTATCTCAGAGAGGTGAAATAGATGGATAGACACAATTATCCCATTCTATATCTTCATCAAGATAAACTATTTTCAAGCCAGCTATCTTAACTATTTCTCTTGATGTTAAGAGGAGTTCTTGATCATTACGCAGTTTTACCCTTATTTTATCACTTTCTCTTCAATAGAAGGATAAAATATAGAGTATAATTCTTAAATGTAGTACTGAACTGCTTAATTAGTTCTATTATCCTTTTTGGAGTGGCTAGTAGTACTCTCATACTCTAACATTACGATTACTCTCTATTTAAGGGTTAAGAAACGTATAATACGTTTAGTTAGTCTTCAAATACGTCCTTCATCAAGTAAAGTGCAGAAGTATGCCCCGCGACTTGAATTGCACCTAAAGTGATCCATCCTAAAGCCTCATTGTTTGTAGCTTCTTTAACTTTATCTTTAGCTTCAAAACTAGCAAATGTAGCAAGAGCTGTAATACCTACAGCACCAAATACTTTGAGGAATTTTCCCAAGCTCATAATAGTCTATTATTCTTTAATATGTATATATAAGCTTTTCTAATAATCTTTTTAGTATTACTACTTAAATAGTGAGTAACTTAATGTTGTCTCAGTTAGATTATCAAGTTTCATTCGTTATTATAAAGACGTTCTCTTACAAAGCCTTGACAGTTAAAGGAGTTTACATTTGTTCTACACAGCACATTGTTTAAATAATTTATCCTTACACATGTATTATGTATCAACTATGTCCTCAAATAAACATTAGTGTACATCTGTAGAAGAGAGGTTTTACATAAAAGTGTCATGGAAACTGATTAGGTAATAGAAAGCCTTAGATGTAATTTTAATGATGAATCCTCACACTTATGCTTAATGCGTTTCCTTAATAGTCGCACATTCTAAAAATCTTCTTAGTCTAGCGTTGATACTTTTTGAAAGATCCTTATTATCTTTAGCAACAGCATTAAAGAAATAGGAAAGATCATGCCAGAGGTTAGAATCTTCATTATATTTACAAAGTCTATAGATAAACTCGGCGTAATATACTTTAGCTTTACTATCCTTAACCTCATCAATATTTAATAAATGTTTTTTACATTCCTCCGTGTTTTTTGACAATTATTTTAACCAACTGATATACTAATTCGTCCATATTTTCATGTTCAAACCTAATTACTTCACAACGACTACCGCACGAGTCTCTAATTTTATTCTCTCCTCTTGCAGAAACATCGTTATCTATTAATATGCATGTCCTCTCAGCTTTATCTAGGTCTACTTGATTTCTTAATATATTCGTTACGTTATCTACCCCTCCTGCATAGTATAGCTCTAAATCATCTATATTACCTCTTTTACCCTTGGGTAGACTAACAGGGTTCTTTTTAGAGCATGGTTCTCCCAAAAGTCCAAGGATAAAACATAAGTCTGAGTTTCCTTCTGTTATTAGAACTATCATACATTATCCTCTTAAGTCTATTTCAACATCTCTAAGCCCTAATGCATTCTCCTTGTTAATTACCTTAGAACTGATCCTGTTATCGCTTCTATAGAGCCTTATTACTTGTATATCTTCTATCTTATCTAAAAGTTTATCAAGTAGCTCTTCACTCTGCGTAGTTATAAACCACTGTGTATGGCTATCATTAATTATTTCTGCTATCTTCATCATAAAACCTGGATGTAAATTGTTTTCTAGTGAATCAAACAAAGCTATATCAAGGGTAGACCCTATTAACGTGAGTGCTAAGGAGTAATAACCCCCTCCAAGGTAGTAGACAGGCACTTCCCTATTCTCATAGGTAGCCATTAACGTAAATCTATTGAACTCATCGTTTTTGAACCCAAGAGACTCAAAGATCCCTAATTTTTCTATTGCTTCGAATAACTTATGAATTGGAACTAGATCATTCATTATAGAGAAATACTCTGGGCTAACCAGGTTTGAGGAGAATAGAGGGATGAACTTGTAAACCTTCGTATTGGGATTGTACTTATTTACCGCAAACCCTATCATTCCGTTTGGGAATACATTTACCTTAATAATAGTGTCCCTAACCTTTATCTCATAAACGTTTATTGGAGGAAGATAACCAACATTAACCATTGGATTGGGAATAAGTAGCTTATTGACTATTTCTTCATCCTCCTTTAATACAGGACCTCCATAAATGTGATCTTCATTCACTTCAAGCTCAAACGGTAATGAGATGAGCCTATGGAACCAGAACGTCACCTCTCAGTAATGAAGTCAATTTCATAAGCTTATTTGCATTTAAGATGTCGCCAGCTTCAAAAAACTTTAACATTAGCGCAGTTTATAATAGCTCTAATAGTGTGGTTTTGAACTGTCCGTTACGTCCCACTATAACGTTAACTTTCTTAGGAGTAAAGGAGATGTCGGCATCATATCCTCTCATCTTACTTACTGTAACCTTCTTCAATTCTATATGCTTTCTTTAACTTAAGGGGATAATAAAGCTTGATAGCGAGGAATAATAATAGCTGTAATAGTAGTAGCAATATTATTAAGAAGAAGGCGGTAATTTTTATTTTAATTCCCTATAAAATACTAAACACAGTTATGAAGCTAATTTTTTACATAAAGTTAATAAATTTTGTCAAGAATAAATTTGTATTTTGTTCAACTATTAATAAAATCTTGAATTAATGGTTAAAACATCACTAATTTGCTTACAAGAAAATAGGTTTTATATTTTAAGTAGCATGAATTTTATATAAATATAATGAAAACAGCTCGTTAAAAATTAAAAACGGTAAAAAACACTAGAACTTCGTTTTTTAGAATATTAAATAGCAAAAGTTAAAACTGTTATACACATTAGTCTTGTTATATGAAGTTTTATTTAACAGGTAAAATTTTTGACGGAGAGAAAATAATAGAAAAAGGTAAAGTGTTAATCGAGGGAGACAAAATAGTTGAAGTTTCAGAAAACGAAACTATAGAAAGCGGTGCCAAAGTAATTAAAGGAGATTTCATAATGCCAGGGTTAATTGATTCTCACATTCATTTTTTTGGAGTTGAAGAGGACAACGTTATGTCGTGGAACTTGGTTAACGAAATAGATGTTGCGATAAGGAGTACAAGGGATATGGAAAGACTTTTAAGGTCAGGGTTTACTGCAGTAAGGGATTTAGGTAGCAAAGTCGCTGTTAGATTAGATAAACTACAAAGAAGTGGGGAGATAATAGGCCCTACAGTAATAGCCTCAGGGTACTCCTTAGCAATAACAGGTGGGGACGACGATCCCAAGGATTTGCCCTTGGATTTTGCCCAGAGGATATCATATTCATATTACTGTGACTCCCCATACGAATGCAGGAAAGCTGTAAGAAAAGTAATAAGGCAAGGTGCTAGCGTAATAAAAGTTTACTCTTCAGGGGCTTTTTCTCAAGGAAGCAAAATACTTCCAGGTTTTTCTTTAGATGAACTGCAAGCTATAGTAGAAGAGACGCATAGGTCAGGGCTAAAGGTTGCCTCCCATGCTTACGGTAAAGAAGCTTTGATGAATTCAATTTTATCTGGAGTTGATACAATAGAGCATGGACTTGGATTAGATGAAGAGACTGCTCGACTAATAAAGGAAAAGGGGATATGTTATATTCCAACCTTGGCGACTTATCAAACACCGCTTAACTACAAAGACCCTGAAATAAATAAATATAGAGAAGAAATTGTAAAGAAGCATTTTAATGAGGATATGAAAATAGCTGTTTCTTATGGACTTAAAATTGCTACTGGTACAGATTACGTAGGGTCAAAGAAGAGGCCTCACGGAGAAAATTACGTAGAGTCTGCTTTACTGTCAAAATACATGGATAATATTAGCGTATTAAAATCCTCTACAAGTATAGCTTCAGAGTGTATTGGTTTAAAATCAGGTTACATTAAGGAAGGGTACAAAGCTGACTTAATAGTTGTAAAAGGAGATCCTTCAAAAAATGTTGAAAATCTATCTCCTTCTCACATGTCTTATGTCATAAAAAACGGAAATATATACAAGGGATACGGATTAAATGAAGAGGTTTAATATTTATGAACAATCCATCAAAATATGTAACTATTTCAAATTAATACAATTTTATGAATATATGTAAAGCGATCTATTTATCGGAAATTACGTTGGTATGAACACAGAATATCTTACCAACGTTAGGACTTAGGGCTCGCAGTAGTTAACGTAATTAATTATTCTAAATTATTTTATTTATATAAAAAGGAATGACTAGCCACTGAAGGACTAGATCAATTTCTTCAACTTTTTAATATATTATAAAATATTAGAAATGGATACATTTCTTTATATATGGCTACAACATATCCTTATCCCTTCATCGCTTAAATTAAGCAGGTTACGAAGGGGATTTTAACGTAGTTTTACCTAACGGAAGTGTTATAGGTAATCCAAAAGGTGAAGAACTACCTTTCTAAATATTTACATTGCGATCTCTTATCTAACGCCAACGTTGGAAGAAGAATTAGAATTCCTTGAAGTATTTCTCAACCTTTCTAAAGTGCTATGCTATATTATGGATAGTTCAATTTGTAAAATGAGATTCCAAGGTAGTATAATGAAAGGGATTTGATTTCATACTGTGATGGGGGGGTATTTATGTCAACATCTAGCCCTGCGTGAATTATGTTACTCAATTATTAGCTTTGACGCTTGGTATGTAACTGTACACCTTATACTAGCTTTTTTGCATGGATACCTCTAGATTATGATTAATATCATAGCAAGATGAACCTTAGATAACTATAATCTATATCTCCATGAAAGACGAAAGCCAACGCATCATCTTAATTTGGACTTAATTAATCAGCAAGCTATGCCATTTTCTTTTCGTTTCCTTTGCACTTATCGTTATATTTAAAAATTTCTAAGGATTATACGTTATCGCGATGGAGGAATTAAAGTACATCGATAGGTTGAGAGTGGGGTTCTTCACGCTTACTGGTACGACAATAGAATATTATGATTTTTTCCTTTATGCTCTCTTATCAGTCCTGGTATTTCCGAAGGTCTTTTTCCCACCTGGATATAACCAATTCTTAGCAATATTAGTCTCCCTTAGTACCTACTTTATAACTTTCGTAGCTAGACCTTTGGGGGCTATGATTTTCGGAAACATTGGTGACAAGAAGGGAAGGAGGGAAGGTCTTGTACTTAATATGTTATTGGTAGGAGTCGCATACATTATTATTGGCTTTTTACCAACATATGCCACACTAGGTTTTATATCAATACTGTTATTGCTGATATTAAGGCTTACCTTTGGTCTTGGGCTCGGTGGTGAATATGGAGGTGCTATAGCAATCCTTTTGGAATGCAATAATAGGAAAAGGGCTACCTGGTCTTGTTTCGTTCAAGCAGGGGCTGCGCTAGGAGAGCTTCTAGCTCTGGCTGGACTATTACTCCTTTATAAGGATCTAATTGAGACCTGGAGGATATTGATAATTGTAGGCGGAGTTGTAGCTTTGATCAACTTCTTGATAAGGAGGAGTATAAGTGAAAGTCCCGCCTTTCTTAAGTTATTGAGTGATAATAAGATAGCCAAGATCCCAGTTATAACAACGTTTAAACACTATTACAAGAAAATTCTAATATCATCGGGTATGGTTAGCCTTGCTGCAGGTCTTACAACTATTGTCGCTACTTTCGGATTACCAATAATGAGGTCTGAGGGGATACCGCTGAATGTAGGAATAACATACCTAATCATAGGAGATGCGGTCTGGCTCACCATTCTTGTACCCTTAGCGTTCCTAGGTGATTTATTAAATATGAGGAGGTTAATGATAGTTTATATAGTTGCAGGGGGTATTCTAACGTTTCCAGGACTGATCTTTCTCTTTAATGGAAGACTTCTCTTAATCTCTATAATCCTCCTTAAGGTTTCAACAGCTTCATGGTCTTTATATGGAGTGTTAAATGCGTTAAATTTCCCAACCCCAATAAGGTATACTGGAAGTGGATTATCATATCAACTAGGTGCAATGTATGCTGGTGGACTTTCACCGTTATTAGCGTCTTTCTTCGTAGTCCGTGGGGAATTCTTGGGTGTATATTTTATCGTCTTAATGTACTCTATTATATCGGCAATTTCTACGTTTCTCAATAGAAATATTCTATGAATTTACGTCGTATACAAATCGACTTCTTATGAAAGAATTCTAAAAAAAAAGAAAAATATGAACGAGAATCGATATAAAAAAGAAAACTTAATATGCTAAAGCTATAGTACAGAGTTAAGTGAAGACGATATTTACGTTAGAGAGATAAATGGATCGACACGCTATTTTTGTTGTTTCTACTGTGCAGATACATGTGAGCATAAAGTGAACCTCAATGACTGAGAGTACCCTCTAGGGACAAACGGAGTGAATAAACTAAGATATAGATCATGTAAAAATGGATTAGGAAATATAGAGAGGTTCATAGTGAATAAAATTGGTAGTCTACTTCATATAAAATCGAAGGTCACAAAAGTTAGAAGATTATAACCTCAAAAGAAGAATGTTGTTTAATTAATGAAAATTCTTACGTCATTTCCCTTTACTTAGCATTTTAAGGTTACTTTGCTCACTGGTTAATACGAAATATTAAGTTACCTATTAACATGATAAAGAGCGATTCGTACCAATGCATAGGTAGGTGTGTTGAGATCCGCTTTAATGGATTCTAAATCTTTTAGAAACAAATTGGCGTAAAAGAATTAATAAAGAGAACGGAATGTTTTTGCATAGCGAGGAAAGATAAACATACGAATTATTCCACATATGTTGTTAAATCTTTTTTAATTCGTTTAAAATTTGACGATAGGCATCTTCAACTCTTTCGAAGGTCTCCCTTTTAATTTCAATTGGTGATTCGTAGTACGGTAACTTCACACTCGTATCTACATAGTGGTCGACAGCGTTCCTAGCAGCTCTTAAAATGCGTATATCCCTTCTATATTTCGCTGACTTTAAATTCCTATCTACCCATTTTACAAAATCTATTGGGTCAGCATTACTGCACCCAGTTTTTTCCATCCAATAATTAAAAACAGAGAAGAAGAGCGCACTAATTAATCTCCTAATCTCTACATCTGTAGTTGGATTATTGAAGCAGTTTAACAACCTCTCAATGAAGGTTGTTGGGTCTAGATTATATTGTCTCATCTAAACACCACGCAATTATGAGGGTATCCGCATCCCATACTTTTTCTCCGTAATCTTTCTCCAGTTCTTCCAGTTTCTTCAAAATCTCACCCTCTATCCTATCCCATTCTCTTAAGCTACAGTTCCTCAAAAACACATATACACTATCATCATCTTTTATGTAGGCTACGTCTACGATGTACCCATTCTCGTGGATAACCTTGAGGATTTCCATGGCAATCTTCTTCACTACTTCATCTTTACTCACAGGGTCTTTGATCTTTCCATATTCTTTTAAGAACTTATCGATTGGGATTTCAAGTTTTGGTAAGTCTTCACACACAACACCAACTGCGTATTTTACTAGTGAGGCGTGATTTCTATCACCTATTATGTTTACAATCTCTTCGTAAATTTCCTCCTTTTCTTTCAAAAAGTCTTTACAACAACCTTTCAATCTAATTTCAATCTGGTCTTGCTTTTCACCATACTCAATACTACTAATTGTGGCTTTTGAACTCAAAAAGGAGAGGAATAGAAGGGCACCGTACAAGATTCTAGGGTCTCTAACAACAGACTCATCCTTTATTTTCTTCCACTCATTTAGGAAAGCCTCTATCATAGAATTGCCTAAAGTTCCTATGCCATAGTTTCTAGTCTGCTCTGGGATATTTACTTCTTTTTCTATGTTAATTAGTGGAATATAGCGTGGATTGTTTACCGTCATTTTAAAGGCCTCCATGATACTTTATTTATCGATAACACGGAATACCAAGGTTCATTTGAAGGTGTCCTATAATTCAAATTCCTCGAAGCCATGACTGCTTCTGTCTCCGCTCTGACCATAAACTTCCCTTTAGAGCTATCAGTTTCTAACTCAACTATAGCTGGCTTTTGGTCTTTAATATCAATTATCTCCCAACCGTCCTGTGGGACACCGTTAGGTATGGTCTTGTCCTTTACTTTCTCCTTTAATTCATCTGGGACTCTTTCTATTGTAATTCCAGTAATGCTCTCCACCACAAAGTTTACACCACCATAAGGAGAGAAACCTGTTTCCTTAACGTTAAGGACATAGGTTACAAGAGTTATAACAGTACCGTCAGAAAGCGTCAGTGAACCTTTGCCTATACTCTTTATTAGTTCCATATGCTAATTTTTTCTTAGTTCAATAAATGCTTTGTTTTAAAACTTAAGGTTGAAGTGTTTGTTGTAGTATCATCTTATCATAATTAATTGGTTGAGACGTAATTAGCGTTATTTAATAAGTTTTAACAATATGAGAGGACACATTGGTTCTTACTAACGTTTTATTTTTCTAGTACCTTGTGGAATAAGTTGCAGAGTAACTTAACATTGCCTTGATATAGAACACCAAAATTATTATGAAGATTACCTCACATAAAGCTTTGATAGTCTAAGGAGTTTACATTTATTTATTCCACATGGCAGTGTTTACCCTTTCGTTACTCTTTACATAGTTATGTTTTCTATGTTTAATAGTGCCTTCATAACGAAGAAATAAGTTTAAGCCAACGCGTAAAGTACATAGACTCTATCTAGTTTTTATGTTATTGTATATGAATATTCACTCCTATCATAATCTCTAAAAATAGTAGTGTTGAAGTTCAATTAAGTTAGTTTATTCATTATTGACAACTCAAAAAAAAAAGCCTTCCTCTCTGGAAATTAAGAATCTAATAAAACATTTGATACTCTTACCAAATGAGCTAAAATAAAATGTTAAGGAAAAATTAACAAAATAACTTATTGAATTATTCTGAATTTTTTCGAATTAAAATATTGTTCAGCCAATTTAAGTAAATCCTCAAGACTCAGCATATTATATTCTACGCTTATCTCCTCTTCATTTTGACCACTTTTATGTTCGTTATCAGCCTTACCTTCTTCTTTGTGTATTTCCTCCTTTTCTTCTAACTCTTTAATATCCCTAAATGGTATCATAACATCATATTTAGCATTCGGTTCATTAGAATTTAGATAATTCAGTTTAGAGATCAATGCCTTTAAGTTTAACAGTACTGCTAGTGGATCCATTACTGCGACTACCTTATTAGCTAGGTCACCATACTTATTAGCTAACCCATAAACTTCTTGGTTAGGAAGTATACCTATGCTAGCCTTCGCATCGTAAATTTCATGATTAGATACTTCAAAAACGTCAGGGATTAAATATCCCAAATTGCTTTGTACCCAGATATTGTTAGGATCTGCTTTTCTCTTAGTAATTAAATAAGCTATTGAGTAGTCTTGTAGTAGGTTATGCAACATAGACGTATTTTGTTGATAGAGCTGTAATCCTGGATAGTTCTGTGATAGCAAGTAAGATGTATTGTTTAATAAATCGTAAAATTCAACATTGACGTTTGATAATACATCCCAATTAGGTATTAGTTTGGAAGACCCACCGCTTGCCATATACGCCATAGTAAATAAACTAGGTAGATCGAAGTCCTCAAATAGGATTAATGAAGGTTTGCCACCTATCTGAAGCTGAAGTATATTATATATACATTTAGGCATAATGATTATGGAATATTTTGTACCCATCGCGCCCTTCAGTAACTCTATAAGCCTATTCATGGTTTCAATATTATCAATACTATTAGTGTTACTAGAGCATAGATCACTCTTCAGTACGTAAATACCATCACTAACACCGACCTGCTGTAGGTATTGACTGTTTACCTTAGAGATTATTTTAGGATTAAACACGCTACCGTGAATTTCTGCAACTCTAGAGGCTATTCTAGCTAAAGAATCTTCAATGCCTTTCTTTTCTTCGTCATAGACTATTATAATGGTACCTGATGCAATTACTAAAGAGAAGAACCCAGGTGTGCCATCTGGTGTTTTTAAGCTAGACTCTAGCTTTTTGTAGAACTGGCCACTAATTTTAATCATAGCATTTTGACTAGTAGCTGATTGTTGTTTATGTAATTGAATTTGGGTAGGTGAAGTCGTAGGCTTTAATAAGATGTCTTTAAGGTATATGTTATCGTCTATTATCTTATCGAACCATGGAATTATAACTTCCGCTTCTTTAACAAGTGCCCTTAACTTATCGTACAATTCTTTTGCAAATCCTAAATTATTAGTGTATATATAATAAGAATCTTTATCTGAACCCTCTTTACCAAAGTTTAGATATTTATTAATTTCTTTAGGAACAACGAGTATTATTGCACAGTTACTACAATCTTTAAGGTCCCTAAATACGTCATAAGTAACAAAATATCCTACATGAATCGTGTTACTGGAGGTTCCGGTTTTTATAGGATAATACCTAAACTCATAATGATTCTGTTTTAGAGTATTCTCGAAACTATCTAATGCTTCTTTAATACGTGACATGTTTTTGAGTTCTTCTATATCAAGATTTATATATAGGGCTTGTAGAAGTGATGGTAAGACACTTAAACTAAAATGAAACGCTTTAAATATGTTAAGGGGGCCTTCATCATAAACTAACTTTTGATCCCAGGATCTCATACATAATTTTAGCTTTTCTACATCATTTAGATCATATATATTGTCAATATTACCATCTAATTCGTTTACTAAACTTCTTAATAAATTAATTCTAGTTTTAATGTTAGTTATAAAGGTATCATAATAACGAAAAGAACTAGAGTCAAGAATCTTAAGGTAATGTTTGATATTTTCGCTTTCAGAACGATAGATATAACCGAGTCGTGAAAAGCTATTTTTCAGCAGATAGATAATATATCCACATAATTCGTTGTTGGTAGCTTTCTTAAGTTTTTCCTCGAGTCCTCTTTTAGTATTTTCATCAATATTCTCTTCAGCTATTTCAAATAGATTTTCAAAATTCAATCCTTTCTTGATCATATATGCTATATAGCCTTTACCTTTATTTCCATTATAAAATCTTTTAAAAAATTTTTCTAATTTTTCAGTAAAATCTTCAAAATCCCTATCTTTAAATTCTGTACTCACATGTGGTTGCAATAAATTTATTATATCTTGAAAAGATGAAAACTGAATAGATGTAAATTTAGAAGGATTTTCCTCCCATAATATTTTTAAATAATAACTATCAGGTAGACTTGTATTCTCTTTTGCTACCTTATATATAATCTTCATAACCTTTAAATATATATACTCATTATCTGTAACTTTAAATGGAATTAGTTCTATGTTTTCTTTTGAACTAGTAACTTCTGCTGAGCTGCTATAGCTTGGAACTTTGACTTCAGACTCTGTACTTTCAGACTCTTTAAAGGGAACGGGGAAACTTGAAAAATTAGAAGTGTTGAAAATACTTCTATTATCTTCTTTTTCCTTCTCCTTCCCTTTATGAATAACTGATAAATTTTCTTTTTCATCCTTAGAGACTCTAGACTTATATGAGGAGCTTTCTTCTCGCTCTTCTGGTATTCTGTTTTCCTCTCTATTTTTTTCCTCTTCTGACATTCAATTATCCCATATCATTTTATAAACTTTGTAATAAAAAGTTATTCTTAATTCTTAATATTTGAACAAAATGACGTTAAAAGAACAAGCTAAGGTTTTGTTACCTTTATAATAACATTAATTGATTCCATATTCTTCATATAATATACTATTTATAAACTTGACACAAATGCTGAAAAGTGGAATTTTGTAGCGATAGAATATATCCAATTTAATGAGGGTGCAAATGAGGTTTTTTAGAAAGAATAATCATTGATGATATTCCTACTAAAATTGAACGGCTAGCTATAAACAGGTTTTAAACTCTTTGTATTTAGATAATTGTGTCTTAATGAGTCATCTTAAGGTTCTTTCTATATCTTTCTGTTTTAGTATCTTACTGCTTAACGCTATCAGAGATATAATCCCAACAAGAATGGTATACCCCTAACAGCATATAAAGTGTAGAGCCCAATCTTCTCCTTTAACGAAACACTACATAAGTCCCTCTTCCTCCTCCCGACATTCAACAACTCATTATACGGTGTCTCCCTTAACAGCTTGTGTGTCTTACCGTAGCGGTAGTACTTCTTCATGACGTTAAAAAGAGAAGAATCACCAAAGTGGCGTATCAGAACCTCTCTGACAATTCCAACATCCTTACTGTGATTAAACGCTTCGTAAAATATTAGCTGGTGGTCAGGGTGTACTATTCTCTCAAAGATCTCTTTGGGAATTTTCTTCCTCAAGTTGTCGAATGCGTAATCTAAGACTTCCCTCTTAAAAAGCCTAGGGAGGAGATATCCCCGCAAGGGGTCGACTATGTTGTTACACTCCATTATCACTTTCTTATCTAGGTTTGCCATCCTATCAAGAAAGGAGTTACCTACTTCATCTTCCCCAACAATTAACATGTCGTGGTTTTGAGAGAGTAATTTAATTGCGTTTTGTGATAAGTACCTAGTTTCGTCTAGGATTAGTTCGTATTCCCCGTTAGAGTTCTCATGTGCTAAATACCTAGCGTTTAAGAGACCAGTGTCGGCTTTAACCACTTTAACGTCATAACCGTTTACAATCTCTGGTCTAGGTGTAACCATTATTACCTCGAAGTCGCCTTTCTGCGAAAAGATCGAGTCCAATACTGTTTTGATGTATTTGCCGTGAGTCACTGGGATTTCTATTGATAACACGGATAGAGTATGAAGTGAGGTTTAAAAAGAGTTCTCCCTCTGTGTCTGTGTGATTGTAGAACTAAGAGTTGTTCCCCTTTCCTCCTCTTTTTCTTTAATTATTGTTAATTTATGTGAAAATTTTACGAAAGCTAATATCAAGATTGTAGTGGACCGTTATAATATAAGTATAATATAAGTAAAGCTATAAAATATTTAATGGTAAAGTAATAAATTTGTAAATCTTTTATAAATAAGTTCAATAAAGAAAAAATAAAACTTATAGCTTTTGAATTTCTTAATTCCTCACTTTAGCCTTCTAACAAGGATTTAACAATTTTATACAAAGTTACAATATGTATTACTAGTAGTATTACATACACCATTATTTTTGCCTTATCCATTTTTTTCACATATTTATATTATGTCAGAAAGACTTAAAAAGGTTCGGAAAAAAATGAAAAGTTTTACGTTTCTAAATGCGCTAAATATAATTTAGAAGTTGATAAAATGAATAATAATTAAATTAAAAACAAGAAAAGGTGAAAAGATTTTAGTTATAGTCTTTTAAACTTTTTACATATATTAATAAATATGGAGGTAAATATGAAACAAGATGAAAAAGAAATTCTTAAATATATTAGCAATAACCGTAATATTTATACATATAATAATATATAAAAGAAATTAACACGTTAATATAAATAAATTCATTATTCTAAAAAAATTCTATAAGAGCGGTTACTTGAGCTAATATCGATAATTGATAACACTTTCAACTAATCATTTTTCAGTTTTAATGACGATAAATATTCTAAGAAGTATATAGCATTCTTGAAATTTTTAATTAAATAACAGCATTTCCCTATTACCTCAATGTCACCATGAGCATATTTGGAAGCAAATTCATACATGTCCCTTAGAGTATCATGTATACTTTTAATTTCCTTTTTATCGCTGGTCAACTTAGATAATAACTCCCTATCTACTTCTTCCCACGTCTTTCTTCTCATTTTACTACACCACTGTATGACTTCTTTGCAAGCCCCTTTGTTTTCAAGACAGAATTTTTCATAAATATCTTTACAATACTTCTCTGCAATATCATAAACTCTCTTGTTAACATTAACAACATTCTCATATGTCTTTCTGAATAAGGCAAGTACATTTTTAAAGTCAGATTTCTAAACTTTTTCCACTTCCTTTATATCTAAGGATTGAAAAATCACTCTTTCATCTTCTATCTTTAACCGCTCTTTAAGGTAGTCTAAAAGGTCAATAAAGTTTGGGCATGTAGAAGTTGCCATGTAACTAAACCTAGACAACTTGTTTAGGGACATTTTCTACCTCAAGCGTTACTTGAATACTGTTCTCTAGGTCGGCTTCCCCGTAATCATAAAGTCTAATAAAATAACCATCCCCTATCTGTTTTATCCATGAGCCAGTGAAGTCACCTACACATGTACCAGAGTATAACCTAGCTACGTTTAACGGTATAATGTTCCCACTTAAACGTACGGGTCTCAGAACTTCATTACCTTTATACTTTAACATTTTCCCTACAATAGTCAAATTAGCCTTTGCCTTTTCGTTCAGATAGCATATGTCTAATAAAGAGAATAGGTCTAAGATCTTCTCTCTTACTGATCTGTAATATATGTTGACTTTACCTTCTTCAATATCTATGTGTCTGTCATAAATAATATCACGATAGCATATCTTATCACCAACTTTCTTTAGGTTTAACCTTATTTCGTAAAAGGAGGAGTTAATTGGGTTCATCAACCTAATTTGTTGCGAGAATGATTCCTTCAGTTTTCCTATTTCTTCCTTTACACTGATACATTTAACCCTATAAAAGAAAGGTACGTCACCTATCCAAGTGACTATACCACCCTCTTTGATAAAGTTATATATCAAGCTCTCCTTCTTGTCAAATAGCTTAAGATAGGAGTTGTTATATGCAGTGTATGGTATGACATCTTGTGCAAAAATCAGTGCTTTTTCATTACCGTCCCTCAAGAAATCTGAAATAGTATCGTAATCTAGCACTTTAATGTTATATTTCCTAGCTAAATTCTCTACAACCTCCTTGCTAAAACGCGTAAATTCCGAGTCACTCACTTTATCATCAAAGTAAATGGCAGTTTCCACTTGTTGAGTAGCGTTTCATACTCTTTAAAAGTTTATCTTGCTAGCTCATGTCTCTTAAGTCGAGAACTTAGATGCAAACGAATGTTACGAGCTAAGGTGACCTCACGAACTTCTTGATTCCTTATAATACTACATCACAGACCTACAAGTTATAACAAGCTTTTCCATGTAAGGGTAGAACCTTAATAAACACGTTGATTACGATCTACCAGAACTATTAGAGAAATATACTCTACACACTATCCATATATATCAAATCATCTATTGCAATAGAGAAGCTTGATAAGGTTGAAATGTTTGAGGATTCTAGCAAGAGCCTAGCTACTGACCGTTGAAAGCCCTCCTTCATGTACTTCTAAATCCACAGATCTTTGAACTCCACGCTATAATAATCGTAGAACTCAATTTAATAGTCTCAATTAGGTGATGAGCCTCTTTGAAGGGCATGAGTATTAAAACTTTTTAATTCACAGGTACCTATGATTCACAGGTACCTGTGAAATTTGTCTTTGGGAAGCCGGTTGAAGAACCATACGATAGGGAAAATGAAGTAAAAGAGCTCACTGAGATGACAAAAAGAGGACAACCCACTGCTTAGCTCCCAATTCTCTTTGTCCTCTTCCCTCAGTAAGGCCCCTACATTTGGTGAAATATCGATACTTATTAGCCTTCCCTTTCCGTTAGCCTTCAGAGCATTTAGTATAAAAAAGTTGAATGTCCATTTGCGACTCCACTTTCTACAACAATATCAGGCTTAAAAGCACGAATTAAGGAATAGATCAAATACGAAGAACCTTCTGCAACAGCAAAGTTAGCTGGATAAGATAGTTTTACTTCTTTATATCTCTCTTCAAGAACACTCTTTACCTTTTTATATTCTTCTGCCAAATATGAAATATCTGAAGCACTTAAGTTTATTAACTTTAGTATTTCATTTGGATCTGTAAATGTATTAGCTACTCTGGAGTAAAAGACAATTGGTGGAGAAATATGTCGCCAGAACATTCTTTCTACCATTTTCTTAGTAGATGATTATAGACTAATTCTCTACCATTTCTAGACTTAATCATTTTTACTCTACTAATAACTCGTTTCATATTTATTTTCGTATAATAGCTTTAACATTAAAATTAAAACTTTATCTTAATGTTAAAAAGGTTCTAAAAGTCAGGTAAGTAATAATGTACATTATATTTGGAATAAAAAGAGAAACTACTTTTTCTTTAACTTAAGTTATATATAAGGAAATAAATACTTCTCTACTTTTTCAGCGAGGCGGTTGAAGTATTAGCATTATATACTGCCTTCAAATCTCAGTGTGTATCCAAGAATTTTGTTTGTATAATATCTATCAAAATTTTTGCTAGATGTAACTACTATTACCTCGAAATCGTCTTTCTGCGAAAAGATCGAGTCCAATACTGTTTTGACGTATTTACCGTGAGTCACTGGGATTTCTATTGATAACATGATAGAGTATGAAGTGAGGTTTAAAAGGAGTTCTTTCTCTGTGTCTGTGCGATTGTAAAAGTGGGAGTTAGTTCTCTCTCCCTCCTCCTTTTTTCTTATATGAAAATCTTGTGAAAAATAATACGTTAAGATTATCATGAGCAAACTTCACCAGTATAGAACGTCTTTAAGTATGTAACAATAGATGTAAGGGTACTCCTTTTTTGCGAGTAAAGTGGTTAAGGTGCTGAGGAATAGATGATAAATAGTTGTGAAATGGACGCCACGCTAACCTCCGGGGGGATTTTGGGAGAGCTTAGAGGACTAAAATACATGCGCTAAACATTAAAAATGGACTCCTAGATGCAAGCTGCTAAGTAAAGCTGAACATAACTGAAGGTAAAGTCGGTTATAATCACTGCCACTGGATTAAAAGGGCTCTGAGCGGTTCGTCTAGTTCATTTATATTCTTCCTTTCGTATTTAGAGTAATATTTTATTTCGGTCTCTAGTCTGATTATCTCTTCGTCTTCTTTAAAAAAAGGGTTGCTATCATTAAATACAAAGTAGCATCGCAATTCCTTATCACCAACGTAACCTTTAATAGACTTAATCACCTTCCAGATCTGACTGAGCCCCTTTTTCATATGTGTGATATCTAGATTGTTTTTAAATTCTGCAATCGTAATCTTTTTATCCCCTATACACAACGCATCAGGTCCTCCCATTTCGCATAACACATCAAACTTAATACATACAATTCCGCCTTCATTAAGATATATACTCTTCAAGTGCATTGAACACCTCTTCTGAAGTAGTCTTCAAGACATCAGTCGTACCATCATCATATATGTTAATCTTCACGTTCTTATATCTACCCTTATTGCTCTCTCTCATCTCATATATCGAGACCTTCTCTTTAAGACCTCTCTTGGTAGCTTCTCTTGCAATTATAATTGGTATGATCTCACTATGGGTAGTTATGAAGAGCCTTTTCTTTCCAAGAAGTGAGAGTAAGTATTTAGCCATTTTCACCTGAGCGTTTGCGTGCAAATTGATTTCTGGCTCCTCTATTACCATGCTCTTTATATCTTCATTTCCTCCACTTAATTCAATATAAGCTACTTGAGAAGTACCGGTAGAGACCAATGGCACCCTCTTACCATTATAACTATAACCAACTCTTTTAGTTTTGCTGTTATAGGAGAAGGAGAAGTTATCTAGAACTTGGGAATTTACTTCTTGAGCTAACACGAAAAGAAAATTATGGATTATGGGCTTAACGAACGGAGGGAGGTAAAGTGGGTTAGTTATATAGTTAAGTAATGGTTCTGTAAAAGTAGCTAAAGTAACCCTTTCAGCAGGCAAGTAAACTGAGGGGAAGTATTCCTTCACAAGGTCATAGTAAAAAACATAAAGTGGTAACTCTACGTCAACTTCATCTGTAGGTGAGACCGTCTCAATAACGTCATCTCCGACAAAATTATACATCGGGCTCGTTATACCCTCAACTCTCTTAAACTTAACTTTAGGTTTTTGCTCGCTAGGGTGCTCTACTTTAACAGTGTTATCCTCATATATCTTTATTGACAAGTTATTGAAGATTATATCTGACTCTTTTTCTCCCCAACTTATCAGCTTTTTTACCTCGTCTATTCCAAAGTAGGATGTTATAAGTGCCTTTAATATTTTAGACGTTACATCTGTCAAGTCCTCATTTATGGTTACCTCACCATTCTTCAGGTGAACCTTAACTCCTTCGTAAGGGAAAGGAGCTCCTAATGTTGTTAAAAGGAAGAACGAGATAGAGAAGAATGTCTTGCCACTGTTGTTTGGACCAACGACTATTGTTAGGTCTTTTATGTCTCCATCAAATTCCTCTATAGGTCCCAAGTTTTTTACTTTTAGCCACACATTCATATAAACTCAGTTTATGTTTTTATGTCTTCTTGTAGTGTTGACGTTTTAACGGTTCTGACAAGCTAGGATTTTTGTTTGAAATGAGGTTTATCTTAAGAATTAAGATATTCCTATTAATTGCTTCATCCTTAATTTCGTCCAAATGTCTTCAATAACTGATGTAATTTTGTCGCATTTAGATTCTATAGAAGTAACTTCTAACTCCTTTTCCTCTAGTAATGAAAACAATGATGCTCTGCCATGAAATTCAATAGTTAACACGTATATTTAAACTAGACTGCTCAAAGTGCATTGGGAATGTAATTAATTATTAATAAAAACCTTAATAAAGGACGTAAATTACGCCAGAATTAAATAGTTCAACATAATTTGTCTACACTCTGGAAAAGTCATAAAATATATAACAGATTTAAGCGAAACTGCTGACAACGGCAATGATCACTGAACAGTTTATAACGTTATAACACCATACTTTCTTGATATACTCTGTAACTTTTTATCAAAAGTTGATATGGGCAGTTTTCTGCGCAGAGCCTGAACCGTTATTACAATATCATTATACCCACCTAGAGACAAGTCCTCTTTACGTAGAATATTGATAGCATCAATTATATCATCCCTAGAGCTACAAGAAATTTCAGCCTTAGGGTTATTAATGTTACTGGAGAGGTATGTATAGTCTAATAAAACGAAATGTTTACTCCCCTAAAGAACCAAACTAGTTCATGAACAACTATGTCTAGAATTACCCAACTACTTAGTTTATTTAAGAGCTCAGACGCTTCCTTATGATACTCAAAATCTTAAATCGAACCAAAGATTATTACATTAGTTTCAACGATCGCTTTCATTAAATCCACTTTCCATAGCCCTTTCGATATCTTCTAAAGTTAACTTCCTCCCTAATTTAAGCCTAGGTCTCTCTGCCTTAGGTTTCTTAAAAACTATTTCATCCCCCTCAGCTCTACTTCTAATACATCACTCTCTTTAATCGATAACCTCTCCCTCACCCACGAGGGTATTGTAACTTGGTAATTTCTTGTTACCTTAACCCTATCCATCAATTTACTTTTCAAATTAGTAATATATAACCTTATCTAGTATAAATTAAACGTAAAGAGAGGTGATAGCATGTGAAATGATTAGAAATCTTAAAACCTAATGATTTATTGTGACTTAGCTATACTATCTATAAAGTTCTAAGAATAGATGTCTCGCCATTCCTTTTAGAACCAACAAGCAGTTGCCGGAATTTCCCCTTTATTAGCTTGGCTATTTCATCTAATACTTGATCATTATCAAAGAAGTCCTTTTCGTCCTCTATTGGATAAGGATCAAATATCTTTCAATTACCCATATAAGTAACTTATATAGGTATAAATAAACGGTCCCTCAATATGTTATTAAATCTTAATATGGGATATTGCATAGACCTTTAGTCGGACAATTTCTCACAAATTTAGTCTTATGATGCAGTCTAGGACGGTTAAAAAAGGTTAAATATTAGAGGTCTAAAGAGAAAGGTGAGGAGGAAATAAAATATTCAATTATAATCCTTGGAGGAATTGAAAGCTTATGTATTTCGTGACAAAAATAACTCAAATTGTAAATGATACTACTCGTTTACTACTTTTTGAACATGCAGTATTAAGGATAAGACTCCCATTAATCCTAAAGTTAAAGGATGAGGAAAAGTTGAACGAATTTGAAAAACTTCACGATTTCGTTGTTAACTCACACGCAAAAGTTGAGGATATTGTAGTATTTCCTCTAGTCGAAAAGAAGATTGTCGATCCATATTCCCATGATCATTTACTAATTAAAAAATACGGTGATGGAATTTTAAAAGATAGAAGAATGGATTGGATAGAGAGATATATTAAAACAGTTTTAGATCATAACAAGGGGGAAGAAGAGAAAGTGTTTCCAACTTTAAAGCAAGAAATTTCACTAGAACCTTCTATTAGGATAATAAAGGAGTTTGGAAATGAGAAGTACTATTACATCACAGGGTTAGAAGTCCCTTAATACATCTTTAATAAACATCTCGAGCCTCTTAAAAATTTCTAATTTATTATAAATAAGTTCTGAATTTTTTAGTATACTATAAATAAAATTTTTTGGTATTGCCTTAACCCGTGAATGATTAAATGATAAGGATCTTAAGCCTGTAGGAGGTGTTTCTTCTTTTTTATTATTCTTTCTCCTACTTATCCCGTGTAACTAACAATTTTGTTTGTATAATATTTATCCAATTTTTGTTATTTTATAAAAGTTTTAATGGTTAAGGGATGTAATAGTTAAGGGACAGAAATGAAGAAAGATGAAATAGTTATCCCCTTGACATAAATTATTACATCCCTAATGATTAAGAGGACTAATCAAAAGGAGTTGAGGAATAGGACTTACCAAACCGGGTTTAAGAGTGTATTACTAGAGGTTACGATTGAGCTGAGGATTAGGTGTTGAAGTAGTTAAGGTTAACCTAGCTTATACTTCTATTACATGTTCTAAGTGTGGGGTCGTGAAACTGTTTCTGATTCTAGGGTAGCTAAAGGTTTTTAGATATGTTTTAAGAAATTTTTTGTGATGAATCCCACAGTGATGCTGTGCATTGGTGTGGGGTGATGTCTAGAGGGATCCGTGCCGTTGAGCCCGATTCCTTGATCTCACAAAGGAAGAGAATCAAAATACTATAAAACTTAAGGAAGATAAAAAGGTAGAAAACTGGGATGGACTCCGTCTGAATTACATAGTTTACGAGTGACTATTTTATCACATTCATAAGGTTCGGTTTCATGTTACCAGAGTAATGTAATATCTTGCTTAAGAACAGTTTTAGTAAGAGGTGCAATATTAGGAAGTATGTCATAACTGTCTTAACAAATTAATAGCGTAGTATCAAGGTAACCGATAAAGTAAGACTTAAGGAATAGTAACATATAGTGATAATAAGAGGAGCTAAGAGAGTTCATCGCTTTTCTAAACTTAAAAAAGTAATAAGAAAAAAGGAGTCTCTTATAAGGGTCAATCCCTTCAAGAAGACCTATGGTTATTACGCTAAGGATAGCAATAGGAGTCTGACGAGACATCTTTACCCCTTAACCTTACTTGATTTAACCTTGCTTCGCTGAAATCTACAAAGAACTCCACATAGAGGGATCGCCGACAGTAACTATAATAAGGGCACCTTTTACTCCAGTATAAGAGGTGCTCTCAAGAGGTCTGAGGCTACATTAAGACCTACATGTTTCATTGCTGTGAGGCCAAAATCTCCGTTTATAAATGCACCATAGGCTGTCCCAAATTCCTCTTTCTTATTCGTGATCCACTCAGCATATATGTATTTCCTTGAGGTCGCTATTACCTCTGTTGATGGCGTTCCTGGGTAGCCAGTGACTATTTCTACTCCTGCGCTTAAAGCCCAAAGGCAATCGCTTCGTTTTCCGAAAGAACTCGCTTTGTAGAATTGAGTTGAAACATTTTTAAAATTATAGATTTAATGATAATAAACTTAGCTTTTGAAACCTAAAATAGTTTGAAATGTTAAAAAATTTTCGGCCTCTTGTTTATATCATTTTTTGACCTAGGAACTTTCATTAACCTCATTCCCCATTTCGTACCGTAAAACGTACGCAAAACACCACCTTTTAAGACTATGAAATAAGAATTCTCCATCATCCTCAAAAGAATGTAATCTGATTGAATAACTTAGTAAGTTGGGGAAAACTCTTTTTATCTATCAAGGTATTTTCCACTATGGATAAGGAAAGCTTCCTGCTGATACTCTCTTCTTCAGTATCTGGAATAATTTGGGGGGCTAATATCCTCATAATACCACTATACTTTAAGTCTCTAGGTCTTACCCCCGTTGAGATTGGTATCCTTTTAGGTGGCTCTGTTCTCTTGGGGTCTTTGTTGTCATTATTCTGGGCAGTATTAGGTGATGCTTACGGAAGGAAGAAATTCGCTATATTATCTAGGGGAATAAATTCAGTGTCCTTATTCCTACTCATATCCTCTCCCCTACCATATTTGCTTTCAACTCAAGGAGGTTACGGGCTTATCTCAGCCTTAATTAGTGAGAGGTCAGAGAAAATAGACAATCTATTTGCTTACAGATCGTCGCTACAAACCGGTTTCTCCATGCTAGGTTCCCTCTTACCATTGTTCCTATCATATAAGGAGATTATTCTAATAGACGTCTTTATCGCAACAGCATCAACTGTTATGTTATTCCCGGTAAAAGAAAAGTATAGGGGTTCCGGAAAAGTGAGGCTAAATATATCCTCGTTAAGGCTAATAGGCAAGCTCTCTACAGAGTCCATTATAGGTCTAGGCGCAGGTATATTATTGCCCATGCTGTCCTTATGGTTCAACCTAAGGTTTGGAGTTTCTGCTTCATCCCTTTCTCCCTTTTATACTACATCACAATTTACCTTAGCTCTGGGGTCATTAATGTCACCTAAGCTTGGGAGACTATTAGGTAAAATTAGGGCTATCTTTATAACCCATTTAATAGCCATAGTTTTACTGTTTACTATCCCTTTTGCGCCAAATTTCTTAATTGCAGGCTTACTCTATATAGGAAGAAATGTGATGATGAATATGACTGGTCCATTGATGAGCTCGTTTGTGATGAATATGGTTAGGGAGGAAGAAAGAGGGAGAGCTAGTAGCCTCTTACAGTTGTTGGACTCTATACCAAGGTCCTTAGGCCCCTATCTGACCGGATACTTACTCACCTTAAGAGACTTTTATCTACCTTTTTTCATAACGGGATCGTTGTATCTCATAGCTACTATAATGTTTTACCTTTTCTTTAAGGATGTGAGATTGTCCTAGTCATCGATGTTAGTAGGACCAACATACACATGGTAGAGCCCTAGGTCAGAGAATATTTGGTCAGGGGTTAGGTTTTCATACGATGAGCCGTATATGAAACCTACTACTTCTATCTCGTGATGGTCTAAAGTTACATTCTCAGCTGTATGGTTTAGGGAGAGGAGTACTGTCCGCCCGTCATCGAAATATAAGAGGACATAAAGTGAGGAAAACTAGTTGTTAGACTTAATCCCCATTATACACTCCCATTGCTTATCCCCATTAGCTTAAACTTTAAATTAGAAATTGAGAGATCTAAAATCAAATAAGAGGTCGTAATTTACGTAGGACTTTCATTACCTGAATGGAACCGTTAACGATTACTAAGAACGAATTGTAGTTGTCATCTAAGTATATTGCAATATTTCTATAAATAACGACTTAAATCGTAAAAAATTAGATTAATTGTGCAACATTTAGGAAATTACTCATCATACAACTATATAGTGATAGTTTATATTATTTATAACTATTTTCTGTTAATATTTTCAGAATTATCTATCTTCATTAATTTTTTACATATTTCAGTCATTTCATATTGGCCTCGGAACGTGTGCCTTAAATGATAGAGACGCCCAGTTCTAATCAGTGAAAAGACTAATACTAGGACTAATAGCTCTAGTCTTAACCGCCACATTTGTAGAAGGTGTGTCTAGCCGGTTAGTGAACATTACGCATAAAGCTTCGTCTCCTTTTTCTATGCAATCTAATGCGATACAGCTACCTCCAAATTCACAACATTCCAACTAACACTCTATTAAGTACAACGATAATAGCCCAAACCACTCCAGCAACTATTCTTATGACGATAACGGCCCAGATAATGGTGATGAATCAGCCCATAATTCTACAGTTCTATTAAGGTAATACTTTCAATAACATCACACAGAATTCTACTGGAAGCTCAGCGTTTCATGAAACTGTTAATATATTTCAAGGAGAGACCTATCGCCTAGCAGTTGATGGTGAAAACTTAGATGAGGTTTTCTCCAACTTGACATTGGCTGTAACTATCAATGGTAATACCTACTACATATATCCCGTGGATGGACAAGACCGTATATATATCAATTTCCCATCTGGCACCTATAACGTCACAATCTCTGTGAGTTATACTACTTACTCGTAGATAAGTCAAGGAACTTATGCAGAACTCCTAGTCCACATGCATATCTCACACCATAACGGAGACTCTGGAGACAGCAGCGACTAAGTGCAAATAAGGTAATTTCTCTTTTTTTCCCTTTTTCCTACTCGTTGCCATCTTTTTTATGACCACGAGTAGAGAACCCAGTAATATCCTAAGTTAGATTAAGAAACTAGCCCATTTATGAGACAAATACCTAAAAAGAATAGATCCTATAAGTGTAGTAAGGACATAACTACAATCCCCTCAAAATCAGTTGAGGAAAAGGCGTTTATTGACTGTCCTATGGATGCTACTACTAACCCAGTTTCTCCCCTTGGAACCATACCGATACCTATTAAGGTCGACTGTCTAAGGTCTCTAGTATAAGCTAAAGCAAATGGGAAGACGCCTAAGAACTTAAACGCAAATGCAATCACTGTAAGTTCAACAGAGAGCATTATTACATTAAGGTTTAAGGTCTCTAGGTCAGTTTCAGCCCCAACTGTAACAAAGAATATGGAACCGAAGACGTTCAAAAGAACAGCGCTTATTTCCCTTATTTTCTCGCTCTTGACTGACGTAGAGAGGGAGACACCAGCAATAAATGCCGAGATAATCGGGGAGAAACCCAGATATACCATGATCAATGTAAGTCCAAATAACACAACAAATGGAAACTCTTCTACGTATTTTTCGCCTAACTTATTAGCAAACCTAGGAACTAGCATAATAGTAATTACAAAAACTACTATTAAAATCAGAACCAACTGCGTTACCCTCAAAGTAACGGACTCTACACTAAGAGTATTTCCTCCAATAACGACTAAGGCTACAGAGAGGAGTATGAGGTCTACTACATCATCTGCTGTAGAGGTGGAAAAAATGTAGTTAACACTTCTCCCCTTCAGTCTCATTTCCTCTATAACTGAGGCTATAGCCGCTAGGCTAGTAGCTCCCATAGCGACACCTATAAGGAGTAGAGGAGTCTGTACCAAACCTTGGTAGGTAGATAAAGTATGATACTAAAAAGGTAGGAGGGCTCCGGAAATGGCACCGAAGACTCCATACACTCCGCTAGACCTTATCGTTGTCAGACCATGCTCTAGACCCGAAGCAAAAATGAGTAAAATTATGGAAAACTCTGACATAAAAACTATGTAATTGCTTATTGCAATTACGGGAAAACCCACTATGTTATTAACAAGCAATCCGAGAGAGTAAGGGCCAACTAACATACCGGCTACTATCTCACCCACTATATATGGAAGCTTAAACTTAGCAAATATGGACTTGATCACTTCGGCTACAAAAATGAATAGTGCTATGTCAAACAATGCGATGAATATTTCGTTCATCCTTGCGGAGTGTTAATTATGACGAATATTAAGCTTTTTCGCCTCATACTAAAAGTTGATTAAGCTGTATTTCCTTATGCTGTTTGTTCCGCCTTCTCGTCATAGGTCAAGATTTGCCCAGTGGCGTATAAACTTCATGAGCTAGGTTATTACAATTCCCCTACACACGGTTATCGTAATAGATCCTCTACGTTAAGAGCTGATAAAAAGATACAGAATATAAGGAAGAGATATACCTATTCCACTAGTCCTTTTTGTAAAAACAGGGACAGAACTAGGTTATCGTCGAAGCAAACTTACGTCTTTATCATTTTTATATTTGGTATTTAATTAACTTAGTTATGAGAATAGGCATCAGAGTCATTGTACCGTTGTTGATCTTAGGAATTGCAGTAGCTATTTTTTATACCGTTCCGTTGATACTACATTCCTTAGGTTTAAAGAGCACTTCTACAACTACCTCAGTTTTGTACTATGTTCAAGTAGCAACATACGTTATAATTGGGTTATGGATAGTATCTTCTATCGCTGACGTAATAAGGATAATAATACAGAATCAAGTCGGAAATAGGGCTATTGCTATAGCGAACTCTTTAAAGTACCTTGGTTACATAGTTGTAATATTGTTTGTGTTAATACCACTTGGAATTAGCTCTTCTACATTGATAGCAGAAAGCACTTTCACTGGACTCATTATAGGTCTAGCTCTTCAACCAGTACTAGCAAACTTCTTCGCAGGTTTACTAATTATGCTGACTGGTTATATCGGTGTAGGTGACAAGGTAAGGATTATCTCGACCCAGATACCCTTCCTACCAGCCCAGTCCCCTGGATATAAGTACTTCTCAGCTGACTTCATAGAACATGGCTATAAGGGAACAGTAGTAGATATAGATTTATTTTATTCAAGGGTAATATTGGAAAGTTTAAGGGAATTGAGGGTGCCAAATATAGTGTTACTCAACTCGTCGATACTGGAATACACGTCTAAGTACTCTGAAGAGCAAATCTTTAACGTTAGGGTTGAATTTCCACTCTCAGCAGTGGACATAAACAGTCTGGAGGAATTAGTAAGGGAAGAACTAAGGGACTTCAACATCACTGAAGGCCCTTTTATAAACGAGCAGAGCGACAAGGATCACGTAATAGTGCTTGTAAGATTAAAAGTCTCTATCAATGTAGACTGGAGATACGAAAAGTCTAAAGCGTTGAAGAAGTTACTCAGACTAAGACAAGAACTTATTAATAAAAACCAACAAAAACCAGAATCACAGCCAAAAGCTTGATAACATTGTCTTAACCTCACAGATGTCACGGTCAAAAGTGAATAACACTTCTACGTAACTTTAAGGATGATGTTTGAACTTGTTATAGGTGTCATTTCTTCACCGTTTTCAGATGACATATAAACCATATCTTTTAAATCCTTAGTTAAATTATACTTGTATATGAATGTTCTAGTAATAGCACCTCATCCAGATGACGAAACTCTTTGCTGTGGAGGTTCAATAATGAAGTTTTTAGAAGCTGGAGGCAAAGTGAAGGTAGTAATAGTTACGGACGGTAGATATGGTGCATCAATTAAGGAATTAAAGGGGACTGAGGAACTAGTGAGGATTAGGAAAGAGGAGAGTTTAAGGGCTTTTAAGAAACTAGGAGTAACACAGTTTCTCTTTTTAGATTTTGAGGATACTAGGGTTAAGGATAATAAAGAAAAGATTAAACATTCTCTATCTAAGATCATTGATGAGTTTAAGCCTAATTTTGTGTTCTCTCCAATCCCAACGGATAAGCATATAGACCATTCTAACATAGGAGAGGTAATTTCGGAATTGTTCCCCCGTCTTATTTTTACATAATTTGGGGAGAGGAGATTCCTAGTGAGTATGAGGAGGTAAAGATAGATATTTTACGTTACAAGGTTAGGAAGAGAGAAGCGGTGCTTGAGTATAAGAGCCAGATTGGGGGACTTGACATAGAGAAGTTCTTGGGAGACTTTGAGAGATTTTACTTAAATAAAAAATTATTTAGCTGACCTAATAACGTCTTTTAAACCTGTTGATATCTCCTCTAATGGTTTCTTAGTTGTCTCTTTGCTCAACAAGACAGCCAAACTAATGAAATTAAGGATGTAGTAGTAAAAACAACTAGGGACTCTGAGAAACCCAACTCTTTAACCATAGTGGGAAAATAGAGGACCCATTTGTCCCTAGAGAGTACCTTCCGGTCATTTAGTGTGTTTTAAGGTATCCTCTAGGGACTTACTCCTCACCCACACCTTCATCAATAGCACAGCTACCTCCAGTGCAGGATCATAGGGCATCGAGCTCAACGACACGGAACCCTCTAGACATAATCCCACACCTTTGTACAATGCACAGTATCAGTATGGGACTCGTGACACAGTTTATCTAAAACACATATAAAAACCTTTTGCTACCCTAGAATCAGAAACAGTCTCATGACCCCATTAATGAAGCTGATAGGAGGAGTCCTTATTCAAATGGTGTTAAGTTTAGTTGTTCACGAATTATCGTTGAAGCGAAGGAGATAACGCTCAAGTTATAACCATCAAGCAAGAAACCTGATGAAGTTACTAGGAATGTTTTTATCTTATCAAGTAAGGGTATGTTTTCGAACGACATTAAATTCTAAAAGTTTATTAATACCTAATAATCTTTGCTTGTTTTCCAAGGTCTGAATTCTATTTTAAAAAGAGGGCTTTACTGAGTCTAAAAACTCCTTTAAAGCGTTATACTCAGCATCAGCGACCTTTTTCCACGACTTATGAAAGTCTATGAACTTTTCATACTCATCATCAAACCAATCGCTGTAGTCCTTTGCCCTTAGGACTTCTACGGTTTTCTCTGCCATTCTCTCAACGTCGAACTCCCTGACAAACTTCACGACTTTTAGGCTCCCGAATGTTTCTCTAATACTAGGTATATCGTAAGAGACTACTGGAGTCTTAAGTGCTAGCGACTCTAGAGTAGCCAAAGGAAAAGCGTCAAAGTGGGTAGGATACACGATTACTTTAGCCTTGGCTACGGTCTTGTAAAGTTCTTCTTTACTCACGAAGCCCCTATACTCTATGCCCAGATCATCTATAAGTGACATGAACCTCCTCTTGAACTTATCGTTAAAGAACTTTCCTAGTACGACGAGTTTAGCGTTAGGTACCTTTTCCCTTACCTTCTTCCATATCTTAGGTATCTCGAATAACCCTTTTTCTGGTATTAACCTGGCAAAGAACACAGCGTAGTCTTCCTTATTCAGCGTTGAATATTTTAGCAGAGATTCGTCAAAGGCGTTAGAGGGCTTAAGGACTTTCCATGGAGTATACCCCCTAACGAGTCCGTTTCCCATAAAGTCGTCTATGCTAGCCTTTGAGACCCCTAGTACAAGGTCAATGTCTTTCGAGTACTTCCTAAAAACGCTATCAGTGTACTTATTCCTCAAGTACTTGAGAAGAGATAAGTAGTCTAGACCCCTTATCTTAGATATCATCCTTAAGCTATTAACCGATTTCAAGTTACTTGCTTGTATGAGGGCTACGTTCTTCACACCAGTTTTCTCCTTTAACAGAGACATAACCCTTATTAAAGCGTAACCTTCATGATCAGAAAAGATAATGTCAGCCTCTTTTGCTTCTTCCACGAAGTTCGAATAGTAGTCCGTCTCTATTTTCAAAACCTTGAGGGGGTTTTAGGATATGTACTACAGTCCTTAGACAGTTCTGGCACCTTCTCTGGCACACTTACATTTAGGGTCTTTATGTCCTTAAGTATTGCCTCTACATCTTTTCCACAGAGAGCAGATAGGGGAGGTACGAGGGTGACTTTTGCTTTTCTTGAGAAGTATCTTAGCACATAATAACTCCTAGCTTCACCACCACCACTAAATAATGACGGGTTAGCAATCCTAAATATGTGCATAAATGAGACATTACATCCTACGTATATATATCTTTATCTCCTCTTTAGCTAAGTAGATTAATCTTTCTTTTATTAAAACTCCAACTTTTGATCTAGTCTAAAGGACGCGAGATAGATAACGCTATACAAACCGGAGGGCTCTCTTTTCTAATGCCGGAGTTTGTATACGTGAATTTTTGTAAATTGCTTAATCCACTAGCAATATTTTTAGATTGTTAAAAACTAGAAGGAGGTAAGTAAGTATTTAATTTGAACACAGTTTAATGTACTATATGTACTACCCATTCGACTACTACAACGCCCTTGTAATTTTCCCTCTCATAAGCCTTGTAGTAGGTATAATTCCCCTCTTTCTAGTTAGGGTTAGATTGAGTATACTCGGACTTGGACTATTGGCCTATTTTGTTGCAATAATCGGAAAAGTTGTCGTACAGTTTTTTACAGCTAAACTCATCTTATCTTACCCACCTTATATTATTGGGGCGTATTACGGTACGCAAACCCTTTTATTTGAAGTAGGTTTTGCATTCCTCTTCGTGTCCCTTTACAAAAAGATAACGGTAAGGGATGCCATGGGTTATGGGATTTCCTTAGCTTTTGCTGAAAATGGTATTCTAGTAGGAGCTATTTCATTGATGGAAGGTATAATAACCCTTTTAATTTTCCCTACGTTACCTCACCCTCTACAAGTTATGATATCTGAAAAAGTTAACATTCCTGTCACCTATGACATTTATCATTTTATGGACAGATTGGGTTCGCTCTTAGCCCATACCGCTTGGGGAGTCGCCTCTGTTTTATACTTTGTAGAGAGGAAAAAGGAGTACTTCCTAATAGGGTTAGTGGGATTCATTGTTGACAACTACTCAAGCCTCGCCTTTTAAGGAGGGGTTATTTTTTAAAAACTCTGAGTTATATAGTATCTTATATGTCCTCCGATGAAGGGGTACTAACCAGGACAATAATCCTAAAGGTTAGCCCAGAGGAGGACATCAACTTCTCAAAATGGAAGACCGCGACAAACCTAGTTTTAAAGTGGTTAATACATAAAGCAGTTTGGACTAAAAGAAATGGGGAGTACACAATCTCATTAAACAAAGTACAACAAGTGTGGTACAAGGAGTTAAGGGAGAAGTTTGGTTTTACCTCTTACCAAGCTATAGCTTGTTTAAGACAAGCAATAGCAATAGCGAAGAGCTGGATGAACAACCCAAACAAAGGTAGAGAACCTAGGTTAAGGAAAGACGTTTTGTGGTTGAAGATCGACGATATCAAAGAGGTAAACAAGGAGTATGTTGAGACCTCGTCTTATGGTAAGTTAATTGTTGAAGGGTATTCAAAGACTTTTGATGAGGTTAAGGAATGGAAGAGAGGGGAAGCTAGACTAATGAAACAAGGTGATGAATACTACTTGCACGTTACGTTTAAGAAAGAGGTTGAGTTACCAACACCCTCGAGCAACGCTATCGCAGTTGATATTAACGTTAAGGAAACTGTATACGGTGATGGAAAACACGAGAGGAGGGATGAAACACCCGTTGAGTATTTAATAAACAAGAGGGAGTACGTGTCAGCTTTACAAAAGAAGTATCCATCTTGGAGGTCTCTAAAGAGGGTGTTGTTAAGGATAGTCGCTGTGTACCAGAATATCCACGATGATCTTGTTGATTGGGCTAGAAAAGAAGCTATCAGGGTTATAAACTACGCTAAACGGTTAGGTAAGGACACAATTATACTAGAGGATCTAAACGGACTGAACGAGAGACAGCCTGATCTGAAGAAGTCTTGGAGGGAGAGGTTCCAGTACATGGCTTACCGTACTCTTCAGTTTTGGATATCTTGGGAAGGGTTTAAGCACGGTATAGCTGTGGTTACTGTACCACCACACTATACTTCTACTCATTGCCCTTACGACGGTGAAGAAATGGTTGAGGTTGGACACAGACTCTTTAAGTGTAAGAAGTGTGGTTTTCAAGCTGATAGGGATTCTATTGCAGTTTTAAACTTATTGCGTAGGGGGATTTCTGGCGACCCCAACAGCCACCACAGTGAGGGGTCTGTGAGACCCCAGAGTGGTGGAACCGATGAACCGCATCTGAAGAGAACCATCGCCCTTTAGGGCGGTG
>NZ_JFZT01000014.1 GCF_000632495.1 Candidatus Acidianus copahuensis | reverse complement strand
GGATAGTCGCTGTGTACCAGAATATCCACGATGATCTTGTTGATTGGGCTAGAAAAGAAGCTATCAGGGTTATAAACTACGCTAAACGGTTAGGTAAGGACACAATTATACTAGAGGATCTAAACGGACTGAACGAGAGACAGCCTGATCTGAAGAAGTCTTGGAGGGA
The DNA here is from genome assembly GCF_000632495.1 of Candidatus Acidianus copahuensis. Lineage (GTDB taxonomy): Archaea > Thermoproteota > Thermoprotei_A > Sulfolobales > Sulfolobaceae > Acidianus > Acidianus copahuensis. Next base: position 37,486 of record NZ_JFZT01000014.1, on the reverse strand, counting down.
GAGGTTCCAGTACATGGCTTACCGTACTCTTCAGTTTTGGATATCTTGGGAAGGGTTTAAGCACGGTATAGCTGTGGTTACTGTACCACCACACTATACTTCTACTCATTGCCCTTACGACGGTGAAGAAATGGTTGAGGTTGGACACAGACTCTTTAAGTGTAAGAAGTGTGGTTTTCAAGCTGATAGGGATTCTATTGCAGTTTTAAACTTATTGCGTAGGGGGATTTCTGGCGACCCCAACAGCCACCACAATGAGGGGTCTGTGAGACCCCAGAGTGGTGGAACCGATGAACCGCATCTGAAGAGAACCATCGCCCTTTAGGGCGGTGAGGACGTCAGTTTCTCGCATCTTACTACGATCTACATTTAATATCATATTTTGAACTCGCGGTTATAACGCTAGGAATCTCCTTGATTGGTTTCCTATTAATATATTTTAGATTGAGGATACTAAAGAGGTGACGTATGATATCATTTTCTCTCGGAATTTAAGAAATAAATACTGTTAAGCATACTGATTTAAAGGAATTTTACATACTTCGTTAACCCATGTATTTCAACGTATCTTATTACACTTACTAATACAAGTAATCATATAACGCCGTTATGAGCAGTTTCACTAAAACCGTGACATTTATATACAATTATTGACAACTATTGATTTGTGCTAAAGCCAAAAGAAGTATGCGAAAGACTAGGGATTTCTTATAGGACATTACAGAGGTATATAGACCAAGGTCTCATACAACCGATAAGACTACCAAAAGGACAGATGAGGTTTAGAGAAGAGGACGTTGAGAGATTAGTAGGGATGATAAGAAAGAGAGAAGTAATATTATACGCTAGAGTATCATCAGAAACACAAAAAGACGACCTCAAAAACCAGATTGAAGCGCTAAAGAAGAAAACAGAAGAACTAGGAGTAAGAGAGTACATAATATTAACTGATGTAGATTCAGGGTTAAACATGAAGAGAAAAAACTTCATGAAGCTACTAAAAATGATACTGAATAATGAAGTATCAAAAGTTGTGATAATGTACAAGGACAGACTAGTAAGATTTGGGAACGAAATAATAGAAGAGGTCTGTAAAACACATGGATGTGAACTCTTAGTGCTAGAGGATGAGGACAAGACCCCAGAACAAGAGTTAATAGAAGACCTAATATCAATAATGGTCTCTTTCTCAGGTAAGCTTTACGGAATGAGGAGTCATAAATACGAAAAGGTGAAGAAGTGTGCAGATGAGATTGCCAATAGTTAAGAGTGATAACAAGACTACAATATTCGAGTTACCAAAAAGGGAAATTATCAGAGCATACAAACTACCATTAAAGGATGAAAGACTCAAACCATTCATAGACTTCTACCTAACACTGGTAAGAAAAGCATTACAAGAGATATGGGAAAACACAAGAATAGAAAAATTAAACAAAAATGGAAAGAAGAGAGTACGTGTAAAGATAACCATCCCAAAAGACAAGGAGTTCAAGAAAAAGCTGAGGGACAAACTTGAAGAAATAAACAATAAGTACGCCTCACACTGGGTTGATAGTGCTATAAGGACAGCATATTCCATCATGAAGATCTGGAGGAAGAGGGCAATAAAAGGAAAAGCCAAAATAAGAATGCCTAGGATAACAAGAAGGTTTGTTAGGGTTAAATCAACACTAATGAGGGTTGATGGTGAAAAGATAAGGATAACGCTAGTGGCAAACAAGGAGTACTTACACGTTGACTTCTCAAAATCTTGGTTTTACAAGAAGGACATGAAAGTTAGCGAACCAATACTCAAGGAGGACAGCGTGATACTGGTGTTTAAAAAGGATTTACCGTTGACAACACCACTCTACGCTATTGGTCTTGACACAAACCTTTACACACTTGATGGGGTAACAGTTGACGGTAAGGAGGTTCACGAAAGCATTAAGGATATATTCACACTTAAGGTGAGTATGAGTAATAAGAAGGCTAAGATACAGTCCCTCTCATCTAAGAAGCAGAAGAACATGAAGAAAGTCAAGGAGAAGTATTCCCATAGAGAGAAGAACAAGGTCAAGGATCTCGTGTATAAGAAGGTTCACGAGTTTCTGAATGACCATAGAAATTCAATAATAGCGATCGAGAGGCTTAACAAGGTTAAAATGTTTAATGATGTTAGCAGGTCTCTATCTAGGAAGATCTCTAGGACTTCTTGGCGTTTGTTTCACACTGTGTTGAAAGAGAAAGCGGGAGAATATAACTCTTTTGTTATCGAAGTAGACCCATACCTCACTTCTAAATCTTGCTCCAGATGTGGGTGGGTAGACCCGAATTTAGGAGCAAGTAAAGTTTTCATATGTAGGTGTGGGTTGAGGATTGATAGGCAGATAAATGCGGGTATAAATATCCTCCTAAGGATGTGCGGGTTTCCCCACATCCCTGGGGTCTTTGATAAGGTCTTCAGGATTATGGGTGGGGTTATCCCGCTAAGGGGGCGGATCGTGATGATGAGCTTCGGCTCAGAACGTGATGAAGCCCAAGGGTTTTACGGACATGACAATAAATGTCCGTAAAGCTCAAACCCCTTTAACAAGTAGAGGATCTATTGCTTTCAAAAAAGTGAAATTATGGACTGTTACGAAAGTATCAAAAAAATAGCTATAATTACCAGAAGCTGCTACAACATAATATCCGTAAAACCCCTTTGGGCTATATGGCAAAATATAGTACTCTCCCAATAGAGATTGTGGAAATGATTGATCTGGCTTACCATCAGTTTTGTTTATTATGAAATATTGTACAGCTGGAGAAGAGATATTGACTACTTGACTATAAGGTTTAAAATATTTCATATACTCTGGTGGAACTAACTTAGAGGTAGAATTAAGGTAAGACTGTGGGAAAGAAACTTGAATCAAAACCTTGTTATGCCCTAAAAGGGTAACATTTACAGACATATTAATAATTGATTGATGATATCCAAGATAACCGACTTTAACGTGATTTGTCAGCGTGCAGATCACAGAATAAACAAATTGTGATCCTTTTTCTAATGAATTATGAGTAAAGTGGATGTACGCAGAAAAATAATATACTCCTACTGGCAAAAAAGATACTAACACCCCAAAAACAATAAGAAAAATTGCAATAACCAATTTTAAATTCATTAGAAATCGACTATGGATAGAAAAGTCCTACAATTAAGGATAATCACAATTTCGCTTAATGCACATTTTAATAATTCCCTTCTCATAGACTTCATAAATCCCATCATCCTCAACATGATTTCACTCCTTAAATCCATATGTGATCATCCTTCTAAAATAAATGATGAAAGTTTGGTCTACAAATCTTGAGTTATAATATGGACAAAACTTTGTTATTTCTAGTACTACGACTTATCTAATTTATCTACCATTTTCTTTATTTCTTGTAGTTCTTTTAATCCTTTTTCAGTGAGCTTACACTTCCTCTTATGCCCCTCCGAAAAGAAAACAGCTTTCCTACAAGATATTAGTCCTTCCTTACTCATCTGCTCGAGGTGGTGATAAAGACCACCTTTAGTGATGTCAGTCTTTTCCTTAATGATGTCATATAGTTCTGAGAAGCCTATTTCGCCGTAGACGTATAATATGACGAGCACAAAGATCTTTACCTTCATCGAGTTATTGCTAGTCATTAGAGGTCACCTAAAAGTGCAAGTAAAACTATTATTACGTATAGCAAGATCTTGATTTTTCTGTCAGTTACATACTTATAGAATCTTATTAGGAAAAATATTATAATTAATAACGCTATTAACTCAGCTAATACCTCAGCTATCAACTGATATATTGGAAAAATAGCTGGTGTTATAATTAACTTGAATATAAGAAGAATAACTGACACGATAGATAAAGTCATAAATCTCCTATAGTCACGGTCTGAGCTGACGTTTTTTCCAAGAAAATCCCACAGTCTCTTATAATAGAGATTATATTTCCTTATTATGTAACCGAATAACGTGACTAATACCAAATTAGAATAAAACGAGATAACAGGTACCCTAATTACCATAGTCTGAAGTATTGAATTAATTACAAAAGCAACTGAAATCATCGAAAGGTACAAGTATAAGCGGTGATTAAGTCTAGCTTTGACAACCTCAATAACCTCACTCAGATCTTCCATAAATTCATGAATATCAAAAGTTTTTATTAATTTTGATCGTGAATCTCTTCAAAGGATTCTGTATTTAATTTATACAGATGCACGACATCCTAATTCATAAGCCATTTTCAAAGCGGTAAAGTTCAAGTTATTATCAAGACTAAGAATATCTTATAACATTAATTTTGAAATGCAAATATATAGTTACTGTATGTTATTAACCTAGATCAAAATGTCTTAATATTTAACAACTTAAAGATATTAGTATATTTCTAAATATAAATTTCCAGTTCTTTAATTAAGTTTGGGATCAAAACTTTCGTCTCATTTAATAACATAGTACTAATGAGATAATGTGGGGTGATATAATGCCAGTAACAGACGCCAAAGGGTATCTTGAATGTTGTGCGGACCGTGAATGTTGTTTTACGAGTTTAAGCGAAGCAATATGTATAGCTGTAGCAGCTGCTACGAGTGCATCTTCTGGTAACACTGAAATAGAGGGATGAAAGATCTTGATGACGCAATTAAAATGGCTGAATAACACATCAGAAGAAAGGAAGAGATTTAGAAATAAAGTTCATATAATTTACTTGGGGAGAGATAAATGAAAAAAGAAATCTTTCGCATTCGCCTTTTCCAACTCTTTTGGGCTATCATATATAGGAGTTTCAAGAGGACTTTTACGTCATACACTGTACTAATCATATATTTTATTCAGCCCTTTTTCTGGTTGTTCACCTTAGGAATATCCTTTAATAGGATTTTAACCCCATCAGTCCTTCACTCCTCATTCTTAACCTATCTTGGGACTGGGCTAGTAGTGCTCTTTAGCTTAAACCTACCCATATTCAACTCTTTCACATCTTTAATTGACTTTAATTCAAGCATTATTAAATTTTTTAGGTTAACTGGGTATAACTTAGAGGCATATTACGTTTTGTCCAACGTTTTAATATATACTGCAATTTCTGTTATTAATTTTGCAACCATAATATCGATAAGCAGTATTTTAGGTGATGAAGGACTGCTCTTCAGCTTATCTAGCATTCTTGGAACATTTATTTTAATTTTAATTATTACAACTATTTCGTATTGTCTAGGAATAATTATCTATTCAAAGATAAATGTTGCTAGTGGGGCTTCCTATTTAATTTCCCTCATTATAACTGTGTTGATGGTTTTTTCTGGGATATATTACCCTATCCAGTACCTACCTGAATATGAGAGGATTATCGTTTTTATTTCACCTTACTCTCAAGCAATTAGCCTAGCTAGATATTACCTTATAGGATACAAAGCTTCAGAGCTAGACTCGCTCTGGTTCTACTCTTTTAATCCACAAACCCAGGTGGTCTTGTCATTTTTATACATAATACCTATAGCAACAGTCTTGTTCCTTTATTCGATAAAGGTATTAAGGAAAAGTAAGTCCATGATGGAGGGTATATACAGATGATACAATGCTCTCACGTATCAAAATCGTATGACCTAAAGGGTGTTAAAGTACCCTTCCTAAAGGACTTACCCGTTACTTCCTCAAAAATTGAAGTATTAAGAGACGTGACCTTTTCTATATCTGAAAAAGTTAATTGTGTTGTTGGTCCTAACGGGAGCGGGAAGACTACACTAATAAAGATTTTGTCTGGACAAGAGGAGGCTGACAGTGGAGAGGTTTTAATAAATGGTTACTCGTTATTGAAAGAGAGGGACAAAGCAGTAAAGTCTATGTCAGTCCTCATGGATAGGGAGTTCCTTGACTCCTTTTCTACTGTAAAAGAAAACGTTGATTTTGCGTTAAAAGTTACTGGGGCCGATAAGAGTTACACTTTAGAACTGATTAAGCTTCTCGGTCTGGAAAAGTACTTAAACTTTAAGGTGCCTTACCTCAGTAAAGGGAACACAAGGAAACTGTCGCTTTTGTTAGCATTAATGTTAAAAAGGCCCGTCTTGTTATTAGATGAACCTACGAACGGGATAGACTTTCAGACTAGGCGAGTTATATGGGATATACTATCAAAATTTGGAAGATCATCAACAGTGCTAATGACCACGCACCAAGTTGACGATATAGAAAGTGTCTGTGAAAGGATATTCCTGCTAGTTGGAGGGACAGTAAGGGAAGTAGATAAAGAGACTTTCAACGCTATTATGAACAATTTTGTGGTCATCTCTAAAGGAAACGAGAAGTCCTTAGTTAGAAAGGAAGACATCCAGGCATATTTGAAGGATGATGTAGAGGTTAGGAAACCGACGCTAGCTGATGTAATACTCTATATAGAAAATAGTACAAATGAGACCAATAGCTAAGACCTCTCTTTTCTTTATCTCCAGTTTAAAGTAGTTACATCGACTAATAGCATAAATTACTAACTAGTAGTCGTGTATACCTAATTATTATGTAAGACTTTGATAACATTACAGAAATAATTGATAAAAGTCTTTTGAGAGGGAAATATATCTATCATGTTTGTGCCAATGGAGGAAATAGAATTCTAAGCTTCAAAGCTTACTATATATTAAAAGTGGTAAAATAATGCCATTTTGTCTATATCGTAACTTAAGTTTGTAATCCAAACCTTTATCATCTAATTTAACTTTTATCATCTAATTTAAAGGATAGCTAAAACTTAATATTGAAGAAATATGATACCAACTTTAGTAATTCTTGGTATACTCATTTTAATCGTAGTCCTTATTATATCGAAGTTTTATCTTAGATCTAATATTTTTCTTAAGTTAGTATTGGCGCTAGCTGTTATCGTTGTGTCTCTCTTAGTGTTTAATATTTCATCCCCCATTTTACTAGGTATCGTCATAGTAATAATACTAGGTACCATAATGAATCTTACGAAGGGGCGAGAACCATGATAGCTCTCAAAGACGTTTATGCTGGCTATAACAAGAATAACGTAGTGTTAAAAGGAGTGAGTTTTGAGATGGATAAACCATCTATCTATATCTTATTAGGTAAGAACGGGGCTGGTAAGACTACGACTTTGAGGGTGATTGCGGGAATCCTCCTTCCAATTAAGGGAGAGATAATAAGGAAAGGGTCAATAGGTTACCTTTCCCATTCCTTAGCCTTACCACAAGATATGAGAGTGAAGAAAGCCCTTCTCTTCATAGCTAGACTAATTAAATCTTCCCCAGAAACCGTGGAGAAGGTCATTGACATACTAAAGTTAAGGGACTTGGAAAATAAGAGGGTTGTGGACTTATCTCAAGGTCAGAAGAAAAAGGTGTCTCTAGCTAAACTCTTCCTTAAAGACTTTGACATATACTTAGTTGACGAGCCCACCGCAAACCTCGACCCTCCTACCGCCTCAGAGATTAGGGAGATGATTGTTAAGTTAAGCAAGGATAAGATCGTAATTTACACGACCCATAACCTTTATGAGGCTAAGGATATCGGTAATTACGTTATTTTGTTAGATAACGGAAAAGTGTCAGTATTCTCGGAAGTTGGTAAATTAAAGGCTGAAAAATATGTCGTTGGAATTAAGGCATCGGCTGACCTCTCGAGGCTATTAGATGGCTATTACAGAGGTGAGTACTATGTGGTTACATTAAAGGATCCATCAGAGGTAAACAGCATTTTGAAAGATCTAATCTCTAAGGGTATTTCAATTTACGAGATTAAGGAGATGAGTAATCCCCTTGAGGATCTATTGAGGTGATTTTATGTATTTGGATCTAGTGAAAAGGATGTTTAAGCGTAGCATTGGGACATCATTATATCTATTTATACTGGCAGTATCTCTCTTTGGGCTTAGTTTATACGACATTGTGAAATTAGGCAATGCAGTTATTCTTCCTTCAAATTCATATATTTTCGCCTTGACGATTGATGACCCTGTTGCCCTTGCAATGGCCCTTTCTACTCTCGCTGTTTCACTCTTTATAGATGATAGGAACTCTGGGCTTTTAGAGTACATACTGGCTAGTGGATATACGAAAGAGAAGACTATAACAAATTACGTTATAACTATGATAATACCTTCAGTAATCTTAGAAGGAGCTGAATCTCTCGTTCTCGCGTTACTGATTAATAATATAACTTACTTCCCTCTTATGTTAGTAAATTCTCTAGGACTAACTTGGTTAACCTTCTCTCTTACCTCGTATATAAACTATCTTCAGAGAACTCCTACATCTTCAAGGATAACTTTGGGAAGCTACATAGGTCTTACACTGCTTCTCTTCTATATCTTTGTGTTGCCTCATTTCATGAAGTCAGCAGATTTAATAATTACAGTATTGGGACTATCGATGTTCATTTCATCAGTATTCTTTATAGTATTTATAACGAGATATATGAAGCCAGAGAAGTTATTGCCACCTTAAATAGCCTGAGACCCTAAGTTAAACCACGTCTTTTTTCATGTTCCGTGTATATCTCATCAGTCTCCTCAATCCACTTTCTTGTCTTGCAGAAAATGGATGCCAGGTAAGGAAATAGACATAAACTTTTACGTCAAAATATCTCTTAACTTTTTTGCCTCCCATCTAAAGCCTCCTCTAGGGTTTCATCAACCTCTACCCTTTCCAAGTCAACTTTAAACCCCTATTTCTTTATCAAGTCACCCTTGTTTAAGGGTTTTATAACGACCTTATTATCCTTTATAACTAGCTTAACTACATTACTTATGTTTGACTTCTCCCTAACGTCTTTCGGTATAACTATCCTACCCTTTTTATCAATCCTAACTATGTATTTTATAAGTACGACCTAACTTTCCTCTAATATAAACTTGATCTTGAGTGTTATGTGTGCTGTCCTCTTAGTCAATTAACGTGGTTCATTAAGATTTTTACCCATATGTTACAACACCTTCGGCACGCAAGGTAAACTACGAAGAACCGTTTTAGCGTATATTTTTTATACGTCGCAACTACTCTAGAATAGTTGAAGTCGTTGCTTCCAATAAAAACTTGTTAACCATCGGTCTGCGCGTAATTTAGATTTGTAGAACCAATGCCCAATCACATTGAATTACCTTTTAATTTGTTCGATAACTTGTTAAGAAAATTTAATAAGACTAGAACTTACTCGTCATTTAACGAAATAAGGAGTAGCTTAAATGAACTAGGTCATGAAACTATCTAGTTCTAGGATAGTAAAATGTTCGAAACGGTTTAGGATTTTTTATGATGAACCCCGCATTGATGCTGTGCACTACAAAACGGTGATATCTAGAAGACTCTGTGCTTATGATCCCTAGTTAGAGGTAACTGTTAAAGGTGTGAGTGAGGAGAGAGTCCCTAAAATATGAAACACATTAAATGAACTAAAGTCTAAAGACAAACTGCTTAGAGTTTTATCAAGGTTAGTAACTCTAATCCCGCCAAAGTTGTTATTATGTATACTGAACCACACCCTAATATAGCCCTACCAAGTTTACCCTCAGAGGATGAAATTAGGACTGCCACAGTACCACCAACCAAGTTTATAATAATACCCTCAATAATCCCGTGGAAGAGGGAGAAGAATGGTGCGATTACGTAATAAGCCATTATCGATATCCTAGATAGGTATTCTTTAATACCCAAACTCCCTGTGTATTCAAAGTGTCGTCAAGATAATATAAACTCTGGCACCAACCCTTTCTCATGTAAGAGCATTATAATTGAATTGTATAACATCTCAACACTCCTATTAACAGCCTTAGTACTCCTCTTGAGCCTAACCAAGTGATCCCTGAATGAAGAGTGGAGGGACTCGTTAGGACTCACGTAGTGAACAACAGTATGATTACACAAGTGGAAATAAACATTATAATCATCAGTAACCCAACGCTTAGTCCTTGGCAACTTCTCCTTAAGCCTCTTGAAAATATCCATACTCCTATCACCAACCTCAACAACAACATACATACCAAGCCCAGTGAAAACAATAGCAGTCCAAATTAAAGTAGAAAACTAAGTGATTCCTCTTTAAGTAAGTCCACATCTCATCAACAAAAATAGCAAAAACAACATCCCTAGCTACAAACCACTATGCCATATAGAGGTAAAATCTTGATAAACCATGTTGATTACGCTAAATTAGTAATCATGACAAGACGACATACTTACGTTTTTCATAGTTTAATGAAATTTTATAGTTTTAACAATTTTTTATATTATACTTTCAGTATTTTTATTCTATTTATACAAATATAATATATTAATTATTATATTTCGCTTATATTATTTTATTTAATAAAAATTTAATATAATAATATAAAAATTATTTTATTCAAAATTTTTATTATTGTGATTTTCAGTTTAAAGCTGAAGATAGGATACAGACGAGATTCGCAGATAGTTTCAAGATAAATTTTCTCTAGATACTAACATTACAGTGAACAGGATAATGGACAATAACCCCAGAAAAGGGATAACGAGTGTATAAACAAAGTTTAAACTCACTATGCTACTTAATTTGCTTAATGATGCCACGATTATGGATGAACCTATAGTGCTAATTCCTAATACAATCGACAATAAAGTGGCTCTTATCTCAGATGGGATAAGTAGGTTTCTCCAATAGGTCAATGAAGGAGTGAGTACACCCCATGAGAGTTCAAAAAATATCATACTAAGTACTATAATATAGAGAGTATTAAATAAGGCAACTATAAGGAAAGACGTTGTTATCACGGCTAAGGAGGCCAGCATAATGCTAGAGTGGTTTTTCGTCACAAGTCTAGATAAGGCACTACCTAGTAGTAATGAAGCAATTAACAAAATGTAAACGTAGCCCAAAAAGTCATTAGGAAGTCCTTTCTTCACTAAGATAATAGGCCAGACGAATATAAAGAAGTTAAAAATAGAAAATATTAGTAAGTAACCTAACGTGTAAAATAAGATACGCTGATCTTTCTTTAGCAGAAATAGGCCATAATATAAGGATTGAGAGAGCCTCTCTGACCCATAATTTTCGTAAAAACCAGGAAGGAAAGAGAGAATGACCCCTATTACCAAAGCGATGACACTCGCTATGAGAGGAAGCCAAGACTGTACTGTGAGAGGAGTAAACCAATAAAGCCAGCTAATATGGCAGCAATGGACGTTAAGATCCTAGCATTGCTGAAAAGTTTTTTAGTATCTTCAAGCTTTCCAGCTTTTTTGTACTCATCTACTATCCACGCCTCGAAAGAGTTCAATAAGGGGCTTCCTATCCCCAGAAGGAGAAAAGCAACGGTAAGGATCCGCAAATTATGACTGAAAAATAGTATAAAGAATATTCCGAGAGCGGTAACTGTGAGACCTAGCCTCCCTCCCCTTAATCTACCATATTCATCCGAAATTGTGCCTGCTATAAACGCGAATATTCCAGACGAAAATAAGGATACTGCCTTCATTAAGCCTATGAATCCCACAGAAAGTCCAGATTGATAAAGGAAGACAGGGTAATAAGGACCTAATAGATGGATTGAGAGACTAATAATAAAGGCGATAAAAAAGAAGTATTTACTTTGATCACGTTGCATTATTGCTTACCAAATACTCCTCTGGAAATAGGTTTATCTCATATAATTTTTGACATAGAGGATTTGGAGCAGAAAGGTCATTATACACAGCGTATGCCATTGCCCTGCAATGACCCCTGCAAGATTCTCTAGATATACATCTTCCACAAACTCCTTTTAGATTTTCTACAGCTGTCTTTTCTCTTATTATCCTTAAGATCTCAGAATTTTCCCACACATTCTTTAGATCACCTTTAATTTTTCTAATGTTCCCAATTACGAATTGTGTTAATCCATCACATGGATAAATAGTACCATCTGGTCCGATATCTATTCTATTTAACCCTAGGAAGCAACCATATTGTAGAAATCTAAACATTTGAGAATAAATATACTCTCTCTTTAAAAACACAGGAGGCAGATCTACAGTTATAACTAATCTATCTTTAAACTCCAATGCTAATTCTGAAATCTGTTCACCAGCTTTCTTTAGTTCTTCTACACTTGGAAATAGGTTAATTGCTGATCTTCCTCTACCTAGTCCAGTTATTATAGGGAAACGTAATTCTTGAACGTCTAAGTCTAAAGCTAAATTTACCATTTCTTTTACATATTTAACATTTTCTTTCCATAATACAGATGATATTACAGTTTTTATATTGTTTTTCCTTAGTAAACGCATGAATGATATAGTTTTACTAAAAGTTCCTTTACCTCTTATTTTTTCGTGGATTGTCTCGTTAGGCCCATCAACGCTGACGTTTACGTGAAGATTATTAATTCTCTTTAACCTTTCAATTATTTCATCAGAATAAATAGTACCGTTTGTATTAATGCGTATTATAAGCCCCTTGGAAGAGGCATATTCAAGTATACCTAAAGTTTCCTTTCTCTTTAGAAAGGGTTCTCCTCCAGTTATAGTTAAATATAAGAGTCCATTATCTACTAGTTCATCTATAATAGACTTTAGTTCATCTGGTGAAAATTCATTTTGTCTCGCTTTTCCAGCATCTATGTAACAATGAGGGCAATTTAAATTGCAACCTAGTGTTACATAAACTCTAGATCTTAAAATAGGTAATGTTCCTCCAAACGCTTCCCTTATTTTTTCTTCATTAATTACGAGTTTATTCATTATTAATTACACCTAATACTTCCAAATCAGTTAACTGTTTAATAAAATCGATAATATCTTCCCTGACGGTTTCTTTATCTATACTATATTTAACTGATAAATTAGTTACAATTTTACTAACCGATTCTCCATTAGCTAATTCTTCTAATATAAGCGTCCCTGTCTCATTAGCAACATAACTAGGAAAGATAAACATTAAATTTCTATATTTGTATAAAGGTACCTTTATCTTAATTTTCTTAGTTGTAGAGTCTAAATCTATCTCTGAAATCTTATATTCCATAGATGATATCTCAGACCAATTCCCTTTCATTCCCCAAATAGGTATAATGTCACTGTTCATTGCAGTACATGTTGGTATAATTACAATTCTGGGGGGTACATACTTCCCTAGTCCTTTTATGATTAGGGTTTTGCTTTCTGTTATTTCTCCCATATATGTGTTCACCTTTGCTTTATCATTTATTTAACAGCTTTTTTTAACTTTCATAATACCTTAAAAGTTTTTAATTTTACACTCAAATAACCAGTTTATTCCTATTACAATTAGACCGTGAGATAGGAGGGAGAAGTCCACATAAGGTCTTACGGAGCAATGTCTCGCAGTTAAGACAAATACAATGTCACCTTCTTTAATTCTCTCCTTCACGAAGTTAATCATATGTTGGTTAGGTATAGCTAAATGGCTGTACTTCGTGTAAGCTAACGAGTAGACGGCACTTTTACCTTCCCTATTTATCTTTCTCACGTCTTCCCCTTTAACGTCAATTTTCCAGAGTTCTTTAGCTGATGCCTCAACACATCGGTTGGTGTCAAAGAGTGTGTTATCGTAGTCAACAAGAAGTATTTTCACAATAAAAAATAAAATAATAAAAATATATAAATTCACTGTGCTTGAATAGATTGTTCTAGGTGCTTCAAGTTCTCTTTATAAACATTGTAGAAGTCCTTCATGGATGCCATTAAATTCCATCTGTCTTTTTCGTCCAATAAGCTTTCTAATGTAGGCCCAATGGAACTTGCTACTACTGTGGGTATACTTACATGGATGATTTCGTCCTCAAATTGTCTGGGTATAGCAATGGACATTACCTTGTTTTCGTTTAAGGAGTAAGCTCTAATTATTTCAGAAATAATTGTGCCTGGGCCCCAAGTTGTCCCTCCCATGACCCTAATTATTTCTCCGGGAATCTTCTTAACGTAATCCTCTATTTCAGCCTTGCTTATACCTAAGCTCTCAGAGAAGGGCTTGCCATTCACCGTAACAGTACTCCATAGTACTACAGCGTCTTCTCCGTGCTCTCCTGCCACAAACCCGTTTACTCTATAAACTGGTATCTTCAGCTTCTTCGCAATGTAAGACCTCAATCTCATTGTTTCAACTTGGTCTCCAGTGCTTATTACGAATTCCTTATCGAATAGTCAAATCATAGTTGACGTCAAATATTAAGGCTTCAACAGAACTGTTGCAACTAGACTTACTATAAATAATGAACCCACGCTATGATAACTTTAGACTTATTACATTCAACTGACGCAATAGAAACTGATATTATAGTAGCTATTACGTTTGCTATAACATCTTCTATAAGTCCAAAAAACAATAAGGAGAGCGAAGATAAGGATAGGTAGCTCAGTACTGATGTTCTAGCTAAGTATTCCTTGTATTCCAAATTTCGTTAGGATAATATAGGCTACAAGAGAAAGTGTAATTATTAAAAGTAAATAAAATATCAATACAGAGTGAAATTTATTCAACTGAAGAAAATAAATTAAAATGGTAGAGAGTGACGTTAGGATAATAACAGGGAGAAGAAATATAATAGTTTCAGAGAAGGAAAAGGGATTATATTTGTAACGCAAGACCCTCTCTTGAAGGCTTCCGTGTGCATTAAATATTTTATTGAAAACATTTGAGGAGTATTTTCTATTGACGGAAGTTATTTCATCTAAGGAGAAACAAAGTTCTCTCTGTCTACACTAGTTTAGGAGTACCAGTCAGCTTCTTTCTCACCTACATGCTCCATTGTATGAACAGCGATAATGCCTAATACTAAAATTAGCTCAGGTAAAAGAACAGATAAAAGAGCGGAATAATTTGTAGAAACGACGAGGAGATGAAACTTAAGGATGAGGAGTGGAAAGCAAAGATAATAGCACTTTTCAATGGTGAGATTGAAGTATATGATGATAAGGAAGAGAATTTGAGATACTTCTCCAAGATCTTCAAGAACGTGAAATATTACCTCGTAAAAGACCACAGATCATGATCTATAGTATAAATATTACAATATAGCTCATATAGTTCTATTTATTCTATACAGATAATTCTTAAATTTCAAATAATCCATTTAAGACTATGCGGTTGTTTATAATTATTACCTCAGCCCTCCTCTCAATAATCAGTGTATTTCTATCGCCACAGTTTACTCTTTTTACCTTCATCCCCTTACTCCTATGCCTCTTTAAAATAAGGCTTAAACCAGTAATAACCTCAGCAATTCTTTTAGTCTCTTTACCACTTGAAAACTGGATAGTATATGGTACAGCTCTTGAGCTTGCTCTACTTTCGTCTTGGTGAGAAAAATGGACACGTTAAAACTAGTTCTAATAGGAATAGTTCAGGGTATATCAGAGTGGTTACCAATAAGTAGTAAGACACAAGTATTACTGACCTCGCACTTCCTACTGGGTTTAGATGTAGCCATAGCCTATACTTTTGGGCTGTTCATGGAGCTTGGGTCTATAGGGTCTGCACTAATTTACTTTAGGAGGGAAGTCAAAAACGTCTTTAAGGATAAGAAACTCCTAGTTTACCTAGTAATAGTTACCTTGGTTACTGGTATTATAGGAGTCCCACTTTACATCATATCTGATAAGATCCTCCAGAACGCTTACAATCCTGGAATACCTATGATTATCTTAGGAATAGCCTTAATAATTGATGGCATTTACAACTGGAAGCCTCGTTCTTCAAGAGCGGGGATGTTATCAAAAAAAGTTTATAAAAGTTAGAGAGTAACTCCTAATGAGGACGGTACGGTGGGTAAACCTAAGAAGAGTAGTAAGGGATCAGTCCCTATGCCTACCGTACCAGTCCTCAAACGCACCATAACTGTAGATCTAGTACCAACAAAAGAACAAGAGGAGGAGTTAAAAGAACTAGGAAACTTGTGTTCAAAACTATGGAACCAAGTAAACTATGAGAGGAGAAGACAGTTCTTTAACGGTGAACGTGGTGTTGATATCAAGGGTACCTATAACAAGTGGTATAATGAGTATAAGGACATGATAGGTACAATAACAGCACAACAAGTATTAAACAAGAACAATGAGGCGTGGAGTTCATTCTTCTCCTTGTTAAGGGCAAAGAAAGAGAAAAAATTACTACCATTTATCAAGAACGTAAACCCACCGGGTTATTAGAAAGATAGGAAGAAGAGGAAGTTGATAATCGTGTTAAGGAAAGATCAATACAAGATAGATGAAGAGAAACAAGAGATAGAACTTCATCATTTAGGAAAATTCAAGGACTTGGCAATAAAATACAATGGGGAAATATACTATAGAGGGGAACAAGGGAGGTTGGAAATAATATACAACCCCGTTTTGCATAAGTGGTATGCCCACATTACTTTAAAGGCAAGTGAGAGACTTGACAGAAAGACGGGTAAGTGGATGAAAGTACCACTAACACCAAAGGGAAACCTTATTGCTGGGATAGATATAGGGATAAACAACCTATTAGCTGTTTATGTATCTGACGGTACACAAGTGTTGGTTAAGACTAGGGTGTTGAAGTCCATCTCGTACTACTTCATGAAATTGATAAGTATGAAACAGAAGTTGTTATCCTTGTTCAATCAACCGTTCTCAAACAAGATAAGGAGATTATATTTTAAGTGGAAGAGGAAGTTAACAACTATTATAGATGCTGCCGTAAGGAAAGTTGTTAAATTCTTGTACAGCAAGGGTGTCTCGCTAATTAAGGTTGGTTATCCAAAGAACATAAGCCTGAGGAATGGTAACTTCCTAGTTGCTAACGTCTGGTCTTATAAACAAGTTATGGATAAGTTGAGGAATGTTGCTGAAGAACACGGAATAACTGTTGAGTTTGTCAATGAATCATACACTTCAATCACTTGTCCAATACATGGTAATGGATGCGGGAAAAGAGTATACAGAGGACTGTTTAAGTGTACAACGCTTAACAAAGTATATAACGCTGATTTGGTCGGTGCGTTCAATATATCTATAATCCCGAGTCCTAATGATGGTAGTGTTGAGGGAACCACCACCAGAGGGATAGGGATAAGTTGGGACAAGACTGTCCCACTGGTCTATACGTGGACGAGAGGAGCGGGGTTGGTGCTTCGTGCACCAGCTAGCTATGATTCGATGAGGATGAAGCGTATAGACCAAAACCTATGAACCGCTCTGAGGGGGACCCTCACCTTCAGGGCGGGGAGGAGGTCAGCGTTTGTGAGTCTATATATAACTAATCGAACTAACTCTACTAACAAATTCACTACGGTATCCCAGTCCTTTGCTGGATATGTTGCATTTCTTTCGAGGTCAAACGCAACCAAGAGTTCATTATCTGAGCTACGCCATGTCCAACAAAATAAATCATAATTAACTCTGTTATCGTCTTTGAGACGGACATAGATACAGTTACCGAGACCTGTCGTATCAAAAATAACATAAATACCGAGGGTCTCCTTCAGCTTTTTAGCTAATTGTACAGCCCAAGGTTCTAATCCTTCTTCCATACTGTTAATATAAACCTTAACTTCAACATTAGGATTCATATTTAGTTTATGTATTTAAATAAAGTAATATAAATGCATGTTGAGCGAATGAATGAGTAAATATGATCCTTAAACTGTCAAGGCTTTATAGGGGATATAGGATAAGAGTCTTTATACAAATTAGTAATTTTTCATGGACTTTCCATCATAGCGTGTGGGGGTCGTGAAACTGTTTCTTATTCTAGGGGGTTTGGGTTTTACGGACATTTATTATCCGTAAAACCCTTGGGCTTCACCACGTCATCATCACGATCCTTAGCGGGATAACCCCACTAGGGTGTGGGGAAACCCGCACATCCTTAATTCCACCGTCTTTCATAGTCCCTTCTTCGGGTCTACATACCCACATTTAGGACATGATAATATTATTTTTAGAATTAAGTATTTTGGTTTTGAGTGAAAATCGTGAGACGCATTTCGTAGTGTCGTTGAATGATAATAAACCCTTTAGTTAGGCTGTGATTAACGTAATTATTAAGATTTTATCAACAATTGACGACACTATGTTTTTTACGTTTTGTTTCTCTCATATTGTTTTATTTAATGAATTTTTCATGTAATCACGTAAAAGTTGTTGTACTCAATATTTTTTACTATATTGAGTTTGGGTCTAAGGTAAAGAGCGAGGCTTTCAGTTGTAACAAGTGATCCGTATTTAGGTGTAGAAACAGTTTCACGACCCCACGCACCGTTATAGGAGAGATTGTGAACTAGATCTAAAGAAAAGGAGACGGCTAACTCTTAGTCTCTTTAGACACCTTAAGCTTTAAACGCTTTCTTCATCTTCTATAATCTATTCACTTCTATTCCTAATTTCTTTCCCACTTCTATTGCCTCATCCTTTACCCTAACACCAAGGATAATGGGTCTTACTTCCTTTTTCGCCTCCTTTAAGAACTTACCAACAAGTGAGTACATTTGGACAACGTCTTGCGGAGAGACCCTGCTTTTTATTTCCACAAGGTAGTATCTGTTCTCTGTTTCAACCAAGGCGTCTATCTCTTTGTCATCCACTTTATAATGCCTCTTTATAGAGACTATTTTCTCGTTCAAATACCTAGTGAAGAAGTCTATTGCATACGATTCAGTTAAGAAGCCTAAGTTTATATCCATAGTGTTTACCCTCTTCTCGAGAGAAGTAAGTCTCTTGTTCATCTCTCTTATTTCTATTTTGATAGCCTTAATTTCCTCCATGATTTGGACGAACTTCTTATCATGCTCTTCAAACTTTTTGTCATGTGCTTCAAATCTCTTTATAATCTCTTCGAATTTTCTATCATGCTCCTCAAATCTCTTAAAGATCTCTTCTCTGTCCTTGAGCAATATGTCTATTTTCCTATTAATCTCCTCTAAGGCTAGGCTCGTGATCTTGTCCTTGAATAAGGCAAGGAATTCCTCAAGCTTTTGGGGATTCTTTTTTAACTCCTCAATTAGTTGGTCAAAAAGTGACATAAGTAAACATAGAATTTAAGGTTTAAATTTTTTAATTATTAGGGTGTGTGGAATGAATGATGAATCTAAATTAACTAAACGTTAAACTTTAGAATTGACCTTACTTAACGTGAAATCACGGAAAATCAATAAACAAAATATTTTTCCGTAAAACGATTCGAAAGCAACACCTGAATTGAAGGTATTCATGTTACCGTTAATAGTTTGGGTAAGGAGTCGTCTCTAGGGAATTCTTGAATATAAAACATAGGTACTTTCCGAGAGTAAACGTTGATGTTAGCGAGACCGTTTCGTAATAAAAAACTATTCAAGGTACCGATACGAATTTAGGAGAAGAATTTACATTACTATCGTAAGGGTAAATTCGAATTTCAGCGTATTGTGGAATTATTGTGGAATGAATGTAAATTCCTTAAAAGGTTATAAACAGAAGAGTCCTTAATTACACCAACTCGCTTTAACAATCTATTTTAAGCTAGCATTAACTCGCTCTGTAATTTATTCCACGCATCATTAAGAACAGAGCTAATAAATAGAGCCTTTGTTACTAACTAAATGATAGAATTAAATTGCTTCGTGGAATGAATTACGGTTAATGCGCTTAAGATAAGCAATTTAAAATGTTTATTGAATAAACCAACTGTATAATAAAGTTTAAAATGTTAAAAGACCTTATCTATGAACAGACTTGGACAATGGTTGGATATACCTACGTCAATTTTTCGGTGAGGCATAATGACTGTTGGACAAGCCAGACTGACCTTGAATATTATGACACTCTGCTTAACTTGGAGTTTTCAAGTTTTAATGCGCTTAAAGCCGATAGACTTGCAGTCATACGGAAAAGGAAGGAAGAGAGCAAGAGGATGATTAAGCTTGCCATGGAGAATGATAGGAGTGTAATAGAATATGAGTTTTCAAATCTAGCAGGCTCAAACAAGTCCAACGTATATTTGATTTCTATGATACAACAAGCTGATGAACCCTTAATTAGCAAACTGAAGTCCATGGGTGCAATAATACTTAATGCAAACGTAAGAAACGGAGTTGAGCATTATGATATTCTACATAGAAGTCGAGGGAGGTCAGAGATTAACAGAATCTTGAGTAATGATACAAAGATTAAAGTGATAGGCCTTAACTTTAAGACCTTGAACGAGAAGGAGGTCTACAAGGTTATTTCAAGGAACGTGAGCGATATACTGATGACAGAGAAGGAACAAAGCCTCTTAAGGAAAGCTAAGGAACTAGGTTATTTTGAGAGCCCTAAGAGGGTAAACTTAGACGAATTCGCAAAGGAGTTGAATATAAGCAAAATGTATGTATCTCTTTCTATAAGAAAGATACTCAAAAAAATATACAACTTAATTTAAGATGTTTGAAATTGATATGCGTTACGTGACACACCACGCCTTGGCTTTATCCTTTAACCCTTGGTTCATCTCGTTAGTATCTTATTAAAACCAAGTTAATACTTTGGTCAAGAATTGGACGAATTTTTCATAATCTATGTCATAGACGATCTTAGCGTTAGGCTTTTTTGTGATCACGTGACCAGGGTCTATGTAATCGATTATTGTCAACCCTCTACTCTGACAGTCACAAGTCTCTACATCAACGTTCTCCTCCTTGATCACTTTAGCAATACTAGGGTCTATTGCGATTGCTGTGGTTATTACGTCTGGGTGGGGGTTTCCCCTCATCCTCTGCATGTTCATTGAAGCCTTTCTATAATGAGAATACATTTTTGCGTAAAGGGACGAGAGTTTTGTCTTCAAAGACGTTAATTTCATGAAGGAAACCATGTCGATTGCGTTATTTACGGCAACCTCCCAAGGCACCATAACAATGTTAAACCCCGCATTTAACACGAGTTTAGCAGCGTCTGGGTCAACCCAAAAGTTAAACTCTGCTACTGGAGTTATGTTTCCTCTGGCGTAGATTGTGCCTCCCATTATATAAACTGTCTTAATTCTTTTAGTTATTTCTGGGTCTCTTAAATAGGCTAAGGCTAAGTTTGTGAGGGGAGAAATGGCTAGGAACTCTAAGGAGCCCTCATACTCTTTGCTGAGCCTAATGATTTCGGATGATGCGTCCTCTTTTGCTAAGAGACTATAGTCCTTAACATTGACCTCAATTTCCCCTAAACCCGTCTCCCCGTGGACGAACTCAGCGGTTCTGAAGTCCTTAGACAGTAGTCTTCTAGCACCAGGGTAAACCTTTAAGTCTCCAATTTGTACACCGTTTTCCCTTAGGTATTCTAAAGCCCATAAAGCACCCTTCATCTCATTTTCGTACTCTATGTTTCCCTCAACCACTGTGAGTGCGTGGACGCTTATGCCGTGTGCCAATAAGGATATTAGACTTAACACGTCGTCCTCTGCAGTGTCACAATCTATTATAAAGTGCCTTGACATTATTTCACCACTTTCGTCCTCAAGAAAACATAGTATAATAGAGCCCCTATAAGTGAACCGAAAAGCTCTTGTGGGAAGTAGGAAAACAGTGGGTTTAGTGCTGATATGTTAACAACGTTAAGGACGGTACCAATTACTGTAGCTATTACTGCATAAACGTTTAAGTTGTCTTGCACAGTTTTCCTAAAGGAGTAAAAGTTTTCCTCAGTTAATTTTCCACTCCTCATACTAGGCCATAACCTAACATACCAGTCTATAAGTAATATAAACGTGTATGGAAATATCACATCACCTACAAAGAGTAAGAAGTTGACAGCGTTTTGAAGTATACCCAGTGAAGCTGCGATAGCTCCAGCAAGTCCCAGTATGATAGTAGATATTGGTTGAGCCATCTTTTCGTTATTTTTACTTTTGAAAGCAGACTGTAGGGCAGTTAGAAGGTCAGCTACAGCAGGGTATAGGTTCATGGCATTGGTATGGAGTATTGCTAGTGAGGCACCGATGGAGGCCATAGCTATAATTACACCTATGATAGTGCCTGAGACAGGAAACGTAACTGCGGGTAGGTTCCAGTTTCCAGCCATAGTCTGTGAGAATAGACCTAATATTCCCATTAAATACACTGGTACCATAATCCCAAGAGGGGCTGAAATAAGGTATAAGAGGCTCTTGTCAGTGTCTTGTGGTTTGGCGAACCTAGTGGCAGTGGAAATTTTGTAAGTCCATGCCAATATAGAGAAGGAGAGCACTAAGCCAACAGACAGACCCCAATTAACGTCTCCAGATGGGGATAGAATACGATCCCAATTGATAGGGAAGTATGTGAAAAGGAAGTATGTCAGTATAGCATAGCACACAATTAATAGAGCAGCTGTGTATCTGTAAAAGTACTCTAGCAACTTAGCCCCATAAAGGACGAGCACTATTTGAATTATACCAAATAATATGAACCATATCACTGGATCGGTGTGAGTTAATGACGCGACTATAAGACCACCTGTTGCGTCGTTGAGTCCAAACCAGCCCACGTTAACCACAGTGTAGAGTGCTGACAGTGCGTTGGAAGCTAAATAACCATAAGTTTTCCTAGAAACAATTAAAGCAGGAACCGGGAATTGCCTACCCATCCCAGAGAATAAACCAGCTGGGAGGAGCCCTATTAACAGTGATATGGTAAACGCTATTATTAAGTTGTAGAGTCCTAAGTTCTGGAGTAGGTAACCTATAAGGGGAGTAGTCGCTGATGCGCTAGCCATTGCCCAGAAAATAAAGATCTTACCCGGGCTCATGTACCTAGCTTTTCTTGGTATAGGTCTAACACCTATTACCTCGAAACCCGTACCTTTCATATACACTTCTTCACTTTGTTCCTTTTTCTGTTCCTCCTTTCCAGTCATAATCAAAATAGTATTTAGGTTTACATTTATTTATCTTCATTATTTTACTTTTACCTAAAAACCTCTAGTAAGTGTATATCAGTGAAAAGTCCGTTATCCGTTTTACTTGTAAAGAGTCCACTATTAATGCTAGGGCTTAAGAGTTAACTTGGGAAAATGGAGATGGGACATCAATTATGCATAGCTATTATTAAAGAGAGTCCATACATCAAATTAAAATTTGGTGAAAACTTATTTTATGAATAGGACTGGTGGTTATTATGGAAAATAAAAAGTTCGGAGACCTTTCAAATAGATATGCTATTGTTACTGGGTCTGCAAGTGGAATAGGTTTAGCGATTGCCCACAGGCTCGCAAGTCTTGGGGCTAACCTTATACTAGGTGACATTAGAGTGGAGGAAGTTAAAAAGGTGGCTGAAGAGATCAGTAAGGCTTATGGGGTCAAGGCTGTTGGTCTTTTCGTCAATGTGGCTGACTTTGAGTCATCTAAGGAATTCTATCAGAAGGGGGTCACAGCCATAGGCGTGGACTATGTGGACATATTAGTTAACAACGCTGGGATTAATAGAGATGCCTTATTCACAAAGATGACGTATGAACAGTGGGACGAAGTGATAAAAGTGGACCTATACAGCGTTTTTAACTTATCCAAACAAGTTGTCGACGGTATGATAAAGAGGAATTACGGCAGAATAATTAATATATCTTCCATGAGCTGGTTAGGCAACGTTGGACAAGCAAACTATGCTGCAGCGAAGGCAGGTGTTATAGGCTTTACCAAGACGTTGGCTAAGGAGCTGGCAAGATATAATATCACCGTTAATGCCGTATGTCCCGGTTTTATTGACACACCAATGACTAGGGCTGTTCCAGAGAAGGTAAGGCAGATGTTCATCTCTAGGATACCTATGGGTAGGATAGGTAAACCCGAGGATATAGCTAACTTGATAGCCTTTTTGGCATCAGAGGAAGCCTCATATATAACTGGTGAGGTGATAAATGTCTCTGGAGGACTGATAATGTGATTCCCCAGAACCTAGTTTTCAACGAGACTGTGAACAAGTTTAAGGACAAACTAGCCCTAGAGTATTTCGACTGGAAGGTAACCTATGGGGAGATGGAGAAGATTGTCAATGGTCTCGCAGCTCAGCTTTCCCCTTATGTGGAAAAGGGGGATAGGGTAGCCCTTTCACTCCAAAACGTTCCCCAGTTCCCCCTATTAATGTACGCAATTTGGAAGCTTGGAGGTATAGTAGTTACGTTAAACCCCATGTACACGCCTAGGGAGATAGGATATTATTTGAAGGACGCTAGTCCTAGGGTGATCGTCACACTGTGTGAGACATATGATAACGTAAGAAGGGCTATGGATGACCTAGGGTATGAGGCTAAGGTCTTTAGGACTAACGCTAACACATTTCACGAGGTTCCCAAGGAGTACAGTATAAGGTGGAACGTCAAAGAGTGTAATGAGGAGCTATACTTAAATGGTAGGAGCTACTTTCCAGACGAGAGAGTTAGCCCCGATGATGTAGCCCTCCTAATGTACACTTCTGGCACGACTGGAGACCCGAAGGGTCCGGTAATAAGGCACAAGAACATTTATGCTAGTTCTTGGATATACAAGGAGTGGTTTAAGGTGAGTCCAGAGGATAAGGCTCTCGGAATAGCCCCGTTTTTCCACATAACTGGGTTCATATTCGATATAACGACTCCAGTCATGTCTGGGGCCTCAATATATATGTCATACCGGTTTGACCCGGAGCTCGCGTTGAGGGCTGTACAAGACAAGAAAACAACCATCACAATGTTTACAGCCACAGCTTATATCGCGATGTTGGAACACGTGGATAAGTATAATATAAGGAGCATGAGGTTGTGGTCTGCAGGTGGTATGTTTATACCATTAGCCTTAGAGCTGGAATGGAAGAGGAAAACTGGACAGTGGATCTATGAGGCGTGGGGGCTAACGGAGACTACTTCTCCCGCTACCTTATGGCCCTATCCCTATGATGGTGAGCTTCCGATAGATAAGGAGACAAACACAGTGAGTGCCGGGGTTCCAGTCTACTACACTCAAGTTAAGGTCATTGACGTGGATGACCCTACCAAGGAGGCAGAAGTGGGTGAGATCTTGGTGAAAGGACCTCAAGTCATAGACTCTTATTGGAATAAGCCTGAGGCTACTGCTAAGAGTATCGTGAACGGTTGGCTGTTTACTGGTGATGTGGCTAAGATTATTAATGGTTGGGTTTACATTATAGATAGGAAGAAGGATTTGATAAACGCATCTGGTTACAAGATATACCCTAGAGAGGTTGAAGAAGTACTTTATA
Organism: Candidatus Acidianus copahuensis; assembly: GCF_000632495.1. Lineage (GTDB taxonomy): Archaea > Thermoproteota > Thermoprotei_A > Sulfolobales > Sulfolobaceae > Acidianus > Acidianus copahuensis. The sequence continues at coordinate 12,347 of NZ_JFZT01000014.1, read as the reverse complement.
GGCATCCATCTGTGAAAGAGGTTGCAGTGGTGAGTTTGTTAGATCCATATAGGGGTGAAACAGTTGCCGCTTATATAACATTAAAGGACGGTTACACTCCTTCGGAGGATCTGAAAAAGGATATTGAGAAGTTCTGCAGGGAGAACTTAGCTGCATATAAAGTGCCTAGGGTAATAGAGTTCGTGAAGGAAGTTCCAAAAACAGCTTCGGGAAAGATAATGAGGAGGGCTTTTAAGAAATGATTTCGGGCTTTGCAAGTGCAATTTACAAGAAATACGAGGGTTCAGCTTTTGAGCTAATGGCTGACGTTGTGTCCTCAGCTTTAGATATGGCTAAGATGAAGAAAGAGGAAATTGACGGGCTCTTCATCACCTACTTACCCGGTGTCTTTGACGGGTTAGCTTATCCCCACTTCTTTACAAACCAAGTCTCCCAATACCTAGGTATCAGACCTAAGTTCGCTGAAGTGTCCGATTACGGTGGTGCGTCTGCCCTAGCAATGTTATATAGGGCATATAAGGCTATTAGGGCAAACGAAGCCGAAAACGTACTGTGTATCATTGGTGGAAAGGGTTCAGAGATCAGACTAAGAGGGGTTACAGTGGATAGTATGGATAAATTACATTCTGGGATAAGCTTGACTCCATTCGACAAGTTCTTCAGAGGACTTGATGAGATGAACCCCATATCAGATTATGCGTTAGTTGCAAATAGGCACAAGAAGGTTTTCAAAAGCACCGATGAGCAAAGGGCTTTAATTGCTGTGAAACAGAGGTTTAATGCCATGAACAACGAAAGGGCTCTATATAGAGACCCACTAACTGTTGAAGAGGTTCTCAAATCCCCAATTATATCAGAACCTTTACATCTGTTAGAGGCTGTCTACCCGGTGGACGGTTTCCATGCCTTCATAGTTAGTAAGAGACAGAGCCAGTTAAGGGACTTAGATGTCTTAGCCTATGGGGAGGCTCACTGGCCCGAGATACCTGCTGAACTTAATGATATAGTGTACACTCCAGCAATTGAAAGCTCAAAAAGGGCAAACTTCAACTTGTCCAAAGTGGATGCCTTCCAGTTATACGACTCTTTCACAATAACTGTTATGTTGCAAGTTGAAGACATTGGTCTTATTGAGAAGGGTAAAGGGGGTCTTTTCTTTGAAGAGAACGATACCTCATACAAGGGTAATTTGCCCATAAATACGGGGGGAGGGAGTTTAAACGTGGGTCAGCCAGCTTATATGAGTGGTGGGGTAATACTAGAGGAAGCGTTACTGCAGTTAAATTACATGGCTAAGGGGCACCAAGTGAACGATGTAAATGTGGTTTTCTTGAACGGTATAGGTGGGTGGAACAGGTCACACTCAGTGACCCTTGTCTTAGGTGAGAAGAAGTGAAGTTATCAGAGATTTATTCAAAGTATGAGGAAGTCCTATCTAAGGGTAACATTCCATATATCAGGTGTGAAGATTGTGGTTATGTATTCTTCTATCCTAGGCATCTCTGTCCAAAGTGTAATTCCAGTAAACTAGAGATATTGGTAAGCACGGGGAGAGGTAAGGTGTATGCGTCAACCAAAGTGTTTAGGAAAAATGAGGTAATAGGAATCTATGGGATAGTTGAACTTACTGAGGGGTTCAGAGTTTACTGTAACTTTAAGAGCGATGTCGAGATAGGTGATGAAGTTATGATGAGTTCAATAAAGGTGGGGGATAAGTATAAACTATTGGCTGAAAAAGTTAAATAGAGTACGCTATGCTTGAGATTTAGAAGTTTTGTTTACTTATCCAACTTCTTCTTTTTTATGAATCCACCCCATGATAATAGGACGTGGTACCCTCACTTAAATTCCCTAATGTTACATTCTCATTAATGAAGCTTTCATAATTTTATAACTGAAATTAAAAGCTCTTTACCAAGTATTAAAGTAGAAGAAAATGTGGAAGCCTATAAAAGAGGTTGGTGGTATTTACTTTTGCTTCAAGAACCTAAATATCTTTTGTCGATTCTGAAATCAAAAATATAGATGATCCAATTAAAACAATAAATCTGGCTAATAAGCGCACATACTCCTTGTACCTTATAGTGATGGTTTAAGTGTTATAGGTATTTCTTATTATTACAATAACGTAGTATTGGATTTGTCAAACATAAATAAGATAATAGAATTAAACAAAGAAGATATGTCTTACTAATCATAAAAAGTAAAATTAAGGAATTAGAGAACTGTTTAAACAAAAGAGGTTATACGTTAGATTATCATATACAGTCTTTTAATCTTGCTACAATTTGTGAGGGAATAGCACATAAGGGCTTTGGCCCACACAGCTGAAGCAATATCGGAGAATTAGTAACTTCCCTAGAGGTATTACCACCTAACGATGAATTAGTAAACGTCAGTTATACTTATAATATTAAATCTCAAGGAATTTAATCTGACTTTAAATCTTTACAGATTATGAAGGAATTCGTAGAGTAGTGACTAATACTACCTTAAGGATTAAGCCATTAGCTAATAGCTTTAGGGATATTGTGATAATACTTTCGTCATCTTCAAACACGATAGACTTTGCTAGAGAATTCACGATTAATCCACGTTTATTCTAATGGTTCATTATTGTATGCTGTTATAATGACGGAGCAAAACCAAGAAGTTTATTGGAATACGTGGTAGGAGGCTTCAGAATTATGTGTAGTGATTTAGTTTTAGATGAATCTAGCGAATTCCAATAGATACATTCAAATAATCGTTCTTAGTTATCTTAATAAAAACTCATTACATTAACATAATAATAGATACTCACTTTTTACTTATGTAATATCGAATAAATATTAAGAAGTAGGTCTAAAAACTTCCTTAAGTAGGTTTAAATAGTGACTCATATATTATTAAACTCTAAAATATTCGAGAAATCTTGTAGTATCACTTGGGTATTTCTTTAACGAGGTAAATTTTTCTTAATTTCTTATAAAATGCAACTTTTGAATTAACGAACTTTATCGGTTCATCTTCACTTACATTATCTCTTGGTACTACATAAGCTACTGGGATCTCCCCTACAGATGGGTCTTTCTCAGCAGTCACGAAAACCTCCTTTACTGCTGGATGCTTTAACAATATTAGCTCTAAGTCTCTAGGGAATATCGGATATCCCTTGTATTTGATCAGCCTCTTCTTAACACCTTTAAAGAAAAACAAGCCATCATCGTTCATCATTAATAAGTCACCAGTTCTAAGCCAACCGTTTAAAAAGACTTTCGTATTTTCTCCCTCATCAGAATAGCCCTTCATAATCCATGGAGATTTAACTAGGAGCTCTCCAGTTTCATTAACTCCTAGCTCTTTTTCAGGGTTATCCGGATCTACAACCTTTACGTCTACATCAACTTCCGGAATCCCAACAGTTCCTAGCACATGCTTGAGCTCTATTGGTTGTGATGTGACTGAAAGAGCCTCTGTCATACCATAAGTTTGTAATAATGGTACATTAAATTTATCCATGAATGGGTAATAGAAGGGAAGGATTATGGGGTAGCTACTTTATGTGTAGGAGGGGGTCAAGGAGGCTCCATAGTAATCGAGAGAGCCTAACGAATATAGTTTCTGTTTATTATTAATTTCCTTGTTTTTATATAGATCTTCATAACCTCATAATCGGGTCTGAATCCTTCATCGACAGTATTAATATTTAGTGTGAAATGAGGAGAAACTCAGTTACGCTACTTAAATGCCAGACATTCTATATGGGGAAATTTATAAAAAGATTATAACTGAGTTTTTACTTCTTGCGGAAGTTAGTCATAGCATCTTTAGTTTAGAGTTACTATGAAACAATGCAAAGACCTTACGATTCTCCTTTTAATTTTTCTGACGACCTTAGATAAGAAATTAGTTTTCTATCAATATAGACTTCGTTAATTCTGACGTTACAATACATCTCAAGGGATTATAGAGATATATAGGGCAAAAGAAGTATTGGAACGTATTATGAAACTATTTATTTATATATTTCATTTGTATTATTCGGATATTTTAATGGCTTATCACTAAATTTGACTTTGGGAAATTGAATATGTAGTCATGTCTTTTCATCGGTTAAATAATCTATTTCTATGACGTACTTCTTGTCTATTACAAGACTGGAATAGCTTAAAGATAATCCCCATCACTTTAGATAAACGCATATATATCGTCATTCGTCCTTTTGAACTTACATTTATTTCCTAATATTATTAAGTTATATTTAGAGAGTTATGAAACTCCTAAGTTTCCTAAAAGATGGTAGAATAAGAAGTGGAGTTTTAGTAGATGAAGAAAATGTGGTGGATCTGAACACGACTTGCTACTTAATGCTGATGGAAAAGGGAGAAGACGAACAGTTTATTGAAAGATACTGCGACGCATTAGTTCCAAATGATATGTTAGGTGTTCTCCAAGCTGGAGAAAAGGGTTTAGGCATAATAAAAGATATAGTGGATTGGGCTAAAAAGAGACATGAAGTCCTTTATAACATTAATCACGTTAAGTTAAAACCCCCATTACCGAGAGCTAATATGTTAAGGGATTTTCTAGCTTTTAAAGGACACGTTGAAGCTACGTATAGGAGGAGGGGTCAACAAATACCCGAAGAGTGGTTTAAGTTTCCCGTCTATTATAAAGGAGATCCCGCAATATTTTATGGACATTTAGAAGAGATTCCTTGGCCAAAATATTCTAAGCATTTGGACTTGGAACTTGAAATAGCAGCAGTAATATATAGGAAAGGAAAGGATATAGATAAAAAAAGAGCTTCTGATTATATTCTAGGTTTTACCATATTTAATGATTTTAGCGCAAGAGATATTCAGATGGCTGAAATGAAATGTCTTCTTGGTCCAGCTAAAGGTAAAGACTTTGCTAAAGGTTTAGGACCTTGGATAGTAACAAGGGATGAGTTGCCCGACATTAAGGGATTAAGAGTTTATGCTAAGGTTAATGATGAAATCTGGTGTGATACTAAAGTTGAAGATATGCATTGGACGTTTGAAGATATGATAACGTATGTCTCACAGGAAGAGTATATTAGACCGGGTGATATATTTGGTAGTGGTACAATAACTGGGTGTACTGGTGTGGATATAGGTAAGTCATTAAGACCAAATAGTACTGTAGAATTGTTCGTTGAAAAAATAGGAATCTTAAAGAATATTATTAGAGGTTAGTATATTTACAAGCTATGTTATAATATCTCACCGCTCTCAAAACACTATGAGAGAATTAATAGATCTTAAGCGATAGCAAAGAGTAGAATATGCTGATTTAATATATTGGAATGACAAATAAATATTGTATTAAAAAGCTAAGCACCTAAATACATAATAAATATTTATAAATTAATAAGAGTTTACGAGCTTAAGGTAAAAACATTGTTAAATCAGATCTCCCAATAGTAGGCTATATCGACTCCTTCAAAAATAATCGCAGATATGTGCATTACACTCTTTAATAGAACTAAATATTTTAACACAGAAAATTCTGATAGTATTATAAAGAGGGTATCATGAATTAAATCAGTGCTATTGGATTTATTGGCGACGCCGTAGCCCCTTTTATTTTTAATGGAATGGCAATTAATAAGAAATCTTTTCTATTCTCTTTTTCCAGAAGTTTAACCAGTTCTTCCAAATACATGTTATCCATCATGAGTAAACCTTTTTCAGCTATAAGAAATCTATGAACTGGGAAATAGTCCTTAGTATTCTTCTTTATGTATTCAAATCTCGGTGCATCAGTACCAAAAATTGTGAACCCCTTTTCCACTAGCCATTTTGCTCCCTCAATACCTATTCCGGGCTCTTCATCACCTTCCTCTTTCCAACCAGTGTATATTATTGCAGCATCTCCCTTTTCAACTTTCGTATTACCTAATGCATTAGCTAAGTCAGTAACCCCTATTTCTCTAATTTCGTTTACTTTAACATTTAGGAGAATTCCCCGAGTAAATATAGGAGGAATTTTTTCAATGTCTAAGTCTTCAAAACCTAGATAAGTATGCCTAGGCTTTATACCTCCAAAAAGTAGTCCCTTTTCGGCTACATGATTAAGAGAATCTAGATGTGTACTTGCATGGTCGCTCATTTCTATTCTAACGTTTGCAAAACCTGTACCTTCTGGAATTTCTTTATCTTTATTAAGTTCTTTAGCATCTTGGTAGATTTGATGCCTGGAGATCTGTATTGCTCCATGCGCTTTGAAGTAATAACCACCAACTAACGTTTTGCTTAAGCTGATCATAATACCTTTCTTCACTAAGGAGACTAGGTTAAAAAATCGACCGATCTTTATACCTTCTGGTAAAAATTCATAGTTTAAGATCTCTTGTAAATGAGAATTAATTGAATTCAAGTTCTATTCCCTTTCTTTCTAATATTTTTGTGACTTTTGAACTAAGTAGATCCATTGACTTTTCTAATAGATTATCAGGCATCATTCCAAAATTAAGTAGGAAAATTAGCCTATCCGGTTTGGCTAGGTTATATATGAACTCTATTTGACTAGCAACCTCTTCCGGCCCACCCACAATATATAGCCCACTCTCATAAAGTTGCTCTAATGTTCTTCTTTTTGCATATAACCTGCTAAACACATATCTTTCTAGATATTCTTTACTTTCACTAACCGCCTCGTGATATGTACTTGCTACATGTGCGTGAAATGCTAGGGCTAATTTTCCTTTACCTTCGTTCCCTTCTCTAAACGCGCCTATTACTTCACGTAAATCAGATAGTTTATCCACTGTGGCATAAGGTATCATCATCAATGAATGCCCTTTTTTCGCTATATGGTAAGCAGCTTCAGCTCTTAGTGCTGCTACCCAAATGGGAGGATGAGGTTTTTGTACGGGCTTTACATTTATACTTATATTATTGAAGTTAAAGTATTTACCAGAATAGCTAAATTTCTCACCTTTAAATGCCAAGAGTAAGATTTCTAAAGCTTCATCAAATATTTCTCTCTTTTTATCCATTGGGACTCCAAAACCCTCAAATTCATGTTTTAGGTATCCACTCCCTACAGCTAGTTCAACTCTTCCATTTGAGAGAATATCAAGTAACGAGTACTCTTCGGCTACGTTAATGGGATTTCTGAAAACTAAAGTAACTACTGCAGGACCTAATCTAATCTTCGAAGTCCTCTGTGAGACGGCTGAAAGAAATACTTGAGGAGCAGGTATAGTGCCATAATCGGAGAAGTGATGCTCTGCAAACCAAGCACATTGGAAACCAAATTTTTCAGCCATTTTTACTTGATCAATTAAATCATAAATGAATTGCTCCCTTGGTTCAATATCTTTATAATAGTCTGCTACCCAGAAAACATCTGCTTTCATAATTGGTATTTTTTAATCATAATTTATATATGGTATATCAAGTTGGATTGAAGCAAAGAATGTCGTAAATTAGTTCAATAACATTTTTAAATTTATAATCTTATCTTACTATGTATCATGAAAAAATTCAATACCACAACATTTAATTAGCTCATGAAGACTGCTGGACTTATAGGGCTCTAGAGAACGTTAAAGGCGTTCTGCTAAACGAGGTCATTTATCCCGGAAAAAACCTTATCGTAGTCACTATATTATTTAACTCTTCTAATATTCATGACTTGATAAAGAGACTAAAGAATGATAGAGCTATAAGGAGTGTAAAAGTGATTCATGTTGAAAATAGCTATGTAATAGTTGAAATAAAGACAGTGTTTCAAGGTACTATATCTAAACTATTATATGATCATGGTGTTTCTTATTTCCAAAACTTATTCGATAATAACCATGAAATTTGGAACATAATATATAATGATAAAAGCTTAATTAATGAAATTAGGAATGAAGGAAAGGTAATAGACGTAAAGTCATCAGAGTTGTCACTAGATACAATTATGAAAGTGTATTATAACATGCTATTAAATAACTTATCGCCAAGACAACTAACTGTGCTCAAGACGGCTTATAATATGGGATATTTTAATTTCCCTAGGAAGGTTAGGGTAAATAAACTATCTTCTTCACTGGGTATATCGGAAACTACTGTGATACAGCATATTAGAGCGGCTGAACATGAAATTTTAAGGAAGTTGTTTTCCCTTGATAATCAAGATTGAGACCAGCTAAGCATGTATTTATTATCATCAATCTCCTTAGCAAATGTGGTTAACCTTAATCTCCTATAAGTCTCTACCATTACTGCTAGTTCATTAGTATCTTTCTTACCCAAACTGCTCTCTATTACACCGGGTTGGGGTCCATGGACGAATTCACCCCTATGTAATGTTATAGACCCAGCACTTATACCTCTTCTACTAAAGAATTGTCCAACCGAATAAAACAAGAACTCGTCAGCATCAACATTATGATGATAATAAGGTACGGGTACTGCTTGTGGATGATAATCCAATAGCCTCGGTACGAATGTTGATATCATGTAATTGTTTCCTTCAAAAGTTATGTATTTAGATGGAGACTGATGTATCTTTCCCGTTATGGGTTATAGGTCATAAGCACTAATGGCAAATGGGTAAAGAAAGCCATCCCAACCTATTACATCAAACGGATGATAGTCAACCATCACAGTATGGAAGCCATCCAAGGATCTAGTTATAATGAAATATTCTCCATTCTTGTCATAAGTTTCTAAAATTGGTATTCTTATATCCCTGTGATAATAGAAAGATCCTTCAAGGAGCTGACCATAGTCATTTCTATAGACTTTAGGTATTTCAACCTGCTTAGCTTCTATTATTAATAGTTTAGTCCCCTCTGGCAAGTCCCAGTTATATATGGTACCTCTTGGAATTACCACGTAATCCCCTTCATTAACTTCTACATATCCGAACATGCTTAACAATTTACCCTTACCTTGATGTATAAAATAGACCTCATCGTATTCCCCATTTCTATAAAAGACATTCTCGTTCTTTGTATTTGAGGATAAGGAAGCAAAGGATATTATCACATCATCGTTAAAGAGAAGAGGTATTCTCTCAGTGAATGGGTCTTTAACTTGTTTTAACTCCCAAGTTTTGAGATGATGGTGTCTAGTCTCCACTTTCCATTCCTGAATTTCATAGGTTTTCCACGAAACGGATTTATTTATTTTACTAGGAGGATTTAGACGGTATAATAAGGAGTATCTACCAGAAAAACCAAAAGTCCCGAATACCTCTTCTCTAATCAACATATCACCCTCTTTAAACACTATGTGCCTTTTTGGAGGAATCTTACCTTGTTTTACGTAATGAATCATATAAATAGATAGCCTTTTTAAAAAATAAGGCTATAATCAATCCGCCTCGATTATATTGGCGCAATAATTAAGAATAAAAATATAAATACGAGATTTATGAAGAATATGTGATGATAAAAAGAATAACTCTTCTGGATTTCGGACTGCTAGCTGGGGATCTAGGGTGGTTTCTCCCTAATCCATCAGTTTACAGTGAAAAAGACATACCTAAACCAAGAGATTGGGTTAACGTTCCAGCTATAGGTGCCTTAATTGAGCACAAAGATGGTATAATTTTGTTTGATACAGGACCAAGCCCCGATGCAAAATGTATCCTTAAACATATAGGCTTGTCCAGTATGATCTAAATGAAGATGAGAAAACACAACATAATCAATATCACTTACCTTTAACCCCAACTCTTTCAGCTGATTTTCTAGCCTATTTTCCTCGGAAAATTTAAGAAGGGGAAACAGTTGAAACAATTGTTGAGGCCAAACTTTAAGGCACAAATCATAACACATGTAAAGGAGTTAGATTTTGCATTAAGAATGATATGGTTAGGAAAGGGAGGTGTTTATCTGCCATCAGATCTAGAAGCATTAAAAGGTGGAAATTGGTTTCCCATAAATACAGATCACTTTGAGCTACTACCGGGTGTAAATATATATTGGGTTGGTGGACATACACCCGGTAGTATAATGCTCTCTGTAGAGAGTGAAAAAGGAAACGTTATTTTCACCGGGGACTTTATTCACTTACCAGATGAACTTAACGTGGAAATGAAAGGTTGGCTACTAATGGACTCTGACGAGTACTTAAACGGAATGAAAAGGTTAAAGCTAATGATGAGAAGGCCAAACACAAAGTTAGTAATAAGTCATGACCCCAAAATATGGGAAAAATATCCTAAAGCTCCTACTCCCCTTATAAGCTGAATAAAAGACAAAAATTAAAACCTTTTTATCGTTTTCATCTTCCCTTAAATACGGGCTTTCTCTTCTCAAAGAAAGCTCTAGCACCTTCTTTAGCATCTTCGCTTGCCAAAGCTTGATTTTGCATTTCCCTTTCTAATGCAAACGCCACTGGTAATGGTAAGTCCATTCCTTCATTTACAGCTAACTTAGCGAATCCTACTGTTAATGAAGGACCTTTAGCCATTTGTTTCGCAAATTCTAATGTACTTTCTAACAGTTTTTCTGGCTCAAATAATTCATCGACAATTCCTAGAGCGTATGCTTCTTTAGGTGTAAGCGTTTTCCCAGATACCATTAAGTATATTGCCTTTGACCTGCCCACTATCCTTGCAAGGAATTGTGTACCTCCCTCACCTGGTATTAGAGCTAAGTTGCTTACTTCAGGCATCCCGAACTTAATGTTATCATCATTAGACGTGAACCTAATATCAGTAGCTAAAGCTAACTCAAGTCCTCCTCCCATGCAATGACCATTTATGGCTGAGATTATTAGTTTTTTTGTGGACATCATCCTTAGCATTACTTCCTTGCTGAACTGGCTAGAAAGTCCTATATACTCTGGACTCTTATCCCTTATCTCATTTATATCAAATCCAGCAGAGAAGAACCTAGGAACAGCACTAGTTATAACTAGGACTTTAACCTTATCATCAAACCTACTCTCCACTATTATATTATCTAACTCCCTTAGCATCTCAAGGTTGTGTGCATTAGCTTGGGGTCTATTTAAACGTATTATCCCGACTCCATCACTTACCTCTAGTTTGAAATACTTTGGAGTCAAGTTTTCTAAACCCACTTGCACTCACCCTCGATTTAATAAATTCTCCTATTTCTATTAGGATCAGGGAGCTCTAAACCTAACGGTTCAATTAACTCTTTGACTTCCTTTACATAAAGCTGTCTCATTTCCTCGCTTTTCATCTTCTTTATTCCGTATTTATAACCTAAGTCAATAGTTATTGATTTAGAATGACCAAACATGTCTAATCCTCTAGGGAACCATTTATTCACTAACGCTTGTGCTAATGACTTTTTACCCTCTTCAACTAGTTTTTTAATTCCTTGGTATCCGAAATTAATGTGAAATTCCTCCTCCATCATCATAGTTGGAATCGCCCTGGCTAAGGGACCATAACTTGAATCTTCAAAGGCTAGAAGCTGATACATACCTACTCTATCGATTAGAAAAGTAAATCCGTAAGTATCCTCCCACATGTTTAAAGGGATGTTAAAGGCGTCTAATTTATGTTTACCCATACGTCTACTTAACAGTTCCTCAGCAATTTTCTTTCCTTCATCTCCAAATTCCTTGAGGATTTGAATTACCTGCCATCCATGTCTCATTTCATCTACCATAATCCTTGAGATAGTTACACGATCTCCCAATGAAGGAGCGTGGATTAACCAAGGTAGATGTTGTTCAATAGATGCAAACTCCGTATCCCCTTGGACGTTTAGTAGCTTTAATAACACCTCATACGCTTCTTGTGGTAAATCATACACTAATTCAAACTTTCTTATACCCTTGTAGTCTCCCCAGCCTAGAACCCTTTTGGGCTTCTTATATTCTGGTTTTACCATCAATAATGAATTATCATTTTGAGTATATAACGTTTTCTACACGAAGTGTTTAAAGCGAAAAATATAAAAATTTCTAATTAATACATACAAATGCAATGATAAGCCCTCTATCTAATGAGGCTAAAAGTACGCTTCTAGACATATTGTCATTGAGAGCTGACATGGAATTGGCAATGGTTGAAATGTATTCTCCATGGTTAGTAAATGCTCCAACTGTTGATGGAAGATTATTTGTTGCAAAGCTAGTTTCAGATGAATTAAATCATGCATGGCAATTATCTAGGATAATTCAAGAGTTTAAGCCAGAGGGAGAGAAAATTGTAGATGAACTTAGGAACTTAAGGTTAGGACTACACAAATTAGAAGCTTTTAACTTACCTCTCTTCAACTGGGACGATGTGTTAGCCTTTACTTTTTTAATTGATAAAGCTGGTATTTACATGTTGGAAGCTCTACGAAATTATGAGCCTTTGTCTAAGGTAGTAGAGAATATGATAAAGGAAGAGGAGTTACACGTCACCTA
>NZ_JFZT01000013.1 GCF_000632495.1 Candidatus Acidianus copahuensis | reverse complement strand
AATTATCTGGTAATAAATCTGCTGGCAAATCAGGGTCAATATGTAAGGAATTTCCTGTATTCGTGAACTAATCTAATTTTCATGACAAATGATTCCTCTTCAGACATTTCGTCTTTCACATTTTTCCATTTTTCAATAAAAGTCTTGTATGCGTTCTCTATACCTTTAATATCCGAGCATAGGTTAACTAAAGCTTTAGGATCTCCTAGGTACGTCGAAATGAAGAAATGAACGCTATCCCTCACATCTTTCCACGATTCATTTAACATATTATTAACATAATCCTCTATTGGATTAGGGGATATCCAAGTAGATTGAGCTAACATACCAAATCCTAGCCATCTCAATTCCTTTCTTATTTTGTCCCTTAATTCCCTCTTACTTTCTGGAATATTATAAACTATTATCCTCCATTTCTTATCCCAAGGGTGTTTAGTTTTAAAGTAAACTCTCCTAACTCCACTAGTTAGCTTAACCAAGCCTTCTTCAGATAATTTATAACTGCCTTTTTAGTAAATACGTGAAGAAAACGTTATATACTAATATAATGATAATATTAATGAGTCCAATATGACACAATCGTTGAATTCTATTAACGTCGCCGAAGAAATTTTCAAACCTTGGATATCTGAGCATAGACCGGCTGTTTATTATAAAGACGAAGTTTGGAGTTATCAAAGACTTTATGAGGAGATAAATAAAGTTGGAAATGCCTTATTAAAACTCGGAATAGGAAGGGGACAAAGAATTATTATGATAAGCTATGATACTACATACTTCTTTTCAGTATTTTATGGAGCGATGAAGATTGGTGCAGTCCCAATACCATTGAACACTTATTTAAGGGAAAGTGAGTATTCCTTTTACATTGAAGATAGTGGAGCAGCATTAGTGGTGGTTGAGCCGGATATTTGGGAAAAAATAAGGAGATGTATACCGGATAATGTTAAAGTAATGGCTTTACCGGGAGAAACTGAGGATAGGAGAGTAGTAAGATATCATGATATAGTAGATGAGCAAAGTAAAGATCTGAAACCAGCAAAGACTTTTGCTGACGAGATAGCATTTATTCTCTACACTTCTGGTACTACAGGCTATCCTAGAGGAGCTGTCCATTTACATAAGGATATGTTAGTCTGCAATGTTAACTATGCCAGAAACGTTCTTAAGGTTAGTGAAAAGGATAAGTTCTATAGCGCATCTAAACAATTCTTTGCTTACGGATTAGGTGCTTCATATTTCGCCTTTGCTAATGGAGGCTCAGTCGTTGTAACACCAGAGAAAGTTAACGCAGAATTAATCCTTAAGACTATTGATAAGTATAGGCCTACGATATTCTTCGGTGTTCCTACAATTTTTAACATGATACTAAATTACACAGAATGGCAGAAATACAGATTAGATTCGTTAAAGTTTTGTGTGTCTGCAGGTGAACCATTACCTCCATCTATCTATATAAAATGGAAGGAAAGGTATAACATTGAGATCCTAGATGGTTTAGGGTCAACAGAAGCATTACATATTTATATATCGAACTATCCTAATGAATCAATGCCAGGTGTAAGTGGTAAAGTAGTTCCTGGATATGAGGTAAGGATAGTTGATTCTGAAGGAAAACCCGTTAAGCAAGGAGAAATTGGTGAAATATTATTAAAGGGAGATAGTGTTTCCCCATATTATTGGAATAGGTATTATGAGACTAAAAAGAAGATGCTAGGTGAATGGTTTAGAGCTGGAGACTTAGGATATGTTGATGATAAGGGTTATTATCACTATGCAGGAAGGGCTGATGATACTATGAAAGTTAGTGGCTTATGGGTTTCTCCTATAGAAGTTGAAAGCGCGTTAATAAAGCACCCTGCAGTTTATGAGGCTGCTGTTGTAGGAGTACCAGATGAAGTAGGATTAACGAAGGTCGTAGGATTTGTTGTTTTAAAAAGTGGCTTCAAACCTAGTGAAGAATTGGCAAAGGAACTATTGGAGTTTGTAAAGAGAGAATTACCGTCATATAAATGTCCAAAAGAAATTAGATTTATTGATGAAATAGCTAAAACAGCTACTGGTAAGTTACAAAGATTCAAATTAAGACTAATGTTACAACAAGAGATGAACAAGGATAAAAAATGACACTTGCTTAATTTCAACTTTATTATATGGTCTTAAATACTCTACTGGCTCCATGCGGTTACTCTATAGTTAAACATAACTCAAATTATTGGCTAGAATCAATATATATTATAAACATACATTATAAACGTGTTACTTTTTTATCGTTTCATCAAGTATAAATAATAGAGGAGTATTATATCAAATGTGATCCCAAGCTGGGGAGTTTCTAGTTTAATATTTTTGAGGTAACTAATAATATCAGATAATAATATTAAGGATTTTAATTATAATCTAATTAATGAAACCACAAACGTTAATATTTACATTGTTTGGAGATTATATCAATAATAAGGGAGGAACTGTAAGCGTTAGAAGTCTTATAAAAATGATGAAGCCATTTGGCTTGAGTGAGCAAGCAACAAGGGCTGCCGTTTCTAGATTAAAGCAAAAAGGTCTGTTGGAGAACGTCAATAGTAAAGGCAGTTATAAATTATCTGAAGAAGGCTTGGTTAAGCTAACTAGTGGAGTTAGGAGAGTTTACTTTAAAACTAAACACCCTTGGGATAAGAAATGGAGGATAATAGTTTATAATATTCCAGAAAGTAAGAGGGAATTAAGGGACAAAATAAGAAAGGAATTGAGATGGCTAGGATTTGGTATGTTAGCTCAATCTACTTGGATATCCCCTAATCCAATAGAGGATTATGTTAATAATATGTTAAATGAATCGTGGAAAGATGTGAGGGATAGCGTTCATTTCTTCATTTCGACGTACCTAGGAGATCCTAAAGCTTTAGTTAACCTATGCTCGGATATTAAAGGTATAGAGAACGCATACAAGACTTTTATTGAAAAATGGAAAAATGTGAAAGACGAAATGTCTGAAGAGGAATCATTTGTCATGAAAATTAGATTAGTTCACGAATACAGGAAATTCCTTCATATTGACCCTGATTTGCCAGCAGATTTATTACC
>NZ_JFZT01000012.1 GCF_000632495.1 Candidatus Acidianus copahuensis | reverse complement strand
TGAGGGGGATTGTGTCCTCAATGATATTAGTGGATAGCGCGGGAATGGACTATTGGCCAACACAAACTATCTTAAGGCTAAAAGATCCTAAATGGGACGATTATATAAAACGAGTTGACATGGTAGAGGGCTTTTATAATTCACTGAGACAAGGAGTCGTAAGAAAGGAGAAAATTACCATGGAAGTAGCTAAAATGTATGCAGAACCCTTTTCGAGTGAGGAAGGCAAAAGGGCTTACTTAAGGGCAGCTAGGGCATTAGACTTTAGAGATACTTTAAAAGCACTTCCGGAGTTAAATAAGGTAAAAATTCCTACTCTAATAATTTGGGGAGATCAAGACGTATATATCCCTTACTTCCATGGAATTAGACTGTCCAATCAAATTCCAAGTTCTAAATTCATCTTACTCAAGGATATTGGACATTTTGTATCGGAAGACGATCCACTATTGCTTGCTTCAATAATCAAAGGCTTTGTAGATATTTACTTGATCTCTAACTAAGGAAAGGTTGTTTACTCTTATGGGCCTTGAGTTCACCGTTTGTCAGATGCCGGTATTCTAAGGGTGTACCGGAGTTTATCATTATTTGATGACAAGTTGGATACACATTAATACAAGAGTAATTTTATAATATTCAACCTCTTATTTTACATGATGGTGTACTTCGAGAACTTACCCTTGTCAACAAAATTAAAAGCATTTTTTCTGTCTTCAGCGGGATTTCTACTGGACGGATATGATTTATCGGTAATATCATTTGCCGCAACTTTTATATTGAAAGAATTTTCTCTAAGCACTTTAGAGTATGGGTTGTTATTAGCCTCATCTCTAGCGGGCATGATTCCGGGATCAATACTCTTCGGTTGGCTTTCGGATAAAATGGGGCGAAGTAAGTTAATGGGTTTAGATTTAATATTATTCTTAGTTTTCGGTATAACTTCAGCAATTTCACAAAACTTCCTAGAACTTTTCATTTCGAGATTTCTTTTGGGTATAGGGATAGGCGGAGATTACCCCATAAGTAGTACTTTAATGTCAGAAATGTCACCATCGAAGTCTAGGGGTAGATATTTGACTGGATCTGTAGCTATGTACTGGATTGGATCTGGTCTCTCTGGGTTGATTACATTAATATTTTTACCTTTTGGCCCATATTTTTGGCGGTACGTTTTTGCCATAGGTGGAATAATTTCTCTGCCAATAATAATATTAAGGTTAAGATTATCAGAATCTCCAAGATGGTTAGTCTCAGTAGGCAAAATAAAGACTGATGAAGTTCCAGATCCTGAGATTGAAAACAAGGGTGTCAAGGGGTTTATGGATTTATTTAGAGGAAAGATATTAAAAATAACTCTATTCGTTACCACCGTATGGTTCCTATTTGATGTTGCGTCTTACGGCATAGGTCTTTATTATCCATATTTATTAAAAGAGTTTGCTTTTCCGTCAAGTTATGAGGTTATTTTAGGGACATTAGCAATTGCTGGTGCAGCAGTTATTGGGTATATGATTGCAGAAATTATGATTGACTCATTAGGTAGAAGAGTAGTACTTCTAGTTGGTTTAGGATCTATGAGTTTCCTATTATATCTAGGAGGTCTCTATCATATATTAGGGCCTGTACTAGTTCCATATTTCATGTCCTTCGTTGCCTTGGAACAATGGGCAGGGGCTGTTACTTTATTTTATCCTACTGAACTATTCCCAACTCCAATAAGGTCTACGGGTCAAGGGTTTGCCACTTCATTTAGCAGGGTTGGTGCCGTTTTAGGTGTAGTTTATTTCCCTCAGATTGATAAAATTTTAGGTTTTTCAAATTCTCTTATCTTTTTCGGAAGTGTTTGTTTAGTTGCCCTTATAATCTCGATCCTTATGAGTAAAGAGACCGCTAAGATACCGTTAGAATTAACGTCAGAAGGTTTAAAGTGATTCTGGTCTTTTTGAGGAAATCAATAGCTTGAACTCTCCCTCGACAACCTTTTCTCCTCTTTGATTTTTTATCGTAATTTGAAAAATCACTATTCCTCCATTATATTTCTCTTTGTATTGTTTATCCTTAACTATAGCCTCAGCATAAATTGTATCTCCTATTTTTACTGGGGCTATAAATTTTACTGACATTTCTAGAAAAGCTATTGCGGTTCCGGCTACTAACATCCCTAATGACCCAGAGGTTAAAGTTAGCGTAAGCAAGCCGTGGGCTATTCTTCCCTTAAATATGGTCTTTTTAGCAAATTCCTCATTTATATGAAGAGGATTAAAATCTCCAGAAAGTCCTGCAAAAAAAGTTATGTGTGCATCAGTCACAGTTATGGGATTTGAAACGAATTTTTGACCTATTTGAAATTCATCAAAAGTTAACCCTTGATACATATTTCTAATGTTTTAATGTTTTAATATATAAAGATTATATACCATCTGATACTATTATAAATAATATGGTTGTAGAAGAAGGGAAGAGAGAACGTATAAAATGGAAGTAAAGATACTCCAACCATCCTTAAAGTATCTTAATGCATACGTATTAAAATCCAGTAATAATTCGATAGGTTTAATAGACACCGGATGGGACAGCGAAATGTCCTTTAACTCATTCCTCGATAACTTAAATACGTTAAACATTACAATTAAAGATATAAAATATATCGTTATAACTCATTTTCACGTAGATCACTTAGGTTTAGTAACAAGAATAAAGGCGAGAAATAAGGATGTAAAAATATATATGAGCAAGGTTGATAAACACTTCATTTCAACATTAGTCTCTTCTCCGGAAACTTATCTCTCCTCTACTATAAATATGTTGAAAAGTATGGGGGCACCAAAAGAGATGTATGATAATATAGAAGTATTTCCATGGGCTAAAAGAGTTAACATGTATACAGAACTAATCAGTTATGCAGAGGAATTATCTGATAACGAGACGTTAAAGTGGAGTGATAGAGAACTTGGAGTAATTTGGACGCCTGGACATACACCGGGGCATATATGTCTTTATGATCCAGAGAATAAACTACTTTTCTCTGGTGATCATATATTGCCAACCATTTCCTCCAATATTTCACAATTAACCGAAGAGGGAAACTATCTACTCGACTACTTAAGAAGCTTAAATAAGGTTCTTAATATGGAAGTTAAAGAGATTTTGCCTGCACATCAATATATTTTTACAAACTTAGAAGGAAGAATTAAGGAACTTAAGGAGCATCATTTAGAAAGATTAATAGAGACTGTTAATAATATCTCACCTAACGGTTCTACACCATATGAAATAGCATCAAAAATAAAGTGGAAGTTAGGAGGAAAGAGATGGGAAGAGGCCGATATATTTCAAAAGAATATGGCTTTAGGGGAGACTTTTGCCCATTTAGTATTCTTAGAGAGAATAGGAATAGTCGTTAGAAAGATTGACTCTGAAAGCGGAATGATTAAATACTTTAAAACCGATAAAGCTGATATTGAAAGATTAAAAGAGGAATTCTATAAGTTGTTATTGAACTGAATATTTTTCTATAATCTCCTCATTAAGCTCTATTCCAAGCCCCAGCTTGTTGGGTATATTAACATATCCATCCTTGTCTATTTTTAAAGGCTCCTTTATTAACATATCTCTGACTTCAACTCTCCATGCAGGAGGTTCGTATGGAAATTCTAAAAATGGGCAATTAGACAATGAACCTATTAATTGTAGGTTAGCAGCTAATCCTAATCCATGCGTCCATGTATGAGGTATACATAGCTTATTTTTAGACTCTGCTAACGAAGCTATTTTCTTCACCTCGTTTATACCTCCAGATAACGTAACGTCTGGTTGCACTATATCATAAACGTCTTTCTCAATTAGCTCCTTAAATCTATATAGACCATGTTCTAACTCGCCACCAGCAATTGGAATATTGACCTCTTTTCTTAATCTTCTCAAACCTTCAAGATTATCTTTGGGTAAAGGTTCTTCAAGCCAAGAAACTTCCATTTTTTCTAGTTCTCTCGCAACTTTTAATACAGTATTATAAGACCATACGGGACCAGTCCAACTCCATGCTTGATTTGCATCTACCATTATTTCAATTGAGAATCCAAATGCGTCTCTTAAGGCTTTTACAACTTTTATATCATCTTCGGGGTTTTCGCTGTGGGCTCTAATTTTAACAGCTTTAAATCCTTCATTAATCATATTTTTCACATCCTTTATTCTATCTTCAGCCTTCTTAACCTCTGCAGTACTCGCATAAGCCTTTACTCTATCCTTATATCCGCCCAATAACCTATATATTGGTGCCTTTAATGCCTTTCCTATCAAATCCCAAAGTGCGATTTCAACTATATACGTTCTTGGTCCAATAAACGAGGAAAACTTAATTACTCTATCAAAATTGCCTAATAAGAAAGGATCCTTCCCTATTAAATAATGCTTTACAAAATCCTCTATACTTTTCTTTACGACTCCTTGAAAATCTATACCTCCAGATATTCCAATAATTCCCTCATCAGTATATATTTTTACTAAACATGCCTCTAAGTGCGATTGTGCAATTCCGGGAGTCCAGGCAGGATATAGCTTAGTCGGTAATGGTACTTTTATGCACCTTGCCTCAACTTCCGTAATTATCATAGTATATCATTTGTCTTTAAGTTTATAAATTATACTCAATAAAGGTTTATTTTTAAGAAAAACTTAATAGCTCAAAGAGCTAATTATACACATGGCAGATGTTGCAATAGTAGGAACTGGGCACAGTAAATTCGGAGCAAGAACGGATGTAAACTTACAAGAATTAGCATGGGAAACGGTGAGACAAGCATTAGAAGAAGCTAATCTAGAGCAACAAGATATAGATATGTTTGTAGTAGGGAATGCGGGAGGTTGGAGTTCAGAACCTCTATCTGCAATAGTTATTGGAGAATATTGTAATTTAGCCCCTAAAGGAACTATGCGAGTTGAAGCTGCATGTGCTACTGGAAGTGCAGCCTTAAGAATTGCGTATCAAGCTATAAAATCGGGAGAGGCTAAAATAGCAATGGTTATTGGTGCTGAACAGATGCACCAATCACCGCATCCTTTAGCAATTGAGATGATGAGGAGGGCTGGGAATTACTTTTGGGAGTTTGAGAATTTTGGGTTAACCTTTCCAGGGTACTATGCTTTGTATGCCACGCGATATATGGCAAAATACGGTATGAAAGAGGAGGATCTAGGACAGATAGCGGTAAAGAATCATTATTATGGTAGTTTTAATCCTTATGCTACATTCCAAAAACCAATAAAAATAGAAGAGTATTTGAAGTCTAAAATTATTGCCTCCCCACTAAAGGTTTATGATGCTTGTCCAATTACCGACGGTGCGGCAGCTGTTATTTTAGCGTCTGAAGAAGTAGCAAAGAGGATAACTGATACGCCAGTTTGGATAGTGTCTCAAGGTTTCGCTTCAGGTACAGCAAACTTATCAAAAAGAGATGATTTCGTGTCAATTGATGCTGCTAGAGTAGCTGCCGAAGAAGCTTATAAAAGGGCTAAGATTAATAGAGAAGAGAGTTGGAAGTATATTGATGTAGCTGAAGTACATGATTGTTTCACCATAGCTGAAATTATGGCTTACGAGGATTTAGGTTTTGCAAATAGAGGAGAAGGGTACATATTGGCAAGAGAAGGTCAAACATATATTGGTGGCAGAATTCCAGTAAATGCTGATGGAGGATTAAAGGCAAAAGGACATCCAATAGGAGCTACTGGGGTTAGTATGGCGGTATCTCTTACAAGACAACTACAACAAAGAGCTCCAAAGGGTACTCAAGCAACTATTAACAACGGTTATGCATTAGCACATAATATGGGTGGTACTGGGCATTACGCCTATGTCACGATATATTCTCTAAAGAAACCTTCTGCGTGATGAAGATGGGAATTGTTGACGTTAGAGAAAAACAATTTAATGAAATAGATAAGAAAGTCCTAGAGCAAATAGATATGTTAATTAAGAATACGGGGTCACCAATAATAAGGGAGCAGAAGACTAACAACCCACTATGGATTGATGTAAGAGAACTTTCACAAAGATTTTGGAACTAAATGTCCAAAATGCGGAGCTCTGTACTTCCCCCCACAAGATGATTGCACTAAATGTAAAATATCTGGATTAAATATTGTTGAATTATCCGGAGAAGGGGAACTATTAACATACACTATGATAACAGTTAAACCTCTCAGCTTCTTCCATTATCCCGATTATATAGTAGGTATAGCTAGATGAAAAGAGGGTATTAACGTGCTAGCATGGATAAATGAAGATCTTAAGGATATTAAAGTAGAGATGAAAGTTAAGTTGCATGTGGTTAAAAGAGAACCAGAAGGTTATATAACGTATGAATTAAAAAAGGCCTAACTTTTTAAGAGGATCTTTTTTAGTTCGTTTTTCATTATTTTTCCCGTCGGATTTTTAGGTAATGTGTTCAAAAATATTACTCGCTTTGGTACCTTAAAACTTGAAAGATATTGTTTACAGAATTTAATTATATCTTCTTCTACTACCTTTCCCTTAAATTCATCTTTAAGAACAACTACCGCAGTTACCACTTCGATCCACTTAGGATCGGGTAGACCAACTACAGCGACCTCTTTCACAGCTGGATGCTTATAAATAATTTCCTCAACTTCAAGAGCACTTACATTTTCTCCCCCACTTTTTATCATATCCTTTTTCCTATCAATGAATTGTAAATAACTCTCATCATCCCTGATACCCATGTCTCCACTATGAAACCAGTCATACATGAAGGCTTTCTCTGTAGCCTCAGAATTCTTATAATAACCTACCATAATTTGAGGACCCCTAATGACTATTTCACCAATCTTGTTAGTATCTTTTATAACGTCGCCATTATCATCCATTAACTCTACATACGAGAAAACTAACTCTTTCCCACTTTTATCTAATTTCTTGTCATGGTCTTCTGGAAATAACATGATATCAACGCCTGTTGCTTCAGTCTGCCCATAATAGTTATAGAACTTTGCCTTATGGAATAATTCTTTTAATTTCTTTAAAACCTCCACTGGCATCTTAGAGGCACCATAACCTATAACTTCAATTGAAGATAGGTCATACTTTCTAAGATCAGGGTGGTTCAAAATTGCTATCCACATGGTAGGTACGGTACCTAATGCAGTAACCTTATATTTCTCTACAGTTTCAAGAATTAACTGAACATCTGGTCTAGGTATTATGATATTAGTAGCACCTATTATTAAATTTGGGATTAGACCAACAGTCAGACCTCTAACATGTTGTAGGGGTAACGAATGTAAGATTACAGTATTAGGGTCACTCTTACTTGCAATAATTGCACTCACTGCTTCTGAGATAACAGATTGGTTAGTTAAAATAACTCCTTTTGGCAAAGATTCAGTGCCACTCGTGTACATTATTAAAATTGGATCCCAAATATTAAGAATCTTATCCGGTTCTCTCGTACTATAACTCTTTATCGCTTCTTCAAAGTCCACAAATTGCTTATCTTCGACCTTTCCAAATCTGTTTAAAATTAACATTTTCTTAACACTCTGCATCTCGGTTAAATGTGATTTAACTTCTTTATAGAACAAATTTTCGACTAGTAGAAAACTACTCTCAGAGTTATTTACTTGATAAGCCATTTCCCTCCCTGTCAAAAGATAATTTATCGGTACGAAAACACCTTTTGCCTTAAACACACCAAACATTGATATTACATAATAATCACTATTAAAAGAATAAATCGATACTCTATCATATTCTGCAAGACCTGATTCTAAAAGAAAATTAGCAAAAGCATTAGATAACGCATCTAGTTGTGAATAAGTGTATTCAGCTCTAACTCCTTCCTTATTGATATATATAATCCCTTTATTATCTGGAAATTTATGCGCTGTAAACTTAGGTATATCCGCTACGACTCACCTATTGACTTTATTATACCTCTTCATTAAAGCTATGACATTATCCTCATTCAGAGACGAAACTAGCTTATCAATACTCACAAAATTAAATTAGGATATTATATTTATAATTCTTACTTTCATAACTTTGAAGAGGAAGAGTTTATTAATCCTCAACTTCATTAAATTTAATCATGCTTGAAGAGTTTAGGGAATATGTTAGAAAATGGATAAGGGCTAATACTCCAGAGGAATTAAAGGAGAAAGGTTCAACAATCCCATTTAGTGGAAGGTATGTAGATAATTTAGATGAGTTGAAGAGGTGGCATAGGAAAGTTTATGAGGCTGGTCTTCTGGGGATAAGTTGGCCAAAGGAGTATGGTGGATATGGTGATGATCCAATAAAGGAGTTAATAGCATATGAGGAATTCATGAAAGCTAAAGTACCATATGGAAATCCCACTGCGGGAATAGGAATGAGCATTGTAGGTCCTAGTTTAATAATAGCTGGATCGGAGGATCAGAAGAGGAAGTATGTGAAGAGAATTTTGACTGGAGAAGATATTTGGTGTCAAGGTTTTTCTGAGCCTCAAGCTGGTTCTGACTTGGCTTCAATTCAGACTAGGGCTGAGGATAAGGGAGAGTATTTTGAGATCACTGGACAGAAAATATGGAGTAGTTATGCCCACTTGGCCGATTATATGATTTTATTGGCTAGGACCGGAAAACCAGAGGATAGGCATAAGGGATTGACCATGTTTATTGTCGATATGAGGAGTCAAGGTATTACAGTTAAGCCTATTAGGCAGATAACTGGTAAATCTGAATTTAACATGGTGTATTTCAATAATTTGAAGGTTCCTAAAGAGAACGTTATCGGTAAGGTTAACGAGGGATGGAAAATAGCTACACTGGTTTTAAATAATGAGAGAGTTAACCTATCCATTCCTTTCATCTTGGCTGCAGAGAATGCGTTAAGAAATGTGCTAAGCAATTTTAAAGAGAAACAAAAAGAGCTTGAATTAAGCATTTTAAATCTATACGCCACTAAATTACTATATAATAGGATGTTAGAGTTATATGGTAAAAGAAAATCTCCCCCAGGAATTGAGGCCGCTATATTAAAAATTATATCTTCTGAGGTTTTGCAAGAATTTTACGAATTCGGAGTTAATAATTTAGACAAAGAAACATTAATATTCGAGGAACCCTTATCTGAGGCTAGTGAATTTTCATTAGGTCTTATTGCATCTAGGGCTGCTACTATAGGGGGCGGATCCTCAGAAGTTTTAAGAAATCTGATAGGAGAGTCTATCCTAAAACTGCCCAGGTAAGCTTTAATGCTTTGTGGAATAAATGAAGAGGTTATTTATTTACCTTACTAGTTTCTTTATTTGCAAGTTGACAAATGAAGTATTCTGAGCTAAACATTAATTCTTCTAAAGACCTTTGGATCTGTTCTAATAAGTAGACTGCGCGTATCTAACTAAATCAGAGGGGTGAAATAGTTTGATAATGTATACAAAGAGGAACAGACCTACTAGTAACTCTTTCGGATATTTTCTTCGTAATTAGTCTTAAGATTTATAGATACATAAATTACTAAAGAAAGTAGATAAAGTGAACCAAAATCTCAGAGTGTGGTGAATGAGAGTAGACTCTGGCATCAATCTTTTCTCAAGCCTTTCAAAAGAATTGCATAACGTCTTAATACTTTTATAAAACATATTAAGGGTCAAGCGATAAGTAATACTTGATCCCTAATGGGGAGCAGACCAGTTACGCGCATGGGCTCAAACGTCCCCTTTTAGCTTGGATTAACCTCCACTACACACTGAAGATGAGCCTATAGCCTTAGAGGGTGGTGAAAGTGAGGGTAATAAGGGTAGACGCATCAAAAGATAAACTCACAGTGTATTACGAGGAGTTCGGAGAACTACTTAACGAGAAAAAATTTTCATATGAGCTACTAAAGCGAGAGTTATATGTTGCTTTGGATAGGAAGCTTGTAAAGGTTACTTGAGTTGTCCGGTATTACAGAAAAACCTTTGGCTTTTTCCCTCGCGATTAGGATGGTTTTCTATTCCTCCTAGCATAAGTAGTTAATACTATGCTTAGATTCGAAAGCAAGACTTTGAATACTTGAAGCCATGGGTTACACATTAAGCTCTAAGAAAAGCTTTTATAATGTTTCTTAGATATTATAGCTTAGTGATTTTTGATGATAATAAGTAGAGATTTATATATAGATGAGGATCTTAAGTTAATTCTAACATCGCTAGGCGAGGCTATAGATAGGGTTTGGAACACTAAGTTGTTGAGAAAGTATGCTGAGGGAGATACGTCTGTTTTAAACTCTGTATGGAACGAAGTGGTTAAGTCAGGGTATTTCAATATTTGTATAATTCTTCACTATATAATACCGCTATCATAAATGAGGTCCTAGGAGGAAAATTATTACCTGGTGTGATTACCTCTACTTTAATTGCTGTAAAATCCATTAATGATCAACAGATCTTAGATGGAATATTCTCTGGAAGAATAAAGGTTGCTTTTTCTGATAGTGATTTAGTTCCAGCAGCAGATAGCGCAGATGTTATAATAGTTAAGGATAGAATGGGATGGAAGGAGGAAGCCGAAATAAACCCGTATAATTCCCTAGACAATTCTATGAAAGTAAGTAAGGTAATCTTTAAGAAATCTCAACCAATAAATTTCGACGTTAATGCCGCGTTAGTAAATTTGGCTTCACAAATTGTTGGTCACGCTGAAACAGTTGTTAACATGAGTATAGAGTACGATAAGAACAGGATAGCCTTCGGAAAGCCAATAGGTTCATATCAAGCAATAAAGCATAAATTAGTTGATGATGCAATAAGTGTGGAGTTAGCTAGATCGTTATACCTTGAGGCGACAAGAAATCCCGAGATGGCTATTGTAGCGAAATATTATGCCTCAAAGAGATTACCAAAGGTCATAATGGATGGTATTCAAGTTCACGGTGGTATAGGTTTCACTGAAGATATAGACATACACTTACACTTAAGGAGGGCAATAACATTAGGAAAAATATACCATAATTTGAAACCTGATGTGACTAAACTATTTACTTAAAACCTTAATAATATCTTCCCTAAGTTAGATTTTTCTCTTAACATTTGTAGCCCTTTTTCGATCTCCTCAAAACTTAAAATATTAGACACTACTGGCCTCCATTTGCCCTCCCTAGCTAATGATAAAGCCTCTTCAATATCTCTCTTCCCTGCACCAGCGTGTCCTATTATTTCAATATTTTTCAATATGAGATAGCCTAATCTTAAATTAACACTTTGTGAAGGATCTATATTTCCTATCTGTATTACTTTACCTCCTTGTTTAAGCACCCTTAAAGTCTCATCAAAAGTAAAAGGTCCAACGTTATCTATAACTATTCTCACATCACCTATTTTCCTAACATCTTCCGAGAATTTATTACCTACAATAACATGATCCGCTATTTTTGAAAGAAACTTTGCCTTATCCTCACTTGAAGTCACTGCAATAACTTTTCCACCTAAAGCTTTGGCCATCTGTACAGCATGAACGCCAACTCCACCCCCAGCACCAGTAACTAATACGTAATCTCCTTCCCTAATTCCAGATCTCTTAAGACCTCTTAGAACCATTGCAGAAACACAAGGCGTAACAACTGCTGCTTCATCTCCAACATCAGACGGAATCTTAACTAACGTAGACCATTTAACTAGAGCGTATTCTGCAAAAAATCCATCCAGTTCCTGAGAATAAACCTTTGAGTTCTTACAATAATACTCTTCACCTAGTTTACATGCATCGCACTTCCAGTCTGGAACGTAAAGCATCGTTGTAACCCTATCTCCATTACTATATCCCTCAACATTTTCTCCTACATCTTCAATTACTCCTACCATTTCATGACCTAAGATTAAAGGATATTTAGCTCTAGGATAGTAACCTTGTAATTGCAATAAATCCCTGTAACATAAGGCACCAAGTTTTACCTTTACTAATACCTCATCCTTATTAGGCCTAGGTATCTCAGTTTCAGTTATCTTATAGCCCCCCTTAAAGCTGGGTATTATTATAGCCTTCATTTTTATCATCGTTATTTAGGTAGCTTTAGCACATGTTCGCCAAGTAAATTTCTTAAAATTTCTGATGTACCCCCTCCTATAGTCCCTGCAAAGGATGAAAGCAAGCCTAAAAGTATATTATTACTTTCATCATCGGTTACTAACGAATTAATACCTAGTTCATTAGTTGTGTAGTAATAAAGTCTTTGGGACGCCTCAGTAGCTACTAGCTTAATAGCTGCTGTTTCCGGCCCTGGAACAATTCTTTTTCCTATTCTATTAGGATCTATTTCAAGTCGTTGTCTAACGTAAGATATAGCATAACGGTAATCATTCACCTGAGCCCAGGGATTAATCTCTTGTCTGGGTTCCCCTTCACTATCGCCAAAATTTCTATTATCATAAACTAGGACTGCTAGTCCAGAAGAAGAGAAAACTTCTGCAAAGCTGTCCAGGTACATTTCTTTAACAGCTGAAAAACCATGAGACATCACAACTGCTGGTAATTTACCTTCTCTTTCGGGTAAATATAACCAACCTTTTAGCTTAACTCCCTCTGCCATGAACTCTACATTTATCCTTTTATAGGTATATTCACCTTTAATCATTATTCACACCCTTATTCATAGTATTACCTAGTCCCAAGAGGATAATAAGTTTTTAGTATCTTGACGACACTCTGGATAGACACTTGTTTTATTAGGTAAAATTATTCTGGTTATTGGGTTTTAATTCGTTCACTTCCTAGCCAATTTAAATGGAAACACCAAGTCATAATGTCGTCATAATTATATAAGTTCATTATTAGCTTGAGATTAAGTAATACCACAGAATAGGAGTGATAGGTCCCCAAAATTTCCCCATCTCACACTATCTTATAGTTAAATTCATCTCGTTAAGAATCATAGGCGGGGGGATATGTGTAAGGATTGTGAGGTTGTTTTTATGAGGGTATCAAGCATAGGTATACAAGGAGTTTTAGGGAGGAGGCAATAAATTAGAGTAATCATACTTTACCGGGCCTTTACGAATATCTTTGTAGCATATTCTCACATGAACTACTTGTTCCAGAAAAGTTTTTAATGTGAGAAAAAGAGAGTGAAAAACAAGGATGATAGACGCCGATTTTGTTAAATTTTAACAAATTATAATATATTTTTAATGTATAGTATACATTAATTGAATTACTCTCGTAGTTTATGTATAAGAATATATAAATGTTTCATATAGTTATAATATGTTATGCGATAATGCAGACTCCATTTACCGTATGGGATAAATAAGAATCTTAATACCTTTTCTACCTCTGAAGGTTAGGTCTCCTTAGTGTGTCGTAATAAATGTATAAGAATCTTAATAAGAGACGTTAACTACGCCCTAATATAACTACTTATGATAAGACGATACACTGAGTACAAACAGCTTAGAGTATTAACGTTATGTAATGAACTTTACTCTTTGAAACTTATATAAAATTCCTTATACCTAGTTAAGTTAATATTGAACATAAGTAGTACTTAAAACAACATCGCCGACTCTAGTCAGCAGAAAGACTACCCGGGATAGACATTAGTACATAACCCATAGGAACACTAGACCCAACTTCACCTTCCCTTTCTCATTGAGAACAGTAAACAAAAATCTTGGGAGGAAACAACACCAGCCTCAATAGCGTGATTAAGGGAGGACATCATAACAAGGAGGGTTTTAGTGACCCTAGCCAAGTAGGAAGAAGTCCCTACTAATCCTAGCCTTAATAACCTCTCACCTTAATACCTTGAGACTAACTCTCTTAAATCGTCATAAGGCATAACATTCCTACCGTTACCAAACTTAATTTACATATTTCTTACGTCCACATTATCACTCTTCCTTCATAATCCTCAGGGATTCATAACCTTAACTCTTATCGATAGTAGGAAGTTAATTAGGCGCATTGAATACACTCCCGTTGACTCTAGCGCAACGGCAGTGTTTTCATTTACCGGTTTTAGTAGTTTCTCTAAGACCCCTCTCGTTGTTAGATAGTTCTTTAATACTCCCTTCTCACTGTAATTTAGTCTGGTTTTCGTAGTGATTAATATGCAGACAATTTTCCAGCAAAGTTTCTTATCATGAAGGACAGAATAACGTGAATGATCTACCAACGATAACCTCTAAAAACTTTAAAACAGTGAAACCTTATTCTATGTGATGCTTTATGTCTTTCAGTCTACCATTAACTAAGAGTGGAAAGTCAAGTATTGTACCTCCACCACCATGGCACTATGGTGTGACCTATATTGGGGCACACGTTAAGTTTGAAAGGGAAAGTGCCGAAAAGCTTTTACCAGAGTTCTTTAAGACTGACGGAGAGGCTTGGGTATATGTCGCAGAGTTCATATCCCCGTCAGACTCCACATGGGACTATATGTACAAAGACCCAGACCTAACGCAGTACATGGAGGGTGCCATAGGGTTTAAGGTAGAGTATAAGGGGAAGAACTATTTGTATTACGCTTTCATGTGGGTAGATAAGGACTGGGCACTGATTAGGGGATGGTTAGACGGGTTCCCCAAAAAGCTAGCTAAGATCTCCATGACGAGGTTACATCCGCTCCTTCCTAGATACAATAAGCCAGAGAGAGGACTTAAGTTAGGAGGGTATGTGGTGAGGGGAGGGAACGTATTGTTTAGGCTGACAGTAGACCTTGAAGAAAAAAACAGACTCTATCCCAACATCAAATTTCGGTCCCCTAATTAACATAAGGCACTTCCCCTCAAGAGGTGATGGTGAGACAGAGCTCTTTGAGATTATAAGCAGAGTGAGGGATGTGAGTAATTTAGGCGAAGTGTGGAAGGGAAAGGCTGAAATAGAGTTAGGAGGGTATGTAAATGACGAAGTTGACGTCCTTAAGGTTGAGGATGTAAAGGCTGGGTACTACTTCACACAGTACTTCAGAGTTACAACTACCAGGTTGTTGGATAAGGTAGAGAGAGTAAGTGTAAAGGTATGAGAGCTTTTTTACCATTCATTTTCTCTATGGCGGTCATACTTAATTATTACCGTCATTTGTCTTGACCATGTAGTGAGTCCAGCTTGCTGAGATAGGATTTCCGGTCACAGTACGCCTAATGCTTCTCGCACTTCCTCTTAGATGATAGTGTTATGATTGTCTCTTGGTTTGTCATAGAGAATTAGAATTTTATAAAATACTTCATTTTGATAATTACTATGTCTAGCGTATATCATTCACTAAATTTTCAGTATCCTCTTAACGTTGTCCCTCATTATCCTCTCATCCTTAACTACACTATACACTTGGTGGGCGTAGTCAGCTAAGTCTTGACCTTTAAAGGCTGGGAAATCGCTACCGTAAATAACCTTATCTGATATCTCATTAAGCCTGGGTAACACCTTCAGTATGTTTTTAGGAGGTATGGAGGAAATCTCAAGAAACACGTTATTTATAAACCTAGCCAAGTAAAAAGCAGTATCATACCATAACGGTCTCCCAGCATGTGCAAGGATTAACTTTAGTCTTGGGAAATCCTTAGCTATGTCGTCCACATAGATGGGGTCACCATACTTGTTCCTACTCCCAACACCAACGCTAGTCCCAGTGTGGATTAAGACTGGTAAATCATGGTCTTCAGCGAACTCATATACGTACAAGAGTTGTTTTAGTCCTCCCTCCTCTTCCCTATATGCGTTGGGCTTAAATGCGTGGTGGACTGGATGCAGTTTGATCCCAATTATACCTAAGGAATACTGTCTCTCTAGCTCTTCCTTAACGTTACACCTCAACGGGTTCACTTCACCCCACTGTAAGAAGAGGTCTGGGTTCCTTTTCCTCTCCTCATAGTCTATGTAAAAACCGTCATAACACTCCTCAGTGTGACATGGGTGAGAGGGTACTAAAAGAACCTTTTCGATCTCTACATATTCGTTCTTAAGTGTCATCTTAGTCCCCTCAACGTTTGCTAAAAACTCCTCACAGTGTTTAGGTATCCTTTTAAGGAATATGTGGTAGTGAACGTGGGCATCAATGACTTTTATCATATAGTTATATTGGTGCTTACCATTATTAATGTTTTCGTAGTGTACATCGAGTAGCTCACTACGACTGTGTAAACATCACTTTTTTCTCTTCATAAGATGAGTAAGCTAACTCATAAAACTAGTTTAATATAATTTTTATTTATTAAGATTGGTAGCAACCGTGTTTTTTAAAAATATGTAATGTAAAGTATATTTTCCGTTAAACAAAGGTTTTTTCTAGGTATTAGAAGAAAAATTATCCCACAATATCCCACGGTAGTACGGGAGTCTTACTGAACTTCTTTCCTGTAGCCTTTTCTAAGGCGATAAAGACTGAAGGGAGTGCCCCCGTTGTCCCGCCCTCCCCCACACCTCTACTGTGTGTAGGTAAACGTGATGGGTACTCCACTTCGTCAACTTTCACTGTGTAAGTTACTTCTTTAGCAGTTGGGACTCCCACGTCTGCTATGGAAGCAAATAGTGGGTCCCCGTATTGGTCATATGGTGCGTATTCCCAAAGCACTTGCGAGACCCCTTGTAATACACCACCTATTATTTGCCCCTTGACGTCTTCTTTTACCAATATTCTGCCTACGTCGTCCACTGCGTAATACGCTATTACCCTAGCGAAGCCAGTCTCTCTCTCAACATCTACCACAGCCACATGTGCTCCGGGAGCATATATGTCCTCAGCCTTATAAAACACCTCAGCCTCTAACCCCTCAGCTTCCTCAATACTCCTCCCGTTTAGCTTCTCCTTTAATGCCCTGCACGCCTCTATTACAGCAGACCCACCCACAGTGCCAGACCTAGAACCAAAGCTCCCTATGCCCTCTTTTAAGACTTCAGTGGAGTTTTTAATTACTTCGATTTTCTCCTCTGGAATTACAAGTACCTCTGAGGCTAACCTAGCGAATGTGGTTTCATGCCTCTGCCCGTGGGGTCCAGTGCCCACATATATCTTTACCTTACCACCCTCTATCCTTACCTTAGCCCCTTCTCCCGGCGACAGTCTGATGTTTTCTGTAAATACGGCAAAACCTATCCCTTTTCCCTTATACGTTTCCTTTGCCTCATTGTAATACCTTACACCTTTTTCAAATACCTCCCTATAGCCAGCTGGGTCATACTTTAACCCTAGTGGTGTTATAAAGCCGTTATCATCCACTAGGTTCTTCCTCCTAATTTCTATTGGGTCCATATCCAGTTCTTCAGCTAGGTCTTCCACAAGGGTTTCGTGAATTAGTGCAGCCTCTGGTCTACCTGCACCCCTATAGGGCCCAGTTGGTGGTAGGTTTGTGAAAACACCTAAGGCCTTCACTGAGGCGAACTTCATCTTATATGGCCCAGTCAGTAACCTAGCTATGAACGCTGGTGTAGTTGCGTTTATTGTGTAGTTATACGCCCCTAGGTCTACTGCTACCATTCCCTCTATACCTAGTATCTCCCCTTCTTCAGTAGCGTATAACTTAACGTCTGAGAGTACCCCCCTACCTATTGTGGGGTTCTTTAGGTGTTCTGACCTAGTCTCAATCCACTTTATTGGTCTCCTTAACTTTATTGAGGCGATTGCAGCTAAGATATACTCTGGGTGGGATGGGACTTTGTTTCCGAAACCTCCTCCCACGTTCCTTGTAGCTATAACCCTTATTTTCTCTGGTGGTATATTGAGTGCTTCCCTTATGTCGTCCCTAATCCTAAAGGCTGACTGGAAGGAACCAAAGACGTTGAGCCTCTCTCCATCCCAATAAACTACTACCCCCTTTGGCTCAATGGGGTTTGACACTATCCTATTCTGTAACAGTTTCCTTTCAACCACAACGTGAGCTTCTCTTTTAAGCGAGAGTTCCCCTCCCTCAAATAGTTTGTTTACTGAGATATTATCACTAACCCCAGGGTGGATTGGTTCTCCAGAACTTAACGCTTCCTCAATGCTAGTTATTGGTTTTAACTCTTCGTAGTCCATTGAGACTTCTTCAGCCACTTCCTCTGTATCATATCTGTCCTCCACAACAAAGGCTAGGACTGGTTGTCCTACGAAGTTAACCCTACCGTCAGCTAGTACTGGCATCCTAACTATTTTAGATGTCTTTAGGGTATCTGGGTCAGCTCTGATGGGCATGTAGGTCTTTACGTCCTCCCAAGTGAGGAATAGGAGAGAGTGCTCTGGTCTGGATATGCTCTTTATTATCCCCCTAGCTATCTGTGACCTCACTACGTATAAGTATGCTGTGTTTTGTAAGTTCAAATCGTCTATATATACTCCTTCCCCCAGTAACTTTAGGTAAATCTTCCTTAATCATAGTATGAGAGTGTGGTAGTAAGTTTATAAGTTTTCCATTAAAGCGTATTGAGAGTGTTTGCTTTACACATAGTGCGTCTTGCTACTTCACGTTTATTTAACTTCATGAGAGTGCGTAATGAACGAGAAAACGTTTATGGATTATTAAAATCAACTAACTAGACAATTGAAGGTATTTCCCTTGAGCCTCGCAGTTACGTTAAGGGGAAAGAATTAAATTTTTCGATTACAATACAATAGTATGGAAACTAACTCAAATTTTTTGAATCGTTTAGTTCAACGTCACGGTATTAAAAAACTGGAGTCCCTTCAAAACTTTCACTTAATTGAGTTCTTAAGTAAAGTATCTGAACTCTGCGATCCAGAAAGTATATATCTAGTGACGGGGGAGGAAGAGGAAAAGGAGTATGTGAGGAAGAAGGCATTAGAGAGTGGTGAAGAGATTAAACTGAGAACTGATGGGCACACAATCCATTTTGACCACCCTTTAGATCAAGCTAGGGCGAGGGAGGACACGTTCATACTCTCTGACACAAAAATACCTTATGTTAACACCAAACCTAGGAAGGAGGGGTTAGAGGAGGTCCTATCTCTGTTGAGGGGTTCAATGAAGGGTAGGGAGATGTATGTTGGGTTCTACTCCTTAGGGCCTAAGAAGTCCCCATTTCAAATCTTGGCTGTCCAAGTGACTGACTCCCCCTATGTTATTCACAGCGAAAATATACTCTATAGGAGTGCCTTTCACGATTTTTCTGGTGATAAACAGTTCTTGAAGTTTATCCACTCTAAGGGAGAGCTGGATATAAAGAAGAGGAGGATAATGATTGACTTAGCAGAAAATACGGTTTACAGTGTGAATACTACTTATGCAGGGAACAGTGTTGGGCTAAAGAAGTTAGCCTTAAGGTTAACTGTAACTAAGGCTATAGAAGAGGGATGGTTGTCTGAACATATGGCTATTATAGGTTTTGAGGGTGAAAAGGGGACTCACTATTTCACAGCGTCTTTTCCTTCTGGGAGTGGTAAGACCTCCACCTCCATGATAGGTAAGTTGATTAGTGATGACCTAGCATTTATTAAGGAATTTAACGGTCTCCCTATGGCTGTAAACCCAGAGTGTGGTGTCTTTGGCATTATTCAAGGGATAAACGCAAGGGATGACCCTATAATATGGGAAGTCCTTCATAAGCCCGGTGAGGTAATATTTTCTAACGTGTTGATGACCGTTGACGGTGACGTTTATTGGGAGGGGAGTGAAGTGCCAAAGCCCGAGAGGGGATATAACCATGAGGGTGAGTGGACTATGGAGAGCGGTAAGCCTGCATCCCACCCAAACGCTAGGTTCACTGTCCATCTAACGTCTTTCAAGAACTTAGACCAGAACTGGGATAACCCTAACGGTGTTGTAATAGAGGGAGTAATTTTCGGAGTTAAGGATTATGATACCCTTATCCCAGCTGTTGAGGCTTTCTCATGGTCTCATGGGATAGTGACCATTGGGGCTTCCATGGAGTCTGCTAGGACGTCTGCAGTAATTGGTAAGTCTGACGAGCTGGAGTTCAACCCGATGGCTATCTTAGATTTCATGCCAGTCTCTTTAGGGAAGTACCTTAAGAACTATTTGGAGTTCGGTAAAAAACTGAGGAAAGTACCTAAAATCTTTGGTTTCAATTACTTCTTGAGGGATGGTAACAAGTTCCTAAACTCTAAGGAGGATAAGAGAGTGTGGATTAACTGGGCAGTGAGGAGAGTTGAGGGTAGTGTGGACTCTATTTACACACCCATAGGTTTAATCCCCCTCTACGAAGACCTTAGGACATTGTTTAAAAGGGTCTTGAACAAGGAATATGGAAGGGAAGAGTACGAGAGACAGTTCACTCTGAAACTAAGGAAGTATTTAGAGAAAACAGAGCGGATCACTGCGATTTACCAGAAAATTGATGATACTCCAGAGGAGGTCATTAGAGAACTAAAAATGCAGAGAGAAAGGATACTAGACTATATTAATAAATACGGGGACTCAGTATCTCCGTTTAAGCTGGCTAAGGAGTGAAAGTTATAGCTTTGATTTTCGGACGGCTTTATCAAGGGTCGTTTCTCTACTAGATCTTGGATTTATAAAGATAGCTTTGCGAGGAGAAGTCTAATAACTAGAAGATTTTGTTCTTAATCTAAGATACATGAAATGAACTAGGTCATCAGTTCCTAGTAAAAACTGAATAGTTTGAAACATTTAAAACTTGTAAAGTATAAATTTTAACAGGTAAGTGTAATTATAGGATTTCCACATCCCCTTATACTATTTTAAAATAAAATCATTGTATGGTCTTAGCAATTAATTATAACGTTATTAATGTGATTTATAAGATTTTAGCAATATATGACGATTTATCAAATACAC
The DNA here is from genome assembly GCF_000632495.1 of Candidatus Acidianus copahuensis. Classification (GTDB taxonomy): domain Archaea; phylum Thermoproteota; class Thermoprotei_A; order Sulfolobales; family Sulfolobaceae; genus Acidianus; species Acidianus copahuensis. Next base: position 18,892 of record NZ_JFZT01000012.1, on the reverse strand, counting down.
ACAATTCTGATAAAGGATCTTAATTACGTTAAACAGCTTAGCTCACCAGCATTCCGTATGAGTGCGCTATCTCAAATCTTTTTATTAATTCTCTCTAACCGTACAAGTTCGTCAAAATTTTCCTTGAATTTGGATATCCTCTTTTTGAGGTTACGGGATGAGAGGAACTCTAAAGGAATTTTCATTTCAAGGCTTATGTCTATTACTCTGTCAGTGATATCAAAAAGGAGTACCCCAGTCTTATCATTACCATACCCAGCAAGGTTTAAGATATACCTAACCTTATATGTACCAGTTATGACTCTGCCATAAACGATGTACTCTGTTAATCCTATTTTAATATTAGCAGTAAAGGAGTCGTTCTCTAAATTAACTGTTGTAGCTTCAAACATGTTTTTGAAGACGAAAACTGGGTCTAATAGTATCTTCACAATAACGTTAGGTTCGAAGTGGTTCTCAATTTGTTCTTTAACTATCACATAATTTCATTTGAGTGTCCATATATAAATGTGTCTTTTCCCACATATATGTAAATAAAAATTTTAAGAGTAGAAGTTTACGTAATGCTCAACTAACTTTTTCTGTACGTTTCTTATATGGTAAAGGAAAGTTACCTTACTAAGTGAGAGTGATTCAGCTATATCGTCTGTACTGCTCCTCCTAGGGTACTCAAAGTACCCCCTCATGTAAGCAGTTAATAAAACCTTTTTCTCTATATCTGTTAAGTCTGGGAAGGATGAGATCTCAAAGTCCTTTGCTACTGCCCTTTTCACCTTCCCCAAGCTTTTTAAACCAGAGACTACTTCGTGGATGTAATCTTCATCAGTCGCAAACACCCATACTTCTCTACCCTCCTTGTTCTCATTACCCAATAGGGTAACCTCCTTATCATATAGGTACCCCGCTATTGAACCTTCATATACGTTGTAAAAGTCAATGTATGTGTTGCTGTTTCTTAATTCGTAGTCATTGATCTTAATCACATTCTTGTTCCTTTTCATCTTATGTAATATCTCCTTGTTAGCAGAATATACGAGTAATCTACTTCTCAAGTAGTTCTTATTTGGGTAAATAGAGAGCCCTAACGTTAAAGAACCATATGGAATTTTGGGTGTCCAACAGTCCTCGTGCTCAACTTCGACTATAACCCTTTTCAGCATCAAGATATTTATATACTTTTTAGACAATATAAATGTTTCTATTTTATTCATGATTGTCTATTAGCATTAAAAAACATAAAATAATTAAATAAGTACCGAAAAATCCTTATCCGCCACCTAAAACCCATTAAACTAGTTTCATATAGCTATTATTTTATAATTACGAATACACTCAAACGATGGCTCAAGAGAATAAAGCTAAAGCGAGTGAGGTAATTGCAAGACTAGATAGAATACCAATATGGGCGTTATCATATATTTTCATCGGCATTCTAGGTGTAGGATTCCTATTCACCTTTTTTGATATCTTCGACATCAACGTATCCTTCATACAGACTTCCTTCGTCCTCTTCCACGTTAGTAGCCCAGCACAGATCCCGGCACTTCTAGGTCCAATAGTATTACTAAACCTTATAGGTTATATAATAGGTGCTATACTACTCTCCCCATTAGCAGACCTTATAGGGAGAAGGAACATGTTAATGATAACTATGGCTATAACTGGTCTCGGTAGCTTATACAACGCACTGTCCCCGGATTATCTAAACTACTTGATAGCTAGGACAATAACCGGAGTAGGAGTTGGAGCAGACCTAGCAATTGTTAACACTTACATAGGGGAAATGGCACCCATGCAAGCTAGGGCTAAGTACACAAACTTCGTCTTTCTGTTCTCCACGTTGGGTGCAGCCCTAGGCATATGGCTTGGTCTACTACTCACAACACCACCTGCACCCTTCCCTCTAGGATTACCTTTCGCCTTAGGGACTACTGGAATATTTGCTACTGACGGTTGGAGGATAATGTATGGTATTGGGGCACTCTTAGCTTTAATAGGGCTTTTACTTAGGATAGAGTTGCCCGAGTCACCTAGATGGCTCCTAACGAAGGGTAGGATAGATGAAGCCAGTAGGATTGTAAGCATAATGGAGGACAAAGCTACTAGGAAAATAGGTAAACTACCGGAGATCCAGAGAGATATAACCCCGGTAGTTTTAGAGCGTATAAGTTTTCTTGACTCCATGAGATTCATCTTCAAGGACCCTAGGTACATAAAGAGGTTAGGTATTTTAGTCTCAGTATGGTTTTTCGGTTACATGACAGTTTACGCTATAGCATCTGGTCTTACTTCCATACTAGCAGCCTTAGGTTACCCACCACCAGAAGGTGGAATGATAACAGCCTTAGGGGTTATAGGTTTTATATTAGTCCCGCTCACTGGGATGGCAATTGGTGACCACTTAGAAAGGAAGACTTGGACTGCTATATCTGTTTCCTTGACTATCCTTGGAGGGGTATTAATAGGTATAGCTGGTGTAAGTAACGTACCACTGGCTGTAATAGGTTCAATAATCCTCTTTTACGGTTTTAACTTGTGGGTGCCAATGTCCTATACATGGACTGCTGAGAGCTTTCCCACTAGAGCTAGGAGCACTGGTTTCGCCCTATCAGATGGGTTAGGGCATATAGGGGGAGGCATATCAGTCATCGTAATATCTGGGGTAATACAGAGCCTATTGTCCTTAGGGAAAGTGACAACTACTATTGTCTTAGAGGTGTTTATAGTAATAGCATTATTCCAAGTCATATCCACAGTTATAGCTGTGATAATAGGGCACAGGACTGCAAACAGAAGGCTCGACGAGATATCACCCTAAAACTAGTTTCATTTCACCTTTAAATAAATATAAAGTTAATCATTTTTTAGGTGAAGAATTTATATGCCACTCATTAACATATCTAGGCTTTCTCATGTGGCAATAAGGGTAACTGATATAGACAAAGCTAGGAACTTCTATGTGGACCTCTTAGGCTTCATTGAGACTGAAAAAGACGGTGACAATCTTTATTTAAGGGGTAGGCATGAGGCCCAACACCACAGCTTACTCTTAAAGAAGGCATCCTCCCCGGGGCTATCTTATATTGGCTTTAGGGTGACTGAACCTAAAGAGCTTGACAAGGCTAAAGAAGTTCTCTCTAACATGGGAATATACACTATGAAGTTTAAGGAGAAAGGGGTAGAAGACGCTATCCTGTTTGAGACACCTAACGGTATTCCCGTAGTCCTATACTTTGACATGGAGTATGTAGAGGACGTTAGGATGAAGTTTTATATGCATAAGGGTGCTAGACCCGTTAGATTAGCCCACGTAAATTATGTGGTAAAAGACATTGAGGCTGAGTATAAGTTCTTGAATGAAGTATTTGGTATATATGAGACAGAGGCTTTCTTAGACGAGAACGGGAAGAGGTCTGTAATATGGACTACTAAAAGTGGTGCATCGCATGAAGTCGCAATAGCTAGGAGTAGCCGTAATGTACCTGGCTTCCACCACGAGACATATTACGTCCACGAAGTCAGTGACATAATTAGGGTTGCGGACATACTCTCATCTGAGGGTATGTGGGATAACATAGAGAGGGGTCCGGGGAGGCACGGTGCCACAGAGGGCTATTACATTTACGTGAGGGACTTTGACAAGAATAGGGTTGAGTTTTATGCCCAAGACTACATTGTGTTAGATCCAGACAAATGGAAACCCATAATTTGGACTCCGGAACAGATAAAGTATAGGAGTGATTTTTGGGCTAGACCCATTCCCGAATCGTGGTTGAGGGAATGGCAGCCCGTTGAAGACCCTAAGACGGGTCAAATTAGGTCATGGTGACCACATATGATTAGGAAAGGAATAGATTATATAAAAAGCATAAAGGCACACCAACCACACGTCTACTATGACGGACAGCTAGTAGAAGATGTGACAGAACACCCAGCATTTAAGATACCAGTAAATACAGTGGCAAAATACTATGACTTCCACTGGGAAGAAGCAAACAAGGACTTAAGAGTATATAATAAGGATGTGGGGGAGGAGACTAGCATAACCTATAAGGTACCTAGAAGCAAACAAGAGTTAGCCCAGTTAAGGGACGGGTTAGTGAAGATTTACGACTTCTATAGGGGGTACTTCGGTAGGAGCCCGGACTACTTGAACGTATGGACAGCTGTATTTTATGCCCATGCCGAGGACTTCTTCGGGAAGAACTTCGGCTCAGAATACATGGAGAACGTTATAAACATATATAAGGAGGCAACAAAGAATGACCTCTACTATACTCACGCAATAGTCCCACCGATGTACGATAGGTCAAAGCCCCCAGCGGAGTGGGACGACCCATACATAGCGATAGGAGTAGTGGAGAAGAGACCAGACGGTGTAATATTAAGGGGGCAGCACAGATATCTACATCTGGCCCATATGCTGAGAGAGTATGGTACTTACCAAACGCATTTAGGACAGCTGCAAGTGACGAGAAGTACGCTGTATTCGTATCACTGCCCACAGACGCAAAGAACGTATATTTCATAGCTAGAAGGGCTTTTACACCGAGGTATGGTGAGTTCGAGTATCCCTTAAGTGCTAGGTTTGAGGAGTCTGACGCTATACTGGTCTTTGATAACGCCTTTGTCCCAAAGGATAGGATAATATGGTTAGGTAAGCCACACCTAATTGAAGAGTTCATGTGGCACACAGTAAGGCTAAGGGGTTGGTTCAACTGGCACTTCGTAATTCGGCACTACTCTAGGTTAAAGTTCCTAGCAGGTCTTGGTATTGCAATTACTGAAGCGTCAAAGACTAACGTACACATTAACGTGCAAGAGATGTTAGGAGAAATACTAATATACTTAATGCTTAATGAGGCTGCCCTATATGCTTCCGTAGAGAAAGCTGAGGAACTACCTAACATAACTAGACCGGACCCATATATATCAATAGCAGCAAGCCACTTCAACCAGAGGGTATTACCGAGAGTCCATGAGATATTGAGAGGAATAGCTGGTGGTGCATCAATCCCAATACCCTCAAGTATTAAGGACTTCGAGAACCCTGAAGAGAGGAGATTACTGGACAAGTATTTATCTATGAAAGGTATAAGTGCGGTAGAGAGGGTAAAGCTCTTCAACTTGCTCTGGGACGTCATAGGTTCAGAGTCTGGATTAAGGTATGAACAGTATGACAGGTTCAGTAGAGGCGACACTGTAGTTAGGTGGGCACAGACATACTCAGAGGTCTTCAAAGAGAAAAAGAGAGAGTATGTAAAGTTAGTCCAAGATATACTAGACCAAATGCCTAACCCTAAGGCATAGATATAAAACTAGTTTTATTTTTTATTTATTTATTTAATCGCTCAAATTGCACTATGATAAATATGTGATCTTTCTCGCGGTTTAAGGGTGTTTCAAATGACTAGGTTCTTGAGGTTTTCCCATAAAGGTAAGATAATGATAGGGGTAGTGGAGGGCAATTACGTATACGTCACTGATAGTTACAGAGAAATAGAACCAAAAGGGGAAGCTTATAACTTAAGCGAAATCACTGTAGAAGTACCGGTGGAACCTAAAGCCATAATCTGCACCTTAGTCAACACCCCCCAAATGATTGGGGTAAATAGTAAGGAAGAGGCAAAGAGGATGGTAGGATCACCTAAGTTCTTCCTAAAGTTACCCACAAATGTTATTCCCCACTTAGGTGTGATAGAGTCACCCAAGGATGCAATAAGACCAGAAGTTGAGATAGGAGTAATATTGAAGAAAAAGTTAAAGAACGCTTCTCTCAGTGAGGTTAAAGAAGCAATATTAGGTTATACAGTCTTCAATGACGTAACATACCCTCCAGGGATTAAGGAGGACTCCTATTACGCCATGAGAAGAGACCCATCAGACGGGAAGGTCAAGAAAATGTACGTTAGGGGATCACACTTTAGGAACAAGGTAAGGGACACGTTTGCACCCACAGGCCCATGGATAGTAACCCCAGAAGAGGTAGAGGACGTTAACTCCCTAGCCATGCACAGTTACTATGATGGTAAAGTAATACAAGAGGGGAACTCATCTGACTTGATATTCTCCGTTGAGGAAGTACTCATGGAGCTCTCTAAAGTTGTAACAATACCCGAGTTCAGTCTTGTCAGTTCCGGGAGCATAGGGTATAAGGAAGCAGAGGAGGTCTCAGAGTACTCATTAATCCCTAAGGATAACGCAATGATGATTGCTGAAGTGGAAAAGATTGGTAGGTTAGAAAACTTGATTAAGGTCACGGGTGATGGAAATGTCTGAGTTCATTGAAATTAAATCACCCTCAGACTTAAGGGTAATAGGTAAAGTAAAGAGGATGTCTAGGGATGAAGTGAGGAGTGAGATAGAAGAAGCATATAAAGGTTTTGAGATTATATCAAGCATGCCACTCTACAAGAGGACTGCAATACTAATGAAGGTCTCAGAGATTATAGAGAGAGAAGGAGAGAGATTAGCTAAGTTACTCGCACTGGAGGCAGGGAAACCAATTAGGGACGCTAGAGTTGAAGTACTCAGGGCATCTAGGCTCTTTAGGCAGGCTGCCAGTGAGGCGCCATTAGTACTTGAAGGGAAGAACTATAGGGTAGACGCTTACGAGTATCCTCCGGGTAACGAAAACAGAATAGTGATGAGCGTAAGGGAGCCCATAGGTGTGGTGTCAGCAATCCTACCTTTCAACTTCCCGATCAACAGCTTTGCACATAAGGTAGCCCCTGCAATAGCTGTGGGAAACTCTGTAGTGGTAAAACCGAGCATAAGCGCACCACTCTCAGCTTTAGAGATGAGGAAGATTATGATAGAGGCAGGCTTACCGGAAAGTGCAGTTAGGGTGGTCACGGGGTATAGCAGTGAGATAGGCGATGAAGTAGTCACAAACCCACTCATAGGACTAATAACATTAACTGGTTCCACTAATACCGGTCTAGCAATTGCTTCAAAGGCTACATCATTAGGTAAGAGGGTTATAATGGAGTTGGGTGGCTCAGACCCAATTATAGTACTGGAAGACGCTGAGGTCGAAAGGGCCTCTTCAATAGCTGTTAGGGCTAGATTTGAGTATGCTGGACAGAACTGCAATGCAGGGAAAAGGATAATAGTTAGGGAGGAAATAGCTGAAAAGTTCATAAAGGCTTTCTCACAAAAGGTTAGGGAATTGAGGGTAGGTGACCCACTAGATGAGAGGACAGACATAGGACCAGTAATAAACAGTGAGAGTGTAGAAAAGATGGAGAAAGTTGTGGAAGACGCTAGGGAGTCTGGAGCAAAGGTAGAGGTGCTAAATAAGGGTCCAGAGACTGGTTATTTCTTCCCTCTCACCATGCTCACAGGGTTGTCAACTAACGCCTTAGCCCTCAAGACGGAAGTGTTCGGACCAGTTGCACCAATAGTTAGCGTGAAAAGTGATGAAGAAGCTATTGAGATAGCTAACTCCACTGAGTACGGCTTACAGTCAGCCATATTTACTAGGGACTTGAATAGAGGGTTAAAGATGGCTAAAAAGATAAGGACTGGGAGTGTTATTATAAATGACAGCACAAGGTTAAGGTGGGACTCGTTACCCTTTGGAGGGTTTAAGAAGAGCGGTATCGGGAGGGAAGGAGTTAGGGACTCCATGTTAGAGATGACTGAAAACAAGTTAATTTCAATAACGCTGTTGTAATTTTTTAAAACAGTTTGATTGAGTTTTTTTATTAATTAGAGCAAATTTTCTTTTATGGCAAATAACAACAGTAATGAAGTCTTAAAAGCAGTAATGAGACTTTTCCCGAACGGCGTTGCAATAGTTACAACTAAGTGGAATGGGATGCCAGTTGGAATGACTGTGAACACTTTTAACTCCCTATCCCTTAACCCAGTGCTGGTTATGTTCTCAGCCGACAAGACTAAAGGGAACGACAGACCCTTTAGGGAGAGTGAAGCCTTTGCTGTAAACTTAGTGGAGAGTGTTGAGGTGCATGACACATTTGCCAAAGTCCCAATGGCGGAGAGGTTTAAGAGAGTGGGATACGTCGAAGTCTACGGTGTCCCAGTCCTCACAGAAAGTTACGCTTACATAGTTCTAAGGAAGTATACAGAAGTAGATATTGGTGATCACGCCATAATAGTTGGGGAAGTCTTAGAGGGTAAGGTGACGAGGAGCGAACCTAAACCCTTAGTGTATTTCAATAGGAGGTATGTTAGGGTTTACTTGAATGAAGATCATAGTAGTTGAGTACACAGTGATTATTATTTCGCCTCATACCATCTAATATTAAGTTTTAGTCGAAACTCATGAAAGATCTAGAGTTCTACTATTAAATAAAAAGTTGAATGTTCATGTGCATATTTAATTAGTTTAAAAGATGTTGTTTTCTATCACTTTAGTAGGACTTGATGCTTTTTGTCTACCTCTCAAGAGTTAATTGATTACGTCTGGCAAATATAGCTTTTCATATTTCGTAGGGGGTATGAAGATACATATAATAAATGATCATCTTTTTATATTAAAGGAAGGTGTCGAATGAAAAATTTTTACTTTGAATAATCTGTTTTCGTTGTTTATCCTAAAAAACAAGTCAGATAGAGGACTAGCTATCCCGAAGTTTGAAAAAATCAGAGAACGAAACCGTTGTTGAAGCCTAGTCCCTTGCTGAGACTCGACACCTTATTTCCCATAATTCTGTTACGCCTATCCTTAGCGTGTTTGTATAGGACTAACATGTTGTTGATCGTTACGATACCTTCTATCCAAGTGTCAATGTATATTGGAAGTAAGGAGTGGATGACGTATAAGCTTATAACTGGTATTAGAGTGGCTAGACCAAACTTATACAATGCAAAAGTGAGAGGATTAGAGATAAAGGATCGGATTATCAAATTCTGTTCATGCTTTGGGTTCTTTGTTAATAACGAATCTAATAGGGAAGACCAGAAGTCATGGAACTGGAGGACGTAGAAGAGGGCAATTTCTACAAGGGTCTCGCTTATCATACCACCACGATATTATACGTAAAGTTGGACATATTAAAAGATTATCATAATGTGATGAATTCTAGAAAAAATAAGTCAATCGGTGGCTTGTGTTGGTTCAGGTTCTATTAACGTTTTAACACTTATGAGGAATAAAAAAGGGCTCACTTAACTTTGCGGGCTACGAAAAACACTACAACAAAACTCACAACACCGGCTATTGCTGTGGCTAACAGTGGGTCTATGGAGTGCACATGCACTGTATAAACAAAAAGAGCATATTGTAGAAACTTAGTTTCATTAGGGGTGATATTCGCCACATTAACGTTAGAGCGGGTTACTGGTATGGTGATAGCATTAGTTATAACAAAAACAGTTGCTGAAATTATTAGAGGTATTAGAAACAGAAAATATTTTTTCATTATTAAAAATAAAAAAGAAGATGGCTTTAAAGCTTTTCATAAACCGTATGTGTATTGATAATAGTTACTAGAATTCTGGAATTCAAAAGTATAGTACCAGTTTCCACCAGTTTCTGGTCCGCCATTTACGGGATACATGTATAATGTGTTATAATTGAATACATATACGTTACCGTTTTGGTAATTGCCTTTCGTTTGAAGGTTAAATACACTAGCCTGTAGAGTTGTCCCAGGTGCCGGTGAAGAAGACGGTGCAATATAGGGTTTCCCAGATGATAGGTATTCAAATTGATAATATATTTGCCAATGTCCAGAATTTTGTGGAGAGGAAACGTAAGGTAATTCAGCCTGATCAGCAAATAATTGACCATATGCTTTGTAGATGTCTAAATATGGTGACTCTTGCATAAAATAAGCGGATTCAGCAATCTTTGTGCTAAAATTCCATGGTACATAAAATGTTACTGGAAAAACATCAACACCACCAAATACAAATGATATTTCAGCGGTGCCGTTTCCAAAATTATATATTGTTACTATATTGGTACCCCATGGAGGACTAAACCATGGTGATACATCTTTGGTAATAAGTTATTTCTGCCGTATATATCTCATCAGTCTCCTCAATCCACTTTCTTGCCTTAGCAGAGAATGAAGGGCTTTCAGTAAGGAAATAGACAAAAACGTTTACGTCAAAATATCTTTTAACCATTTTTTACCCCTTTCATCTAAAGCCTCCTTTAAGATTTCATCAACCTCAGCCTTTTCCAAATCCACTTTAAACATTCCCTCATACTTCTTTATCAAGTCACCCTTGTTTAAGGGTCTAATGAAGACCTCATTATCTTTTACAACCAGCTTAACTACGTTACTTATGTTTAACCTTTCCCTAACGTCTTTCGGTATTACGATCCTACCCTTTTCATCAACCCTCAATATGTATTCCATAAATACCACTCTCTCTCCTACTAATATAAACTTAGCTCTGTGAGAACTGTGTGTATTGAATGTGTCGCCAACTTGTGATAAACTGTCCAACTATGGCGTGATTTACGTTCTTCATTAAGGTTTTTATCAACAACTAACGACGCTATGAATACACACATAATCAGACGCAGAAAACTCTAAAATCAAAATAAAGACAGACTTTTCTTAACCTATGTTTTCACGGACAGAAAGTTTCACGTTATTTTCACGAAAGGTTTATCTAAATATTTCTTAGCCTCAGTAGGGTTCACCACATGAAGCTCTGCTGGAGCGCCGAACGGCAGGTTAACTTATCGAAGGCTAGTTCAAGGACTTTGACCTTAAACGTCCTTTTCTCCCTCCCCTTCAAATCCTTTTTAATGACTATGAGAATATCAATGTCACTTCTGACTGTATATTTACCAGAAGCAATACTCCCTATGACATAGACTTCAGCACTTTCATCTAGCTCTTTTACTGCTAACCTTATTGCTTCAGCATACTCCCTCCATTTGCTTAAATGAGAGAAGACAAACTTAACCGGACTTGACACTCCTAACAACCTCCTCCAGCATGGAAATTGTATCTTTAGCTAATTTAATCATTTCGTCTGCGTCCTCCTCTGAAAACTCAACGTCTTCGTATCTTCCCTCTATGTATGAGTCATCAAGAGTTACTAGAGAGCTCCTTCTTTCCCTAACAAAATCCCTTACCCTTTTAGCCTCTTCATGGTATTCATTTTTCTCTAGTAGGTCAGATAAGTAACTTAGAAGAGACCTTATTCCGTGTCCTTCATACTCCTTCCCAAAAAGTTCAAGGAGTACAGCTTTAACGTACAATTGCACAGCTTGCTCGCAATGAAAGGAAGAAATATCGTAATACCCTTTATCCTTATCGTCCATGGTTTCTTCGAACAGTCTCAAAGCCCTCCTTTTTAATTTTTCAGGTAGTCCCCAACTCACACTTGTACCTACGTATTTGGATTTGAAAGTTCGGATTGAATTGACCTTCAATATTACTTGTAGAATGAACTAGATACTTATACGCCTTATCGCCTTTCCTAGCAGCTAAAGGTTCTGTGATCAGTAAGTTATACGGCGAGTTGTTTCTGTATTTTACTTACGAAAACATTTTTATATTTCGCATATGCATAATCGTTTAGAATGAAAATAAAGAGATTGCTTCTAATAGGGATTACAATCTCTTTACTTGTAGTAGCAGGGATTTATCTAGTAGTCTTGCCTTCGCTCGTTCATTCTCTACCCACTTCTGTCACACCACAGCAGGTAATAAAGGCGTCTGATAAAGCATTTGGCGGTAAATGGTCTATCAACATAGGGATTAGTGGTAACACGACAGTCCTCCAACACGGTACAGAAAAAGTTACTTATTTAAACAACCGTACAGCGACCCAACCTTGTAGTTTCTATCCTCAAGCTATGATCTCTCAAGAGTACTTCTTAATCTACAACAGCACTAAGCCATTAGATGGAGGGTATTTCCGTATATATGAGTTCAATAACTCATTTTACGCTGAAAACTTCTTTAATAAGGAATTAAATACTACTATGCCAGTATCTTATAAAGCGAATTTTACCCTTGGTAAGATTAAAGGGGAAGTTATATCTTTCGCTAATTCAAACATAACCCTTGGTATTGCAATTTACGGAAAATATGTATACCTATTATATATGTATTACTTTACATTTAATGATAATCAGTTCATTACTTTCATAAACAGTTTATGATACGTTGAAAGAGAACGTCAATATCAACTTGAAGTTAACTTTATCGAAGTATACTAGCTAGGTAATTCACAATAATGATCTAAACCTGCTATAAAATAAAGACAATAATTTTATAAAAAGAGTTTCTAAATGGTATGAATTTAATATGTGATGTTTTCTCCATGTTTTTTCTTTACATTTTCTTAATTACATTTTAACTGTCTTTGATAAGTCCAGTAAAGAGACTAGTACCGTAATTGAAGATACGACTAACGCTATCTCTAGGTCTCTAGGTAACCCAAATGGTAAAAGTAAAATTATTGTAGTCCTAAAACCTCCACCTGTTAACCTAACCTACGAAAAGATTCAAGTTAGTAGTTGTAGACCTAACATCTATTGGATACACTTCTCCCATCCATATCCCAAAGTAAGCAAAAAACGAAGAGCTAACCATTAACAGCAATAAAACATAAAAAACTGAGTAAGACAGCAAGCTAACGTGACTAACTAAGTATAACGTGAGGAAAAGAACTGGAGATACTACCCTAAGTAGTGTGAAAGCAATAGTAGTCCTCTTCCTAACCTGTCATATATCCTACCAGCTATTGTAAATAAGATAAAACCAACAACAAACATCACTGCCAATATTGTGGAAGGGTCAGGTACGTTTTGTTCCTTTAAGAAAGTATCAGTCAAAGAGACTAACGGGACAAAGAAGAGGAAAGAACCTATTGCAAAGATAGAGCCCAAGACTGTTACCTTACTCAACTCCCCTTTAAATATCTTTGATGGTCTAAAAGAAGTCGTAATCCTAGACTCTGGGATTAAGACCAGAGACCAATACTTAAGAGGGCTAAAACACTTATTATTGTGAAATACAACCTTCCGTTATGTATTACAGAGAGCAGTGCACCTATATCGTAAAGCGCTTGCATTATACTTCCTACTAGCCCTCTAGACTTCAGTAGCGAAAGTTCAACTGCATATACGTAACTAAGACCATTATCGCCCTTAACGCCAAAACCAATCAAAAACCACACAGCGTAAAAGAGGTAAATGTTTTGTATAATTACGTTAATGATGATGGGATGAAAACAAAAGGATTAAGAGGAGTAATGCGTACCTCCCCTAGAAATCCCCAACGATACCCATTACAACACCTCCAATAGCTCCACCTATCCAGCTCAAGGGTATTGTAAAGGCTAGAACGCTCACTGGCACTTTTACCTCTCTTCAACTAGAGGATAAAGGGCAAATAATATGGAATAGATTGACATCGTTGAGGACAAGAATACGAGGAGAAGGGCTATTAGAGAGTTTCCTCGTCCCCATAAGAATTAATAGGATTTATGGTTTTTATTTTTGTTTGTTAATAAAACATTCAGAACGAGTTGTTATAGTCCTTCATCGCAGTAATTACGCAAACACTCCGAGATACGTTCTTCATGTTTAGGTCAGTTCCTTAAAAGTCTCTATTCCAGCCTCATCGTTAAACTTTACGTAAAACTTGTACTCTTTATCCTCACTTTTGGCTATACAAGTCCTCCCAGTGTAATAATTTCCGTTGATCACTAATTCGTAAATTTTACTCCACCTTGTCCTGTTCTTAACCTCATTTACCATGTTTTTGAATTCCAGTGCACAGTAATCACAACAAAAGAACAAATTCTCTCCGTCAATTACATCATAGTACTCTCCCCAAGTTGCACCACATAATGCACACCCTTTCTCCTTAGTGCCAGCCTCCTTACCGTTAACAATTATTTTCATGTGTAGATCACCACCCTCCCTATTAGGCTTGGTTCTATCTCAAACCCTCTCTCTAACCTAGCTAACAGGTACTTTGAAAAGGCGTCAAAAGACTTTAGAACTATTATCTGTACCTTTTCTGTCATCTCCTTTGCATACCTCTCAACCATTTTTAAGGCTGTACCAGCGTGTGAGATGTCAGCCTCATACCCCTCCCTTAGGAAGTCCTTAACGGCTTGAGGGTATTGGTCAGAACTCAATATCTCTGGATTAAAATATGGTAACCTAGCTCCATATTTCACAAGGCTCCTATCTGCCACTAGCTCAAGACTATGCATTGCCGCCATAGTTTCTAGCCAAGTCCTCTTTTCCGCTATATTCCTCCAACTCCTTATGGCTGACTGGGTCGAGGGCAACGGTGGCGTGGACAATATTTTCTCCCTAGGCATACCTACAGCCTCCCCCATTCTTAGTAGTAACTCGTAATGAGATAATCTCCCATTACGTCCTATGAATTCCACAGAAATATTGTCCAACTCATACTGTAAAACATCATCCCTATCAGTCTTGAATACAATCGACGAGAGCACTTTGACCCAGTTCTTCAGAAAATGCTGGTGCTCAATCACATATCCCAACAATACCCCCCTAGTTGGGTTCTGCATTGCAACGATGAACGGATGGGGAGTGTTTCCGTAAAATTTCTCTATGAACTTAGATCTTATCCATATTGCTAGCCCCTCAGAGGTTGAAAAGAACTCCTCCAACTTATCTGCTAACTCATGAACCTCCATCCTTCTAGTGGATATGTTCCGATTGAGCCACATTACGTGTGAAGGGTTACTCTTAACATTAGCCATAAAATTGAAGTGTTCAGCTAAGTCATCCCAAGTGTTAAACTCCATTTCACATGAAGGACATATGGGCATAACTTTATACTCAATGTTTAACTTATTAAGTTTAACTTTCTAATACTTTATTAAATAGATAAAATTAGTAAATTGATGGTCAGTCTTACTAGTGCCACAATAAAATTTTATTCTAAAATAAATCAGAAATTCAAGTCTAAAATCTTTGCATTAGGGCAAAACTTTTCGAGTTATCACAATATCCCCTTGTTAGAAATTTCTTTAAGTCTAAAGTATATCGGTTTAATACCCTCGAATGAGGGAAATAGCAATGAACCTTAGTATGTGTTGGTTAGACATCATTTTCGCTGAATTTATGAAGAGCACGTCTTAGGGAGGTCATTATGAGCGTAAACAAGCTTAGAGTTGCAACTGTGAAATAGAAGTAATGATTCTCTCCTAGTCGTATAAACTAAGTTCATGGTAAAGTGTAAAAAAGTTTGGTCAGCAAGCTAAAGACATAGTCCCATTCCAGTTTGGTGGAATGGTATTTTATAAAGAAAAGTTATCCGAACATCTGGGTTTCCCCCTCGTCAACTAAAATCTTATAAAGTGGTCTTTCAAACATAAATTATGTTATTAAAACAAATTGAAATGGGAAGTGGAAAGTTATTCACCTTTTTTATTCCTAATGTTGTTTGTAACCTTAACCCCTCCAATAGTACTACACACCAATACGTAAGCGAGCACGCAATATTACTAAACCAAGTCGAGTTTCTTAATTAGGCAGGATATGTTGTAACATTTTTATTCTCTAACCCATAACCAGTAGTAACAGCGGTCTATGGGTCATGGATCGTACAGAGTGTGATGCCCTCAAATACAGCCACATATTCATCTCAATGGATAGGGATAGGAGGGTTCTTCTCTAGGGACAATTCTTTAATAAAGACTGGAACACTATCGTATTCGGATTACGGAAAGACCTATTACTCAGCATGGTATGGGCTCTTACCTGCATCATCAACAATAACAAACTTCAACGCTAAGCCCAGTGATATAACGCAGGCTGAAATATTTGTAGTAAAGATAATAAACTCAACAACACAAGAGTTGAACATAACTCTAAACGATCTGACAGAACATGAACACTTTTCGATACTGGTGAACTACAGTTCCTCCTTACTCTCAGCAGAGTGGATTGAGGAGAGACCAGAGGTTAATGGACACCTAAGTACTCTAGCAAACTTCAACATTTCATATTATGGAAACTATTATACTGGAGTACCGTATACAAACTACGCTGATCTGACCTCCTCCTCTCCCTGAAGGGTGAGGGTTCCTTCGGGCAGATCATAGGTTTTGATCCATACGCTTCATCCTCATCGAATCATAGCTGGCGGTGTTTTAAGCACCAACCCCGCTCCTCTGGCCCACGTATAGACCAGTAGGACAGTCTACCCCAGCTTATCCCTATCCCTCTGGTGGAGGAGCCCCCCTCTTATCCCACTGAAATTATAACTACGATGAGTGGTATCCATAATAACGAGATTAACATACCAATAAATAGTCTTCTCATATCTACTTTTTTAACTTCTCCTTTCAACAAGGCTTTAAAGTCTATTTTTGAGTACCATATACCTGCTACAAAGAACCATATGCCAGAAGTAATTATATAAGCAGTGTAGAGATAATCTTTTGATACTGGGATGCCGTTGAAATTAAAGGAGCTAACATGAAAAATTAGAACTGAGAGCAAGTAAGACGCCGTAGATAAGAATATGATAAACCCAGTGCCATAGAAATATAATGTCTTAATTCTTAGTTTGAATTCATGACCTTTTGAGACTAATAGAAGAACAGAGTATAACATAGCTAGAGTTGGCAAAAAATCGAACAAATAAAATGTAGTGCCGAACTCTAAATAATCAGCCCAACTCACCATGGGTCCTCACCATCCTATCAATTATTAGGGCAATTAGCACCAACCTCATAGGCCGCATACCCACATACAGCTGCGCCTGCTAATACACCTACTAGGAAAGATAGACCGAAACTTACAGGAGCTAATACTGCCCCCCATATACCGAACTCTAAACCGCATAGGGAACCAGTTGCAGCGGCTGCTAGATTACAGTTGCTTCCGTCCTTTACAACTGAGAAAGTGTAGTTTAGTGTCATTTTCAATATGAATTTTGGTATTATTTTATTTAAGTTTTTCATGTCTTTTGATATTTTCTCATAATATTTGCCTAGTGCTTTTAGTGTTTCGTTTTGTGAATTCTTGTATATTTTGCTAAGTTTATTCAATCCCTTGCTGATTAGATTTGTATCTTTCTTTAACGTGGAGGTTGAATTTATTTCGATTAGGTTTGTTATGTTTGTCTTATGGTTTGTGGGGTTGAAGTTTATTATGAATAGTGCGTAGTAACCGTTTTCACTGCTTAGTGTGTAGTTGAATATTACGATTTTTACTGTTAAGTTGTATTCTTTCTCGACTTTATGATAGATGATGTAGTATAATACGTGTTCGTTTACTGTTGTGTTAACATATGCTGATTCGTTCCCCTGGTATATTAATAATGTTTCTTTCTCGTGTGTCATGTTGTATATTAATTTGGGAGTACCCAGTGTTACTGTTGGATCAGGGGTATTTGATTGGTTTGTAGTTATGTTAGCTAAGTTTAGGACGTGGAAGTCACCCCCATTTGTGTACGCTAAGTACTGTAGGTCTCCTCTCGGGGGATTGTTTGCGAGGGTTACATGCGTGTTAATGAAAAACATGTCTAGACTTATGAGGAATAAAAAGAGTAAAGCTGAAGTACTTACAATACTCTTTTTATCCATCTTTATATCACCGCGATTATTTCTTTAAACCAGTTTTTTTTTAACTCTTCTAACCACTAGACAATGTTTAGATTTACGACGTTATTCTGCTTAAAAAACTGATTTATAATTATTAATTTCATAATATAGGTCTATACTTTTCACCAGTAAATAAACTTTTACAACTGAAAGCCTCGCTCTTCAGAGCGGGGATGTTATCAAAAAAAGTTTATAAAAAGATAGAGAGTAACTCCTAATGAGGACGGTACGGTGGGTAAACCTAAGAAGAGTAGTAAGGGATCAGTCCCTATGCCTACCGTACCAGTCCTAAGACGCACCGTAACTGTAGAACTAATTCAAACAAAAGAACAAGAGGAAGTGTTAAAAGAACTAGGAAACTTGTGTTCAAAACTATGGAACCAAGTAAACTATGAGAGGAGAAGACAGTTCTTTAACGGTGAACGTGGTGTTGATATCAAGGGTACCTATACAAAGTGGTATAATGAGTATAAGAACATGATAGGTACAATAACAGCACAACAAGTTTTAAACAAGAACAATGAGGCGTGGAGTTCATTCTTCTCCTTGTTAAGAGCAAAGAAAAACTACTACCATTTATCAAGAACGTAAACCCACCAGGTTACTGGAAAGACAGGAAGAAGAGGAAGTTGATAATAGTGCTAAGGAAAGACTAATACAAGATAGATGAAGAGAAACAGGAGATTGAACTACGCCATTTAGGAAAATTCAAGGACTTGGCAATAAAATACAAGGGGGAAATTTACTATAGAGGGGGACAAGGGAGGTTAGAAATAATATATAACGACGTATTAGGAAAGTGGTATGCCCACATTACCTTAAAGGCAAGTGAAAGACTTGACAGAAAGAATGATGAATGGGTGAAAGCACCACTAACACCAAAAGGTAATTTAGTAGGTGGGATAGATATAGGGATAAACAACTTGTTAGCTGTTTATGTATCAGACGGTACACAAGTGTTAATCAAGACTAGAGTGTTAAAATCAATCTCGTACTACTTCATGAAACTGATAAGTATGAAACAGAAGTTGTTATCCTTGTATGACCAGCCATTTTCGGGTAAAATAAGGCGATTATATGTTAAGTGGAAGAGGGAGTTAAACGCTATAATAGATACTACCGTAAGGAAAGTTGCTGAATTCTTATACAACAAGGGAGTCTCATTAATTAAGGTTGGTTATCCAAAGAACATAAGTCAGAAAAAGGGTAACTTTCTAGTTGTTAACGTCTGGTCTTATAAACAAGTTATGGAAAAGTTGAGGGATGTTGCTGAAGAACACGGAATAACTGTTAAGTTTGTTAACGAGTCGTATACCTCGACCACTTGTCCCATCCACGGCAATGGATG
>NZ_JFZT01000011.1 GCF_000632495.1 Candidatus Acidianus copahuensis | reverse complement strand
TACATTAATATATCCCTTGAGGTAGGCTACCAAATTAAGTGGGTTGTATGCGGTGGTGTTAGCTTAACATCCCCCAAGATCCAGACTGGGGAGTTATACATTAATGCAACTCATGTTGAATATGGGATTTACCAGGGAGGATGGCACGAAGAGACTGGGTTCTATGGACCATTAAATATATCTTTAGAAGGAAATTACACTTATTCCAATTCTCATAACAATGAAGGTTATTTCTCTGTTATAGATTATATAGTAATTATAAATGTTGTCTATGAAAATGGGAAAAGTGTAACGATAATGTCTATTGGCCCAATTGAACACGAAAGTTTTCCTCAAATTTCTATTAATATCGACCATGGTTCAAGTGGGTATTATAATCAATTAACTTGGATTGCAACTGTAGAAGGGACTGAGAAAATTAGCGTAGAACCGACGCTAATAGACGCAAAGTTTAACTGGTGTTACATCGAAACTACAATAAAAATCAATTTCAAAGATTCAGTAAATATAGATTATGTTAGAGTTATAACACAAGGGCATGCAAACTCGTATACTAGTTTTGGTGCATCTGTGGAGTGGGCTGGAAACTTCAAAGCAAGTGAAGTTAATATAACATCAGTGGCATGCCCATGGATAGAACAAGGTCTTGCTCTTCCCAATCAAATTACCGTAGATCTAGGAGTATCAGATGGGGGGTATGTACTTTACGATGGTGGTTATATGAGTTTTTCAATTAACAATTTCGAATATCAAGGAGGACACATCCCAAGCAGGCCGGGTATATATCTATCGGATTGGAGTTAAAAAACTTTTTTCAAACTTACGTAAGATTGCACTTGTTCAGTTTACTCAATTTAGAGGCTTAGTTTTCTCTAGTTCCTTTTTGCTGTATTTTTTGATTTCAGTTACTCTGTGTTCTCCAAACAATTTAACTATTTGCTCTAATGAAAGCCCCTTTGTCTCAGGTAGTAATAGGTAAACAATTGCTAACGCCAGAGCATCTAGAGCCGTAAATACAAACATCGAACCTGCTAGACCAATTGTTGATAACATTAACCTGCTAGACCAATTGTTGATAACATTACAGGAAATACTTCTATTATTACAAAGTTTGATATCCAGTCAATGAAAGCTATTAATGCTGCCATTCTTCCCCTTATGCGAGTATCGAAATACTCAGCTTGAATTAACCATCCAGTTCCCCCAACTCCATAAGCGAAGAATACTATAAATCCTGCAAAAGCTATGAGTGCTCCTATTAAAATTCCTCTCATAAGTAGAATTCCTCCAAGCAAGTCGAAAGCTAGCATACCTGCATATGCCGATAAACCTAAGCTTCTTCTGCCTATTCTATCAATATACTTAAAAGCAATATAGGTTGCAGCAACATTTATCGCTGCTAAGATTGATGCGGCCTCAACTGAGGATATTTCGCTATAAACTGGATTACTAGAAGAACCAAACAAGT
>NZ_JFZT01000010.1 GCF_000632495.1 Candidatus Acidianus copahuensis | reverse complement strand
GGGTTTGATTAATTGAAAGAATAGGAAAGTATATAAGGATTAATCTATAGTGATCGATATGAAACTGCTAATCGCGATGGATCTTAACTCAAGCATAGAGTACTCGCGCTTACGGAAGTTCGTTGAAAGCTTACTGTATAAATTTAGGGACGTGGATGTAACTTTTCTGATAGATGATGGAAGCATATTAAAGCTAGGAAATGATGAAGTGTTTAAGGTTAGTGATCCAGATTCCTTTGTAGAACTGACAAAAGATCTTAAGTCTATCTCTACAAAAAAAGGTAATCTGAGGATAGGAAATATAATTAGACTTAAAAGAGAACTAGGAAGAAGTATTCTAGTTTTAGTTAGCAATAGAAAAGTAAAGAATAGTGATGAACTTATTTTAGTATATAATGGTAAAAAGATAAGCGCATTAATCGGAAATAATATATTACATTTGAATCCTACTACATCAAACAATAGATAATACTCATTAATTTAGTTAATTTTGTTAGGACTTATAGCCGTTATCAGCAGTTTTGCTTAAACCTTGACATTCATAAACAATTAATGACAATTACTACATTAGCTAGGACCAAAAGAAGTCTGTGAGAGACTAGGAACCTCTCACAGCACATCACAATAGATCAAGGGTTATACAAGAAATAAGGCTACAAAAAAAATACAGGTATAAATATCTCCTAAGCATCTGCGGGTTTCCCCACATCCCTGAGGTCTTTGACGATCAATGTTGTGGGTGGGGTTATCCCGCTAATGGGGCGGATCGCGATGATGAGCTTAGAGCGTGATGAAGCCCAAGGGTTTCATGGACATGATAATAAATGTCCGTAAAACTCAAACCCCATCTATTGCGGTTAGATTAGTATTTCAAATACGTAAATTTTATAGTTATGATTTATAGTTACAAACTAATCAACTCTTTGATAGGGGTTTCCTATTTCGCAGTCAAACTAGCCTTACCATGGTGGAGAGGAACTTACAGGATCTAAGGATTATTCTAAACCATCGCGTAATGAGATAATAATGTTCCTAGAGATTGCGATCAGTAGTCCTACTAACTTCTTGCATAGAAAAGTCGCCTACGAAATTGTTTATCTTTTACGTAATTAGAAACGGAAATCCAAGGGATCTATATTCTCTATCTCTCTGTAGATTAAAGGATCGGAAGACTGTAAGAGTGAGAACAGAGAGTGATATCTTCTAAAAATATGGAAAGTCCATTTTACGTAATTTCCTGTTACCTATAAGAGAACAGTCGTAATAGATTTTGTGAAGTCGCTGTATCTCTGAAACGGAGGAAAAGTCTTTTCACTTCAAGACCCACATAACCACCGCACGGGATTAATCAGACAGTTCCACAAAAGGAACCTTCACCAT
>NZ_JFZT01000009.1 GCF_000632495.1 Candidatus Acidianus copahuensis | reverse complement strand
CGTAAGTCTTAAAAGAGATTATGCAGTTTTATTAAAAAGTGGGCCCGTAGCTCAGCTAGGTAGAGCGCCCGGCTCATAAGATAATCTGAGAAACCGGGTGGTCCAGGGTTCAAATCCCTGCGGGCCCAAGCGTAGGATAAAGGGCCCGTCGTCTAGCCTGGTTAGGACGCTGCCCTGACACGGCAGTAATCCAGGGTTCAAATCCCTGCGGGCCCATGTCTTTTTAAGATGATATGTTGATACTATGAGATTTAAAACTAAATTATCTATGTTTTAGAAGAATCCCCATCTCTATAAACCTCGCAAACACAACTTATACACTTTAAAATACACATCTCAGGTTGTGATCCTTTGAGACAATAACCGCGTTTACTATAAGTACATAAAGTGTTATCATCATTAATGAGAGAGAAGAGATACCTTTGCTCAACCTTATAGTCTAGATTTCTCTTGATTTCATCAATTGAATTCTCGCAGTAGAATGTCTATTGTATTAACGTCTACGCTGAAAGCCGTTGTTAGCAGTTTAGCTTAGATCGTGACATTTATATACATTTCATGATTTTCACTTCAAACCAAAATACTTATATATATTCTAAAATCAATATTATATCGTCCCAAATGTGGGTGTGTAGACCCGAAGAAGGGACAAAAAAAAGGAGAAGGATGAACTAAGCATGTGCGGGTTTCCCCACAACCCGGTCTTCGGTGGTGTGGGTGGGGTTATCCCGCTAATGGGGCGGATCGTGATGATGAGCTTCGGCTCAGAACGTGGTGAAGCCCAAGGGTTTTATGGACATGGCAATAAATGTCCGTAAAGCCCAAACCCCTTGCTTGTCTCCCTTAACTCGAAGAACTAGTAGTCCTCGGTAATGAAGTAATGAAGTTCACTTATATTCTACCATTCCTTGCTAGCTTGTTAGTAACACGCTTTTAACTTATCTTGAGAAAAACCTCTACCCACCCTAACGTTGAAATTCCTCGGTAAAAGAGGTAAAAGATTTTGAACTTCTTGCTTTATCTTATAATTTCTTCGACCGCTCTGCAGATATACAAGGACAATATTTATCTTCCGTCTTACGCTTCAGAAAACCAACTTTTGTTCCTCCCAAAACCCCTTAACACTTCGTAATAGCGGCCAACAGTGTTTTGGACAGTCTGGGGTGTAGTTGTTTGTGTTCCTTATCCTGTTTTTCAGATACAGGAATAGTTTTCTTAATGTATTGTTTATCCCTTTTCATCCCTTTCATAGAAGTAGATTAATGTATACCGTTGTGTTGTACAACTCATACGCTTAACTGGACTTTTTAACTTACTGTTTGAGAATAAGTATAAGATCTAAAAGAGAGGCTACAGTCACCATACTGACTACTATACTAAATACTTTATATTTTTCA
>NZ_JFZT01000008.1 GCF_000632495.1 Candidatus Acidianus copahuensis | reverse complement strand
CTTGGTGGTCTCCGGTCGGAGGTAGATCTGGGTTAAGCTTGCGTTATCTGTTGCTGTGGAGTAAGGGATCCGACCCTTAGCCTTTTCTTTGTAAAGATTATGAGCATTTTATTAAACTGAAATAGAATATTTGATCAAAAATTTTAGCCAAAAAGAAGGATATTCAACCTAGTGTTTCTAATTTAATGGGCCCAGGGGGACTCGGACCCCCGACCACTGGGTCTCTCCGTTCCAGATGTCGCTCATCCCCTTTCGGGTCTCTAGACCCAATGAAATTCATCTGGAGCCCAGCACTCTACCTAGCTGAGCTATGGGCCCATTATCGATCATCTAAGATGATATTTGTGAGGCTAGTTTTAAAGTCTTTCCTTTCCTCTACGCTTTGGAAAAACCTTAAGATGTTAGGACTTGTTTAAACAGCTTGGATTTTAGTTTTGGAGTGAGCTACCTCAGTCTGAAGACCGAGACATCCCACCTTTCGATAGGGAATGTCCCAGAGGGACTTCCTGCTTCACAATCAACTCTTGCTTGGTTTTTTAAGGTAGAGGGGTCAACTCCACAGGGGTTTGGGTTTTGCGGACATTAAGTGAAAAATCATGAAATGCATAAAAATGTCACGATTTAAGCGAAACTGTTGACAACGGCATTGAGGGCGATCCAACCTCGCAACGTTAAGAGCAACATGGTCAAGGTCATCAGTGTGACCACACCTTTAGCAGTGGAAAACTCTCTGTAAAAGAGGCATATCTTTTTTAAAAATCACAACGTGGGCACGTTCTAGAAGTGTACGCTGGGTTAACTACTTTAAACTCTTTTCCATACTTCTCCATTTACCATCTGAATATCTTCCTCATCTTGTAGAAGCTAACATCATGTAAGTGGAGGCGGAGGAATCTAGCTGAACGAGATACCAGTTGTTTGACATTTATGTCCTCCATAGCTAGACCGTCATAGTTCTCAGTGAAGAACTTCCCTATCTTGAAGTACATGTCACGATGAAAGTTGTCTATCCTTTCGAAAGTTTTAGCTATCTTCACTCTCATCTTCTCTAAGTTTTTAGAACCCTCA
>NZ_JFZT01000007.1 GCF_000632495.1 Candidatus Acidianus copahuensis | reverse complement strand
ACTAGTAGACGTAAATAAGTCTACAATGGTTGAGATTTTGGACAAATTAGAAAGGGATAATCTGATAATAAGAAATAGAGACACCGTAGATAGGAGAGTTGTTAAAGTAAGAGTCACAGATATGGGGTTAACAGTATTAAAGGAAGTAAGAGCAAAATATAAGGACTTAATAGAAGATCTTTTGAGTAAAGTAGATAGAGAGAAGGTTATTGAATTTTTCAAGATAATTATTAGCGAAACTAAAGTAAAAGTTAGCTAGGTTACGAATCGTTTACAACTGAAAGCCTCGCTCTTCAGAGCGGGGATGTTATCAAAAAAAGTTTATAAAAAGATAGAGAGTAACTCCTAATGAGGACGGTACGGTAGGTAAACCTAAGAAGAGTAAGAAGGGATCAGTCCCTATGCCTACCGTATCAGTCCTAAGACGCACCATAACTGTAGATCTAGTACCAACAAAAGAACAAGAGGAGGAGTTAAAAGAACTAGGAAACTTGTGTTCAAAACTATGGAACCAAGTAAACTATGAAAGGAGAAGACAGTTCTTTAACGGTGAACGTGGTGTTGATATCAAGGGTACCTATACAAAGTGGTATAATGAGTATAAGAACATGATAGGTACAATAACAGCACAACAAGTATTAAACAAGAACAATGAGGCGTGGAGTTCATTCTTCTCCTTGTTAAGAGCAAAGAAGAAACTACTACCACCATTCATCAACAAGATAAACCCACCTGGTTATTGGAAAGACAAGAAGAAGAGGAAGATAATAATAGTGTTGAGGAAAGATCAATACAAGATAGATAAAGAGAAACAAGAGATAGAACTTCATCATTTAAGAAAATTCGACAGGTTGAAGATAAAATACAATGGGGAAATTTACTATAGAGGGGAACAAGGAAGACTAGAAATAATATATAATGACGTATTAGGAAAGTGGTATGCACACATTACCTTAAAGGCAAGTGAAAGACTTAATAGAGATACGGGTAAGTGGGTGAAAGTACCACTAACACTAAAAGGTAATTTAGTAGGTGGGATAGATATATAGGTGTAAACAATCTCTTTGCTGTCTATGTATCAGACGGTACACAGATGTTAATCAAGACTAGAGTGTTAAAATCAATCTCGTACTACTACAGAAAATTGATAAGTATGAAACAGAAATTGTTATCCTTGTATAATCAACTGTTCTCAAATGAAATAAGGCGAT
Source organism: Candidatus Acidianus copahuensis (assembly GCF_000632495.1). Lineage (GTDB taxonomy): Archaea > Thermoproteota > Thermoprotei_A > Sulfolobales > Sulfolobaceae > Acidianus > Acidianus copahuensis. The sequence goes on along the minus strand of NZ_JFZT01000007.1, from coordinate 926 downwards.
TATATGTAAAGTGGAAGAGGGAGTTAAACGCTATAATAGACGCTACCGTAAGGAAAGTTGTTGAATTCCTATACAACAAAGGTGTTTCTCTAATCAAGGTTGGCTACCCAAAGAACATAAGTCAGAAAAAGGGTAACTTTCTAGTTGTTAACGTCTGGTCTTATAAACAAGTTATGGAAAAGTTGAGGGATGTTGCTGAAGAACACGGAATAACTGTTGAGTTTGTTAACGAGGCATATACTTCAACTACCTGTCCCATCCACGGCAATGGATGCGGGAAAAGAGTTACAAGGGGTTTGTTTAAGTGTACAACATCTAACAAAGTATATAACGCAGACCTAGTTGGTGCGTTTAACATATCCATAATCCTGAGTCCTAATGATGGTGGGAGCACCAGAGGGATAGGGATAAGCTGGGGTAAGACCACCCCACTGGTCTATACGTGGACGAGAGGATCGGGGCTGGTAGTACCAGCTAGCTATGATTCTATGAGGGTGAAACGTATGGATCAAAACCTATGAACCGCTCTGAGGGGAACCCTCGCCCTTCAGGGCGGAGAGGAGGTCAGACTTTTAGTATAGTCTCTCATATTAAAAAATAATTAAAGGATTATGGATGAGAAGACATTATGTTATATAGCCAGTCTATTTCCTCCTTATGAAGATGAGGAAGCCGTTATTTTTTTAAGAAAAAATGAATTTAAAGTAGTTGTACATAATACCGATAGAAAGGAGAGAATATACCTGGGAAAATTGACAAGGGGCATAATTGAGTTTAATGAAGAAAATAGCAATTTAAAATTAAAAATAAAAATTAAAAATATAAGAATTACAATATGTCCAAAAAGATAGAAAGCAACTTAAACGGAGGGATATGGATCTACCCTTCTAAGGGAAAAATACCATATTACCTTTGTTATCGTGATT
>NZ_JFZT01000006.1 GCF_000632495.1 Candidatus Acidianus copahuensis | reverse complement strand
TTATCTCAGAAAGGTGAAATGGTCAGAATACACATAGGAAAATAATCATTTTCTTCAGATAAGGTAATATTCGAACCACGTTGAATCTTTACAACTGAAAACTTCGCCCTTTGGGAGGTCAGTCCCAAACATTCAGTAAGATAAAAAAAGATAAAATATGTTATTCTATTTATAATCTAATGATAATTGCCGAAGGACTTACGAAATCCTTTGAGAAAAGGCAAATCTTAGACCTTACTTTCAACGTCGATAACAGATCTATCAATGGCTTTATTGGACCAAACGGTGCAGGGAAAACTACAACTATTAAGATACTCTCCGGTCTTCTAAGGAAGACCTCAGGAAAAGTAGAGGTCTTTGGAGAGGATCCGTGGAATAATCCTAAAGTCTACGAGAGAATGTCTACAATATTCACAACGATATATCATCCTCAGGAAGTAAAAGTCTACGAATATCTAACAGACTTGGGGAGAATATATGGAAAAGATACTGACCTCCTCCCCGCCCTAAAGAGCGAGGGTTCCCCTCAGAGCGGTTCATAGGTTTTGATCCATATGTTTCACCCTCATAGAATCATAGCTAGCTGGTACTACCAGCCCCGATCCTCTCGTCCACGTATAGACCAGTGGGGTGGTCTTACCCCAGCTTATCCCTATCCCTCTGGTGGTGGTTCCCTCAACACCACCATCATTGGGACTCAGGATTATGGATATGTTAAACGCACCAACTAGGTCAGCGTTAAATACTTTGTTAGACGTTGTGCACTTAAATAAACCCCTTGAAACTCTTTTCCCGCATCCATTGCCGTGGATGGGGCAAGTAGTTGAAGTATATGCCTCGTTAACAAACTTAACAGTTATGCCATACTCTTCAGCAACATCCCTCAACTTTTCCATAACTTGTTTATAAGACCAGACGTTAGCAACTAGAAAGTTACCCTTTTTCTGACTTATGTTCTTTGGATAACCAACCTTAATTAGAGAAACACCTTTGTTATACAAGAACTCAGCAACTTTCCTTACGGTAGTATCTATTATAGCGTTTAACTTCCTCTTCCACTTAATATATAATCGTCTTATTTCATTTGAGAACGGTTGTTTATACAAGGATAATAACTTCTGTTTCATACTTATCAGTTTCATGAAGTAGTACGAGATAGACTTCAACACTCTAGTCTTGATTAACATCTGTGTACCGTCTGATACATAGACAGCTAACAAGTTGTTTATCCCTATATCTATCCCACCTACTAAATTACCTTTTAGTGTTAGTGGTACTTTCTTCCATTTACCCGTCTCTCTATCAAGTCTCTCACTTGCCTTTAAGGTAATGTGGGCATACCACTTGTGCAACACGGAGTTGTATATTATTTCTAGTCTTCCTTGTCCCCCTCTATAGTATATTTCTCCCTTGTATCTTATTGCTAAATCCTTGAATTTCCCTAAATGGCGTAGTTCTATCTCTTGTTTCTCTTTATCTATCTTGTATTGATCTTTCCTTAACATGATTATCAACTTCCTCTCCTTCCTGTCTTTCCAGTAACCTGGTGGGTTTACGTTCTTGATGAATGGTAGTAGTAATTTTTCCTCTTTCTTTACTCTTAACAAGGAGAAGAATGAACTCCATGCCTCATTGTTCTTGTTTAAAACTTGTTGTGCTGTTATTGTACCTATCATGTTCTTATACTCATTATACCACTTGTTATAGGTACCCTTGATATCAACACCACGTTCACCGTTAAAGAACTGTCTTCTCCTTTCGTAGTTTACTTGATTCCATAGTTTTGAACATAGGTCACCTAGTTCTTTTAACACTTCCTCTTGTTCTTTTGTTGGTACTAGATCTACAGTTATGGTGCGTTTGAGGACTGGTATGGCAGGCATAGGGACTGATCCCTTACTACTCTTCTTAGGTTTACCCACCGTACCGTCCTCATTAGGAATTACTCTCTATCTTTTATAAACTTTTTCTTAACCACATCCCCGCTCTGAAGAGCGAGGCTTTCAGTTGTAATTGAGGAGTTTCAACTAAACTCTCACCTGAATAAGAAGTTAAATCAACTCTCCTCAGGATTAGCTCAGAGAGTTCAATTAGCTGCAGCCTTAATTAAGGAACCCCAACTAATTCTCGCTGATGAGCCTACTGCAAATCTCGATCCCAAAGCAAGGTTGGAGTTTTATGAGGTAGTTAAAGCACTTCATCGGAAAGGGGTAACTTTCTTCATCTCTTCTCACATACTTTCAGAGTTGGAAAAAATAGTAACTCACGTGGTTTTCATTGATCAAGGAAAGATTACATTCTCAGGTAAGATAAACGATGCATTAAGTGCTGGAGATGAAATATTTCTTTTAGTTGATAATCCCGAAAAAGCTCAGAGAATCCTTGGTTTAGGAG
>NZ_JFZT01000005.1 GCF_000632495.1 Candidatus Acidianus copahuensis | reverse complement strand
ATAAGTATAAACTTATTTAACATTTTTACATCCATTTTAAGCACCTTTATATAGAAAATATTATAGTAAAAGCTTATAACTTTTTCTATTATTTTTTTTTTTTTTTTTATTAAAAATTAAATAAACTTTTTACTTTAAACATGATTGATAAATATTATGGAAGTAATTATACATTCATCTTTGTGTTCTTACGGTGATCTGGAACTGTTTCTCATGAAGGATAGAAAGTTCTTTACTTTGAACAGAATTAGTGCTCATACTACGGAATTATTTATTTGGACTCTTAACAAATTAATATATGCCAATTAATCTCATATGAAGACTATGAATTCCTTACGCATTTTTCTAAAACTTCACTTTCTGATCACGTAGTTTGTAGCTATTAAGAAGATTATCCCGTAAATTAATGCACCTAGCGACCACAATAACGATATTGTATTGCCTTGCAATGCGGAGGAAACTGCCTGAGAAACATAAGTAGTTGGTTCGAGCAATGTAAGATATCTAAATGGTAGAGGCACGAAATAGAAAGGAAAATAGACTGGAGCAAAGAAAGCTAGACCAAATGAAATTATCTGTGAGTATTGGTTTACCTCTCTTAACGTTCTAAATCCAAATCCGATAAGTGTACCGAACATCATACCCATAAATATTGAGGAGAGGATAGATATTATCAAATAAGTGGGAGAGGCAACCACGATATGCAATAAGAGTGATCCAGCTATAAGTAATATAGGAACAATTAAAAGAGTAGTAATACCATTTGAGATTGCTATGGATAAGATGTATAACTCTCTTGGAATACCTGAAGCAGATATTAACGATATTCTACCTACTTCTCTTTCGTTAGCTATAGTTTGAGCCACACTTAACGTAGTTCCTATACTAATGTAGAACGCTATCGTACCAGAAATTATATATGTCTTAAACGGAGAGGATGTTATGTATCCGAAGGCTATGAGTATTCCAATAGGAAATATAACAGAGAAAAATAAAGCTACAGGCAGATATGCCTTAGTTTGCTTGAATTCCATAGCTAACAAGTAAAAGAATTCACGAAACATCCTTAAACACCTCTAAGTAAATTTCTTCTAAAGAAGGTAACCTTACCTCGAATTTTCCGTTAAGATTAGAAATAACTTTCTTTAATTCATCTTCACCTTTTATTCTAATTGTTTTTCCAGAATCATAATCTATAAGCTCATACCAGTCAGAAAACTTTTCCTTTATTTCAGAAGTTAAACCTTCAATTACTATTTTTCTATTTATAAAATATATTCTATCCGATAATTTTTCAGCTTCGTCCAAATAATGTGTTGTAAGCAATATGCTCTTTCCCTCTTTCTTAAGTCCGAGCAGGATATTCCAAACCTCTCGTCTAGCTCTTGCATCTAGTCCAGTCGTGGGCTCATCAAGGATAACAAGTTTTGGGTCATTTATTAGTGAAGTGGCTAAAAGTAATTTTCTCTTCATACCACCCGATAATTTCATAGCGAGAGTATTTCTTTTTTCTAAGAGTTCTAACTTTCTTAGGAGATCCTCACCGCGCTCATAGATTTGCTTCGTTTTAACCCCTTTTATTTTCCCTAAGTAATATATGTTATCCCATACGGTTAAATCTTCATATGGTTGGACTTCCTGAGGTATTATGCCTATCGACTTCATAATTTTTCTATTAGTTGGGTTATTCCCAAGAACTGTGATTTTACCCTTATTGGGCAATAGCTCCCCATAAAGTTGTTTTACAAGCGTTGTTTTCCCAGCTCCATTAGGTCCAAGAAGTGAAACTATCTCTCCTTTATATAATGTTAATGATATATCTTCATTTGCTACAAACTTTCCATATAACTTCCAGACATGTTGAACATCGATTAGTGCTTCCACGTATAAAGGTTTAAAAGTCCCCTATTAAAGTCTTCTGTAAATAGAAATTTATACAATAAGATTTATAAAACAAGATTATACAACTAAATCTATAATATTAATGATAATACCCTAAATGTTATATAAAATGAAAATCTTTTAAGATATAAACATTGACGTTCCATCCTCATCTCTTGGGAGTTAATGGGAAGACCCTCATAGGTTGTGGATGGATACCATTTTATAGAAATAAACATATTTTTTACCTAGCTCATTATAGCGTTTCTTTTTAGATCTTACACAGAGGACTCAATAGCAAAGGAGTTAAACACCTAGAGAGTTAGCGTACAAAGTATACAACACGTTGTTCAAGGAGGTTTGTTTTTATGAAAGAGATGAAAGAACTAAACAGGAAAAGTTAAGCAACTAAACCCCTTGCTTGGAAAAACAAGACAAATAATATGAACAATTTAATTCTCAATTGGTAAAGCTATGGTCTACCGTCTTTATGTTACATAAAGAGATTTTTAGAGAGACAGGCAAGGTGTTGTTTCACTGCTGACCGTGATTTTATTGGTCCATTTAACGTTATATCCCTTGCAGGATGAGAATCGCCTTAAATCCTGTGAATTAGCTCTCCACCTCGGCTAAGGTAAGGTTAACAATGAAGCAAGATCAGCCGAAAGTTAGAAGTAGTTCACATTCATGAAAACGCATAGTTATATATATTACAATGAAAATTAAAATATGCATACTTATTTTTAAAGAGTCGATTTGATCTAATTACTAAGAATAGATATCTTACAAAAAAAATCTTAAATTGAATTGGAAAATATCTCGATCCGCAATGACTGAAACAAAAAAGTACGAGGGAAGCGTCATAGATAGGCTAGAAAGATTACCTTTCAGCAATTTTCATCTAAAGTTTCTCTTAATGCTCGCATCAGGAGAGTGGGCAGAAACATTAATGCTTTTAGGAAATGGAGCATTGCTAGCTCTAGTCTCAACGTTCTATGGTCTAAAAGGGGCATTGGCTGCATATGCTCTTCCAGCCCCATTTTTTGCAGGAGAATTTGTAGGTTCTTGGTTATTTGGGTATTTAGCTGATAAGAGAGGGAGAAGATCTGTCTTTCTATATAATCAGATAGTCTTCGGATTGGGAATGTTATTGGCAGGCTTAATGCCAATATGGCAGCTGATAGCATTATTTGTTTTTATCGGAGGAATAGGAGTTGGAGGAGAGTTTCCCTTAGTAGACAGTTATAGTTCTGAAATGTTTAAAGGTAAACAAAGAGGATCAAGGTTAGCATTAATTTATACCATCGCAGTAACTGCTGGTCCATTCATAGTTTACATAACTTCTCTTACTGCACACATCGGTCCATTGAGCAACGGTATTGGGTATTACTCATTCAGAATACCTTTATGGATCATGGGAATTGCGGGAATTATGGTATGGGCGGTAAGATTAAGGCTAACGGAATCCCCTAGATGGCTAGAGACTCATGGAAAATTTGAAGAGGCAGATATGATTACAACACAAATAGAGGAAAAGGTTAAGAGAGAGAAGGGAATATCAGAATTGCCACCTGTTGTTAGCAAGTCTGATCCCTTTGAGAAACCCACTAGATTTAAGGATCTCTTTGCTCCTGATATTAGAACAAAGACCATCATGATGTTAATATTTCAGATATTACAAGGTGGCATATTTTACGGTTTCGCAACATTTGCTCCTAGTCTCATTGTAGATAAATATCCGTTTAATAATCCTCTTGGTTATTCAGCTATAGTATTTCTAGGCTTCTTCGTAGGAAGCGTCTTTAACGTTTTCATAATAGATAAGGTAGAGAGGAAGTGGGGTATTATATTGTCAGCCGTATTATCGGGGATTAGCGGTACTCTTTTTGCCGTTGCTAATAGTCTATTAGCAGTTGTTACACTAGGATTTCTTACAGCTTTCCTACTTTGGAATTTCTCTAATTTCTTCCATCAGTATCAAGCTGAGATATTTCCTACAAGAGTTAGAACTACTGCGGCAGGTTTCGTATATGCGTGGAGTAGAATATCAACTTCATTTCTCTTGATTATTATAGGAGCCTTCTTCCTACCTCATGGTCCATTAGCTGTATTCGAATTCGCATGGTTACTCATTGCGATAATATTTGTAGATCTCGCTGTATTGGGACCAAAGGCCACTGGGAAGAAGCTTGAGGAAATATCAAAATAATTTTTGTAAAAATAAGTCTTTATTAATTTTCCATATTTTCATCAAAGACAGCTCAAAAAGGTTAGTCCTACCTAACTTGTAATTATCAATGGAGAGACTTTTATCACTTTTCCTAAAAACAACGTTGATTAGCCCATTATTTTTGATATAGAACATAAACGCTGAAAAAGAAAAATCAGTCCAATCTTTTAAATAAATGCATATATTAATTCTTATTTAATAGTGGAATATGTGTGATTATAAACTAATAGTTACAAAGAGACCAATAAAGAAGACATCTAGGAACATCCTTGTAAAGCGAGAGATTTTCAATGCAATAACCGAAGACAAATATCTGAAAGTTTTAGTTGAAGAAAGTAAAGATAATATGAGCAGGAGCTATTACTATTATATATTAAGAAGACTTAAAGAAATTGGAGCGATAGAGGATAATGCCATATCCTTTAGAGCAATATTTCCCTTTATTATAAGAGGTGAGAAAGTGGAGATAGATAGGGGTATAATATTCTCTTCCAAAGACGGTATAATTGTAATGGACTTAAACTCTGAGAAGTATCAGTGTAATACGTGCCCGGTAGTAGCGGAATGTGCTTACGGATTAAGAAAAATTGCATCCGAGTTAGCTATTAAGATAAAGGGTAAAACTTTATCGGAGTTATGGAATAATATGATAAGCAACATAATAGATAAGAATTTAGAAAAACTAGAATATATACCCTGTTAACAATCAAAGAACAGAATTTATTGATTTTCTCTTTCTATTGAAAGATAGAAAATAAAAGTTGAAATTCCTTTAGGATTTATACTAACTTATTGAAGAAAATATTAATTATATTACAAAATGGTGTAAAAAAATCGATAATTGTGTATCACCTTAATATAAACAAAGTTGATATAAATTTCAGGTTATCCAGGTACATATTATTTATCCCCTCAAATGTTAGACCGAGCAATATATCCTAAAGATATGGGGAAGATATGCTTCACATAATATCATAAGGGAACTTGATATGACATGCTAGAATGGCAAGGAGTACCAAACAAAAACGAAAAGTTCAAAATAAGGAACGTGGTGGAACAGAGGTTTAGGATTGTAAAGCATAGGCTAGCAAGCATGAAAAAGTACTTCTACAAGCACAACAAAGGAGACAATAACACGGTGATTGATAATATTTTTCGCAATATATAATGAATTTATACAATTTGCATTAGGGAGATAAAATAGTTGAGTATACATATTACTTAAATCTACTGTGTGGAATAAATGTAAACTCCTTAGATTATCAAAGGCTTTGTACCAGAGAATATTTATACAAAAGTAGGTAATCTTTGGTGATCTATTTTAAGGCAACACTAAATTAGTCTACAATTTATTCCACAAAGTACTTAAATCGTAAACCTTAAATTTTTCAACAATAAATCGATATCGGTTTTTTACTTGATAAGCGCTGTAGATCTCACTAAGGTATTCAGCTTCAAGGGTAAGAAAGTTACTGCTCTTGACAAAGTTAATTTTACAGCTGAGGACAATACCATCACAGCTTTGGTCGGTCATAACGGGGCAGGGAAAACTACTATTCTTAAGATTCTATCTACCTTGACTATTCCCACTTCAGGAGACGCTTTCGTAAATGGATATAGCGTAACAAGGGACGAAAAAATGGTTAGAAAAAATATAGGACTAGTTACAGTAAGTGAAAGAGCCTTCTATTACAGGTTAACCGCAATGGATAACCTCATCTTCTTTGCAAGTCTGCAAAACCTTTCACTTTCAGAGGCAAAAAAAAGGTCAAGAGAGGTTTTAGACTTTGTAGGTCTTTCTCAATGGTCCAATGTACCTTACATGAAGTTTAGCACTGGTATGCAGAAAAAGCTTGCCTTAGCTAGATCTTTGTTGACAGATCCACCAGTTCTTCTCATGGATGAGCCAACTTTAGGTTTAGATCTACTCTCAGCTAGACAGTTTAGGCTTACTTTAAAGGAGTTAAAAGGTAGGAAAACAATTCTCATGTCCTCTCATTATTTAAGGGAAGTAGAAGAATTAGCAGATAAGGTTATTCTTATTAAGAGAGGGAAAATTGTCGGGCAAGGAACTCTAGAGGAGTTAAAGTGGAAAATAGGGAAGGTGGTTGAAGTTCAGACCTCTTCCTTAACAGATAAAATGGCTAGATTTATTATTTCAGAATCCGTTGACGGCTACACGTTGAGAGTTCCTGAGAGGGAGTTGGAAAACCTGAGTAGCTTTAAGGTCATAAACGAGGTTGAACCCAATCTTGATGACATATACGTTTATTTTGTAGGAGAAGAAAGAGAGGATACAAGAAGAGGGAGGAGTAGACCTTGGAGAGTAAGGGAATTTTAACCAAGCTTTACTCTTTTCTATACATTAGAGGGTTCAAAGTATGGACGTCCTATAGGACTCAAGTAGCTTTGACTATCCTATCGTGGGTTCTACCGGTTTTCACTTACTACTTTGTTGGCACGTCCTTAGGGAACAGTCTAGTGGAAAGAATTGGAGTAAAGGATTATACGAGCTTTTTCGTGATAGGACTAGCGTTTCAAGGTTATGTGTCTTCAATTATAACTACGGTAAGTGGAAGGATAAGAAACGAACAACTTTACGGCACTATAGAGTATTACGTTCTATCTAGATCGGGCGTAACTTCTTTTCTCTTTTACTCAGCTATTTGGGGATTTGCTGTAAATACAATTAATGCGTTCATCATTATGAGCGTAGGTTTAGGACTGGGAATAAAGTACGACATAAATTGGCTCTCATCAATAATTATATCAGTTTTGTTAATATTATCTACTTTAGGTCTTTCCTTCCTTTCAGCAGCGTTTACTATGGTAATCAAACAAGGAAATCCGATCTCCCTCTTCTTCTCAACATTTACTACCCTTTTAGGAGGTGTTGTCTTTCCGGTTACAGCCATGCCCATCCCATTGACTTATCTAAGCTATGCCCTTCCCCTAACTTGGGCCCTTCAAGGATTAAGAGGTTCCTTCTTGGATGGAGAGGGAATAGTTCAGGAAGGAGGAATAATATTAGTCCTCCTGGTCTTTAATGTTATCCTCATACCGATTGGCGTTTTAGCCTATAAATACGCATTTAGGAAGGCTAGGGAGAAAGGCACATTATCTGAGTACTAGACTCAGCGTTTTTGGATAAGTATAAAAGTGAACGGATTCAATTTAATATGTGCACTTCCATCATCATGAACGGAAAGAGAACAAGGAAGACCTAGCATTCAAGCTTTACAGCGAAGCTATTGACTTGGAAAGTAAGGGAATGTTAAACGAAGCTTACATGAAGATAGTTGAGGCAGTTAGATTATCCCCAAATCCTGTCTTTATTTTCGAAATGGGTCTAATCCAGCTAAAGGAAGGGATGAGAGAAGGAATAGACGTTATGGTTCAGGCGATAGATCAAGCTCAAAGAACAGGGTTAGATGTTTCGCAGTGGATTCCGAGGATATTAACTGAGGCTAAAATACTTTCCTCTCACGGAAAAACTAAGTTAGCAGTCCTACTTCTTTCAGGAGTTAACTCTGTTTACCCCAACAGTTCAATTGAAGAGGAGTTATCATCTTTAAATGAGAGTCCTCAACAAATAGGAGGTCAGATCCAGTCAGAACTCTCTCCTCAGGTTTCCTCTCAATCATCTGTTTCCTCCCCTAAGATTTTAGAGTATGGCTTACCCCAAGGATGTAACTGGTCTATCTACGCTGAGGGTAAAGGTTTTTCATCAAGTACAAACGTTCTTTACCTTGATCCTGGAAAGTACAAATTCAAGGTTATGCCAGTAACGTGTAACGGAGTTACTTATTACCCAACTCCAGACATGGGTTACTTAGAAAATGGAAAGACTTATTACGTTAATTTCTTTAAAAGATCACAAACTTCGATTCCTTGGATACCGCTGTTAGTTCTGGCCATTGCTCTCATTTAACACTTTTTTGTCTATCATTTTATTTTCTTTACTCATAAGGTAAACTATAGGTACACCTGTTGGAATCTCCACAAAAGGAATTTTCTCTGGGCTAATATTCTCTATATACATAACAATAGATCTCAAACTGTTTCCGTGAGCTACTACTAGAACGTTTTTGCCAAGCTTTACGTCCATTAAGATGCAGTTCTTAAAGAAGGGTACTGTTCTCTTCTGGGTATCCTCTAGACTTTCTCCTCCAGGCGGTCTTATGCTGTAACTTCTTCTCCAAGCCTTTACTTGCTCTTCCCCATATATTCTGGCAGTTTCCTCCTTGTTTAGCCCCTGTAAGTTTCCGTAATGTCTCTCGTTTAACGCTTGATCTCTAATTATTGGTACTTTAACTCCCATTTCTTCAAGGATTATATCAAGAGTTTCAGTTGCTCTACTTAAGACGCTCGTATAAGCTACATCAATCCTATACCCCTTTATGAGTTTACCCGCTCTTTTCGCTTCTTCTCTTCCTTTTTCGGTTAAAGGAACATCTACCCAGCCTGTAAATCTGTTTTCTCTATTCCAGAGAGACTCGCCATGCCTTACTAATATTAGATGCATGTAAAAAATTAAAAAAAGGGGTTATTAAAGTGCTTCTCTTTTTCCACTAATTCTTTTCCTCAATTCCATTGCAGATCTTATTATAGAAGTTAGTTCTCTCCTTTCCTCATCGTTTAATGAAAGTACGTTGATCCCATTTACTCTACTCATAAATTCGTCCAGGAGGAGCTCAGCTTCATCGCACTTCTCACAGTCTACACAATGTAAACATTTTTCTACACAATCTGAGAGATTAGAGAACGAACTTTTAATCTCCTCTAGATTTCCCATGGTAAATATAATATTATATCATATCATTATAAACATTTCTGAGGTTCACTTCATTCAGTTGTTCGTAGAAATGAAGTGTGTTTATCTTTTTAATATTTAATTTGAAAAAATCAAAAAGTTATTAATTTTTCCATTAGCTCATCCATTTTCCTCAGAATGTCGTTGCTTAACCCGTATTCTTTTCCAACATCAGAAGGTTTTTTATAAGCTAGATACGTCTTTCCTTGCAACGAATAAATTAATATCCTTAAGGGAAGTTCGTAAGCTATTTCTCTTTTCTCCAGCATTAATAGTGTGCCAACCTTCGGATTTCCGAATACTATTACCTTCGTTGGATCTAGATGTAAACTGCTCTCTTCTGCAGCTTTGCTGTGATCAATGATTGTAAATATAAATAACCCTGCATTTTTTATTCTCTGCTCTAGTTCACTTTGACAACTATCAAAGCTTTTTGGACATTCCTTAATTATCATTAAACTTGCTTGTTATAATGAGTTTAATAAATTTTTACCCAGATTCATTCCTAACTAAGTAAAGCTTTACTACTTTTTCATCATCATCGTAGACTACTCGTACTAAGTCACCTTCTCTCACTGGAAACTTTTGCCTTATATTAAATGGTATAGTGACTTGATAGTTCCTACTTACTTTCATTACACCTATAGTCTCCATTTTGATCATATTGAATATAGGTTGAAGGGATTAAAAAGTTTTTCAAAGGTAGGTGACGTCCTGATCATCGTGAATGTTCCCTTTAGGACAGTTAACAGGTTCCACCGATCTGGTGTCTTACTAGTCCTGCGGTAGTTGCGCATCAAAACCCCCACAATATCGTTAACAAAGAACAACATTCTTTGACGATAACGATGTCTACCTTACTGATCTTTTTGGATCTTACACCTATGAAAAGAGACAAGGTTCAATCTCTGTATATTAACTTGGTGATCTTATATTACCGATCGATACTTCAGGTTCCATCAACATCGCATCTCTTAAAGAACTTAACCTGTTGTTAAGCCTCATTAAGGTTTAATCTATAAAGAAACTAGAGAAAAATTTTAATTCTATATTTCTAAATGATAATTATGTCAGATCAAGAAGCTAGAGATTTAGATAGGGCAGAGGAATATGAGAAGATGAATTCAAGAGTTGCTGTATTAGGTCAATTTAAGTTTGAGATAAGTTCTGGGTTAATAATAGCCTCAAGATATGCGGATAAGCTTAGGAGAGTTGCCTTAGTTACGTTAGGAAAGATGATTCCTAAGGATATTATAATGAGAGATATAGCGGAATTGAACAAGGAGCTCTATAATAAGATTGTAAACGAGTTAAAAGTCAATAAGTTAGACGTTATTAGATTAATGGTAGATGTAGAGTATAATCCTCAAGAAAAGAAGTTACAGTTCTCTAATATAAGAATAATAAGATATTATACTGAAGAGGAATGCAAGAAAATGGGTGAAGACCTAATTAAGGAAAACGAGAAATTGAAGGATGAACTTGAACAAGCTAAGAAAAAAATTGAGGAGATAAAGAACATAATACAGTAGAACTTTTTTTAAATAGAAAAGAATTTAATCTTCACGTTCATAACCTTTTCTTTATGAACACAGAAGAGATTAACCTTCTCACAAAAAGGGCTCTATCAGGCGATAAGAAAAGCTTACTCGAAATATTAAATTTCCTCGAAAAGTTTGATCAACCTTTAACTAGGTTCGCTTCATATTCTATACTTTATCAGTTTGCCTTCAATTCCTTATATGATATAGGGAAGTATTGTGAAGAATGTGGAGGAAAGTGTTGTAAGTCTGGAGATCCCATTCAAGTCTTTAACTTCGATTATGAAGAAATAAAGAAAATGGGTGGGGATGTCGGAAGGCTTAGAAAAAATGGAAAAATTCATTTACTTTCTAGACCCTGTCCTTTTCAGAATGGATGGGCTTGCTCTATCCATAAGTTTAAGCCTTACTCGTGTTTGTCTTATCCTTTCGCTACTGAAGACGAACAAATGATCGTAATCAAGGAGTATAAAGATGGAATACCCGACTTTAAAGTTCCTGAGTTTTGTACTTCCGGAAAAGTGGTAAAGGATCGATTAAACAACGTTGAAAAGGAGTTAAGGGAAAAATTGGGGAGAATACCTAGCGCCAAGGAAATTCTAGAATTCTTGATGAAAGAGAAAACGTGAATTAAAAAAAACGCTGAGAAATTAAAAGTCAATTACAAAAGTTATTTCTGTTGGTTCAGTTCTCTTATCGCCTCCGTTACAGCCTCTATATATGAGGGGTGAGGTGCTACGTATTCACTTAGCTGATCTAATGTTAAATTTAGCCTTATTGCCATAGCAATGATAGATATTACGTCTTCTGCATCATGCATAAATGCTTGAGCTCCAACTATCCTGCTACCTTCTGCACATACCTTTAAGAATCCAGAAGTCATCCTATCAGTTATAGGTCTAGCTAAGCTAGCCATCTGTACTTTAACGCATGATCCTTTCATCTCTCCTACATAAGCTAGTTCAGGGTCAGTATATACTACGTATGGAATGCCGGTCTTATCGAATTTCGTTTTTCTTCCCAAGATATTTTTCCCAATAACGCTTCCAGCATACATTGCGTGATGTGCTGTATGAGTTCCTATAACATCTCCTCCAGCGTAAATACCATTAATCCCTGTAAATAAGTAGTCGTCAACTTTTATGTAATTATCATGAGGCAAATTCTCAAATCCTCGTATTTCTGCCTTTCTCCCGAAAGTAACGTAAACGACGTCTCCTCTAATTTCAGATCCATCTGAAGTTTCAAGTTTTCCCTTTTCGACTTTCTTAACCTCTTTTCCTAGCAATAAGTTGATACCAATTCTCCTAAACTGGTTTGTTAATGCTTGGCTTATCTCCTTGTCAAGATATGGCATTAAAGACGTATTTTTATCTACTATTGTTACATCTTTTCCTATTTTTTTAAGCATCCAACCGTACTCTAAACCTCCAACGTCTCCGCCAAAAATTACTACGCTCTGGAAATCAAGGTCTACATAAGGCAAAGTCTCAGAGTAAAGTATTCCCTCCTGTTTTTCCCTATAACCTCCAGTAGTTACTGCGATGAAATCACCGTCTATTCTTTGTCCTCCAACTTCGATCCCTCCAGACTTTAGTGAACCCTCTCCATGAACAACTTCAACTCCATGACTTTCTAGCATGTATTCGACTCCTTTAGAAAGTCTTGAGCTAGCCTCTCTACCCATTCTTCTTACTTCATCAAATGTTAGTGAGGGAGCTTTTCCTAGATCTAGGAGGTAGGAATAATACCTAACTGGAGTTATCATCCCTTTTGAAGGAATGCATCCGTAAAGCACACAAGTTCCTCCAAGTCTTTCCTCCTTCTCTATCAAGGTTACTTTACTTTCCATTGATGCAGTAATTGCAGTGTAAATTCCTGCAGGTCCAGAACCAACAACTATAGTTCTCATATCTCAACTTTATACCCAATATAAATAAACCTTCCTTAATTCTTGTAAGACGAAGCTTTCCTTCAATATCGCTTTGAATGTATTACTGAGTTACTTAATGTGGTTTAATGCGAAAAATTCAATGATATCTTTGCTATTAGAGTAGATAAAAAGTTTCTGAAACCCTCTAATGAATATAAGGTATTCTTCTTCGACATCAAAGTCTTCTTTACTGGTTCTGACGAGTAGACCTATTCTCCTAGACAGCATATATCTATGAGCTTTGCACATTAGTTAACTGCTAAGATTGGTTTTATCTTTCCCATTAATTATTCAGTATAGTTAGACATATCTAAGTATTTAGAACGCAATGGCGAATATTACTGATGGAAATTATGTAATTTTTGTTGACCAGAAAAATAATCATATATATTTTTATTTATATCTAAAACATAAAAATCTATAAACGTAATTCATAAGAGGAATTATATGAAATATATTTAAATTACAGGACTCAGTAGTAAAGTGAAAAAAGGAATAATAAAAATTATCCTTATGTTTCCTTTATATTTTGTTTAATCTTATTCAATGTATCTTGGGGTATAGAGGTCATATTATGGGACATTTTTGCATGAATGGCTAGTTCGCTTAACAATTCATCTTCTGAAGCAGAATTTACGATCTCGAATCCGCAGTTCATCCCTACGCTAGCGCAACTAAAGGAGTAGTGTCCAGATGTTTTTATATTTTGTTTAATCTTATTTATCATATCTGAAGGTATTGAGGTAAGTCCATGACTCTGTTTTGCGTGTACCTTTAACATCTCTAGCAACTCGTCTTGACTTCCAGAATTTACGATCTCGAATCCGCAGTTCATCCCTACGTCCTCACATTTAAATGTATATTTTGGCATATGATTAATTAGAGGAATGAGATATAAGGATGTGTTAGAAACTTTTTACTACTATTTTTTATACTTTTTACTTCATTAATAAATTAATGGTATTTGGTTTAGGTAAAAGAAAAAGTTTGAGTTTAAGTGTTCAAGTATAGGGATGAACTGTGGGTTTGAGGTAAGGAACGCCTCATCAGAGGAAGAGCTACTTGAAATCCTTAAACTCCACGCTGATAAAGCTCATAAGATGACTTCTATTCCTTCAGACGTAATTGAGAAAATTAAACAAAATATACAAAAGAAATAAATTTTTTACTTTTTAGCACGGTTTAATATATGAGAAAATTTTTATTATAGTTCTAATGCCCGTCACTCTTAAAAGCATATGTTAATATAGGGCACTGATTTATGGACTTCCCGCTTTTTGGTTCCCATTTTATACCCCTAGGATCTTCTGCTATCAAAACCACTGTTAAAATTCCATTTTCTTGAGTAGGGAGAGAAAATTCTATTTCCAACTCTTCATCAACCCTATACTTTTTTGCAGTAATTGTGTAGATATCCTTATACATAAAACCTTTAGGTAATATGCCAGCTATTAATTTCCCTAAATCATAATATTTCCTTGAAGTGTAGCACGGATTAGGAATGTCTCTAAAGATTAGAATCGATTTAGGTCTCATCTCTAGTAGTTTTCCCCTCATGTAAAATTTTCCTTTATCGATTGAAGGATAAACGTCCCAATGTATCCATTTTGCAATCATAGTTATATTAAGGTATATATGTCTAGAGTTCCAGGCAACTGATATATCAACGTAATTAAAGCATGGATTCAATAAAGTATCCCTATGTCCCCAGTCACTTTCCTCGTCATTGTAAACCATATTGTACATTATTTTCTTTGATGTGTTAATTACCGTAACTCCTTCTCTTAACCAAGGTTGAGAATATTCAGCGTAACCAATTGCCTCCTCTGATCCATAGTAGTTACCCACTTTTGTGAAATAATAACAAGGATGTATACCATTTTTATCATAATGACTGAAGATCTGTTCCCTTAGCATGTAGTTTACTCTAAAACTCGAAACGCCAGAATTTTCATAGGATACGTGAGGAATACCGTTCTCTAATCTTATTCTGTTAAGGTATTCGATGAGGTTCTTGATTAGAGACATGGAGGAAAATAAAGTCTAAAGTTTAAAAGGGTAGTTCAGCATATTTTATTGCTCTCTAGATAGCAATCCCTTCTCTCAACTTGACGTTTTGCTTAAACTTTTGAAGAAAGCTATTTATTTCGTTGAAGTCATTAGTAATCATGGTATACGTTTACCCATTGCGCAATGTAAACCTGAATATGACTTCATTAGTTGGCAGAAAAAGTGCATATCTCGGCGAGCTCTATAACATGGGATTCAATGTTCCAGAAGGTTTTGTGATTACAGCAAAGGCTTTTGATCGCATTACTAGAAATTTAAGGGAAGAGATAGATGAGATACTCTCTTCAGTTAACCTTAATGATCAGGTTGATTTAGAGAAAAAGAGCAATGTAGCAAGAAACATTATAATGAAATCTGATATTCCGGGAGATCTTAAAGAAGAAATCGAATCTCATTTTGATTCTCTTAATTCTCCATACGTTGCTGTTAGATCTACTGTTGCGTCAAATTTAAGCGGTTTAAGTTTTGCTGGAGAATATGAGACTGACTTATTCGTGACTAGGGACAAACTTGTCGAGAGCGTAAAAAACGTAATCTCCTCCTATTACAGCCCTAGGGCTATAGCTTATAGAATAGCTACAGGAGATAGTTCACCAATAGCAATATTGATTCAACGGATGATTAACTCAAGGAGTGCTGGGACAGCTTTTTCCCTTCACCCAATAACAGAAGAGCCAGATTACGTCTTTATAGAGTCTGCTTGGGGGTTAGGCGAGACTGTTACAAGGGGTATGGTTACTCCGGATCAGTTCATTATAAGCAAACATTCAAGGAGTATAGTAAATAAGAAAATCTCCAGTAAAAGTGTAAAGCTTGCATATGATTTCGATAATAAAACTCACGATATCATAGATCTAGATCAGGTCCAGATGACTAGTCCAAGCTTAGAAGATGCAGAAGCAGTAAAAATAGCCAATACTACGATCGCCATAGAAAACGTATATAGGAGGGCAGTCAATATAGAGTGGGCAGTAGAGGATTCGAAGCTTTACGTTCTTGAGGTACGCGGTATAAGAAGGCTATATCCGGAGGTTTAAAGCTTCTAGCTTTTTTAACTTAAGGTCAAAATTTTTGACTTTTAATAGCTAAAGTAAGGAAACTACACTGCTGAAGGTGAGACTGAACATCCTCTTATATGAAGTCTACCGAAGATTCCGGTTCTATGCTGAGGATCAGGTGCAAGGTTAAGTCTGCTGAAGTTAGATGATGAATTGTCTTTCCATATAGTGTTGTTCATGACTTTTATGTTAACCTTACGTTACTAGGTAGTTTAGATCAACCTTAAATTCTGTAGAGTTTACCATTCATCCTTCTGTTGATTAGCTGTGAAACAAAAAGGTCGACTGGTAGGTCAGGGTAGTCTGCTTGTACAATCCTCATCCAATGGCTTAATACTCATGTCGTCCGTATAGTTAATTATGCAGAAAAACTCGAGGCTTTCTTCCTCATTTAAAATGGCGTGTTTTACTTGCGAATTTATGAAAATGTAATCTCCTTCCTTTAAATTGAATACTTTATCTCCTACACATACCTTGCATTTTCCTTTGGTAATTATTACAGTTTCTTGGTATTTATGAGTGTGCATTGGAATAATTCCTTTAGGGTCTAATGTGAACTTTCTCACCGCATATTCGGCTCCATGTTCTCTAGTTATTAGCCATTGAATATAACTTCCTTTTGAACCTTTGATTTGAACTTCCCCTCTATCAACTTTTGAGATATTAGATATATGATAATCCATAAGATCGATATTTTTGTAAAAATTAAAGCTTAACCTTTCACGAGTTTATAATTAAAAATCTATTTACCTTCACGTGGTTTAAGGAAAAGGTTCAGTCGTAGTAAGAGTGGATAGAATCTCCAGAAATTACGTAATTATTTTTTAGCATGATGTGGTATAAACCCGTGTTCATTATTCCCTGTACTTTTTTCTTTAAGGAGATTAGTCAAGGATTCTATTTAGAGAAGGTAAAAGACTTGGCCAAGCTTATTAACAATTTTTTACAACTAGTTCTTCCACTATAGTTTCTAGTAGAAAATGAATATGCGGAATTGAGCTAGAACTGCTCTCTATGCAAATAGGATAAAGTATATTTATTATTTTTTATGTTTACTTTCTTTTTGCTTTAAAAAAAAGGGAAGATTTAATAACTTTTAGATGTATATAACTTATGGATGAGGGCGAGAAGTTAAAAAAAGGAAAACCGGATAAGGTATTAGATCTTAGAGGGGAATCCTGCCCAGAACCTCAGATAGAGATTGTTAAGAACATCAACAATATGAAGGTTGGTGAAATTCTTGAAATTCTGACAGATGAGGAACCAATGAATATAACCGTAGCAGATCTTTGTAAAAGTAGGGGTTATCCTTGCTTTTCGATAAAGGAAGGAACAACTTTTCGAGTGAGGATATTAAAGAGCAATAACGTAACGTAAATTACATCAACTTTTCAGTTAATCCTTACTTTGTCATATACTCCTACCCTCTTAACGCTAGATAGAACGTCCGCTGAGGGTATTGCTAGTTAATTTGGAAAAGGTATGCTTGGAAAAAATGTAGTTTCTCTTCTGTACTCGGTGGACACTATGATATTGATTAAATCGAATCTATTTACCTTCACGTGATTTAAGGAAAAGGTTCAGTTGTAGTAAGAGTGGATAGAATCTCCAGAAATTACGTAATTAATATTACATAAATGCATTTAGATATTTCCCTATCAACGTTTTTAGTTACTCTGTAGCATAATCGGGACTATACTTTTAAGTAGTAAATTAAGAAGAATGTATGTGGACGTAAAAGACGAGACGAGGAAGGCTTATGAACACATAGTTCATAGGAGAAAACCTAACGTATTTTTGGGACTAATAAAATCTAAGCTTATAGCCGATATAGGTTGTGGTTCAGGACAAAATTGCGCCTTTTTAAAGGAGAAGGGAAAAGATGTGATCTGCCTCGACTTTTCAACAAAACAGTTGTACGAATCAAAGAAAAAGGGATGTGAGAACTTAATCCTAGCAGATATGGAATTTTTACCTTTTAGGGATTCGTCGATGGAATGTCTCCTTTATATTGCTTCTCTTCACCACTTACCTAATCCAAGTAAAGCTCTTGAAGAGGCATGGAGATCTTTGAAAGTAAATGGAGAAATCCTAGCTACTGTTTGGCTAATTAGACCTTTAACTTTCAAACGAAACGCTCTTTTAGAAAGTAAAATTGAGAACAGCGTGTATAGGAGATTTATACACTTTTACCTACCATATGAGCTGGAATGCCGTATGAAGAAGGCTGGATTTAAAAAAGAAAAATATGCTCTTTATAGAGTAAAATCCCTTTTGCCAAATAACGCATTTTTCTTAGGTGTGAAAACGTAACAAGAATTTTCTAGATATTTTATATCAATGGGGTTAAGGGGACGAAAAACTCCACTCGCAAAGTTTGGTGAAGTCTATATCTTCAGGAACATTTTTTTAAGTGTTGAATATATGAAGCTGGACGTATAACCGAAAAGGTCTATATAATTCACTTTCCTCTCTGACTTTTATCTTCTCTTCATTCAATATGATAAAGGTCAAAATAAATAATGTAATGTTTTACTTCAACGATGTTGAATCTTTTATTTCTTTTTGTAAAAAATACAATCTACCAAAATACTTATTAGTTTTTGAAGATAGGGAAAATTATGCTGCCAGTAATATTGAAGAATCCAATTGATTTGAGAAAAGCTGTAGATGAATTATCAAGTTCTTATTCTCAATTCTACGAACAATCACCACGTATAGAACAACAGCTAGCTTGGGAATCCTCTTTGCGGAATATTATTAAACCCCTAGATGGATATCCGGTTTTAGCTGAATATCCAATATTTACCGAACGGGCGGATTTCATAGTAGTGGACAAGACTAAAGCTTTGGTTATAGAAGCAAAAGGCTGGAGGCAGATAAAAAAAGCAGGGGACTTCACTGTTAAAACCGATGATGGTCTCCATATCGACCCATGTTACCAGTTGAATAATTACGTGGGAAAACTCAATAACTTTCATCCGTCTAATATCAAGTTTGACGGGATAGTTTATGCTTATAATTTGAAGGAAGCATATGTCACCAATGACTGCAAGGTTATTAGGTCTTCTTCCGATTTACAAAATGAGATAAAACAATTGGGGACTCCAGGAGATGAGTCCGATATAAATAAAATCGCCAAAGCTAGGGTGACGATAAATAAAGAGTTCCTCGAAAAAGTAAGGGAAATTAAGGAGAAGGTATGGAAAAGATCTATAATGGCTTTAGCCTCTGAGGGGTTTGGATTATCCACTGAACAAGCGTTAATAGTCTCAGAAGTTTTGGATTCGTTGAGGGACAATGAAAGGAGAGCGTTTGTTATTAGAGGCGAGTCAGGTTCAGGTAAAACACTTTTAGCTTTCTATATATTTTTAGAAGCATTGACTAAAAAATATAGGACTCTCCTCGCTTATAAGAACAACAGACTACTCAATACCTTAAGGTATTTACTTAGGGGAAGTAAGGATGGAGCAATTGATTCTTTGCTTATGTTCTACTCAACTGGTAGGCAAATAGGAGTAGGGGAAAGTAAGTTTCAAAATCCATATGGAAATGATAATATTGACCTCATAATCTTTGATGAGGCTCAGAGGATGAGAAGGGACATAATTGAGTTGGCTTCTACTAGGTCTACTGTCCAAGTTTACTTTTACGATGAGAGTCAGATACTGATTGGTGACGAAGAGGGTACTGAGAAAAACTTTCGTTTAATTCTTGGTCAGGAATTTAAGCAAGTGGAAGATAGAAGTCTATCCGCTCCCTTTAGAGTACCACCAGCTTACCTAGAAAGTGTGAGGAAGATTTTAGAAGGCAAAAGTACAACAATTAATGGATATGATTTCAGAATTTTTGATAATATTAAAAGTTTATTGGAAGATTTAGAGAAGATAAATGGAAAGAAAGCCTTAGTATGTGCTTTTACAGAGTCGCCAGGCGATTATGACAACCCTAGATCTGATAAAAACAGGAGAGTAGGTTATCCTTTATATAGTGGGTTTAACCTATACAAGAATATAGGTGTGGATATATACTGGTTAATGAACGAGAAAACTGAATATCCTAAGTACTGGACTGGGAAACTTAACAGCACAGAGTACTGTGCCTCAGTGTATGGAGCTCAAGGTTTTGAGGCCGACTATGTTGGCGTAGTATGGGGTCGTGACCTTATTTGGAGGAATAACGGGTGGGAAGTAAATCCGGACCCTATAACAGACAATGTGGGGAATAGGTTTAGCCTTAAGAGTATTGTAAGAAGAGACAAAGAAAAGGCACTGCAGTTGTTAAAGAATAGGTACTATATTATGCTTACAAGGGGAATCAAAGGGACATTCCTCTTTTTTGAAGACGATCAGACAGGTCAATATATGAAGCAAAATATACATATATAAAAAAGAGATTTTTAATATAAATAGCTTAACAATACATAAGTTATTCCTTTTTATACTACACTAATATAAAATGCTTTCTGAAGAAAGGAGTAAAGAAAGGTTGTACTTAATAATATCTCCGTTACTTCTTTAACCTTAAGTTCTTTTCTGTAATAGATCTATCAGTTGTGTCCTTAGTGGACATAACTTGATATGCATAGGTGATGTTGCCGTTATCAGCAGTTTCACTTAAACCGTGAAATTCATGTACAATTAATGACTGTCAGCTTTTGCTAAAACTAAAAGAAGCTTTTGGGAGACTAGGAATCTCTCATAGAGAAGCACAATCAAGGGTTATACAAGAAATAAAACCACAAAAAGGACAAATGAAACGCAGAGAAGAAGTTAACAGAGTTATGAAAAGCAAGAGGAGAGAAAGCCCAATGTGCTAGATCTTCATCAAACACACGATCCAACAAAAAGGACTAGGAATACAAGAAAACCTAGCGTTAATAACATAGGTTAAAGGTTAAACGTATAGCAGTGTATAAGAAGAGACTGTAAGGTCTAGGACTAATAAAAATCTGTAAAACACACAACTACAAACTTCGAAAATTTCAGTATCAACCACCTCTTTCCCTTAAATAAGCCATCAAAGAAAATGAGAGAAGGCGAAAGAGAGTGCTGATAAGGATACCAATAACTAGGGACGATGACAAGATCTCAATAATAGACTTACTCTAAATGTGCACCGTTTGTCCCTAGAGGTACCCAACTTTACTGGGGTGAAGATATTGCCGAGTCTGTTAGATTTTGATCACAGAGTTCTCTCCTACAATTAACTTGAGCACTTTAGGCTTACTCTCGTTCCTATATATCTTCGCATTGGCTCCAATTACGCTATCGGACAAAGTGACGGAACTTATTCTAGCCCCATTTAGTATAAGAGTATTGGATAGAATTTCGCTATCCTCAATGATCACATTATCTCCGACGCTGACATAAGGTCCAATATAAGAGTTCTTGATTATAGTTCCTTCACCTATAGTTGTAGGGCCTATAATCCTTGAATTCTCTATTGTCGCATTACTTGACAAAACCCTGCCGTTAATTTCAGATTCCTTTATCTTGCCATCGATCTCTTTTCGCGAGTATGTATCCAATAACACGTAATTAGCTTCCAGTAGGTCTTCTGGAGTTCCAGTATCTTTCCACCAACCCTCAATTATCTTATATTTCACCTCGACGTTATCATTAACAAGACCTTGTATAGCGTCAGTTATTTCTAATTCTCCTCTCCAACTTGGCTTCAACCTCTGTATTTCCTTAAATATATCAGGGGTGAACCTATATACTCCTACTAAAGCCAGATTGGAGATTAAGTCTTTAGGTTTTTCAACTAGATTAATTACCTTATTATCCTTAACTACCGCTACTCCAAAACGCTGAGGGTTAGAAACTTTGGCTAACAGTATAGCGTTATAGTTACCATCTCCAGCTATTAAGTCAAGACCTTGGAGAACAACATTATCACCTAAGTACACTACGAAGTTCTCGTCTCTAACGAAATCTTTTGCCTTATAAACTGCGTCAGCTAAACCTCTTGCTTTGCCTTGATAAATATAGGTTATCTTAATCCCTAACTTAGTTCCATCGCCATAATATTCAATAACCTTTTCTGGGAAATTATCGCCTAAAATTATAGCAAATTCCTCTATTCCTGCATCTCTTAGAGCTTCTATTCCCCACTGTGAGACAGCTTTTCCACCTATCTTTATCAACTGCTTAGGACCGGTATGGGTTAACGGTCTTAATCTAGTTCCTTGCCCTCCATGAAGTATTACAGCCTTCATAAATTACCACCTTTAATAAGTATGTCCAAGTTTACGTCTAACGAATAGAAGTCAAAGTCTAAAAGATCTTTTGCCTTAGCAATATCTAGGGACGAATCCTTCGGTCTTTTAGCCAAAGTGTTCTGTGGAGGAACAAGTTTAACTAGGGAATTTCTAGCGTTGATCTTTTCAGCTATTTTTATTGCGAGTTCATAACGCGAAACTCTCTCTCCAGCAATGTGAATTACACCAGTCTTTTTCATCTTTTCCAGATTATGAATAGCCTTTCCTAAAAGGTCAGCGTGAATTGGAGAGTAATAACTATCCCAAGCAGAGATCTCCTTTCCCTCATGTAGACTTTTCATTGCAAAGGTAGGGAAGTTATTCTTATAACCAAATACTCCTGAAGTCCTAACAACTAGAGAGTCGTCATATGATAATGCGTAAGTTTCTCCTATTAATTTTGTTAGCCCGTAATAATTTATAGGTGAAGGTAGATCAGCTTCCCTATACATTCCTTTCTCACCATCAAAAACATAGTCTGTAGAAACGTGAACGAAGTAAGCACCTATAACTCTAGAAGTCCTAACCATGTGTTTAACTACCTCAGCGTTGATTATATAAGCTCTTTCCTTATTTACTTCACAACCATCAACGTCAGTATAGGCAGAAGCGTTTATTATTACCTCTGGTCTCAACTTAAGGATTAAGTCCTCTAAGTGGACAAAGTTCTGTAGGTCTAGCTTTATTCCTTCGTCTACTTTGTTTGAAAAATAGGTACAAAAGATCTGATCATTAGAGTAAGCTTTGATCAAACCTTTTCCTAATTGTGAGGAACAGCCTATAATGAGAACTTTAGACACTTTACCACCTCTCCTTCCATGGAGTTTCAGAGATAACCTTATCAGCAATCAACGGTTTCCACCAATCTTCATGGCTTAAATACCAATCTACTGTTAATTTAATTCCTTGTTCAAAAGCTATAGAAGGTCTCCAACCTAGGTTGACAATTTTTTCGTTTGTAATTGAATACCTGAAATCATGACCAGGCCTGTCATCAACAAATTTTAAGAGTTCATCGCTTTTTCCCATAACTTCCAATACCTTTTTGATGACCTGCAAGTTAGTTAATTCTTGTCTAGCGGAAATATTGTAAATCTCTCCCTTTCTACCCTTGTTCAGAACGAGATTTATTGCCTCACAATTTTCACTAACGTATATCCAGTCTCTAACGTTATTGCCATTTCCGTAAATAGGTATGGGTAAGTTCAGACTTGCCCTAATTATAGTTTTAGGTATTAGTTTCTCTGGGAACTGGTAAGGGCCATAGTTGTTGGAGGATCTTGTTATAACCGCATTAATTCCATATGTCCTAGAGTAAGCTTTAACAAATAAGGTGGCAGAAGCCTTTGATGCAGAATAAGGGGAAGAAGGATTTAGAGGAGAATTCTCGTTAAAAGAACCTTCGTAGATTTCACCGTATTCCTCATCTGTACCGACGTGTAGCATCCTTACGCTACCCTCATATGTTCTTATAGCCTCTAGAAGGGAGACTACACCCTGTGTATTACTCTCTATAAAGGAAAGTGGAGAAGAGATACTCCTATCTACATGAGATTCAGCCGCAAAATTAATTATCGCATCTACGTTATGTTCTTTAAGGATCTTTAATACTAACTTAGTATCGTTTATATCTCCCTTATAGAGGACGTAATCATTAATACCCTTTAAGTTATCTGGATTTGAACCATATGAATACTTGTCTAGTATAATGATCTTATACCTGTCGTGAAATAATCTCACAAAGTTACTACCGATAAAGCCTAATCCACCAGTTACCAGTAATGTATTAATCATGGAGTAAACTTATTATATGCAGTTATTTAAGCTAATCATGCCATTTCTCTTTAAGAGGCTTGCGATCCCAGAGGTTTTTCTAATCGAGACAAAGCACTTCTCAGATAACAGAGGTTTTTTTGAGGAGACATACAAGGAAAAAGATTTTAAAGAGAACGGGATACCTTGTAATTTTGTTCAAATTAATCATTCTTTTTCAGTCAAAGGTGTTTTAAGGGGACTTCACTTTCAGCTAAAACCAAAACCTCAAGGAAAATTAGTGACAGTTATTTCAGGTAAAGTATTAGACGTTGCTGTAGATTTAAGGAAAGGATCACCTACATATAGCAAATGGGTCAGTGCAGAATTAACACCTGGGAGACTTTTGTGGATACCATGTGGATTCGCCCACGGTTTTCTTGCTTTAGAGGAATCACATGTTATCTATCTAGTTACTAGAGATTTTGATCCCTCATTAGATAGTGGTGTTGCTTGGAATGACGAGGAAATTAACGTTAACTGGCCTATAAAGGAACCAATATTATCAGAAAAAGATAGAAAATTACCTAAATTAAGAGAATTAAATATAAACTTCGAATATGGAGATGATTTATGTTAGAAAAAGTTCATCGATTTTTAGGAGGATAGTAATGAATTCCCTTCAAGAAGGGATGAATTGAAAACGTATCAACCGTAAGATGAAGAGAGGAATTAATAATAAGCTGAATGTGAAAACTCCTCGTAATATATATATAAAAATACCTTTAGATAGTATTCAGACGTTCTCCTAGCTTTCCATTTTCGATCTTGTGCTAACGAAAAGACATAAGTAAAAGCTTAGTTAAAGTTTATCATACGAGATATACGGTACGTTAGGATAAACTTCATTCTGTTTCTACCAGATAAATGGGAAAGAATTAAAAAGATGAATTAAAACAATTGGTTTTAACTAAAAACAATACAAGGAAATAGTATAACTCTACCTAGTTAGATCAAAGCATCGTCGATCGCTTTCGCGAATTCAGAAAGTCCAACAAAAAGAAGTTCATCTACTTTGTCGTCTCGTATATTTCAAAATGTTATCCTTTCAATAATTTCTTTAGTATTCTCATTGGATTGTTCCATAGAACTTCTTCTGATCTGTCTCCTAAAAGGCTGCTTAATTCTTTAACCTTTGTTACGTCCTCTAGACCTTTTGGAGTTTCATCTATTCCCAGAAAATCTGAACCAAAAGCTACACTATCCCAACCAAAGTTATCTCCAATATACTTTGCGTGATTAACTAGATCTTGGATAGATGGGTAATCGCTCAAAGTCGAATTAATAGCAGTGACTCCTATTATCCCTTTAGTTTTTACAATAGCATCAATCTCCTCATTATCAAGGTTTCTTACGTGATCCTTTAACGCTTTTACGTTAGCATGTGAAGCAATTACTGGTTCCTTAGATGAAGAAGTTACATCTATAACCGTTCTTTTGCTAGCGTGAGCCAAGTCGAGAATAATCCCCAGATCATTTGCAATCCTAACTAGTTCCTCTCCTTCACCTGTCAGACCATAATCCTTCTTCGACATACAGGAAGAAGCAAACTTGTTGTCGTAGTTCCAGGTAAGTCCTAGAACGAGAACGTTTAATTCCTTCAATATATAAACGTCATAAGGATCTGTCAGCACATCTGCACCTTCTAAGGATAAAATGAATTTAATTCCATCTTTATCAAGATCTTTTCTAGAACGAACTATAGTAACTAGTCCTTTCCTCTCTAGGTAAAGATAAAACTTTACTTGTTCTAAAAATACCTGAAATAAGGGGGAAGACGCTTTCGATGGATGACCATACTTTTCTGAGAGGTAATCGGATATTTCGTTTACTGTATTAACATGAGGAAAAATTGAGGCGAAAATAACAGCATTATTAGAAGCAGCGTTCAGAAGCCTTATACTTGACTGTTTATTGCCCAATATGACGTCCTCAGTTTGAGAGGAAAATCCAAAATCTTCATGCATGTCTACAAATCTCATATCAAGAAATACCTCATGGGGAATTTAAGTTTGATTTTTAAAGCGTTTTTATTTTAGACCTATTAAAATAGGGCTAAAGACACCGTCAGGAGAACGGAGCAGATGATCCCTTAAGGTATATCGGTTTTTAATTTCCCTTTTATATTACTAGGATTAGGTTTACAACTTAAAGCCTCGATCTTTAGATCGGGGATGAAAAGTTATAAGAAGCTAGATAGTCATACCTAAGGAGGACTGGTACGGTAGGTAAACAAAAAAAGTTAGAAAGGGATCAGTTCCTATGTCTGCCGTATTAGTCGCGAAACGTATAACTGTGGAACTTCTTTGTTCTTATGAACAAGTTATGGACAAGTTGAAGAGTATTGCTGAAAAGGGTATGAAATAAAAAAGAACAGATGATGAGGCATACACTTCAACTACTTAACCAATACATGACAAGAGTTGTGGTAAAAGGGTTTTAAGGAGTTGTTTAAGTACACAACTCTTAACAAGGTGTTTAACGCAGATTTAGTTGGTATGTTCAATATATCCATAATCCCTAGTCCTAAACAGGGTAGAGGATCCACAGAGGGATAAGTTGAGGTAGGACCACCCCATTGGTCTATACGTGGACTAGAGGATCGTGATTAGTTCTACTCACCAAGCAACTATGACTCGATGAGAGTGAAGCGTATAGAACAAACTTTGAACCGATCTGAGAAAACCCTTCAGGTAGGGAGGAGGTCAGATGAGTTTTAGGGATACAAGAATGTTTCTAATTCTTTCCCTTACTTTATCGGTCTTGTGAAACTCTAAAGCCTCCCTAAATTCGTGTAATGGAATTTGAAATACAGTTATTTTGTGATCATTTTCGATTTTCTTAGCATTCGTAATTAAAAATACTTTTTCAACAATATATTCCTTTTTATCGATTTTGACTCTACCATTGCCTCCGTTATCAATATAACTTACGACATCGCTGACATTCTCGTAATTCTTTTGGCTTAGCATCTCTTGATTTGTTAGCTTAACGTCGCCTAAATAAAGCTTATCCTTGTAGATTAGAACTATGTCCATCAATCTGTCTTTAGCTCCAACGTTAATTTTCTTTTGAGTATCGAACAGTATAAAATCCATCCTATCTTTAATAAAATCCCTTATTATTCCCCTTATTAGGTTTTCTAAATCCTTGGATCTCTCCTGTAAGTTCTCCATGTTCTTTAAATGGCTAAGAAAACACTCCTTATTTTCCTCACATATTTTCTGAACATTGAAATAGAACTCCCTAGCAGTTTGAACTAGTTCAGCTATTGTCATATCTGGGTAAAAGACGTCCTGTGAAATCTCCTTCCCTATTTCTGGGCCACACATATGTTCAAGAATCTCTTCAACATCTCTTTTATTGGGTTGTTCAATTTCAGTAAGGTTTTCCTTTATCCTCCTAGCAAGCGCTTTATCGCTAACCTTTCCAATTTCACTTGTCGGAAAGGCTATCACCATAGTTGCAACTCCAGAGTTAATTAGCTTATGAAAGTACCTAGCCAAGTCGTCCTCTCTAGCCTCGTCTATGAGTAACGCTATTTTTACGTTCTGAGATTTTGCGTCTCTCAGCATCTCTATTATTCCATCTAGACTTTTCTCGTATTTTTTACAGTAAAGTTTTATCAAAGGGTGAGAAGGCGATTCACATTCTCTGTCTAACCACGTTCCAAATTCTTTCTTTACCCAAGTCCATTTAGTATAACCAATTTCTTTCCTCTTCTCAAATATTATTTTTCTTATTTCTTCCCTTACCCCTTCAAAGGGAAAAAAAGAATTCTTCAGTAAAGTCTGATTTAGATACAAGGTCAATTACTAACGGGATAAAATTATCGTTCCTTAAATCTTCCTTCAACTTTATGAGGAAGGTTGTCTTACCCATTCCAGGCTCTCCAGTTAAGAAGGTGGTTTTCCCTTCCTTTGTTCTGTTTAAGAGCTTATTGTAAAGATTTATGTATCTCTCTCCGAGAATTTTTGGATTTATTGTTGTCAACTTAGTTATAGTATCTTCTGGAAAACTACACAAGGTCATAATTTCCTCACCATCCCGTAAATTACTCCTCCTTTAACTACTCCTTCATCTCCACCAGAGACAAGTCTGTAATTCCTCTCTATGTAATCAGAAAGTTTACTGTAGAACTCCTCTTGAGATAATCCCATCCTTTTTCTGATTTCAGACAGTCTAGCTATGTTAAACGAGTTCTTAACTTCCTCATATAGAGAATCAAACCTTGCTTCAAGATCCGAAGGATTAGACAAGACACGGTCTAACTTCCTGTTAATCTCTTTCAAAAGTTCTAATATATCCTTTAACATTAGTATAATCTGTTGATCCTGAATAGTAGGAGTGGGAATTTTCACATTCCCTTCTGAAACCTTCTCTTCAATGCATACGCTCTCCCCAGTTCCGCGTTTTTCCACGACTATTAAGTGATCCTCTTCTAACTGTTTCAACTTCTCTGGATGCTTACCTTTTAGCTTAGATTTAGCAATGCATTTTTTCCCATCTTTCTCTTTTCTTCCTTTTTCTCTAATAAATTGTATAATTTCTTCCTCTTCTTTATCCACATATATAATATAGATAATGGTATTTATTTCCTTTTCTGATCCCCTTAATTTGAAGCTTAAAAACTTCGAAGACATCCTTAAAGCCTTAATTCTAGGTTTTGAAGTAAAAGACTTCTTTATCATGATGTGTTCCTAGAGATATCAACTTATGCTGGTGATTTTTTTCTCAAAATTTACCTTAGTTAAAAATTTTTAATGAATTAGCCAGAGGTAGAGTATCCTGCTGTAGATCTATGAGGGATTATAGACTTCTTTCCCCAGCTGAGATTCTACTTGTGTTTCGGGATCATTAGTACAAATTGCGATCTAAAAAGTCCTCAATCTTTATCACGTTCTGTATAATGACGTACAATAACGATTAGCTTCCTTACCTCCTGCAACAGTGAGGGCATTATCAAAGATCATAAATATATTGAAAAAGCATTCCTTAAGACAACTTTTAACCTTTTTTTCGAGGACTTGTCCATTAATGGTAAAAGAGGTGAAGAGGCTTTCTCTGCTAGATCTAGTTATAACGCTTACTGTTATTTGGAAGTTATCTTAACACCTCATCAAAAACCGTTCTTAAATCACCTTACACCCATCTTGCTTACTTCTCTATTTTAGCTATGAGCTAACCATAAAGTAGGAAGTCTGATAGTAGAAGTAAGTAGATCACTCCAGGACTCTATCTAAAGTTTTATACCTTTATTAATTTCTATCTTTGATTTACTTATCTCAATAAATGTGAAAAAATTTAACATTTTTTTAAATTCTCCATCTAATTTCGGCCTTAAATCAAAGTTTACATGTCTTAAATTCTCGAACTCCACAACCCTTAACTCTTCCCCTGGAATAATTACCCTTTCAGCAACTATAGGTAAATCCTTCAATTCGACAGAAGTTTCCATCCCAAAAAATGAAATAGAAGTAAAGAATTCTCTCGGCAATCCATAAACCTGAATTTGATATCCTTGAAAGAAAACGTTATACGTTTTTTCCTTGAGGACGCTTATCACCTTTTTTGTAAATTCCTCCGCTATATAATCGAAGAACGGTTTGTTGCAGTCTGCACATATACTAAACCTAGAATAATTGGCTGTACTATCCTTGGAAATCTCTAGCTCACATACTTCGTTTTCATCAATCTTCAGGAAAAATCTTTCACATGACGGTATTAACTCTATGTTGATTCCTAATTCTTCTTGAACTTCAGTGTATTCAATCTGACTTAATATTCCCTTCAAAAAACTTGAAACCTCCTTATTACACGGTAAACCTTCTATATTAACTTCTGATCTCCCTTTCATCAAGGATATTGTTGCGGGATATAATCCCACTTTTTTTAGAGCATTTTCTATTTTTCTTATAATATAAGTACTCATTATAGAAGATACAATTATCTTTATATTTTCTTTTACTGAACTAAAGTATACCGAAATATCTCCTGAGGATATCATAGCTAAGTTTTCTACCAATCTTATCCACTTTCCTTCCTCTACTGGGCCCTCCAGGTTTTCATAGTCTAGATCGTATCCTATCATCTTCCTTATCTTATTATCTGTAACAATTTCAATTTCAGGAGTGATTTTCGTTTCCCTTTTTCCTTTAAGTTCTTCTATGAGCCTCAAGTAAGCTACTCTTATTCTTGCTAACTCATCATCTCGCAACCCATTTTCTAATCCTTCCTTTTTCTCGTCTATAACTTCTTGGAAAATATTATCTAGTTTAAACAAGTAAACTTTTCCGGTTCTAACTTGTAGTAGGAAACTAGAGTCGGCATATTTTAGAATAGCGAAGTGAGGTGATAACCAAGCTTTAAGCATTTTGCTAGATTTAAGGTTTGAGAAGAAATGATACATTCCAGGAGATGCGAACATGTCTGGAATCTCCCCTTCCTCCTCTTTTATAAGGAAAGATAAGGTGCGAATGAGAAGATGTGAGTCGCTATCATCCATGATGCTAGCCTACTCTATAGATGAATAAAACGTTAAGTTGTAGTAGTAAGAGCAAGAAAAAGAATAGTGCATTTTTGTATTTCTAACTCGCTTATCTAATGACGTCTTAATTGTCCTAATTTTCTGGAAGAGAAAGTTAGTCCGCCTATTAATGAATTCTAAATTTAAGGCAAAATTCTAGGAGATTCCAAGTTTCTTAGAAAAGATAAAAATACAGTTTTTAGATCTTGGGAGTTTAAGGAGATTGAAGACGAAGATGGATAGATCCCTAAAGAATATAAAACTTCTTTTTAAATAATGATCCGTGTCCGCCTTAGCGCTCCGTTTAAGATCTTATATAGATCGAAAAACGTTAAGAGTGTTAAAAGCCCACTTTGTGTCTAAAATATATAACAAGCCATAGTGGGAGGAAATCTATTTTATCAAAGAGACGAAAGGTCTAAATAAGACAAGTTAAGACAACTGACCTTCGACTTGAGAAAATGCAAAAAATCAATAACTTCATTCCGGTTGATACAAGCTATAGCTAACCATTTTATGATACACAAAAAGGTTCCTAGAGAAACAACTGAGTTTTCCAGAAGAAAAGAGTACTAAGTGCCACTCTAGTATATTCATGAAGTATTTGGAAACTAGAGGATGAAAGAGTTCAAATCGCTTATCTTTTCTACCTAGGAAGATTCAAAGTTAGGATACAGAGTATTCCCATACAACAAGGTGAAACATACCATACCTTAAATTACCTTATAATAAAGGATTAAACAAGTCTCTTACTCATGTAAGGCCCTTCATCAACGTAACCTCTAGACCTGTAATACTCTTTTACGCCAATTCCTGAAAGAACTAAGAGCTTTCTTGAATCAAAGTTTTCATTAGCTTCCTTCTCAGCCTCCTCTAACAGCTTAGTCCCAAAACCCCTATGCTGTATCCCTAGCTCATCCCACATCCCTACTGGAACCTCTATTCCATAAACGCGTAACTCCCTTATTATCGCTGTTTTCCCGTCTATTTCCTTCCTATGAGCTGAAGAAGATGGATATCTCAACCTCACGTAACCAATCAAAGTTTCTTCATCGTCTTCAAACGATAGAAAAATCTCCGTTCCTCCACTAGCCTCATACTCTTCCTTAAACATTTTGACCTTATCTAGCCTTGGAGTTACTCCTCTATGTTGCCAAGCCATTCCAACTTCTCTGAACCTTATCTCATTATTCTTTATCCCTTTCTCTATTAACCTTCTCTCAACTATTTCCCTTAAATTACCCTTTCTATTTCCATCTAAAATAATGGTTGACGGAATATCTCTCTGAATTCTCATAACCCTGACCCACTTTGGTATATATTTATACATTTCTGAAATTAGATCTACTAGCGTCTCAGTATCGTAAGGTTTATACAAACCTCTTCTCCAAAGGTGCTCTAGTGGAGCTGTTTCAACAACTAATGTTGGATAAATCTTCAACATGTCTGGACGAAAGTCTGGATCACTAAAGATCTTCTTGAATCCCTCTAGGTCCATTTCTGGATCTGACTTTGGTAAACCTAACATTACGTGATATACAACCTTAAATCCAGAGTCCTTAAGTATCCTAGTGGCTTCAACCGAATCTTTGACTGTATGTCCCCTATTGGAGAATTTCAAAACCTCATCGTAGACCGTTTGAACTCCTAGCTCAACCTTTGTAACTCCTAATTTAAGCATCTGATCTGCGTGCCATTCCTTAGCCCAGTCTGGTTTAGTTTCCACCGTCATTCCTACGCATCTTACATTAGCTTTCTCGTTTCTGGTTTGAGCGTCCTCTAGGTAAGTGAAACCAGGCTTTATTCTACCTGGAAATAAATTCATCGCCTCCAAAGCCTTAGTTACAAACCACTCTTGGTAATCTATTGGTGTAGAGAGAAATGTACCTCCCATAATTATTAACTCAACCTTACTGGGAGTATGACCAAGGCTAACATATTGTCTTAACCTAGAGTTAACTTGATAAAAAGGATCGTAGTTGTTCTCAATTGCTCTCATTAGCGTTGGTTCTCTTCCGTAATAGCTTTGCGTTGTTCCGTATTCAACACCACCTGGGCAAAATATGCACTTTCCGTGAGGACAAGGATAAGGTTGAGTCATGATCGCAACCGCTGTTATACCAGATAACATTCTGCTCGGCTTTCTTATGGTATCCATGAATGAAGAACGGCAAATGAAGTAAAAAATTTTCTTAGAGTAATTAGCGATATCATTTCGTTGTGTGGTTTATTGGGAAGATTAATAAATATGAAGTTTAAAATACCTTTATCTCTTAGGAGATTAAGGAGGTGAAAGACTATGGTTGAGATGGATAGTCCCATAATGCTTAAAAGGCTTTCAGTTTTAATGTTCCGTTTTAGATCATGCACTGACGAAAAGATATTAAGAATTAAAAGTTAAGCTAGTAAGCGCGCAAGATATATAATACGCTAAGCTGAACATTAATTTCTTTTTATGAAAGGCATGGGAAGAACAAAACAAGACTAATCTAAGACAACTTGATATCGATCTGAGAAGGCAAATGTTCATTATGTTGATCCTAACGAGTCTCTTCATTCTTTATTTACGGATCATTTAATAAGCTCAAGGCAGATTATTAATAAGAGTGTCGAGGAGTTAAAGAACTCAGTTAAAATGATTGAGAAAGGACTAGTATTAGAATTTACCATTATTAATAGACTCTATTTATTCATTTAATAGCTTAAGAACTTCTTTGGCTACTTCTTCTCCTTTTTGAGTTATACTCGCCCTTAATCTTTTACCTCTAACTGTTGGGATATATTCTAACTTAATGTACCCTTCCTTTTCTAATACCCTTAAGTGTTGGTATAGTTCTGCTTTGTTTAACCTAGTAGATTCTAAAAGCTGTGCAAACCATGCTGACTTAACGTAATATAAACCTAATAGTATACCTAATCTGACACTTGTGTTAAGCGACTTATGAGACTTCAGTAACTGAATAAGTTTGTCAACTTCCACTAAGGTTCACCTTTTCTTAAGATCTCATATAGTAGAGTGACCGTTGGTATAGCTAATAGTGAAATGTAATTGAATGGTGTTAAAGCAACACAAACACCCATAATAACGTATGAAGCTATCAGAAAGTGATCCTTCTCGTTGAGCTTTCGTAACATATGATAAATTGGGTATGAAAAAGATAATTCAATGAATACTCCAGTTAGTATAAATTGTAAATATAATAATGGATAAAAGAAATAATGGAAGATGAACAGAAAGTAGCTTATTATGAGACCAAAGATGGATATCTTTATCGTTAAACTTATAGATTTAGGATCTAATTTTCTGAAATCAGCAAACTTGGGTGAAGATAACCCACTTATTGTTTCTATTACATCTATTGTAGATACAACTAAGAGCCCTATTCCAAGAACCTCAAGTCTAGGAAGAAAGAGGGAAAGTAAATAAGTTGAGATAAAAATTGCAAGGGCAAAAACTCCGTAAACGTCAAGTAACCACCTAACTAGATCTATCTCTTTAATATAAAACAATCTCCGTGCCATTTCTAAAGATTTCTTGATTTCAGCTTCGTCTTTCATCTTTCTCACCTACTACAAGCATATCTACCTTAACCTCTCCTTTTTCAATTCCAATATCAAGAATTTTATTTACGAAATAATCATTAAAATAACCTACTGCACATATGCCTAGTCCTAAAGTGGTTACAATAAGGAAAAAGTTTTCCATAACTATTCCTAAATCTGCGGGTAATAATCTAACACCTCTATTACTGCATTTTGCTATAGTTCTACCGTATCTCGAGGTTAAAATAATTAGCAAAGGAACAGCGTTTAGGCCCGGGATTGAAGAAAGCGCATGGCTTTGTAACGCTGAGAACGCATTTAAATTTAGTTTCTCTATGGAATGTGATAAGCAATTATGGTGGTAAATATTAATTTCCAAATCGCTCATATAGGGGGTAACATATACTTCTGTTTCCGATAAACCACCAGCTGAAGGAAAGGTTCTGAAAGGTATTTCGCCTCTTTTTCTAACTCCAGAAGAGTGATAAAGCAAATCCACCGCCTCCACTCCAGCAACAAGCAGTTATTATCCAAAAGCCGTCTACTGCATTTATATTATGTTGCACCCCATGTAAGCCTTTTTTGTTTGTATGTAGTGCCTCCACACTATTTGTATTAGTTAAGGTAGAAATAAGACTTGACTAAAGTTAAAAACTTTTAACTTTATATTTAGTATAAAAGTCTCTAAATACGTTGCTAATAATAGATGATGAGAAAAATGGAACTTGAAAAATCTATGATAAAAAGATTATCGATATCAAGTGTTGCTCTTTTTTATCTTCTTCTAGATTTAATGTTAATTTCTGTCTTTACCTATTTAGGGTTCTATAGCGTCAAAAATATTTATGCTCCATCTGAAATGATATGGTATGGAATAGGTATCTTATATATGTTAGATGCAGTAGCTGCCGGTTTTAGTCTCACATTAATCTATCAGTCTTCTTCATTAGCGTATTATATAAGGTTTAGTAAGTTCAAAACGTATATCTACATTCTTAGCCTCTTCATAGCTGCCCTAATTTCAGGAATGATTTATACCTTAATTTATGGAGGTATTATATTTCCTATAATTGTGTTTTTACATACAGGAAATTCATTTGAAATAATAACACTAAGTAACCTATTACCACTATTAGTTTCAATTACTATCTCTAGTTTATTTATGTTTTTACTAGTATTCTTATTCACTAATATTTTACTACTTAAGTTTGGAGCCAAGGCTTCAAGGTATTCCCAGGTAATTTCATATTTTTTATTTATACTAATCATAATTCCAGGCTTTATACCCGGTATTAATCCCATATATTATCCTATATATGGGGCTGAGTACGTCATATCTTACTCACTTGTTAACGCTACACTTAGTCCTTACATCTTAGAACTAATAGTACTCTCGGCACTGTTGGCAATAGGGGGTAATCTGATATTTAAGAGAATGAAGATGCTAAGGCTAGAGGAGGTGGTATGGTAATGCTTGAAATAGAGAATGTAACGATTTCATATGGGGATTTAACTATCTTAGACAACGTCAACCTAGTAGTAAACAACACTCCAGTAATTTTATTGGGTCCTAACGGTTCGGGTAAGACTTCGCTAATTAGGGCTATTTCTGGCTTAATACCATATAAGGGTTCAATAAAAATAAAAGGGAAAGAGGTAAGGAATTCTAGGGGAATACTAGAGTACTCAACTAACCTCCCGGAAGTTTACACAATAGCGAGTACTCCGTGGGAAATAGCTAAGATAAATACAGAACTTAAGGGTGGAGATCCTAATGAATTTCTTAAGCTCGTAGATTTCCTTGAAGTAGATAAAAAAGTTATAAAGAGACCAATTTATAGGCTTTCAACGGGACAAAATTCATTAGTTAGGTTAGCATTAACTCTCTTTACAGAACCTAAAATAGTTACTCTTGATGAACCTTTTGAGAACGTAGATGTAAAAAGGAGGAACAAGGTACTGGAATTAATAAAGGGAAGAGTAAAGGAAGGAATTATTGTGACACATGACTTACGAATACCCAAACTATTAGAGGGAGTAAAAGTCTACAGTGTTTCTAACGGTAAATTAGTTGAAGGTATAGATGAGAATATTTAATTACTGCCAACACATGAGCAAATAACTCCCTCAGTGTGAGTTTTTCCACGTTGATGAGAAAATCTAGAGAGTCAACAGCGAATTACTCCTTTATTTCTTTGCACTCCACATCTTTTAAGTTAGATGATAGTAAAGCCCTTTTCAGTCCTTCATTATTTTTAACATATCTAATTAGCCTGTCGTTGCATGAAAACTTTATCAAGCTACCGAATTTCTCTTGCAAGATTTCGTCAACCTTAACCACTGAGTGCTCGATAGTTGAGATTGAAAATAAGAAAAAGGAGTCGTCAAGATCTATTTCCTTAGGGTCTACTAGTTTTTTAATTGACTCTTTAATAATCCATATCTTAGCAGCGCAGTCATGGTACCTATATATTCCCTTAATTCTAGCTATAATATAGAATGGAAGCACTACATACTTTTTATTCTCGTAATAAACTGATATATCTTTCCAATAAAACCCGTCACCCCTTATCCCATCAACTATGTTGTTGAAACGCCTTACAAGATACTTAATCCCTTTGCTATACCTCTTCTCTCTCCCCTTTCCCCTAAACAGGTTTTCCTTTACGATCACTGGAACGAAGTAGTCAAACCCTATCCTAGAGACGGCCTCTACGTCTTCACTTACATTTATTGTACTCCATCCACCTCTCTTCATGAATTCCTCCTTCCTTATTCCAAAGAATGTGTAAGTATGAGTTACCTTATCTCTTGGAGCCCATTCTAAAAGCCCATGAAAGGCCTCATTATATCTAGTATCTAGGTCGACGTAAGCAGTCAAACTCCTGTCTGGGCAGTGTTTTAAGGAGTAATTTCTCCCTTGTCCCCTATTTGATTTGTATTGCAAAAGGAGTAAGTTGAACTCCTTACTAATTTCTTTTAATTTCTCCCACGTACCGTCAGTTGAAAAATTGTCCGTTATCACTATTGTGGAATCAGGTCTCCAGAAACTCTTAATACTTTCCTCCAGCGTGTCGTTATTGTTATAGACAGTTCCATATATGCAATACTCTTGCATGGGAAGACTTAAGGTTTTCTGTATTTAAAGCTTATTATGGGCTATCTTTCTCCTCATTTCACTCAAAGCATTCAGCAAGTTCTCGACAACAGAAATATCTTTCCTCAACCTCTTTTCCTTTATCTTATTTATATGCTAACGTTAAAATACCATACATTGTATAGCTTTCAATATCCCTATTTCATCATTATAGCGTACAAAAATTAGGTGTTACTACTAGAACTTCATCTTTGTCTTCCGCTAATAAAAGTTTCGCTTAAACTGTAACATTTCTACGCAACTATTTTCAAAATACTCATATAATAAAACAATAGTAATATGAGTCTTAGTATAGGTAAGGTAGTTCTAAATTAGGAAAAACAAAAAGAATGAGAGTTAACGACATGCATGTTCCTCCCTTAGCCTAGAAAGACATTTAAGGTTATGGGAGGGATTATCTCAACAATACGAAGTGTGACAGTTGTTGATCAGAATGCCTTGAAGATCAAGGCCTTATGAGCATATAATAAATGTCTATAAAGTCTAAACCCCATGTTATCTGTGTTCAGACCTCCTCTAACAATAGGTCCTAGAGATGAGTCAGTCAAGATTAACGTTAAACTTTATATTGTTAACACCAGGAAAACCTTAATATCACTAGCGGAATTATCTATTTTTAATCCTCATCTCTGGATTATTTCCTTTAAATTAACAGCTATTATCATAAGGCATTCTCTCACCTTTCTTTAGGGCTTTAATATTAAGTATGGTTTTTCTCTCTTGGATAGAAGTTACTATGTTATTATTGTACCATAGATATTGAAGATTTGAGATAGCTATGGATACACACGGGATAGCATATACAGTAGTTTAAATTGTTTAATTGAGGAAGAAAACTACTTGCAAGGGAATGGA
The DNA here is from genome assembly GCF_000632495.1 of Candidatus Acidianus copahuensis. Classification (GTDB taxonomy): domain Archaea; phylum Thermoproteota; class Thermoprotei_A; order Sulfolobales; family Sulfolobaceae; genus Acidianus; species Acidianus copahuensis. Next base: position 4,693 of record NZ_JFZT01000005.1, on the reverse strand, counting down.
AAGTAGATTTTAATACTTTTTAGCGGTTTTTATGTCTAGAATTATATACAATTACTTTTACACTACCATCTATATTAGGTAAATTTTTGTATAATTTATCAATCAGTTTTGGAGATTTCCTGTTATCTCTTTTCGCTTTTAGGCATAGTTCATTCTATGACTCTTTTTATGAGCGGATATTAAAATTAAGTACTTGATCAAAATAATATCTGTAATTTCATTAGAGATTAAATATCCGATAATGTTTTACTTCTCTTTTGCTTTGTGAGGATTTACTTTTGATGTGACAATAAATTAAATGTTAACTCTCACTTCATTTTATGGAAGGAACTACATTTATTTGCGCTCATTAGTTTTTGGGAATTTTGACTATCTTTAAGACAATTTTATTATTTTATTAAGTAACTTATAATTTACTAGTTACCTTAATGCTTTCGAAAACTATCTATTAACACTCTCTTTGTTCGTAGCCTTTCCAAACGAAACTAGGTCAATTACATTAAGTAGGTTAACTTAATTGTCGCTGAATGCTCTGTTTGGTTTCGGTTAAAGACCTTTCTATTTCATCTTATTATTTATCAGTATACTGATAAATATCTAAGGTTAACTTTCTCAGTGTACCAATAACTTTTATCGCGATGAGCCTAATTTATATTAAGGTATCCATTCATTGAAGCACAATCTTAATGAGTATATATCTTTTACGGTTACGAGGCGTATAGTGATATCGTTTAGGAAAAAGCGTTAAGAATAAACTCCAGAGGAGAGATAAATTACGCAATCACACCCTTTTAACTATATTAATCCAATTATTCCCTTCACTTTTCACTAAGGAATCATCTACTCAGGCTCAACAGGCACGCCAGGCTGTTAATGGGAGCGTTTACGTTATCCAATTCCATCTTCCAAAAAGGCTATCACCTAAGAGAGAGTTAGTATAGAGTTTATCAGCGTTTAACGGCGCTATCAATGCGCAGACTGTCACAGTAATCTTTAAATCATATTTCAAAATATGATATTCATGAATATGATATTTTTGGATAGGGAAAAAGAAGTTGAAGCGATAAGGGGGAGAGTAAACTCACCTAACTTTGAATTAATAATAGTCTACGGTAGGAGAAGGACAGGAAAAACTTTAACCGTACTGAGGGTACTGGAGCAGACTGAACACGTGTATTATTTAGCTACTGAAAAGAACAACTTATATAAGTTCAAACAGACAGCTGAGTTAAAGTACCCGGAGTTAAAGTACGTAAAAGAAGATTGGGAAGCGATCTTCCACGCGCTAAAGGACAAGGTGATAGTAATAGACGAGTTCCCTTACATGGTATCTGAGGATAAAAGCATCCTCTCTACCTTCCAGAAAATTGTTGATACTCTGAGAAACACTAGGACTAAGTTGATACTTATTGGTTCTTCAATCTCAGTCATGACTGACGTAATGTCATATAAGAGCCCACTATACGGTAGGAGGACATCATCACTGAAGGTAAGAGAACTACCATTTAAAGCACTAAGTAACCTAGGACTAAGTGTGGACGAGGCTATAAGGGTCTATGGCTTTGCTGGTGGTATTCCCTACTATATAGTTAAGGTAAAGACTCCGTTCTTAAATTGGGTAAACAGTGAACTAAAAAAGGTAGACAGTTTTATCAAAGACGAAGTAGACTTCCTCCTGAGGTATGAGTTTAAGGACATATCCACATACAAGGAAATATTGCTAGCCATTGCACTAGGTAAGAACACGCTGAAGGAGATAAAGGACTTTGTGAAGGTGGGTGGAGATATTTCCTCTTACGTGAAGAAACTGGAAAATATAGGAATAGTGAAGAGGGAAGTTCCTTCCCTTGAGGGAATAAGGTCTAAAAAGGGTAGATATGTCATAATTGACAACTTTGTTAGGTTCTGGTTCACGTTTATTTATCCTAACCTAAGCCTTATTGAGGAAGGTAAATATGAGATTACTGAAGAAGAGTATAACTACTACTTAAGTTCAATATTTGAACAAGTGTGTAGGGAATACGTAAGGGACAGATACAACGAGAGGAAGGTGGGTAGGTACTGGCACAAGAATGTAGAGATAGATATTTTGAGTGAAAACATTGTAGGGGAATGTAAGTGGAGAGAGGACGTAAACGCGAACGTTGTTTTGTATAAACTGAAAGAAAAAGTCCTTAGTTTGAACTTGAGTGTGAAGAAGTACCTAATTTTCGCTAAGAACTTTAGCAAAGAGGTTGATGAAGAGGATGTAGAGTTAGTTGACTTGAAGAAGTTAGATATGTGGTTTAGAGGTAAAATGTCTTAAATTCATGCTATTTGTACTTATAATGTGTATCCAACAACTTTTTTGTATAATATTTATCAGATTTTTGATGCTTTTAACGTTTTAATGTTCAAGGGGAGTAATACTTTGGGATATAAATCAGGAAAGATGAACTTGATCTCTTGACCAGGTTATGCTAAGGGTTTTAAGGGAAATAAATGCTTCTCGCGTTTTCACACACTTTATGACTTTAGCTACATCTCTAGCGTTATCTTGGGCTCTCGGTTTAAAAACTAACCGCATAGTACAGCATGGCACTACTTCAGAAAGATAGAGAAATACTTCAAAGAATTGCAAAAACCAAAGAGGGTTATAATAAACGAGACAAAAATACTCCACATGAATAAAAATACTACAACTTATGGGCAATATAGATTTATATACAAAGAAAGTGGTAAGCTTCTGCATAACAAGTAGGAGGATTGGTATGAACATGTATAAGATAATAGACCAACTAGGGGAAGACATACTATACATACAAGACAAGGAATCATGGTACAGCATGCTGGCAAGGAGTACCTAACAAACACGAGAAATTCAGGAAATGTGGTGGAACGAGCGTTTAGGATAGTAAAACACAAGCTAACAAACATGGATAAACATTTTACATTAAGGTCAACAAAAGAGATAATAACAAGATAGATAAGAGAATATTCTTTACAATCTGCAATGAATTTATGCAATCTATCTCAAAGAGATGAAATAGTTGGTCACATACAATGTCGTCAATTATTCATAAATACCTTAATGAAGGACATAAATTACTGCTATAATAGTTCAGTTTATCTTTGGAGACACTGTGGACAAACAGTTTATTAACCTTGCTAAATTAATTAAAAATACTAGATACCTGTATAAGTAGTTCTATCAAAGCAGTTAAAAGATATATAGAGGAATTTATTAATTTCAATTTACATGTTCTCATAAGGGAATTGTACCATATTGGCCTTCTACCTTAAAGATATAGGTTATATATATAAATACTGTGTACATATGACTAAGCAAATTATGGTATCTGATGAAGTGTACGAGAAGTTAAAGAAAATTAAGAGAGATAGATCATTTAGTGAAGTTGTAGGCGAGATGATAGAAAGACTACATGGAAATAATTTTGAAGCTCTATTAAAATACTATAGCTGGTAGAATATCTGACAGGTTAGGAAGAGTACTACTATTGCTTTTACAGTTCTTGGGGTAGTATCTCCAGTTCTTTTCCTCACGTTATACTCAGTTAGTTAAGTTAGCTTGCTGTCTTACCCAGTTTTTTATGTTTTATCATTGTTAATGCTTAGCTCTTCTTTTTTGCTTACTTTGGGATATGGATGGGAGAAGTGTATCCAATAGATGTTATGGCTACTGGTACTAACTTGACCCTTTTCTTAGGTAGGTTAATAGGCAGTACTCCATGTACTTCAGTTACAAGCTCAAGCACTCATTAACCTATGCCAAAGGCTATTAGCTAACATAGGTCTGCCAAGTGAAGGATATGAGGACACTGTTAGAAAGCTCAGAGAAAAAGGGTTATTAGACGAGAACGAAGAGAGGTTTATAAACTCTGTCATAGGGTTTAGGAATATCACAGTCCATGAATACATGACAGTTGACGTAGACGTTGTAGGGAAAATACTTGAGAAAAGGGAGTATAGGAAAATTTTGGAAATCACACTAAAGTTAAAGGAGAGAGCAGGGAAATATTGGGATCCTTAAACCGTTAAGATCCATTACTTTTTTCTTCAATATATACTGTTAAGAACGAAATAACATGAAATTCCAATGAATGTTTGCAATGGTTTAAAAACCTTTTAACATATAACTGACCTCCTCCCCGCCCTAAAGGGCGAGGGTTCCCCTCAGAGCGGTTCATAGGTTTTGATTCATACGTTTCACCCTCATAGAATCATAGCTAGCTACTAGCCCCGATCCTCTCGTCCACGTATAGACCAGTGGGGTGGTCTTACCCCAGCTTATCCCTATCCCTCTGGTGATCCCACCATCATTGGGACTCGGGATTATGGATATGTTAAACGCACCAACTAGGTCTGCGTTAAATACTTTGTTAGATGTTGTACACTTAAACAACCCCCTTGAAACTCTTTTCCCGCATCCATTGCCGTGGATGGGACAAGTGGTCGAGGTATACGACTCGTTAACAAACTTAACAGTTATTCCGTGTTCTTCAGCAACATCCCTCAACTTTTCCATAACTTGTTTATAAGACCAGACGTTAACAACTAGAAAGTTACCCTTTTTCTGACTTATGTTCTTTGGATAACCAACCTTAATTAATGAGACTCCCTTGTTGTATAAGAATTCAGCAACTTTCCTTACGGTAGTATCTATTATAGCGTTTAACTCCCTCTTCCACTTAAC
>NZ_JFZT01000004.1 GCF_000632495.1 Candidatus Acidianus copahuensis | reverse complement strand
TCACCAAGTATTGAAAGCTTTGTTTCTGCTAGTATTTTGAAAGCTCTTACTATACCATCTCCACCTTTATGTTTTCCATCCCCTCCACTTCTATATCTTATATGGTAAGCGGTAAAGAGTAACGGATAATCTTTCTCAGCTATCTCAATTGGAGTATTTAGTGTATTGGTCATATTAACGTGAACGCCTGAAACGCCATCCTTATTAGCTCTTCCTCCAGTACCGCCACCTATAGTTTCGTAATGTGCCCAATAACTTCCTTTATAATATCCACCTAGCATTACATTCATCATTGTCCCAGATCCGGCTGCAGGTACCTTATCTGGTAATACACCTGACAGTGACTTAAAAACGGTATCAGCTATCCTTTGAGTTGTTTCAACATTTCCACCGGAAACAGGTGCCGGTTTTATTGGATTAACGAGTAAGCCCTCACTAGCACGCACATCGATTAGACTATAGAATCCCTCATTTGTTGGAATTTCTTTTCCTATTAACGACCTTATAACAAACGTTGTTGCTGAAAATGTAACACCGTATACCGCATTTAATGGCTGAGGTAATTGGGGATCAGTCCCGTTAAAATCAGCTATTATCTTATCTTCACTTATCGTAACATTTACCTTTATCTTTATTAGATTTCCATCTATACCCTCCAGGTAATCAACTGCACTATAGGTTCCCTTAGGCCATTTTTCAATTTCCTTAAGAGATAATTCTCTACTATAAGTAATTGATTCTTCCCACCCTCTTCTCACGCTTTCTAAACCATATTTATCGATTAGCTGGGAAACTCTTAAAATACCTAGTCTATTGGCAGCAATTTGGGCATTAAGATCTCCTATCGATGTATAAGGTGACTTGAAGTTACTTAGGATTAAATCTAGGACATCCCTATTCAACTTCCCTTTTTCCATTAAGTATGTAGGAGGTATAATTAGTCCTTCCTCGTATAATGTTGTAGCATTGGGATTTATGCTACCAGGTACAGGCCCGCCTACGTCAACATGATGTGCCTTATTTACAGCATAGCCAACTAGTTTATCAGAGCAATAGATTGGACTTACCATCATAACATCATTTAAATGAGTACCTGAAATATAGGGATCGTTAAGGACTATTACATC
>NZ_JFZT01000003.1 GCF_000632495.1 Candidatus Acidianus copahuensis | reverse complement strand
ATCCAACCTTCTCTTCTTGTCTACTAAGTATTATAGTAAAATTAGAGGAGTAAAAACTGCTATTTATCTGATAGAATAGAATATAAACATATAATCTACAATGTTCTAGCTTTAATCTGCTATTTCTACCGAAAAGCGAGATTTAGAAGATTTATATTATACAAAGCAATACTAACCTCCTTGTTTTCTGGTCTCTAGAGTGAAGAGGACAGTTAATTTTCAATTTGTGTGTGAAGCATGTTTATTGTATATCTCTAAATTATTCAGCTATTTTAAATTATATAATCGAGATATTTATGTCTGCTTTGTAGAATAAGTGAACCTTGAGGGCTAAACATATAATAGCACAGGGATATCAAACTATATCGAGAAAATGAACAAGAGATACGTGGACAAAGGGAGAGAGGCCAATGAGTTACTGATTAGGACGAGCGAAGATCTCATTCTTTGGGAGATAAAGAAGAGAGAGTAGAAGATCAAGCAGAAAGAAGAGAAGGGGCCACGAATGCCCTAACTTCTTTATCGTAGTATACGTAAGCGTCTTCCTCACCTGTAGTTACGTTTACTAGGGAGTTTATGTGAAGACAGTGATAAAACATGTAGGAGGACTATACAATAAGCTTAGAGGGCAATAATAAGGGTAAAAAAAGAGACTTTAAGAGGAAAGTAGATCCTATTTCGAAATATACTAAAGCGTGAAATGTGATAAATCTAGAAGGATATATTAAAACGAACCCCATTTATTCCTCTTATATTAAATCCTTTGAAATGATTTAATTAGATGAGATTAGAAACTTTACGTACGGAAATTCGCGTCAAGCCTTAATCTAAGAGGGTTACTGGGTGTTTTTATGTTACCTTTACCTAATTTTAAGGCATGAAAATTGCGATAGTTGGTGCAGGACCTGCTGGACTTTTTCTAGGAAAGACCTTGCGTGAGGATGTAGTCATATATGAAAGGGAGAAAAAGTTAGGCATGAAACCATGTAGCTGGGTAGTCTTAAGCTCTATAGAGAACTTCGTTGAGATTAAGGCATCTGAGATCTTATTTAAGAT
>NZ_JFZT01000002.1 GCF_000632495.1 Candidatus Acidianus copahuensis | reverse complement strand
TATTTTTTACTCTGACTTCATTGGTTATGGCTGGGTTTTTTCCAGGACCTCAAGGATCTAGAATTGGTATAGGTGGAGACGCGCCATTTCAGGTATTAAATGAGAGATTAAACTATCTGTTGAAAGGAGAAAAACTCAGCTATGGAGTAGCTAGAATATCTATAGGAGGAATTAGGGAAGGAAGTTATGTTGGAGAAGCAGGTGGCGCAGTTTTTCCAATTACTGGAGAGGGAATAAGGCCGTCAATTATGCACGCATATCTCATGTCTAAAGTAATTAAGGGAGAAAGTCCTAACATAATCAAATCTTCTATTCTTAATAAGATAATTAATGCACATCTAGACTTTATCAATAAGGCAAAAAACACTGAACATCCAGGTAGTAAAATAGTACAAATATTTATGGGAAAAGCTAATAAAGTATAATTTATTTTTTAAAGAAATAGATTTATGAAAACATTCTATCTAAAAGTAATAAAACCCTCTAGATTTCGGGGTCGTGAAACTGTTTCTGATTCTAGTGTAACAAATGGTTTTTAAATGTGTTTTAGGTAAAGTTTTACGATGAACTCCATACTGATGCTGTGCACTGCACAAAAGTATGGGGTGATGTCTAAAGGGATCCGTGCCGTTGATCCCGATGCCCTTGATCTCACACTGGAGGTAGCTGTGCTATTGATGAAGGTGGGGGGTGAGGAGTAAGTCCATAGAGGATACCTTGAAATGCGCTAAACTATCTAGGAGTACCCTCTAGGGACAAACGGTAAATTATTCTGACCTTTCGGTAGATTTTTCTCTCCTTCAGTTCAAAACACAATAGAGTATAGAAAGACTTAACTTTGTAGCATAAAGGGTGGGTCTAAACCAGCGCGTGATAAGACTTTAGATAAAAGTAGAAATCGAGAATAGAAATGATTTCTTTTTCACATAACTATAACGCGGATAGAACCTTGATGTATACATGCTGGATTAACTTCTGATCTACTTCCCCGCTTTCTCCTTTTGCATCTTAACATCTTCCTCATCCATTAGAAATAACTACTATAAGCAAAGGCGTAAGATCTAGGTTATACCCTTTAAACTCTTCACCTTTGTACCATGAATAAAACGTGAAATTTTAAGCTAAGTATTGAAAACATTAACGCTTTGAACAAATTTAACAAGAGTTGATTGCTCGTCTGTTTCCTAAGTTAGACTTAGCTGTGTTAACCCTTTTGTCTGTCCTTTTTCATATCTCTTCATAGAAGTAGACTGATATCCACTCTAGGGGTCATGCATCTTACGCGCTAACACTAGCTAGGTCTATCTTTTAACCTTTGTTC
>NZ_JFZT01000001.1 GCF_000632495.1 Candidatus Acidianus copahuensis | reverse complement strand
TTTCCTTCGTTGAGGAAGAATTTATTCGTGATCTCAGCTGAACTATCATTGTAAAACAAGTATGGATGAAGTAACCAATTTATCCTCTTCCCTCTTCCTTCAACTTTTATTTTGATGTTACTTTTTGAGGATATCTTAGTAAAAGCTTGATCTTCTACGATAATGTTTCCTTCTGATTCAACTTGAATCTCTAGGTAGTCATTATGGGCTAAAACCTCTGATGGATTAGCTATCATGATCGTCTCCCCAAATAGAAAAGCATTAAGTGGACCTTCTCTTTCTATTATTCCGTTAGTTCTCACTCTCAGTTTCCCTATCAAGCCCAACATCTCCTAAGAACGTTTTTATTAGATCTTCAAGACCTTCTCCTGTTTTTAGGCTTATGAAAGTAAATGGCTTTCCATTTCTTACCTTTATTGCATCCTCCTTCATTTTCTTTAGGTTAGCTCCAACGTATTCAGCTAAATCTATTTTATTTATTATTAGCAGATCGCTCTCAAATATTCCAAGTCCTCCCTTACCCGGATATTTATCACCAGCTGAGGTATCTAGCACGAAAATTGTATAATCAGCTAGTCTAGGACTAAAAGTTGACATAACGTTATCCCCTCCGCTTTCTAAAAAGATAAAGTCAAAATTTTTTCTAGAAGTTAGCTTATTTAATGCCATAACGTTAAGTGAGGGATCTTCCCTTATTGCAGTATGAGGGCAACCTCCCGTAACAATACCTATTAAGTTCTCTTTGGGTAATATCTTTTTTTCCTCTACTAATTTTCTGTAGATAGTCAAGGCATCATGTTGTGAAATTACGTCGTTTGTTATTATCCCAACAGAAAATCCAAAGGAGATTAGCATTTCTGTCATTCTCTCAATGAGGGTTGTTTTGCCTGATCCTACAGGACCTAGTACGCCTACTCTGATCAAGAGGAAAACACCTTTGGTTCCCTAATCTGATGTTTTCTTGACATGTAATCTAGAACTGGAGAGAACGGAGAGAACTCATCTGCTATTTTGAACTCCTCCATTAATGAATAAATTAGCTTTTGTCCATTAATGTAATCCATAGATCCTAGTCTAACGGCCGAGAACACCATTTGAGCAAGTTCAGAATAAGCTAATCCTTTTAGGCAAGTGTCTACGTCAATATCCATACACTTACACGTCTGAGCTACTGTTACAGGATAAGTTCCTATTTCTTTATCTTCTAAAACGCCATTTAGGTAATCGTTTTGGCATAAACCTAATCTAACTAGTGAAACACCCATAGATCTCGTTGCATCTCTTAATTCTGCAGTTAATTTTGACGCAAACACTAGGGAATCAGCCTTCCTTGGATCTTCGAAAGCAATTCTAGCAGCTGCAACATCTCCCATCAAGACTACGCTTTTAAATGTTGATCTAATGAATTCCTTTACATCTAATCCGGAATAGTAAGCCTCTTCTACGCCATTAGAAAAATTGAAAGAACCTATTGGAAGAGCGCTATCGAATAACTGAAATATTCTAACGCTGACCAAAGTCTAGCACCACACTGTAGGGAATTGGTAGTTCAATGTTTGGCATGAACTTTGTTTTAACCTTTTGAGCATTAAACTCTGATAACCTTTCCATAAGAGTTGGAACAGCCATAGCGTAAACTTTTCTTTCCTTTATCATTACCCTAGAGTGAAAGTTGCCTATTATATAGCCTAAAGTAAAGGATAACTCATCCCTTATTGGAAGGCTTATGACTTCCTCTTCCTTTAATCTTACTCTAAATCTTCTTCCATCCTCAGCAATAACTATATCCCCATCCCTCAAATCCTTTACATCTATAAAGAGAACTTCTTCCATGACTTTAACCCTGCACTTTCCAGAATCCAGACATTCCCAGCCCACATCTATTATACCGTCTACACTTCTTCCTTCTTCGTTATCTTTCTTAGTTACTCTCATTTTATCACCTAGAACATGAAGTAAAGTCTAGTTAGAGGTAGTTCTCTTGAAGGAGGAACTTGTGGTTTTACGCCGTTAATTGTTACTTCATAAGTGTCTGGATTGACTTCAATCTTTGGTAAAGCGTTGTTTCTTATCATATCCTTCTTCCCTAGTTTTCTAGTTCCTGAAACTGGTAAAACTCTTCTCCTTACCACTTTTGATGCGTTTTCTACACCTTCTTGGGAAGTAAACATAAAGGAAGTTACCTTAGTGTAATAACCGAACATTGGTTTATAAAGTACAGGCTGAGAGTATGCTATTGATGCGTTAGTATCTCCCATTAGTGCCCAAGCAATTGCCCCACCTTTTATAACCATATATGGCTTTACCGGAAAGAATTTAGGATCCCAAAGAACTATGTCAGCTATTTTACCTGGAGATATTGACCCAACATAGTTCGATATTCCGTGGGTTATAGCTGGATTTATTGTAATTTTAGCCAAGTACATTAAAGGCCTCTCATTTCCATCCCCTCCATTAATACCCTTCATTTTATGTGCAAGCTGAAATGTTCTAATCCCTGTCTCTCCAACTCTTCCCATAGCTTGAGAGTCAGAAGACATCATGCTAATTCCACCTATGTCATGTAGGTAATCCTCGGCTGCCATTGTTTCCTCTCTTATCCTTGACTCAGCGTAAGCAACATCTTCCTTAACTTTTGGGTTTAAGTGATGGACTGCCATGAGCATCTCCAGGTGTTCATCGTATGTGTGTATAGTGTAAGGTTTAGTTGGATTAGTAGAGGAGGGAAGTACGTTGGGTTCTCCCGATATTCTTATAATATCTGGAGCATGACCACCTCCTGCTCCTTCAACGTGATAAGCGTGAATGGTTCTTCCTCCGATCGCATTTAACGTATCCTCTAGGTATCCACTTTCGTTTGAGGTATCTGTGTGGAGGGTTACTTGAACGTCATGTTCATCAGCAACTGATAAGGTTTCATCCAACACCCTTGGCATAGCACCCCAATCCTCATGAACTTTGAAGCCTGAAGCACCAGCAATAAGATCATTTTCCATAGGTTCTCTTGAAGATGATCCCTTAGAGGTTAGAGCAAAGTTTATTGGAAAGTTATCAAGAGCTTCCATAACAACCCTTAAGTTCCAAGGGCCTGGTGTAACAGTCGTTGCCTTAGTGCCCTCTGCAGGACCAGTTCCTCCACCAATTAGTGTAGTGAAGCCTGCGGAGATCGCATCAAATACTTGCTGTGGCGCCACCCAGTGAACATGGCTATCTATGAAACCTGGAGTTGCTATTAATCCTTCACCGGATATTATCTCAGTCCCTGAACCTAGAACAAAGTCAATCCCATCCATTGTAAAAGGGTTACCACCATGTCCTATTCCTACCACTATTCCATCTTTAATTCCTATGTCAGCCTTAACCACGCCAAGTAAGGGATCAAAAATCACTACGTTCGTTATTATAGTATCCATTGATTCCTCTCCTTCAGCTGATGGGGAAAGTCCTAACCCATCTCTTGCCGTTTTTCCCGCTCCAAAGACTAGTTCATCACCGTGAAGTATTAAATCCTTTTCTACTGTAATGTATAAACTAGTGTCACCTAATCTAATCCGATCACCTACCGTTGGTCCGTAAAGTTCGAGGTATCTTTTTCTACTTATCTTCAAGAGAAATCTCTCTCCTTTGCTCTTCTTATAGCTTGTTCCTTATTGTGATTTAGGGAACCTTCAGTTAAGCCATTAAGACCTGTAACCCTTCTATTTCCTCCTATGTTCCTCAGCTTTACAACTTTTTTTTCTCCTGGTTCAAACCTTATCGATGTCCCAGCTGGTATATCTAGCCTTTTTCCAAACGCTTTTTCCCTGTTAAACCTTAGTGTTCTATTTACCTCGAAGAAGTGGAAATGGGATCCAACCTGAACTGGTCTATCTCCTATGTTGTCAACTTCAATTTCCTCTTCTCCCTTATCATCTCCCCCTAAATCAACTTCTTCGTCTTTAACAACGAAAGTGTCTAACGTTTTACTAGACTTAATTGGCTTCCTTATGGTAACTAGTTTTGTTCCATCAGGAAACGTAGCCTCAACCTGAACTATATCAATCAAGTCTGGAACTCCATCCATGACGTCTTCTTCACTTAAGACTGTTTGGGCTCCAGTTATGATCTCCTTCATGGTTTTTCCTTCTCTAGCTGATTCAAGAATGTAGTCAATGAGAATTGCATATGCCTCTTCGAAATTCAGCTTTAACCCTTTTGATTTACGTCTTTTAGCTAATTCAGCTGCCCATGAGATTAGGAGTTTTTCCTGCTCCCTTGGAGAAAGATACATAATAGAATTTACATTATCACTGATAATAAAGTTTGAGAAAAGATAGTGAAAAGTTTTTATAAAATATTCTTTTCAAAATCCCTTTTATTTAAAAGATATAAAATAAGACGGGATTAAATTAAAAATTTTTCATAACACAATAGATTCACATGAGATAGAGAAACTATTTAAATTTTGTACTAATACTACGAGAGTTTTCCTCATAGTTCTTATTTTTCGTTCAATTTATTCACTGTTAATTTAGCATCTATACTAATCAAAAATAGGGTATATTTATTTTTACATTTTCTAAATATAGCTTATGGACTCTCCTAAGGATCATATATTTGTAACTTGGAGAAAGCAGAAAGGTTGGGAGCCAGTAAACATCGTTAAGGCATCCGGCTCCTATTTTTACGATTCCAATGGGAAGAAATATTTGGATTTTAGTTCCCAGTTAGTAAACGTAAATCTAGGATATCAAAATAAGGCGGTAATAGATGCAATAAAGGAACAACTTGACACTCTTCAGTATATATCCCCTTCATTTTTGACTACTGCAAGGGAAAGGGCTACTTCCTCTTTACTTAAGATAATGCCTAAAAACTTAACCAAATTTTTCTATTCTACTTCAGGTACTGAGGCAAATGAGGCAGCTATAAAGATATCAAGGCTTTATAAGTCTCCTTCTTATAAGGTCATTTCAAGATATAGATCTTATCATGGATCTACATTAGCCTCAATGTCGATAACAGGGGATTATAGGCGATGGTTTATTGAACCAAACGCTATGCAAGGAGTAGTGAGAGTTCCAGAACCTTACTGCTTTAGATGTCCTTTGAAGTTGAAGTATCCAGAATGCGGTGTGGCATGTGCAAATTACGTTGAATATGCAATTAAACAAGAGCAGAATGTAGCCTCAATGATAGTTGAACCAATAACTGGTACAAACGGTGTTGTAGTCCCCCCTAAGGAATACCTTCCCCTCATTAGAAAAATAACAAAGGAGAATAACGTTCTTTTAATAGCTGACGAAGTGATGACTGGATGGGGTAGAACTGGAGAATGGTTTGCTGTGGAACATTGGGGAATAAGTCCAGATATCCTTACAACTGCAAAAGGGGCTTCCTCCTCCTACGTGCCTGTAGGGATAACTGCATTTTCAAAAGAAATAGCTGACTTCTTTGAAGATCGAGTATTCGCGCATGGTCATACATTTGAGGCACATCCAGTTTCGTTATCGGCAATACCAGCGGTTGTAGAAGAGTATGAAAGATTAAACCTCTTATCTAAGGTTAAATTAATGGGTGACTATCTAGGTAAAAGATTATTGGAGCTAAAGGAAAGACACGTGAGCGTAGGAGACGTAAGAGGTATTGGACTTTTCTGGGCAATTGAGTTAGTTAAGGATAAAATGAATAATCCTTTTGGAGATTATCTCGATAAGTATACTGGAAAGTCTACTACCGTAGATCTTCTTGCAAAAAGGCTTTTAGAGATGGGTACATATGTTTTTAATGGTGCATCATGGTTAGTTATCTCTCCTCCTCTAATCATTACGAAAGAGGAAATTGATGAAGGAGTTGATAATTTAGATAAGGCATTGAAGTTAACGGATGATGAATTTTTAAAGTAATGCTTTTTTACCTAAGTTATTAAAGAATTCATGGATGAGTGGTTAGCAATAGCTTTTTCAGATCAGTTAAAGGAAGGAGATTTTCGCGGAGTAGAAGTGCTGGGAAAAGAAATTCTCATAGGAAGATCTAGGGAGATTTTTGCACTTGACAATAGATGTCCTCATAGAGGGGGAAAACTTTCTTCAGGGAGGATGAAAGACGCGAGAATTGTCTGTCCGTATCATGGATGGGAATATGACATCAACGGTAGACTTTCCATAATTCCTTCAACTAGACTTAAACCTCCTGGAATTTCATTGAGGAGATACGAGATTAAAGAAAGCTTAGGTATTATTTGGATAAAGATTGGAAACCCTATCTATGACGTCTCGTCTTTTTTCCCTGAGTATACTAACTCCAACTTTAGGAAAATATCGTGTGGCCCTTATATCTTTAAGAACAGCGCTCCAAGGGTTGTTGAGAACTTAATAGACGTCTCTCACTTTCCGTACGTTCATTCTGGTCTATTAGGAGATCTAAGGTTTACAGAAGTTCCTGATTATGATGTACAACTAGGAAAGGAAGGAGTTATAGCTGACAATATAAAGGTTTGGCAACCTAATCCTGATGGATTGATCCAAGGTAAATGGGTAACTTACAAATATAAGGTTCCTAGACCATTTTTAGTCTACTTTTCTAAAAATGATTCTAGTAAAATTTTCTCAATGTTCTTCTCTGTCACTCCAATATCCGAAGATGAGAGTTTAGTCTTAGCTTTTATCGCAATGAATTACGCATATGACGTTCCAGAAGAAAAGATAAGGGGTTTTGAAGATGAAGTCATGAAGCAAGATATGAAAGTACTTGAAGATGAAGAACCAAAATACCTTCCATTAGATCTAAAGAAGGAAATTCATTGTCCAGCAGACAAAGCGTCTATCTATTATAGAACATGGTTAAAAGAGTTAGGAATTGACTGTTGTGTAAAATGAGGTAAATACTGTCATTATAAAATTAAAATACTAACTTTCCTGGATTCATGTAATCCTCTGGATCTACGGTTCTCTTGAACTCAACAATCTTTTTCAATCTATCCTCCTCAACTCTGTCGTTTATCCTAAATGAGTGTAAGTTGAACGTCTTTCCATCAATTTTGGGTTCCTCTGTGTAACCTAAAATATAGGTATGAGAAAAAAGCCTTCCTGAAGATCTTGCAAAATCACACTCCACCATGTAGTCGGATCCCTCTAGTGACTCAAGCGAGTATACGTCAAGATCTATGGACATATATGAGGTCTTCTCCCTGTTCACTAAGGTAAAATAAGAGCCTGCAAACGTTGTAACTATATCCTTTGAGGATATCTCTTTACCTTCATCCCTGCTCCCAATAAAAACGTTCCACTTCCCCCAGTTCGTATCTTCTCCCTTAAGGGAAGAAATCTCGCTCGCCATCTTGTTATTCCTTATAGTAATCATTTCTGCCTCATCAACGTTATTTAACGCTACGTCAATGGCCTCCTTAAGAGTAGAGACTTTAAACTCTTTGATCTTCACTTCCTCTTTCTTTACTAGTTTCATCCAAATTCTTGTTATTATACCTACTGTTCCAGCTGACTGCGCAACCTTCTTAACATCTTCCCCTTCTAGGAGAAAATCTCCTTTTGGCGTAATTACCTCAACTTTGGTAATATTGTCCCACATAGCACCATACTTGAGTGAACCTATCCCGAGAGAACCCCCTCCTACATAACCCCCTATAGTAGCAGTAGCGTAGCTTGTGGGATATACAGGGATCAAAGATAGATCTAACTGGGAAAATTCTGTCCCTGGACTAGCCGAGAGAACCCCTCCTTCTATCTTAAAGTCACTCATTGTGGGTAATACAACTATTGACTCGTCTTTTACTGGCATTGCTCCACCTAAAGTATTTGTTCCTCTTCCTCTTTCAACTATTCTAAAATGATAGTCTGACTGCAATTCAATGAACTCCTTTACCTCTTCCTTATTATCTAACCATACAACTGCGTCAGGTAACTTCCTGTGTTTTAAGATTTGAGGAGAGAGAGCGCCCCAGTCATACGAGTATTTTTCTCTCGTATTATAATCTATACCTGTTCTAAACCTCTTTACTAATTCAGAAAGGATTTCCACGCTCTTTTATTTACCATAAATAATACTTAAAGATTATTCAAATTAGGCTTAAAAGATATCTGAAATATCCCTTTTAATTCTAATATATTTTTATATGATCTTCTAAAAGTAGAGTAAACAATTTAACTACTTTTTAATGGAGGGAAGAACTATCCAGTCAAAATTGTACTTGCCTTTACTTTATATTTCATCACTATGCCCTTTATTTCCCTTGATATTACTATTAGCCCAAATCTCAATATTCCTTCATATGCTTGACTGCCTGGATTAACCACTATAGTTTTCCCAACCTTATCGGTTGCTGGGGATTCGTGAATATGGCCATGTAATCCGAGAAGTGGAGAAAACCTGTCCTCTAAATCATATACTGATTTGGAACCAACGTGTCTTCTCTCACCATCAATAATTGCTAAGTCAAGCTTTGTACCGTAAGGAGGGGCATGAAAGTTAAGTATTACTCTAGATGGATCAACTTGAGATAACATATCTCTACCCTTAATATATATGTCAGAATCAGGAACTTCCCTATAGCTGTTGAAAGGTGTAGGGTTAACGTATCCATAACTGAGAAGGTATAAGGAGTTAGACGTTCCGTCCATTTCGAGTATACCCTCAGTTTCTATTCCCTTACTTTTGAGTATTTCGTCTACAAATTGTGGATCATCATTACCTATGCTCCAAAACACTCTTATCTTACTGTCCTTAAGTTTTTCATCCATTAAGTTAATCCACTTAGTTAACTGTGTCTCTACTTTCTCTCTATATATTTTCTGAAACGCTTCTTCAGACTTAAAGACTTCAAGTTCGTTACGATCCCCTGTAACCATATATGCTCCTATTATGCTTGCTTCTTCTGAAACTTCCTCTAATTTTGTTTCTTTTCCATCTAAAAGGTATTTTCCATTCTCCCTTTCAACAAAAAGGAATTTTTTTGCTGTTATATCTCCCCCTATTATAAGGTAGTCCACTCCATATAATTTGGACGCGTTTAGTGCTTTTCTATATGTCCTTTCGGAACCATGAAGGTCTGTAACAAACATTATTTTTATATCCTTAACCATTCCGAAGAATTTTTTACTCTTTAGAATAAAAGCTATTTGTAATTATTATTTAAAAGTTTTTATCACATGTCCTTATTTTATATGTTGTCCATAAAAACGATCTAAAGAATAGAGACAGAAATGAGAGATTTTTTAGTGAATTCATGAAATTTGTAGTCTAAGGAAAACAATTAGCCATAGCTATTTTAAGGGAAAGATCTAATCCAGAAATAGTAAATTCTAAAAAAAAAGCTTAGTCTGGCGGAATCTCCTTGAAAATATTGCTTATATCTACTCCTTTTCTGGAATTTATCAATTTTGCTACATAATATATTAAAGCTCCAATAACAAATGAACCGACTACAAATCCTAGAGTTATTGGGTTTGGCGCGCCATTGGGCTCAGAGAAACTAAATACTGGATTTGTAACAGCCTCATAAGTAAGGAAAATGAAGTACACAACTTCAAAGACTGACGCTGCTAAAAGCGGGACAGACTTATTCTTAAAGCCATATATTCCCCCAGCAACGCTTACCGTCATGAAGTATATCATTCCAATTACTATTGCTCCATAAAGCGCTGTTGCTCCATTATATGAAACCACTGGAAGGATTAAAAAGGCTAAGGTCAAGCCTAAGTCAAATAGGTGTGTATAGACTGGAGAACCTCCTTTACTTAACCTAGTAAATATCTCTGGGAACACTCTATCAAAACTCATTGCGAAAATATATCTTGAGAAGACTATAACTCCATAAGCCAATATAGCGAATTCCCACGCCATAAGACCCAAACCAATGATCCATTGAAGTAGTGGATTGCTGGTAAGGGCTATAGCCACTGTCCAGAAAGTATAAGTAAATCCGTTGTTTATAAACTCGTAATTAGTGAATGCGTAACCTCCAGCTGCGTAAAGTAGACCGAACCCTGTAATGACCAAGAAACCAGTGAGCAGGAGTGGAACTAATACTCCCATTTTTACGTAATTTACTTTCTTAACTTCAGAGGCTACTGCAGGAGTTGCTTGCATCCACGGATAAGTGAATATCGCTAAAAGTGGGAGAATAAGTAAAGTCGATATAAAACTAAAAGGTGTAATGCTTGAGGCAAATCCAGGTGGAGGAGCTATTTTCATGTAATGAAGGAAGGGAGATATCGAGGTAGAGAAGTGTGGTATATTTATGCCTATAACTATCATAGCAACGAAGGTAGTTATCAAAGACACTATAGTCCCTATCGTTACTAACATATATCCCCATTTTGCTTTAAATATGTTGAAAGCTATTATGAACGCAAAGAGTAATCCGCCTAAGAGGTAGGAATAAATTGAACTAGAAATAGTGTTTGATAAGCTAACTAGCGAAGATATCCCATCCATCGTCCCTATTGTAGTTAAAACTTCACTAACTGCTGATGAGAAGAAGAAGGCTGTTAAAGCAAAAAATGCAGTGGACTCTATCATTAAAGCGAATGCCATTACTATCCCTAAAGGCCCATTGAGAAGCCTAGATATCCAAACGTAATCTCCTCCAGTTCTGTGTATCCTTCCTGTTAGGTACATGTAAATATAAGCTTGAGGGAGAGTAAATACTAAACCTAATATCGCGGCTAACCAAACAATTCCTCCTTGTGAAATGTATGGAGAAATACTGTTGAACAGAGCTACGCCAGCTGACATATTTCCTAAGTTCAGCATTATAGAGTCTAAAATACCCACTTCCTTGGAGAGACCTGAACTTTCCCTTACAAATAGATTTCTACTCATTTCAAGAGCAATCTAAATGATCTGTTATTAAGATTTTTTATGAAATAGATTAAAAAGTTTCTAGGACAAATACTTCTCATTTAGGTGGTATTATTAAAAATGTCTAAAATATCAGGGAAGTATTAACCGCAATATTCAGTAATCACTAGCTTAAATGAAAGAGAGAGAAGATTAAAACTAAATTCTAGGACTTTGAGTTCCTTTACTTCCTTTTATTTCCCCCTCTTCATAAACTAGTTCTCCTCTAAGGTAAGTCCTGTAAACTTTCACATCGAATTCTACTCCCTCGTAAATGGAGTGATCCATCCTACCGTGCCATTGTTTAACCTTGTATTTCTCCCTTTTTAGAAAGACAAGATCAGCGTCTTTTCCTTCCTCTAATCCTTTTCTCTCTAGACCATACAATTCAGCTGGATTAGTTGACGTTATCTTAACTGCTTGGGAAAGGTCAATGAAACCTCTAAAGGCCAACGAGTAAATTGTAGGAACTAAAAATTCAGTTGATGCAACTCCATTTGGTACTTCAGAGTAACTTGAAGGGCTATCCTTATACTTCGATAAGTAACCTGCATAATCGCTACCTACACTATAAACCTTGTTCAACGATCTAATCAGTTCTAGTCTAGCTTCCTTGCTCCTTAGTGGTGGGCTCATTATGAATCTGAAACCGTCATTCCTTTTATACATTGACTCATCGAAAACAAGGTAATGAGGACATGTCTCCGCTTTAATTTTACCACCTTTTCTTGACCATTCATCTATTATCTTCAAAGAATTTGGTGAAGATATGTGAACAACATATGATTTTACATTTGTAAAATAGGAAATAACTGAAAATCTATTTACCGCCTCCTCTTCAACTTCTGGAGGTCTGCTCATCGCATGAAACAACGCATCTTTTCCGTTGAATCTTTGCTTTAGGTATTCAATTATATCCCCATTTTCTGCATGAACAGCAAGTACTCCACCTAGCCTTTTAACTTCCTCCGCAATGGATATAATCTCGCTATCAGATGACATCATATTCTTATAAGCCATAAATATCTTAAAGCTTCTAATATTCATAGAAAATGCCTTTTCTATATCTTCTTTCTTCGTAGATCCCCTTACTATCAAGTGAAATCCGAAATCTGCCTTAGAAGTAGATGAGGCTAATTCAACCTCTTCTTTCATTTGGGTAGAGTCTCCCTCAATGAAGTTTAAGTAAGTAGTTATTCCGCCTGATAGAGCGACTTCGCTTCCAGACAAATAATCATCTGCAGTAGGAATTACTTCTTTTGCTCCTAAAAATCTCGAATTAAAATGAGTATGCCCATCTATTGCTCCTGGAATTACCAGGAACTCTGAAGAATCTAAAGTTGATTTGCCTATAGTTGAAATTTCCTTGGATATTTTTACTACTTTTCCTTCTTCAACTAAAATATCAACTTCTTCAATTCCCTTTGGTGTTCCAAGTTTAACGTTTTTGAAAAGCATTTCTTTCTCACTCAGGTGGTATTTCTTTGAATAATAACTCGAGATCTATTCCTTCTCTTTTTCTTGTAAATTTACTAGTTAAGAATGTTATTACTCCAGCTACAGGTATTAAACCGATTACAAGATAATTTATCATAGGAATTCCAATTACCATTGAAGCGTACAAACTATTTATAGTTGCGTACCATAAAGCGAAGAAAGTTGCCATAATAAGGATCGCTGAACCTAAACCCCCATAAAAGATCAGTTTTCTTCTTTCTTCTTTCTTAAGGTCAACTCCTGTAATCCCTCTAATACCTCCAACTAAAGCGGAGATTGTTGCAAGTAAGAATTGGTAAAGAAATAGAATTCCTATTAATACAATTACCGATACTTCGAATCCAAGGAATTGAGTAGCATATTCATAAAACATGCTCATAGCAAGGACAATAGATGATGCCAATAAAGGAGTGTGTAATCTCGGGCTTACATAAGCCAATTTTTCTGGCAAAATTCTATCAAAAGACATAGCTAACATCACTCTGCTTGGAATTGCTAAGCTCAATGGCATAGCAACGAATTGTAAACCTAAGTTTAGGATTGCCATGATTATAGCTAAGGTGGGACTGCTTAATGCAATTATTCCTGCCCAAGCAATATAACCTGAACTTGCTGATAGAGGTATTGAACTTCCCCATCCATTTAAAGATACATAATTAAAGAAAGGTATGCCCATAGAGTATTCGGTGGTAAAAACTAGTCCGAAAATTATTATTGCCGCAACCGCATAGCCCGATACCATTCCTAACTTTAAAGAATTAGACGCTTTCTTATACTCCCCAGCAAAATAAGAAGGAGCAAAGAACCATATGAAAAGCCACATCATCATTAAAATTGCCCAAATTAATGTTTCAAGCGGATTTGCAAGTGGAGAATAATAACTTAGACCATGAGAGTAAAGCGTTTGAAAGCTAGTTTTTGAGATCGAATTAAATGCGTATTCAAAAGTTTTCATACCTTGTGATAATATCCCTACAATAAGTATACCTCCTATTACTTGTAGACTTGCGATTACAAACATAAAGTTAGCCATATGCCTAGGAGGAAGAATGCTAACGATCCACATTAGAAATAGGACTATAGCTGTGGACATAAAGAAAAAGGTTGGGTTAGTAAGCATTTGTGTTCCTAAATTAAGTAGGCCATAGTTGTGCGTCACCATTCCAATTAGTTGTATTGCAGGAGCCAATCCAGCAGATATTTCGATTTGTGAAAGAAGGGCTGCAAGTAAGGGCGTTGAGAAGATATTAGCTATACCTTGAACAGTAGCTGGGATAGGGCCTAGTATTCTGGATATGTATACATATTCTCCAGAGGATCTAGGTATATATTCAGCTAATTTGAGGTATGTAAAAAATATAGGAAGAGCTAGGATAGCTGCTATTACAATTCCAATGTTCCAGTTTGCTGAAGGAAGCGCTGGAGAATATATTAGTGTATAGTAAGCTGAGATAGGTACTATCAATGCTAAAACTTTTCCGAAAGAATGTTTGGCTCCCATTTCTCTAATTAGTCCAGAAGATTCCCTTATGAACAAACCTTTCTTACTCATAAAAAATGATTATTGCCCTTAATCATTATTTAAGCATTTTCTGCGCTATCACTAAAAAAGATTCAATTTACTAGGGAAGAAGTGCTCTTACTGTAGGCTTCACTCCCATTTTTTTCAGCGCTAATAAGAGGCTTGTTGAGTTCTCAGAGAAAACTGGAATTCCTAAAGTCTCCCTTAATCCTACTATAGCCTTATATGTAGTTAAGTTAGTACAGTGTAGGTATAGTGCATCTGCCTCAATAGGATTTCTTATCAATGCTATGAATATCCTCTTGTATTCAACGTTAGAGTACTCAAGACCATTGCTTAACCCCAGATAAGTATAGCCTGGTACTTCTAAACCATTTTCCTCTAAGAACTTAGCTTCTTCTTCCGTTCTTTCAATACCATATGGAGTAAAGAGCCAAACTCTTCTAACTCCCATTTCCTTAAAGTATTCCAAAGCCGCATGTTCTGCAATTACGTAAGGTTTTCCCGTCTCTTCTAGGATTTCTTTTATAACGTTATAGTTCTTATGCGTTCCGTAAGTTCTCTGATAAACTATAACGTCAACTAAATCGGATAATTTATTGATCTCTTCCTTTAGCTCCATTCTGAAAAGTTTCATGTCAGCAGGTTCATGTAGACCTGGAGATACGCTTGGTCTCATTTTCATTCTTGTTGTATATATTCCAACTCCCTTTGGTGAGAGTTTCCAGAAATCATACTCGCTTCCCCCATTATTATCTACTACAATTAAACCTATTCTCTTCACTTTATTTTTCCCTCCATGAATAGCGATGATGCCTCTGAAAGAGTTACGAAATTTGAACCTCTTGTCTTAATGTATTCTAGTAATTTTTTTAGCCTATTTATACTTTGGACTCTACCACTTACGTCTGGATGAATTGTGAGGACAAGGATTCCATTACCTTCTTCACTATATAGATAATCAAAGTGTTCCTTAAACATAACATCATAAACTACGTCTGGATGTGTCCATCCATAGTTGTAGTAAGGATGTTTCATGAACATCTGAGGAGGTAAATCGTCTAGGTACCAAGATATCGGAAACTCTATTATTTTAGTCTTCTCACCAAATTCATAGGGCTTCATCCACTCCTCTGGATCCGTTGCGTAGTCTATTTTAAACCATCTATCTCCTTTTCTCAGAAAGTATGGATGAAACTCTCTTCCCATGAGGCTACTATCGTAAGTAAAGTCTAATTTCTCTAAGTTATCTATGGTCCAAGGAGCCATATCCCACCACGGCTGTCTATTTCCTTTAGGTTTCTCCCCAGTAAGATCTTCAATTAGACCTACGCATTTCTTGAGAATCTTTTCCTCTTTTTCCTTGGTTAACATAAGTGGATTCTCGTGTGAATATCCATGTGTTCCCAGTTCATGTTTAGCCTCTACTACTGAGGTAATCTCTTCCTTAAATGTCTCTAAACTATGTCCTGGAACAAACCACGTGCTCTTTATACCCAGTTTTTCCATTAGATTTAAAAGTCTTGGAACTCCTACTTTCCCTGCGAATTCTCCCCTTGATAGATCGCAAAGGGAGTCCTGTCCTCCATAACTTCCTAGCCACCCAGCTATCGCATCTACATCCACTGTTACGGATACGTATATCATAGAAAAGTAAAAACGTTGGAAGGATTAATGACGTTAATCCCTACTGGAATAAAAACTTGGAGTATTGTCAGGTATAATTTTCTAAAAATTTTAGATTAATGCATTCAAGTAATTGTCAGGAATTAAAAAATTTTTATTTCACTAGAAGGAAAAAAACCAGTATGACGTAAGGAGATAGTCGAAAGATTCGAATTAACGCATTGACTAAAATAACGAAACTTGTAGAGAACACAACTCTTAAACCGTTGAATTTATATTGTATTCTGATTATAGCCTTCACAATATAAGGTAATTTTTGTCTTTATTCATGATTTTAAGAAAATAGGCTTTGTACAACTTTCATATTAATTTTAACTATAGCTTATATATCGTTTAGTGTAGTAAGACACAAAATGGCACAGGAAGAAACATCCGTAAAATTAGATGTGACTGAATATGAACAGGGTAATGTAAATGTTCCAGATAAGTATTATAATCCTAACATAGCTCCATTGCCTAAAGCAGTAAAGACTTGGAATTGGGTAAACTTTACTACGATATGGGCTGGTATGTCACACAACGTAGTTGCCTTTGAACTAGCTGGACTTTTAACTTTCGAATTTGGCGGTCCCTTAGCTCTCTTTATTGTCGCTTTCGCTTATGGCTCACTTCTGATTGCACTTTACCTTAATGGACATATTGGCGCTAAGTGGGGAATCCCATATCCATCTTCTGTTAGGCCAATGTTTGGAATAAGGGGCGCAAGAGTTCCAGTGATAATGAGAGCTATAGTTGCGTTATTCTGGTTTGCCCTTCAAACTTACGTTGGGGGTACGATAATAAATGCCGTAGTTGGAATATTTGATCCTGCATGGACTTCTCTATCTGCAAACGTTGCTGGAATGCCTGAAAACATCGCAATATCTATGTTAATCTTTTGGATATTAAATGTGGCAGTACTCTTTAAGGGAATGAATGAGGTAAAGAACTTCGAGTTAATTGCAGGACCTTTAATAGTTGCGACTCTGGGTGGTCTAATGGTTTACGGAATGTCCCTAGCCCACGGTATTGGACCTCTATTCTCAGTAAAGGGAAGTGTAGATCCAACAGCTTCCAACATAATGTTAGCTATATCTTCTATGGCTGGTGTTTGGGCTACATTGGTTCTTAACATTCCTGACTTCACTAGGTTTTCAAAAACACAAAGGGATCAATTAATAGGTCAAACAATAGGTCTTCCAGTTGTTGTCACTCTCTTCTCCTTTATAGCTGTAGGAATAGTTTCAACAATGATATACCTCTATCATGTTCCTATATCTCAAGCCATAAATTACGTAAATCCAGTTAATATAATGTATCTATTTACTAATAATCCATACTTAGCCCTCTTAATTGGAGTGAGTTTAGTAGTAGCTACTGTCTCAGTTAATGTTGCAGCCAATATAGTCTCTCCGGTTTACGATTTAATCAGTTTAGCACCTAAAAAATTAGGAACTTTGGGAAAAGCATCAATAGTAGCAGCAGTTGTAAGTTTTGCTTATGTGCCTTGGACTTGGTATAACAATGCTGGAACGATAGAGAATATTCTAGGAATAATTGGTTCTGGTTTAGGTTCTATAGCAGGTGTTATGATCGCTCACTACTGGATTCTCCACAAGACAAAAATTAGCTTAGTGGATCTCTTCATGCCTAATGGAAAGTACTGGTATAGTTATGGCTATGGTACTAAAGCTCTAATCTCTATGGCAATAGGTTTCCTGATTCCGGTAATAGGCTATATAATCCCCTCTGTTTCCTTCCTATACGATTACGGATGGTACTTGGCGGTGTTTATAAGTCTAATTCTATATGTTACATTAAACAAACTAGGAAAATAAATATATCTTTTATAATACTAATCTTTTTAATATTTCTATAGAAATATTTTATCTATTTTTATATATATTAAAATTTACAGATAATTTAGAAATTATTTTTCTTAATCTTTTTATCTTAATGAGTGTTAATGGATAGAGAGACCTCATCGTAAAAATAATTACCCCCTCAAAGTATATAAATTCGCTTTCTAGCATCTTCTTTGTATCGTTAAGAGATCGAGTATAACTGACTTAATGAAACGCTATAATACCACCGAGACAGTGATATTAATATATAGACTACAAAATTCGTAACTCCTATATTAGGCTTAAAATAGTCTCCGAGATAGAATTCCTTGTAGTGATAGGGAGATCTGTTGGAGGATAACGCAGGAAGATCTATCGAAAGGTATGGGCAATTTATACATCTCTAACGATACGCTTATATTCCAGAAATTCTAATTAAACTTAATGAAAGTTCTTTCCATTTATAATCATCCAGTAGAAACCCTTGGTACAATTTCAGAATACATTGATGGCATTTCTATACAAGGACAGGATATAAAGGGTAATGAAGAGTTTGACTCGTTAATAATAATGGGAGGGCCACAAAGCGTATATGAATCAGAAAATTATCCGTATATAAGGAAAGAAATGGATCTTGTAAGAAAGGCATATACTAAAGGAAAGAGAGTCCTCGGTATATGCTTAGGTTCACAGATAGCTTCAGAGGCATTAGGAGGTAAAGTGATAAGAGGTCCATATGGATCGGAAATTGGTGTACAAAAGGTAAGAACGATAGGAAAATTTTCCTTTTTAGGAGATGAGATTAAGGTCTTCCAAATGCATAGCGATACTTTTTCTCTCCCTCCAGGAAGTGAACTTTTAGCTTATAGTGAGAAGTACTTTCAGGCCTTTAAAAAAGGGAGTGTCTTAGGAATACAATTTCACGTCGAGGTTACTCCAGAAATTGTGGATAA